>NZ_PYUI01000009.1 GCF_003097355.1 Arthrobacter sp. H-02-3
ACCCCCGCCTCCGCCATGAAGGATCGAGTTGATGAGGATTCCACCGAGGATCGCGCCGCCGAGACCCCCGCCGCCGCTGCCGCCGAACATCCCGCCGCGCCCGTAGCCCTGATTGGCGTAGCCGCCGAAGTGGTCAACATCGGACTGTGCCAGCTGCGCAGCCTGGGCCGCCAGAGCGTAGGCCTGCTGCGCGTACTGCAGTGCGGTCACGGGGTCGTTGCGGGAGATGGAGAGCGCGTAGTCCAGGTTCCGTTGGGCCTCGGCCAGGCGCGTGCGGGCCTCGGTGCCCACCCCGCCGCGGCGGGCGGTGATGTAGTCCGACGTCGCGCTGATCTGGGCCTGGGCCGATGTGATGGTCTGTTGCAGCGAGGCCTGAGCGCGGCGCGCCTGTTCCTGCTGGTCGCGGATTCCGCTGAGCGACTCATCGAGGGTCTGGTGCGCGGCTGTCACCCGTTCCAGCGTGGCGACGGGATCGATCTTGCCGCCCTGGATTTCCGCCTTGACCTGGGCAAGGGCTGCTTCCACGGCAGCGACCGGTCCCGAAAGTTCCGGATGGGCGCCGGACTGGATCATCGCCTTGGCCTGCGCCAGGTCCTGGGCGGTATCGACGACGGCGGTTTCCAGGCCGCTGCGCGCCTCGCCGAGGCTGTCGGCCACCTTGGTGATGGCGCCGATCAGCACGTTTGTCTGGTGCAGGCTTTCTTCCGCGGCGCGCACGGCCACGGCGGCGAGACTGTTTTCGCCAGCGGCGAGTTTTTCCTTCGCCGCGGTGGAAGCATTCTGCACGAAGTCGAGGCGTTCCTTGGCCTGCTTGATATTGTCGGCCACCTGGACCAGGGCGCTCTCGGCATACTTGGCGCGCAGATCCGTCAGCGACTGTTCGGCGCTGGCAATCTTTGCCTCGGCTTCCGCGGCTCCGGCGCCGACGGCGGCGAGGGCCTCGGGGGCGTTCTTCTCCAGCTCCCGCAGGGAATCGAAGTCCGCTTTCTGCTCCTGCAGCGATGCCAGGGCGGCTTCGGAACGGCGGATGATTTCCCCGAGCCAGTTCCGCTGCTGTTCCTCGGTATCGGGAATGTGGTCATCGAGCTGCTGCTGAAGCTTGAAGGACTCCGTCATGTGGGCCTTGGCCTCTTGCAGTGCCTTGGTGAAGTTTCCCACCGCGGAGTCACCGTACTGGGCTTGGGCGAATCCAAGTTCCTGTTCGCTGGACTTGATGGCGTCGTCGGCCTCGATGAGCAGGGAATCGCTCTTGCGTCGCAACTCTGCCACGCTAAGGCCCGCCAGCGGGTCCGGCTGGGCACCTTGCGTTCCGCCGGAGGCGCCGGAACCTTGGGCGGCCTTTTTGCGGCGGCTGCGGAAGTAGAGGTAGGCCCCCGCTCCGCCCACGGCCACGACACCGACTCCCACCAGGACGCCGTTGCCCGCCCCCGCTTCGGACGGCACAGTGCCGCTGCCCCCGGCCGCGGCGTCGCCGACCGCAGCGGCAGTATCAATCGCCGCCTGCGCGAAGTCGCGCTTTCCGCCGGCCAGGTTCGGAACGATGGCGTTCCGGGTGATTGCGGATTTCTTGGAATAGATCTCGCTGGCCGAGCTGGGGGAGAAATAGTAGTGCCCGTCGTCGGACATGGTGAGGATGACATCGGCGTTGCCCATGCCCGTGTTCTTGGCCACGGCCACGGCCCAGGCTTCAGGGTTCGTGGGGTTCTCGAACGTCTTTGCCGTCACGACGTACAGGTTGTAATGGTGGTCCTTCAGGAGCTTCTGGATGGCGTCCTGGACCTCGGCCTTGCGGCTGCCGAGCACGTTCGCGCTGTCCACGATGTTCTGCCCTGACGGAATGGTCACCGGGTCTTCGGCCAGGGCCGGTGCGGCGGGAAGCGCCAGCAATCCGGCCACGCCGAGGACGGCGAGGAAACGATTCAACTTAGACCGCATGTGCAACCCTTCAGCACTTCTGGGACCGGTTCGGTCGAACCAGCCGTCACAGAATGCAGCAGCGCCCCCACGCAGATGTAAAGCCGCAGGTCGCTGTGGCAATTCCATTTGATTCTATGGTGCACCCAAATGGCAGTCCACCAATGGGAATATGCCACCAGCGAAAAGCGCTTAAGCCTGCAAACATGGGTCTACGGACCGCTGTCCATCCGTTCAGGAACCTCCCAGCAAATGTTCGCTCTAGTATCAGTCTGAGCGTCCATAGTTATAGGCAGACGAGGATGAAAGGAAGTCTCATGACTGAGAACCCAGTGCCGGGTGCGTCACCGGAGCCGACACAACAGAACCGGGGACCGGCCGAACCGCAGGAGGGCGCCCCGGCGAATGCCTCCGCGCAGCCGAATGGCGCGCACACCCCGGAGGCGGCACCCGGAAGCCCGGCACCCGAGAACCCGACGCTTCGGCTGGACCGCGCCGAGGACGGCGCGCCGCGTCCGGTCTACCCGCAGCACCAGCCGGCCCCGGCCCAGACTTCCCAGCCACAGCACCCCGGTGCCGACACCCAGCAGTTCGGTGCCCCCGCGCCGCACGCAGGCCCGTACGGCGCTCCCGCCCAGCCCGGCCAGGGTCACGCCCAGCCTGCCCAGCCCCCGTACGGCCAGGCTCAGCAAGCACATTCCCCGTACAGCCAGGCGCCCTACGGCGCCCACCCCGGCAACCAGCCGACGTCGGCCTATGCCCCCGGCGCGAGCTTTGTGAACAACCCCGCCCACGCCCCCAAGCGCAAGGCAGCGTTCGGCGTCCCTGTCCTCATCGCCAGCATCGTGGCGGCCGGCCTGATCGGCGGCGGCGTGGTGGCGGGCGGCAACGCGCTGCTGGCCGACCGTACCTCCACAGCTTCCATGAGCAACACGAGCCAGGCCGGGCCGGTGATCGTCAACAACAGGGACGACGTCAACGCCATCAGCGCCGCCGCCTTGAAAGCTTCCCCCAGCGTGGTGACCATCAAGGCCACCAGCGGCAGCGACGGCGGCACCGGCAGCGGCATCATCCTCGACACGGACGGCCATGTGCTGACCAATACCCACGTGGTAACCCTCGACGGCAAGGCCGCCAACGCCACCATGGAGGTCCGGACCAGCGACGGCAAGGTCTACTCCGCGAAGATCGTCGGTACCGACCCGCTCTCCGATCTCGCCGTGATCAAGATCGACAACCCCTCCGGACTGGTCCCGGCCACGCTGGGTGACTCGAACAAGCTGAACGTCGGTGACACCGCCGTCGCCATCGGCTCGCCGCTCGGGCTCACCGGAACCGTCACCGACGGCATCGTCTCAACCCTGAACCGGACCATCAGCGTGGCATCCTCGGCCGCGCCGAAGGGCGGGGCGGACAACTCCCAGGGTGGTGACCAGGGCTTCCAGTTCGCACCTCCGGGCGGCGGCCAGACCCAGAGCACCGCTGACCAGGGATCCATCTCGATCAACGTCATCCAGACGGACGCGGCCATCAACCCGGGCAACTCCGGCGGCGCACTGGTGAACACGAAGGGCGAAATCATCGGCGTCAACGTCGCGATCGCCTCCGCCGGCGGCGACTCGGCCACCGGCAGCAGCAGCGGCAACATCGGCGTGGGATTCAGCATCCCGATCAACAACGCCAAGCGCGTGGCCCAGGAGATCATCAGCAACGGCAAGGCCACCCACGCACAGTTCGGCGTGAGCGTGAAAGCCAAGGCGGCAGGAACGTCCTCCTCCGGATTCTCGGTGGGCGCCGAGGTCGCGACCGTCGAGCCCGGCTCCGCCGCTGACAAGGCCGGCATCAAGGTTGGCGACGTCGTGACGAAGTTCCAGGACCTGACCATCAGCGATCCCAACCAGCTGACCGCCGCGGTGCGCGAACAACCGGCCGGGGCCACGGTCAAGGTCACGGTGCTGCGCGGCGGGCAGCCGAAGGAAGTCGATGTAACCCTCGGCACTGCTGCCGACCAATAGAAGCAGTAGCCGACGTACAGCAGAAAGGCCGGGCGGCACCGAAAGGTGCCGCCCGGCCTTTGCCGTTCCGGGAACCTGCACGACGCCTCCATGACGCATGCACGGTGCTGACACAGGCGTTAACCCAGGCCGCGCGGCCCGGCAGCTATATGGTTAGCTAGGAAGAGCCCGGCTACCGGGCGTTCCGTGGCCATGACCCCGTCAGGGGCGGCTATCCACCCGCATGGAAGGCTGCTGTAGACACAGTGGAAGAGACCCTGAAAATCATTGTGCTGGTCAAGCACGTCCCGGATGCGCAGTTCGACCGCCACCTCACTGGCGAGGGCAACACCGCGGACCGCTCCGAAAGCATCCTGTCCGAACTGGACGAGTACGCCCTCGAGGCGGCCCTGCAGCTGATCGAGGCCCGCGGCGGGGAAGCGGCCGGGAACAAGGTCATCGCCCTGAGCATGGGCCCGGCAGCTGCCGTCAACGCGGTCAAGAAGTCACTCCAGATCGGCGCCACGGAAGGCGTGCACCTCAGCGACGAGGCCCTGGCCGGGTCCGATGCCGCGGCCACCTCGCTGGCACTGGCCGCCGCCATCCGCCACCTCGGCGCGGACGCCCCCGCGGACCTCATCATCACCGGCATGGCTTCCACGGACGGCGAGACCTCGCTGGTCCCGGCGCAGCTCGCCGAGCGGCTGGGGCTTCCACAGGTGACTTTTGCGGCGTCTCTGGAGCTCGACGGCGGCAAGCTCACCGCCCGCCGCGACGGCGACACGCACGCGGACACCGTTGAGGCTGAACTGCCGGCCGTCGTCTCGGTTACGGACCAGATCAATGACCCCCGGTACCCGAACTTCAAGGGCATCATGGCGGCAAAGAAGAAGACCATCACCACCTTGAGCCTGGCCGACATCGGCGTCGACGCGGCCCGGGTGGGCAAGTCCGGCTCCTGGACCGCCGTCGAGACCGCCGAGGCCCGCCCGCCGCGCACGGCCGGCACCATCATCACCGACGAAGGCGACGCCGGCATCCAGCTGGTCGAGTTCCTGGCCGCCCAGAAGCTGCTCTAAAGGGGAATATCCGAACATGGCAAAAGTACTCGTTTTCATCGACAACCCCGGCCAGGCGCTAAAGAAGTCGAGCCTGGAACTGCTGACGATCGCCCGCTCCCTGGGCGAGACCGTTGCCGCTGTCAACGGCGAGCTGCATGCAGATGCCGCCGCGGCCCTGGCTGCCTACGGCACCGAGGCGCTGTACCGCCCGTCCGCCGCAGACCTCGACGACTACCTCGTGGGACCCAAGGCGGCGTTCCTGGCCGCAGCCGTTGACGCGGCCGGAGCCGACGTCGTCCTGACCGAGAACTCGGCGGAGGGCAAGGAGATCGCCGCCCGGCTCGGCATCAGGCTCGGCGCCGGCGTCATCACCGACGTCGTGGCGGTCGATCCGGACGGAACCGCGCACAAGTCGGTGCTGGCCGGGTCCTACACCACCACCGCGAAGGCCACGACGCCCGTTTCCGTGCTGACCGTAAAGCCCAACAGCGTCACGCCGGAGCCTGCGGTGTCCGCTACGGCGCCGGACGCCGTCACAGTCCAGCTTCCGGCCGGCGCCACCGCGGCCGCCGCCCGGGTCACGGCACGTAACGAAAAGCCGGCCAGCGGGCGCCCGGATCTGACCGAGGCGCGCATCGTCGTGGCGGGCGGCCGGGGCGTGGACGGCAACTTCGGCCCGCTGGAGGAACTCGCGGACGCCCTGGACGCGGCCATCGGCGCTTCGCGGGCCGCCACGGACGCCGGCTGGATCGGCCACGACGCGCAGATCGGCCAGACCGGCAAGACCGTCTCGCCGCAGCTCTACATTTCCGCGGGCATCTCCGGCGCCATCCAGCAGAAGGCCGGCATGCAGACCGCCAAGGTGATCGTCGCCGTGAACAAGGACGCCGAATCGCCGATTTTCGAGATCGCGGACTTCGGCATTGTGGGCGACCTCTTCCAGGTGCTGCCCCAGGCCACCGCAGAAATCAAAAAGCGCAAAGGCTGACCCATGAGCACCAACGCCGCCCCGGCGCAGAGCCCGCTCGATCCGGAGACTTCCCGGATCGAGCGGGTGCTTTGTTTCACGGCCCACCCGGACGACATTGATTTCGGCGCCGCCGGCACGATTGCGGCCTGGACCGCCGCCGGAGTCCAGGTCAGCTACTGCATCATGACCGACGGCGACGCCGGCGGCTTCGATCCCGCGCAGCGCGACGAAATCGTGCGCCTGCGCATCGCGGAGCAGCAGCGCGCGGCCGCCCTGGTCGGCGTCACGGACATCCACTACCTGCACCAGCGCGACGGCTATCTTGAACCTTCGCATGAGGTGATGCGTGAAGTGGTGCGCCTGATCCGCCAGCTCCGGCCCGACGTCGTGCTGTCGATGCATCCGGAGCGCAACTGGAACCGGATCCAGAAAAGCCACCCGGACCACCTGGCTGTGGGGGAGGCCGTGACCCGCGCCGTATACCCGGCCCTGGAAAACCCCTTCGCGTACCCGGAACTGGCCGAGTCCGGGCTGGAGGCTTACAAACTGCCCTGGCTCTGGCTCTTCGCCGGGCCCGAAGAACGCGAAAACCACTTCGTCGACGTCACGGAGCATGTCGACAGCAAGCTTGCCGCCATCCACATCCACGTCAGCCAGCACCCCGACGTCGATGCCATGGAGCGCACGGTCCGCGGCCTCATGCTGAGCACCGGGGCGCGCGGCGGGCTGCCGGCGGGGCGCAGCGCTGAGGCCTTCCACGTCGTCACAGTCAACGGCCCGGGGACCATCGCCGGATTCTAGTGTTGCCGCAGCACACCCTCTGCCATATGCTGGCCTCTGTTTAAATCATATTTATTTGATGGAAGGCAGACTTTGATGGCGAAGACTGCGCAACACCCCGTTCTCGTGATCATGGGGGTCTCCGGATCGGGCAAATCGACCGTTGCGGGACTGCTGGCCGGCAGGCTGGGCTGGGATCTCGCCGAGGGCGACGACCTGCACCCTGAATCGAATGTGGCCAAGATGCATGCCGGCCAGCCGCTGACCGACGAGGATCGGTGGCCCTGGCTGGAAAGCATTGCCGACTGGATCCGCGCCCACACAGAAGCCGGAGCTCCCGGAGTTGTGACCTGTTCGGCGCTGAAGAAGCGCTACCGGGACATCCTGCGCGGCGAAGGCGTGGTCTTTGTGTTCCTTGAGGGATCACGTGACAAGATCTCGGACCGGCTGGCTTCCCGCCACGGGCACTTCATGCCGCCCGCCCTGCTGGAGTCCCAGTTCGAGGCGCTCGAAGCGCCCACCGCGGACGAAAACTTCATTGCCCTGTCCGTCTCCGCAACGCCGGCGGAAGAGGCACAGGAAATCATCACCCGACTTAATCTCGACGCTGCCGACGCCAGGCCCTGAGCCTGCCCGCGTTCCGCAGCCGACCAAGGAATTTTTGTGAAATCTCTGATAGCAACGCAGCTTCCGGCTGCCGTCGAGGCCGCGACCGGCATCGACACCCAACTACTGATCGTCGCCGGTCTGGGCATCGCCCTGATCGTCGTACTGATCGCCAAGTTCAAATTCCACCCCTTCCTGGCCCTCGTGCTGGGCTCCGGTTTCGTGGGCCTGGCCGCCGGCGTGGACCCGGCCAAGGTGATCGCCAACTTCGAAGACGGCGTGGGCGGTGTCCTGAAGGAAGTCGGCCTGCTGATCGCGCTCGGCGCGATGCTCGGCAAACTGCTCGCCGACTCCGGCGGCGCCAACCGGGTGGTCGACACCCTCCTGGCCAAGGCCACCGGCAACAAGCTGGTCTGGATGATCACACTCGTGGCCGTGATCATCGGCCTGCCGATGTTCTTCGAGATCGGTCTCGTCCTGCTGCTGCCCGTGATCGTCCTGGTCACCCAGCGCTCGAAGATGCCGCTCATGCGCATCGCCATTCCGGCGCTGGCCGGCCTGTCCGTGCTGCACGGCCTGGTGCCGCCGCACCCGGGACCGCTGATCGCGATCAGTGCCGTCAAGGCTGAACTGGGCACCACCCTGGCCCTTGGCATCCTCGTCGCCATCCCCACGGTGATCATCTGTGGTCCGCTCTTCTCCCGACTGGCAGCCCGGTGGGTGCCCGTGGGCGCCCCCGCCGTCGCCGGCGGCATCGACACCGTGCACGGCGCGGACATGGAAGGCGTCAAGCGCCCGCCGAGCTTCCTGGTCACGTTGCTGACCATCATCTTCCCCGTGGTGCTCATGCTGCTCAAGGCCGTCATGGACATCATCTGGCCTGACCCCAAGACCGCCCCGGCCATCCGTACGTTCTTCGACTTCGTCGGACAGCCGCTCGTCGCAATGACGCTGGCCGTCCTGCTGGCCATGGTGACTTTCGGCTACGCGGTCGGGCTCAACGGCAGCAAGATCACAAGCAGGATCAGTGCGAGCCTCGGCCCCATCGCGGGGATCCTCCTGATCGTCGGCGCCGGTGGCGGCTTCAAACAGACGCTGATCGGTGCCGGCGTGGGTGACTCTGTGAAGGCTTGGGCCGAGGGGACCAACATGTCCGTCCTCGTGCTCGGCTTCATCGTGGCCGTCGCCCTCCGGCTGGCGACGGGCTCGGCCACGGTCGCTACCGTGACGGCCGCCGGGATCGTGGCACCGCTCGCCAGTTCGCTGCCACCGACCCACGCCGCACTGCTGGCCCTCGCCATCGGTGCAGGATCGCTGTTCTTCTCGCATGTGAACGACGCCGGCTTCTGGCTGGTCAAGGAGCTGTTCGGGCTGACCGTGGGCCAGACGTTCAAGACCTGGTCCGTCATGGAGACTCTGATCTCCGTGGTGAGCTTCGGCCTGATCATGCTGCTCTCGCTCGTCATCTAGCCGCGTCTGAATCCAGCTGCGCTGGACGCAGGAAGCCGCCCGGGCCCTGGCTCCTTCTACGGAAGGTGCCACGGCCCGGGCGGCTTTTGTTTTCCTGCTGGATTGTCCTGCTACGCGCCCAGCGGTGCGGCGGCGACGGTCGGCAGGGTCGGCGACGCGGACCCGCCCGCGGGTTCCACGGTGATGCCGAGGGCCGCGGCGGAGCCAATGCCCTTGACGACGGCCGGCTTGGACAAAGCTTCGGCATCCATGAGGCCCTGGGACACCGGAGCCGAGCCGTCCTTGGGGATCAGCCACATCTGGTACACCTTGCCCGCGGGGGGAGCCGGAACGCCGTTCATCTTGATAACGGCGGCGTCCTTGGACGGCGAAATCGACAGGGTGGCGGTGCCGCCTCCGTTGACGTCAACCGTGGCCTGCCGGACGTCGCTGGCCTGCATCACCTGGTTCAGCGGGTCGTTTTGGTTCGCCACATACGCGCTGACGCCCACACCCCCCAGGGCGATGACGGCCGCGGCGGCGACCCCGACCAGCCAGTTCCGCATGCCCTGCGGGCGGCGGCGTTCCTCCCTGCGCTTGCGGGCGGCGCCGAGTTCGTCAGTGACCGGAAGTTCGGTGGCGTCGCGTACCGGATGCGGGACCACAGGCGTCAATTGCGGCTCCGAAGCGGCGCGGGTTACGACGGCGGGGGACTGCCCTGCCGCCTGCGCCGGCAAAGAGGACATGATCCGCTCCAGCAGCCCGGCCGGAGGCTCCTCCTCCGCGGTGAAGCTGGTGGCCAGGGTCTCCCGGGCCTGCCGGACGCGCTCGTTGAAGGCATCCCGGTCCGCGGCCGGTGCGGAGGCGAGGAAATGCTCGATCTCGGTGCGTTCGGCGTCGTCGACGGCGTTGAGGGCATAGACCTCGGCAAGATCCGCGACGCGGCCGGACGTCAGGTCGGTGGCGATGTGCTCCGTGAAGCCGCCGGGGAGGCGGTTGTTGTCATGTGCATTCATGTCGGCCAATTCAGCTCACCCCCAGGCAGGTCTTCAGTCTGATGAGTCCATCGCGGATGCGGGACTTGATGGTGGGAACCGCGGCATTCAGCCGCTCGGCGACTTCCCGGTAGGTGAGGCCGCCGTAGTAGGCCAGGCGCACGGACTCCTGCTGCGTATCAGTGAGGGTCTCCAGGCACCGGACCACTGCCTCGGCCTCCAGCCGGCTGCCGACCTCGTCCGAGACGGAATCGTGCTCGATCTCCTGGCTGCTGGCACCATACTTGGCTTCGCGGTCCGTGGCGGACTGGGAAGACCGGACCTTGTCCACGGCGCGGCGGTGCGAGATGGTCATGAGCCAGGCGAGCGGGCTGCCGGCGGCGGCATTGAACTTGGCGGCGTTCTGCCAAACCTGAAGGAAGACTTCCTGGGTGGTGTCCTCGCTGAGCTCGGTGTCGATCAGGACCCGGCGTGCCATGCCGAATACCCGCCGGGAGGTGAGGCCGTAAAATTCCGCGAAAGCTGCCTGATCGCCTTGGGCGATCAGTTCCAGCAGACTGCCGAGCCGGCCGTTGATGTCGGCGGAAGTGCCGGCGGGGGCGGCGGCCTCGGGGTTCGGGGCGTTCGGAGTTTCCATCACCCCCAAGCATAAGGCGCCAGCCGCAGTGCGAGGGCCAGTATGGTCAGCCTGCGCCTCGCGGGCCGCCGTTGCCTCGTGGGCAGGGCGCCGCTCCAGATGTGTTGTTCTCACCCGCCGCTCCTCCCTCCCTTCCGTTGTCCCGCCACGATGTGCTGTGGCGATCGCTCGCGCGGCCGCCTTCAGAAACCGCTTCGGCCTTCAGAAGGGATTCGGCGCAGCCGGAAGCCCGGATGGGCGGAACCTGCGGGATTCTTCGTGCGCGGGCTCCCGGTGGGGTTCCCTGCGGGTCGGCCGCCGGCCCTGACCGGCCGGCTGGCCGGTCGGGGGAGATCCGTTACAGCTTGGCCCCGGCGAACCCGTTTTGGCGCCACGCCTCATAGACGGCGATGGATGCCGCGTTGGCGAGGTTCAGTGACCGCAAGGCCGGCAGCATCGGCAGGCGGACGCGCGACGTCACATGGGGACTGTGCTTGAGTTCCTCCGGCAGGCCCACGGACTCAGGGCCAAACAGCAGGACGTCCCCCGCGCGGTAACGGATGTCTGTGTAGGTGGTTTCGCCGTCGGACGTGAAGGCAAACACCCGCTCAGGCTTCAGCGCCGCCCAGGCCGCCTCGATGTCCGGGTGCACGGTCACCACGGCGAGGTCGTGATAGTCCAGGCCGGCGCGCCGGAGCTTGGCATCGGAAAAATCAAAGCCCAGGGGCTCCACCAGGTGCAGCTCGGCGCCCGTGATGGCTGCCAGCCGGATGGCGTTTCCCGTATTGCCGGGGATTTCGGGGGTGTGGAAGAGGATGCGGAACACCATCCCATCCTAGCCAGCCGGGCTAGTGCATTCCGCGCAGCAGCCGGGCCAGCACGGAAACGTTGACGGTGTTGGGGGCCGGGCCCGAGCTGAGGAACTGCTTCAGGCCGCGGGCCAGGCCTGCGGCGTTGACCACCTCGACCAGCCCCGAGCTCTCCCCGTAGGCGCCGCCTTGGCCGCTGGGCGCGCGGCGGTGCCGGTCGATGACCGGCTGGTGCAGATTGCCGTCCGTGCTGTGGACAACAATCCAGCCGGTCACATTGAGCTCGGGGAAAATGTCCTGCATCCGGCGCACAACGTGGGCCAGCTGGGGCGGGGCCACTGACCGTCCGCCATGTGTCAATGTGCTGCCGTTCCACGCATAGGCCCCGGGCGGCAGCAGCATGGAACCGATGATCGCGAGCCGGTAGCCGGCCAGGAGCGCGTGGTCGATGTGGCTGTTGTCCGCAGGAGACTGCAGTCCGTTGACCAGACGCGCCGACGGAATGGCGGTCAGTACCTGCCGGCTGATGAGCTGCACCGTGCGCATCTCCCGCTGAATCCGGGCCTCGGCCCCGAAGATCCCGCGTTTGCGGGGCATCCCGTGGACCTGCTGCCGCGCCACGTCCGCGGGAATCAGCGGCACCGCGGTGCCGTCGCCAAACTGGTCGAAGGGCGGAACATAGACGGGCGCGTCCGCCGCGGTATTCCGTGGCGTGTTCGGGCGGCGCACATTGGCCGAAGCCCTGCTGCCCGCGGCCGGGGCGTCGAAGTGGGCGCCCTCGTCGTCGGCAGCCGTCGCGTAGGGGCCGCCCGGGCCGCTGCCGTACGAGCGGTCGTAGTCTGCGCGGCCCTTTGCGTCGATGAGGGTCTCGTAGGCGAGGGTGACGCGCCGGAACGCTGCGGGATCGCCGCCGTGGTCCGGGTGGGCGAGCCGTGCGGCCCTGCGGTACGCGACCTTGATCTCCTTGTCCGTCGCCGTCACGGGGATCCTGAGGACCTGGTAATGCGAGCTGCTGCCCTGCGTCAAACAGAAATCCTTTTCATTGATGGTGCCGGCGGTGAAGACGCCGGACCGTTCGCGGGCGCCCGACGTGGCCAGTTTAACCGGCTGGAGGAACAACGAGCGCGTGTACCGGGATGGTTCCCGGCGGCTGGCATAATTCAGCGCATGCTCATCGCCCTCGCCGTCAATCCCCGTGCAGCCTTTGGCCGGGCGCGGCATGCCGGGAGGGACGCCGCGGCGCACTTCCGCGCGGCCGGGGCGGATGTCCTGCTGCTGTGCGAGGACAGCTATGCCGGACTGGCCCGGGCCGTTGACCGGGCGCTGGACTCAGGCGTGGATGCCCTCGTGGTGGTGGGCGGCGACGGCATGGTCCACCTCGGCCTCAATGCGCTCGCCGGTGCCGGGGCCCTCCCCGGCGCCCGCGTCGAGGCAGGCGTCGCGGACGGCGCCGGCGCGGGGACCCACGCCGGAGCCGGTGCAGGGGACGGAATCGGCGGCCATGTGCCGCTTGGCATCATCCCGACCGGAACGGGCAACGATACGGCCCGGGCGCTGGGCCTGCCGCGGCGCAACCTCCCGGCGGCCTGCGAGCGGGTGCTGGAGTCCCTGGCCGGCGGCGGAAGGATGATCGACGCCGGCCGGGTCACCGCCGGGGGAACCTCCCGCTGGTTCGCGGGCGTGGTTTCGGCCGGCTTCGATGCCGCCGTCAACGAGCGGGCAAATGCCTGGCGCTGGCCGCGCGGCACGATCCGCTACCAGCTCGCCATGCTCCGTGAGCTGGCGTCGTTCCGGGCCATCAATTACACGGTGACGGCCGACGGCGAAAGCTGGCAGCAGGGCGCCATGCTGATTTCCGTGGCCAACGGCCAGTCGATCGGCGGCGGGATGAGGATCACCCCGGAGGCCGTCCTGGACGACGGGCTCCTGGACCTCTTCATTGTCAGCCGCGTGTCACGGACCGGCCTGCTGGCCGTGTTCCCCAAGGTGTTTTCCGGCCGGCACGTGGACCACCCCGCCGTGCACCTGCGCCGGGTCCGGAAGGTGGAACTGACCGCCGGAAACGTCGTGGCCTACGCCGACGGCGAGCGGGTTGGCGCGCTTCCCCTGACCATCGAGGTAGTTCCGCGCGCCCTCCGCGTCCTGGCGTAGGGTCGTTGCGCAGCGGCCTACACGGTAGCTGTGGCCTTTGAGGCCTTGCGCGGGGACAACCTGTTCAGCGCCAGGGCGGCCACGAGCAGCCCGAAGTCACGCAGTGCGACGTCGTAGAAGCTGCCGAGCACGATCAGGTTGATGATGATGCCCAGGAGCCAGACAGCCACGACGGCCGATCCCAGGCGAGGGCGCAGCGCCACCAGCACGCCGGCGAGGATTTCCACTCCGCCCACGACGTACATGATGCTCTGGGCCGGCAGGGGGACAACCGAGGTCGCCACGGGGGCCAGATACATGGTCCAGTCGGTCAGCAGGTTCGTGAATTTGTCCAGGCCGAACAGGATCGGCGCAACCGTAAAGACGGTCCGCAACAACAGGAAGGCCTGGCGGTGCGGGTCCGCCTTGAGCTGCTGTGCCGGAGTGGCGAGTGCTGGGGAAGCTTTCATGGCATGCTCCTTCTAAAGTTGGATATTCTGATTTTAGAACGCTCGATCCGATTAAGCAACGATTCTTGTTTTTAGAGATATCCTTGTCTCATGACCAAACTTGCGTGGAGCCGCCGACTTGCGGCGGTCGCGTCCCTGGGGGATGAGAACCGCAGAAGGCTGTTCGACTTCGTCGCCTCGGCGCCGGACGCCGTCGGCCGGGACGACGCCGCGAAGGCCCTTGGTCTGGCCAGGAGCACCGCCTCGTTCCATCTGGACCGGCTCGTCAACGACGGGCTGCTGATCGCGGAGTTTCGCAAGCTCGGGGGACGGGAGGGCCCCGGTTCCGGCCGGCCCGCGAAGCTCTACCGTTCCGCCGTGGACGAGGTGGCAGCGTCGGTCCCCGACCGCCACTATGACCTCGCCGCCGAACTGCTCGTCTCCGCGGTCGAAGCCGCAACACACGACGGCGGATCGCCCCGGGATGCCCTGCTCGCGGCCGCCCGGGCCAGGGGAAAGTCAGCCGGCGAAGCGGCAGTTCGCGCCGCGGACCGCGCACCGGACGGGCCCGGAGCCGCGGGGGAGCCGGAAGCCGCCGGCGGTCCCGGCAGCGCCGAACCCTTCGCGGACTTCCTGGCGGGGCACGGCTACTGCCCGGCGGACGACGGCGCCGGAGGCCTTCTGCTGCTGAACTGCCCGTTCCATCGCCTCGCTGCCGGCCACGCGGACGTGGTCTGTGCGATGAACGGCGCCTTCCTCGGCGGGGCTTCGGCAGCCTTGGGCATCGACCCTGGGCGGGTGGAAGCGCTCGCCATCGAAGACCTCAGGGCGCAGGGGAGTGCGCGGCCCGGGCAGTGCTGTGCCCGGATCCTGCCCTCGTGACCGGGCCCGCGGCAAGGATTCCGAATCGGAGGAGTGCGGCCGGAATGAGGTGCGCGGTCGCTCCCGCCGCCTGAACACCCACCAATTCCGGCCCCCGGCCGCGGGTAGAATTGGCGTGTGCCCGTATACCTGGATCATGCCGCCACCACCACCCTCGCCCCGGAGGCTCTGGCGGCGCTGACGCGCGAACTGTCCCGGACCGGCAACCCCTCGTCGCTGCACGGCTCGGGCCGGCGGGCGCGTCGGGTCGTGGAGGACGCACGCGAGGCGCTCGCCGCTGCGGCAGGGGCCCACCCCTCCGAAGTCATCTTCACTTCAGGCGGCACGGAAGCGGACAACCTGGCGGTGAAGGGGCTCTACTGGGCCCGGCGCGCCCAGGACCCGTCCCGTACGCGCATCCTGTGCTCCGGCGTCGAGCACCATGCTGTCCTGGACACGGTGGAATGGCTGGAGCGGCATGAGGGGGCCGACGTCTGCTGGCTGCCCGTCGACGCCGACGGCGTCGTCGAACTGGCCGCGCTGGAGGCGGAACTGTCCCGCGATCCGGCGTCGATCGCCCTGGTGACCGTCATGTGGGCCAATAACGAGGTCGGCACGCTGCAGCCGATCGCCGAAATCGTGGAGCTGGCACACGGTGCCGGCGTCCCGGTGCACTCCGACGCCGTCCAGGCCTTTGGTTCGGTCTCCGTCGATTTCCGCGGCACGGGCCTGGATGCCATGTCCATCTCCGGGCACAAGATCGGCGGCCCCGTGGGCGTCGGTGCGCTGCTTCTGGGCCGGGCTGTCAAACTGACGCCGGTGCAGCATGGCGGCGGACAGGAGCGCGACGTGCGTTCCGGTACCCTGGACACCGCCTCGATCGCCGCCTTCGCCGCGGCCGCCGACGCAGCTGTTGGCCGGCTCGCCGAGGAATCCGCACGGATCGCGGCCCTGCGGGACCGGCTGATCGAGGGCGTCCGCGACGCCGTTCCCGAGGCCGTGCTGCGCGGCGCCCCGGGCCCCGGGCGGCTGCCCGGCAATGCACACTTCACGTTCCCCGGCTGCGAGGGCGACTCGCTGCTGTTCCTCCTGGACCTGGCCGGCGTCGAATCCTCCACCGGCTCGGCCTGCACCGCGGGCGTTCCGAGACCGTCCCATGTGCTGCTGGCCATGGGCCTGGACGAGGACACGGCGAGGGGCGCGCAGCGTTTCACCTTGGGCCATTCCTCCACCGACGCCGACGTCGATGCCCTGCTCGCCGCGCTGCCGGGCGCCTACGCGCGGGCACGCCAGGCCGGCATGGCCGGGCATGAGTCCAGCATCCAGACTGCGGGCACCGTGGCGCGTCAGGCGTCCGGCAGGAGCTGAACGGGAGCTAGCCCAGGAGTTGGTCCAGCGGCACTGAGGGATCCGCGAGGAGGGCAGGACTGACGGCGGCGCGTGCGCCGATGAGCGCCTTGATCGCCTTTTGCGGCTTGGCGGCGCGGGGCCAGTTGACGTTCATCCCGGCGACCACCTGTCCCTCGCGCTGCCAGAAGGCCATGAACGACTTGTCCGCAAGCGAGCCGCGGATCACCGGAGACCCGGCGACGAGCGACGGGAAGCCCGAGTACTCCATGCTGACGTCGTACTGGTCGGTGTAGAAGTACGGGACCGTGTCCAGCACGGCATCAAGGCCGAGCATGGCCCGCGCGGCGACCTTGCCGCCGTTGAGGGCGTTGGACCAGTGCTCGCTGCGGTGGTGCTCGCCGGTGAACGGGTGCAGGGCATTGGCAACGTCCCCGGCGGCGAGAATCCCCGCCGTCCACGTGCGCAGCGAGGCGTCCGTGAGGATGCCGTTGCGGACTGCGATGCCGGCCGCCTCGGCCAGTCCCGTTTCCGGGGCCACCCCCACGGCAATGACCACAAGATCTGCCGGGAGGACCTCGCCGGTGTCGGTACGGACGCCGGTGACCCGTCCGGAGGTGCCCATGATTTCTGCTGCCGAGGCCGGCAGCAGGAACCGCACGCCGTTGGCCTCATGCAGTGAGCGGAAGAAGCCGCCCAGTTCGGGGCCGATTGCCGCGGCCAGCGGAATCTCTTCGAGGCCCAGCAGGGTGACCGTGTTGCCGTAGCTGCTCGCGGCCGCGGCCAGTTCCATCCCGATCCAGCCCGAGCCGACCATCACCACGTTCCGGCCGCCTTTGGCGAGCGCGGCGCGCAGGCGGCGGCTGTCTTCAACCGTGCGGAAGGTGCCGACCCCGGCGAGCCCGCTGCCTGCCAGGGGGATGCTGCGCGGGCGTGCCCCGGTCGCGAGCAGCAGGGAGGCGTAGCCCAGCCGCGTGCCGTCGCCCAGAACCACGGTCCTGCCGGCCGGGTCCAGGCCCGTGACCTGGGTGCCGAGCCGAAGCTCGACGTCGTTCGCTCCGTACCAGTCATCCGGCACCACCGGCAGGGCGTCCTCGCCGGACTTGGCCAGCAGGTAGTCCTTTGACAGCGGCGGCCGCAAGTATGGCGGGTGGGATTCCGCGGCAAGTACCGCGATCCGCCCGGAGAAGCCCTCCGTGCGCAGCGTTTTGGCGGCGGTGGCGCCCGCCAGGCCGCCGCCCACGATCACGATGTCGTCATTGGCCATGATCCGCTCGATTCCGCTGTGCCGGTTTTGATCCGGGGTGAATACGGTCTGAATCCGTTGTGAAAGGCCTGCCGATCCGGACGGCGGCGGTTCGGCACGATGTCCGGCTCAACGATCTAAAATCACTTCTCTTGACTTTAGATTCGCGAGCTAAGGCGGGTCAAGGGGTTTTGGGCGGGGAATCGGCGTGGCGGTAGAATGGGGCCGCAGGCTTTGTGCTATCCGATCCTGGTTCGTGCCAGCGATCGACGCGAGCCGGCGAGACCCCCCGACAGCTAGAGAAAGCCAGTATGCGAGTTCTTGCAGCCATGAGCGGCGGCGTTGATTCCGCCGTTGCCGCCGCCCGCGCCGTCGAGGCGGGACACGACGTCGTCGGGGTCCACCTTGCGCTGTCCCGGATGCCGGGCACCCTGCGAACCGGGAGCCGCGGCTGTTGCACGATCGAGGACTCCCGCGACGCCTGGCGGGCCTGCGACATCCTCGGGATCCCGTACTACGTCTGGGACTTCTCCGAGAGGTTCAAGGAAGACGTCGTCCAGGACTTCATCGATGAGTACGCCGCGGGACGCACACCCAACCCGTGCATGCGCTGCAACGAGCGCATCAAGTTCGCCGCCCTGCTGGAGAAAGCCATCGCGCTGGGCTTCGACGCCGTCTGCACCGGCCACTACGCCAAGGTCATCACCGACGCCGAGGGCAATCCCGAGCTCCATCGCGCCGCCGACTGGGCCAAGGACCAGAGCTACGTGCTCGGCGTGCTGACCCACGAGCAGCTCAAGCACTCGATGTTCCCGCTCGCCGACACCCCGTCCAAGGCCGAGGTCCGGGCGGAGGCGGAGCGCCGCGGCCTCTCGGTGGCGAACAAGCCCGACAGCCATGACATCTGCTTCATTCCCGACGGCGACACCGCCGGCTGGCTTGCCGAAAAGATCGACATGACCACGGGAGACATTGTCGACGAATCCGGGGCAAAGGTCGGCGAGCACCCGGGCGCGAACGCCTTCACCGTCGGCCAGCGCCGCGGACTGAAGCTCGGCACCCCCGCCGCGGACGGCAAGCCTCGGTTCGTGCTGGAGATCCGGCCGAAGGAAAACAAGGTGGTGGTGGGGCCGGAGGCGCTGCTCGCCATCGACGAGATCCGCGGCATCAAAGTCTCCTGGGCCGGGCTGCCCATTGCGCAGGTGGCCACCGGCGAGGAATTCGACTGCTTCGCCCAGGTCCGGGCCCACGGCGACCCTGTCCCGGCCCGTGCCCTGATGGCCGGGGACGGTCTCGTCGTCACCCTCGAGGAGCCGCTGCGCGGTGTGGCCCCCGGGCAGACCGTGGTGCTCTACCAGGGCAGCCGCGTGCTGGGCCAAGCCACTATCGACGCGGCTCGCTCGCTGCAGCGGGCCGCGCTCTAGGCGTACTCCACACCGACTCCATTGAAGGGTCCCGCCGAACGGCGGGACCCTTCGTCGTCTGCCCGCTCCGCCGAAGAATCGGGTGGAATCCTGAAGAAAATGAGAGAAACCTTCGAATCGTGTAAATTTTGTGTCTCAACTCACAAAATGCAACGTTTCACCGAATGATTGTCTGGTTGAATCTAGGAATCAGCAAAGCGTGCCGCCCGACGAGTCCTTCGTTTCACTTCGGGCTGCGCTAGAACGCATCGAACAGAAAGTTCACAGATGGCAATGAACAAAAAGGCCTGGCAGAGCGTCATCGCGCTGGCCGGGGTTTCCGCCTTTGCACTGACGGCCTGCACCGGGCCGTCCGGCGGCACTGGCGGGTCATCAGCCGCGGCAAGCGGTCCGATCGCCTATGGCACCACGGACAAGGTCACCGCCTTGGATCCCGCGGGCTCGTACGACAACGGTTCGTTCATGGTGATGAACCAGATTTACTCCTTCCTGCTCAACTCGAAGCCGGGCAGCGCCGATCCCGTTCCCGACCTGGCCGAGTCCGCGTCCTTCACCTCGCCGACCGAATACACGGTCAAGCTCAAGCCGGGTCTCAAGTGGGCCAACGGCCACACGCTCGACTCCAAGGACGTCAAGTTCTCCTTCGACCGGCAGATCAAGATCAACGATCCCGCCGGCCCCGCCAGCCTGCTGGCCAATGTGGAAAGCGTCACCGCCCCCGATGCCAACACCGTCGTCTTCAAGTTGAAGCTGGCCAACGACCAGACCTTCGCGCAGATCCTCAGCAGCCCCGCCGCGCCGATCGTGGACGATGAAGTCTTCCCGGCCGACAAGCTGCTTGACGACGACTCGATCGTCAAGGCCAAGGCGTTCTACGGCCAGTACACGATCGACACGTACAAGAAGAATGAGCTGATCAGCTTCAAGGCGTTCCCTGACTACCAGGGCGTCCTCGGCAAGCCCGCCAACGATGCCGCCACGATCAAGTACTACGCGGACCCCACCAACATGAAGCTGGACGTCCAGCAGGGCAACATCGACGTCGCAAACCGCAGCCTGAGCGCCACGGACATCGATGACCTGAAGAAGGACTCCAAGGTCAAGGTCAACGTGGGCCCGGGTGGCGAAATCCGCTACATCACGTTCAACTTCGACACCATGCCGTTCGGTGCGAAGGCGCCGGACGCCGATCCGGCCAAGGCCACGGCCGTCCGCCAGGCCATCGCCAACCTCGTTGACCGCCAGGCTATCGCGGACCAGGTCTACAAGGGCACCTATCTGCCCCTGTACTCCAACGTTCCCAGCGGCTTCCTCGGCGCCAACGAGTCGTTCAAGGACGCTTACGGTGACGCCGGCAAGCCCAGCCTGGACAAGGCCAAGAAGGTCCTGACCGACGCCGGTGTGACCACGCCCGTGTCGCTGAACCTGCAGTACAACCCGGACCACTACGGCAAGTCCTCCGGCGATGAATACGCCATGATCAAGGACCAGCTGGAGAAGTCCGGTTTGTTCAAGGTCAACCTGCAGTCCACCGAATGGGTGACTTACAGCAAGGCCAGCCGCGCCGATGAATACCCGCTGTTCCAGTTTGGCTGGTTCCCGGACTTCAGCGATGCCGACAACTACCTGACACCGTTCTTCCCGGACGGCGGCTTCCTGAAGAACCACTACAACAACCCCACTGTCACGGATCTGATCAACAAGCAGCTCACCACCGTCGACAAGACTGAACGCGAGTCCACGATCAAGGATGCGCAGAATGCCCTCGCCAAGGACATCTCCACGCTTCCCTTGCTCCAGGGCGCGCAGGTTGCCATTTCCGGCAGCGGCGTCAAGGGTGTCGATACCACCCTCGATGCCTCCTTCAAGTTCCGTTTGGGAACTGTTTCCAAGTAGGGCTGCAACCCTGCTGTCCTGACCAGCCTGCGAGGCGGGGCGCCCTCGAGGCGCCCCGCCTTTGCTGGTCATTGCCGCATCTTGCAGTTCACGCCGGCCGGCCCATGGCCGCGAAAGCACAATCTTAGGTACCAATGACAACATTGATAGAGGCGCCGCCAAGCGACGCCGACGGACTCCTTCCGTCCAAGAAAAAATCCTCAGGTGGGGGCCTGGGGACCTACATCCTGATCCGGTTCTTCCTGATCATTCCGACCATTTTCATCCTGGTGACCCTGGTCTTCTTCCTGATGCGGGTCATCGGCGACCCCATCACCGCCGCCCAGGGCGGCAGGCTTCCCCCGGAGGCGCTGGCGCAGCGCATTCACGATGCCGGGTACGACCGCCCGATCCTGATTCAGTACCTGGAATACGTTGGGCAGGTGGCGACCGGCAACTTCGGCACCACCATCACCGACCGCCGACCCGTTGTTGAAATGCTCGCAACCTTCGGCGCGGCGACCCTTGAATTGGCCATCAATGCCCTCATCGTGGCGCTTTTGGTCGGCATCCCCCTCGGCCTCCTCGCCGCCTACAAGCGCGACAAGGCACCCGACGCCGTCCTGCGGTTCTTCGCCATCCTCTGCTACGCCACCCCGGTGTTCTTCGCCGGTCTGCTGATGAAGCTGACCTTCTCCGTCTGGCTCGGCTGGCTGCCCGTGGCGGGACGGGCCTCCACGAGGACCGAACTGGCCATGGGAAGCCTGGCCGCGCCGACCGGGATCTATTGGCTGGATGCGCTGCGCAGCGGCAACATGGCCGCGCTCGGCGACATCGGGGCGCATTCGATCCTCCCCGCGGTCACCCTGGGCCTACTGACGGCAGGGGTCTTCCTCCGGCTGGTCCGCACCAACGTCATCGGTACGCTGGGCAAGGATTACGTCGAGGCCGGCAGGTCCCGCGGCGTCAGCAATTTCCGACTCGTGACCAAGCATGCGTACAAGCCTGCCCTCATCCCGATCATCACGGTCATGGGGCTCCAGATTGCACTCCTGCTGGGCGGGGCCGTCCTTACGGAGTCCACCTTTGAGTGGAAGGGCCTCGGCTACCAGCTGGTGCAATACCTGAACTCCCGCGACTTCGTCGCCGTCCAGGGCATCGTCGTGCTGCTGGCCGTCATCGTTGCCATCACGAACTTCATCGTGGACGTCGTCGCAGCCCTGATCGATCCGCGAGTGAGGTACTAGCCATGAACGCAACCACAGTAAGCGGGCGCAAGCAGCCCCTCCTTTACCGCCTGCCGGTCATCTCGCATTTCCGCACGAGCGTCGGGCTGCAACGCGGCATGCTCGTCACCGGCCTGGTGCTGGCTGTCCTCTTCCTGCTAACGGCGGCGCTGGCGCCGATCATCGCCCCCTACGGCTTTGCCCAGCTCAGCGACGCGTCCGGGACCTTCCCCGCACAGCAGCCCCCCAGTCCTGCCCACATTTGGGGCACTACGGTGAGCGGCTACGACGTCTTCTCCCGCGTGATCTGGGGCGCCCAGACGGCGTTCGTCGTGATCATCGTCGCCGTCGTGATGTCGATCTTCCTCGGCGTCGCGCTTGGCCTGCTCAGCGGCTACTTCGGCGGCTGGCTGGACCGGACGCTCGTTGTGATCGCGGACGCGATCTACGCTTTCCCTTCGCTCCTGCTGGCCATCGTGATGTCAATCGTCATCAACCACGGCCAGTCCAGTTTCTGGGGCGGCATCCTTGCCTGCTCCATCTCCATCTCGGTGGTGTTCGTCCCGCAGTACTTCCGCGTCATCCGTGCCGAGACCATCCGGCTGAAGGCAGAGCCGTACGTCGAATCAGCCAAGGTGGTGGGTGCATCCAGCGTCCGCATCATGGGCCGCCACATCTTCAAGAACGCGACCCGCACGCTGCCGCTGATCTTCACGCTGAATGCCTCCGAGGCGATCCTGACCCTGGCGGGGCTCGGCTTCCTGGGGTTCGGCATCGAACCGTCCTCCGCCGCCGAGTGGGGCTACGACCTCAACAAGGCCATAGCTGACGCCTCGTCGGGCATCTGGTGGACCGGTGTCTACCCCGGTACGGCGATCGTGCTGACCGTTCTCGGTCTGACCCTCGTCGGTGAGAGCATGAACGATCTCAACGATCCACGGCTCAGGGGCCGCAAGAAAGCCGGAAGCAAGGTTCCTGCCGGGGGCCCCGGCTCCACCGCCGGCGCGCAGGCCGCCCTTGAAGCAGAAGCGAGAATGCCATGACCACCAACATCGACCGGCCGGGCACAGGCTCCGGCCCCGTCCTGGACATCGACCACCTCAAGGTCACGTTCGCAACCGACAGCGGCGACGTCTTCGCCGTCAAGGACGTCAGCCTTGAGGTCAACCCCGGCGAGGTCCTCGCCATCGTTGGCGAATCGGGATCCGGCAAGACCGTGACTGCCAAGACCATCCTGGGGCTCCTGCCGGAAACGGCAACCAGCCAGGGCGCTGTGCTGATCAACGGCAACAACGTCATCACCGTCAGCGCGGCCAAGCTGCGGCAGATCCGCGGCCGCGACGTCGCCATGGTGTTCCAGGAACCATCCACGGCACTCAACCCGGTCTACACCGTCGGCTGGCAGATTGCCGAAGGCATCCGGGCGCACGCCGACACCAGCGGCCACAAGATCTCAGCCAAGGAGGCCAAGGCGCGGGCCGTCGAAGCCCTCCGAAAGGTGGGCATCCCGGACCCGGAGACACGGGTCAACTACTACCCGCACCAGTTCTCGGGCGGCCAGAAGCAACGCGTCGTGATTGCCGCCGCACTGGCCCTGAACCCTGGCCTTATTGTGGCCGACGAGCCGACGACCGCCCTGGACGTCACCGTCCAGGCGGAAATCCTGGAACTGCTGCGGGACCTGCGCGACAAGTACGGCACGTCCATCGTGCTGATCACCCACAACATGGGCGTTGTCGCCGACCTCGCCGACCGCGTGGTCGTCATGTACCAGGGCGACGTCGTGGAGGAGGCTTCCTCGCGGGTCCTGTTCGCCCAGCCCAAGGAGGACTACACCAAGAAGCTCCTGGCAGCCGTCCCGCACCTGGGCCGCAATTCGGCGTCCGAAGGCATGACGGAACGCGCCCACCAGGGCGGCAAAGTGCTGGTCGAGGCCAAAGACCTGACCATCGAGTATCCGGGGCGGCTGGGCAGCCCTGCCTTCAAGGCCGTCGACGGCGTCACCTTCACCGTGTCCGAAGGCGAAGTCTTCGGCCTCGTGGGGGAGTCGGGCTCCGGCAAGACCACGATCGGCCGCGCGATCGCCGGCCTCAACCGGACCACCGGCGGCAGCCTCAAGGTGCTGGGCTACGAAATGCTGAACTTCAAGGAGCGCACCTTCAAACCGCTCCGCAAGGAGATCGGCTTCGTGTTCCAGGACCCGGCCGCCTCCTTCAACCCGCAGCTGACTATCGGCGACTGCGTGGCGGAACCGCTGATCATCCACTCCAACCCGAGTCCGGCCGAGGCGCGCAAGCGGGTGGGTGAGCTGCTCGAATCCGTGCAGCTGCCGGCGTCGTACGCTGACCGGTTCCCGCATGAACTCTCCGGCGGGCAGCGCCAGCGCGCCTCCCTGGCACGGGCGCTCATCCTGAACCCGAAGCTGCTCATCGCCGATGAGCCGACCTCGGCCCTGGACGTCTCCGTGCAGGCCGTTGTACTGGAACTGTTCAAGGAGATCCAGCAGCAATTCGGCTTCGCGTGCCTGTTCATCAGCCACGACCTTGCCGTCGTGGACATGCTCTCCCACTGGGTCGGCGTGCTCTACAAGGGCAAGATGGTGGAGCAGGGCCTCGGCAACCAGGTCATGGGCAACCCGCAGCACGACTACACGAAGAAGCTCATCGCCTCGCTGCCCGTTCCGGATCCGGACGAACAGGCCAGGCGACGCGAGGCCTTCCGGGCTGTGCTGCACAGCTAACTGCGGAAGCCTGCCTGCCGGACCGGTGCCGGCCGGACCGGTGCCGGCCGGTCCGGTTCTCCGCCCGCAGGGGACACCGCCAATGAACATGCCCGCCGTTCGCCACGAACGGTGGGCATGTCCATTTTGTGTCCGGCTTTGTGCCCTATTTTGTGCATGACATTGTGTTCGGCTTGTGCGCGGTTCTTTGCCTGCCCGTTTGCCTCCCTATTTGCCTGCGGCCCGCGCCTGCAACGGTGCTTAACAGCAGAAAGCATTAGCCGCCGTGCCCCTAGACTGGGTCAATGACCGAGCAGAACCTCAATCT
Organism: Arthrobacter sp. H-02-3; assembly: GCF_003097355.1. GTDB lineage: Bacteria > Actinomycetota > Actinomycetes > Actinomycetales > Micrococcaceae > Arthrobacter > Arthrobacter humicola. The sequence goes on from NZ_PYUI01000009.1 coordinate 24,800, forward strand.
TCCTGACACCGATTCCTACGACCCGGCGGCAAGTTCCCTAGCCGGTTCGGTGGATCCTGCGGTGATGGCGGAGCTGTTGTCGATCCGCTCCAGCATCGACAACATCGATGCCACCCTCGTTTTCCTCCTCGCCGAGCGCTTCAAGGCCACCCAGAAGGTCGGCTTCCTCAAGGCCGCGCACAAACTTCCCGCCGGGGACCCCGGCCGTGAAGCGGCGCAGATCGCCCGGTTGCGGCACCTCGCCGCCGAGGCCCATCTGGACCCGGCCTTCGCGGAGAAGTTCCTGAACTTCATCATCGGCGAGGTCATCCGCCACCACGAGGCCATTGCCGAGGACCACCAAGCAGCCGCCCAGGCCGCCGGCCCGGCGGACGCCGACCGTACCGCAAACGCATAGCCATGGCCGCAGCAGCGTTGCCCGCCCCCGGCCAAGTCACCGCGACGGGCCTGGGTCCGTGGCCCGGCGAGGACCCGGCCGAGGCCGCCCGCATCATCCGCGGTGAACTGGGCAGCCCTCACCTGCCGTTCCTGGCCGAGCTTCCCGACCGCGGCGTCGGCTCCGATGCCCTGGGCCGCACCGCATCCCTGCTTGTGGAACTCGCCGTCGACGTCCAGCCACACGGGTGGCGGCTCGTTGACCGTCCTGGCAAGGACCTGCAGCGGGCGAAGTCGGCGTTGTCCACCGACATTAACGTCCTCGCGGACGTAATCGGGGCCGAGGAAGCGCCCTCGGACGATATCAAAATCCAACTGCGCGGGCCGCTCAGCCTGGCCGCCGGCCTCCACCTCCACAACGGGGAGCGGGCACTGATTGACTACGGCGCCCGGCGGGAGATTGCGGAATCGCTCGCAGCCGGCGTGGAAGGCTACCTCAAGCGCGTGGCCGCGGCCGCCCCGGGTGCCCGGATCGTGGTCCAGATCGACGAGCCGGACATCGCCTCCGTGCTGGCCGGCACCATTCCCACCTCCAGCGGGTACCGGACGCTGCGCTCTGTGCCGGGCCGGGAAGTCACCGAGTCCTGGCAGCTGGTCATCGACGCTCTCCGCGCCGCGGGCGCCGTCGAAACCGTGGTGGCCGTCTCGGAGGTCGAGGCGCCGTTTGAGCGGATCCTGGCGGCGGGCGCGGACGGAATCGCCGTCCCGCTCCGGGCACTGACCTCGCGCCAGTGGGAACAGCTCGCCGGCGCCGTGGAGGCCGGAAAACGGCTCTGGGCCGGGGCGCTGGACGTGGCAGACCCCGCCGCGGCGCTGCCCAAGGTCCGCGACGTCGTGGAAAACGTGTGGCGGCCCTGGCGGCAGCTGGGTCTTCCCGCATCCACGTTGGGCGCGCTCAGGGTCACGCCGTCGGACGGGCTGGCACGGCACTCGCCCGCCGCGGCGACCGAGGTCCTGACCCGGCTGACCCAGGTGGCTGACGGGCTCAACCAGCTCGCCCACGGCTAGCAGCCTTCCGGGACTATTGGGACTGGCGGAACTGCCGGGTCAGACCCTGCTCTCCCAGCCGTCCGGGCGGGCATACCCGGGCAGGTAGCCCGGCGCCGTGCCACCGGCGGGGTAGGGCTCGAGCCGGTAGTCGAAATGGCCGGCGTACACCAGCACCAGGCCGAGCTGGGGCTGGATCACCTTGACCTGGATGCGGTGCCGGCCGCCGTCCTGAGGCTCCCACCACTGTTCGGCATAGGCCTTGGCGTCGAGGGCGGCCGGCAGCGGAATCCGCAGGGGTCCCAGGAACAGGCGGGACGCCTCGGACACGCCGCGGAGCCTGCCTTCCGGCGTGACGCTGAGGTTGAGGTCGGTGACGAGCCGCCGGAACCGGCCCACATAGTCCACGAGTCCCGGCCTGGCCCGGGAGTCGTCAAAGCTCGTGGTGTCGTGGAACAGCCGGGTGGTTCCCGGGAAGAAGATCTCCCGCCGGGCGGTCAGGCTTGACCTGCCGAACGGGTCCAGGTGGGCGTGGTTCTCGATCCGGAAACGAACGCCCTCGCCGTAGTCGGGGAAGAAGGCCTGCTCGCCGGCGGTGAGCCGCAGGAGGGGGCGCAGCCACGCCTGGCGGCAGCCGACGACGTCGAACACCCCCTCGCCGACGCCGTAGTGGCCGGATCCCGGCGCCAGGGAGAAGTACGCTTGGAGTTCCGGCTGCAGTCGGGCAAAGTCACTGCCCAGGGCGCGCTCATAAATGGGGGTGTTCACGGGTTCCTCCTGCGGTCCGGGGCCGGTTCACTGGGCCTGTCCACAGCATGCAGGACAACGCGGCAATTGTCACAACGTCCGGCGTACCAGCATGGTCCCGGCGGCCGCGGCACGCCCGCCTGCGCCATGCCGGAAGGCCGTCCGATACGACAAAGAGAATTCAATGGGGGAATATATAACTATGAAGGCACGCATTCTGGTAGTGGATGATGACGAGGCGCTCGCCGAGATGATCGGTATTGTGCTGCGCAATGACGGCTTTGAACCCGTCTTTTGCGCCGACGGTGGACAGGCGCTGGACGTGTTCCGCTCCTCCAAGCCGGACCTCGTCCTGCTCGACCTCATGCTGCCCGGGATGGACGGCATTGAGGTCTGCCGCCAGGTCCGCGCCGAATCTGACGTGCCGATCGTGATGCTCACTGCCAAAGCGGATACCTCGGACGTCGTCCGCGGCCTCGAGTCCGGTGCCGATGACTACGTGCCCAAGCCGTTCAAGCCCGCCGAGCTCGTGGCCCGGGTCCGGGCACGGCTCCGTCCGGGGGACCAGAAGGCCCCGGAAACCCTGCGCATCGCAGACGTCACGATCGACGTCGCCGGCCACCTGGTCAGCCGCGGCAACGACCGGATTTCCCTGACGCCGCTGGAATTCGACCTACTCGTCGCCCTGGCCCGCAAGCCGTGGCAGGTGTTCACCCGTGAACTTCTCCTTGAGCAGGTCTGGGGTTACCGGCACGCCGCCGACACCAGGCTGGTCAATGTCCATGTCCAACGGCTGAGGTCCAAGATCGAACGCGACCCCGAGGCCCCCGAAGTTGTATTGACGGTCCGTGGTGTCGGCTATAAAGCAGGTTCCTGAGCCTGCGGACCGCAGCGTCGCACAGGCCGCCGGGCCGGAATCCGGGCACGACACGACTCCGGACATGACTCCGGACATGACGCGAGGCGAAGCGCCCGCTGTATCGTCCGCATCCCATGAGGCCGCACCGGGCGTGCCGAAATCTGCCGTGCCTGGATCCGGCGTATCTGAATCCGGCGAGCCGGAATCCCAGGAGCCGGAATCGCCGTCTGCCGGCCCCGGCAGTCGGGGACCGTGGCGCGGGCTCGCCTTCCGGACCTGGCTATGGGCCAAACGCGCGAGGATCGTTGGGGTTCGGGTCGCGCGCTTGGTCCGCACCGGGGCCGGCAGCCTCCTGCCCGGCATCCGTTACCTGCTCCGCGCAGTACAGCGGAAATGGCGGCGTTCGCTGCAGTTCCGGACCGTCCTGACCACGCTCCTGCTGGCCATCGGCTCGTTCGCCGTCGTGGGCGCCTACCTGTCCAACCAGATCGCCAATAACCTTTTCCAGGAACGGCTTGCGCAGGCCGAGTCGGAGACCCGCTACAACGTCAAGCAGGTCCAGGACACGTTCGACGGCGCCCAGGTCACCGACCAGTCCAGCGTCATCACCCTGGTCTATGACACCCTGAACGCCGTCGAAGGCCGCGGGTCCGTGATTCAGCGGCGCTATGTCTTCGAAGCGATGCCGGAGCAGACCAAGCCGCGCAACCGCTGGGTCGAATCCCGGGCCTCAGACCAGCTCACCATCGCCGTCATCCCCCCGGAGCTGCGCAAGGCCGTGCAGGACTCGGGCAAGGACCAGTACTGGGCGTCAACCCAGTTCCCCGTGGGGACCGAGGACCGGCCCGGCATCGCGGTCGGCAACAAGGTGACCTTCAACGGCACCGTCTACGAGCTCTACCTCATCTATGACCTCAACACGGCGCAGAAGACGCTGGACGAGATCCAGAACGTGCTGCTGGCCGGCGGTGCCCTTTTGGTCCTCATGATCGGCGGCGTCGCCTGGTACGTCACCCGAAACGTGGTCAGCCCGGTCAGCCACGCCGCCGTCGTCTCCGAAAAGCTCGCGGCCGGGCAGCTGCAGGAGCGCATGGTGGTCAAGGGCGAGGACGAGGTCGCCCGGCTCGGGGCCTCGTTCAACCACATGGCGGCAAGCCTCCAGGAGCAGATCACCCAGCTGGCCACGCTCTCGCAAATGCAGCAGCGGTTCGTCTCCGACGTGTCGCACGAGCTCCGCACCCCGCTCACCACGGTCCGCATGGCCGCGGAGGTGCTCTACGACGCCCGCGAGGACTTCGACCCCATCAACAAACGCTCCGCTGAACTGCTCTATAACCAGGTGGAACGGTTCCAGTCGCTCCTGGCGGACCTGCTGGAAATCTCCCGCTTTGATGCGGGCGCCGCCACTCTCGACGCCGAACCCACGGACATCGTCCAGCTCGTCGCCCACGTCATCGAGGGAGTGGCGCCCGTCGCCGCCGAATACGGGTCCGCCGTCACCCTCAACGCACCGGCCGGTAGCATCATCGTCGACATGGACGACCGCAGGATCGACCGCATCCTGCGCAACCTGGTCCTGAACGCCCTTGAACACGGCGAGGGCCGCCCGGTGAACATCTCCGTGGCCGCCAACGACACCGCGGTGGCCGTCGCCGTGCGCGACCACGGAATCGGCATGACACCGGCCGAGGCCGCCCGCGTCTTCGACCGCTTCTGGCGCGCCGACCCTGCCCGCGCCCGCACTACCGGAGGCAGCGGGCTGGGACTGTCGATCGCCGCCGAAGACACCAAGCTCCACGACGGCTGGCTGCAGGCGTGGGGGAGCAAGGGCAACGGGTCAAACTTCCGGCTGACCCTTCCCCTGCGCCGCGACGAGCCGATCACCCGGTCTCCGCTCCAGCTGGAACCGGTCAACGTCGGGCTCCCGGGGCCCGGCAGCCAGCGAACAGTGCTGCTCCTGGACCGGCCGCCGGCCGCCGCGGTACCGGCAGCAGATACACCGGCAGGAACACAGGGCAAACCCGACGGCGGGACCGGCGCCGACGACTTCATGGCGGACGGTGTGGCTGGCGACGGCGCTACCGGCGTCGGCGGGGCGAGCCCGGGCGGCGGCGCGGCCGGCCTCCGGGGCCGTGGAACGGAAGGCAGGGCATGAGCAGTGTTTCCATTTCCGGCAAATTCACCAGGGTAGGGGCGGCGCTGCTGGCCGTCGTCCTGCTGCTGTTGACCTCGTGCGCCCAGATTCCGCGCTCCGGCCCGGTGGGCAAGAGCAAGGATGAGAGCGCCGGAAACCCCAATGCCCCCGTGTTCTTCCCGGCAGCGCCGCGTCCGGGCGCCGGGCCCGAGGCGGTCATTGAGGACTTCTACCTGGCCGGAAGCGGCTATGAAGACGATTACGCCGTCGCCCGGCAGTACCTCACCCAGGCGTCATCGGTGACATGGAAGCCGGACCAGCGGGCTCTTGTTTTCCGGAAGGCCTCGGTGGTGGCCACCGGCGTCGAAAACGTCTTCAACTACCAGCTCGACCTCGCCTATTCGGTGGATGCCGACGGCGTGGCGACACAACTTCCCGAGGGCACCACAGAGAACATACCCGTCACGCTGACCCAGGTGGACGGCGAGTGGCGGATCTCGGATCTCCCGGACGGCACAGCGATTCCGGAAGAGACCTTCAAAGTCATCTACGGCGCCTACCCGATCTATTTCTACGACCCCACCTTCACCTACGCCGTGCCCGATGTCCGGTGGTTCATCCGCAAGAAAACCGTCAAGGCCATGACGAGCGCACTGCTCGGCGGCCCGGCCCCCTACCTCAAGGGCGCCGTCGTCAGCGCCTTCCCGTCGGGCATCAAGCTGGCGCGGGAGTCTGTGCCCGTGGTCTCCGGCGCCGCCCAGGTGGATCTCACGGCCAAGGACCTCGTCGACGCCTCCAACGAGGACCGGCTGCGGATGCAAACGCAGCTGGCCCTGACGTTCCGCAGCCAGCCGGATGTCATCAACGTCGAGCTCCGGGCTAACCAGGATCTGGTGCGCGTCGAGGACAACGGAACGGTCCTGCCTCCGGTCCGCGACGAAAGCGTCCCCGGCTATCAGATCGCCGTCAGCAACAACGACCTGGTCCGGTACGAGAACAACCGGCTTTCACCCCTGCCGGATATCCGGTCCGTCGCGGCCCTGTCGCCGCGGGCGCCGGCGGAATCCGCCGAGTCACAGGCTGCTGCGTTCCTCAACGCCGACCGCACAACGCTGTACTCGATCGTTCCCGGCCAGCCGGCCAGGGCCCTGACCACGCGGGCCACCCTCTCCCGGCCTTCGTTCGGCCGGTACGACTGGGTCTGGACCGCCGGGCCGGGCGCTGCCGGCGCCACCGAAGTGGTTGCCTTCCGGCCGGTCGGTGTGGCGGAGAGCGGAAACGTACCCACCGTGACCCTGACCCCGGGATGGCTTGCCGGCCGGACCGTCAAGGAGTTCCGGATATCCCGGGACGGCACGCGTGCACTGGTCATTTCCCAGCAGAACGGCAAAAGCCTGGTTCAGATCACCGGGATCATCCGGAACACGGACGGCACCCCAAGGGATCTGACCGTACCCCTGACGCTTCTGACGCCCCGGGATCCGGACCAGGGCGTGTGGGTGGATGACACCACAGTCGCGGTCATGAAGGCCTCCGCCAGCGACGCCGTCACTCCCGAGTTGTTGTCCCTGACCTCCACCCAGCCGCAGCAGCTGGCGTCGTGGCCCGGGCTGACTGCCCTCAGCGCAGGAAACGGGCCATCTGAGATCTATGGCCAGTCCGCGGAAGGGATCTTCCAGAGGCTGGGCAACGGCTGGTCGCCGCAGCTCAAGGGCCCCATCGACCCGTCTTTCCCGGGCTGACCACGGATGTGAGACCGCCGGGGTTGTCCACATAGCCTCCCGCGGTGCTACTGGCGTGCGAGTCTCCGGTCCACGATCGGAGAATGATCACTCACACGCCCCATGGTGGCGGAAATGTCGGTGGCGGAAATGTCGGTGGCGGAAATGTCGGGGGCAGAAATGGCGGGGAACACCGTGACGTGCCGGCCCGCCGCAGTCCCCGACGCGCGGGGCCCGATCCTGGGCGGCGACCGGTCGCGGATCCGGACCTGGCCCCGGCTGCACCGACACCGGCAAGGCACCGCGGCGTGTACGCGCGGCCGCTGGCGCGGCTGTCCGACCGGACCGCGGCGGCTGCGGCAGAGGTGCTCGCCCTCGCCATCCCGGTGGAGTGCGTCTGCTGCGGCGCGGAAGACTCTGCACTTTGCGGCGCCTGCGCCCGGCAGGTGCGCCTGCTGACACTCAGGCCGTTCCGGGCCGAGGCCCAGGCGCCGGCCCTGATCGACACGGACGGCTCTGTGCTGCTGCCCGTGGTGGCGGCCGGGGCGTACCGGGCCGAGCTCGCGCAATGCCTCCTGTCCTTCAAGAGCCACGGCCAGGCGCGGCTGGCAGGCGAGCTGGCGCGGGGCCTCGCACGGGCCCTGCACTCCGCGGCAGGGCCGGCGGAGGGACTCGTCCTGGTCCCCGTACCGACCAGCGGCGCCGCCTTCCGCAAGAGGGGGTTCAGCCCCGTCCACCTCCTGCTCCGCCGGCTCGTTCGGGGCGATGAAATCCCCGGGTTCACCGTCGTGGCCGCACTGCGGAAAACCGCGAGGCCCGCGCCGGGCCGGGGAACCCCGGAACTTCCACCACAGACCGTAATGAACGGGTTGAGGCGGGCCGGCGGACAGAAGGGACTGGGCCGGGGGGCCCGCTCCCGGCGCGTGCGGGGAACCATGCGGGCCAGGGCGGCCCCGTGGTCTCCGGCAGTCCTGGGACGGACGTGCATCATCGTTGATGACGTGCTGACCACCGGCGCCACTGTGGCCGAGGCAGCCCGTGCGCTGCGGGCAGCAGGGGCCTTTGTAGGCGGTGCCGTTGTGCTGGCCGCGACACGCCCGCCGGCCACCGCCGACGGTGATGCCTCCGGCCCCGCCGTGGCGGGTGCGACCGGCGTGAAGTAAAAAAATAAACCGGAAAAGGATGAATAACAGGTTGCTATGAACTAACGTCGAAGATGGGTACCAAGAACAGATGTACCTGTCGATAGCGGCTCGGAAAGGGGCTCGACTGTCAGTCAGATCGGCCCCCGGGAAGTACCGCCGTCGTGTCACCGAAGTCATTTGGAGGGCACCATGGAGTTCATGATCAGCGGACGCAACTTGACGGTCTCAGACCGGTTCCGCGAATATGCCGACGAGAAGATCTCAAAGATCGCCTCGTTGGGAGACAAGGTCCAGAGGGTTGACGCGAAGGTCACCAAGGAGACCAAGGCCCGCCAGACCGCAGAATCGCTCACGGTTGAGTTGACAGTCTTGGGACGCGGCCCCGTAATCCGCGCTGAAGCGAGTGCCGCCGACAAGTTCGCTGCCTTCGATCTCGCTTACAACAAGCTTCTTGAACGCCTGCGCAGGGCCAGGGACCGTAGAAAGGTCCATCACGGCCGGCACACCCCAAAGTCCGTTACTGAGGCCACGGCAACGCTGGAGCCCGCAAGCCCCAACGAGCCCCTCTACGTTGAGGCGGCAAATCAGCAGGCGGCCCCTGTCCCGGCTGCAGAGAAGTCGCCCTATGAGGTCGAGAACGACATCCCGGCCGGCGATTCGCCCGTCCTGATCCGCCGGAAGGTGTTCCCCGCAGCCCAGCTCACGCTCGATGACGCCGTGGACAACATGGAACTTGTGGGGCACGACTTCTACCTTTTCGTGGACAAGGAGACCAAGGCGCCGTCGGTCGTATACCGGCGTGACGGCTGGACCTACGGGGTCATCTCCCTGGACCAGACCTGCGAGCCCGGACACTCAAATCTGGAAGAGAAGATCCTCGCCTACCGTTCAGAGGATGAGCCCGCCACCGCATAAGCTGGTGCAGACCATCCAACGAAGGGACTGACGTGCAAGCATCGCTGAGCCTGGCACAGGCACGGCGGATCGCATTGGCAGCCCAGGGATTGGACAAGGAACGGCCCGCCGGACCCGTGACAGCACGGGCGGTGGGCCGTACCTTTGCCCGGCTGCACCTGGTCCAGATCGATTCCGTCAACGTGGTGTCCCGCAGCCATTTCCTGCCGTTCTTCTCCCGGCTGGGCAACTACGACCGCGCCATCCTGCAGCGCATGGCGGGGACCCACCCGCGCCGGATGATGGAGTACTGGGCGCACGAAGCCTGCTTCATCCGGCCGGACCACTTCCACGATCTCGTGCAGTGGCAGAACCGCACATGGGTGGGCGCCCACGCCATGGACCCCGAACTGCGCAACGGCGTGGCGGCGCGGGTGCTGGAAACCCTGGCGGCCGGGCAACCCCTGACCGCCGCCGAACTGACCGCCCGGCTGGGCCACGTGGAGGACCGGCAGCGGGACCAATGGGGCTGGAACTGGAATGCCGTCAAAAGGGTCCTGGAACATCTGTTTGAGGAAGGCCTGGTCTCCGCGGCCTCGCGGACCGAATCGTTCGAACGGCGCTACACCCTCACCGCCAGGGTGCTGCCCGGACCGGGCGGTGAGGCCGCGGCGCAAGCACCGGATGCTGCCGCCGCGATGGACCGGCTGATCGACGCCGCGGCCCGGGCCCACGGCATCGGGACCGTGCGGTGCTTCGCGGACTATTTCCGGACGCCCCAGAAAGCAGCCGCCATGGCCGTCCGGAACCTCGTGGACACTGGCCGGCTGCAGCCGGTCACCGTGGCCGGCTGGGACCGACCCTTGTACCGCCATGTAGAGGCGAAACTGCCGCGGTCAGCCACCGGCCGCGCGCTGGTGAGCCCGTTCGACTCCCTCGTCTTCGAACGCCGGCGGCTTCAGGAGCTCTTCGGCTTCCACTACAGGATAGAGATCTACACCCCTGAACCGAAGAGGCGGTACGGCTACTACGTCCTGCCCTTCCTGCTGCGCGACGCGATCGTCGCGCGGGTGGACCTGAAAGCCGACCGGGCCGGGGGCCTGCTTCTGGTGCGGACCGCCCACGCCGAACCAGCCGCTCCGGAGGACACCGCAGTCGAACTCGCCGCGGAACTGAAGCTCATGGCAGAGTGGCTTGGACTGGGCGGGGTGGTTGTCTCGCCAACCGGGGACCTTGCGCCGGCGCTCGCCGAAGCCGTGGCTGAACCGGTAGACAGCAGTATCCGCTGAGAGGGAACAGGCGCCACCGGCGCTGCGTCTCTCCCGTAGACTAAACACGCCAGAATTCGGCAGCTTGAGACTGGGAGCAACTTCACGTGGCATCACTTATCGAAAAACTTCTCCGCACGGGGGACAAAAAAACCCTGCGGCAACTGCGGAACTATGCCGATTCCATTAATGCCCTGGAAAGCTCCTTCCAAACCTTCACGGACGCTGAGCTCCGTGAGGAAACTGACCGTCTGCGCGAACGCCACCAGGACGGCGAGAAGCTGGACGATCTGTTGCCGGAGGCCTTCGCGGCCGTCCGCGAAGCTTCCTCCCGTACCCTCGGCATGCGCCACTTCGACGTCCAGCTCATGGGCGGTGCCGCCCTGCACCTGGGCAACATCGCCGAAATGAAGACCGGTGAAGGCAAGACCCTGGTGGCCACTGCTCCGGCCTACCTCAATGCCCTCACCGGCAAGGGCGTCCACGTGGTCACCGTGAACGACTACCTCGCCGAATACCAGTCTGACCTCATGGGCCGCGTCTACCGCTTCCTCGGCCTGACCAGCGGTTGCATCCTGTCCAACCAGGACCCGGCACTGCGCCGCGAACAGTATGCCGCGGACATCACCTACGGCACCAACAACGAATTCGGCTTCGACTACCTGCGCGACAACATGGCGTGGGACAGCTCCGAACTCGTCCAGCGCGGCCACCACTTCGCCATCGTCGATGAAGTGGACTCGATCCTGATCGACGAGGCCCGCACCCCGCTCATCATCTCCGGCCCGGCTCAGGGCGACACGAACCGCTGGTACAGCGAATTCGCCAAGGTCGTCACGCGCCTGCAGCCCGAGACCGACTACGAGGTCGACGAGAAGAAGCGCACGGTGGGCGTCCTCGAGGCCGGCATTGAGAAGGTCGAGGACTACCTCGGCATCCACAACCTCTACGAGTCCGCCAACACCCCGCTGATCGGCTTCCTGAACAACGCCATCAAGGCCAAGGAACTCTTCAAGCGCGACAAGGACTACGTCATCCTCGACGGCGAGGTGCTGATCGTCGATGAGCACACCGGCCGCATCCTCGCCGGCCGCCGCTACAACGAGGGCATGCACCAGGCCATCGAAGCCAAGGAAGGCGTCGAGATCAAGGCCGAGAACCAGACGCTTGCCACGGTCACCCTGCAGAACTACTTCCGCATGTATGACAAGCTCGCCGGCATGACCGGCACGGCCGAGACCGAGGCCGCGGAGTTCATGAGCACCTACAAGCTCGGCGTTGTGGCGATCCCGACCAACCGCGACATGCAGCGGATCGACCAGGCCGACCTCGTCTACAAGAACGAGACCGTCAAGTTCGACGCCGTGGTCAAGGACATCGCCGAACGCCACGAAAAGGGCCAGCCGGTGCTGGTCGGCACCACCAGCGTCGAGAAGAGCGAATACCTCTCCCGCCTGCTGGCCAAGGAAGGTGTCCGGCACGAGGTCCTTAACGCCAAGAACCATGCCCGCGAAGCCTCGATCGTGGCCCAGGCAGGCCGCAAGGGCGCCGTCACCGTGGCAACCAACATGGCCGGCCGCGGTACCGACATCATGCTCGGCGGCAACGCCGAGTTCACCGCAGTCGCCGAACTGGCCAAGCGTGGCCTGGACCCCGAGGAAAACTCCGAGGAATACGAGGCCGCCTGGCCCGAGGCTTTCGAGTCCGCCAAACAGGCCGTCAAGGACGAGCACGAGGAAGTCCTCAACCTGGGCGGACTTTACGTGCTCGGCACAGAGCGGCACGAGTCCCGCCGCATCGACAACCAGCTCCGCGGCCGTTCCGGACGCCAGGGCGACCCCGGCGAGTCCCGCTTCTACCTCTCGCTGACCGATGACCTGATGCGCCTGTTCAACTCCGGTGCAGCCGAACGCCTGATGAACAGTTCGGTGCCGGACGACGTCGCACTCGAATCCAAGCTCGTCTCCCGCGCCATCGCCTCGGCCCAGGGCCAGGTGGAAGGCCGCAACGCCGAGCAGCGCAAGAACGTGCTGAAGTACGACGACGTCCTGAACCGCCAGCGCGAGGCCATCTACGGTGACCGGCGCCGCATCCTCGAGGGCGATGACCTCCACGAGAAGGTCCAGTACTTCCTGGAAGACACCATCAACGCGTTCATTGACGCGGCCACGGCCGAGGGCACGGGCGACGACTGGGACTTCAACCTCCTGTGGTCGAACCTCAAGACCCTGTACCCGGTGAGCTTCACGCCGCGCGACGTTATCGACGAGGCCGGCGGCAAATCCCGCATCACGGTTGACTTCCTGAGGGAAGAGATCCTCTCTGACGCCCGTCTGGTCTACCAGGCCCGGGAACAGGCAATCGGCTCCGAAAGCATGCGCGAGCTCGAGCGCCGCGTGGTCCTGTCCGTGATCGGTCGGAAGTGGCAGGAACACCTCTACGAGATGGACTACCTCAAGGAAGGAATCGGGCTGCGCGCCATGGCGCAGCGCGACCCGCTGGTGGAGTACCAGCGCGAGGGCTTCATCATGTTCCAAGCCATGATGGAGGCCATCCGCGAGGAGAGCGTCGGATTCCTGTTCAACCTCGAGGTCGAAGTGACTCCGGCCGAGGACGTTGTGGTGGCGGACGCCGCCGGCCAACATACGGAACACCACGAGCCGCAGATCCACGCCGCGGGACTCGAGGCTCCGGAGAAGCCGGCGCAGCTGCAGTACACCGCCCCCGGTGAAGACGGCGCCGCCCAGACCCGGATCGAGGCGAAGGCTTCCGGACGCTCAGGAAACCCCGCCAAGGCTGCGGCGCAGGACATCGGCCGCCGCACCGCGAAGAAGAAGCGGCGCTAGCAGGCGGCGCCAGGCGCAGGCGCCAGTCGCGGTTGCCGGCGCAGAGGCAAACGCAGGAGGACCGGAACGATTGTTCCGGTCCTCCTGTCGTTGTGCCTCCTTTCCTGGCAAACCGGGTTTCCGCTTCGAACCCGGCCTGCGTATCGTTCCCGCCCCCAGCTGACGGGTTTCCGTTTCCGGTCCCCGGCCGGGCCGCTCAGCCGATCTCCAGGACTGTGACGCGCCAGGCCACGGTGCCGCGCTCGAGCCTCAACGCGACCGCGCGGACCCGCGATTCCTCGACCACCACTGCGCTCGCCTCATAGACGTCATCCGACACCCTGCAGGCCCGGACGGACCGGACCGACGGGTTGCGGTGCAGACGGCCCGCCGTTGGCGAGCTACCGGAGGCGACCCGACGGGTCAGTGCGGCCCGGTGTTGCAGGGCCGCCAGGCACCGGGGGTCCAGCCGGCGGGAGAGCTGTTGCGCGGGCCGCGTGCCGGCCAGGACTTCGATGGCCGCCTGCACCGTGCTGCGGGAGATCGCACAAATCTCATGGTTTTCGTCGACCACGCGCAGGGGCGCCGGGACCGCAGCCGGGCGGGTGGCTGGTGTTGCCGTGCCGGAGACAACCCGGAGGGCGGAGGCGGGCGTGGTCGCCGCGGCGGCGCGGATCCCGGTGACTGGATTCATGACGGTTCCTTTGCTGGGGCTGATGCGGGGTGATCTCTCAGCTGGTGCTGACATGTGGTGCTGACGTGCTGGGGTGACGCGTGATGCGGCGTGTCACTAGATTCCCGGCGGGAGGACAATGATCTGTCCCGGCCGCAGGAAGTGGGGGTTGGCTCCGATAGCTTCACGGTTGTTCGCATACAGCCGTGGCCACTCTTTGGCGATGTCGGCGTCGGACGCGAGCGGTCCCAGCGCGGCCGCGGCGATGCTCCACAGCGAATCACCGGACCGGACGGTGACCTCCCTGGCTGCGCCGGGGGTGTCCTGCGTGCGCACGTGCCGTGCCGTCAGGGGGCCGGCATCCACGACCGGGCTGAGGGGTTTCCACCGGGGATCCACCGCGGAGCCGGTAGCCGGCACCTGCGGCGCCGGGGCGGGCGTCGGGGCAGCGGGCGAAGACGGGGCAGGTTCCGGGGCGCTAGCGGGCATCGCGGCGCGGGCGGGTGTCCAGGATACCGAGACTGCCGCCGGGACGGGCCGGCCGGGATCCGGCACGTCGTGCGCGGTTGCGGCGTTGGCCATCGGAGCGGTCATGAGCTGCAGGCCAACGGCGGCGAGAACCAGCCGGCGCATGAATGCCGGGCTGAAACGCCCCGTGGCGGCCGCCGCGCGGGTCCTGCCGAGACGGTCGAGCAGGGCCGCAGCGACGGCGATGGCGAGGGACAGGACCCACCACGTGATGACGATAAGCCCGGCGGTATTCGCCGCGATCCCCAGTTGGTCCTCGAAGGACAGTGACTGGTGGCGTTCGGAGGCTAAGTGCCAGCGCTGGACGAGGAAGCTTCCGGTGGCGGCCAGGAAGACGCCCAGCATCAGGATCACGGCTGCCATGGCCGCGTCGACCCGGACCGTTTGCCGGGGCCGGGGTTGGGGATTCTGTCCTGTTGTCCGGTCCATCGCTAACCCTCCATCGACCTTCAACATCATTTGATACATTTTGATGTTGTTTGATGTTATTGAGTGAAGTCTGATCCGCGATGGCCACGTTTGTCTAGAGGCAGCTCGCAGCCTGTGGATTGACCGGTGCGGGAGGCGCGCCTACGCTGGCGCAATGCGGTGGGACGCCCTGTTTGACGACATGGAGGCACAGCTGGCCGCGCGCCAGCAGTTGGATTTAGAAGCAGAAATAGCAGAACGCGCACTGGTGGACGCGGCGGGGGTGGAGCTCGCCGACCGGCTGCGCGGGTCCCTGGGACTGGGCATCCGCGTTCACCTGACGTCAGGATCCGCGTTCGAGGGGGTGCTGAGCCACGCGGGCAGCGAGGCCCTGGTCCTTGATGAGCCCCACCACCAGGTGCTCGTTCCCTATGCCGCCGCCGTGCACTATGTTGGCTTGTCGCGGCTGGCGGTGCCCGAACAGTCAAGGGTCCGCCGGCGGTTAGGTTTGGGCAGCGCCCTTCGGGGCCTCGCCAGGAGCCGGGCGCGCGTGACGATTCTTGTCTCGCGGGGGCCGGTGGAGACGGCGTTCCACGGCGTCATTGACACTGTTGGCCGGGATTTCCTGGATCTGGCCCTGGCCCGGGAGGGCGGGGGCCGGCGTCCGGCGAATGACCGGCAGGCGGTGACCATCCCATTTGGCGCCCTGGCGGGCATCAGGTCCGTCAGCGCCGCGGTCGACTAGCCAACCCTGCGGGGTCAGCTCCCGGCGGACTTCGCCTTAGCCTCTTCGATCATGCGGCTGGCCTCGGCGTAGCGTTCCTGGATGTACTGCTCCAGCATCTTCTCCTCAACACGCCACTGGCCGCGGCCGCCCACCTGGATCGCCTTGAGTTCGCCGCTGCGAACGAGTGCGTAGGCAGCCGGGGAGTTGATCTGGAGCTGCTCGGCAACGTCCGCGAGGGTCAGGAATCGGGGCATGTGTCCATTTTGCCACCGTTGGCGTCAATTGGTGCCGTTATCCACAGTTTGCGCCTGTTTGGCCCTACATCTTCCGCCCGGACCGCCGGGGCGTAACAATAGGGGTGCCAGGGGTGCCCGGCATCCCGGGAATGGACGGCGGCGACAGGGGGAGCGGACGCATGAGTGGAAGCGCGGCAGCCGAAGGGGCCCGTTTGAAGAAGCCGTCCTGGAAAGATCCCCGGCTCCTCGTCGGTATCCTGCTGGTCCTGGCATCCGTGGTGGGCGTAGTGTCGCTGGTCGGTGCCGCGGACCAGACCACTGAAGCCTATGCCGCGCGCGAGCCGATCGCCGTCGGCGAGACGCTGACACCTGACAAGCTGCACCGGGTCAAAGTGCGTCTCGGCGAGGTCGAGCAGCTCTACCTGACCCCGGAGTCCGGCCTGGATACCGGCCTCGTGGCAGTGCAACGAATCGGCAAGGACCAGTTGCTGCCGCGCGAAAGCGTCGGGCAGGTCGACCGGCTGGACCGCAAACCCGTCGCCGTCACTGTCGAAGAAAGCCTTCCCGCCCAAGCCGCGGCGGGCTCCCGAGTGGACGTGTGGGTTGCCCTGCCGGATGCCCGGAACGGCTTCAGCGAACCTGCCCTCCTCCTCTCTGGCGCCGAAATTTCCCAGATCACCGAGGGGAGTACAGCCCTCGGGTCTTCCCGCTCGACTGTGGTCATGGTGCTGGTCCCGGACGCCCAGATGCCGAAACTGCTGGGGGCGCAGGCCAACAAGGCCAAGATTGCTGTGGTGTGGAACCCGGGCGGTACCGGGCGATGAGCATACCCGTGGTGACTGTGGGGGACTCACGCGATGATCTGGTGGGAGGCCTGGAACGCCTGCACGGTCCCGTATCCGTTGTCCGGCGGTGCAGTGAGTTGGCCGAACTGCTGGCCGCCTGCCAGAGCGGCCTTGCCCGCGCCGCTGTCGTCGCGGCGGGCAGCGAAGAACTGACGGCCTCTCTCGTGGACCGCCTGTCCGCTGTGGGCGTCGTGGTCATTGCGCTGACCGACAATCCCGGGGAAACGGCCCGCCTGCGGACCATCGGCGTGGCAGCAGAAGCCCGCGGGGTTGACGCCGCGGCCCTTGCGGCACGAATTGCAGCGGCCGTGGCGCAGCTCAGCGGCACGGGAGGCGGGCCGGGAAGTGCCGCACCGGACGGCGACACCTCCGGCATTTCCGCGGGCACGTCCTCGGGCCCTGACGAGGCGGCGCGGCCCTCCGGAGAGCACGTGGCGGGCGCCCCGGGCACTGCCGGGACGGGCCGGATCATTGCGGTCTGGGGCCCGGGCGGCGCGCCGGGCCGGACCTTGGTGGCTGCCAACATCGCCGGTGAGCTGGCCGCGGAAGGACGATCCGTGCTGCTTGTCGACGCCGACAGCTACGGCGCCAGCGTGGCCGCCCTGCTGGGACTGCTCGACGAGGCTGCCGGACTGGCCCAGGCCTGCCGGCTGGCCGACCAGGGCCTGCTGGACGCCGAGGCCCTGCTCCGGGTCGCCACCACGGTGGCGAGCAAAGCCGGGACGTTTCGCGTGCTCACCGGGATCACGAGGGCGGACCGTTGGACGGAATTGCGGGCCGCGGCGCTCACGCTGGTGCTGGAACGGGCAAGGGAGATCGCGGATGTCACCGTGGTGGACACCGGCTTCTGCCTTGAAGCCGATGAGGAGCTCGGCTTTGACACCGGCGCGCCGCGCCGGAACGCGGCGACCCTGAGGAGCCTGGAAATGGCCGATACCGTCTTTGCCGTCGGGGCCGCCGACTCCATCGGAGTGCCACGGCTGGTCCGCGGCCTGGCCGAGCTCCAGGCGGCCGTCCCGCAGGCATCGCCCCAGGTTGTCATGAACAAAGTCAGGGCCGCCGCCGTCGGGCGTTCGCCGGAACGCCAGCTCAGAGAAGCGTGGGCGCGATACGGCCCTTCGGTGCCGTTGTCGGCGTTCTTGCCCTCAGACCCTGCGGCGAGCGACGCCGCCTTGCTGACGGGAACACTCCTGCTCGAATCCGCCCCTGAATCTGAGCTTCGGCGTGCAATCGCCAAAATGGTTTGTGCACCTGCCCAGCGAAATAAGAAATCCTTTGGCTTTTCTTCCACAGCACAGCGCCGGGCAAAGAGCTAGGGTCATCGTAAGGGCCGCAAAGAGGCGGCTGTGAACTTCTTTTATGGAGGCGTTTCGATGTCGTCTGGGTCCAGCGTGGAGGATCAACCCGTTTCGATCGGTAGTAGCGAGAGCTATCTCGGGGATTACTACGAGCACCTCGCGGAGGAGGATTTCCGGGCCTATCCCCAGGAAGTCCTGACGGCAAGGGCCGATACCCACCGCCAGATCGCGGCGACGCGGCTGCCGGGCATCGCGAACATCGCCGTCCGGGACGAGGCCGATTGCAGCGTCCTGTACATCGTCACGGATGACATGCCCTTCCTTGTGGACTCCGTTAACGCCGAACTGGTCCGTCAGAACGCCCCCATCCACCTCGTCCTGCACCCGCTCTTCGTGGTGACCCGCAACCGCGAGACCGGCGACCTGGTCAAGGTGGCGCGCGTCCCGTCCCACCTGGGCTTCTCGAGCGGAGACACGGCGGCCATGCCGAACATCTCGCACCTGATCGCCCAGGGCGACAACGCCTCGCACATGGAATCCTGGATCGCCGTCGAAATCGACCTCGTCAGCGAACAGAAGCGCGAGGAGCTCGTCAAGGGCATCTCCCGGGTGCTTGGCGACGTCCGCGCCGCCGTCGAAGACTGGCCGAAGATGCGCGCGAAAGCCCTGGAGATCTCCGCGGACTTGGACCGGGTGGCCAACCGGGCCCAGATTGCCGAGCTGCGGCAGGCGCAGGATCTGCTGCGCTGGCTCGATGACGGAAACTTCACCTTCCTCGGCTACCGCGAATACGACCTCGTCAACGAATCCGGCGAGGACGTGCTGGAACTGCGCGAGGAAAGCGGCCTCGGCCTGCTCCGCGCCGGCGCCGACGCCCGCCAGGTCCAGCACCTCACCGAGGCCGGCAGGAAGAAGGCCCGCGAGAAGCGCGCCCTCGTGATCACGAAGGCGAACTCACGCTCCACTGTGCACCGCTCGGCCTACCTGGACTACATCGGCGTCAAGAGCTTCGACGCCGCCGGAAACGTCAACGGCGAACGCCGCTTCATCGGCCTCTTCGCCACGACCGCCTACGCCGGATCCGTCCGGGACATCCCCGTGGTCCGGGAAAAGGTGGCCGCGGTCCTCGACGACGCCGGCTTCCCGCCGGACTCGCACTCGGGCAAGGACCTGCTGGGCATCCTCGAAACCTACCCCCGGGACGAGCTCTTCCAGATCGAAATCCCGGACCTCGCCGCCATCGCCACCGGCATCCAGCGGCTGCAGGAACGCCGCCGGACGCGGCTCTTCCTCCGGCCCGATATCTACGGCCGGTTCATGTCCGCCGTCGTCTACCTTCCGCGCGACCGTTACACCACCAATGTCCGCCTGCGCATTGAGCAGGAGCTGCGCGAGACCTTCAACGCCGCGTCCATCGACTACGAGGCGCGGATGACCGAGTCGGCCCTCGCCCGCCTCTTCTTCCGGATCCGGCTTCCGAAGGACGCCGATGTCAGCAACGTCAACAGCGACGAGCTGGAGAAGCGGCTGGTCCGGGCCGCCCGCTCCTGGGGCGAAGGCATTTCCGAAGTTCTGCGCGCCCGCGCCGACGGTGGGGAAGCCGGCGTCAGGGAGGACCGCGCCAAGGAACTGGCGGCAGTCTGGGCCGAGGCATTCCCCGCCACCTACCGGGTGGACTACGAGATCGAAGACGCGCTGGAGGACATCGACCGCTTCGAGAAGTACGGCGCCGCCGCCGAACGGGCCGGAGAGGGTGTCAAGGAAGAGCCCGGCGTCCACGTCTACCTTCCGGAAGGCGCCGGCGCCATGCTGGAGGAAGACGCCAGGGTCAAGCTCTACATGCTGGAGCCGAAGAGCCTGAGCCAGATCCTGCCGTATTTCCACAACCTCGGCCTCGAGGTGCTGGACGAGCGCCCCTTTGAGATCGAGACCGCGGACCAGCGGGACTTCTTCCTCTACGATCTCGGCCTGAAGTACCCGGCCGGGGTGGACCCTTTGACCACGGGACAGCTGCTCGCGGACTCCTTCGGAGCGGCCGTTTCCGGTGCCGTGGAATCGGACAGCTTTGACCGGCTGGTGCTGCGCGAACGGATGCACTGGCGCCAGGTGGTCGTGCTGCGCGCCTACGCCAAGTACATGCGGCAGATGGGCAACACCAACTCCTTCGGATTCCTGGCGGACACCCTGCTGGCGAACCCGGACGTCACGCGGGGCCTCAGCAACCTGTTTGCAGCACGCTTCGACCCGGCGCTCAGCGACGCCGAACGCCAGCTCAAGGAGGCCGAGGTCCTCATCGGACTGGACGCAGCGATTGAGCGGGTCGCGACCCTTGACGCCGACCGGGTGCTGCGCACGTTCAAGAACCTGGTCCAGGCCACGCTTCGGACGAACTACTACCAGAACAAGCCTCACCTCAGCTTCAAACTGGATCCGTCCCGGATCGACGGGCTGCCGTTCCCGCGGCCGATGTACGAGATCTGGGTCTACTCGCCCCGGGTTGAAGGCGTCCACCTGCGATTTGGCAAGGTGGCCCGCGGCGGGCTGCGCTGGTCTGACCGGCGCGAAGACTTCCGCACCGAAATTCTGGGGCTCGTGAAGGCCCAGACCGTCAAGAACGCCGTCATCGTCCCCACGGGCGCCAAGGGCGGCTTCTACGCCAAGCAGCTCCCGGACCCGTCGAGCGACCGCAGCGCCTGGATGGCCGAGGGCATCGAGAGCTACAAGACGTTCATCCGTGGCCTCCTGGACATCACGGACAACCTCATCGTCACGCCCGAGGGCGAAACGGTCAGGCCGCCGGCCGACGTCGTCCGCCATGACGACGACGACTCCTATTTGGTGGTCGCGGCCGACAAGGGCACGGCATCCTTCTCCGACATCGCCAACGGGCTGTCCGCCGAGTACGGCTTCTGGCTCGGCGACGCCTTCGCCTCCGGCGGCTCGGTCGGTTATGACCACAAGGCCATGGGCATCACCGCCCGCGGCGCCTGGGAATCGGTCAAGCGCCACTTCAGCGAGCTGGACCTCGACACCCAGTCGGAACCCTTCACCGTGGTGGGCGTCGGCGACATGTCCGGCGACGTGTTCGGCAACGGCATGCTGCTCTCCAAGCACATCCGCTTGCTGGCCGCCTTCGACCACCGGCACATCTTCCTCGACCCCACCCCGGACGAGGCAGCGTCCTACGCCGAGCGCCAGCGGCTCTTCGAGCTGCCCCGGTCCTCGTGGGATGACTACAACAAGTCGCTCATCAGTGAAGGCGGCGGCGTCTTTGCCCGGCAGGCCAAGGCGATCCCCGTGTCCGCCCAGATCCGCGCGGCGCTCGGACTCCCGGACGGCACCACGGAGCTCAGCCCGCCGGAACTCCTGCGCGCGATCCTCCTGGCACCGGCCGACCTGCTCTACAACGGCGGCATCGGCACCTACGTCAAGGCCAGCACGGAAACGAACGCCGAGGTCGGCGACAAGGCCAACGACGCCATCCGCGTCGACGGCCGCGACCTGCGGGTCAAGGTGGTCGGAGAAGGCGGAAACCTGGGGATGACCCAGCGCGGACGCATCGAGGCGGCGCTGCAGGGCGTCATCCTGAACACCGACGCGATCGACAACTCGGCCGGCGTCGACTGCTCCGACCACGAGGTCAACATCAAGATCTTCGTGGACCGGATGGTCGCGGCCGGCAAGCTGGACCGCACCGAACGCGCCGACTTCCTGGCCTCGATGACCGACGAGGTCGGCCGGCTGGTGCTCGAGGACAACATCGACCAGAACATCCTGCTCCTCAACGACCGCATGCGGGTCTCCGAATGGAGCCCCAGCTACGAACGGCTCATGGACTGGCTGGAAAAGTCCGCGGACCTCAAGCGGGACCTCGAGGCGCTGCCCACCACGGCCACGCTGCGCGAGCGGCTGGAACAGGGCCAGGGACTGACCTCCCCGGAGCTCTCGGTCCTGGCCGCCTACGCCAAGATCGAACTGGCTACCGCACTGCGCGACAGTGACCTCGCCGATGACCCGTGGTTCCGCTCGACGCTGCGGGCCTACTTCCCGGAGCAGCTGCGGGAGAGGTTCGACGCCGAACTGGACACCCACCCGCTGCGCCGCGAAATCATCGCGACCATCGTGGCCAACGACATGATCAACCTCGGCGGCATCACGTTCGCGTTCCGCGCCATTGAGGAAACGTCGGCCACGGAATCGGCCGTTGCCAAGGCATTCGTCGCCCTCCGCGAGGTCTACGAGCTGGACGTCATGGTCAAGGAGCTCAACGAACTGCCGGCGTCGTTCCCGACCGAACACTGGAGCACCGTTCACCTGGACATCCGGCGGCTCCTGGACCGCGCCGTCCGCTGGCTCCTCGGCCAGGGCTCGGCGTCACGTCCCATCGCCGAGATTGTGGCAGAATTCAAGCCGCTGATGGATCCCATGCGGTCCCGCCTGCTGGACTACCTCCGGGGCGACGACCGTGCCCGCGTGGCCGAGTGGCTGGAGAAGGCGCGCGGCTGGGACCTTCCGGAAGACCTTGCACACCGCTGGGCGGAACTGTTCGAAAGCTTCGTGCTCCTGGACATCGCCAAGATCGTCCATGTCAGCCCGGAGCCCGTGGCCGATATTGCCCACGTGTACTACACGGTCTTCAACCGCTTCCACGCCGATTCCCTCCTCGAGCGCATCACCAAGCTGCCGAGGGAAGACCGCTGGCAAGCGCTGGCCCGTGCAGCCCTGCGCGACGACCTCTACTCCACCGTCTCGGACATGACGACGGCGGTACTGGAGAGCACCCCGGCCGGTACTCCGGCCGAGGAACGGCTGGCGGCCTGGGAGGGCCAGAATGTGGAGCAGCTGGGCCGGGCGAAGTCCATGTTCGACGAGGTCAATGCCCTTGAGGCCGATGACATGGCCTCACTGTCGGTAGCATTGAGGCTCTTGAGGTCAATCGTCCGACGCTAGGGGGCTCCTGTCCCCGGCGTCGCAAATGGAGGTGCTGTGGCAATCTTTACGGACCCTATCAGGGAGCATGCTGATTTTGGCCCGGGGGATGCCGAGTGGCTGCACCTCCTGGTCGGCGACTGGCAGATGGTCGCCGACCTCGCGTTCGCCGACCTCGCCCTGTGGTTCCCGCATCCTGAGCTCGGCTACGTGGCGCTTGCCCACGTCCGCCCCTCCACCACGCACACGGTGTTCCACGCCGACTTCGTGGGGGAGGGGATCAGGTCGGACCTGCAGCCGCTGGTCGACAAGGCGTGGGAGAGCCGTGCGATCGAACGCTCCAACGAGACCAACTGGAGCAGCGACATGGCCCTCCGGGTCGAGGCGGTCCCGATGGTCCGCAACGGCCGCACCCTGGCGATCGTCACGTCCCATATGGATCTGTCCAGTTCACGGATGCCCTCCCGGCTCGAACTCACGTACCGGCAGTGCGCCTACGATCTGCTGCGCATGGGCACCCTGGGCCTGTGGCCGGACTTCGCCTCGCCGACAGGCTCGCGCCGCGGTGCCCCGCGTGTTGGCGACGGCCTGATCAGGCTCGACGCCGAGGGGATCGTGCAGTACGCCAGTCCCAACGGGGTTTCCGCGTTCCGCCGGCTCGGCGACGGCGAGTCCCTCGAGGGCCGGTCCCTGGCCGAGGTGACCGCCGGGCTCCTGAAGGACCGGCGCATGGTCGATGAAACACTGCCTCTCGTGGTCACGGGCCGCATGCCGTGGCGCAGTGAAATCGAGTCACGCGGCGTGAGCCTTTCGCTGCGGGCCATCCCGCTGCGCGACGAGCAGCAGCGGTTCGGGGCCCTGGTCCTCTGCCGCGACGTCTCGGAGCTGCGCCGCCGGGAGATGGAACTGGTGACCAAGGACGCCACCATCCGCGAGATCCATCACCGGGTGAAGAACAACCTGCAAACCGTTGCGGCCCTTTTGCGGATGCAGTCGCGGCGCATGGTCAGCGATGAGGCCAAGCAGGGTCTCGAGCAGGCCATGCGGCGGGTGGCGACCATTGCCCTGGTGCACGAGACGCTGTCCCAGGGTCTGACCCAGAGCGTCGATTTTGATGAGCTGATCGGCCGCCAGTTCCGCCTCTCGGCAGAGGTGGCTTCACCCTCGCAACAGGTCAAGACGCAGCGTTCCGGGCTCTTCGGCGATTTGCCGAGCGACTTCGCCACCCCGTTGGCCCTCGTCATCAATGAACTCGTCACGAACGCCGTCGAGCACGGGCTGGAGGGACGGACCGGCACGGTCTGGCTGGTCGCCGACCGCTCGGGAACCGAAGAAGGGGACGAGCTTCTCACCGTACGGGTGGAGGACGACGGCGTCGGGCTGCCGGACACGCCGTATGTCGAGGGCCTGGGCCTGCAGATCGTCCGCACACTGGTCACGAGCGAACTGGGCGGCACCATCCACTGGCAGGCCAGGGACGGCGGCGGAACCGCAGTCCAGATTGTCCTGAGCCTTACGACCCATTGAGCCCGCCACACCGGGACGGTGATTTTTGTGGACGCCGCTGCCCTGCGGCGCGGCCCCGTTGACCGGACGCCCCTCACGGGCTCATGCTCCGGCCGGGTCCGCGGGACTGCGGAGAACGGCTTAAACGGACAATGGCCGCGGACCTTTCGGTCCGCGGCCATTGATGCAGGGATCTTGCGGTAGCTGCCGGCGCTCCGGCAGCTGGATCAGGAAGCGCGCCGGGCGCGTGCGGCGCGGCGCTTCAGGGCACGGCGCTCGTCCTCGCTCATGCCGCCCCAGACGCCGGCGTCCTGGCCGGACTCCAACGCCCATTGCAGGCAGGTGTCCACAACGGGGCAGCGCCGGCAAACGCTCTTCGCTTCCTCGATCTGCAGGAGGGCAGGGCCGGTGTTTCCAACGGGGAAGAACAGCTCCGGGTCCTTGTCAAGGCAGGCTGCGCGGTTACGCCAATCCATGCTGATCAGTCACTCCATTCCTGGGAACTCGTTAAATGCCTTTGTGAAATTATTCACTAGAGGCTTCATAAGAAAAGGGCCCATTGGGGCCCCCTCGGTCATCTGGATTAAGCGTGTCATGTTAACGCTGTGTAAACAAGGGGTAATAGAGGTCAAAATGCCTCGAGACCGTGAGCGATGCATCACATTGAGTAGCGGCGTCCTCACATCTAGACGACTATGTCCGGTAGTGTGCCAGTGTGTCAAGGCCCCCCGTGAACCCCGAAGATCCCCGCGAAAATGCCGCTGAAAATGCGGGCGACAGTCCAGGCAGCCATGCCGGGGGGCATCCCGGCGAAAATCCCCTCCGGCGCGAGGCCGGCGACCCCGCCGCAGCCGTCGTGCGGCCCCGCGCCGTCGTCGTCATCGCCGTCGTCGTGGCGCTTGAAGCCGCGGCCCTGCTCCTGGCGGGCGTCTGGTACGGGACCCAGCTCGTGACCGGGGCACCGGTACTCTCCTTCTGGGGCGCCGTCTTCACGCTGTGCCTCCTTCTGGCGGCCTCCGTCTGGCTTTTCGCCGTGGCACGCTTCCTCATGCGGGGGTTCCGCTGGCCGCGGGCAGGTGCCCTGATAGCCCAGCTCATCGTCCTGACCATCGGCTTCCCGACCCTGACCGGCGGCTATCCGCTCGCCGGACTGGCCATGGTGGTTCCCGCAGTCACGGCCATTGTGCTCCTGTTCGACAAGCGGGTTATCGCCTTCGGGTCACGGGCAGCCGGAGCCCCGCCCGCCCTGTAGCGACCCGCAGCTTACCTCCCGCCCGCTCACGTCGAGTCCTGTAGCGGCCCAGCACGTGCGGCCCTCCGTCCGGGGGATATGCGGACCGGGCCGCCGGTAAGTCGGTCTGCAGCCAGTTGGACGGGCGTCGCCCGGCCGTCGGATATGACGACAGCGCGTCCTGGCGGAGGATTCTGTTCCGGTTCGAACCGAACGCCGAACATGTCGCCGTCGATGAGACCCCGCGGACGAATCAGGACCGCCCGTCCCTGGCTGCGCGCGATGCCGGCGAGGGTTACGCGTTGCCCGAATCCGGGGCCGAAACCCGCGGCCAGGACCACACGCCAGCCCAGGCTGTTTAGGGTCGCCAGGTTGCTGTTGGCCCCGGGCGGGAGCAGATCAGCGTCATCTGCCAGCGCTATCGCAGTCCGGTCGAGGGTGCCAGCGAGCGCGGAGGCATGGACTGCGGACCAGTATTGGCCGGGATCGGTCCCTGGCTGCGGTGAGAGCCAGGCTCCTGCAGGGTTCATCGCCGGGAGCGCGGCCAGCAACGTGCTCTTCCCGGATGCCGGGCCGCCAAGGACCGCGAGGACACCGCCGGCCGGCAGCCGGATTCCACACGGCCGGAGCTCGTCTCCGGCCACCCCGATGAGCAGTTCGGTGGCCGGGACCGGGACCCGTGCGGTCCCGGGCACCCCACCATCCACTGCACGATCCACTGCAGCAGACGCGGCAGCGATCGTGGACGCGGGTCGCACGGACGGCGCAGGCGGCGCACTCCGAGGGCCGCCCCCGGGAGCCCTGCAGCCGGCCAGAACCTCGCCCACCGTCACCAGTGTTGGCAGGGCGTCGACCCGAAACGGCTTCGTCGCGGCGGCTCCGAAAACCTTGCTCCGCCCGCCAGTTGCCATCGGCTCGAACATCTGGGCCGGGTGCCCGGTTGCCCCGGGAGCCGGGACGAACGCACCGAATACGGCGACGCGCCCGGGGATCGGCTCCAACGCCGGAAGCCGCGGCCAGGCAAGACGACCCTCGTCGGTGGACCCCGCGGGAAAGAAGATCCGGTTTGGCAATGCGGCGAAAAACCTGGACGTCACGAGCTCGCGCTCGCCGGAGACCACAACAGTGATCCCGGCCCGGGGTCCGTCGCGCACGATGTCATGGACCAGGTCTTCGGCCCATGCCAACGGCCCGGAACGGAAGGCCGACACCCAGGCACCCCAGGCGTTGAGCACCAGGACCAGTAAGGGCCGGGGCGAGGCCGCCGGCACACTGAGCCGGAAAGTGACTTCTTCCGCGACCCGTTGCAGCACCCTGGCGGCCCGTCGGAGTTCGTGCGGGCCTGCCACCGCGCCGGACCGGGGTGCCGCCGCGATGGAGACGAAGGCACCGGTGGCGTCGAGGACGTAGAGGTGCGACTCCAGATTGCCGGCCAGAAGCTGATCGACTGTGAGGGCCAGAGTGGCGTCGCTGGTGCCGGCCCCGGCGCCGACGAAGCCCAGATGCCCATGCTGGGCAGGGCTCCAGCTCAGTTCCCTGACGCATTGGAGTTCCGGCAGGTCTACCCGGCCCAATCGGATCAGGTCCCGGTCGGCCTGCCCTGGACCCGGGTACGGCAATCGTTCCGGCAGGGGGTCCGCTACGGGCCGGCGCGGCAGCGGGCCGCCGCGTTCCTGCCACAGGCCCGCAACGACGTCGATGAGCGGCGCGGCCACCTGTGCCGGCGTCCGGGCCGCGGCGCCGGAGTCTTCCTGCCGACCGGGGAAGCCGTCGGCCGCGAGGCCGGCTGTCTGCGGCCGGGTCAAAGTCTCCGTGACTGTGCGCACCGTGACTGTACCTTCTGCCGGCGCGTCCGTCCCGGACGTCATGGTGGCCGTCTGGAACTCCTCTGGGGCTTGTGTGCCGCGGATCAAGAACGCCCGCCCGGGCCGTGCGATGGGGATGGCGGCCGCGAGGCCGGAGCCCATGACGTCGGCCGATTCGAGGCTGGACTGGACCCGGAGGGCGATGCAGGTGGTGACATTGGCCCTGATGTCGGCGTTCAGGGCTCCCTGAGGGCGCTGGGTGGCCATGATGAGATGGATCCCCAGCGACCGGCCGATGGCAGCAATCCGCATGAGTTCGGACAGTGCGTCGGGGGCTTCGTCCACCAGGATCCTGAACTCGTCAACGACGATGACCAGATAGGGCACGGCCGGGCCGTCCCCTGGTGATGACGCATACGTCGCAAGATCCGGCGCATTCACCCGAGCCAGCAGCTCTTCCCTGCGCCGAACCTCGGCCCGCAATGAGACGAGCGTGCGCTCCACGTCGGGAGCGCCGAGATCCGTCAGCAGGCCGACGCAGTGCGGGAGCCCGGTCAGCGGGCCCAGGCCCGAGCCGCCCTTGAAATCTATGAAGAGCAGGTTGACCCGGTCCGGGGGATGACTGGCCGCGAGCCCGGCGGCGAAGGTCCGCAGAAACCCCGACTTCCCGGAACCCGTAGTCCCTGCGACCAGGAAGTGCGGACCGTCCGCCTTCACATCGATCCGAATGGCCCCCGAGCTTCCCATACCGACAAGAACCCCCAGTCCGGCGGCGGAGCCGCTCCGGGCCCAGCGCCGGGAGATATCCGCAGCAGCGAGGGGAAGAACGTCCGCCAGCCCACAGCGGTGCGGGACGGTTGGCGGGAGATCCGCCGGGGTCCGCCCGGCGGCGTTGAATCTGCGGCAAAAACGGTCAAAGACGCCCGGCGGGACAAGATCAGGGATGAACTCCACAGGTGGGGCGTCTGCCGTGATGAGGGCGCCGGGCCGGCCGAGGACGATGCCGGGGTGCTGATCGTGGCCTTGTTCCGGTAGATACTCAATCACCCTCCAGCCGTATGCCGTGGCCAAGTGCCGCAACGTGGGCCGCGTTCCGGCAGCACCCCGACCGGCAGCGCCCCGTTCGGCCGCGTCCTCATCGGCAACGTCCGGACCGGCCGCGGCACTGAACTTCCTGGCTTGCCAGGGAGCGTCCCAGAGGATGAGGACTCCGTGGGCACATCCCTCCCCGGGACCGCCAGCCAAGCGGGCTGCGGTGACAGCGTGAGTCGCGGACAACGTGACGCCGGGCAGGAAGCGCGCCGCCAACGGCAGCGTGTCCGCCGCGCCGTGCAGGAGCACACAGGTGCTGCCGGCGTGGGGGTAGGCGGCCAGTTGCAGGATGAAGGAGCGCAGCAGCCCGGCGGCCGCGGACGCGGGCCCGTGGATAGTCACCACCGCAGACGCCGGGTCCAAGGTCAGGGGCGCCGGGCCCAGGGTCGGGGGCCGGAAGCCGGATTCGGGCGGTTCCAGCCGGATATTCGCCCGCTGATCCGCAAGGCCGAGTCGCAGCCAGATGCCCGGAGGCTCCCCGCGGGATGCGCCGCGTGGTGCGGAGGCCTCGGCCGCAGAAGTAAGAACAAGGTCCGCCGCGGAGGGGGCGGCCTGCCGGCGTCGGTCCCGGTCCCGCAACACCGCCGCCGCAATGGCAGCGGCGAGCTCGCGGCGCTGGCGCCTGCCCGACAGAACCGGGACGAGGACGGATACGGCAGATACCGCGGTAAAGGCCAGGAACATCCACATGCCGGTGAGCAGCGCCAGGCCGATGCCGATCAGGAGCGGCAGCACCGCGGCCAGAACCACGGCGGCCCAGTGGCCTGGGGCAGCGGTGCCGCGGACAACAAGTGGCTCGGCCACGCTGCCGCCTGCATACGCCGTCAGGGAGGCCGCCGCAGCGTCCGGCTCGGTCGGCGGCCCTAGCCGGAGCGACATGGTGGAGTCGCCGCAGCGGATCGAGGACGCCGTCGTTACCGGCGCCGACCGCACTTTGCGGCCGTCGACGCTGGTTCCGTTCGCGCTCCCGAGGTCGACGATCGTGACGGCCGAGTCCGAGACGTCCAGGCGTGCGTGCTCCCGGGAGAGTGCGGCGTCAGGGATCTGGATCTCTGTCCCGCTGCGTCCGATCCGGAACTGGCCCCGCCGCAGCGCGACGACGGTGCCCGCGCCGGGACCGCTGTGGACGGCGAGCAACAACATGGCAGGTTTCGGGTGCCCGGGCGGGGGCCGGGATCGCGCGGCGGAACCACCGGGAGATGCGGTGCCGGCAAACCCACTGCCCGCAAGCCCGGAGCCCTTAGTGGACCCGGAGCCCTTAGTGGACCCGGAGCCCTTAGTGGACAGAGCACCGTCAATCAGCACGGCGCCCGGGACCAGGGGAGCGACGCCCACCGTCATGGCGGAAACCGGGGCTCCCCGGACAAATAGTTCACCTGTCCCGTGGCGCCGGGCGATGGCAGCTTCCAGATCTGCGCCGGTGCAAGGGGCTGGCACATCGACGGCGAGCTCGATGAGCTGCCCTTCCGGCGTCGATCCAGACCCGTGGGTGCCCTGCGTGAGAGTGCAGTGGAGGGCAGTGCCCGGCACGAGCGTGCAGTGGAAAATCATCAGGGGGCGTCCTTTCCCGTGTGGCGGCCCGCTTCCCACGTTAGGGACGCGTCGGCTTGGTTGCGGCCGCGAAATTGGGCTATGTGGACAACCCCGGAGCACGCAGCGCATGCGCAGCACCCGCGCCGTGCGCGCTCAGCACCCGCGCCGCACGCGGGCCGCGCGATGCGGGCCGGGCGCCGACTGCAATGGCGCCTCGGGTAGGCTAGAGCAGCAGACAATGCGCAACATTGGGCTGCCCGCATTCGAATCAGGAGAGTTTGTGACCGCTGACCTCGTCATCGTAGGGTCGGGCTTCTTTGGCCTGACAATCGCAGAACAGGCCGCCACAGAGCTGGGCTTGAAGGTAGTCGTCATCGACCGCCGCCACCACATCGGCGGCAATGCCTACAGCGAAAAGGAAGAACAGACCGGCATCGAGGTGCACCGCTACGGTGCCCACCTCTTCCACACGTCCAACGACCGTGTGTGGGAGTACGTGAACCGCTTCACCACCTTCACGAACTACGTTCACAAGGTCTATGGCGTGCACAAGGGCGAGGTCTACTCCCTGCCCATCAACCTGGCCACGATCAACCAGTTCTTCCGGGCCAACCTCACCCCCGGCCAGGCGCGGGAACTGATCACCGAACAGGCCGGCGAACTGGCGGGCACCGATCCGCAGAACCTGAACGACAAGGGCATCCAGCTCATCGGCCGTCCGCTCTACGAGGCGTTCATCAAGCACTACACCGGCAAGCAGTGGCAGACGGATCCCAAGGACCTGCCCGCGGGCATCATTTCCCGCCTCCCCGTCCGGTACAACTACGACAACCGTTACTTCAACGACAAGTACGAGGGCCTGCCGACCAACGGCTACACGGCCTGGATCGAGAAGATGGCCGAGCACCCGAACATTGAGGTCCGGCTCAACACGGACTTCTTCGACGAGTCGCACGAGTACAGCAAGGACAAGGTGGTCGGCACCATCCCGGTTGTTTATACCGGTCCCGTCGACCGCTACTTCGACTACGCCGAAGGCGATCTCTCCTGGCGCACGATCGACTTCGAGGAAGAAGTCCTCGACGTCGGCGATTTCCAGGGAACTTCCGTGGTCAACTACAACGACGACGACGTGCCGTTCACACGCATCATCGAGCCGCGCCACTTCCACCCGGAACGCGACTACCAGACGGAGAAGACCGTCATCATGCGCGAATTCTCCCGTGCGGCGGAAAAGGGCGACGAGCCCTATTACCCGATCAACACTGCCGCCGACCGGGAGCGCCTGCTTAAGTACCGCGACCTCGCGGCAGCCGAGAAGGACGTCCTCTTCGGCGGACGCCTCGGCACCTACAAATACCTGGACATGCACATGGCCATCGGCTCTGCCCTGACCATGTTTGAGAACAAGATCCGGCCGCATTTCGAGGCCGGCGCCACGATTGAAAGCGGAGGAGTGGACGCATGAGCGCCGCTGAAACGACACCCGGCTGGAACCCAATTCAGCGGGTCATCCTGCCATCGACGGACCAGACCGACACCGTATCCCTCTACGTTGACGCAGGCACCGCCAGCGGCATCCGGCTCCGGGAGAACGACGAATTCGCCCGCACCCCCAAGCTGCTCGAAGACAAGCTGCAGATGTTCAGCTCGGAGAGCCGCGAGGCGCACTTCGAGGACCTCCTTGGCCGGCACTCCATGCGCGTGCGCTCCGGGGAGCAGATCTCGTTCGGCACCTACTTCAACGCCTTCCCTGCCAGCTACTGGCGCCGCTGGACCTCGGTGCGTGACATCCGCCTGGTCGTGGAGACGTCCGGCCCGGGAACGGTCACCGTCTACAAGTCGAACGCCCGCGGCTCAGTCCAGCGCGTCGACGGCAAGCACGTCGACGGCGACACCACCTCCACGTTCGAGCTCTCGCTCAAGCCTTTCGGCGACGGCGGCTGGTACTGGTTCGACCTGGCCGCCAGCACCGGCGACCTCGTCCTGAAGAACGGCGCGTGGCAGGCCACCGGTGGCCCCGCGACCAAGGGCCAGGTGACCCTGGAAATCACCACGATGAACAAGCCGGACTTCTGCCTGAACAACGCCCGCATCCTGGCGGAGAACGCGGAGGTCCTTGAGAACGTCAAGGAAATCCTGATCGTGGACCAGGGCACCCAGAAGGTCCAGGACCAGGAGGGCTTCGCCGCTGTGCGGGACGCCCTCGGCGGCAAGCTGCGGGTCATCAACCAGGCCAACCTCGGCGGCTCCGGCGGCTTCGCGCGGGGCATGTTCGAGGCCGTCGAAAACGGCAGCGACTACGCCCTGCTGCTCGACGACGACATCGTCGTCGAACCCGAGAGCATCGTCCGGCTCCTGACCTTCGCCGACCACTGCCGCAAGCCGACGATTGTCGGCGGCCACATGTTCGACCTCTACAACCGCAGCGTCCTGCACACCTTCGGCGAGGTGGTGGACCCCTACCGGATCGTCCCGGCCCTGCCGCATGCCGACATGGAGACGCGGCACGATTTCAGCGTCGCGAACCTGCGCCAGACACCGTGGCTGCACCGCCGCGTGGACGTGGACTACAACGGCTGGTGGATGTGCCTGATCCCCACGAAGGTGATCCAGGAAATCGGGCTGTCCCTGCCTCTGTTCATCAAATGGGACGACGCCGAATACGGGCTGCGCGCCCGTGAAGCGGGCTTTGCCACGGTGTCGATGCCGGGTGCTGCCGTCTGGCACGTGTCCTGGATCGACAAGGATGACCTCGTCGGCTGGCAGGCCTACTTCCACGCGCGGAACCGGCTGATCACCACCCTGATCCACAGCCCGTACCCTAAGGGCGGCCGCGTGCTGCGCGAATCTTTCCAGTCCGACGTCAAGCACCTCGTGTCCATGCAGTACTTCACCGAGCACGGGCGTATCGACGCGCTGCGGGACCTCCTGAAGGGTCCCGACGACCTCCACAAGGTGCTCGGCACCAAGCTGCCGGAAATCAACGCGCTGAAGGCGCAGTACCCGGACGCCCAGCTGAAGGAAGACGTCGATGACTTCCCGGCGCCCAAGATCGGCCGCGGGCCGATGGGCGGGACCGTCGTGGGCCTTCCCAGCAAGAAGCAGCTGATCCCGTGGGGCATCAAAACGGTGGCGCGCCAGCTCATCAAGGCGCCGGGACCAGAAAGCGCCGAACGGCCCCAGGGCTACCTGGCCCACCGCGACAACCGGTGGTACCGGGTGGCGCACTATGACAGTGTGGTGGTCTCCAACGCGGAGGGCACGGGCGCCTCGTGGTACCAGCGCGACCCGAAGAAGCTCAAATCGATGCTGACCGAAGCGACCATGCTGCACGCAAAACTGTTCCGGGAATGGGACAGTCTTGCCGCACAGTACCGCCGCGCCGTCACCGAGATCAGCTCCATCGATGCGTGGAAGAAGACGTTCGAAGCGAACTCCGAGGACGGCAGGTAGATGGCTGGTCAAACCGACCAACTGATCAAGCCCGGATCCGGGCACGGGCTCCTGGACGTCTACGGCGACCGCTTCCTCCTGAAGCTGCTGGTGCGCAAGGAAATCAAGGTGCGCTACCGCGGCTCCGTGCTGGGCCTGCTGTGGTCCTATGTGAAGCCGCTCGTGCAGTTCCTGATCTACTTCGTGGCGCTGGGCATCTTTCTGAACCTTCAGCGGGGAACGCCAAACTATGCGATCTACCTGTTCTCCGGCATTGTCCTGGTGAACTTCTTCACGGAATCGCTGTCCAACGCCACCCGCTCGATCGTGGACAACCGGGACCTGATCCGGAAGATCTACCTGCCCCGGGAGCTCTTCCCAGTTGCCACGGTTTGGGTGTCGGCAGCGCATTTCCTGCCCCAGCTGGTGGTGCTGGTCGGTGCCTGCCTGGTGGTCGGGTGGGCGCCGACGCTGCTGCAGCTCGCCGCGGTGGTCCTGATCTTCTTCATGGTTGCCGTCCTGGGCACGGGCCTTGGCCTGCTGTTCGGCGCCATGAACGTGTATTTCCGGGACTCCGAAAACATCGTCGACATGATCGTCATGGTCGTCACGTGGGCCTCCCCGGTCCTCTACCTCTGGACGATGGTCCAAAAGGTGATGGGTGACTGGTTCTGGATCTACCAGCTGAACCCGATGACGGTCGCCGTCGAGGTCTTCCACTGGGCCTTCTGGGAACCGACGCTGAAGCCGGACCAGCTGGTCAACGACGCAACGCCCCCCGGCATGCTGACGCTGTGGCTGCCCATCGCCATGCTGATCACGCTGGCCGTGCTGTTCGTCGGGCAGCTGACGTTCCGCCGGCTCGCCGTCCACTTCGCACAGGAGCTCTGACATGACGCCGCAAGGCCACGTGGCCATCATCTGCACCGACGTCCGGAAACAGTTCGTGCTCCGCCACACCCGTTCCCTGAAGGAAGCCCTCGTCTGGCTCGTGAAGGGGCGCAAGGGTGACCTGTCCAAGAAGTTCCTGGCCCTCAACCACGTCTCGCTCGAAGTGAAGCAAGGCGAGACGGTCGCGCTCATGGGGCTCAACGGCTCCGGAAAGTCAACGCTCCTGAAGCTCATCTCCGGGGTCCTGCAGCCCGACGGCGGCACGGTGCGCACGCGCGGCCGCGTCGCCGGCCTCATCGAGGTCGGCGCAGGCTTCCACCACGACCTCAGCGGCCGGGACAACGTCTACCTCAACGGCGCCATCCTCGGCATGACCGAAAAACAGATCGACGAGAAGTTCGACTCGATCGTGGAATTCTCCGAAATCGGCGAGTTCATCGACACCGAGGTGAAGTTCTATTCCTCCGGCATGTACCTGCGGCTGGCGTTCAGCATCGCTGTGCACACGGACCCGGAAGTCTTCCTGATCGACGAGATCCTCGCCGTGGGTGACGAGCCCTTCCAGCGCAAGTGCATCGCGAAGATCAAGGAACTCTCGGACATGGGGAAGACCCTGTTTGTCGTGAGCCATGACCTGGACCTCGTGGCCACCGTCTGTGAGCGCGGCGTCCTGCTCGAACACGGCCAAATCGTCATGGACGGAGAAGTGCACGACGTCGTCGGCGAACTCCGGCGCAGGTCCCTCGCCATGTAGCAGGTCCCCGCTGTTTAGCGGCGTGCCCGGCCGGCTCCCCGCAGGCTGTCCGTTAGGATAGGCCCGAAACGGGGGCTCAGCCCCGTACCGGGGGATGCGGGAGCAACGATGACAGCTGTGGGGTCCAGCGAGCGACGCGGCAGGGGACCGGGGCCTTCGTGGCCGGGTCGGCTGCGAATCATGACGAGGGCCGTGGCAGTCGCGGCCGTGACCGGCATCGTGGCGGCCAGCCTCGCCCAGGGAGCCTCCGCGGACAGCTCCCCGCCACCGCAGCCCGCACCATTGGCCACCGCAGGCAACGCCGCCACCGCCAGCTCGCCCACGGCGTCGCCGGCGGCACCGGCCACGGCAACACCGCAACCGACGCCGACGGCGACGGCCGCACCACAACCGACGCCGACGGCGACGCCACAACCGACGCCGACTGCGTCGTCACGCGCGACGCCAAAACCGACGCCTGCCGCAAAGGCGGCGACGGCGGCGCCCACGGCAGCTGCCGCGGAGGCGGCCATCCGCGTCCCCGGTGCCATCGGCGTCGAATACGAGCGCCTCGGCGGCGCCACTGGAGCCGTGGGCCCCGCGACGGCCGTGCAGCGATGCGGCCTGGCCGGCGGAGGCTGCCTGCAGACCTTCAAACACGGAACGATCGCCTGGAGCAAAGCCACCGGCGCCCACCTGCTGACCGGGGCGCTGGAGGACGCCTGGCTCAAGGGCGGCGGCGTCACAAGCTATCTCGGCTACCCGACCGGGGACGCCCGCTGCGGGGGCGATCCCCGGGTGTGCCAGCAGGCATTCCAACGCGGCAGCCTCTACAACGTGACCGGGAAGGGGACCTTTCCAGTCTGGGGCGCCATCAATGCCACCTATGAATCCCTCGGCGGACTGAACGGGTATCTCGGCTATCCGCTGGACGCCGAGACCTGCGGCCTGCCCGGCGGAGCCTGCACGCAGCGCTTCCAGCGCGGCGCCGTGTACTTTGCCCCCGGTGCCGGGACCTTCCCGGTGTGGGGCGCCATCAACGCCCGTTACCTTGCCCTGGGCGGCAGCCGGGGCTACCTGGGCTACCCGACGGGCGCCGAAAGCTGCGGGCTCCGCGGCGGTGGCTGCGCCCAGTCCTTCCAGCGCGGACGGATCTACTATGCGGCCGGCGCCGGGACCCAGGCGGTGTGGGGTGGTCTCGGACAGTTCTACGCGGCCCGCAAGGCCCAGGACGGCGCCCTCGGGTACCCGGTCACGGCCGAGGCCTGCGACCGGAGCGGTTTCTGCAGCCAGTCCTTCCAGTACGGCGTCCTCCAGTGGGTCCCGGGATCCGGCGTCCGTTACAGGCTGACCTCGGCAGCTTACTGCCCGGCCCTCAACTCCGGAGCCGTGAAGTACCGCACTGCCGGCGCCTCGCGGGTGTCCTTCGCGATCGCCGACGACTACAGGTCCACCCGCATCACCTTCATTACCTGCGTCCGCCAGCCGGACGGAAGCTACGCCAAAGAATGGGGCGCGCTCGGGCACGCCGGCGAGTCCGGCTTCGCGGCGCCTGGCGTCGCGACCGGACCCACCTGGCAGGCGTTCTCACCGACGGGGTCCTTCACCGTCACCCAGGCCTTCGGCCTGGGCAATCCCGGCACGGCCCTGCCGTACCGCACCCTCAATCCCTATTCGCGCTGGGGCGGCAGGCTCAATGCGAACTACAATAAGTACTTCGAGTCGAGCTCGGACGTCTTCCCGGACGAGAACATGTGGTACTTCGCAACCCGGCCGTCCCATGATTACCGCCAGGGCGTCGTCATCAACTACAACCGGCCGCCGGATGCGCCCATCACCATGAATGCGGGATTTGCGATTTTCCTCCACGGCAACAACCTGCCCACCTGGGGTTGCATCTCCCTCAACGACGGAGACCTCCTGCAATACCTGAGGACGGCGCATTCGGGAGACCGGTTTGTGATGGGGGTCGCGTATGACATCTTCAACTAGCTCAGCCAGCCAGGCCGTTCCCCGGGAGGGTGAGGCAGCGGGCCGACGACACCCGGCCCAGTGCCCGGCGCGGCGCTCCGGCCTGCGCTATACCGGCCTGCTTGCCCTCGCCGCAAGCCTGGCCCTGGCCGGCTGCACCGCCGCTCCGGCCCCTGCCCCGGAACAGTCCGCCGCCGTCCCGACGTCGGCCCCCACTCCGACCGCAACCTCCGGCGTCGCCCCCGGGGACGAGCCGTTGACGCACGACGGCCGCACGGTGGCACCGTCGACGGGCGACCGCTGCGCGCAGCCGGCGCTGCCCGATGTCCGGCGCGTGCTGGGGGCTGTGGCCGCCAACGTTCAGCCGGCGGAAGCCCAGGCGTCCTCGAAGGACGGCGTTGCCGACGTCGTCTGTACGTTCGCTCTGGCCCCCGTCGGTGCCGGAGAGGCCGCCGACGTGGGGAATGCGCTTCTTGTGGCCAGGACCACCGCGCCGGACCAGGCTGCGCTGGACGGACTCGGACTGCCCCGGCTGATGATGTCTCCCGAGCCCGTCCCGGATTTGGGGGCCAAGGCGTGGTACTCGGTCAACCGCCTCAGCGGGACTACGGAATATGTCCTTGAGGCAGCGAACGGTTTGACCGTGGTGCGGGTAACCCTTGCCCTCCCGGCCGATGCTGCCGAGCCGGAGAACCTCAAAGCCGAACTCGCCGAACTCGCCAAGCTCAGCTAGGCGGCACTCATTTCGTGGGCCGCATTCCAGGGACTCGTGTCCGGACCCACTTTCCCGGGACTCATGTGCCCCTGCAGGCTGTCACTTCGTAAAGCCGTGCGCCGCCTTCTGCCAGTACGAGCCGGACGGCCAGCGAGTTGTTGAGGTTCTCCAGTCCCGGGAAGGGATGATCGCCGAAGTGGACTTCATTGGCGCCAAAGTCCAGGACGTAGCGGACGCCCGTCGCCTTCAGCGCGGCGCAAACGTCAGGATCGGTGTCGGCGTTGCGGAGGTTCCGGTTGAGGATGTCGACGGCGGCCGTGTTGGCCGTCAGAATGTGTTTGGCGGTGGTCTCGCGGTGGGCCAGGGCATAGGCCAGGGCACCGCCGGTCCACGGGTTCACGGCGATGGCGTCGCCCTCGGGAACAATCCCGTCCAGCCGGTCAATGATTTTCTGTTCGTCCGTGGAGATGAGCAGCGAATGGTCGGTTTCGAGGTAGTTCATCCGGGCCGAACCGATGGCGGCCCTCATCGAGGGGACCTGGGACGCAAGCGCGGCAAGCGCCAGTACGCCGCAGATGGCGGTGAAGGCAATCCTGCTGCCGCGGCCGGCCCCTGCATTTTCCTTGCCCGTACTTTCCTTGCCAGCACCGTCCTTCGCTGCACCGTCCTTCGCTGCAGGGCGCGACGCTGCCAGCCGGTCAAGCCGGCGGCGCAGCCAGACGGCGAAGGAATCGACGCCGACGGCGGCAAACGGCAGGGCCGTCAGCGGCAGGAGCGCCGCGAGCCTGTTGCTGTCGTTGTACCAGACGCCGGTCAGGGCGCTGCGCAGATCGCCCTTCAGGGTGCCGGAGACGACCACGTACAGCACGCCGGTGATGACAAAGGCCGCGATCATCCATGTCCTGCCGCCGCGCCGCCAGCACACGTAGAGTCCGATCAGCATGAGCACGCTGACGCCGATCGCAGCCGGGCGGTCGATCGCGGCGTTGGCGACAACGTCCCACACGGCACCCCGGGGCGTTTGCACGGGTTCCCAGAATGCGGCATCTTCCGGCGGCCGGATATTGCTCCACAGCAGATAGAGGGCCACGGCACCGGCGCCCAGGCCCAGGCTGGCAAGGAGCCAGGCGCTCCGATGGCGGGCCCGGT
This sequence comes from Arthrobacter sp. H-02-3, assembly GCF_003097355.1. Classification (GTDB taxonomy): domain Bacteria; phylum Actinomycetota; class Actinomycetes; order Actinomycetales; family Micrococcaceae; genus Arthrobacter; species Arthrobacter humicola. The sequence goes on from NZ_PYUI01000009.1 coordinate 63,520, forward strand.
AGCCGTGGTCGGCGGCCAAACGGGCGTAGGCCTGCAGGACGATCGGAACCGAGAGCGCCAGGAGCGACATGAAGCCGTTCGGATGGGCCAGGGCAAGTCCCGGAAGGATCAGCAGCGGCAGCGTGAACCGCGGCATCGGCGGCCACCGAAGATCGCGCGCGACCCCGAACAACAGGGCAATGCTGGCCAGGACGGCCGGGAGCATGCTGATGGCCAGGAAATTCGGGTACAGCACGCCGAAATCCAGCAGCAGGAGCGGGAACGGCGCGAACAGTGCGGATAGGATCGCGGCAGCGCCGACGGACACCGGCCGGTTGCCCGCCACCGTCCGTGTCAGCATCATGCAGCCCAGCGGCCACACCACTGCGGCCACCGCCATGTTCAGCACGTTCACGGCCGCCGTAATCGGCAGGCCTGTCAGCTGGACGAGGGCCGCGGCCAGGCCGTGCCAGGCGGCGGGATAGAAGTAGGGCGCCGCGTCGCCGCTGGTCATCTTCGACATCGACAGCGAGGACGCGTTGCCGGTATCGAGAATGTATCGCACCCCGTTGAGGTGGAACACGTTGTCGAATGTCTGGGAAAAGCTTTCCGGAGTGCCGAAAACGACTGCGAGTTCAAGCAGGATCAGCGCCGCCCCCGCGACGAAGGCCGCTGCAACCCAGACGTCGCTGCGGGGCCGGCCTGCCTTCGGCTGCTGCGCGTCGGCGGGGGAAGTTCCCGCGGGGGATGCCCCGAGGGAGGCGGTGGTCAGGGTGTGCCGCAGGCTGCTGCCCGGGTGCAGGCGCCGGAGCGCGAAGAATCGGATCCCGAAGAGCAGGGCGGCGAGCAGGATGCCCCCGGCCAGCACGGCAGCGGGCGTCCAGGGGATGTGCGCGAACGGCAGGACCACGGCGAGGACCGCCGCAATGGAAATTGTGACCGGTCCTGCCAGGGCGGCCGCGGACAGCCGCCGCAGGCCCAGGCTCAGTGTCACCAGGCCGCCGGGCAGCAGCAGGAACAGCGCTGCCTCGAGCAGGTACGGCAGCGTCTGGAACCAGGTCAACGTATCAGCTTCGAAGAAATGCGGGCACCGGCAGGTACCGGCCCGCCGCAGGCGGGCGCGTCAGGACAGGCTGGCACGTCAGATGGTCTGGTCCAGCAGTCCCAGCAGATAGGCGCCGTAGCCGCTCTTGACCAGGGGCTCCGCGCGCTGGCGAAGTTCGTCGTCGGTCAGGAAGCCCAGCCGCCAGGCGATCTCTTCCGGGGCGCCGATCTTCAGTCCCTGGCGGTTTTCCACCGTGCGGATGAAGTTGGAGGCGTCGCTGAGGTCATCGAAGGTTCCGGTGTCCAGCCAGGCTGTGCCGCGGGGGAGGATCTCCACGTGCAGCTTGCCGCGCTCAAGGTAGGTCCGATTGACGTCGGTGATCTCGAGTTCACCGCGGGCCGAGGGCTTGAGGTTCTTGGCGATTTCGATGACGTCGTTGTCGTAGAAGTACAGCCCCGGCACGGCGTAGTGGCTGCGCGGCTTTTCGGGCTTCTCTTCCAGCGAGAGGGCCTTGCCGTCGTCGTCGAATTCCACAACGCCGTAGGCCTTGGGATCGCGGACCCAGTAGCCGAACACGGCGCCGCCGTCGATGTCGGCGTGCCGGCGCAGTTGCGTGCCCATGCCCTGGCCGTAGAAGATGTTGTCACCGAGGACCAGCGCCACGGTTTCGTTGCCGATGTGCTCGGCACCCAGCACAAACGCCTGGGCCAGGCCGTCCGGCGAAGGCTGCTGGATGTACGTGAGGTTGACGCCGAACTGGGAACCGTCGCCCAGGAGCCGCTGGAACTGCTCTGCGTCATGGGGCGTGGTGATAATGAGGATGTCCCGGATGCCCGCAAGGATCAGCGTGGACAAGGGGTAGTAGATCATCGGCTTGTCATAGACGGGGACGAGCTGCTTGCTGATGCCCAGGGTGATGGGGTGAAGCCGGGAGCCGGTACCGCCGGCCAGGATTATTCCACGCATAGGCCCAATCCTTCCGTACCTTGGCCGGTGACAGCAAACCAGGTGCCCGTTCCGGCGCGCGCAACGCGTGCTCAAGAGCGTGCCTTGGGCAACCGGCGCCCGGGGTGCGGGGCCCTGCAAGGTAGAATTGTGGGTCTGGACTACGTGATGAAGGATGCCGGAATTGAGCGCAGCTGTACTGACACCCAAGGCAAAGCCGGCCCCGGCAGTGGGGAGCCGGCTGGACCCGCGGAAGAACAGCTTGAACCTCATCAGGCTGGTTCTCGCCTTCATGGTCCTGCTTGCCCATAGCTGGCACATCGTCGGCGCCGGCAACGGCTGGGGGTTCCGCGGCGAAAACCTTGGCGGCTGGGCGGTGGCCGGGTTCTTCGGCATCAGTGGTTACCTGATTACGGCCAGCCGCTTTGGCAGCGGGATCGGCCGGTACCTGGTGCACCGTGTCGCCCGGATCTTCCCGGGGTTCATTGTCTGCCTGATCGTCATGGCCTTCGGCTTCGCCCCGATCGCCTACGTGATCCAGCACGGCTCCCTGCACGGCTTCATGCAGACGCCCACTACGCCTTTGAATTCCATCTTCGCTAACCTGTCCCTGCGGATTGTCAGCTACGACATTGCCGGCACCCCGGCGGGCGTGCCGTATCCGGAGGCATGGAACGGCTCGCTGTGGACGTTGTACTTCGAGTTCATGTGCTACCTGTTGGTCGCCGTGATGGCGTTCATTCCCCTGGTCCGCAAGTCCCCGTGGCCGGTGGTGGCCGCGTTCATTGCCAGCGTGGCCCTGTGGGCCAACGTCGGCGTCCTCAAGCCCTACCTGCAGTCGAACCTGGACTTTGAACTCGCGGCACGCCTGATCCCGTACTTCCTCGGCGGCGCCGTGGTGCAGGTGCTCAGCAACAAGATCGGCATCCACAAGGTGGCCGGCCCGGTCTCGATCGTGCTGGCTGCCCTGTCGATCTTCTTCGTCGACGGCTTCGGCGGTCAGCTCGCCGCGCCCTTCATTGCTTACGGGCTTCTCTGGATTTCCACGTGGCTGCCGCAGCCCGCCATTGTGGGCCGTCACGACATCTCCTACGGCGCCTACATCTACGCGTTTCCCGTCCAGCAGCTGCTGGCGGTGTTCGGGGCGTACCACTGGGGCGTCGCGTGGTTCACCGTGGCGGCCACACTGTGCACGATCCCGTTCGCCGCGGCCAGCTGGTTCTTCGTTGAGCGCCCGGTCATGCGGCGGGCCAAAAACGCCGGCTGACCGGAAGCCACGTCCCGGGCCCGCATCCCATGAGCGGACCCCGGGCGGCTAGTGCCGGGCACCTAGTGCCGGGCGCGTCGCCCGGAGACTCCGCGCACACCGTCCGCCATGCCACGGAAGGCGTTGGCCAGGCGGATCCCGCGGCCTGGGGCCAGCAGCGTGACGATCGCCAGGTGGCGGTAGTCCGCCAGCAGGCCCTTGAGCGTCCACAGCGGAAAGCGCCGGCCGTACTGGCGTGCGAGCAGGATCCGGTTCCGGAAGAGGTAGTAGTAGCGCCAGTCCGCGGCCGTCCTGATCTTCACGGGGCGGCCCGCGACGGACACGTCGCGGCCAAAGACGTTGGCTGTGGCCGGGCTGCCCAGGGCATGGTTGAGCGCGGCGTTGGGGGCTAGCACGGTGCGGAGACCCGCAGCCTCGCACCGGAGGTGGAACTCGCTGTCCACGCCGTCGATGAACAGCGGGCCCTGGAAGAGGCCCAGCTGTTCGAGGACCGGCACCGGCACCAGCAGTCCTGACTGGATGGGTTCCCCGCCGAGCTGGATGCCGTTCAGGACCGGGCCGCGGCGCACCGGCAGGCCGCGGACCGACGCCGGGGCGACCATGCCGACCGGGACGCCGGCCCCTGCTGCGGCCGCGGCGGCGGTGAGAAGAGCGTCGACGTAGCCGGGGTCCAGCAGCGAGTCCTGGTCCATGGTCAGGATGTAGTCGGGCTTCGGGGCGGCCGCGAGGGCTGCGGTGATTCCCGCGTTGAGCGCAGCGGCGATGCCGGAATTCTCGGCGAGCCGCACCACACCGCAGCCCAGGCTTTCCAGCGCGGCCAGGATCCGGGCGGGGGCCCGGGGACTGCCGTCGTCGACGACCACCACCGCGTCAGCCTGGGCGAGCAGCGCGGCGGCGTTCGCCAGCACGCCGTCGTCGGGGTTGAACAGGGAAACGACGGCGGTAGTCCGGGGCACGGGAGCGTCCGTTCGGGTCAGGCGGGCTGGACGTCGGGCTGGGCGTCGATCCAGGTGGCGAGTCGGTCGATGCCCTGGGCGAGGTTGTACTGCGGGGTCCACCCGAGCACGTCCTTCGCCGCCGTGATGTCCGCCCACGCGTGCCGGACGTCGCCCTGCCGGTACTGGCCGGTGACATGCGGCGCGGGCGCGTTGTAGTGCTGTGCGATGAGCTTCGCGGCGGTGCCGATGGTCTGGAACTCGCCGGATCCGATGTCCATGGGCTCGCCCTGGACCGTGGGGGAGACGGCGCCGGCGACAATCGCGGAGGCAACGTCGTCGATCAGGATGAAGTCGCGGCGCACTTCGCCGTCCTCGTACAGCGGAATGGACTTCCCGCCCATCGCCATGCGGCAGAACAGGCTCATGATGCCGGTGTACGGGTTGATCAGGGACTGGCCGGGACCGTAGACGTTCTGCAGCCGCAGGATGACGGTCTCAACACCATAGGACTTGGCCCAGGCCTGCAGGACATGCTCCTGGGCCAGTTTCGTGGCGCCGTAGACGCTCACGGGAGCCGGGAACGTCACGGAGGCCTTCATCGGCAGCGGGGTGGCGCCGGGGAAGTCCCATTGGGCCTGGTCCAGGGTGGCGCTGGTGCGCTGCCCCGGGTAGAAGGCCTTGCCGTCGGCGTCGCTCCAGGCACCCTCGCCGTACACGGCGCGGCTGGAGGACAGCACGATCCTGCGCGGAAGTTTGCCGTGGCGGTTGAGCCCGTCCAGCAGCTGCGACGTGCCCACCACGTTGACGTGCGTGTGCCGGGTGGACTCTTCGAGCGACTGGCCCGTTCCGGTCTCAGCAGCCAGGTGGATGACGACGTCGGGGGAGTGCTGCGCCAGGACCGTGTCCCACGTCTGGGCCTCGGCGACGTCGGCAACGATCAGTTCCGCCCGAGCGTCAAGCTCCGCCGGACGCTCGCCCGTGGCATGGATCTGCGGGTGGAGGCTGTCCACCACGACTACGCGGTCGAAAGCGTCGGCGAGGGCGGCGGAAATGGCGCAGCCAATGAAACCGGCGCCGCCGGTGACAAGGACGGTTCCGCCTGGGCGTGCGGAGGTTTCGGAAGAAGTCACAGCGGACCTTTCGTTGCGGGGCGTTTACTTGCCGAAGGAGTGGCGCACGAGCGCGCTGACGGCTGTGGAGTTGCGGTCCAGGACGGCTTGGGGAAGCAGGGAGAGGGCATGCGCCCGGGACGTGAGCCTGAGCTTGGCGGCGCGCTTGGCCCGGCGCCAGCCGAGAGCGTCGGCCTGCTCCGCGGACAGGGCGAAGTATTCGCGTTCGCCGGCGAATCGTGAACCGTCAACGAGCTTGGTCGAGGAGGCGCTGTTGGAGTGCCGGCGGTACTGGAAGCACACCGTGGGCTCGATCAGCAGCTGATCGCCCTTGTAGATCATGTCCATGATGAGGGCGAGGTCCTGGATGATCGGGAACCCGTCCCGGAAGTCCACTTCGCGGATCTTGTCGGTCCGGAACGCGAGGGAGGGCCAGTACAGCCAGTCCCCGTGCATGAGGTTGCTGGCAATGGCCTCACCGGCGATGAGCTGCTTGCCTTGTCCCCGGGGACGGACGATCTTCTGCTTCACGGAGTCCGCCAGCGTGGCCACCACCTGGCTCTGTTCATCGATGACCTGGACCCCTGGCTGGATGATCGCCGCGTCGGGGAAGCGCCGGTGGGCGGCCAGGATCACATCAACGTAGTTCGGCAGCAGGACGTCGTCGCAGCCCAGGATGACCATGACCTCCTGGGTGGCCATCCCGACGCACGTGCGGTAGTTCTCGGTGATGCCGGCATTGACGTCTTTGCGGATGTAGCGGACTCGCTCATCCTGGATCCCGGCCATGTACTCGGCAATGTCCGTCCCGGGGTAGGCGTCGTCGACGACGGTCAGGAGCCAGTCGCCGTTGTCCTGGGCCAGGACGCTGCGGACGGTTTCCTTCATGTAGCCGGGGTCGCCCCAGTAGGGAATGAAAATATCGAGGGGCATCTTAGGATTCCGTGCTTTCGGCGGGACGGTCGGTGGCGTGCGCGCGGGCCTGGGCCGCCGGCGCGGCCTCACCCGCGAGCGGATTTGCAAGGGGATTCTTGCGGGAGTCCGGGAGGGGATTCGGGACCGGATCCGGGCGGCCCGCATCCAGCGCGGACAGGTGGCGGTGCTGCTCCAGGGACTCGAGCTGGGTGCGCAGGATGGCCACCTCCTCCGCCAGGGTCCGGGTTTCGTCCTCCACGACAGAGATTTCCCACGACAAGTGCAGGCAGACGCCCAACAGCATGAGAATGCTCATGGCGAACAGCAGGTTGGAGGGAATCTGGACGCCGACGAATTCGGCAACGATGTTCAGCAGCCGGGGGAACGCGGCCAGGACCAGGGTGGCGACGCCGACCACCAGCCAGAGGACGGCGTACTTCTCCCGGAGCTTTTTGCGCCGAAGCATCTCGATGACCAGGGCCACGATGGCAAGCGCCAGCAGGAAGGCTGCGATGTTTCCCATGTCCTAGGCTCCTGCGGGTTCAGCGGCCCGGGTGGCCAGTCGTGTGGGTTTCCGGGTAAGGGCGAAGAGCAGGGCGAACACGGACCTTCCGAGGTAAATGGCTGCCTTGACGGGGTTGTGGCTTGGCTTGCCGCCCTGGCGTGCCCGCATCTCCACGGGCACCTGCGTGACCGTGCAGCCCGAGCGGATGGCCACGACGAGCGAGTCGATCGTGTCGCCCAGGTATTCGGCGGGATAGTGGTCGAGGTATTGGGCGACGGCGCGCTCGTTGGCGGCCCGGAAGCCGCTGGTGACGTCCGTCAGGCGGGTCTTGGCGAGGCCGGAAATGACCTTGGCCAGCAGCTGCATGGCCCACTTCCGGGGGCCGGTGACCTTGTATTCGCCGCGGTCGGCGAAGCGGGCGCCGATGGAGATGTCCGCGTGCTGGAGGCCGGCGAGGACTTCGTCAATGTTCCGGGGGTCGTGTTGGCCGTCCGAGTCGACCTGGATGACCTGGACGTAGCCGAGGCGTTGGGCGTACTTGAAGCCGGCCCGCATGGCGCCCCCGACGCCGAGGTTGAACGGCAGGTTTAGGACGGTTGCACCGGCCGCTGCCGCCTCCTGCGCCGTCGAGTCTGTGGAGCCGTCGTTGACGACGAGCACGTCGTAGCGGGCATTCGTGCGGAGGACTTCCCGCACGGTGCTGCCAACCACGGCGCCTTCATTCCAGGCAGGCATGATCACCAAGACGCGCGGGGAGGGTAGGGCTTCCATATCGTCCAAACTATATCAATTGCGTGCAGGGTCCTCGCTGGCGGCGGCCGCCCGGGCGGCGTCGGGCGCTGCCTGCTTCAGCGCAGGCGCCGTTCCAACTCCGCCGGGATCCGCCCTGTCGAGCCCCGAACTGCGTCCGTGAACCCTGCGACGGCGGCGCGTAAAAGCTTGGCGCGGCCCGGGCTGAAGGTGAAGCGCAGGATATGCGCCTTCAGTTCCTCCACGAGGCGCCGCAGCACCCAGCCCGGATACTTGCGCAGGTAGCGCAGGGTCAACAGCGTCCCGTTCCGGCAGATGTAGTAGACCCGGCTGGGCGAGTGGTAGTTATACGAAATTTCCCGGCCGAGGACCCGCACCGGCCGGCCGAAGAGCCGGCCGGGCTCGCGCTGTCCGAGGTCGTGGGCGATGTCACAGCCCTCACCCACCAGGACGCTGAGCCCTGCGGCACGGGTGCGCATGGTGAATTCGGAGTCGACGCCGTCGATGAACAGGGCCTCCTCGAAGGGGCCCAGCCGGTCCACGGTGGAGCGCGGGATGAGGAAACCGGACTGCATCGGATCGAAGGCGTGCACGAACCGGCCGTCGGTGTGGAGGACGGGGATGGGGTGGCCGCTGTAGGAGGCGGCCGTCACGAATCCGACGCCCATGCCGGCGGCGGTGGCGCGGGCGTAGGTGGCCAGGCCCCGCCGGACGTACTCGCCGACGGGGCGCGAGTCCTGGTCCAGCGTGAGGAAGAAGTCCGGGTTCCAGTGTGTCCGCGCCGCCGCGACGCCGGCGTTCAGGGCTGCCGCGATCCCGGAGTTTTGCGGTTGCCGGACCACCAGGGCGCCGGCGTCCGCGAGGCCGGCCAGCACGGCTTCGGAGCCGTCGGGCGATCCGTCGTCCACGACGACGACGTGCGCCACCTGCTGCTGCAGGGCCCGCACGGTGTCGGTCAGGGACGGATCGGGGCGGTAGGCGGCGACGACGGCGACGACGCTGGGGGACGGATCATTCGGCGACAACGGGCTCCATGCTTTCTTTGGCGAGCAGTCGTGACCCCGGGATCAGCAGGGTCACGAACAGGATAGCTTCGCTCAAGGCCATGCCCAGCGCGATGCCGGGGGCGTTCCCGATGGACCCGGCGTAGATCATGGCCGCGACCCCGAACACGGCGGAGATCAGCGTCCAGCGCAGCACGAGGCTCTGCTGGCCGGCCGGAATGAGCAGGTTCCGGATGAACGGGGTGCTGGCACTGAGGAAGAGGAAGGCGAGACCGTAGTAGAAGCACAGTTCGGTGGTTGCCTGGGCCTGTCCGGCGAAAAGGAGGCTGCTGACAAACGGTCCGGCGACGGTCAGGACCGCCGCGCCGATTACGCCGAGTCCGATGTGGGACCAGATGGCTGCCAGGTGGCGCCGTTTGCGGCCGGACGCCCCGCGTTCGAGGGTCCAGCCCTGGAAGGCATTGCCCAGGGCCACCACGGTGAAGAGGCCGAAGCGGTACAGCGTGTCGGCCGTGGCCAGGCTGCCGGACGCCGCCGGGGCGGTCGTGGCGGTGGCAATCGGGGTGGGCGTGGAGGCGTAGGCGTTGCCGGCGAGGCTGATGCCCGCCGTCCGGCCCTGGGCCCCGAGCTCGCGGAGGGCGCCGCGGAGATCGCGGGGCCACCAGTTTCCTCCGGGGGAGTAGGTCCGGTGGAACACGATGAGGGAGGCCAGGCTCATGGCGGCGACCAGGGCCGTGTAGTACCAGAGCTGGTGGCTGATCAGCAGCACGGGGACGGCCAGGGCGGTGGCGATGAAACGCGGAACGGTGTCGTAGACAGCCAGCAGCCGCGGCTGGCCCAGCCCGATGCAGAACCACGACGGCGACATCCCCGCGAACGCGACCGCCCACGCCATGGCCACGGCTTCCCAGCGGAATGCGGGAACGGCCACGAGCGCGGCGACGGCGGCGGCGGCGGGCAAAGTGAGGACGAGCAGCAGCAGCCGGGTCCGGATGCTGCGCAGGTAGACCCGGGCCCGGTCGGCGCTGCTGGCCGCCCGGGCGACGGCGACGGGCCCGTCCACGTTCCAGCCCCACATCAAGATGGTGGCGGCGAAGGTGCCGATTGCCTGCCCCGAGATGACGCTGGAGATTCCTTCGCCGCCCACGAAGCCGGAGATGACCGGGAGCAGCAAGAGCGGGGTGATCAAGGACAGCAGGGGCAGAATGGTGAACCCTGAAAGTCGTAGCAGTACGGTTCTCATTCGAGCCGGAATCCTTGTTTCTTAGACATCGTCCCTCGATCCTACGGGATGCCCGGCCGCTGCCCGCGGTCCCCTAGGATGGTGCAGATGAACGATCAGAACCGGTTGCCCGACGTTCCGCTCCGGGCCAGCATCTGCATGGCAACGTACAACGGCGCGGAGTTCGTGGAGGAGCAGCTCGCCTCGATCCTGGCCCAGCTGGGCCCCGACGACGAGATCGTGATCGTGGACGACGCGTCCACGGATGACACCGTGGCGCGGATCCGGCAGCTCGCTGATCCCAGGATCCGTCTAATCGAGGCCGCCGCCAACCAGGGGTACGTCCGCTCCTTCGAGCAGGCCGTGCGGGCCAGCCGCGGCGGAGCGATCTTCCTGGCCGACCAGGATGACGTCTGGATCGGGGGCCGGCTGGACGCCATGCTGGAAGCCTTGGCCACGCACGCCGTCGTGGCCAGTAACTTCGATGTGCTCGGCGGGGGCGACCGGCCCCCGATTCCCCGGCTCCGCGCGGCCGACAGCGGCCGCCACCGGGCCAACCTCTGGGGCATCATGGTCGGCTACCGTGCCTACTACGGCTGCGGGATGGCCTTCCGTCGCGAAGTGCTGCCCAGCTTTGTCCCGGTGCCCGCGTACCTGCACGAGTCCCACGACCTCTGGCTCGCAATCCTCGGCAATACCGCGGGCTCCATCCGTCACCTGGACGACTCGACCCTGCTACGGAGGCTGCACGAGAGCAATGCCACCCCGCGCGGCTGGCGTTCGCTGCGTGTCATCCTGGCCGCACGGGTGGTGCTCCTGCGCCTCATGGTCGAGGCCCGCCGGAGGCTCCGCGCCGCGTCGGCGCGGACGTAGCTTCAAGAGTCCAGCCGTGGACCACGAAGGCCCGGGACCTATGCGGTCCCGGGCCTTCGTGCGTCAGGTGTCCCTGAACGTCGTTCGTCCCTAAAAGTCGGTCGCCCCTAGAAGTAGGAGACATCCACCGTCCGCGTGGCGAGGCTGTTGGTCAGCTGCCAGCTGTTGCCGCGCACGATGCCCACAGTGGTCAGTTTGTCACCGTTCCAATCGCCCGTGATGGGACGGTCGGTGCTGACCCCGAAGGCGATGAAGTTGGAGACCACGGGGGACTTGATCCGGTTGCTGAGCCACCATTCGCCGTTGCGCCACACGCCGATGCTGGTCTTTCCGTCGCCGTCCCAGTCACCGACGATCGGCGTATCGGAGGGAATCCCGAAGCCGGTGTACTCATTGACCACCGGATTGTTGACGTTATAGCTGACCTGGAAACTGGAGTTGCGCCAGATGCCGATTCCGTCGCGGCCGGCGCCGCTCCAGTCGCCAACGATCGGGGTGTCGGAGCCGACGCCGAAGCCCACCACCTTCGTGATGGCCATGGTGTTGAGGTCATCGACGAGCCACCACATGCCGTTCCGGAAGATCCCTATCCCGGCCCGGCCGTCACCGTTCCAGTCGCCGACCACGGGCTTGTCGCCCGGCATGCCGTAACTGAAGCAGCGCCGCGGGGCGGAGGGCATCTGCAGACACCAGAACCCGTCCTTGAACCAGCCGGTGTAGGACTTGCCGTCGCCGGCCCACTTGCCGCTGAGCAGCGTGGCGCCGGGTATGAGGCCGATCGGGTAGGTGTCAGGCGTGGAGGCGAGTTTGCGCAGCTGGTCCAGCGAGCCGTTGAAGACGTTCTGATCGCCGGGGAACGTGGCCTTGACGGTCTGGGAAGCGTCGGCGTAGGCGTTGGCATACTGCCAGACGGTGTAGGTGGGCCATCCGCCGGGAACGGCCGGTGCATTGGTGTAGTAGGAGGCCAGCCACAGCGGGTTGGTCTGGCTGAATTCGCTGGTGTTGCCCAGGCAGTCGCGCCAGAAGTAGTAGCTCGTGTAGATCATGGCCTGTTTGTTGGTCATGCGGTACACGGTCTGGGTGAAGTCCCGGACCCAGGTGGCCAGCTGCCCCGGCGTGGCACCGTAGCAGCGGTTGAGGCCGGCGTAGGGGTTGTCCTCGATGTCCAGGACCGGGGGCATCGTGACGCCGTCGGCGGACCAGCCGCCGCCGTTGTTGACGAAGAACTGGGCCTGGGCGGCGCCCCCGGAGACATCCGGCCGGCCGAAGTGATATGCCCCGCGGAGCAGGCCGACGGAACTCGCGCCCGTGTACTGGGCCCCGAATTGGCTGTTCACGTAGCTGGTGCCCTCCGTGGCCTTGACGTAGGCGAAGCGGGCGCCGTTGGCCTTAACGGAGGACCAGTTGACGCTGCCCTGCCACGAACTCACATCCAGTCCCAGAGGCTGCCCGCGGGTGTCCAGCGGCTGCTCCGCCACCCACGGCTCGGTCGCTTGGGTCACGGCGGCCTGCTGCGTCTTGGCCATCGCCGCCGAGGCCGACGCCGGATTCAGTCCGGCCCGCCCCATTGTCGCCTGGCCCTGTTGCGGGGCGGCCGCGGCTTCCGCCGTGGCCGGAGCGGACGACGGCGCCGCCACTGCCGTCGCCGCCTGCGCCGTGGCTTGAGGGGTGGTGGCCGGGGCGCTGGCCTTCGCGGGGGCAGCCGCGCTGGTTGTCGCCGTCGGTTTGGGGGTCGCTGTGGGCGCGGCGGCGGTGGCGGTCGGGGAGGGGCTGGGAGCGGGTGCCGCAGATGCAGGGTTAGCCCAGGTCAGCGCCAGCGCGAAGGGAAGGCAGAGTGCCGCCGCGGTCCGTAGTTTGTGGATTTTGATAGTCGTCACCATTACTCCGGAGGATCTGGACAGAGGCCAAGATCACCCCCGTATGTGCGTAAAGAGTAACCAATTGCCCTCAGTGTTACCACTGTGGCCAATGTTGCTTTTGGTGTGTCCCGCGTCGGGACGGGAGAAAATCGTCAGCCGGTAAGCTGGCCTAATGCAGAAACTCCTCGTCACCGGCGGTGCCGGTTTCATCGGTTCCAATTTTGTCCACTACGTACTGGAGAACACCGACCACCACGTCACGGTCCTCGACAAGCTCACCTACGCGGGCAATGTGGAGTCGCTGGCGGGCCTTCCGGCAGACCGCTTCACGCTGGTGCAGGGGGACATCTGCGACGCCGCAGTGGTTGACGGCCTGGTCGCCGGGACGGACGTCGTGGTTCACTACGCGGCGGAATCCCACAACGACAACTCGCTGCACGATCCCCGCCCGTTCCTGGACACGAACATCATCGGGACGTACACCCTGATCGAGGCGGCACGGAAGCACAACAAGCGCTTCCACCACATCTCCACGGACGAGGTGTACGGCGACCTCGAGCTCGACGATCCGGAGCGGTTCACCGAGAACACGCCCTACAACCCCTCGAGCCCGTATTCCTCCACCAAGGCGGGCTCGGATCTGCTGGTCCGGGCCTGGGTGCGGTCCTTCGGCCTGCAGGCGACCATCAGCAACTGCTCGAACAACTACGGCCCGTACCAGCACGTGGAGAAGTTCATTCCCCGCCAGATCACCAACGTGATCGACGGCATCCGCCCCAAGCTGTACGGCAAGGGCGAGAACGTCCGGGACTGGATCCACGCCAACGACCACTCGTCCGCTGTCCTGGCGATCATCGCCAAGGGCCGGATCGGCGAGACCTACCTGATCGGCGCTGACGGCGAGAAGAACAACAAGGACGTCGTCGAGCTGATCCTCAAGCACATGGGCCAGGCGCCGGATGCCTACGACCACGTCGTGGACCGGCCCGGCCACGACATGCGCTACGCGATCGACTCCTCCAAGCTGCGCGACGAATTGGGCTGGGAGCCGAAGTTCTCCAACTTCGACGCCGGCATCGAAGACACCATCGCCTGGTACCGCAACAACGAGGACTGGTGGCGTCCGCAGAAGGCCGCGACCGAAGCCAAGTACAAGGAACAGGGCCAGTAGATCATGTCGATCGAGTTCTCGAAGAAGCTCACAGCACACGAAACCCCGATTCCCGGCGTCGTCCTGTACGACCTTCCGGTCCACGGCGACAACCGGGGCTGGTTCAAGGAGAACTGGCAGCGGGAAAAGATGGTGGCGCTCGGCCTGCCGGACTTCCGCCCGGTGCAGAACAACATCTCCTTCAACGAGTCGGCGGGCACCACCCGCGGGATCCACGCCGAGCCGTGGGACAAGTTCATTTCCGTGGCCACCGGCCGGATCTTCGGCGCCTGGGTGGACCTGCGCGAAGGCCCGACGTTCGGCGCCGTGTTCACTGCCGAAATGGATCCCAGCCAGGCCATCTTCATTCCCCGCGGAGTGGGGAATGCCTTCCAGACGCTGGAAGACAACACCGCCTACACCTACCTCGTCAACGACCACTGGTCCGCCGACGCCCAGGGCCAGTACACCTTCCTGAACCTCGCCGACGAAACCGCGGCCATCAGCTGGCCTGTGCCGCTGGAGCAGGCCGAGCTCTCGGACAAGGACAAGGCACACCCGCGGCTGGCGGACGTCACGCCGATGCCGCCGAAGAAGGTCCTCGTGGTCGGTGCCGACGGCCAGCTCGGCAAGGCCCTGCGCAAACAGTACGACGGCGACGCGTCCGTTGAATTCGCCGGCCGCGGCGAGTTCGACCTCGGCAGCGAGGACGCCTTCACCGGGCGCAACTGGAAAAACTATTCCGCGATCATCAACGCCGCGGCCTACACGGCGGTGGATGCCGCCGAGTCGGCCGAAGGCCGTGCGGCGGCCTGGGCGGTCAACGTCACGGCCGTGGCGCGGCTGGCCCGCACCGCCGTCGAACACGACCTCACACTGGTCCACGTGTCCTCGGACTATGTCTTCGACGGCACGCGCGCCACACACGACGAGTCGGAGCCCCTGGCGCCGCTGGGCGTCTACGGCCAGACCAAGGCCGCGGGCGACGCCGTCGTCAGCGTGGTGCCCCGGCACTACATCGTGCGCACGAGCTGGGTGATCGGCGAAGGCAACAACTTCGTCCGCACCATGGCCTCGCTGGCGGAACGCGGCATAGAGCCGTCGGTGGTGGACGACCAGATCGGGCGGCTGAGCTTCACGGAGGACATCGCCGCCGGCATCCGGCACCTGCTGGAGTCGGGCGCCGCGTACGGCGTCTACAACCTCAGCAACGACGGCGAGCCGCAGTCCTGGGCGGACATCGCCGCGGACGTCTACGAGCTCGCCGGCAAGCCGCGGGAGGCCGTGACGGGTGTCAGCACGGAGGAGTACTTCAAGGGCAAGGCCGTCTCGCCGCGCCCGTTGAACAGTGCCCTCGAGCTGGACAAGATCAAGGCCGCCGGGTTCGTCCCGCCGCTGTCCTCGGCCCGGCTCAGGGCGTACATGGGGGCAACAGTTCCCCAGCACTGATCCTTGGCCGTGCGGTTCAGCTAAGGAGCAGCACGCGAAAAAGACCCGTTCACGCGCATGTCGTGGACGGGTCTTTTTGGTGCGGGCGCCGCGGGAGCCGCGGGAGCGGGCGGGCTCAGCCGGCCGCGGCCTCGGCAGCGGGACGCTTGCGGGCGCGCCTGGTCCTGGACGGCCACGGCCGCTTCGGGAGCAGAGTATGGCCCGGGAACAGGTAGCTGAACAGCTTCGAAGCGCAGAGCAGGACTGCCGCGGTGAAGGCCAGCGTGAGAACCTCCCAGGTCAGCGGCGGCTGCCAGCCCGGCACGGTGAACATGGTCTGCCAGTTGGCCGTTTCCTGGATGCCCACAACATAGCGCCGGAGCACGTTCACAAAGGCATAGGCCTGTGCGACGCAGCCGGCCACCAGCAGGATCCGGGCGATGGTCATGCTCTGCGGCCGCTGTCCGAACGGCCGGAACCGCATGGCGAGCCCGGCTGAGATGACCGCGATCGTGAACAGCGGCAGGCTGTACCGGCCCTGCCAGATGAAGCCCGTGGTGTTGATGAGGGCCGCCTGCACCACGGCAGGGACCACCGCCAGCAACGCGACCGCCACCCAGAAGGCAGCCTGCAGCCGGTAGGGCCGGACCAGCATGACCGTGAGCATGAGCCCGATGAGCAACATGCTCCAGAACATCTGGACGGCCTGCGGAACCGGTGCGTCCAGCCACCCCGCAACGCCGATGTACTGGCCGACAAAGTCGAAGGACTTGTCCATCATCGTCAGGAACGCGTTGTACGGCCGCACCTCGCCGGCGACGTTGGAGATCCCGGCCGGGGCTTCGCCGGCCGAAGCCGGTGCCCGGAGCATCAGGAAATTCCACGCCACGCCCAGGACGATGCCCACCGTGGCCAGTGCGGTTACTGCCAGCACCACCCGATTCCTGAAGATGGCGACGATGTCAGCGCGCCGGAAGAAGAGGCAGGCAACGATCGCGCCGCACAGGAGCCACAACAGGGATATGTTGCGGGTGTTCGCGAGAGTCGCGGCCGCGATGCCGACCGTCAGGATGCCCGGGCGGGCCCGCTCCAGGTGCCGCGAGTTCTCCAACACGGACACCAGCCCGCAGAAGGCCGCCATGGAGGCCGCGATTTCCAGCGAATTCGGATTGATGCCGCTGCCCAGGAACAGGACCATCGGCGTCGTCGAAATGGCGGCCGCGACGAGCGGCCACTTGGGGTGGCGCAGCCGGTGCAGGGCCGTGAAACCGGCGGCGTAGAAGGCTGCGGACAGCAGGCCGCTGACGATGCGCATGGCGTAGATCGCCGGGGCCCCGGACATGACGAGGCTGGGCAGCCCGACAAGCCAGTAGTAGAAGGGGTTGTACAGTCCGGCCGACGTCACACCGATGGTGAGGTCGTTGTCATCGAGGGGGATCGCCGGGGCGCAGCCTGCCGGTTTCGTCACCTGGAAGGGGAAGCACATCTGCGCCTGCACGTTGGCGATGTAGGACGGAACCTGCACATGGACGCCGTGGCCGTACGATTCGCCGGGGCCCGGGAAGAACTGGCCCCGGGATACTGCGGCCGCCTTGATGGTGTGCGAGGGTTCGTCCGGATAGGCCATGAGGGGGGTGGCCAGGATCCACAGGGTGATGAGGAGGGACAGAAGGGCGAAGACGGGAAGGAAGAAGCCCATGCCACCGCGGGTGGTTGCCGACAGCGCGAACCGCCGAGCCTTGCCGGGCCGGGCGCCGGGCACGGAGCCTGCTGGTGACGTGCGGGCCGCCTCGGTTGCGTGAATCACTGTGCGTCCCCGATCGTGTCAATCAGCTTTTTGGATTCCCGAATGGCCTCTTCGCTGGGAGAGGCGACACTGGCGAAGTACGTTGAGGACACCTGGCCGTCGGAACTGAGGACAAAGGTGCCCCAGGACTTTACGAGCGTGCTCAGTTGGTGGTTTGAATACTTACCGCAGAAGGCCTGGTAGCCGACGACGCCGAGGGCGTAGCCCTGGTTGCTTGTCTCGGGCAGAGTGAATTCCACCCCGGTGGGCAGTGTCCGGGTGGTGCCTTCCTGGGCGGCCACCGCGGCGGAGTCCTTGGACATGCGGACGTAACCTCCGCCGAATGAGAGCAAGGCGGTTTCGAAGCGGCTGCCGATCGAGCCGAGGTCCATGAACGCGATGCCGCCGGGGGTCTTGTCGACCTTGTCGGCAAGGTCGGAGTGCTTCTTGACGGTGACGGCGTTGCCGGTTTTCGGCCAGGTGGCGGATACGCCCGAGGTCCAGACGGGGTCGGCGCTGAGGTACTTTGTGGCCGCTTCCGTTTCCACGCTGGGCTCCGTGGCCACGATGGGGGCGATGTCGTCCGAGGGGAGGGTGATGTCGGGGTTGATGTCCGCGATCTCACGCGCGTCCCAGCGGGTGATGGAGCCGGAGAAGATCCCGGCCAGGACTTCGCGGGTCAGCTTGACGTTCCGAAGGCTCGGATTGTTGAGCGCGACGCCGATGGAGGTCACGGAAACGGGAACGGAGAATGCGCCCGCCGGCCCGCACACGTCCTTGGTCTGGTTCTGCTGTTCCGGTGTCAGGGGACCGTCCAGTGCGGCGAAGTAGGCTTGGCGCGTGGCCAGGGCCCTCAGTCCGACGTCGGATCCGTCCGGGGAGTAGTTGAGCGACGTGGCGGTGAGTTCCTTGCTCCAGGCGTTGCTCCAGGCCTCGATCGGCCCCTTCTGCACGGGCGTTCCGATCGCGGTGAGGGATCCCCGGACGTCGCTGACGGGCGTTCCTCCGGAGCAACCGGTCACTCCGATTCCCAGCAGCAGAATGCAGGCGAGAACTCCACCTGTGGACCGATTGCGCAAAGAATTTCCCTTCCCGTTCCGGAATGCCTCCGAAACCGTTCCTTATTACCCTAGCCGGTCCCGTGGTGTCGAGGGGTTGCCGGAACACGTCACCGGAGTCTGCACGGCACGCGGTGCTGGTCTAGACTTGCCGGATGTCCCGGTGGATGAAAGCGCCCCGACACATCAACGATTACAGGCGGTATGTTCGAACAATGGGGATTGAATTGTGAGCCTTGCTCACCGCATGAAGACCCTTGTGCGCGACGGCTTCCTGGTCAAGTTCCTCGTGGTGGGAGGGCTTTCCTTCGCCATCGACCTCGGACTCCTGGCCCTCCTTCATGAGGTGGGCAACGTCGATCTGTGGATTGCCACCCCGATCGCCTTCCTGACCAGCCTGGTCTTCAACTTCTTCGTCCAAAAGAACTTCACGTTCCAGTCCGGCGCCCGGGCCCACGTCAGCTTCATCAAATACGGGGCACTTGTGGCGTTCAATGTCGTGGCAACAGACGTGATCGTCAATCTCGCCGCAGGGGCCGGCCAGTCCTACGCGCTCGGCAAGGTCATCGCGACCATCGCCACGACCGCCTGGAACTTCCTGCTCTACAAGCACTGGATCTTCAAGCCCGCGCCGGAGCACGACGGCGACATCGTCGACCTCGACGCCTCCGCGACCCCTGCCAGCGGCCCCCATCATCGGGATTAGCTACGGCTGCTTCCGTCGTTGATGGGCTCCCCGGCCGGGGCCTGGCCGG
Organism: Arthrobacter sp. H-02-3; assembly: GCF_003097355.1. Lineage (GTDB taxonomy): Bacteria > Actinomycetota > Actinomycetes > Actinomycetales > Micrococcaceae > Arthrobacter > Arthrobacter humicola. The sequence goes on from NZ_PYUI01000009.1 coordinate 82,108, forward strand.
GCGACAATTGGCGGTACAGCAGGACACCCGCCACGGCTGTCACGGCCAGATAGGCAAGAGCCAGGGGAAGCCAGCCCAGCGGCGGCTCCCACTTGGTTGCCCCGAACATGTCCGCCCAGTTGGCTTCCGTGGATATTCCGACGCCGTACCTGCGCAAGGCATTGGCGAACACCGCGGTGTGCGCGGCCGCCGTGAGCCCGATCGCCCACATCGTGATTCTCCGCGCGAAGAGCGAGTCGGGGAACCGGAGGAAGCGCAGGGCCAGTCCCGCGGCCAGGAGCATCGGGACAATCACGGGCAGAAGGTAGCGGCCTTGCCAGATGTAGCCCAACTCCGTGACCACCTGAGCCTGAAGGATTGGCGGGATGGCGATCGCCGCGGCGAGCAGCACGATGAATCCGAGCCGGGGGCGCCACGGCCTGACGGACACCGCGGCGACCATGAGTGCCCCGGTGAGGCAGGACCACCAAAAGTAGACGCCGGTGGGACCGTTGGTGTCCAGCCAGCCGAGCTGGGCCACGTACGAGGCCGCGATGTCGAATGTCCGCTCAACCATGGTGCCGAAGGCTTGCTCCGGGGTGACGGTACCGGGGGTGCCCAGCAGGCTGGCAAGGGTGTTGGCTGTCTTGAGCCACAGGAGGCCGAGGGCCGCCGCGACGGCAATCAGGGCGGCCATGGCCAGGACGAGCTTGTTCTTCATCAGGAGCAGTAGATCCCGGGGCGGGAACATGAGCAGGGCGGCAATGACAGCCAGGGCAAGCCACAGCAGTGACAACGCCCGGGTGTTGGCCAGGACGGCGGCAGCGACCCCCACAACAACGACGTTGAACCGGAACCGGGACAGCTCCCGCACGTTCTCAAGCACGAGGCACAGGTTGACGAACACTGCTGAGGTGGTGACGATCTCCAGGGCATTCGGGTTGATGGACCCGCAGAGGAAGAGAACCATGGGCGTGACGGCGATCCCCGCGGCCGCGACGGGCCAGCGCCGGTTGGCGAACTGGGTGGTGGCGAGGAGCGTGGCAGCGAGGAACAAAGAGCACAGCAATCCGCTGAGGATCCGCATGGCGTAGATGGCCGGCTCGCCGCTCAGGATGGTGGAGGGCAGGCCCACCACCAGGTAGTACAGGGGGTTGTAGTTGCCGGCGGACGTGCCGGCCGTCGTCGGCTGCCTGTCCGCGGCATCCAGCCCGGGGGAGCAGTCCGCGGTGACGATCACTTTGAAGGCGAAGCAGGTTAGGGACTGGGTGTCGGCGATGTACTTGGGCACCACCACCTGAAGCTGTTCGCCCTGGGTCTGTCCGGACGTGCCGAGGAACTGCCCCCGGGCCACGGCGGCAGCCTTGATCGTGTGGGCCGGTTCGTCGGGGACCGACATCAGGGGAGAGGCAAGGCTCCACAACGTGCTGAACATCGACAGGATCAGGAAGATCATGCCGAAGCGCAGGACCGGTGCGGGGGGCTTGGACTGCGCCGGATTCGCCTGGCGGGGCCGCTGCGCCTTGCGCAAGGGAAGACTCATGGATTCAGTGCACCGTTTCACAGTGATGAGACGCGTCCAGCGCCCTTGAAGCGCCCCGCCGGAAAACTGCTCATGAAGATTCGCGCAGAACACCGCGTCGGGACGCCGGGGCCCGTCTGTCCCCCGTCGATCGTAGGGCCACCAGGCACCGGGTACAAAAGCGCTGTCCGCCCGACCGGCCGCTCCGGCTCGGTCCGGCGGTGAGGCCAATGAGCCTGTTGTGACCGGTGAGAAAGATGTTGTTCCGCGACGGTGGCGGTTATCCACATAAGGCCGCCGCACCCCTTGTCCGGCCGGGCAGTGCCGCCTAGGTTTAAGCCACTTTCATCGCCTCGGCAGTGGGGCGTCAGTCATATTGGGGGCTGCATGGAGGCTGTGCGCATTGTCGAGGACGAGGTCCGCGAGCTGATCCGCCGGCGCGGCCTGGACCCCCTGCGGCAGTCCGGGGAGGTCCGGCGCCTGGTCGAAGCGGCGGTCAGCGACTACGACGAGCGGGCCTTGCTGGCGCCGCTGCCGCCACTGGGGCCGTTGGAGTCGGCGCGGAGATTCGTCTACGACGCCGTGGCCGGCTTCGGCGCGCTGCAGCCCCTCCTGGACGATCCGGGCATCGAGGAAATCTGGCTCAATGCGCCCAGCGAGATCTATGTGGCGCGCAACGGCGAATCGGAGCTGACTTCTGTGTCGTTGACGGAACAGCAGGTCCGGGACCTCGTGGAACGGATGCTGAAGAGCTCCGGCCGTCGGCTGGACATGTCCTCCCCGTTCGTGGATGCGGCGCTCCCGGACGGCTCACGTCTGCATGTGGTCATCCCGGATGTCACCCGGCGGCACTGGGCCATCAATATCCGCAAGTTCGTGGTCAAGGCCAGCCGGCTGGAGCACCTGGTGGAGCTGGGAACGCTGACCCCGCAGGCGGCCAGGTTCCTCGGTGCGGCCGTCGCCAGCGGCCTCAACATCCTGGTCTCGGGCGCCACCCAGGCCGGCAAAACCACCATGCTGAACTGCCTCGCGGCGAGCATCGGCACCCGTGAGCGGGTCATCACGGTGGAGGAGATCTTCGAACTGCAGTTTCCGCTCCGCGACGTCGTGGGGCTGCAGTGCCGGCAGCCGAACTTGGAGGGGCAGGGGGAAATTCCGCTGCGGCGGCTCGTCAAGGAGGCCTTGCGCATGCGGCCCGACCGGCTCGTGGTGGGGGAGGTCAGGGAGGCTGAGAGCCTTGACATGCTCATAGCCTTGAATGCGGGACTTCCCGGGATGTGCACCGTCCATGCAAACTCCGCGCATGACGCCGTGACGAAGATTTGCACGCTGCCGTTGCTCGCCGGCGACAACATTTCCAGTGCTTACTATGTCAATGCACTACCAAAGAATTACAATGAGAGTCATGGAAGCTCAGCTCGTACGGGCAGCTATCTACTGCCGAATCTCCAAAGACCGCGAGGGTGCCGGCCTCGGCGTGCAGCGCCAGGAACAGGACGCGCGGGAACTGGCCGCAGCGCTCGGCTGGACCGTCGCCGCAGTATTCACTGATAACGACCTCTCCGCGTTCAGCGGCAAGCCCCGTCCCCAGTACAGAGCGCTCCTTGAAGCGATGGATGCCGGGGCGGTCCAGGGTGTCATCTGCTGGCACACAGATCGGCTCCACCGCAGCCCCCGAGAGCTTGAGGAATACATCGACATTTCAGAACGGCGCGGCGTCACCACACAGACCGTCAAGGCCGGCGAGATCGACCTCAGCACGCCGTCCGGCCGTGCAGTGGCGCGGACGCTCGGCGCATGGGCCAGATACGAATCGGAGCACAAGTCGGAGCGCATCACGCGCAAGAAATTGCAGCTGGCCCAGTCGGGTTCATTTAGCGGTGGTCCGGTCCCGTTCGGCTGGACGCTGGACGGAGATACGACGCCGCGGATCGTACTGGCCGACGCGGCAGAGATCCGCAAGGCTATTGCGGCGACCATCGCTGGGGAGAGTATCGGCAGCATAGTCCGGGATCTGAACGGCCGCGGTGTGCTCACACGGCGCGGGGGTGCATGGACTTCAACGTCCGTCCGTAACCTGCTGCTGCGCCCGACGAATGCCGGGCTAAGCGCATATCGGGGCGAAATCGTGGGCGCTTCGACGTTCCCGGCGATTATCAGCGAGGATGAATGGCGGACTGTCTGCTCGATCATCAGTGATCCGGCCAGACGTTCCAATGGGGGCGCACGCGTGCGGCATCTACTGGCGGGGCTGCTGCGCTGCGGAACGTGCGGGGCGGCAATGAAAACCTCATCCCGTGCCGGAGGAGGGGCTGCCAAGTTCTACTACAAGTGCCCGGCGCGCGGCGGCGGGCACGCCTTCCAGAAGGCCGAACCAATCGAGCACCTGATTTCGGAAGTGGTGCTCGCCAGGCTGGACCAGCCCGGAGTACTGGCACGCCTGAATGGTCCGCAGGACCAGGAGCGGCAGCACGGCATGCAGAGTGAGGCGGCAACGCTGCGGGGCCGGATGGACGAGGCTGCGGAATCGTTCGCCGAGGGGCTAATTACGCGGAAGCAGCTGGAAGCGATCAATCATCGTGTGCAGGCGCGGCTGGAGGCGATAGGGCAGGAACTCGCAGTCGCCGGGCGGGCGTCCGTGATCCCGTCGTCCGCCGCCGACAACCTCAGAGCGTGGTGGGAGGCCGCCGGAACGGAGCGCCAGCGTGCGGTCATTGACGCGGTGCTGACGCCGTTTGTTGATCCCGTGGGCAAGTCCGCCCCTCGAAAGTTCGATCCTGACCGTGTGCGCATCAATTGGAAGATTTCATGACATAAGCGATAAAGGTTTTACCTAATCGGAGGGTGAGGTGTGAGATCTCACCCTCTTTTTATGCCCGATTGTTGCATTGTCCGAGGCCAAGCATTGACATACGTTTGTCAATTGTCGGACGGAAATATTCCTGCTCTACAGTCCACAATGTCAGTCCCGGTTCTCCTAGGCTTTATGTATAGGGAACCACCAGCAAAGGATGAGCACTATGTCCGAGGCACTGCATTACCGGAATGTCTTAGCGGGACACTACCGTCACCGCCCCAACGACACCGCTGCGATTCTCGAAACTCGCCAGGCGATGAAAACAGCCAAGCTCGCGGCCGCGATTGAGAAAATTCTGGCCGACTCGCCACCACTGCACAGGGAACAAATTGAGCGTCTTGTTGGGTTGCTTACCGCACACGTCGCGCCGGGTGAGTAGGCGTCATGACAACCGTTCCGGAGTATGTTGCACGCGTCGTAGCAGACGCGCCGCCGCTGTCCGATGAGACGACGGACCGTATCGCGCTGCTGCTGAGGCCAACGCGCGCCAGCAACCACCCTGACCCCAATGACTGAGCACACACAGGGCTCCGCTGTGAACATGCCAGCAGCCGCCGTAGTCGCGGAGCTCCAGAAATACGCCCAGTCGGTGGGCCTTGTGCTGACGGCGCGTTGTGCCCGTTGTGGAGCGCCGTTGTGGGCATCGCGGAGCGTCAGCGCCAAGCTGGGCCCAAAGTGCAGGAAGCGGGAGGCCTGACCGCCGTGGATGCACGATACCCGACCAAGTACCTGAATGACCGCCGGATTCTGAACCTCAGCCATGAGGCTCACGTTCTCATGATGCAGGCGACGGCTTTTAGCGTCACCAACATGACGGATGGATTTCTCAACACGGACGACCTCGCGCTGATTCCCCGCGCGCGGATCGAAGCAGCCAATGAATTAGTCCAGGCCGGATTGTGGGAAGTCACCAAGGCCGGATGGTTCATGCCGGAATTCCCGAAACATCAGACATCGAAAGACCAACTCGAAGCGCTGGAGCGGAAGCGTCAACAAGACCGCCAGAACTCCAAGTCCTACCGTGAGAGGCAAAAGCACAGGACATCATTTGACGCGTCAGGCACTGAATCATCTGACGCGTCAGCTGACGAATTGGCTGACGAAAGCTCTGACGACATAGGCAAGGAAAGGCAAGGAAAGGCAAGGCAAGGAAAAGAAGAACTAACCAGCAGTAATGATTCAGAACGGCGTGACAGGGAATGGCTGGAGGGTAAGTCAGCGCAGGTGCCCGTCACCGCTGCCGCCGCCTTGAAACTGAATGACCCGTGTGTGACGCCTGGGTGTGACGGGCGTCTGAATCAGGCTCAAGTAAATATGGGCGCGAGCATCTGCGCGGAGTGCACTTATCAGCTGGCTAGGCAGGGCAAACCTTGACACCTACGTGTCAGAACAACGGACGACGAGAGGAACAACCGTGGGAACGGTGAAGTGGGCCAGAGTATGGATCCAGGATCTGCCGCACGAGGATCGGGACGCCGCCGGCGAATGCCAGGACCGTGCAGCAATCAGGAGGACAACACCATGACACGGACAAACAGCGGAATGATTCAGGACGTCATCGGACTGGCGCGCGCTGCCAGCCGCGAGGACAAGCAGGCCTTCGTCGCGCTTATGCCGACCAGGCTGGACGACGCACAGATCATGCTCGAAGTGGCCACGAGGATCTTGTACTCGATCACAGAGGGCGAGCACCAAGACGCACTGTTCGACAAGATAGTCGAGGAGGCCCGAGCTGCAGGCGGGGACGTACCACAGAGGAACGGCACCGAGTAGCAGCAGGCACCTGCAGCGGCCGGGGGAGCGACACGCACCCCGGCCGCAGCCATGCCAAGGGCAGCTAGCCGGAACGCAGCCGCCACAAGCCCCGGTTTTTTAACACAGACAGAGCGCGGAAGACCTCGCCGTCTACCGATTTATATTTCCCCGATTTTTAGTGAGAAAACCGATGTGCCCCAAGATGTGCCCCTATGTGTGACCCTTGTTCGATAATCTGGTGTAATGGCCGAATTAGTGCATGGACTGGCAGGGTACAAGGGCGGTTGCCGTTGCGACGTTTGCAGGCAGGCGAACGCTAAGCGTGTGGCTGACCGGAGACGCGCGCTCAAGAACGGCGGCCCGTTGCGGCAGAATCCGGCTCCCAGCAAGCCCGTGAAGGCTCCGGCTGTCCCAGTGCTTGAAAGCACGTCGGGGCCGTTTGGGGAGCATGTAGCGGTTTCCGGTGGCGCAGGCGGCGGAGGCACATTCGGGGGCACAGGGCACACAGGGGGCACAGGCGATACTGAGGCCAAGACGGAGGCTAGGATCGAGGCGATTTGGAAGTCTGCGGGCATGGGGGCGTGGGACGCGGAAGCGGAAGCTATCGAGGACCAGGCAATGCAGGCAGCCCGGGCGATTGACTCGGCTACATGGAGCGGCAAGACGCACCAGACACCCGCTCAGTGGCGGCTGCTGAATGACGCTATCGCGCAGCTGCGCCGGAAGTTCCCGCTGCAGGCCGCACCGGCTGCCCCGGCGGCGCCGGTAGCGGCCGACGACGACGGCAGCGGTTTGGATTTCCTGACGCCGCTGGGGCATCCGAGCTTGCGCGCTCCAGAGTACCGGCGGGGCTGGAAAGAGGGCGACGTTTGGGATCCGCACGCCAACCCTGCGGACGGCAGACTGCCGGATGGGGTAGAGGCTCCGGAGTCCGACGCCGGACCAGGGATCCGCTGGGACGCGGGATCCGACCGCGCGGAGGCAGCGCGCGAGCAGTACGAGCGCGAGAACGCGGAAGCTCTTGCAGCAGCACGCGCCGCTAGTGACACGTAAGTGTCAGAGTTACACGGCTGTAGTTTGTCTGCCCAGACGCCGTAGAATTGATTTAGCAGGGCAGGTCGAAAACCACCCTGCGGACAAAAGATTTTCTCCGGCAGCGCGCACCGCACCGGGCCAGCAGGACAGCAGCACAACGGACAACGAATCCGCCAGCAGGCAGGCCGACAGCCACCCGCTACCAGCGCAGATACAGCGCGGGCGTCGAAGTAGTTTCCGCTTCAACACACTCATTTCTGCGCCACAAGTGGGCGCAATTCCTGAAAGGCCGATCCAATGGCACAGACCAACCACAGCATGGGAGCCATGCTGATTGAGCAGCGCGACAAGCTGCGCGCGCAGATGGAAGCGATTCTGGACAAGGCTCAGGGGGAAAATCGCGACCTGACCACACCGGAATACCACCAGTTCGATGCCCTCGAAAAGGACTTCGACTCTGTCCGTGGGCGGATTGACGAACTCGTGAAATTCAACGATGACCTCACGAACGCCAATAGCGTGCTGCGCAACGTCGGCGGACTGGCGCGCACTGACGCTCGGGGCGGCGATTTCGTCTATGAGGCGACCGGCAAGCGCGCCGCTGTCCGCCCGGGCGAGTCCTTCCGCTCGCATGACGTCGTGGCCGAATACCGGGAATCCAACGAGGATTTCGCGCTGGCGCAATACGGCAACCTCGGCCAGCTCGTGCGCTCGCTGACCACCTCGGGCGGATCCGCAGTAGTCCCGTCTGTCTGGGCTGCGCAGCTAATCGACCTGGCCCGGGTGAACTCGGCCGTAATGCAGGCCGGCGCAACACTCGTGCCGATGGACGCGGGCGTGGTTAAGATCGGCCGGCTGACCGGCGACCCCACGGCGGCGTTCCGCACTGAAGGTAGCGTCATCACTCCCTCAGACCCGACGTTCGACAACGTGACGCTGACCGCGCAGACCATGAGCTGCCTCGTTAAGGGCTCGCTGGAGTGGTTCCAGGACGCCGACAACGCGGACACCATCGTGAAGCAGGCGATTGCCAAGGCAATGGCCGTCAAGCTTGACCAGGTGGCACTCTACGGCGGTATTACTACCGGATCCGGTGCTATCAGCCTTGCTACGCCGCCGAACCCGCGAGGCGTGCTTGCTGCCCTGCTGGCAGTCCTTCCGGCCAACGTGCTGCCGTCGTCGGGCGCAGCAGCCAACGGCACTGCGCAGACCGCCGCGACGTTCTACGGCGAAGTCCTGGATACGATTTACAAGGTCCGGGCGGGCAACGAGGAACCCAACGCGATGCTTTGGAACGCGAAGCTTGCGCGGCTATACGCTGGCGCAGCGGATACGACCAACCAGCCGCTGCGGGCGCCGGCGGACGTCGAGGGACTGGAAAAGTTCGTCACTAACCAGATCCCCAGCTACACGCAGGGCACCATGACCAACACGGCGACGGATCTGTTCGTTGCTGATTGGTCCCAGCTCCTGATCGGGCAGCGTCTCGGAATCACGATCCAGGTTCTGACGGAGCGCTACGCGGATACCGGCGAGATCGGAATCGTGGCGCACTGGCGGGGCGACGTCCAGCCCGCCCGTCCGGCTGCATTCTCGGTATTCCGCGCACTCAAGGGCGCGTGAGCCTGGTGACAGTCCGGAGCCGCATTAACGATAAGCACAGCGCCCGGCCCGTGGTCAGCCAGTCAGGCGACCCGGAGCCGGTAGCGGATCCGTTCGGGGAACTGTCCTCAGCCAACCCGGCCGTGGGCATGCGCACCGACAGCAATGCCAACCGCGTGGCCCAGGATTTCCTGCATCTGACGAATCCGGACAACGGAACCGACGTCGTTTTCACGCCAGGGGAAGCTCTCCCGGGGTGGGCGCGCGAGCTGCAGGCGCAACGCATGGACATGCCGAACCTCGAAGATGAAATGCTCTACGGGTCCAGGTATGACGCTGTCCAGGCCCCGAAAAGGGCGATCCGGACACAGGTAAAACCGCCTTTGTCTGGCACGGACAAAACAGAATAGATAGATGTGTGGCCGGAAGCGTAGCGCCACTTCCGGCCACTACCCCGAAAACTCAAATGCGTTGGGCGTGACCGCCGAAGGGCGTGCGGGAGTATTCGCCCCGTACGCATTCCAAACCGGAAGCGCGAGCCAATGGTCGGAGGGGCCGAGTGTACCGGCCCTCGGGAAGGGTTTTGGGACGGTTTACCTCCCCGATTGTTGCCTCCGGCCACGCCCACAATCTTGGACGTCAACGTCACCACTACCGGGTCTAACTTTTTGAGATTTGCAGGCCAGTCCGATAGCGGAAACGATGGTTTCGAGGATTTTTCCTTAGAGCTTGATCCGTCGACCTGCCAGCGTCCAACACGGAAAGACCCTCCCCCGAAGCTCTGGGGAAGGGTCTTTCTGCTTGTTTAGTGCGTTGTCGTGTGGAGGTAACCCAGCCAGGCGATCACCGGGGTGGCGACTCCTGCAAGTGTCGAAACAACCATGCAAAGGTGTTTGAGGCGGGTGCCCGGGGGTCGGTCCATGTGGTTCGGTTCAAACGTGGTCAAAGGGACGACCTTTCAAATTAGGTGTCCGACCACCGGGTGCGTAGCGAACCAGACGGGGCAGTGCGCGATGAGCTTCTACGTGTTTCCACGTTCTGCTACGTCCCGCTACGTCCTGCCACGTCTTGCTACTGAACTGCGTACCAAGTAAGTTTGAAGAGCTACAACAAACTCCCGTTAGGGTTCCATGGATTCGCAGCCGGTCAGTCGGACATGTGGGTACTTGAACATTGACGGCAATCCGACCTCGCCGCAGTTCTGAATTCGTAGTTCAGATCAGTACGGCGGGGTCGATTTGTTTCTCCGTCAGAATCCAGTCTACTGAGAAGTCGCTGCCGCTCCTTATTCGTCTTACTTGTCCGTGTCTGTCCACAGGCAAAACCAGCTAGATTTAGGGCGAAATCTCCATTAATCCACAGGCCAGTGGTAGTCGGAGCTGAATTTACTTCCTGCTCCAGAAGTTGGCATTGTGCTTAGTCCTCCAGAGTCTCAGTCAGCAACATCGCCTCGTCATTGGCTCTCGGGGTCCTGCCAGAAGCCGCCGGCCGCGAGAATCCGGCGCATGTGTTCCTGCACGGCGTGCGCCTTATGTACGTCCGATGCCAGCGCCTCGTCAAGCCAGGCGTCACCCTTGCGGAGGTTCACCTGGGGCGCGAACCTCTCTAGTTCACCCACCTGGACGGGAACGATCTGGAACTTTGCAAGGTCATTCATGAATTCCTGGGCTTTCCCGTACTCGGCCATAAATGCCGTCATTCCGTAATCTTTTACCCGCTTCCATTCACTCGCGACGCTGAGCGCCGCGGTAACGTCATCCTTCGTCCTGCTTTCGTAGATTGCATCCGGCTCAGCGCTCAGCACACCAGCGATAGCTTCCAGCACTTGCCGGTTCTTGCGGCGGGTACGCGGGGTCCGGAATTCCGCCGTTGCTGCCAGATACGTTTCCTTGACATCTGCCCAATGTCCGCCGAAGGTCTCGTACAGTTTCTGGATACTCGATTCGCTGTTGACGATATCCAGGTCGGGTGACGCGACCACGGGCACGCCCGAAGCCAAGAGAACTCGCGCCAAAGCAGGTATGTTGCCCTTTCCTGCCGATGGCACAAATAGAACATCATGCGGGCGAATCTGGAGCTTTTCTCCAACGTCGAGGGCTTCCAGCGCTGCAGCGTAGAAGCGGCAGTCCCGTTCGTTCTCGGCTATGACGACCAGTTTGTGGAAGAGTCCGTCGAGAAGATTCGAGTGACGCAGGGAAGCTGTTCCCCACGCGCGTCTAAGAGTATTTGAATCAAGATGCTTTGCATCCGTCACTTCATTGTCACGGCTCAATCGGATCACCGAGACAGCCACCTCTTCAGCATCAAGCAAGCCTGTCAGAAAGTGTCGATCATGGGTGGCCACGATCAGCTGAATACCGCGAGAATGGGCGAGGCGCGCCAATGTCGAACCAAGTTTCCGCGACTGAGGAGGGTGAAGGAATGCCTCCGGCTCATCTACGAGGATCAGTGGGTAAGTCGCAGTAATTACCGGCAACAGGAGTGCGAGAGCACTTTGCATGCCATCGCCTTGCGTATGGAGTCCGGGGAGGCGTTGCAGCTGCTGGAGATATTCGCCAGAAACGTTGTCGATTGGCGGAGCGTCAGCGGCGGGTTTTCCAACCCTGAAGAATAGATTTCCGCTTAGGCGATCCAGCGTTAGATCGACGTCGAATATATCCTTCGCTGCGGTCTTGAACTCTTCAAGCAAGCCCGCAGCTTGTTCGATGCGGTGAAGTGGATGGGTTGGCGGGTCGTTTAGATCGCCGCGTCGGAGAACCGGCTGGACGTGGTCGAATCTTTGCTTTGCGGTGGCAAAGTGAGTGATGAAGGACGCGATAGGGCCCAAGGGGCCACCCGACTGAGCCTGATTTCGGAAGTGGACAATATGATCCGCGGGGACAATGCCTCCAGCGGACACAAGTCCGGTCTGACCTGAAAAGTTGTTAACGAACGCACTCGTTGATCCAGCCCATTCGAGGAAGTCGGCTGTAGTTCCTTCCCAGCCCACTGTCACCTTTGCGAGAATGTGCGACGGCGTGCGTGCCTGACCAGGTGAGAGCGTCAAGGCTTCGTGAATTTCTCGCAGTGTGGTCGATTTCCCGACGTTGTTCCCGCCGACGATAGCCGTTACGCCGGTTCGGTTGATCGTCACGGAAGACCCGGAAAGGTCAATCTCGGAAACATAGAACCCGAATGCGTCGGCATCGCCCTCGGCGTGCTCGGGCGAGATGTCTGTTAGCCAAGGTTTCAGGTCGCTGTTTTGATGCATAGCGAGAGCCTACCTGCAGTTCTCGCCCCAAGTAGAGCAAGTTACTAGTAGCGAGACGCTAGTGACTGAGCGCTCACCAGTGTTAGGCGTCCAGGTCGTCTAGGAGGGCTAATAAGGCTTCCGCCAGTTGCCGTGCCACGCCTAACGGGAGCTCTACCGGTTCGGTCGACACAATGTCTACTAATACCGTCACACCCTCGTCGGTGCGCAGAAAGCTGGAAACGCTGACGTCTGACCGGTCTTGGTACGGCCCCTCGTAGGTGTCCAGGCCAAGATCAGCTGAGGCTAAGACGTCCAGAGAAAATTTCGAGTCCATGTTCATGGTGATCTCCAGGGAGGTTCGCGCAATTTGGTAGTGGTTTGAGATTATGCGCAAGTGCCTTCGTGGTTCCCACGGTGGCGTCCTGCATCGACCTGGTGGTCCACTGCAGCCGGCACGCCAACGGGCGCCGACAGGTCACCGAGATCCTGTCGCTGGGCCGCCGCGTGGAAAACGGAATCATCGAATCCTCCATGGTGTTCAGGATGTCGGACGGGCAGCTTCTTCCGAAGGCCAACTCGATGCCCGCCGCGGAAAAGTTCGCCCGCTCCGGCTATGACGTCGCGGCGCTCTTGGAGCCGCGCTAATGGCGCCGCTCCTGGGGATGCTGGGCGGGGCCGGACTTCTCTTGATCTGGTGGTCCGCGTGGGAGCAGCCCGGGAGCTCCCGGCGCAAGTCCCGGACCAGCAGGGTTGAGGATCTGCTGCGGACGGCGGGCATCGAAAAGGTCAGCGCGGCAGGCCTGCTCGCCTCGTGCCTCGGGGTCGGCGTATTTACAACCCTGGCCTTCTTCGCAGTGACAGCGTCGTGGCCGATCTCGGGATGCTTTGGCCTGTTTGGCGGCTGGCTGCCGATGGCGATCGTCCGGTGGCGTGCAAGGAAGCGCACGGCCGTCCTCCGCCAACTCTGGCCCGACGTCGTAGACCACCTCCGGTCAGCCATCAGGGCCGGCCTGTCACTGCCCGAGGCCCTGATCCAACTTGGCGAGAAAGGCCCCGTGGAGCTTCGCCACGTGTTCGTGGACTTCGGCTCCGACTACCGTTCCGGAGGCCAGTTCGATCCCTCGCTCACCCGGCTCAAAGAACGCCTGGCCGATCCCGTGGCGGACCGGATTGTCGAGGCGCTCCGGCTCACCCGGGAGGTGGGCGGCTCTGATCTCGGGCGACTCCTCGGCACCCTCGCCGAGTTCTTGCGTGAGAGCGCCCGGACCCGGAGTGAGTTGGAGGCCAGACAGTCCTGGACCGTCAACGCCGCCCGGCTGGCCGTCGCGGCGCCCTGGATTGTGCTGGTGCTGCTGGCCAGCAGGCCCGAGGCCGTGATGGCCTACAACACCGCGGCCGGGGCAGCGGTCCTACTGGGCGGCCTGGCTGTCTCATTGATTTCCTACGCCATCATGCTGCGGATCGGGGCGCTGCCGGAAGAGCAGCGGGTGCTCCGATGACCGGGCTGATGGCGGGTGCCACGGTATGCGGCTCAGTCCTCGGGGCCGGACTCTGGCTGTTCCTCGTGCGGCTTCCCTTCATGCGTCCGACGACGTTCGTCGAACGTATCGGTCCGCAATTGAGAACCCACAACCTGGAATCCCGGCTCCTGCGGACCGCCCCGCGCAATGTCACGCCGTTCGGGCCGCTGGAAAGGATTCTCCGCCCGGCGATCCGCGACGGCGTCAGATCACTAGGCCGAATCAACCTTGGTGCGACGGCCTTGAACCGCCGGCTTGCCCGCGCCGGGAGCGCCAAGACGGCGGTGGACTTCCGGGCCGAACAGCTCGTGTGGGCGGCCGGCGGCTTTGTCCTCGCCGTCGGCATCGTGGCGCTCGCCGGCAGTCTTGGCCGCTTCAGCCCGTTCGTCGCGGTGGTGGCCGTCGTGGGGAGCGCCGTGGGCGGGTTCCTGCTCCGGGACTACCTGCTGGGAGCGCACATCAAGAAACGGGAGGCGCTGATGATGGCGGAGTTTCCCAGCATCGCCGAACTCATGGCCCTCGCTGTCAGTGCCGGGGAAAGCGCCACCGGTGCGCTGGACAGGGTCTGCCGCAGCGCCCGGGGCGAGCTCTCGCACGAATTCAGCCGCGTCCTCTCCGAGACCCGGGCCGGGAAGCCCCTCGTGGAGGCCCTGCGGGAGTTCTCGGCCAGGACGGATCAGGGACCCCTTCTCCGTTTCGTCGACGGAATGATCGTGGCCGTGGAGCGCGGAACACCCCTGGCCGACGTCCTACGCGCGCAGGCACAGGATGTCCGGGACACAGCCAAAAGGGAGCTCATGGAGTCCGCCGGCAAGAAGGAGATCGGGATGATGGTGCCGCTCGTCTTCGGGGTGCTTCCGCTAACAGTCATCTTCGCCGTGTTCCCCGGCCTGGCCGCCATCAGTCTCGGACTCTAGGAGCCGCCAGCCCAGCCTGGACGCGGCGCAGACGGCGAGGCCTTGCAGGCCGCAAGGACGGAATTCAAGAAAAGCCATACGACGACGGAAGAGGATACGAAGAATGTCCCGCGGTCCTGGACTTGCCGGCCCGGATGCGGCGCCAGGATCTGCACCGAAGCATCACCAGGATTCGGGCACGAAGCGCAGGAAACCAGATGCACCAGATCCACAACAGCACCGGAAAGACAGAAGCAGCAGGAAGACAGAAGCACCGAAGAGACAGAAGCACGAAACAAGAGAGATCAGGCACGAGAAAAACGAGGAAAGAGGACACCGTGAAGAACTTCGGAACCCGGATGGCATTGATGGCGCTGAGCATGGTGACGTGGCGGTCTGTCGCGTCGCGGCTGCGGCCGGGGGACCACCGTGCCCGGGTAGCAGACCACCCGGAGCGAGGGGATGTGCCCGGCTGGGTGATGATCACCCTTATGTCCGCCGTCCTCGTGGCAGCCCTTCTGGCCCTCGCCGGTCCGGCGCTGGAGGGGCTCTTCAACCAGGCCATGGATAAGGTCGGACAGTAACAGGTGGCGGCACAAGGCGCGGGGCACGGCACCGGGCTCCGCCGCATCACAGACCGTGAGCGTGGGGCCGCCGTGGTGGACTTCGTGCTGATCGGCGCGCTGCTCACGTTGTTCTTCC
The DNA here is from genome assembly GCF_003097355.1 of Arthrobacter sp. H-02-3. Lineage (GTDB taxonomy): Bacteria > Actinomycetota > Actinomycetes > Actinomycetales > Micrococcaceae > Arthrobacter > Arthrobacter humicola. The sequence goes on from NZ_PYUI01000009.1 coordinate 97,208, forward strand.
TCGCGATCGTCCAGCTCACCTTGGTCCTCCATGTGCGGAACACGCTGATAGACGCCGCCGCCTCGGGGGCCAGATATGGCACGCTGGCGGACCGCAACTCCGGGGACGCTCGGGACCGCACGGTCCAGCTGATCACGGCGGCGCTGAACCCCGATTTCGCCCGGGACGTGGCCACCAGCGAGTCCACGTACCAGGGCATCCGCACGCTGGAAGTCACTGTCCGTGCGCCCTTGCCGGTCATCGGCTTTATCGGTCCAAGGGCGCTCCTGGAGGTGAAGGGCCATGCGGCCATCCAGCCGTAACCTCGCAGCGCCCCGCCCAGTCCGGGGCGTCCCCGGGGGAGACGGCGTCTCTCGGGACCTCAGCGCCGGGCCGGAACAGGGGAGTGCCGTGATCGAGTTCGTCTTCCTGTCCATGCTGCTGATGGTGCCCCTCGTGTACTTCATCATCACCGTGGGCCAGATCCAGGGCGGCTCGTTCGCTGTGGTTGGCGCCGCGGACCAGGCCGCCAAGGTCTATGTCGCCCAGCCGGACGCGGCAAGCGGCCGGGCCGCTGCCGAGCAGGCCGTGCTGCTGGCGCTCGCCGACTACGGGCAGCCGCCGGAGAACGCCAGCATCGACACACGCTGCGTGCCCGCGGACTGTCTGGCTCCCGGCTCGGCCGTGACGGTCACAGTCCACCTCGCCGTGCCGCTGCCCTTTATGCCCTTCAGCGATGTGCTTCATCTCAACGCGAGCCAGCTCAGCGCCTCGGCAACCCAGCTGGTGGGAAGGTTCCGGTGAAAATCCACGTCGGTGCATTCCAGCATCCAGCCAGGAACCCGTCCCGCCCGCAGGAGGGCCAGGTGCTGGTGCTGAGCATCGGGTTCGTCGTGATTGCGCTGCTTGTCGCGACCGTCGTCATTGCCGCTTCCAGCGTCTACCTCGAACACAAGAAACTGCTCTCGCTCGCGGACGGCGCCTCGGTGGCCGCAGCGGACAGCTTCACGCTCGGGCAGCTCGGCAACGCCGGCGGCACGCCATCCGCCGTATTGAGCGGTACCCGGGTGCGCAGCGCCGCCGTCGACTATCTGAGCCGCAACGGCGCCTTCGGCCGCGTCAGCGGCCTCAGTGTGGCGCCGTCCACGGGCAGCCCGGACGGTGCCACCGCCGTCGTGGTGCTCAGCGCTGCGGTCCACCCGCCAGTGGTGAACTTCCTGGTGCCCGACGGCATCCGGATCGAGGCGACGTCGACAGCGCGGTCCCGCCTCAGCCGCTGACCTGCCAACCCGCTGCAGCGCTGACCCGCATCCTCAACATCCCGGTTGCCCTATCAGTAGATGCTGCCAACCGGGGCCGATAGCAGCCCCAAGTGACAGGGCATCCGGGAGGGGAAGGGGGCCACGGTGAGGGTCAGGGGGCTAGGACACATAGCGTAGGCTTAAAAAACCATGGCAAACATTGATTTTCCCGCTGAAATCCGCGCGCTGCGGGCCACCTATGCGTCCATCGAGAACGTCTCGAACGTCGAGGCGCTCAAGGAAGACATCGCCGAGCTCAGCGAGCGGGCCGGTGAACCCAACCTGTGGGACGACCCCGCCGCGGCGCAGGTCATCACCTCGAAGCTCTCGCACAAGCAGTCCGAGCTCGAGCGCCTCAACAAGCTGGCGGCCCGGATCGACGACCTCGAGGTCCTCGTGGAGCTCGGCCAGGACGAGGACGACGCCGACTCCATGGCCGACGCCGCCGCGGAGCTGGAATCGGTCCGCAAGGCGCTGGGCGAGCTCGAAGTGGTCACGCTGCTCTCCGGCGAGTTCGACGAGCGCGAAGCCGTGGTGACCATCCGGGCCGGCGCTGGCGGCGTGGACGCGGCGGACTTCGCCGAAATGCTGCTGCGCATGTACCTGCGCTGGGCCGAACGCCACGGCTACCCGACCACCATCATGGACACCTCCTACGCCGAAGAAGCCGGGCTTAAGTCCGCGACGTTCGAGGTCAAGGCGCCCTACGCCTACGGCACGCTCAGCGTCGAGGCCGGTACCCACCGCCTGGTCCGGATCAGCCCGTTCGACAACCAGGGCCGCCGCCAGACCTCCTTCGCAGCCGTGGAAGTGATCCCGCTGATCGAGCAGACGGACTCCATCGACATCCCCGACAACGAGATCCGCGTCGACGTCTTCCGGTCCTCCGGCCCCGGCGGCCAGTCGGTCAACACCACCGACTCCGCCGTGCGCCTGACCCACATCCCCACCGGGACCGTGGTGTCCATGCAGAACGAGAAATCGCAGCTGCAGAACCGCGCCGCCGCCCTGAGGGTGCTGCAGTCCCGCCTGCTGCTGCTGAAGAAGGAACAGGAGGACGCCGAGAAGAAGGCGTTCGCCGGCGACGTCAAAGCCTCGTGGGGCGACCAGATGCGCTCCTACGTCCTGAACCCGTACCAGATGGTCAAGGACCTGCGCACCGAGCACGAGGTCGGCAACACCTCGGCGGTGTTCGACGGCGAAATCGACGACTTCATCGACGCCGGGATCCGCTGGCGGACCGACAACCGCAACGCCGAGAAGTAGGCCCCCCACCCCGGCCGGTCACCTCGACTGGGAGGTCGCTGACAATCGTGCGACACGCCCCGCCGTTCCGGCCGATCCGCCGTTACCCGTGCGTATAGTCGAGGGGCCGGAGCTCTACTTCCCCCACACGAAAGCCCTTGCGCCGGCAGCAGAACCGGGTCCCCGCGGCCATGTCCTGCAGGGTACTAAGGGCCATGATCCGTTTCGAAAATGTCACCAAGGTCTATGACCAGAAGGCGCGGCCGGCGCTGGATTCGATCAACCTTGAGATCGACCGCGGCGAATTCGCCTTCCTCGTCGGGGCCTCCGGCTCCGGCAAGTCGACCTTCCTGCGCCTGGTCCTCAAAGAGGACCGCGCCTCCTCCGGGGCCGTGTACGTCGCCGGCCAGAACGTCGCCAACATCTCCAGCTGGCGCGTGCCGCGCCTCCGTCGCGGCATCGGCGTCGTCTTCCAGGACTTCCGCCTGCTGCCGCAAAAGACCGTCTTCGCCAACGTCGCCTTCGCCATGCAGGTCATCGGCAAGAGCCGCAGCGTCATCCGCGACACCGTCCCCGAGGTCCTCAAGACCGTGGGCCTGGAAGGCAAGGAAAACCGGCTCCCGCACGAACTCTCCGGCGGTGAGCAGCAGCGCGTGGCGATCGCCCGCGCCGTCGTGAACCGGCCCGGCATCCTGCTGGCCGACGAACCCACCGGCAACCTGGACCCCACCACCTCGATGGGCATCATGGGCGTGCTGGACAAGATCAACCAGAACGGCACCACCGTGGTGATGGCCACGCACGACGACGACATCGTCAATGAGATGCGCAAACGGGTCGTGGAACTCAAGAACGGCGTCGTGATCCGTGACGAGGCCAGGGCCCTGTACACGTCCATGATTCCGGTGGTGGGCCAGTCGCGCCGCCTGCGCGACGCCAGCGGCCGGGACGAGCCGCCCGCTGCATCCCCCCGTGCTGAAACACGCGCCGAAGCGCGCGGGCTCCGCACCGCAGGGGAGGGCCAGGCGTGAGGCTTGCATTCGTCCTGAGCGAGATCGGCAGCGGCCTGCGCCGCAACCTGTCCATGGTGATCTCCGTCATCCTGGTGACCTTCGTGTCCCTGACCTTCGTCGGCGCCGCCGGCATGCTCCAGTTGCAGATCAACCAGATGAAGGGCTACTGGTACGACAAAGTCCAGGTGGCCATCTTCCTGTGCAGCGACGGTTCGACGGCGCCCGGCTGCGCCACTGGGCCTGCCACCCCGGAGCAGGAAGACAACTTGCGCAAGCTCCTGCAGTCGCCCGCGGTCGCCCAGTACGTCAACGACTTCCAGTACGAGTCCAAAGACGACGCCTACAAGCACTTCAAGGAACAGTTCTCCAATTCCCCGATCGTCGACTCCGTGACCCCGGACCAGCTTCCGGCCTCGTTCCGGATCAACATGAAGGACCCGGAGAAGTACGAGATCATCAGCGAGACCTTTTCCTCGCAGGCCGGCGTGGAGACCGTGATCGACCAGCGTCAGCTGCTGGAGCGCCTGTTCTCGGCCATGAACGCGGCGTCCCTCGTGGCGGTGAGCATCGCCGGCGTCATGATCATTTGCGCCATCCTGCTGATTGCGACCACCATCCGGCTCTCCGCGTTCAGCCGACGCCGCGAGACGGGCATCATGCGGCTGGTGGGAGCGTCCAAGATGGTGATCCAGCTGCCGTTCATCCTCGAAGGCGTCATCGCCGCGGTGATCGGCGCCGCCCTGGCCTCCGGCACCCTGTGGGCGGTGGCCCACTTCTTCCTCGGCGAGGTCCTGTCCAAGCAGTACCCGGACACCGCCTTCATCTCGCCGGGGCAGACCCTGATGCTGGCACCTGCCCTGATTGGCCTGGGCGTCGTCCTGGCCGGAATTTCCTCCCTGCTGACCCTCCGCCGGTACTTGCGGGTCTAGCTTTGCGCAAAGAAAAGGGAATGCTTATGACACCGATGGCCCCCCGCCCCCTCCGGCACCCCCTCCGGCTTCGCCTGGTGGGACGCCGCAGCCGGATGATCAGCGCCACCCTGGCCTTGGTCCTCGCGGGAAGCCTGGGCGCCTCGGCGCCGGTGGCATTTGCCGACAACCTGGACGACCAGCAGGCCGCACTGAAGGATCAGGCGGCGCAGGTCCAGGACTCCCTGGAGTTCGTGGATGCCAGGATCGCCCAGGCCGCGGCAGACCTGGTCCTGTACCAGGGCCAGCTCCCCGCCGCCCAGCAGGCCCTCATGGACGCCCAGGGACGGGTGGCCGGAGCAGTCCAGGAGGTGGACGCCCTCGCTGCCCGCGTGGACCTCGCGCAGCAGAACAAGGCTAAAATCACCGCGCAGCTCGAGAGCGATAAGCAGAAGATCGCCGACACCCGCAAGCTGATCGGCCAGATAGCCACGCAGGCCTACAAGTCCGGCGGCGTCCCGTCCAACCTGTCATTGTTCTTCGGCTCGAACCAGGGCGGCAGCCTGACCGACACCATCGACCTCGCGGACCAGGCCCTGCGCAGCCAGAACTCCGCGATGGACAAGCTCACGCAGCAGAGTGCCACCAACGTCAACGCGCAGGCCCGGCTGGCAGCCGTCGAGGCCGAAATCACGGACCTCAAGGCCAAAGCCGACGCAGCACTGGCACGGGAGAAGGCTGCCCGGGACGAGGCCGAAGCCAAGAAGGCGCAGGTGGACAAGCTCATCGCCGATACCACCAGGATCGACGCCGAACTCCAGGCTGCCAAGCCCGGCATCCAGAACCAGCTCGCCCAGGTCAAGGCCCAGCAGGACGCCGTCGCCGCCGATATCGCCGAACGCGACCGGAAACTGCGTGAGGCCTGGGAAGCCGAGCAGCGCCGCATCGCCGAGGCCGCGGCCGCGGCCGCCCGTGCCCAGGGACAGGCGGTCCAGCCCTACGTTCCGGTCCAGGGACCGCCGTCGGCCTTCGGCCTCCGGCACCCGTTCTCTTCCAACATCCCGATCACGTCCGGATTCGGCTGGCGCGCGACGCCGCCCGGCACCATCGACTTCTACGGCACCGGCGGCTACATGCACACCGGCATCGACTTCGGCGCCACGTGCGGCACCCCCGTTTACGCCGCGGCGGCCGGCACCGTCTTCTCGGCCGGCTGGGGCAACGACGGCGGCGGCAACCGGGTGAAGATTTCGCACGGCGTTATCCAGGGCAACTCGCTGACCACGATCTACTACCACAACACCTCTGTGACGGTCTCGGTCGGCCAGCACGTTGAACAGGGGCAGCTGATCGCCTACTCGGGAACCACCGGCAACTCCACCGGGTGCCACGCGCACTTCGAGACCTGGCTCAACGGCCGGGCCGTGGACCCCATGACCCTGCTGTAGCCCGTCCCGGGCCATCCGCTGCGGCGGCCGCCCTGCCGTAAACTGGAAAGGTTCCGCGCCACCCGGCCGGAGTGAATCACCACCACAACCAAGGAGTCCTACCGTGCCCAAAGAAAGTGGCCGTAAGGTAGTGGCCACCAACCGCAAGGCCCGGCACGACTACCACATCCTTGACACATACGAGGCCGGCATCGCGCTGATGGGCACTGAAGTAAAGTCCCTGCGCGAAGGCCATGCCTCAATGGTCGACGGCTTCTGCACGTTCTATAACGATGAGCTGTGGATGGAGGGCATCCACATCCCCGAATACCACCAGGGGAGCTGGACCAACCACGCCGCACGCCGCCGCCGTAAGCTGCTGCTGCACCGCGAGGAGCTCACGAAGATCTCGCACAAGATCCGGGAATCGGGTTTCACGATCGTGCCGCTGCAGTTGTATTTCGTGGACGGCCGCGCGAAGGTGGAAATCGGCGTCGCCCGCGGTAAGAAGGAATACGACAAGCGCCAGACGCTGCGCGAACAGCAGGACAAGCGCGAGGCCCAGCGGGTCATGCGCGAACGCAACCGGCGCTAGCGGGCGATCTACCGTCTGGCCGGCGGGCCCCTGGAACGTTGCCGGGAATGTTTCCCAGGGGTCGTGCGTTATGATTGATTGTCCGGGAAGGAACGAAGCAGGACCGCGAAGCGGTTCAGCATCAGGCCAGTCCGGTTTGATAAAAAAATACGGGGATGATCGGTTTCGACGATGTTAGTCGCGACAGGTGAAGCGGGCCGAGGATGCAGAATTATCTCGTAAACGCTGTCTGCAAACCAATAAGTGCCGAATCAAAACGCACTGACTTCGCTCTCGCTGCCTAAGCAGTAAGACAGTCCGTCAGCCCGAGGTTGCTATTGCCCCGGATCCTGGCGTCATTTAGATAGCCACTGCTGTTTACCTCCGTCATCGGGGTAAACGGGACTCTTAGATGACTGGGCCCGGATCAGCCAGCTGTTTGCAGCATGGCTGGGGCCGAGAAAATCCAACGCAAACTGCGCCCGGAGAAGCCCTGACAACACGACATCGGACGGGGGTTCAATTCCCCCCATCTCCACAAGCATCACCCCGAAAAAAGGTGGGGGAAGTGTCTACTGACACTTCCCCCACCTTTTTGCTGCCCGGGAGAACTTGGCCGGAGCATTGCCCGAAGAACCGTTCAGGTCCCGAGGATCTTCGCCTTCTGGGCCACGAACTCTTCTTCGGTGAGAATCCCTTGCTCCTTCAGAGCTCCGAGCTCCTTGAGCTGCTGGATGGCGTCGTCCGTAATGCCGCCTGACGGAGGCGGGGGCGGGGGCGGTGGCTGTTGGTAGACAGGTTGCTGGTACTCGGGCGGCGGTTGCTGCTCCGCCATCTGCGCGTCGTAGGCCTCTTGCTGCTTGGCCGCGGTCGCGGCATCCTTCTCGGCAAACTTGTTAGCCTGGCGGCGCTGGACCCGGCCGCTGACCGCGGTTGCCGTCCCGGCAACCACGGCAGTCCGGGCCATACCCCTAAGAAGTCCCATAATTGCTCTCCTCTCACATTTCTTCTGCGTCAGGGCCTATGCGTCGGCTGCCGGCGTCGCGGCGTCGCGGGCCTCGAGGGCGTCGAGCGCCTCCATGACGTCCGGCGCGGGAATCCGTGTACTCCCGACGAGCTCGCCACCGCTTTCGCGAACGGCCGCTACGAACGGCGCTGCCCAAGTGTTCTCGTAGACAATCAGCGCGGCGACCGTCCCCGGGAGAAGCGCGGCCGACGCCTCCGCGATATCGTCGTCGCCCAGAAGCCCTGTCTGTGCGCCCTCGAAGTAGGAGAACCCCGCCGCCGGCCCGCCCGGGTCGGTAAGTTCGAGCACTTCCACAGTGCCGTCCTCGTTCTTCATGACGACGAGGAGATCGAAGAGGCGGATCACGCCCTGCTCGACGAGTTTGACGAGTTCCTCACTGGCCCGTCCCGTCAGTCCCGCCATGGGGAACTCAAGGAGTACGAAGTCGACCGGCCCGTGGGCCTCGGTCTCCGGTGTGGTTGTCACTGGCATTCCTCCGGTCTGGTTCGAGCGCGCTGTCCGGCGCGCTGGTCCTAGTGTGGCCGTCCGCCGCCGCGGCGTCACCACCCGCGCCGGGTGAGATGCTGAAGGCCGGAAGCAACAGCTTCCGGCCTTGAGCATTGTTCAGCGCTTCTTGATGTGCGCCACCGGGTCGGTGTGGGCGTCAACGATATGCTTGGCCTTTTTCTCGGCCCGTTTTTCCTTGATCGTCTTAACCGACTTTTTCGACACGCTCTGGTGCGGCGTCTTGTCAGGCATGGTGCTCTCCCTCACGGCAGGGGCCCGGAGTAGCCCCTCTTTCTAAGCTACGCCTCGGGAACCTCGGCGTCCACGATGCCTGCGAAGCGGCTGCCGACGCCGTCGTACACGCTGCGCACGAGCCCGGGCCCGAGGACCGGGATGTCACGGGCCTCATGGTGGGCGCAACAGACGTAGGTGAACTCCGGCCACCATTTCTTGGGCCGGGCCGCCTCAGAGAATCCGCAAACCGCACACGTGAGCTGGACCCATACAGGGCGCTTCCCGGTCCGGTTCGCTTTGGACTGGAGCAGCCACGCCGGGGGATTGTCCAGCAGCTCACCGAGCTCGGCCTCGGACAAGCGGGACGGGATGCCGTGACGGTGCGCCATCTCCAAGGGAATGTCGAGGATCTGGGCTGCTTCACGTCGGGTAACCATTCTTCAACGATACGGGAACGACGGCGGCCACCAGCCACCGAAGGGGCCCGGTGTTAGGCTCGACACACCGCCGGCGGTCGCGGTCCCGGCCCGACGGCGAGGAAGGCGGCAGCCGTGTCCCAACAGCAGCGCGTTCTCTACGTCGCCATCGTGGCTTCCTTCATGGCCTTCCTGGACGGGTCCGTCGTCAATCTCGCCCTCCCGGCCATCAGCAGGGACCTCGGCGGCGGCCTGGTCGTCCAGCAGTGGGTGGTGGATGCCTACCTGCTGACGCTGGGGGCGTTGATCCTGGTGGCCGGTTCGCTGTCGGACCAGTTCGGCCGCGTCCGGGTGCTGCAGTGGGGCCTGGCGGGGTTCACCGCCACGTCCGTCCTGTGCGGCTTCGCTTGGAGCGCCGAGGTGCTCATCGTCGCCCGCGGACTGCAGGGCATCGCCGGTGCGCTCCTGGTGCCGAGCTCGCTCGCCCTGATCGTCACGGTCTTCACCGGTCCGGCGCAAGCCCTGGCGATCGGCCGGTGGTCCGCCTGGACCAGCGGCGCGATCGTTGCCGCGCCTCTCTTAGGCGGCCTTTCGGTCGATGTGCTCACCTGGCGTGTCATTTTCTTCATCAATGTGGTTCCGGCCATCGCCGTGTGGCCGGTGCTCCGGCCCCTTCGAGGACTTGACCACGGGCGGATTCCCGGCAGCCGGATCGATCTGCTCGGAACCGTCCTGGCGGTGATAGGGCTGGGCGGCACGGTGTACGCCCTCATTGAATCCGGCAGCAAGGACTGGGCTGCTCCGCAGGTCTGGGTGCCGCTGGCTGCCGGGGTGCTTGGCCTGGCCGCGTTCCTTGTGCACGAGGCAAGGACCCCGTACCCGATGATGCCGCTGAGGCTCTTCGCCGTGCGCAATTTTGGTTGGGGCAATCTCGCAACGACGGCCATATACGGCGCGCTCTCGCTGGGCTTCTTTGTGCTGGGCCTCTACCTCCAGCAGGTGGCGGGCCTAGGCGCCACGGCCGCCGGGTTCGCCCTGCTGCCGCCGACGCTGATGCTCCTGCTGCTGTCCTCACGGGTGGGCGCCCTCGCCGGACGCTTCGGTTCCCGCTGGTTCATGGCGGGAGGACCCCTGCTCTGCGGCGCCGGCTTCGTCCTGATGATGGGCGTGGAGATCCCGCTGGACTATGCCGGCCAGATCCTGGCCGGATTACTGGTCTTCGGCTTCGGCCTGTCGCTCACCGTCGCACCGCTGACAGCAGCCATCCTGGGCGCCGTCGAGCCGGAAGAGGCCGGGATCGGCTCCGCCGTGAACAACGCGGTGGCCCGCATCGCGGGCCTGCTGACCATCGCGTTCGCCGGCGTCATCACGGGACCGGAGGTCACGACGGCGGGCCTGCAGCGAACCATGGCCGTGACAGCGGCGCTGTTCCTGGCCGGCGCGCTGATTTCCGCCGTCGGGATCCGGAACCCGCCCGTGACGGACGGGCAGCCGGCTTAGCGCTCCGGGACGCTGCAGCCCGCGTGCTCGGCGTCGCTGTGGACCCAGAGTGCCGAGGCGACTTCCTCGGCGAAATCGAATTCACGGGGCGCCGCGGCGGAACCGATCCGGACCACGAGCGGGCCGCCGAACGGCCTCCGCCCCACAACCTCCACTTCGGCGTCGAGGTCGATGTCCTCGGCGGCGAGGTAGCGCAGGAGTTCCGGGTTTTCGTCGCTGATCCGGGTGATGCGGCCGGTGTGGCCGTCGTCGAGTTCGCTCAGGCGGAACGCGGCGGGCATCAGCACGGTGCCGTCCGCGGCCGGGATGGGATCGCCGTGCGGGTCCCGGGAAGGGTTCCCCAGTTTCGCCGCCATCCGATCAATGAAGGTGTCGGAAACGGCATGCTCCAGGAGCTCGGCTTCGTCGTGGACCTCGTCCCAGCGGTACCCGAGTTCCTGGACGAGGAACGTCTCGATCAGCCGGTGCCGCCGGACCATGGACAGGGCCAGCCGGACCCCGTCGCTGGTGAGGGTGACCGCGCTGTAAGGCTTGTGGTCTACGAGGCCTTGGTCCTTGAGCTTGCGGACCATCTCCGACACCGAGGAATTGGCGACCCCCAGGCGCTGCGCCAGCTGGGTGGAGGTGATGGGCTTCTGCTGCCATTCGGTGAACGAGTAGATGACCTTGACGTAGTCCTCGATCGAGGAGGAGGGCGTACTGGTCTTCACAAACCCAAGCCTACCGTCAGCCGCGGGCGGAGAACGTGAGCCAGAGCAGGACCAGGTTGAGTGCCACGACGAGCACCACGCTGATGATGGCGGCGATCCGGAGGGCCAACCCGTCGGCAAACCTGCCCATCAGGGCCTTGTTGCTGGTCAGGACCACCAGAGGGACCAGGACAAAGGGAATCCCGAAGCTGAGGACCACCTGGCTCAGGATGAGTGCCCACGTGGGATCGAACCCGACCGCCAGCAGCACAACGGCCGGAATCAGGGTGACCACACGGCGGGCCATGACAGGAATCCGGATTTTGAGCAGGCCCTGCATGATGGTTCCGCCGGCATAGCAGCCCACCGAGGTGGATGCCAGGCCCGATGCGAGGAGCCCGACCGCGAAGACCACGCCGACGACGGGGCCGAGGTTGGCCGAGATGGCGGCGTGCGCGCCTTGGATGGTGTCCGTGCCGTCCTCGCCGCCGAGAGTGGAGGCAGCCAGGAGGAGCATCCCGATGTTGACGATGCCGGCGATGGCCAGCGCGGCCACGACGTCGAACCGGGTGGCCCGGACCAGGCGGGCGACAGCCGACGGCGGGACATGCTGGTGCTCGTCGGGCCGGTGCCGGTCCCGGGACAGGGCCGAGTGGACGTAGATGGCGTGCGGCATGACGGTGGCGCCGAGCATGCTGGCAGCGAGCAGGACGGTGTCCGGGCCCTGGAAGCCTGGAATCAGCCCGGCCAGGGCGGCCCTCGGATCGGGCGGGCTGATGATCAGCCCGGCCAGGAAGCCGATGGTGATGATGCCGAGCAGGAACATGATGATGAATTCGAAGGGCCGCTGCTTCTCCCGGGCCTGCACGGCGAGCAGGAGCATCGACACCGCGCCGACAATCACGGCGCCCAGGGGGAGGGGGAGGCCGAACAGCAGGTACAGCGCGATTGCGCCGCCCACCACCTCAGCGAGGTCGGTGGCGGCGGCCACGATTTCGGCCTGCAGCCAGAAGGCGCGGCGCCAGAACGGCTTGAGCCGCTCGCCCAGGATCTCCGGCAGGCTCTTGCCGGTGACAACCCCGAGCTTGGCGGATTGGTACTGGACCAGGACGGCCATGATGTTGGCGACCACCAGGACCCACACCAGCAGGTAGCCGTACTTCGCGCCTGCGGTCAAGTTGGCGGCCACGTTTCCGGGGTCGACGTAGGCGATCGACGCCACGAACGCCGGGCCCAGTAGGCCGATCAGCGCCTTGTGGGCACCCGGATGTTTATAGGTGCGGGCGCCCTGCGGCGGTTGTTCGTGTCCCTTTACGTCCAACACTGACAGCTCCCGTGATTGGCGCGTCCTCGTTGACGCGGTGGCCGGCGCCGGCGGGAAAATGGCCGGCGTCAAAGTTTTGTCTGCCTACAAGAAATTATTAGGCGTACCGAAACAATAAGCCCCGATGGCCTTCCCCTGCAATCCGGCCCGGGGGTCAGGCCCGGATGGCACGCCACGTCTGCGTCAGGTAGGGCAGCCGGAGGATCTCGCCGGGGGCATGGCCCAGGTGCTCGTTCAGGTACCAGTCGAGGTTGGCCATGACCTTGGCCCGGGTGGCCTCCGACGCTGCGAGATAGTAGCTGCGGGACTTCGCCAGCTCCTTGATGTCCTCCGCGGTGACAGAGTCTTCCCAGCGGGTCAGGTGGCTCTCCAACGCGGTGAACTCAGGGCCCACGGGTGGCCGGAAGTGCGGTTTGTGGACATCCCCGGCGTGCATGATGCGGGACAGCCGGTGTACCCACGGCACAGCGGTGTCCAGCTGGTTCCAGACCAGGCCCAGGACGCCGTGCGGCCGGAGGATCCGGGCGATCTCGGTGCTGGCCAGGCGGGGATCGCACCAGTGCCAGGCCTGGGCGACGGTGACGAGATCAAAGGCTCCCGGCTCGAGGCCCGTGTGCTCCGCGGTACCCTCGACGGCCGTAACCTCCGGCAGGGCCCGGCGCAGCTGCTCGAGCATGTCGGCGGAGGGGTCCACCGCCACCGTGTGCAGTCCCCGTGCGGCCAGGAGGGCGGTGAACTTGCCGGTGCCGGCGCCAATGTCCGCGGCGTCCTTGGCCCCCGCAGGGATCAGCCAGTCGGCCGATTCCTGCGGATAGCCCGGGCGGACGCGGTCGTAGTGCTCTCCGCCGTCCTGGAAGCTCTGTCCGAGTTCCTGGCGGCGCTGACTGTGCAGCTTGGGCCCGGCATGCAGTTTGGGCCTGCCGTGCATTTTGGGCACGCTGTGCAACGTGCGATCTCCTTCGGGGAAGGTCCTGCCGGTTCAGGTACCTTTCGAATTTACCGCACCGGCGCAGTGCCTGATCCCCAGCGCCTGGTCAGTAGTGCCCGGTCAGCAGTGCCCAGTCCAAGCAGTGCCTAGTCCAGGGTGCAGGGCGCGGCGCCGGCGGTGCCCGGCGTGTTCGGCGCCCAGTGCGGGTAGCTGCGGGTGTCATTGGCCGGCACCCAGCGGCCGGCATCCACCACGTAATCCCAGCCGAGCCCTGTTTGCCGCAGTTGCCGCAGGCCGGCCAGCAGGCGCTCGGCATCCTCCAGCCGGGAGCCCAGGCCAAAGCTGGCCCGCAGGGAGCCGGCGGGCAGGCCGAGCCGCTTGAGCAGCGGGTGGGCGCAGAAGCGGCCGTCGCGCAGGCCGATCCCGTGTTCGGCCGACAGGTAGGCGGCCACCAGCCCGGCGTCGTAGCCCTCCACGGAGAAGTTCACGACGCCGATGGTGCCGGCGCCCGGCTGACCGTCGGCAAGCGACGAGTCGGCAGACGACGAGTCGGCAGACGACGAGTCGGCGAAGATCTGGTGTACGGTCACGCCCTCGATGCGCTGGAGGCCTTCGACCAGGAAGGACCGGATGGCGTCCTCGTGGGCGTACCACTGTGCCGGGTCCAGCTCTGCGATCACTTGGGTGGCGCGGGCCAGCGCGGCCGCGCCCAGGACGTTCGGCGAGCCGCCCTCGTGCCGGGCCGGTCCGGTGGTCCAGCTGACGGAGTCGAGCCGGGCGTCGCGGACGGCGCCGCCGCCGGCCAGGTGCGGGGTGCCGGCGTCGAGCCAGTCCGTGCGCCCCACCAGCACGCCCGTGCCGAACGGGGCGTAGAGCTTGTGACCCGAGAAAGCGAGGTAGTCGACGTCGTCGGCGGCGATATCGATCCGCCGGTGCGGCGCCAGCTGCGCTGCGTCGACGACGATCCTGGCGCCGTACTCGTGCGCCAGCGCGGCGAGGGCGCGGATCGGCAGGATCTCGCCGGTGACATTGGAGGCGCCGGTAACGGCCAGCAGGCTCACACCGCCGCGTGCGAGCTCGTCCCGCAGGCGGTCGATGGTGGCCGCGAGGGTGGGCGCGGCCACGACGCTGCGGTGCGGGACGTTCTGCCAGGGCAGGAGGTTCGCGTGGTGTTCGATGTCGAGGTAGATGACCTCCCCGGCGGGCCGGCCGTCCTGCAACGGCAGGCACCCGGCCAGCAGGTTCAGGGAATCGGTGGTGTTGCGGGTGAAGATGACGGAATCGTCCGGCCGGCCGCCCACGAAGTCCCGCACGATGTCCCGGGCGTTCTCGTAGACCGAGGTGCTGATCTGGGAGGCGTAGCCGGCGCCGCGGTGGACGCTGGCGTAGTACGGCAGGATTTCGTTCAGGTAGGCCGAGACAACGGACAGGGCCGGGGCGGAGGCGCCGTAATCGAGGTTGGCGTAGCGGGCGTGGCCGCCCTTGATCAGCGGGGACTGGATCTCGGCTCCCGTGACGGCGGCGAGTGGGCGTGCGGCGGCGGCAAACCGTGCGTCGACTTCGCGGGCGGCGGGGAAAATGGCAGTTGTCATGGGACCTCACTCGAACAGGACCCCACATCGTGGGAATCCGCGCTTGCCGGGTCCGTTCCGGACCGGCCAGGTCGTCACCCGGGGCACCCCACCGCGACTGGAGGGTTGCCGGCCAGCAAACCGGGGTTTAGCGCTGGCACTCGTGACCTGCATCGAGCGTAGGACATCGGTGCAGCCGGGGAAAAGGCAGCCTCCGAATGTGAAGCGTTTTGTTACGTGCGCGCCGCAATGCGCATGTCGGCCGAAGAAACGACGGCGGCGGCCCCGGAATGGGGGCCGCCGCCGTCGTTTGTTCGGTTGTTGAGAAAGGTCGGACGATCCTAGAGGAGGTCGTCGAGTCCGGGGTTGAGCCGCTTGAGCACTTCCGAGTGGAGGATCGAGTTGGTGGCCAGGGCGTTGCCACCGAAGGGGCCGTCCTCGCCCTCGAGCGAGGTGAAGCGGCCGCCGGCTTCGGTGACGATCGGCACGAGGGCGGCCATGTCGTAGAGGTTCAGTTCGGGTTCGCAGGCGATATCCACCGCACCCTCGGCCACGAGGCAGTAGGACCAGAAATCACCATAGGCGCGGGTGCGCCACACTTCCTCGGTGAGGCCCAGGAACTCGTCCAGGTTTCCGCGTTCCTTCCAGCCGCCGAGGCTGGAGTAGGACAGCGACGCGTCCTCAAGCTTGGAAACGTTGGACACCTTCAGCCGGGTGGCGGAGGCCAGGGAGCGGCCGGTGTAGGCGCCCGCGCCCTTGGCCGCCCACCAGCGCTTGCCCAGGGCCGGCGCGCTGACGACGCCGACCACCGGTTCGCCCTCGTCAACGAGGGCGATCAGGGTGGCCCAGACCGGGACGCCGCGGACGAAGTTCTTGGTGCCGTCGATCGGGTCAATGATCCAGCGCCGGGAGCCGTGGCCCGAGCTGCCGAATTCCTCGCCCAGGACCGCGTCGCGCGGCCGGGAGCGGGAGAGCTGGCCGCGGATGGCCTCTTCGGCGGATTTGTCGGCGTCGGTGACCGGGGTGAGGTCGGGCTTCGTCTCGATCCGAAGGTCCAGCGCCTTGAAGCGGCTCATGGTCTGGGAATCGACGGAATCTGCCAGGACATGGGCAAGGCGCAGGTCATCGTTGTAGCTCGAATCGGTTTGGCTCATGGTTCCAAACTACCGTCTAAGCGGGCGGGCCGCCGGGAGGCCGCGGTGCTGCGCCGCGGGCCGGTGAGGGGCCGGATTAGGACACAGTGCCGAGTTCCTTGGTGTCCTGCGCTTCCATCCGCGGGTCTGTGCCCAGCAGCCGGCGCAGGGAGGCCAGCCGTGCCGGCCCGGAGGGACCCGCATGCCCGGCCGCAACCCATGCATCGACGCCGCAGTTGACGGCGGTGGAGTCGTGCTTGCAGCCGCGTTCGCAATCGTCCGTGCCCGGTTCCAGGTCCGGGAAGGACCTCAGGATCCGGTCCGGATCCACGTGGGCCAGCCCGAAGGACCGGATGCCGGGGGTGTCGATGATCCAGCTGCCGGCCGGGGCATCGTTGACTTTGAGCGCCAGCGCGGAGGAAGACGTATGGCGGCCGCGGCCGGTCACCGCGTTGACGCCTCCGGTGGCACGTTCGGCCCCGGTCAGTGCGTTGACCATGGTGGATTTGCCGACGCCGGAATGGCCCAGCATGACGGTGACCTTGCCGTCGAGGTAGCCGCGGAGCTGGGAGACGGCGTCCTTGTCGAGCCGGGCCGAAAGGCCGTCGTCGGAGCGGGCGTCGATGCCTGATGCGGCGGAGTCCGCCGTCTTGGAGATGATGACGGGGAAGTCGAGGTGCGTGTAATTGGACAACAGCTCGGCGGGATCCTTGACGTCGGCCTTGGTGACGAGCAGGAGCGGCTCAATGCCGGCGTCGTACGCGGCCACGAGCGCGCGGTCGATGAAACCGGTCCGGGGCTCGGGATTGGCCGCCGCCACCACCACCACGAGCTGGTCGGCGTTGGCCACAACGGCCCGTTCGATCGGGTCCGTGTCATCGGCACTGCGGCGCAGCAGCGTCTTGCGGTCCAGGATCTTCACCAGCCGGGCGAGGGTGTCAGGTTCACCGGTAACGTCCCCGACGAGGGAAACGAAGTCGCCGGCCACCACGGGATTGCGGCGCAGTTCCCGGGCCCGCGCCGCGATGATCTTGCGTTCCCCGGGGGTGCCTTCGCCGACGACGGCGGTGTAGCGGCCGCGGTCAACGGTGATGATGCGGCCCGTGACGGCGTCGTCGTAGCTGGGCCGGTCCTTGGTGCGGGGCCGGGAGCCCTTCTTGTTCGGACGGATCCGGACATCGGACTCGTCCCAGGAATCAGTGCTGCGTGCCACCGGCGCCGTCCTCGTCTGCGGTGGGTCCCTGCGCCAGCATGGCTTCCCAGAGCCGTGGGAAGTCGGGCATCGTCTTGGCCGTGGTCGCGATGTCCTCGACCTCGACGCCTGGCACGGCCAGGCCGAGGATGGCGCCGGCCGTGGCCATCCGGTGGTCCGCGTAGCTGTGCACGACGCCGCCGTGCAGCTTGGCGGGCCGGATGATGAGCCCATCCGTTGTTTCCTCGGCATCGCCCCCGAGGCGGCTGATCTCGGCGACGAGGGCGGCGAGCCGGTCTGTTTCGTGACCGCGGAGGTGCGCGATGCCGCTCAGCCGGGAGGGGCCGGTGGCGAGGGCGCAGAGCGCGGCGACGGTGGGGGCGAGTTCGCTGGTTTCGTCGAAGTCGCCGCCCTTGATTTCGCGTCCGCCGGTGACGGTCAGGGTGCCGGCGTCGAGCGTCACGGTCGCGCCCATGGCGGCCAGGATGCCGCGCCAGAGGTCACCGACCTGCGTGGTCCCGGCGGGCCAGTTGGGGATCCGCACGGTGCCGCCGGTGGCGAGGGCCGCCGCGAGGAACGGGCCGGCGTTGGAGAGGTCCTGCTCGATCCGCTGGTCGAACGCGCGGATCGGGCCGGGGGAGACCACCCAGTGGTTCGGTATCGAGTCATCGACCGTGACGCCCACTCCGCGCAGCACGGCCACCGTCATGTTGATGTGGTCCAGGCTCGGCACGGGCCTGCCTGCATCTTCCCTGCTTTGGTGTTCCAGGTGGAGCCCCTCGGTGAAGCGGGCGCCAGCCAGCAGCAAGGCGGAGACGAACTGGGACGATGCACTGGCGTCGATGACGAGGTGGCCGCCGCGCACTTCACCCGTGCCGTGCACGGTGAAGGGCAGCGACGACGCCGGACCGCCGTCGGGCGCGCTGACCGCCACGCCTAAGCCGGCCAGTGCCTCGATGATGGTGCCCATCGGCCGTTTGCGGGCGTGCGGGTCTCCGTCGAAATGTGACTCTCCGCGGCGCAGCGCGGCCACCGGCGGCACAAAGCGCATGACCGTGCCGGCCAGGCCGCAGTCGATCGCCGTGTCCGCCGCGGCGGCGTCCAGGCTGATCGGGATGATTTCCAGGTCGGGGCCGAAGGCGCCGTCGCCGGGAACTTCCGTCACGGTGGCCCCCAGTTGCCGCAGGGCCGCAATCATCAGCGCCGAATCCCGGGAGTGCAGGGGCGCCCGCAGGCGGGACGGCCCGTCCGCGAGGGCCGCGAGCACGAGGTACCGGTTGGTCAGGGACTTGGAACCGGGAACGGTGACGGTAGCGTCGACCGGCCGTGCCGCGAACGGCGCGGGCCAGGGCGGAGCGGCGTCGGCAGCATGGCGGCCGGCTGAGCGGGACGGGGTAGCTGCAGAGGGGGTGGTGCCAGTCATTACCGTCTTAGGCTCCGGCCTTGTGGTCGACGGCCTTGCGGACCGCTTTGTCGGCCTTCTTCAGCCGCTTGTTGGTGGTCTTCTTGGCATCGGCCGCGAAGTGGCTCGCGTTCTTCTTCGCGTCCGCGGCGAAGGTGCCGGCGCGCCACGCCAGGCTGGGCTTGCCGGCGGTGTCGACGGCAGCGAGCAGCGCGCCGCCGGTCAGGGAAACGTTTTTCAGGAGCTGCTTGCGGCGGGCGTCGCGGGCTTCCTTGGAGGAGATGTCCGCGCTGCGCCATTCCACGTAGCTGTTGAGGGCCGAAATGACGGCCAAGACGGTGGCTGCCAGCCGGGCGGACTTGCCGAGGGCGAAGCAGACGCCGGCGCCGACCTGGGTTCCGCCAATCGCGCGCGCCAGGACCTTCTCATTGACCTGGAACGGCAGTGCGTCGGCGGTGCGCCGCAGCAGGGGAGACAGCTGAGCCGCAGTGTCATCCGCATTCTTGAGCTTGTGCACGCCGGCGAGGACGAAACTGGAGGCGAGCATGGGCCGGGCGAGAAAGCGGACAATCGACATGAATTTCCTCCTGGATGGACGAACTGCGGATTCACTGCGGGAGAACCGGTTCTAGTCTTGCACTTTTGCGGAATATTTGCCTGCCGGACGTGGTTGTGAAAGGCAGGTTTAAGCACGGCTCAGGAAGGCGGAGATTTGACGCAAGTGTTGGACAGAACGGACCTGGAAGCCGGTTCCGGGCAGCCGTGGACCGTCGCTCTTCCGGGAGTTCCGGGTGCCCGGCGGAAGGTGACAGTAGACTTGGACGCAATGAGCACCATGGACCCGGCCGTTACGGCCATGCACGAGGTTGCCGGAAACGACGCCACGCCCACCCCCACACCTGATGCCAGTGCGGCCGCCGCCCTGGAAACCGAGGTGGACGGCAAGCCGCTGGACGTCTCCACCGAGTCCGCGGAAGAGCGCCGGGCGCGCTTTGAACGCGACGCCATGCAGTACGTGGACCAGTTGTATTCCGCGGCCATGAGGATGGCCCGGAATCCCTCGGACGCCGAGGACCTGGTCCAGGAGGCGTACACGAAGGCGTTCTCGGCCTTCCACCAGTACAAGCCCGGCACCAACCTGAAAGCCTGGCTGTACCGCATCCTCACCAACACCTACATCAACCTGTACCGGAAGCGTCAGCGCGAGCCCCTGCAGTCGAATTCGGACACGATCGAGGACTGGCAGCTGGCCCGCGCAGAGTCGCATACGTCCTCGGGACTGCGTTCGGCGGAAGCCGAGGCGCTTGATCACCTGCCCGATTCCGATGTGAAGCGCGCCCTCCAGTCGATTCCCGAGGAATTCCGGCTGGCCGTGTACTTCGCCGACGTCGAGGGCTTCGCGTACAAGGAAATTTCAGACATCATGAACACCCCCATCGGGACCGTCATGTCCCGGCTGCACCGCGGCCGGAAGATGCTGCGGGACATGCTTGCGGACTATGCCGCCGAGCGGGGATTCAGGGCCGCCACCGAGTCAACCAGCGCGGCCGACAGCAACAAACAGGAGAACAGGAAATGAGCGACTGCCAGGGACTGGGCGATTGCGACGACGCCCGGATGCAACGTATCTATGAATATCTGGATGGTGCGCTCACGCATAAAGACATCGCAGAGATCAAGGACCACCTGGACAGTTGCCCGGAGTGCCTGGAGCAGTACGACCTCGAATGTGTCATCCGCGTGATGGTCAAGCGTTCGTGCACCGAAGCGGCTCCGGAGAACCTCAAGAACTCCATCCTGGACCGGATCCACTCCATCCGGACCGTGGAAGCCTAAGCCGCACAGCCAAAGACCCCAAAGCGAAAGACCCCGGAACCGTGAGGTTTCCGGGGTCTTTCACTTAAAGCAGTCAATCCTAGCCGTGGCTTAGGTGTTGGGGCGCTTACCGTGGTTCGCGCCGCCACGCTTACGGTCACGACGTTTACGTGCACGCTTGCTCATAGCTGGCCTCCTTAATCTTGGTACTCAAAAGAGCTGCCCTCAAGTCTCCCACATCACGGCACCCGCCGCGAACCGGCGGCCCCGCATGGCGACCTCAGCGACCGGGCTCATGCCTCGAGTGAGTTGCGGATCGAGATCCGGGCCTGATCCAGCACTGTCCTGACGGTTTCGAGCGTGACGGCGGTGACGGGGCGGCTCCCGGCGTGGCGCCGCAGTTCCACCCGCATGTCGTCGCGGAAGGCCTGGACGAGCAGTTCGGCCTCCTTCAGCCGCCGTTCCCCCTCCGGTGAGTACCGCGTGCCCGCGACGCCGGCAGAGCCCGTCCCGGCCGCCGTCCCTGCGGCACGGGCCGAGGTGCGCGCCGCCTCCGCCTTTGCCGCGAGGTCGGCCCGGAGGCCGCGCATGTTGACGCGGATGTCCTGGCGCAGGTTGTCGGCGAGCCGGCGGACCGAGGCCGAGATGTCGTTTTCGACGCCGGCGAGCTCGTCCCGGCGGCTGTTCAGTTCCCTGAGCCCCGCCGGGGTGATGCTGTAGTTGGTGCGGCGGCCTTCCGTGTGGGTGGCCACGAGCCCTTCCTCCTCGAGCTTGCCCAGGCGCGGGTAGATGGTTCCGGCGCTGGGGGAGTAGGTGCCGCCGAACCGCTCGCTGAGGGCCTTGATGAGCTCGTAGCCGTGCTTGGGCCCTGATTCGAGCAGGGCGAGCAGGTACAGCCGCAGTGCTCCGTGGGCGAAGACGGGAGGCATCAGAGCACCGGTTCGGTGTCCGCGGTCGGGTGGCCGTGGAAAATCGATGTCTTTCCCGAGACCGAGTTGGTGCGGACCAGCATCAGCTTGGCGTCCGGGCCCGCAATGGTCTGCACCGTGCCGTTGGGCTGGGAATACCTCAGGTCGTTAATGACCACTGCTCCGCTGGCGGATTTGGCGATGATGTCCACGCCGACGTCGTGCGGCAGCCGGATGGTGACGTCACCGGAGACCGAATTGGCGCCGAAATCCTGGGTGAAACCGTGGAGATCGAAGCTCAGGTCGCCGCTGACGGTATTCGCGCGGATGTGGCTGAAATGGCCCGAGGCCGTTACCTCGCCGGAGACGCTCTTGGCGGTCAGGACGCCGCGGTGGTTGCGGGCGATCACTTCGCCGCTGACCGTATTGACGGAGAGGTCCCCGGACGTGCCGTCGGCCAGCACGGACCCCGAGACCGTGTTGAGCCGCGCGTGCCCGCTGGTCCCGGAGACCATGCCGTCGCCGCTGACCGTTCCGGCCTCCACCTCGACGCCGGCGGGCAGGGCGATGCTGATGACCACCGAGTTGCTGCTGTGGTTATTGACGGTCCCCATGAGGTTTTTGAACCAGCCCTGCGGGCCGTGGAGCTGGTGGCGGACTTCCAGGCGGCCGTCTATGACGGAGACGGCGAGCGGGTCGCCGGTGATTTCGGAGACTTCGATCCTGGCCACGTCTTCGTCATGGGTGACGATGTCGAAGCGGCCGCGAACGATGCCGAGCTTGAGCGAGCGGACGCCGTCGACGTCGATGGTCTGCGGGCCTGTCACGGTCCACGTGTTCTCTGACATGGTTCCTCCGGAAAATGCGAAAAGCGGCTGGACAACTAACGATATATCGCGACTATGAAGTCACGATATATCGCGCTTTCCGGCGGGTCAAGATATATCGCGAAATTCCCGGGAGGGCCGGCCGGCTGCGGGCTGGCCGGGCTACTCCGGCGCCTCGATGCCGAGCCATTGGAACCAGCCACGGTGCAGCACCAGCCACGCCATGAGGCCGTAGCCGGCCTGGCCGGGCGTGCCGCCGTTGGCTGCGAGGTCCTGGCGCCATTGTTCGTGGTTCAGGAGCGGCGAGAAGGTATCCACGTAGAGGTGCTTGCGGCGCGTGGTGACGTCGGCGAACGCCGTGTTGAGTTCACCGAGCCGGCGGTTCTGCGCGGGGTCGAGGGTGGGCGGCGGCCCCACGACGAAGACCTCGATCTTGTTCTGCGAGGCGGAGTCCAGGATGTTGGCGAGGTTCAGCCGGCTGCGGGCCGTGGACAGGCCGAATTCGATGTCGCGCCCGGATAGGCCGATCACCAGGCGGTTTTCGTGGTGGTTGCCGAAGCGGCGGCCCGCCTCCTCGAGCCAGCGCGCGGCAATTCCCTCGGTGCCCTCTTCCGGGCACGGCAGGGGGTAGCACTCCAGGGCGACGCTGTCCTGCGGGGTCCGGGCCAGCACCCGGCCCAACCAGCCCAGAGCCCGCGGATCACCGAGCCCGGCCAACAGCTCGTCCCCAACGGCTGCGATCCGCAGCTTCCGATCTTCCACGACTACCTCTTCACTTCAACGCTGTCCATCAAGCTGACCACTAACAGTCCATTAAACAGAGCTGCCCGGCCGGAGTGTTGTGTTTCAGTCTCCGGCCGGGCAGCAATGACGCTATTTACGCGCGAATGCCTGCTTGAGCAGGGTGTCCTGCTCGGCCGCGTGGCGCTTCATCGACCCTGCGGCGGTGGAAGCCGAGGCGGGGCGCGAAATGAGGCGGACCCGGCGGTCCAGGGCGTCCGGCAGGTTCAGGCCGATGAACGGCCACGGACCCTGGTTCGCGGGTTCGTCCTGGGCCCAGACCACTTCGGCGTTGGGGTACTTGGCCAGCTCCGCGGCGATCTCGGCGGCCGGCAGCGGGTAAAGCTGCTCGACGCGCACGATTGCCGTGGTCTTGTTCTCGGTCTTCTGCCGGGTGGACAGCAGATCGTAGTACAGGCGTCCGGAGACCAGCAGGACGCGTTCGACGGCGTCCGCCTGCAGCTGCTCGTGCTCCGGGATGACCGGACGGAACGAGCCGGTGGTGAAGTCCTCCACGGAGGACGCCGCCGCCTTGAGGCGCAGCAGCTGCTTCGGCGTGAAGATGATCAGCGGCTTGCGGGGCCTGCTGTACGCCTGGCGGCGCAGCAGGTGGAAGTGCGAGGCCGACGTCGTGGGGTTGGCCACGATCATGTTCTCTTCCGCGCACATCTGGAGGAAGCGCTCGATCCGGGCCGAGGAGTGGTCCGGGCCCTGGCCCTCGTAGCCGTGCGGCAGCATCAGAACCAGCGAGGACCGCTGGCCCCACTTCTGCTCGGCGGAGGAGATGAACTCATCGATGATGGTCTGCGCACCGTTGACGAAGTCACCGAACTGGGCCTCCCAGAGCACCAGGGCATCCGGGCGCTCCACGGAGTAGCCGTATTCGAAGCCCATGGCGGCATATTCGGAGAGCAGGGAGTCGTAGATCCACAGCTTGGCCTGGTCCTCGGACAGGTGGGCCAGGGGCAGCCACTCGTCGCCGTTGGCGCGATCGTGGAACACGGCGTGACGCTGCACGAAGGTGCCGCGGCGCGAGTCCTGGCCGGCAAGCCGGACCGGGACGCCTTCCATGATGAGCGAGCCGAACGCGGCGAGCTCGCCGAAGCCCCAGTCGATGCCGCCTTCACGGGACATGGCCTCGCGCTTCTCCAGCAGCTGCTTGAGCTTGGCGTGGACGGTGAAGCCCTCCGGGATCTCGGTGTGGGCCTTGCCGATGCGGGCCAGGGTATGCGCGGAGATCGCGGTGGACGTCGGGGTGCTCACGCCGGAATCGGACTGCTGGGCCATGGGGCGTTCGAGATCGGACACCGCGGCGGAATCGGCCGTGATGATCGGGATCGGGGACGTCTGGGCGGCGTGGGTCTCTGCGAAGACGCGTTCCAGGCGTTCCTGGTAGTCGCGCAGCAGCTGCTCGGCTTCTTCCTCGGTGATGTCACCGCGGCCGATCAGCGATTCGGTGTACAGCTTGCGGACCGAACGCTTGGCTTCGATCAGGTTGTACATCAGCGGCTGGGTCATCGAGGGGTCGTCGCCCTCGTTGTGGCCGCGGCGGCGGTAGCACACCATGTCGATGACAACGTCCTTGTGGAACCGCTGGCGGAACTCGTAGGCGAGCTGGCCGATGCGGACAACGGCTTCGGGGTCATCGCCGTTCACGTGGAACACCGGCGCCTGGATCATCTTGGCGACGTCCGTGGAGTAGGTGGAGGACCGCGAGGACGACGGGGCGGTGGTGAAGCCGACCTGGTTGTTGACCACGATGTGGATGGTTCCGCCGGTGCGGTAGCCGCGCAGCTGGGAGAGGTTCAGGGTTTCGGCCACCACGCCCTGGCCGGCGAAAGCGGCGTCACCGTGGACCATGATCGGAAGCACGGGGAATGCCTCGCCCTGGTCCAGGCGGTCCTGCTTGGCGCGGACGATGCCTTCAAGGACCGAGTCGACGGCCTCGAGGTGCGAGGGGTTCGCGGCGAGGTAGACCTTGGTCTCCTTGCCGTTGTCCGAGGTGAAGGTGCCCTCGGTGCCGAGGTGGTACTTCACGTCCCCGGAGCCCTGGACCGAGCGGGGGTCCTGCGTGCCTTCGAATTCACGGAAGACCTGGGCGTAGGTCTTGCCGGCGATGTTGGTGAGCACGTTGAGCCGGCCGCGGTGGGCCATGCCGATCGCCACTTCGTCGAGTTCGTCGTCGGCGGCGTCGGAGATGATGGCGTCCAGCAGCGGAATCAGGGACTCACCGCCTTCCAGCGAGAAGCGCTTCTGGCCGACGAACTTCGTCTGCAGGAACGTCTCAAAGGCCTCGGCGGCGTTGAGTTTGGAGACGATGCGCAGCTGCTCGTCGCGGCTCGGCTTCGAGTACGGGTGCTCGATCTGGTCCTGGAACCACTTGCGCTCGGCCGGGTCCTGGATGTGCATGTACTCGATGCCGGCGGTGCGGCAGTAAGCGTCTCGGAGGACGCCGAGGATGTCGCGGAACTTCAGCATCGGCTTGCCGCCGAAGCCGCCCGTGGGCCATTCGCGGTCCAGGTCCCACAGGGTCAGGCCGTAGGTCAGGACGTCGAGGTCCGGGTGCTTGCGCTGGACGTACTCAAGCGGATCGGTATCCGCCATGAGGTGGCCGCGCACGCGGTAGGCGTGGATCAGCTGCTGGATCCGGGCGACCTTGTTGATCTCGTCGGCAGGGTCCACCTGCAGGTCCGGGCTCCAGCGCACGGGCTCGTACGGGATGCGCAGGGACTCGAAGATTTCGTCGTAGAAGTTCTGCGCACCCAGCAGGAGCTGGTGCACAAGCTTGAGGAACTCGCCGCTGCCGGCACCCTGGATGACGCGGTGGTCATAGGTGGAGGTCAGGGTGAGGACCTTGCTGATGGCGTTCTGCGCGATGATCTTCTCGCTGGCACCCTGGAACTCGGCCGGGTAGTCCAGCGCGCCGACGCCGATGATGGCGGCCTGGCCCTTGGAGAGGCGGGGCACCGAGTGCACGGTGCCGATGCCGCCGGGGTTGGTCAGCGACACGGTGGTGCCGGAGTGGTCGTCCGCGGTCAGCTTGCCGTTGCGGGCGCGCTTGATCAGGTCCTCGTAGGTGTGCCAGAACTCGGAGAAGTTGAGGGTCTCCGCCTTCTTGATGTTCGGCACCATGAGCAGGCGGGTGCCGTCAGGCTTGGGCATGTCGATCGCGATGCCGAAGTTCACGTGCGCCGGCTGGACAGCCACCGGCTTGCCGTCGATCTCGTCGTAGTAGACGTTCATCGAGGGGAACTGGGACAGGGCACGGATGACGGCGTAGCCGATCAGGTGCGTGAAGGAGACCTTGCCGCCGCGGGCGCGGGCCAGGTTGGAGTTGATGACCACGCGGTTGTCGATCAGCAGCTTGGCCGGGATGGCACGGACGCTCGTGGCGGTCGGCACTTCCAGGCTGGTGACCATGTTCGACGCGATGGCCTTGGCCGGGCCGCGCAGGACGGAGACGACGTCCTCTTCCGGCGCCGTCGGGGCTTTGACGTTCTTGGGCAGCTGTGCCGGGATCGGTGCGGTGCCGGGGCCGGCGTCGGAGGTCTTGGAGCCGTCCCGGGCGACGGTGGCCGGGACTTTCTTGGCTGCGGGGGCCGGAGCGGGGGCTGCGGGCGCGGCGGGCGCAGGTGCGGAGGGCGCAGCTGCTGCCGGCGCTGCGGCAGCAGTCGCTACAACGGGAAGTTCACGGGTGGCAGGATGCACAGCGACTGCTGTGCCGGACGTTCCGTTGGCGGAAGAGGCGTCACTAGCTGCAAAGGATTCGAACAGGGGCCACCACTTGGCGTCGACCGTGTTCTTGTCCTGCTGGTAACGCTCGTACAGTTCGTCAACGAGCCACTCGTTTCCGCCAAATTCCTCTGGTAGACGGTGGCTAGGCTGCTCTGGCACTTGAAATACGCCTCTTCCATGAGTTTGATTCCCTCTGGCTTCCACGGTGCTTCGGCACAACGATCGAGCCAGTCTCTGCGTCCAGTGAACCCAGACCCATGCCAGTCTAGTGACGATTCTTGCCAAACCGCCAATAAGCGTGACTCAAATCATGATCTGCCCAGGCGGCCGCCGAATTGGCGTGAAGATGTCGTGCGGAACCGGCGAGGATGCAGCGGCTGCCGCACCGGAAATCGCCCCTAGAATCGAGGGAGAACCGTTTGGTGCCGAAGGTGCCAGCTAAGGAGCAGCCGTGCGTTTCCTGAATGAACCCACCACCGATCTGACCTACTCCGACCTCTTCCTCGTTCCGTCCCGTTCCGATGTCACCTCGCGCCTGGACGTGGATCTCGCGGCCGACGACGGGACCGGCTCGGCAATTCCGCTGGTGGCGGCGAATATGACGGCGGTGACGGGAAAGCGGATGGCAGAGACGATGGCCCGCCGCGGCGGCCTGGGCGTCCTGCCGCAGGACGTCCCGCTCGATGTCATCCGGGACGTTGCAGCCTGGATCAAGGGCCGCCACCCGGTCCTCGAGACCCCCGTCACGCTGGCGCCCACGGACACCGTGATCGATGCCCTGCACTTGATGGGCAAGCGGCCGCACGGGGCCGTAGTGGTGGTGGACTCGGCGGGCGCCGTCACCGGAGTGGTCCGTGCCGCCGACTGCGAGGGCCAGGACCGTTTCGCGTCGCTGGCCTCCGTCCTGCGCCACCAGCCGCTCGTGCTGGATGCCGGGATGCTCGGTGCCGGAACGCTGGCGGGCGGACCGGCCGCGGATGCTGCCGGCGCTGCCCAGTCGCTCCGCCGCGCCTTTGAAGCGATGGACGCCGCCGGGACGGACTATGCGCCGGTGCAGCAGGACGGTGTCCTGGCCGGTGTGCTCACCCGCAAGGGCGCCCTTCGCTCCACCATCTACCGCCCGTCCCTGGACGAGGACGGCAAACTCAAGGTGGCTGCCGCCGTCGGGATTAACGGTGACGTGGCCGGGCGGGCGGCCGAACTCCTGGCTGCCGGCGTCAACGTGCTGGTCCTCGATACCGCGCATGGCCACCAGCAGAAGATGTTCGACGCCCTGGCCGCCGTGAAGGGACTCAACCCCGGCGTGCCCGTCGTGGCCGGCAACGTGGTCACCGGCGAGGCCACCCGGGAGCTCATCGAGGCCGGAGCGGACATCGTCAAGGTCGGCGTGGGTCCGGGCGCCATGTGCACCACCCGCATGATGACGGCCGTGGGCCGCCCCCAGTTCAGCGCCGTCCTGGAATGTTCCGCGGCAGCGCGGGACGCCGGGGGCCGGGTGTGGGCCGACGGCGGTGTGCGCTACCCGCGCGACGTCGCCCTGGCCCTGGCCGCCGGGGCGAGCCAGGTCATGATCGGGTCCTGGTTTGCCGGTACTCACGAAAGCCCGGGAGACCTGCAGCTGGACGCGGGCGGCCGGCAGTACAAGGAGAGCTTCGGCATGGCGTCCGCCCGCGCCGTGCAGAACCGCAACCAGCGCGAGGGCGCCTTTGAGAAGGACCGCAAGGCCCTCTTCGAGGAGGGCATCTCCACGTCCCGGATGTACGTGGATCCGGTGCGGCCCGGCGTCGAGGACCTGCTGGACATGATCACCGCCGGCCTGCGCAGCTCCATGAGCTATGCCGGGGCCGCCGATCTCGCCGCCTTCCGCGAACGTGCCGTGGCCGGCATTCAGTCCGCGGCCGGGTACGAGGAAGGCCGCCCCGTCCCGCAAAGCTGGTGACGCCGCAGCTCGGGGGCTGGCGGCGGCTGCTCCTGTAGACTGAAATTCTTATGGACAGTAAATCTAGGTGCCGGCCTGGGGGCTGTCAGCGAAGAACGGAAACCGTTCCCGCGCAGTCCACCCGCAGAGCCGGCAAACCCCGTTCACGCGCCCATCACTCTCTGGCCATTCGCCACTCCGGAGCCTTCCAGGACACAGGGTCGGCTGCCGCCGACCATCCTCCGCCGGCCCGCCGACTCCAGCCACTCCGCACCCCGCAACGGCACCGGCTGCGCGCCGCCGCTCCGGAAGCAGGCCATTAAATGGAATGGCTTCTCCTCGTAGCAGGGCTCCTGCTCATCCTCGGCACCGGTTTCTTCGTTGCCGTGGAATTTTCCCTGGTCGCCCTTGATCAGACGACAGTGCAGCGCGCGGTCGACGGCGGAGACGCCGCCGCCGAGCCTCTGCTCAAATGCCTCAAGTCCCTCTCCACCCAGCTCTCCAGTTGCCAGCTCGGCATCACGATGACCACGCTGCTGACCGGCTACGTCATGGAACCGTCCGTCGGCAAGCTGCTCGAAGGCCCGCTCGCGGCCATCGGAGTCCCGGCAGCGGCGGTCGCCTCCGTCTCCCTGATCCTGGCGATGGCCCTCGCCACCTTGCTCTCCATGGTGATCGGCGAACTGGTGCCCAAGAACATGGCGATCGCCCTGTCCTTCCCGATCGGCAAGGCCGTTGCCCGGCCCCAGCTGGTGTTCACCGCGATCTTCAAGCCCGCAATCGTGGTCCTGAACGGTTTCTCCAACAAGGTCCTGAACGTCTTCGGCCTGGAGGCCAAGGAGGAAATCTCCGGCGCGCGCACGCCGGCAGAACTCG
Organism: Arthrobacter sp. H-02-3; assembly: GCF_003097355.1. GTDB lineage: Bacteria > Actinomycetota > Actinomycetes > Actinomycetales > Micrococcaceae > Arthrobacter > Arthrobacter humicola. The sequence goes on from NZ_PYUI01000009.1 coordinate 126,416, forward strand.
CCTCCCTCGTCCGCCGCTCCGCGGCCATGGGCACGCTCGACGCCGGAACGGCCAACTTCATTGCCCGGACCCTGAAGTTCTCCGGCCGGACCGCCGCGGACGTCATGACCCCCCGCATCCGGGTGGAGACCATCGACGCCGACCAGCCTGTGTCGGACATCGTCGAGGCCGCCAAGCGCACCGGCTACTCCCGTTTCCCGGTGATCGGCGAGTCCTCCGATGACATCCGCGGCGTGGTCCATATCAAGAAGGCAATCGCCGTTCCAGCGGACCGCCGCGCCAAACTGCAGGCCGGCGCCATCATGACCGATGTTCTCCGGGTGCCCGAAACCATCCACCTGGATGCCCTCCTCGCCGAACTGCGTGAGGGCAACCTGCAACTGGCCGTCGTCCTCGACGAGTACGGCGGAACGGCCGGCGTCGCCACGCTGGAGGACCTCGTGGAGGAAATTGTCGGGGAAGTGGCCGATGAACATGACAAAGTCCGGCCGGGGCTGCTTCAGAGCGCCTCGGGCGACTGGTACTTCCCCGGGCTGCTCCGGCCCGATGAACTCTCAGAACAGATCCCGGGCCTGACCGTGCCCGACGAAGCTGCCTACGAAACGGTGGGAGGCTACGTCATGAGCCAGCTTGGCCGCATCGCGGCAGTCGGCGACACAGTCGACGTCGTCGGCGGAACGCTCAGCGTGACCCGGATGGACGGTCGCCGGATCGACCGGATCTGCTTCCGGCCCGCCCGGGTTCCGGGCGGCGGCCAGCCCGCCAGCCAGGCAGGTGCCGCATGAGCGACTGGGCAGGAATCCTGTGGCTTGCCGTCCTGCTGGTCGGCAACGCCTTCTTCGTGGCGGCTGAATTCGCCATCATGTCCGCCCGCCGGAGCCAGATCGAGCCGCTGGCCGAGGCCGGCTCGAAGCGCGCGCAGACCACCCTGCGGGCCATGGAAAACGTCTCCCTCATGCTCGCGTGCGCCCAGCTCGGCATCACTGTCTGTTCGCTGCTGATCCTGCAGGTGGCCGAACCCGCGATCCACCACCTCCTGGCGGTGCCGCTGGAAGCGGCGGGCATCCCGATGGAGGCCGCGGACCTCGTGGCCTTCGCCGTCGCCCTGCTGGTGGTGACGTTCCTGCACGTCACGTTTGGCGAAATGGTGCCGAAGAACATCTCGGTGTCCGTCGCGGACAAAGCGGCGCTGCTGCTGGCTCCGCCGCTGATGTTCATTGCCCGCGTGGTCAAGCCCGTCATTGCGGCCCTCAACTGGTCCGCCAACCACATCCTGAAGCTGATGCGGATTGAGCCGAAGGATGAGGTCACGTCCTCCTTCACCCTTGAAGAAGTACAGTCGATCGTGCAGGAATCCACCCGCCACGGGCTCGTGGATGACGACGCCGGGCTCATCACCGGAGCGCTGGAGTTCTCGGAGCACACGGCGTCCCACGTGATGGTCCCGCTGCACAAGCTCGTCATGCTCAAAGCGGCCACCACGCCGGCGGAATTCGAAAAGGCAGTCAGCCGGACCGGTTTTTCGCGCTTCCCGATGCTCGACGACGACGGCATGCTGTCCGGGTACCTCCACATCAAGGACGTGCTGTCCATCCCCGACGCCGGATACCACCAGGCGATTGCGGAAAGCCGCATCCGGTCGCTGGCGAACCTCGCCATGGACGACGAAATTGAGAAAGCTATGTCCGTCATGCAGCGCACGGGCTCGCACCTGGCCCGCGTGATCGGTCCCGACGGGCTGACCCAGGGCGTGCTGTTCCTGGAAGACGTGATCGAGCAGCTGGTCGGCGAGATCCGCGACGCGACGCAGGCCACCGGCTACCGGAGGCTCGGCCAGGACCAGTAGCGCATTGCCAGTGGCGGACGGGCGGCACGGCGCCGCGCCGGGTATCCCTAAATAGGAATGATTCCTATTTAGGGATACACTCGGGCTGTTGCTATTGCTCCTGATTCTCAATAACAGATCCGAGGTTTCCCGTGCGCCGTCCCGCTGCCCGAGCCGTGCTGGCTGGTTTTGCCGGCTTAGGCCTCCTGCTGACCGCGTGCGCTCCGACGGCGGGAAGCGCCCGGGGGACCGCGGGCGACGGCGTCGTCGACGTCGTAGCCTCTACGAGTGTCTATGGCGACATCGTCTCCAGCATCGGCGGCGACAAGGTCCGGGTCAGCTCGATCATCAGCCGCACCAGCCAGGACCCGCACTCCTACGAGGCCACCACCCAGGACAAACTGGCTGTCTCCAAGGCCGAACTCGTGGTGGAGAACGGCGGGGGATACGACTCCTTCATCGACACGCTCGCAACGGACACCGGGCTGGAGCGCGGCAATGTGATCAGCGCCGTGGACGTCTCCGGCCTTGCCTCCGAAAGCCCGGCAGCGGCGAGCCCCGAGGCCTCCGGCCACACCCATGCGGCCACCGGGCTGAACGAGCACGTCTGGTACAGCCTGCCGGCCATGTCCCGCCTTACGGACGCCATTGCGGACAAACTCGGCACGCTGGAACCCGCCTCGGCGGAGACGTTCCGGACTAACGCGGCCGCATTCAAGGACTCGCTCGGCGGCCTGGAAACCAAGCTCGCCGCGATGAAGTCCGCGAAGGATCACGTGCCCGTGGCCGTCACCGAACCGGTGCCGTTGTACCTGCTGGAAGATGCAGGACTTGAGAACAAGACCCCGGCCGAGTACACGGCGGCGATCGAGGAAGGCGCCGATGTCCCGCCGGCCGTCCTCAAGGCCGCCGTCGATCTCGTGGGATCGGGGAGCGTCCGGCTGCTGGCCTACAATACCCAGACTGAGGGGCCGCAGACGCTGGCGCTGAAGAAGGCCGCCGCGTCCGCCGGTGTCCCGGTGGTGAACTTCAGCGAAACCCTTCCCGAGGGCCAGACCTTCCTGCAATGGATGACCGCAAATGTGGAGAGCATCAGCAAGGCCCTAGGATGATCGCAACAACGGAAGCGTCTGTCTCCGCAGGGAAATCGAGGAAACCTCATTTGACACCGGTAGTGAGCCTCCGCGGCGCCTCCCTGTCGTTCGGCCAGCGGACACTGTGGGAGGACCTGGACCTGGACATCAACCCGGGTGAATTCTTTGCCGTACTCGGCCCCAACGGCAGCGGCAAGACCACTTTCCTCAAGGTCCTGCTCGGGCTGCAGGAGCTGAGCACGGGCACGGCCGTGCTTGACGGCCGGCCCGTCGAACGGGGAAGCCGCCGGATCGGCTATGTGCCGCAGCAGAAATCTTTCGACCCCGATACGCCGCTGCGCGCCCGCGACCTCGTGGCCCTCGGCGTCGACGGCCACCGCTGGGGCATTCGCCTTGGCGGCGCAAAAGTGAACCGGAAGGTGGACGAACTCCTGGACCTCGTCGGCGCCAGCGACTACGCCAAGGTGCCGGTCGGGCAGCTGTCCGGCGGTGAGCAGCAGCGCCTGCGCGTGGCCCAGGCCCTCGCCACCGATCCCAAGGTGCTCTTGTGCGACGAGCCGCTGCTGTCCCTGGATCTTCAGCACCAGCAGGCCGTCAGCGCCTTGATCAACAAGCAATGCCGCGATGCCGACAGCGCCGTGGTGTTCGTGACGCACGAGATCAACCCGATCATGGACTACGTGGACCGCGTCCTGTACCTGGCCGGCGGACGGTTCCGGGTAGGCACTCCTGCCGAGGTCATGACCACCGAGGTGCTCTCCGATCTCTATGGCAGCCCGGTGGAAGTCATTCAGGCCAACGGCCGGCTGATCGTGGTGGGGCTGCCCGATGCCACGACGCACCACCACCACGACGCGCATTCAGTCGCGGGAGAGGTGGGCTAGATGGATCTGGGCAACCTGCTGCATTCAATCTTCAACTTCGAAAACTACGGCGAGCTGCTCGTCCTGGTGCAGAACTCAATCTGGGCCGGCGCCGTCCTCGGGCTGCTGGGCGGCCTCATGGGCACCTTCGTGATGAAACGCGACCTCGCCTTCGCGGTCCACGGCATCTCCGAACTCTCCTTCGCCGGTGCGGCGTTCGCGCTGCTGATCGGCGCGGACATCATTCTCGGCTCGCTGGCAGGATCGGTGCTGGCGGCCGTGGTGCTGGGCCTCATGGGCGTCCGTGCGCGGGACAAGAACTCGATCATCGGCGTCATCATGCCGTTCGGGCTGGGCCTGGGCATCCTGTTCCTGTCCCTGTATGAGGGCAGGGCTGCCAATAAGTTCGGCCTGCTCACAGGGCAGATTGTGTCTGTCGGAACGGTCCAGCTGCAGGTCCTGGCGGCCGCCGCCGTCGTGGTGATGCTGGCGCTGGTCGCCATCTGGCGGCCCCTGACCTTTGCCAGCGTGGACCCCGACGTCGCCACCGCCCGCGGCGTGCCGGTGCGGGCCCTGTCCCTGGCCTTCATGGTGCTGCTGGGCATCAGCGTGGCGTTGTCGATCCAGATTGTGGGCGCCTTGCTGGTGCTGGCCCTGCTGATCACGCCGGCGGCGGCGGCCATGCGGGTCACGTCCTCGCCCCGGCTGGTGGTCACCTTGAGCATTGTCTTCGCCATGACGGCGACCGTCGGCGGCATCCTGCTAGCCCTCGGCGGCCGGCTGCCCATCAGCCCCTACGTCACCACGCTGTCGTTCCTGATCTACGTGACCTGCCGGGTGATCGGCGGTGCGCGGGCGAAGCGGGGACTTAACGGCCGGGTGGTCCGCACGCCGACCCCTACCTCGACGCCGGTGGCTTGAGCGCGTGCGCCTGCCGCGTCCGATTTTCCCCAGCTTTGCGCAGGATCGACCGCGTGGCGCCGCGACCCGCTGGTTGATTGCCGCGGATCCACGTCAAAGGCGGGGAAATTCGGCCGTCGTGCTGCAGGGAACTTCGACGGCGAGGCTACTTTGCGGTCTTCAGCGCCGTGCACTCGGGGCATAGCCCGAAGATTTCCACGGTGTGCTCCACAGCCGTGAATCCGTGCTCTTTCGCGATCCTCGCGGCCCAGGCTTCGACCGCGGGTGCTTCAACTTCCACGGCCTTGCCGCAGTTGCGGCACAGCAGGTGATGGTGGTGCCCGGTGACGGCGCAGCGCCGATACACGGCTTCACCGTCGGCGTTGCGCAGGACGTCCACCAGCCCGTCGTCGGCGAGGGACTGCAAGATGCGGTAGGACGTCGCGAGGGACACCGTGCTCCCGCGCTCCTGGAGAATGCGGTGCAGCTCCTGCGTGCTGACGAAGTCCGCCAGATCGTCCAGGGCGGCACTGACAGCGAGACGCTGTTTGGTGACGCGCTGCTCCTTGCCCTGCGCGGGTGCCGCTGACGAGACGGGTCTCGGCGCTGACGCCGGGGCCGGAATCCGGCTGTTGCCGGCGGTGGCGCCCTGGGACATCGTGGAACTCGCTTCGCTTCGGGGGTTTCGCGGGGGACCCGCTGAGGGGTGGTGGCAATGTCCAAGATTACCAGCGTCCAAGATTGCCGGCAGCGCTCCGTGGACACCATGACGGGTGTTGCCTAGGCTGGCCGGATGAAGCTGACCAAATTCACCCACGCCTGTGTCCGACTCGAGAAGGACGGCCGGGTGCTGGTGCTCGACCCGGGTACGTTCTCTGAGACGGACCAGGCGCTGGCCGGGGCGGATGCCGTGCTGATCACGCACGAGCACGCGGACCATGTTGACGTCGACGCCGTCGCCGCGGCGCTGCAGGGCAACACCGCCCTTGAGCTGTTCGCCCCGGAGGCTGTGGCCGCTACGCTCCGCAGCAAGGCGCCCGACGCCGGGAGCCGCATCCACGCGGCGGTCGTCGGCGAGGACTTTGAGACGGCAGGCTTCGCGGTCCGGACCTTCGGGGGTCAGCATGCCCTCATCCATCCGCAGATTCCCGTCGTGGCCAACGTGGGCTACCTCGTGGATGCCAACGTCTACCACCCGGGGGACTCGTTCGCGATTCCCGACGGCGTCGAGGTCCGGACGCTGCTGGTCCCCATTCACGCCCCGTGGAACAAGGTGGGCGAAGTAGTGGACTTTGTGATCGGCGTCCGCGCGCCGCTGGCGTTCCCGGTCCACGACGCGCTCCTGAACGACACCGGCCGGGGCCTGATTGAGGGGCATGTGACCTGGATCGGAGCGAAATACGGCACCGAGTACCGGCACCTCTCCAGCGGAGACTCGGTGGAGGTCTAGCCCGTTGGAGGGTTAGCCACCGCGGGCGCCGCGGCGGTTCAGTCCGGCCACACACCGCTCTCGAAGAAGCCGCGCAGCACGGCCTCGTGGGGTTCGGGGTCCAGATCGTGGGCAGCCAGCCACTCCGCGTTGTAGTAGTTCCCGGCATAGCGGTCGCCGGCGTCGCACATGAGCGTGACGACACTGCCCCGGCGGCCCTCGGCGATCATCCCGGCGATGAGCTGCCACGCGCCCCAGAGATTGGTGCCGGTGGACGGCCCGGCATGTAGCCCTGCGTGCTCCCTGAGGTGGCGCATGGCCGCCACGGACGCGGCGTCGGGAACCTGGATCATGTGGTCGATCACGGCCGGCACAAAACTCGGTTCCATCCGCGGCCGGCCGATGCCCTCGATGCGGGACGGCAGGCCCGTCGCCGTCCCGGCAGCAGACGTGCCGCGGGCGGCGGGGGTCCCGCCGTCGGACTGGCTGTCCCGCCAGCCCGGATAGAACGCGGAATTTTCCGGATCGACGACGGCGAGTTTCGTCTCATGGCGCTGATAGCGCAGGTAGCGGCCGATCGTGGCGCTGGTGCCGCCGGTGCCTGCCCCGACCACCACCCAGCGGGGGACCGGATGCTCCTCCAGGGCCAGCTGGCCGAAGATCGACTCGGCGATGTTGTTGTTCCCGCGCCAGTCCGTGGCCCGTTCGGCGTATGTGAATTGGTCCATATAGTGCCCCCCGGTGCTGCTGGCGAGGCCGGCGGCGGCATCGTAGACCTCCGAGGCATGGTCCACCAAATGGCACGAGCCGCCAAACTGCTCGATCAGGGCGATCTTCTCCCGGCTGGTGGTCCGGGTCATGACCGCGATGAAGGGCAGTCCGAGCAGCTGCGCAAAATAGGCTTCGGAGACGGCGGTGCTGCCGCTGGAGGCCTCGACGATCGTGGTGCCTTCGCGGATCCAGCCGTTGACGAGGCCGAACAGGAACAGCGACCGTGCCAGCCGGTGCTTGAGGCTGCCCGTGCGGTGGGTGGATTCGTCCTTCAGGTACAGCTGCACGCCCCAGTGCTCGGGGAGCGGGACGGAATACAGGTGGGTGTCGGCAGATCGGTTGTTCTCGGCGTTGATCCGGCGGACGGCTTCGTCGGCCCAGGCCCGGTCGTGTCGGTGCGCGGTGTTCACCGCTACAGCCTACCGAAGGGGACGGGACGCCGAAGATAGAGTGGGCGCATGGACACCCTCATCGATGCAGTTGCCCTCAAAGACCGGTTGGACAGTGCCCGAGAAACGGGCCGCCGCACAGTGCTCCTGGATGTTCGATGGGCGTTGGGTGACCCTCACGGCCACGACCACTACCTGCGCGAACACATCCGCGGGGCTATCTTCGTGGATCTGGCCACCGAACTCGCCGGCCCCGCGGAACCGAGCCGCGGGCGGCATCCGTTGCCGACGCCGCAGCAGTTCCAGGAGTCAGCGCGCCGCTGGGGCATCAATGACGGCGACGCCGTCGTGGCCTACGACGACAGCGGCAACATGGCCGCCGCCCGGCTGTGGTGGATGCTGCGCAACGCCGGCTTCCGTTCCGTCCAGCTGCTCGACGGCGGCCTGGCCGCCTGGCGCGCTGCCGGGTTCGAACTGGCAGCCGGAGCCGAGCAGCCTGCACCGGGGACTGTCACTCTGTCCGGGGGCGCCATGCCCGCGATCGACGCCGGCCAGGCGGCTTCCTGGGGTCGGCGCGGGCTGCTTCTCGATGCCAGGGCGGGGGAGCGGTACCGCGGGGAAGTCGAACCCGTGGATCCCCGCGCCGGTCATATTCCGGGCGCCGTGAGTGCCCCCACCACCGGGAATCTGCAGCCCGACGGGCGGTTTCTGCCCCCGGCCGAGCTGCGGGAACGCTTCGAACGGCTCGGCTACCGTGCAGCCGTCCCCACCGCCGTGTATTGCGGTTCCGGGGTGACGGCGGCCCACGAAATCGCCGCCCTTGAGATCGCCGGCTTTCCCGCTGCTTTGTACCCCGGTTCGTTCTCCGAGTGGTGCCACAGCGCCTCGAACGAGGTCATCACCGGGGCCGCCCCGTATGGCGAGGACGCGGCTTCAAACTAGGGCTCCTTCTTGCCGGTTCACGCACTGAGTGCATCTGTCCTCACTTTTGTCACCCCCGACAAGCTGCCGACCAGCCGTGCGGGCTTGAAGATCTTGGCGCGATGCCGCGGCCGGTGAGTTGTTCGTGGCCGTTCTGCCGCTTCCGTCCTGAGCGGCGTGCCCGGCAGCGGCGGGGCCGTGGACTGGTAGGTGTGGCCGGTGGGGGTGGTGAGCTGGATGGTGTGTCTGGGGCCGGGACGGGGCTGGGCGTTCCAGCCGGGGGTTTCTTTGGTGTGGTTGCAGGCTTCGCAGAGCCCGGCGCCGTTGGTGCCGGTGGTGGGTCCGCCGTTATGCCAGGGGATGATGTGGTCCAGGTGCCGGATCGGGGCGTCGCAGTAGGGGGTGCGGCAGGTGTCGTCGCGGGTTTGGATGAAGCGGCGGAGCCCGGCGGGGAAGATCCGGGCCCGGGAGTCCATCCCGACGAGGTCCCCGGTGCCGGGGCGGGTGTAGAGGCGGCGGAGCCGGATGTCCGGGGCTGGGTTCTCGTCCCGTGTCAGGATTTTGCGGGCCCAGCCGGCGGGGACGGTGCCGTAGCCGGGGAGGCGGGCGGGTTCGGAGCCGGCCTGGAGGAGGGTGCGGTCGGTCATGATGAGCTGGAGTTCGATGCCGGCGATCCCGCCGGGGGTGCCGGTGATGCGTTCGACGAGGGTGTCGGCCATGGCCTGGCCGCGGGTGCGGGGATCGCCGGCGGAGCGGCAAGAGTCGGCGTGCCGGGTCAGGGCGTTGTAGACGGCCACGCCCTGGGCGACGGGGAGCAGGGCGGTGAGGCAGGTCATGGTGTCCGGGGCCGGGCGGAGGCTGACGTGCCGGTCGGTGGCGGCGTGCGCGGCGCGGTCGGTGACGGAGCGCGGGTCGCGCCGGTAGGCGGCGGTGCGGGCCGCGGCGATCAGGCCCCGGTCCCCGGCCCCGGCGAGGGCGCCGGTGTCGGCGGCCATTTCCTCATCGACCCCGGCCCGGTCGGCGGCGGTCAGGCAGGCGGTTTCGCGCACGAGCAAGGTGGCGCGCCATTCGTTGAGGTTCCCGGTTTCCAGGGCGGTGAGGGTGTGCGGCATTTCGGTCACGAGGGCTTTGGCCAGGCCCAGGAGGCGGCTGCCTTTGGCGGGGGATTCGCGCCGGGCCAGGGCGATCTGCGCGCCGACACCGGCGCCGAGCTTGTCGGCCGGGACCCCCGCGGCAGCCTGCTCGCGGCGCTGCAGCGCATCGAAGGCCACGCTCAGGCGGGCCTGTTGTGCGGCCGCGGCGGACTTCAGGTCCTCCAGATCCCGGATCTCGTCGATCAGTGCGGCGGCACTGTCCGGGACCGGGAGGAAGGCCAGGATCCGGGCCAGGTCAGCGACCGTCACAGCACCTGCCCGTGCCGTGTCTGCCGGCCCCGTCTCGGGCCCCTGCTTGCCGTCCATGAATCCAGTGTCCCGTCGACCACTGACAATTAGGGGAGAGCCGAGGCGGGTAGACAAGCCACGGGAGTTGTGCGCGGCCCTCGCTCGTCCGCAGCAGCGAAGCCCTGGGGGTGTCAGCTTGTTTGTGTAGGAGGGCTGTAGTCGCTGATTGATTGGAGAATCATTGTGGCTATGACTGAACCCCGTGAAGTTCTCCCGGAGGAGCCGGCCCGCGGAGTGGCCTGGCGCTCCAAAGTGGAATAGTCGCCGGGACCGGGGGTAGCGTCGACACATGACACCTGGACGTCCTGTACCCCCGCCCCTTGCCAAGCCGCTGCCGAACTCCGAGACCTCTGACACCACCGCGATCAACGCCGCACACGCCGACGGCGCCACGCTGGTCGCCGCCTATGGCGCCACGGCGCCGGACAGCGGACTCGTTCCCTTGACGGTGTCCCGCCGGGAGCCGAAGGCGGACGACGTTGAGATCGCCATCGAATTTTGCGGACTGTGCCACTCGGACGTGCACGCCACGCGCGGCGAATGGGGCGGCGACACGTATCCGCTGATCCCGGGCCACGAGATTGTCGGCCGGGTCACCCGGGTCGGTTCCGCCGTCGACGATTTCACGGTCGGCGAGCGCGTGGGCGTGGGCTGCATGGTCGATTCCTGCCGCGAATGCGACAGCTGCCTGGACGGCCTCGAGCAGTACTGCGAAAACGGCATAACGGGAACGTACGGATCCAAGGATCCCCGCAACGGAGGCGCGATCACCCAGGGCGGCTACTCGACGTCGATCGTCGTGGACCGCAACTACGTCCTGCGGGTTCCGGAGGGCATGGACCCGGCCGCCGCCGCTCCCTTGCTCTGCGCGGGCATCACCACTTATTCCCCACTGAACCACTTCGAGGTTGAGGAAGGTGACGTCGTGGGCGTTGTCGGGCTCGGCGGCCTCGGACACATGGCCGTCAAGATCGCCAAGGCCATGGGCGCCGAGGTGACGGTGTTCACGACGTCGGAGCAAAAGTTCGAGGCGGCCCGCGAACTGGGCGCCGACCACGTCATCCTTTCCACGGACCCGGCCGCGATGGAGGCCGCGGACCGCAGCATCGATGTCATCATCGATACCGTCGCTGCACCGCACGACCTCAACCCGTACTTCCGCACCCTGCGCGTGGACGGCGCGCTGTTCCAGCTGGGCCTCCCCTCGGAAGCGATGCCGCCCGTCAACCCCGGCGCACTGATCCGGCGCAGGATCGCGTACGCGGGATCGATGATCGGCGGCATCGCCGAGACCCAGGAGATGCTGGACTTCTGCGCCGAGCACGGTGTGGTGTCCGACGTCGAGGTGGTCGGGGCGGACCAGCTCAACGAGGCCTTCGACCGCATGGTGGCTGGAGATGTGAAGTACCGTTTTGTCCTGGACGTCAGCACCCTGGGGTCCCCGGCGGAAAAGGCGGACGCATGAGCACTCTCTTCACGAAAATCATCAACGGCGAGATCCCGGGCCGCTTCGTCTGGCGCGAGGACGACGTCGTGGCCTTCCTGACCGTGGGCCCGCTGGCCGACGGCCATACCCTCGTGGTGCCGGTCGAGGAAGTGGACCGCTGGACGGACGCCTCACCCGAGGTCCTCGGCCGTGTCATGGAGGTCGCCCGTAAAATCGGCGCTGTGCAGGTGGACGTCTTCGATGCCGCCCGGGCCGGCCTGATCGTCGCGGGTTACGAAATCAACCACATGCACGTCCACGTGTGGCCCTCGAACTCCATGGCGGACTTTGATTTCGGCTCGGTGGAGCAGCATCCGGATCCGGCAAAGCTGGACGCCAACGCCGAAAAGCTCCGCGAAGGCCTCCGCAAAGCCGGGCATTCGGAGCACGTCCCGGACGCCTAGGTTCAGACACGCCGGGGGCACCTCGGCGCACCCGACGCATCCCGGACTGGCGCCGGCGCAGCACTCCCCAAGGGGTCTACGCCGGTGCCAGTACTTTGTTAAGCGCCGCCCGGATGCGCTTTTCGGACACCGAGTAGGCGGTTCCGAGCTCGACGGCGAAGAGGCTCACCCTGAATTCTTCGATCATCCAGCGCACGTGTGTTAACTCCGCGCCGGCCCGCCGTCCGGGCAGCAGCGCGGAGACGGCGTCGTCGTAGTCGTCCTCGAGGGCCTGGACCGCGGCCATGTGCTGGGCGTCCCGCTGGACATTGCCCGGCAGCTTCTCGAGGCGCTTCTCGATCGCCGCCAGGTAGCGGGGCAGCTGGCTGAGCTGGGCGTAGCCCGTGCGTGCCACGAAGCCCGGATAGACAAGCTGCTCAAGCTGGCTCTTGACGTCGTTCAGCGCGCTGATCAAGGCAAGGCTGGTGGTGCCTTTGAGCTGCTTTTCGATCCGGCGCGTGCTGGCCAGGATGCGTTCGACGACGGCGGTGACCGTGAAGACGGTGTCGATCAGCTCGGCCCGCACGGTCTCGTACAGTGCCTTGAACGAGGCCTCATCCCACGGCAGCTCGGCCGGGGTGAGCTTATCAATGGCGGCCAGGGCACAGTCCGCAATCAACGCGGTCACGGAGCCGTGCGGATTCTGGCTGAACGTCAGTTTCTCGGTGTTGTTCAGGTGTTCCAGGACGTAGCGGTCCGGCGGCGGCACCTTCAGGGCCAGGAGCCGGATGACGCCGGCCCGCATGGCCTCCTGCTGTTCGGACGCGGTTTGAAAAAGCCGCAGTGCCACGGATGTTCCCTCGTCCACCACGGCCGGGTAACCGGTGACGGTGTGCCCGCCGACGTTGCCCTGGACCTGGCGCTGCACGGTTCCGAAAGTCCAGTCCTTGAGGCCGGACACTTCGCGGAACCCGCCCGGGGCGGCGGAGGCGGCGGCCGCCGGTGCGGCCGATCCCGGCACTGCAGCCCGTGAGGCGCCCGACGACGTGCCCGTCCCCTTAGGTGCGGCCTTCCCCCTGGCCGCGGGCGCCGTCGTGGCCGGGGTGGCACCGAGGGATTCCGCGATCGCCCGGCGGGTGGCCGGTGCCAGCCGCTCCTGCAGCGCAGTGAGGTCCTTACCCTCATCCAGTACCTTGCCGCGGGAATCCACCACCCGGAAACTGACCCGCAAATGCGCCGGCACGGCGTCCCAGTTCCAGGATCCCGGCGGGATGACCTGGCCGCGGATCCGGCGCAGCACGAGTTCGAGCGACGGCTCGAGTTCGTCCTCCGCGGGATGGAAGTCGGCTTCCAGCGCCGCGACGGCCTGGCGTGCCACGTCCGGCGCGGGCACGAAGTTCTTGCGGACCTGCTTGGGCAGCGACTTGATGAGCGCGGTGACAAGTTCCACGCGCTGCCCGGGGATCAGCCAGCGGAAAGCGGCGTCGTCGAGCTGGTTCAGGAACAGCACCGGGACTTCGGCGGTGACGCCGTCGGAAGGATTCGGCGGCGAGCCGGGCGCCACGGGGTGGAACTCGTAGCTCAGCGGCAGCTCAAAACCTTTGTGGAGCAAGGTCTTGGGGTAGGCCGAATCGTCCAGGGCCGCGGCGTCCTCGCTGATCAGCAGGGACTGGTCGAAGTCGAGCAGCTCGGGGTCCCGCTGCCGCGCGTCCTTCCACCACTTGTCGAAATGCCGCTCGGAGACCACCTCCTTGCCGATCCGGGCGTCGTAGAACTCGAACAACGTCTCGTCATCCACCAGGATGTCCCGGCGCCGCATCCGGGCCTCGAGCTCCTCGACCTCGTGGAGCAGGGCGCGGTTGCGGTGGAAGAACTTGTGATGGGTCTGCCAGTCGCCCTCAACCAGCGCGTGCCGGATGAAGAGCTCGCGGCAGAGCTCGGGATCCACGTTGCCATAGTTGACCCGCCGGCTCGGGATGATGGGCACGCCGTAAAGAGTGACCTTTTCGTGGGCCATCACCGCGCCCATCTTCTTCGACCAGTGCGGTTCGCTGTAGCTGCGCTTGACCAGGTCCGGCGCCACCTGCTCGGCCCACAGCGGATCGAACTTCGCCGCGACGCGGGCCCAGAGCCGGCTCGTCTCCACGAGCTCCGCGGCCATGACGAAGGTGGGGGACTTCTTGAACAGCGCCGAACCCGGGAAGATCGCGAATCGGCTGCCGCGGGCGCCGGCATACTCGCGCTTGCGCTCATCCAGAATTCCGATGTGGCTCAGCAGCCCGGAAAGCAGGCTGATGTGGACGCCGTCATGGTTGCCCACGGGATCGGCCAAACGCTTGTTGTCCAGGCTGATGCCCAGCGGCCGGGCGAGCTGGCGCAGCTGGGCGAAGAGGTCCTGCCATTCGCGGACCCGCAGGTAGTTGATGAACTCGGTCCGGCAGAGCCGGCGGAACGCGGTGGAGGAGAGTTCCTGCTGCTTCTCCTGCAGGTAGTTCCAGAGGTTCAGGTAGCCGGTAAAGTCCGAGTTTTCGTCCCGGAAGCGGGCGTGCTTCTCCGCGGCGAGCTGCTGCTTATCGGTCGGACGCTCCCGCGGGTCCTGAATCGTCAGGGCGGCCGCCAGGATCATGACTTCGCGGACGCAGCCGCGCTTGCCGGATTCGACGATCATCCGGCCCAGACGGGGGTCCACCGGCAGTTGGGCCAGTTGCTGCCCGACGGCGGTCAGCCCGCCACCGTTCCTGCCGCCGCCGCGGCCGGCAGCCTGTCGGCGGCCCGGGCGTCCGCCGCCGTCGCCCGTTTGCTCCTCGCCCCTCGGCTCCCCGCTCCTTTGTTCCTGGGTCCGCACGGGGCTGAGGGCGCCGAGTTCGCGCAGGAGGCTGACGCCGTCGTTGATGGCGCGTGAATCCGGCGGTTCGACGAAGGGGAAGTTCTCCACGTCCTTCGGTCCGCGGGCCACCCCCATGGCGGTCATCTGCAGGATGACGGCCGCGAGGTTGGTGCGCAGGATCTCCGGGTCCGTGAACAATGGCCGGGACTCGAAGTCCTCCTCGGAGTACAGCCGGATGGCGATGCCGTCCGAAACACGGCCGCAGCGGCCCGAGCGCTGGTTGGCCGAGGCCTGGGAGACGCGCTCGATCGGCAGGCGCTGGACCTTGGTGCGGTGCGAGTAGCGCGAGATGCGGGCTGTACCGGTGTCGATCACGTACTTGATGCCGGGGACGGTGAGCGAGGTTTCGGCGACGTTGGTGGCCAGCACGATCCGCCGTTTGCTGCCGGGGTGGAAGACCTTGTGCTGCTCCTGCAGGCTCAGCCGGGCGAAGAGGGGCAGGACCTCGGTGCCGGCCAGCCGCTTGTTGGACTGGATGCGGGCGTTGAGGGCCTCCGCCGCGTCCCGGATTTCGCGTTCCCCGGAGAAGAAAATGAGGATATCGCCGGGGGCTTCCAGGGCGAGCTCGTCGACGGCGTCGCACACCGCGTCGAGCGGGTCGCGGTCCTCTTCGAGTTCGTCGTCCGAGCCTGAGCCCTCCCCGGCTCCGTCTTCGGCGCCGGCACCGGCGCCGCCGGCGGGCTGGGAGAGGGGCCGGTAGCGGATCTCCACCGGGTAGGTCCGGCCCGAGACCTCGATGATGGGGGAGGGCTCTTCCTCGCTGCCGAAGTGCTTGGCGAAGCGCTCCGGATCGATGGTGGCCGAGGTGATGATGATCTTCAGGTCCGGGCGCTGCGGCAGGATCCGCTTGAGGTAGCCGAGGATGAAGTCGATGTTGAGGCTGCGCTCGTGGGCCTCGTCAATGATGATGGCGTTGTACTTGCGCAGCAGCTTGTCGCGCTGGATTTCTGCCAGCAGGATGCCGTCGGTCATGAGCTTGACCTTGGTGGAGCGGCTGACCTCGCCCGTGAACCGGACCTGGAAGCCGACCTCCTGGCCGATCTCGACGCCGAGTTCCTCCGCGATGCGTTCGGCAACGGTGCGGGCCGCGAGCCGGCGGGGCTGGGTGTGCCCGATCAGCCCGTTCTCGCCCAGGCCGAGTTCCAGGCACATCTTCGGGATCTGGGTGGTCTTACCCGAACCGGTCTCGCCGGCGATGATGGTCACCTGGTTGGCCGCGATGGCGGCCATCAGATCTTCGCGGCGCTCGGAAACCGGCAGTTCGGCGGGGTAGGAAATATGCAATGTCATGGCTGGAGACAGTCTACTGGGACGGACTGTCCGCCGGGCCCTGCGCATAGTGAGGGCCCGGCTGGTGGAGCCGGGCCCAGTGCGGGTGTGCGGACTCAGAAGATCCGCAGGGTGTAGTTGACGCTGGGGAGATCCCGGGCCATCCAGAACTCTTCCGAGCGGACGGGCGGGTTGTGGCCGAGGCCATCCTTGCGCAGGGCGCCGATGGTGGCTGTGATGATGGCGATGATCAGGATGATGAGGGCGATTCCGAGGAGTTCCATACCTCCATGGTTCTCCCGCCCATAGATGAAAAGAAGTGGCAGAAATGACCAAAAAGCTATAATTTCTGCCACACTGGAATCATGATCAAATCAGTGGCAATGATCGTCGTCCCCAACTTCTCCATCTTCGAGTTTGCGACCGCATTCGAGGTCTTCGGGATTGACCGCTCAGAGCGCGGAAGCGGCGTGCCCGTTTTCGATTTCCGGGTCTGTACCCCGGAGCCCGGTGACGTCCCGCTCAAGTCCGGACTGTCCATGCACGTCAACTTCGGGCTGGAAGCCGCTGCCGACGCGGACCTGGTGGTGATGGCGCCCTACGGCCGGGACGAGGATGTCCCGGAGTCCGTCCTGGACGCGCTGCGCGCCGCCCATGCGCGCGGTGCCTGGGTGATGTCCATCTGTTCCGGCGCCTTTGCCCTGGCCCGGGCGGGGCTGCTCGACGGCCGCCGCTGCACCACGCACTGGCACTACTCCCAGGAACTCGCCAGCCGGTACCCTGCCGTCCTGGTGGATGAAAACGTCCTCTACGTCGAAGACGACAGGATCATCACCAGTGCCGGGACGGCCGCGGGGATCGATGCCTGCCTGCACCTGATCCGCACTGAATTTGGTGCCAAGGTGGCCGCCGGCATCGCCCGTGACATGGTGGTCCCGCCGCACCGCGACGGCGGCCAGGCCCAGTACATCGACCGGCCCATCCCGCAATGCGGTTCGGAACCGATGGAACAGCTGCTGCAATGGATGGTCCGGCACCTGGACGAGGAACACCCGGTCAACGAGCTGGCCGCCCGGGTCCACATGTCGCCGCGGACCTTCGCGCGGCGGTTCCGCTCGGAAACGGGGGCGACCCCGGCGGCGTGGCTCAACTCCCAGCGGGTCCTGCGCGCCCAGGAACTGCTGGAGACCACGGAACTCAACATTGACGAAATCGCGCGGGAAGCCGGCTTCGGGCATTCGGTCCTGCTGCGGCACCACTTCGCAAAAGCGCTGGACACCAGCCCGCAGTCCTACCGGCGCACGTTCCGGGGGCACCTGGCAACGGCATAAGCGGCACCGCCAGGGACAACGGCATAGGCAGCCCGGGCTGCCGACGGCTACCCGATTTCCGCCGGGCCGGCCTCCTCGGCCGCAGCCCGGGCACACTCGACAAGGTCCCGCCAAGGTCCCGTCAGCTCACGCTCCGGCAGGACCGCCCGGCGCTGATCGGCCCGGATGCTGTACATGAACCGGTCCGGCTGGCCGGTGGCCTCGCCGGGCCCGGCGACGTCGTCCCACGGGCATGCCTCAATGAGCGGCTGCCACCGGTCGGTGTCCTCAGGCGGCTCGGGCCGGACGGTCCATGTCCTTTTCATGCCGGCCACGCCGCCGCTGCGCTGGACGATTATCTTCATGAGTCTGCGATCCTCACGACCTGGTGGCTGGGTTGGGATGCTGCGGCGGTTAGATTGCGCTGCGCTACAGCTTCACCTTCACAGTTTCCCACGCGGACCGCACGGCGTCATGCTCCTTGGAATCCGCCCCGAAAAGCTCCTTGGCAGAGGCGACAGTGGCCTTGGCGAAGGCGCCGAACGTGGCATTCGGCGCCAGTGTGCCGCCGGTCAGGGTGTCGTACCAGATCTGCGCGGGGGCGTCCCAGGCGTTGCCGCCGAGGGCCGTGGCAACGAGGCAGAAGGCACGGTTCGGGATGCCGGAGTTGATGTGCACCCCGCCGTTGTCCGCGCTCGTCCGTACGTAGGAATCCATCGAGTCCGGCTGGGGATCCTTGCCGAGGACGTCGTCGTCGTACGCGGTACCGGGCGCCTTCATGGACCGCAGGGCGGCACCCTGAACCTGGTCTGTAAAGAGTCCTTCGCCGATCAGCCAGCTCGCCTCCGCGGTGGACTGCTGCTTGGCGTACTGTTCCACGAGGGCGCCGAAGACGTCGGACAGGGATTCGTTGAGCGCGCCGGCCTGGTTGCGGTAGTTCAGGCCGCCTGAAAACTGCGTAACGCCGTGGGCGAGTTCATGGCCGATCACGCTGAGCGACTTCGTGAACCGTTCGAAGACAACGCCGTCGCCGTCGCCGAACACCATCTGCCGGCCGTCCCAGAACGCGTTGTCGTAGCGTTTGCCGTAATGGACTGTGGCCTCGAGGGGAAGGCCCTTCCCGTCAATGGAGTCGCGGCCAAAAGCGTCCGCGTAGAGACGGTGGGTGTGGCCCAGTCCGTCGTAAGCTTCGTCCGCGGCCGGATCCCCGCTGGGTGGCTTGCCTTCGTTGCGGACCAGGCTGCCGGGCAACTGCTCCAGGGACCGGGCGTCATAGATGGTGCGTTCCGGTGCCCCGGGCTTGAGCCCCCGTGCGGCGGGGACCGCCAGCAGGGTCAGCTCAGCGCGGGCCGCCTGGAAACTCTTGACGTGCAGCAGCGCCTTCTGTGCCGCCTCTGCAGCGCCGGAGAACCCCGGTTCCTGCTGGGCGGCCAAGCGGCGGAGCAAGTAGGGCGGAACGATGGAACAGTAACCACCGGAACGGTAAGCGGCGGAACGGTAAGCGACGGAACGGAACATGTGAGACCCCCTTCATGCTTCGGGGCGTGCCCGGTAGCCCGCCACCGATGAACACAGCCTACGAGCCGGCACCGACAATCGGCAGGGGGAGAGCCGCTGGTTTTGCGCGTTCTTTCCGCCGGATTCCGTGCAAAAGACCCGGCACAAAAAACCCCGCCGTTTCAATGAAACGACGGGGTTTGTCTGTACTGTCTGACTGCTGTACTGCCTATCTTCTGTGCCCTCGATAGGATTCGAACCTACGACCTTCTGCTCCGGAGGCAGACGCTCTATCCCCTGAGCTACGAGGGCAGTCAGGGATCCTGCCGTTTCCGGCGGGACGTCCTAGAGCTTAGCAGGAAGGTGGCCTCCAACGGAAAATCGGCGCCCATCTGGCGCATGGGGCGCGTGCAGAGCGCGTGCCGAGCCCGTGCCGAGTAGGCAATGAACGCGGTCACGCGCGGGGCGGGAGGACGGACTAGCTGCCCGCCCGCCCGTCATGCCGGGCGCCAGATTCCGCCACACCTCGGGCCCACCGGTAGGCTAGAACTGTGACCCCAGAAGAACTCTCCCTCGCCATATCCGCCTGCCTGAAGGACGCCGTCGCGGCAGGCGAGATTGCCCTTTCCGCAGCCGACATCCCGGACGAGGTGCGCGTCGAGCGCCCGAAGAACAGGGACCACGGGGACTGGGCCACCAACGTCGCGCTCCAGCTGGCCAAGACGGCAGGCACCAACCCGCGGGAATTCGCGTCCGTCCTGAGCGCCCGGCTGAAATCGATCGACGGCGTTTCCGCCGTGGACATCGCCGGCCCGGGCTTCCTGAACATCACCGTGGACGCCGCGGCCGCCGGCGCCCTCGCCAAGGCGATCGTCGAGGCCGGCGCGGACTACGGCACCAACACCGCGCTCGCCGGGCACGTGGTCAACATGGAGTTCGTCTCGGCCAACCCGACCGGTCCGCTGCACATCGGCCACACCCGCTGGGCGGCCCTCGGCGACGCGATCGCCCGCGTCCTCCGCGCCTCCGGTGCCGACGTCACGGCCGAGTACTACATCAACGACGCCGGCTCCCAGATGAACGTGTTCGCCAACTCGGTGTTCGCGAGGCTGCACGGCCGGGACGTGCCCGAAGGCGGTTACCCTGGCCAGTACATCGCCGACCTCGGCCATGAGGTGCTCAGCGAGCACCCCGGGATCCGTGAACTCACCGAAGTCGCAGCCCTGCCGGTGATCCGTGGCGCCGCGTACAAGGCGCAGATGCACGACATCAAGCAGACGCTGGCCGGGTTTGGCGTCGACTTTGATGTCTTCTTCTCCGAACAGGAACTCCACGACGCCGGCGCGATCGAGGACGCCGTCGCCCGCCTGCGCGAACAGGGTCACGTTTTCGACGACGGCGGCGCGGTGTGGCTGCGCACCACCGACTTCGGCGATGACAAGGACCGCGTGATGATCCGCGCGAACGGCGAGCCGACGTACTTCGCCGCCGACGCCGCCTACTACCTGTCCAAGAAGGACCGCGGCTACACGGAGAAGATCTACCTCCTCGGCGCCGACCACCACGGCTACATCAACCGGCTCAAGGCCATCGCGGCCGCCGCCGGCGACGACCCCGAGGTCAACATCGAGGTCCTGATCGGCCAGCTGGTCTCCGTCAACGGCGCCAAGCTGTCCAAGCGTGCCGGCAACATCATTGAGCTCAAGGACCTCATCGACTGGCTCGGCAAGGACGCGGTCCGCTACTCGCTCGCCCGGTTCCCGGCCGATTCGCCGCTGACCCTGGACCCCGAGCTGCTCAAGAAGCACAGCAACGAAAACCCGGTGTTCTACGTCCAGTACGCCCACGCCCGCTCCCGCGGCGCCGCCCGCAATGCCGTGGCCGCCGGCGTGGAGCGCCGTGTCGACGGCAAAGACTGCTTCGACGCCGCACTGCTGGACCACGCCACCGAAAACGAGCTGCTCTCGCACCTGGGCAGTTACCCCTCGGTGGTGGCCAAGGCCGCCGAACTGCGCGAACCGCACCGCGTGGCCCGGCACCTGGAAGTCATCGCCGGCGCCTACCACCGCTGGTATGACGCCTGCCGGGTGGCGCCCCAGGGCGAGGAACCCATCACCGACACCAACCGGACCCGGCTGTGGCTCAACGACGCCACGAGCCAGGTGCTGGCCAACGGACTGGAACTGCTGGGCGTCTCGGCGCCGGAACGGATGTAATCGTCATGACCGCAAATACAGGACAGTCCCCGCTCGCACCCGGCTGGCTTGAGGTCCCCGCCGACCTCAACGCCCTCCACGAACCGCTGTGGGCCGGCGGCGTCGCCCGGAACGACGCCGGCGAGCTCACCATCGAGGGGCTGACGGTCAGCGAACTGCAACGCGAGTACGGGACGCCGCTGTTCGTGCTGAGCGAGACCGATTTCCGGGCCCGCGCCCGGGCGTTCAGCGACGCGTTCAACGACGCCTTCGCGGACATCTGTGGGGGAGTGGACGTCTACTACGCCGGCAAGTCCTTCCTGTGCACCTCCGTGGTCCGCTGGGTCGAGGAAGAAGGGCTGCGCCTGGACACCGCATCCGGCGGCGAACTCGCCGTCGCCGCCCGCGCCGGCATCCCGGGCGCCGACGTCGCCCTGCACGGCAATAACAAGTCCGACGGCGAAATCCACCGGGCCCTGGACATGCAACTGGGCCGGATCGTGGTGGACAGCCTCGACGAGCTCGAACGCGTCGCGGCGATCGCGGCCAACCGGGGCGACACCGCGAAGGTCATGCTCCGGCTGACCCCCGGAGTGCACGCCCACACGCACGAATTCATCGCCACCGCCCACGAGGACCAGAAATTCGGTCTCTCCATGGCGCCGGACTCCACCGACCAGGCCGGGCTGTCCGCCGCTGAGGAAGCCGTGGCCGCGGCCATTGGGCACGAGAGCATCGAGCTGCTGGGCCTGCACTGCCATATCGGCTCCCAGATCTTCGAACCCGACGGCTTCGCCCTCGCCGCCGAAAAGCTCCTGGACTTCCTGGCCGCAATGCAGGTCAAGTACTCCATCGTGCTGCCCGAGCTGGACCTCGGAGGCGGCTACGGCATCGCTTACACCCCCGTTGACACGCCCCGCCCGGCCGCTGAGATCGCGCAGGCGATGGCCGCCGTCGTCCGTTCCAAGTGCGCCGCGCTGGGTATTTCCGCCCCCCGGATCTCGATCGAACCGGGCCGGGCAATAGTCGGCAGCACGACGTTCACGCTGTACGAGATCGGCACGCTCAAGACCGTCCGTGTGGACGCCCCGGGTTCCGAAGCCGGGGGAGTCGGCAACGACGTTACGTACCCCCGCCGGTATGTGTCGGTGGACGGCGGGATGAGCGACAACCCTCGCCCGGTGCTGTATGACGCGGATTATTCGGCAATTCTCGCCTCGCGGAGCTCCGACGCGGCCCCGCAGCTGTCCCGAGTAGTGGGCAAACATTGCGAGAGCGGCGACATAGTTGTTAGAGATGTATATCTGCCCGAGGACGTGGCAGCCGGTGATCTGCTTGCTGTACCGGGGACCGGCGCCTACTGCTGGGCCCTGTCAAGCAACTACAACTATCTGGCCCGGCCGGGCGTTGTCGCTGTCAGCGACGGATCTGCCCGGCTGATTGTCCGCGGGGAAACCGAAGAAGATCTGCTCAACCGCGACATGGGAGTCTGAATGACCGAATTGCGAACCCTGAAAGTGGCCCTGCTGGGCTGTGGCAACGTCGGGGCTCAGGTTGCGCGGATTCTCATTGACGACGCCGACGCCCTCGCGGCGCGCACAGGCGCCCGCCTCGAACTGGGCGGCATCGCTGTGCGCAACCTCGACGCCGAACGCGACGTCGATCTGCCCCAGGAGCTGTTCACCACCGACGCCGAAACCCTCGTCAAGGACGCCGACCTCGTGATCGAGCTCATGGGCGGGATTGAGCCGGCCCGGACCCTGATCCTGACGGCCATGCGGCACGGGGCCTGCGTGGTCACCGGCAACAAGGCGCTCCTGGCCCAAGACGGTCCCACGCTCTACGAGGAAGCGGACAAGGCCGGCGTGCAGCTCTCCTACGAGGCCGCCGTCGCCGGTGCCATTCCCATCCTGCGGCCCATCCGGGACAGCCTGTCCGGCGACCGGATCACCCGGGTGCTCGGGATCGTCAACGGCACCACTAACTTCATCCTCGACCAGATGGACTCCACCGGCGCGCAGTTCGCCGACGCCCTGGCCGAAGCCCAGCGACTGGGCTACGCGGAAGCCGACCCCACCGCCGACATCGAGGGCTACGACGCCGCCGCCAAGGCAGCGATCCTTGCCTCACTGTCCTTCCACACCCGGTTCGCCCTGGAAGACGTCTCCTGCGAGGGCATCACGGCCGTCAGCGCGGCGGACATCGCCGCCGCGAAGGAGGCCGGCTTTGTCATCAAGCTGCTCGCGATTGCGGAGAAGCTGACGGACGAGGACGGCAAGACCGGCGTCTCCGTCCGCGTGCACCCGACGCTGTTGCCCCGCGAACACCCCCTGGCCGCTGTCCGCGGTGCGTTCAACGCCGTCTTCATCGAAGCCGAGAACGCCGGCGAACTCATGTTCTACGGACAGGGCGCCGGCGGAACCCCGACGGCGTCCGCCGTGCTGGGCGACCTCGTCTCCGCGGCCCGCCGCATTGTCCTGGGTGGCCCGGGCCGGACCGAAACCACCACCGGGCACGTGCCTGCACTGCCCATCGATGCAGCCATCACGAGCTACTACATCGGACTCGACGTCGCGGACCAGCCCGGCGTCCTGGCCCGGATCGCCCAGCTCTTCGCGGAGCACGGCGTGTCCATCGAAATCATGCGGCAGACCATCCACCGCGACGCCGATTCCAACGTGGAGTCTGCCGAGCTGCGGATCGTGACACACCGTGCACGCGAAGCCGCACTTGCAGCAACCGTCGAGGCCGTCAAGCGCCTGGACGTCATCAATTCCGTCACATCCGTACTGCGGGTAGAAGGGGTCTAAGTGGCTCACCAATGGCGCGGTGTTATCCGCGAATACGCTGATCGTCTTCCTGTCACGGAAGCCACTAAGGTCATCACCCTGGGCGAGGGCGGCACCCCGCTCGTGCACGCCCGCCACCTCTCCGAGCTGACCGGCAGCACCGTCTACCTCAAGGTCGAGGGCATGAACCCGACCGGTTCCTTCAAGGACCGCGGCATGACCATGGCCATGACGGCAGCCGTGGCGGCCGGCGCCAAGGCCGTGGTCTGCGCCTCCACCGGCAACACCTCAGCTTCCGCCGCGGCCTACGCGACGGCGGCCGGGCTGCAGTGCGCGGTGCTGGTCCCGGAGGGCAAGATCTCGATGGGCAAGCTCAGCCAGGCGATCGCGCACGGGGCCACGCTGCTGCAGGTGGACGGCAACTTCGACAACTGCCTCGACATCGCCCGCAAGCTCGGCGAGTCCTACCCGGTGTTCCTGGTCAACTCCGTCAACCCGGCCCGGATCGAGGGCCAGAAGACCGGCGCCTTTGAAGTTGTCGATTCCCTCGGCGACGCCCCGGACTACCACGTGCTTCCGGTGGGCAACGCCGGCAACATCAGCGCGTACTGGAAGGGCTACAAGGAGTACGCCGCGGCGTACGAGTCGC
Organism: Arthrobacter sp. H-02-3; assembly: GCF_003097355.1. Classification (GTDB taxonomy): domain Bacteria; phylum Actinomycetota; class Actinomycetes; order Actinomycetales; family Micrococcaceae; genus Arthrobacter; species Arthrobacter humicola. The sequence goes on from NZ_PYUI01000009.1 coordinate 150,515, forward strand.
CGACGGCCGGCTCGCTTCCCGCCGTCGCCACGAAGACCCCGGTCATGTGGGGCTTCCAGGCTGCCGGGGCTGCCCCGTTCGTGGCCGGCCACCCGATCACCGAACCCGATACCATCGCCACCGCCATCCGGATCGGCAACCCGGCCTCCTGGGACACCGCCGTGGCGGCCCGGGATGAATCCGGCGGCGTGATCGAGGCCGTCACGGACGAGGAAATCCTCTCCGCGCACCGCTGGCTCTCCGCCCGGGAAGGCGTCTTCGTGGAGCCCGGCTCCGCTGCGGGCGTCGCCGGCCTGATCAAGAAGCACGCGGCCGGGGAGGTTCCGGCCGGCAAGACGATCGTGATCACGGTGACCGGTCACGGGCTCAAAGACCCGCAATGGGCTCTGCGGACCGAGGACGGCAGCGATGTGCAGCCGGTCAAGGTCTCCAACGACGTCGTCACGGTCGCCGCAGCTCTGGGACTGGAAGAAAAATAGCGTTGGAAACCACCCTCACCGTCCCGGCCGAATCAGCGGCAGGCACTCCCGCCGTTCCGGCAGGCCAGCTTGTCACCGTGCGGGTGCCTGCCACCAGCGCCAACCTGGGCCCGGGATACGACAGCCTCGGCCTGGCGCTGACGCTGCATGACACGCTCACCGTGGAAACCCTGGCCAGCGGTGAACTTGAATTCGAGCTCAGCGGAGAGGGTGCCGAGTCGCTGCCCCGCGACGCCACGCACCTCGTGGTCAAGGCCCTCACCGAGGCGCTGCACCGCCTCGGTTTCCGGCACGAAGGCCTGCGGATCACGGCGGACAACGTCAACCCGCACGGGCGCGGCCTGGGGTCCTCGGCCTCGGCCGTCGTGGCCGCCGTCAGTGCCGCGAATGCCCTGGTTCCGGAGGCGTCCCGGCGCGGCCGCGACTGGATTCTGCAGCTTACGAGCGAAATGGAAGGCCACCCGGACAACGTCGCACCCGCCATTTTCGGCGGACTGGCGCTGTCATGGCAGGACAGTGACCAGTACAGCAGCACGTGCGCTGCCGTGGCCCCCTCGGTGATTCCCGTCGTCGCCGTTCCGGACTACGAGCTCTCCACCGAAGCCGCGCGGGCGCTTCTGCCGGCCTCGGTGGGCCACCACGCCGCGGCCATGAACTCCGGCCGCGCCGCCCTGCTGATCCACGCACTGACCGCCAAGCCGGAATTCCTGCTGCCGGGCACCGAGGATTACCTGCACCAGAGCTACCGTGCCGAAGCCATGCGGCCCAGCGCCGAGCTGATTGCCGTGCTGCGGCGGGCAGGGCACGCCGCCGTCGTCTCCGGTGCCGGGCCCACCGTGCTGGTCCTGGCCAACGGGGAAGCCGAAGCCCGCGAGGTTGTCGACTTCATCGGCGCCCACACGGCGGACAACACGCCGGAAGTGGGCTGGCGGGTGATGAAACTGGCCGTGGACGTTGAAGGTGCTAAAGTGGAAGTGCACCGGCGGTAAATACGCAGGCGGTAAATTAGTAACCGTTCTAAGACCGCGATGTTGGCCACGTAGCCTCTCTCATCTTTCACTGCGCAATATTTTCCGGTGCCACCTGCTTTCGGTCTGACGCAGGAATCAGCAGAATTGCTCTGCCCCCTGAAATCGTCAGCCCGCCGTTCCTCATTTCTCGGATCGTGCATGGTGAAGCAGTATCCGGCCCTGCTGGCCGAAATCCATCCGGCAAGGCCGAAATCACGGCTGCAGATCTGAACTGCAGCCCAGATCAAATCACCGCGTCCAGCTCTTAGCCTGGACGCCGTCGAGGGGGAAGGATCCTTCGTGACCGAAACCACTGAGCTGTCTCCGGCTGTGGATACATCTTCTGCTGCCGGATCAACGGCAGCACCCGCCAAGAGCAGCGGCCTTGCAGGCCTTAAGCTCGCCCAGCTCCAGGCCCTCGCCAGCCAGCTGGGGATTTCCGGCGGATCCCGCATGCGCAAGGGCGATCTGGTCACGGCCATTTCCGCCCACCGCGCAGGCACCCCGGTCAGCAAGGCTCCGGCCCGTGCTGCTGAAAAGGCGACCGACAACGGCACCGTTTCGCAGGCAGCTGCACCGGTAACCGTGCCCGCCGCCGGCAACGAGGCCGCCGCCCAGGAAAGCCCGGCCCAGGAAAGCCCCCGGGCCCGCCGCGGCCGCAGCCGCCGTGCAGGCAGCGACGGCGTCGTCACGACGGCCGCCGCAGAGGCACCCGCCGCGGCTCCGGCAGAAGCCCCTGCGGTTTCCACCGAACCCGGCGCAGCCGAAAGCACCACTGCCGGAATTCGCGCAGCCGAAACCGGCCCGACCGTTTCCGCAACGGAAGGCAGCGACCGCACGCGGCAGCCGCGCACCCGCAACCGCCGCCGCGGCGAAGCCGCGGCCCAGGTCACCGAGGCCGCCGGCCAGAACGCCGGCGAAGTCCAGGCCGAACAGCCCGCAGCCGAGCAGCGTGAACAGCGTGAACAGCGCACTGAACAGCGTGAACAGCGCACTGAACAGCGTGAACAGCGCCAGGCCGAGCCTGGCAGTGAAGACGGCCAGCGCCGCGACACCACCCGCACCCGTGGCGAAGCCGCCGGCACCCGCGACACCACCCGCGACAGCGAAGAAACCGACGGCGGAAGCCGCCGGAACCGCCGCAACCGACGTGACCGCAACGACCGCGGTGACCGCCAGGGCCAGCAGGACAGCCGCGACAACTCCTCGCGCAACGACCGCTTCCGCGACCGCAACGACCGCCGCCGCGGGCGTGCGCAGGGACCGGACGTCGACGACGTCGAGGTCACGGAGGACGACGTCCTCCTGCCGGTCGCCGGCATCCTCGACGTGCTCGAGAACTACGCGTTCATCCGCACGTCCGGCTACCTGCCGGGCCCGAACGACGTGTACGTCTCGCTCGCCCAGGTCAAGAAGTACAACCTGCGCAAGGGCGACGCCGTCGTCGGTGCCATCCGTGCCCCGCGCGAAGGCGAGGACCGCAGCCAGCAGTCCGCCCGCCAGAAGTTCAACGCGCTGGTCCGCGTCACCTCGGTCAACGGCAAGACCCCCGAGGAACTCAAGGACCGCGTCGAATTCGCGAAGCTCGTCCCGCTGTACCCCTCCGAGCGCCTGCGCCTCGAGACGGACCCGAAGAAGATCGGCCCCCGTGTCATCGACCTCGTGGCCCCGATCGGCAAGGGCCAGCGCGGCCTGATCGTTTCGCCGCCGAAGGCCGGCAAGACGCTCATCCTGCAGTCCATCGCCAACGCGATCACCACCAACAATCCTGAGGTCCACCTCATGATGGTGCTCGTTGACGAACGCCCCGAAGAAGTCACGGACATGCAGCGCACCGTCAAGGGTGAGGTCATTGCCTCCACCTTCGACCGTCCCGCCGACGACCACACCACCGTGGCCGAACTCTCCATCGAACGCGCCAAGCGCCTCGTGGAAATGGGCATGGACGTCGTGGTGCTCCTGGACTCCATGACCCGTCTGGGCCGCGCCTACAACCTGGCAGCACCGGCCTCCGGCCGCATCCTGTCCGGCGGCGTGGACTCCGCAGCGCTGTACCCGCCGAAGCGTTTCTTCGGTGCAGCCCGCAACATCGAAAACGGCGGCTCGCTCACCATCCTGGCCACCGCTCTCGTCGAGACCGGCTCCAAGATGGACGAGGTCATCTTCGAAGAGTTCAAGGGCACCGGCAACATGGAACTGCGCCTGTCCCGCCAGCTGGCTGACAAGCGCATCTTCCCGGCCGTGGACGTCAACGCGTCCGGTACCCGCCGCGAAGAGAACCTGCTTTCCCCCGAGGAAGTCAAGATCATGTGGAAGCTGCGCCGCGTCCTCTCCGGACTCGAAACGCAGCAGAGCCTTGAGCTGCTGACCAACAAGATCCGGGAGACCCAGAGCAACGTCGAGTTCCTCATGCAGGTGCAGAAGACGACGCTTGGTGCGAAGTCCGATAACGACAAGTAGTTGACGTAGGGGCGGGGAGTGGATTCCTCGCGTGGTTCGCCGCGCGGGTTTTCCGCCCCCGCCCCTTCGCGTGGAGGCTCGATCCTGCGGATCTGAGCCTCCACGCTTCGGCAGGCCCGATGCCACTCCCGGGGCGGAAAACCCGCGCGGCGCAGGGGCCGATGCGCCCGCTCACTGTGGCGGCAAAACCGAACGGCTTCGCTGTTTGCCCACCTTCGCTGTCGCGTTACTAGACTTGAGAGAGTCGAAAGAGGTTTTGAAAATGTTTGAGTCCGTACAGGGCCTGTTGGATGAGCATGACGCTATCCAGGCCCAGCTTGGGGATCCTGCTGTCTATGCTGACCAGCGGCTGGCCCGGAAACTGGGGCGGCGTTCTGCTCAGCTGAACGGCATTGTGGAGGCCTACCACCGCTGGGAGGGCATCCGCGACGACCTGGCCGCTGCCAAGGAAATGGCGGACGAGGACCCCGAGTTCGCCGCTGAGGTACCCGAGCTGGAGGCTGCGCTGGAGACGGCTGCGGCCAAACTGCGCCGGCTGCTGATCCCGCGCGACCCGGACGATGCCCGCAACGTGATCCTTGAGGTCAAGGGCGGCGAAGGCGGCGACGAGGCTGCCCTGTTCGCCGCGGACCTCCTGCGGATGTACAGCCGCTATGCGGAATCCCGCGGCTGGAAGACCGAGATCATCTCCGCCACGGAATCGGACCTTGGCGGCTACAAGGACGTCCAGATGGCCGTCAAGGGCAACTCGAACGACCCCGCAGAGGGCGTGTACGCGCGGCTAAAGTTCGAAGGCGGCGTCCACCGGGTCCAGCGCGTCCCCGTGACCGAGTCCCAGGGCCGCATCCACACCTCGGCCGCCGGCGTGCTGGTGCTCCCCGAAGTGGACGAGCCCGAGGAACTCGAGATCAACCAGAACGACCTCAAGATCGACGTCTACCGGTCCTCCGGTCCCGGCGGGCAGTCCGTGAACACCACCGACTCGGCCGTGCGCATCACCCACCTTCCCACCGGCATCGTCGTGGCCATGCAGAACGAGAAGTCGCAGCTGCAAAACCGCGAAGCCGGCATGCGCGTGCTGCGCGCCCGCATCCTGGCGCACCAGCAGGAGCTGATCGACGCCGAGAACTCGGCCCAGCGCAAGTCGCAGATCCGCACCATGGACCGCTCCGAGCGCATCCGCACCTATAACTACCCGGAAAACCGGATCGCGGACCACCGCACCGGCTACAAGGCCTACAACCTGGATCAGGTCATGAACGGTGACCTGGAACCGGTCATTCAGTCGGCCATCGAACTGGACGAGCAGTCCAGGCTCGACGCCATCGGCGAATAGGCCCCGGGCCACCACGTGATGACAGCAGGCAATGGTCCCAGCCTTGCGGAGGCCGTCCGCGAGGCGACCGAGGTCCTGGCCGCGGCCGGCGTGCCCAGCCCGCGCGTTGACGCCGAGCTCCTGGCCGAGCACCTGCTCGGCGTCGGGCTCGGCCGCCTGCGCGCACTGATGCTCGGCGACGCCCCGGCACCGGAGGGGTATGCCGACCTCGTCGCCGAACGGGCGCAACGGATACCGCTGCAGCACATCACCGGCGTGGCGCACTTCCGCTACCTCGAACTCGCCGTCGGCCCCGGCGTCTTCATTCCGCGGCCGGAAACCGAATCCGTGGTGCAACTGGTGATTGACCGGCTGCAGGGCGTGGCGCACCCCAAAGTGGTGGACCTGGGCACCGGATCCGGCGCGATCGCAGGCTCGATCGCGCACGAGATCCCCGGCGCCGAGGTCCATGCGGTGGAATACAGCGTCTTCGCCCACGCCTGGGCGGCGAAAAACTTGGCTCCCCTTGGTGTCCACCTCGTCCGCGGTGACCTGCGCGACGCGCTGCCGGAACACAACGGCACGTTCGACGTCGTTGTCTCCAACCCGCCCTACATTCCCGCTGAAGCGATCCCGAACGAACCGGAAGTGGCGCTGCACGACCCGCCCGAGGCGCTGTACGGCGGGGGAGCGGACGGCATGGAACTTCCGACGGCGGCGGCCGCCTCGGCTGCCCGGCTGCTGGTCCCCGGCGGCTACTTCGTGATGGAGCACGCTGAAGTGCAGTCGGAATGGATCGCCGGGATGCTCACCCGCACCGGGAAATGGTCCGAGGTGACGACGCACCGGGACCTCAATGGCAAGGACCGTGCGACCAGTGCTGTGCTGACAGTGTCAGATCTGACAGCGTCGGCGGACACCGTCCGAATCGTGTGACAAGTGATGAAAGAATAGGCCAGTGACGACTAGCTACGATTGCACGGCAGCTGAGCAGCGCGCCGCAGGACTCGAACATGCCCAGCGGGCCATCCGTGAGAACAAGTGCGTGGTCTTCCCCACGGACACGGTCTATGGCATTGCCGCCGACGCCTTTTCACCCCTGGCCGTGACCCTGCTGCTCGCGTCCAAGGGCCGGAGCCGGAAGATGCCGCCGCCCGTGCTGATCCCCAGGCTCAATGCCCTGGACGGTCTGGCCACGGAAGTTCCCGCTGAGGCGCGGCGGTTGGCCGAGACCTTCTGGCCCGGCGGCCTGACCCTGATCCTGCATGCCCAGCCGTCGCTGGACTGGGATCTCGGCGAGACCAAGGGGACTGTGGCCCTGCGGATCCCGGCTGACGAGATCGCGCAGGACCTCCTGACGCTTACCGGACCCCTTGCCGTGTCCTCCGCCAACCGCACAGGGCACGCGGCGGCGCAGACCGCCGCGGACGCCGAAGCCCAGCTGGCCGAATCCGTGGAGGTCTACCTTGAGGGCGGCCCGCGGCCCGCCGGCGGCGCCGAGGCCCTCGCCTCGACCATCGTGGACGCGACCGCCCTGCCCTTGCGCGTGGTCCGCCAGGGAGCCATCAGCCTCGAACGCCTGCGCGCCGTGGTTCCGGACCTCGTGGACGTCGACGGCAACGCCCCGGAAGCTGCTGCACCGGTGGACGGCTCCGAGGCTGCGGCGCCTGTGGACGCCGACGCCGTTGCAGCCGAGGCAGCTGTCCCTGAGTCCGGCGACGCGCCGGGCGCGGGATCCGGCTCCGCATGACGCTGGAGCGCCAGCACGTCCCCTTCCTCGACGTCGAGGCGACCCCCCTCACGGTCTCAGAGCTGACCGCTGTCCTGAGCTCTTACGTCGCCGAGGGCAGCACCCGCATTGTGGTGGGACACAACCTGCACAGCGTGACGCTGCTGCACTCCGATCCCGCCTTCCGGTCGTTCTACCAGCGCAGCGACGTGGTGCTGATCGACGGCGCCCCGGTGTTGTGGCTCTGGGCCAAGACCGGCGAAGACGACGACGGCCGGGGCCCGGTGATGGACTACCGTCTGGGGTCCACCGACTGGATTCCCGCCCTCGGCAACGTCGCGGGCCTCGAGCGGATTGCCGTGATCGGCGCAGGCGCCGTGGCCAACGCCGGCGCCGTGGCCAGGCTGCGGGAAATCGTTCCCGGCGCGCGCGTCGACGGCATGCCCGGCGAAGGTTGGAATCGGGACCTTGAGGAAAGTGCCATTGAATGGCTCTCCCGGCTTCGTCCGCAGCTTGTGCTCCTGGGCCTGGGCATGCCGCTGCAGGAACAAGTCCTGGCCCGGCGGCGTGCCATGCTTCCGCCGGCCGTCTACTGCGCCGTCGGCGGTGCCATTGAACAGATTGCCGGTGTCCAGAAGCTGGCGCCGCGCTGGATCGGGCGGCTCGGGCTCGAATGGGCCTGGCGGCTCATGCTCCACCCGCAGCGGGTGGCCTACCGGGTGTTCGGCGAACCCTGGGTGCTGCTCGGCCTGCTGCTGCGCCGGCGACTGCGCCGGCATCCTTAGCCCGGCGTCCTTAGCACGGCCGTAGCGCCGGCGGACCCGGCAACGGCAACGGTCAGAACTTCTGGTCCTCCAGCGGACCGAAGCCCTTGCCACGGAGCCCAGTGGAAAAGGCGCGGAACCAGTCGGCGAGGCCGCGGACGTCGCCTCTGCGCAGGAAGTAGCCGAGGTAGCCGCCCACGTCGGCGATGAAGGACTTGACCCGGAAATGGCGGCGGATCATGTACCCGCGGTTCCGGTAGTAGAAGTAGCGCTTGAAGGCGGAGTCCGGAACGATCACGTGCCACCGGGCACCAAAGACGTGCTTGGTTTCGGAGAACGCGTGCGGGTGGGTGATGGCGGCGGTGGTGACCGTGCCGAAGCGGATCCCGGCCTTCCGAAGCCTGAGCGTGAAGTCCACCTCGTCGCCGCGGATGAACAGGCGCATGTCCGGCAGGCCCACCTTGAAGAAGACATCGGAACGGATCAGGGCGCCGTTGAAGAAGTGCCCGTCGCCGGGCAGGAACCCGACCTTCTCCACCTCCGCGCGCTCGTGCGTGACCTTGCCGTTGAGGCGGAAGAAGAAGGACAGCCGGTCCGGGTGGCCGGGGGCCACCACGAGCGGCACCACGGCGTCCAGGTCCCGGGCCTGCGCTTCGCGGAGCAGCGTGGCGAGGCATTCCGGGTCCGCGGGCTCGGCGTCGTCGTCCATCATCCAGATCCAGTCAGCCCCGCTGGCCACGGCCTTGAGGATGGCCAGCGAAAAACCGCCGGCGCCGCCGAGGTTCGCCTCGGACCGGACGTAGTCCACGTTGGCGTGCCGGCCCGCGACGTCCTTCGAGGGCACGGTGCCGCTGTCGACGAGGCAAATGGAGCGCACCGGGGCGGTCTGGCTGTTGATGGCATCCAGCAGGACTGCCAGCTCCCTGGGACGGTCAAACGTCACGGCAGCGACTGCAACCGAGGGGGTCATCGCGGGGTCCTTTCAGCACGACCGTCAGTGGTTTTCCCGCCGGCGGAGGGCCGTGTGACGCGAAGACAGGTGGCCGTTGGCATTAGTATCTTGACTAGAGTCCACTGTAATACAGCCCTGTCAGGCACTACGCACTGCCTGCCCTGCGCACGGCGACGGAGAAGTTTCATTTTTCGAACGACAGTTCCACGGCAATTGAATCCACCCCATATCTGCAGCTCACCGGTGCCTCCGGTGCTGCGGAGCATGCCGCCGTGTCATGCCTTCTCCTGTGATTGTGCCGATGGCTCAGGACTGGTGGTCTTCCCGTGATCATGTATCTGCTCATGATGCTGACGGCAGCGATCGTGAGCTACGCGGCCACATGGGGTGCCCGGCTTGTGGGCAACAAACTGGAACTGTATTCACCGATCCGCAGCCGCGACATGCACTCCAGGCCGATTTCCAGGCTCGGCGGCCTGGGCATCTTCGCAGGAGTCCTGGTGGCCCTGGTCACGGCGAGCACATCGTTCTTCGTCAAGGACATTTTCCGCAACAACACGGCGCCCTGGGGGATCCTCGCCGGGGCCACCGTGATCGTGCTGGTCGGCGTCGCGGATGATCTGCTGGATCTGCGATGGTGGGTCAAACTGATCGGCCAAAGCGCCGCGGCGCTGGTCGTGGCCATCTGGGGAGTCCGCATGACGATCATCCCGTTCATCCCGGAACCGTTCGTGATTCAGAACGAGGCCGTGAGCATCGTCCTGACGGCCGGGCTGATAGTGACCACCATGAACGCGTTCAACTTCATCGACGGACTGGACGGCCTCGCCGCGGGAGTGGCGATCATCGGGGGAGCGGCCTTCTTCCTGACGGCCTACTGGGTCCACCGGACGGCCGTCCTGCTGGACCGCTCGGACCTGGCCACCCTCCTGACGGCCATTGTGGTGGGCAGCTGCGTCGGCTTCCTGCCGCATAACTGGTTTCCCTCGAAGATCTTCATGGGTGATTCCGGGGCCATGCTGATCGGCCTGCTCATGGCATCGGCAGGCGTCGTGTCCACCGGTCAGATCAGCTCCGGGCTCTACGACCGGGCCAACGGCATTCCCACGATCATCCCGATCCTCCTGCCGTTCGCCGTGCTGTTCCTGCCGCTCCTGGACCTGTGCCTGGCCGTCGTGCGGCGGACCGCGCTGGGCCGCTCGCCGTGGTCGGCGGACCGAGGGCACCTGCACCACAAACTTCTCGACATCGGCTACTCCCACCGCAGCGCCGTGGTGCTGATGTACCTGTGGACCTGCATCCTGGCGTTCGGCGGCCTCGCGTTCGCGATCTTCCCGTGGCACATAGTGCTCGCCGTCGATCTGGCCGCCGCCGCCGTCCTGGCCGTGGTGACCGCCTGGCCGTACTTGCGGCAGCGGGGGCCGGGGCAGATCGCCGGCACGCCGGAATAGACTGTGACGCTTGGCTCACAGGAAATTTTCAGAATAATTTCTATCTAATGTAGAATTCAGTGGCGGTGCTTCGCCGCCCACCAAGACCTGTACTACGCACGCGACGATTGGGATCTGATGACCTCCAACGCCGAACCGGAACCCGCTTCCGGCAACGGACCCGTTGGTGTCTCCGGCCCCACAAAATCCCTGTGGCTGAGACTGCTGGCCATGAGTTCGGCTGCGTCCGCCGCCGCCCTGCTGCTGACCGGCGTCACCGCCTTCTTCTTCAACGGCGCCGTGGGATTCTGGTCCTCCCTCTTCGGGGGAGCCCTGGTGATGGCGTTCTTCGCCATCAGCCTCGCGGTAGGCCACTTCGTCGGCCGCAACAACCCCTCCGGAGCGATCGGACTGTTCGTCGCGACGTATTTCGTCAAGGTCGTCGGCTTTGCCGTGGTCCTCTTCGTCATCGGAGCTCCGGCCTGGCTGCACGGCCGCTGGTTCCTGATCGGCGCCGTCGTGACCGTGGTGTTCTGGCAGGCGGCCGAGATCTACGGTTTCAGCAGGGCCAGGCTCCAGATTTACAACGATCCCGAACCCCGAAAAGGCGGCACCGATGTTTAGCCGCAAAACCGGCCGCAAGCCGCTTGCCGGACCCTCTCATAAGGTCGCCAAAACACCCAAAACCACGGCCGGTGCCCCCGGTGTATCCACGGACGGCAGCGACGGCGGATACAACGCCGGAATCGCCGTCTTTAGCTACATTGTTGGCGGAATCATCGTCTGGAGTTTGATAGGGTGGGGACTGGATAATCTGTGGGGAACCCGCTGGATTGTGCTCGCAGGCGCTCTGCTTGGAGCTGCGGGAGGGTTCTATCTTTCTCATATGCACGGCCTCACCAGTAACAGAACTTCAGCTGATGACGGCAATGCTGCACGTGGCCCGTCCCAGGACGAGGAACAGTAATGCCAAATAATTTCACAGGGGGAGAGGCGGGCAGCAATGTCGCCGGTCCCCGCCCAACGCCCAATGATGGACACTGCAGAGAGGAAACGCGTTGATCGCGCTTGCGCTCCCGGCCCAAGATTCTGGAACCTTCACGCCTCCTGGAATTGAAGAACTTCACCTGCCGGCTATCATCCCGTGGGGTGCTGCCGAAGGATTTTCCAAGCAGATGCTGCTGGTAATCCTGTCGGTTGTCATTATCGCTACATTCTTTGTGATCGCTGCGCGGAAGCAGCAGCTCGTTCCCGGCAAGCTGCAGTTCGCAGGCGAGGCCGCCTACAGCTTCGTCCGCAACGGCATCGCCAAGGACATCATCGGCGGCAGGGACTTCATGAAGTATGTCCCGCTGCTGTTCAGCTTGTTCTTCTTCATCCTCGTCAACAACATCTACGGCGCAATCCCCGTGATCCAGCTTCCGACCTTCTCGCACGTCGGCGGCGCCTACGTGCTGGCAGCGATCGTGTACATCACCTGGATCGCCGTCGGCATCAAGAAGAGCGGCCTGAAGTACTTCAAGCTGGCCACGGTTCCGTCCGGCGTCCCGTGGTACATCCTCCCGATCGTCGTCCCGATCGAGATCATCTCCAACTTCCTGGTCCGCCCGGTCACGCACAGCCTCCGTCTGTTCGCCACCATGCTGGCCGGCCACTTGATCATGATGATCTCCGGTGCGGGCATTGAGTTCCTGGTAATGCAGGAAAATGTCCTCCTCAAGGGCGCGTCCGTACTCGTCCTTGGCGGTGCCATCGCCATGTACATGCTCGAAGCGCTGATCATGGTGCTGCAGGCCTACGTCTTCACGCTGCTGACCGCGATCTACATCGAAGGCGCGCTGCACGCCGACAGCCACTAGGCACAGCGCCGCAGGGCAAACGCCGAAAGGCGCAGCGCCAGCGGCACAAAAAGACTTCCCCTCACGGGGATGAAGCAACCCAAACAACCTGCCACATGGGTGGCATCTTGAAAGGAAGAAAAATGGAAGGCTCCATCAACGGCTCCCTCAACCTCATCGGCTACGGCCTCTCCGCCATCGGCGGTGGTATCGGTGTGGGTCTCGTGTTCGCCGCCTACATCAACGGTGTGGCACGTCAGCCGGAAGCCCAGCGCGTCCTGCAGCCGATCGCGTTCCTCGGCCTCGCGCTGACTGAAGCCCTCGCCATCCTTGGCCTGGTCTTCGCGTTCGTTCTCAAGTAAACAGAACAAACCGAACATCCAGAACCGAGTAGATAAGGACGGGTGAAATATGCATCAAGCGATCATCTCAGCCGCCACCGAAGGCGGTACGAACCCCCTCGTTCCCAATCCTTGGGAGATGCTTGTCGTCTTCGCCGGCTTTGCTGTCCTCATGTACATCGTGGTCAAGTACGTTGTCCCGATGTTCGAGAAGACCTTTGCAGAGCGGGCCGAGGCCATCGAGGGTGGCATCGCCAAGGCCGAAAAGGCCCAGGCCGAGGCCTCCGCAGCACTCGAAGAGTACAAGCAGCAGCTCACGGATGCCCGCACCGAAGCCAACCGCATCCGTGAGGAAGCACGCGCCGAGGGTGCCCAGATCCTGGCCGAGCTGAAGGAGAAGGCGGCAGCCGAGTCTGCCCGCATCACCGCACAGGCTCACACGCAGATCGAATCCGAGCGCCAGGCGGCCGTTGTGTCCCTCCGCGCGGAGGTCGGCACGCTGGCCACGACGCTGGCGAGCCGCATCGTCGGCGAGGCCCTGAGCGACGACGCACGGTCGGCCCGAGTGGTGGACCGCTTCCTGGCAGATCTGGAGAACCAGAACGCGGGTGTAGCTAAGTAATGGCAGGTGTATCGAGCGAATCGCTGGCCGCTGCGCTGGCGGCCCTGGAAGCCAAGCTTCCCTCCGCGTCGCTGCAGTTGGCAGAGGAACTCTTCGGCATCCTGGGCACGGTGGACAGCTCGGCTGGCTTGCGCCGCGCCCTGACTGACCCGTCCCGCAGCGGTGACGAAAAGTCGGCGCTGGTCAAGCAGCTCTTCGGCGGGAAAGTTTCCGCCGACGCTGTTGAGATCGCGGGCGGACTGGCCAGCTCCCGCTGGGCATCGGCACGGGATATCGGCGATGCACTCGAGACTCTTGCCGCTTCGGTGGTCATCGCTGTTGCCGAGAACAAGTCGGCAGTCTCTGCCTCCGGACTCACCGGACTGGAATCGCTGGAGAACGATCTGTTCGCCTTCAACCAATCCGTCGAGTCCAGCCACGAGGTCCAGCGCGCTCTGTCCGAGCCGCAGGCCAGCCCGGCCGCCAAGGTGTCCCTCGCCGAGAAGCTCGTACCTGGTGCGAGCAAGGAAGCGAAGGTCCTGATCGGACAGGCCGTCACGGCTCCGCGTGGTCTCAAGGTCACCAGGCTCGTTGGCCGCTTCGCCGAGCTTGCCGCCAAGCGCCAGCAGCGCTGGATTGCAACGGTCAGCGTCACCCGTCCGCTGACGGAGACCCAGACCAGTCGCCTGCAGGTGGGGCTGAACGCCCTCTACGGGCGCGAGCTCAAGATCAACATGAACGTTGACCCGGCACTCATCGGCGGGATCCGGATCCAGGTGGGGGATGAAGTGGTTGACGCTTCCGTCCTCGGCCGATTGGGTGAACTCCAGCGTCAGCTTGCTTAGCTAGCCGGACAAGCACAACCTAACGACAAGAAACCCCGGTCATCGTGAGCAACGATGATCACGAAAACAGGAGAGCAGGGACTGCAGATGGCCGAATTGACCATCAACGCCGACGACGTCCGTATTGCGTTGAACGAGTTCGCGGCGTCCTACGAACCCGGAAACGCAGAGCGCGTAGAGGTCGGCCGTGTAACAACCGCAGGTGACGGCATCGCCCGTGTTGAGGGCCTTCCCTCGGTCATGGCGAACGAGCTGCTTCGCTTCGAAGACGGCACCCTGGGCCTGGCCCAGAACCTCGACGTCCGCGAGATCGGCGTCATCGTCCTCGGTGACTTCACCGGAATCGAAGAAGGCCAGGAAGTGCACCGCACCGGACAGGTTCTGTCTGTGCCGGTCGGCGACGCCTTCCTCGGCCGCGTGGTTGACCCGCTGGGCCAGCCCATCGATGACCTCGGCGAGATCAAGGCCGAGACCACCCGTGCCCTGGAACTCCAGGCGCCCGGCGTGACCCAGCGTAAGTCGGTTCACGAGCCGATGCAGACCGGCCTGAAGGCCATCGACGCGATGATCCCGATTGGCCGCGGCCAGCGTCAGCTCATCATCGGTGACCGCCAGACCGGCAAGTCGGCAATCGCGATCGACACGATCATCAACCAGAAGGCCAACTGGGCTTCCGGCGATGTCACCAAGCAGGTCCGCTGCATCTACGTCGCCATCGGTCAGAAGGCGTCCACGATCGCGGCCGTCCGTCAGACCCTTGAGGACAACGGCGCCCTGGAATACACCACGATCGTGGCTTCCCCCGCGTCCGACCCCGCAGGCTTCAAGTACCTGGCACCGTACGCCGGCTCGGCAATCGGCCAGCACTGGATGTACGGCGGCAAGCACGTCCTCATCGTGTTCGATGACCTGTCCAAGCAGGCCGAGGCCTACCGTGCAGTGTCACTGCTGCTGCGCCGCCCGCCGGGACGCGAAGCCTACCCGGGCGACGTCTTCTACTTGCACTCCCGTCTGCTGGAGCGTTGTGCCAAGCTCTCCGACGAGCTCGGTGCAGGCTCGATGACCGGCCTGCCGCTGATCGAGACCAAGGCGAACGACGTTTCCGCCTACATCCCGACCAACGTAATCTCCATCACCGATGGCCAGATCTTCCTGCAGTCGGACCTCTTCAACGCCAACCAGCGCCCCGCTGTCGACGTCGGTGTGTCCGTCTCCCGCGTCGGTGGCGCCGCCCAGGTCAAGTCCATGAAGAAGGTCTCCGGTACCTTGAAGCTGGAACTGGCCCAGTACCGCGACATGCAGGCCTTCGCCATGTTTGCCTCGGACCTCGACGCAGCATCGCGCCAGCAGCTGACCCGCGGTGCACGCCTGATGGAACTGCTCAAGCAGGGCCAGTACTCGCCGTTCCCGGTCGAGAACCAGGTCGTCTCCATCTGGGCCGGCACCAACGGCTACCTCGACGACGTTCCGGTTGAAGACATCAACCGCTTCGAGACCGAGTTCCTGGAGCACCTCAAGCACAAGTCCTCCATCCTGACGACCCTGGCTCAGACCAACGTCATGGACGATGACACCGCAGAAGCACTGAAGACCGCGATCGTGGACTTCAAGAAGGGCTTCTTCGGCGAGGGAGACAACCTCCTGGTCGGTGCGGGGCACGAGGAGCACGCCCCCATCGGCGAGGATCAGGTCGACCAGGAAAAAATCGTCAAGCAGAAGCGCTAGTTTCGCTGGCAGGGACTGCCGGGACCCGCACGGGTTCCGGCAGTCCCGGCCATCGGGATCTTAGGAAAGGATAAGTATGGGAGCCCAGATCCGGGTCTACCGCCAGAAGATCAGCTCGACGACGTCGATGCGCAAGATCTTCAAGGCGATGGAACTGATCGCTACCTCGCGCATCGGCAAGGCCCGCGCACGCGTAGCAGCTTCACTGCCTTACGCAAACGCGATCACGCGTGCCGTTTCTGCTGTCGCAAGCCAGAGCGAAATTGACCACCCGCTGGTCACCGAGCCGGCGCAGATCCGCCGGGCCGCCGTCCTGGTTATTACCTCGGACCGTGGCCTCGCAGGATCATACTCGGCGAGCGTCCTCAAGCAGGCCGAAGGCCTCAACGAGCTGCTCCACGAGGAAGGCAAGGAAGTCAAGACATTCCTGGTCGGCCGCAAGGGGCAGGCGTACTTCGACTTCCGGAACCGTCCGTACCACCGCGTATGGACCGGCAACACGGATGCACCGGAGTTCGCGACCGCTCGGGAAGTCAGCGAAGCACTGCTGGCTGACTTCGCCGCCGCCTACGAAGAGGGCGGCGTCGACGAAATCCACGTCGTCTACACCCGCTTCAAGTCGATGGTGACCCAGGAGCCGACGGTCGTCCGTCTGCTGCCGCTCGAAGTTGTCGAAGAGACGGCCGCGTCCGAATCGGACCTGCTGCCCCTCTACGAGTTCGAGCCGGAAACGGAGCAGGTTCTCGATGCCCTGCTGCCGCGCTACATCGAATCACGTATCTTCGCCGCCATGTTGCAGGCAGCAGCTTCCGAGCTCGCAGCCCGCCAGCGGGCGATGAAGTCTGCCGGCGACAATGCGACGGACCTCATCAAGAAGTACACGCGTCTGCGCAACACTGCCCGCCAGGCTGAAATTACGCAGGAGCTTTCCGAAATCGTGGCCGGTGCCGACGCGTTGAACGCGTCCTAGCCAGCCCGGGTCCGGATCCAGCTGTACCTGCACCAAAAGATAAACTTAACCCCACGCCATCTACTGAGTGAAGTGAGAGAGATGACTGCCACTGCTACCGAACACGTAGCCGCAACGTCCGGTGCTACCGGCCGTATTGCACGTGTTATTGGCCCGGTTGTCGACGTCGAATTCCCGGCTGACGCAATCCCCTCGATTTACCACGCACTCACCACCGAGATCACTCTCAACGGTGAGACCAAGACCATCACCTTTGAGGTTGCCCTGCACCTGGGCGACAACCTCATCCGTGCCATCTCCCTCCAGGCCACCGACGGACTTGTCCGCGGTACCAGCGTGGTGGACACCGGTGCCCCGATCTCCGTGCCCGTGGGCGACGGCGTCAAGGGACACATCTTCAACGTGCTGGGCCAGCCCCTCGACGTTGCCGAGTCCGAACTCCAGATCACCGAACGTTGGCCGATCCACCGCAAGGCTCCCGCCTTCGCGACCCTGGAAGGCTCCACGGAGATGCTGGAAACCGGCATCAAGGTGATCGACCTCCTCACCCCGTACATCAAGGGTGGCAAGATCGGTCTGTTCGGTGGCGCCGGCGTCGGCAAGACCGTGCTGATCCAGGAAATGATCACCCGTGTTGCCCGCAACTTCGGTGGCACCTCGGTGTTCGCCGGTGTCGGCGAGCGTACCCGTGAAGGTAACGACCTCTGGGTCGAAATGGAAGAGGCAGGCGTCCTCAAGGACACCGCCCTTGTATTCGGCCAGATGGACGAGCCGCCGGGAACGCGTCTGCGCGTGGCACTGTCCGCCCTGACCATGGCGGAGTACTTCCGCGATGTGCAGAACCAGGACGTGCTGCTCTTCATCGACAACATCTTCCGCTTCACCCAGGCAGGTTCCGAGGTCTCCACCCTCCTCGGCCGCATGCCCTCGGCCGTGGGCTACCAGCCCAACCTGGCTGACGAGATGGGTCTCCTCCAGGAGCGCATCACGTCCACCAAGGGCCACTCCATCACCTCGATGCAGGCCATCTACGTTCCCGCAGATGACTACACCGACCCGGCTCCGGCCACGACCTTCGCACACCTCGACGCGACCACGGAACTTTCCCGTGAAATCGCCTCCCGTGGTCTGTACCCGGCCGTTGACCCGCTGACGTCGACCTCCCGCATCCTGGATCCGCAGTACATCGGCCACGACCACTACAACACGGCCGTCCGCGTCAAGCAGATCCTTCAGAAGAACAAGGAACTTCAGGACATCATCGCCATCCTCGGCGTTGACGAACTCTCTGAAGAAGACAAGATTGTTGTCTCGCGTGCACGCCGCATCCAGCAGTTCCTCTCACAGAACACCTACACCGCCAAGCAGTTCACCGGCGTCGAAGGCTCCACCGTGTCCATCAAGGACACCGTTGAAGGCTTCACCGCAATCTGCGACGGCGACCTCGACCACGTAGCAGAGCAGGCGTTCTTCAACGTCGGCGGCCTGGACGACGTCGAGCGCCAGTGGGCCAAGATCCAGGAACAGACCAAGTAATATGGCTGAGCTTGAGGTTGAGATTGTCGCAGCGGACCACTTCGTGTGGTCCGGAGCGGCCAAGATGGTCAAGGCCCGCACCAGCGATGGTGAAATCGGAATCCTGCCCGGCCACTCGCCCCTGCTGGCGATTCTGGCCGAAGGTGAGCTGGCAATCGAGCCGGTGTCCGGTGACCGCATCTCTGTAGTTGTTGACGGCGGGTTCTTCTCCGTCGACAACAACAGGGTGGTCATTGTTGCTGACAACGCCCAAATGGGCGAAGCGGCTACTGCGGGGATCCGCTAGCACGACCTTGATGAACGATATTGGTTTGCCGTTCATCGTCCTGGCAACTGCGTTTGCGTTGCTGGTCTTTGCACTGTGTCTTTCGGGGGTGCGCCGCTTCAATCTGCGGCGTGCCCTCGGCACGGTGGACGCCTCCATCTGCACGGCTGGAAAAAGCTGGCAGATGGGGGTTTGTCGTTATCAGGACAACGAGCTCGAGTGGTTCCGGCTGGTCTCACTGAGTGTCCGTCCCAAGCACACCTTCCGGCGCAGCTCCCTGGAGCTGCTGGGCCGGCGCAAGCCCACCGAATCAGAGCTCCTCAAGGTCCAGCCTGACGCCGTGATCGTGGAGCTTCGCTACGAAGGCCAGGAGGTCCTTCTTGCGATGCGGTTCGACGCCTACACGGGATTGTCTTCCTGGCTTGAGGCCGGACCGGTCATCGGCGTCGGCACCTGGCGCTAGCGCCTGTGGACGCATCATGGCTGGGCGTCTGGAAGCAGGGCGTGCGCCGGACGCTGGCGCATTTCCGGGCTGTACCGTTCACTCTGACAGTCCTCACGGCCTTCCTTGCCATCGGGGCGTTCACGGGCAGTTTCCTGTCCGGGCCGCCGCACGCGTTGCTGCCCATTGCTTCCGTCAGCGCCCCGGGCCTGAAAGCAGGGCACTGGTGGTCGCTGTTCACCTCCCTGTTCTTCGCCACCAATCTGCTGGCCTACCTCGCTGCGTCGCTCATGATCCTGCTGCTGCTGGGCCTCGCCGAGCGGCATCTGGGCACGCTCCGGACGGCCGTGTTCTTCTTCGTGGGCCAGTTCGCGGCTGTGACCCTGTTCCTGCTGATCACGCAGCTTGCCCGGTACCTCGGCGACGGCTGGCTGGGCCTCATGGTCAGCGCCCGGCTGATCGGCCCCTACGCGGCCGTCCTTGCCGTCGTCCTGGCGGCCAGCGCGCTTCTGCCGACGCTATGGCAACGACGCCTGCGGACCGCCGTCGTGTCCGTCTCCCTACTACTGGTGCTTTACGTGGGCCATGCGGAGACTGTGGTGGGGCTCTGCGGGGCACTCGCCGGCCTGGCCGCGGGCTGGTGGATCCAGGGCGACCGGGGCACCCTGCACCGCCACCGATCAACGGGACGGGAAACGCGGAACCTGCTGGCCCTCACGGTGACCATCTTCGCGGTGGGACCGATCCTTACTGCCGTTGTCAGCAGTCCCACCGGGCCCCTTGCCTTGTTGCGCGACGTCGTGCGGAACCCTTTGCCCACGCTGAGCCAGCTGGAGGAAAACTGCGGCGGTACCGTTGACGTCAACTGCCTGGAGGCCGGCCGTGCCGGTTTCGCCGGTCCGCTCGGGCTCGCGCTGGCGGTTGTCCCGGTGGTCCTCCTGCTGATCTGCGCGGACGGCATGCGGCAGGGCCGCCGGCTTGCCCTGCGGATCGCCATCATTGTCCAGCTGGGGGTGACGGCCCTGGCCGCCGTGTACCTCGCCCTGTTCGCCCGCATTCCGCACTATCCCAACCGGCCCCGCCCGGCCGTGATGGGCTCAGGCTTCGTCCACGTCCTCCCGCTCGTGGCCGTTCCGCTGCTGGTCGTGGTGCTGCTCTGGTTCAACCGGCGGCAATTCAGGGTGGAGACGGCTCCGCAGGCGCGGCGGACCCTGGCCCTTGTGGTCGGCGGCACGTGGCTGGCGCTCACCGGCGCCTACACGGGGGCGTGGCTGGTGGCCGGCGGGATGGACCGCGACGGCGGACCGCTGGGCCTGGTGGCGGAACTGGCCCGGCAGTACCTGCCGCTGCCCATTCCCGGCGCCTACAGCCGGCTGTTCCAGAACCGCAATGCCGTCGAGGCCTTCTTGTTTGCCTATGCCGGCATCATCTTCTGGGGCGTCGCCCTGGCCGCGGTCTGGCTGGTCCTGCGGCGGCGGCTTCACGGTACCGGGATGAACAGTACCGACGTCGGTTCCTGGGACCGGGACACGGCCCGTGAGCTCATCCGCCAGGGCGGCGACTCGCTGTCCTGGATGGCGCTCTGGGAACCGAACAAATACTGGTTCACGCCGGACCGTCGCGGCGGGATCGCCTATCAGCAGCACGGCAACGTTGCCCTGACGCTGGCCGGACCGTTCGGACCCGCGGCGCTCCATCAGGAGACCGCGGCCGGCTTCATGCGTTACTGCGCCGAGAACGCCCTGATCCCGTGCTTCTACTCCTGCACCGACGGACTCTGGCCGATGCTGAGTGCGCGGGGCTTCCGCAGGGTGGCCGTGGCCCAGGAAACCAGGCTTGCGGTGCGCGAACTCGAGTTCAAGGGCAAGCAATGGCAAAACGTCCGCACAGCCCTGAACCGTGCCGCGAAGACCGGCGTCCGGGCCGTCTGGGGCCGCTACAACGGGTTTCCGACCCCGCTGCGCGCCCAGCTCAGCGAGGTCTCCGAAGAATGGGCGGCTCAAAAGCACGTCCCCGAAATGGGTTTCACGCTCGGCAGCATGGACGAGCTCGACGACGACGAGGTGCTCTGCTGCCTGGCCGTGGACGCCGCGGGACGGGTGCACGGCGTCACCAGCTGGCTGCCGGTGTTCGAGGACGGGCGGATCGTGAGCTGGACCCTGGACTTCATGCGCCGGCGCGGTGACGCTTTCCCCGGCGTCATGGAGTTCCTCATCGCCTCCGCCGTCCAGGAGCTCAAGCGCACCGTGGAGGTCATCTCCCTGTCCGGCTCACCGCTGGCCAAGGACCGCTCCGGAGACGATGCGGGGGAGCGCGAAGGCGACGACGGCGGGGGTGCCTTGGGCGGTGGCCC
>NZ_PYUI01000010.1 GCF_003097355.1 Arthrobacter sp. H-02-3
TGAGCAGGCAGCCGCCGATCACCGCGGCGATGATGTAGAGGAACTCGTTGCCCACGCCCTCACCGGACTGCACGGTGTCGAAGGCGAAGAGGTTGTGCATGCCCAGGATCCAGGCGCAGAACCCGACGGCCATGAACAGGCCGATCTTGGTGGCCTTGACCGGCACGCCGACGGCGCGGGCCGCGTTCGCGTCCCCGCCCACGGCGAAGATCCAGTTCCCGACGCGGGTCCGCATCAGCACCCAGGTGGCGACCGCGACGAGCAGGAACCAGTAGAACACCGTGATTTTGACGTCGACGCCGCCGATACTCACCGAGGAGGCGAACACGGCCCGGGCCGAGTCGAAGCCCTCCATGGACGAGATCGAGGGCGAAGACACCGAGCCGCCGATCAACCGGGTCAGGCCCAGGTTCAGGCCGGTCAGCATCAGGAAGGTCGCCAGGGTCACGATGAAGGACGGGAGTTTGGTCTTGATCAGGATCCAGCCGTTGATGAAGCCGATCGACAGCGAGACCACCAGGGCCAGGCCGACACCGACCCAGACGTTCGTGGTGAAGTACCAGCTGAACAGCGACGCGGTCAGCGCCGAGGAGATCACGGCGACGCCGGTGGAGAGGTCGAACTCCCCGCCGATCATCAGCAAGGACACCCCGACGGCCATGATGCCGATCGTGGAGGAACCGTACATGATGGTCGCGAGGGCACCGGGCTGGGTGAACGTCGGGGACACCAACGCGAAGAAGATGAAGAGGACGATCGCGCCCACCAGGGCACCGACCTCGGGACGTCCGAGCAGTTTCTGGAACGGACTACGCTTGGCGACGCGCTCATCGGGCGCCGGCGACTTTGTCTTTGTCTGGGTGATGGTCATGATAAGTCTCCTTGCTGCCGGGCCGGCAACCGCCGGCCCGGCCAGCGGGCTATTAGCGGATACCCTGCTCGGCGAACTTCAGGACATCAGCCGCATTTGATTTGTCGACGATCGCGGGGCCCGTCAGGACGGGCTGGCCGCCACCGATCTTGAATCCGCCACGCTTGTTCTGCCACAGTGCATCGACTGCGCTGTAGCCCTGCAGCCAGGGCTGCTGGTCCACCGTGAACAGGACGCTGCCGTCGACGATCTTCTGCGCCAGATCCTTGTTCAGGTCGAAGCTCGCAACCTTGGCCGAACTTCCGGCGGTCGCCACGGACTTCAGGAGGGTCAGGGTGATGGGAGCGCCCAGCCCGATGATTACATCAGCATCTTTGGAGGCCTGCAGCTTCGCGGTTGCCGTCGACTCGACCGAGGTCATGTCCGCGCCGTTCACGTACAGAATCTCTGTCCCGGGTACCTTCGCCTTCACACCGGCACACCGGGCTTCGAGTCCCACGTGCCCCTGCGCCTGGATCACGCAGATCGGGTGCTTGTACCCGTCCCCGGCCAGCTTGGTGCCCACGGCTTGACCGGCGAGCTGCTCGTTGGAGCCGAAGTGGGTGAATGCTCCCAGCGCTGCGGAAACCGACTCGCCGGCGTTCAGGCTGACAATCGGAATGCCCGCGTCAGTGGCCTTCTTCAGCGAGTCCTTGAGTGCGTCCGGCGTGGCCAGGGTTACGGCGATGCCATCTACTTTCTGGTCGATGGCCTGCTGGATCAGCTGCGCCTGCCGGCCGGCTTCTGGATCACCGGTGTACAGCAGTTCCACGTTGTCCTTCGCCGCCGCTTCTTCCGCACCCTTGCGGACGGTGTCCCAGAACGTGTCACCGGCCGGAGCGTGGGTAATCAAGGCGATCTTCATCCGGGGCGTCGAGACGGCTTGGCCTCCGCCGGCCGCATTTCCTGTCTCTGCGGGCTTGCCGCCGGTGCTGGAACACGCGCTCAGGGCCAGCATGGGTACAACGGCCGCAACGAGCGTCGCCTTCCGCCACGAGAACTTGGTCACGATTAATCTCCTTCGATTCCGGGCCATGCCGGCCGCTTCATCGCGTCGGTCTATGAGCCATCTACAACCGATCATGGTGACTTCAATCACAGATGTCAATAGTTTGTCCTGACATTAGGATGTTTTGACGTAACGCTATGCGATGGAAATGCCGGTTTCGCGGGCGTGACCAGCGCAAAGCCGACAACGCGCCCCTTACTCGCATGGCTCCCCACGGCACCCCTTGGCTCCCTTTGTCCACCCTGCTACTATCAGAAAAAGGCAGTATGTCCTATCAAGCGAACATGAGCCTGACAAACGCAGACAGACCGCTATCACGGCCGCTGCGGAGCGCAAGGGAGCACGTCCAGTGGCGAATCAACTAAATCTGCGGATCGACCGGTCGTCCCCGGTACCGCTGTACCACCAAGTGGTCCAGGGCATCGAGGCCGCGATACATACCGGACTGCTGGAGCCCGGCAGCCGGCTGGAAAATGAGATCGATCTGGCCGCCCAGCTGAACCTGTCGCGCCCCACGATGCGCAAAGCCATGGATGAGCTGGTCCGTTCCGGCCTCCTGGTCCGCAAGCGGGGCGTGGGCACCCAGGTGGTATCCAGCCAGGTCCGCCGTCCGTTGGAACTCTCCAGCCTGTACGACGACTTGAGCAACAGTGGCAGCAAGCCCACCACCGACGTGCTCAGTTTCTCCCATGAAGAGGCAGACGCCTCGATCCGGAAAGCGCTGCAGCTCCCCGCCGGCGCCAAGGTCTACCACTTCACCCGGCTCCGGAAAGTAGGCGGCAAGCCGCTGGCCCTGATGGAGAACTGGGTGCGCGATGACATCACCACGATCGACGAGGCCTCCCTGGCGTCACAGGGCCTCTACGGCATCCTGCGCAATGGCGGCGTGAACTTCCGCCTTGCCTCGCAGCGGATCGGCGCCATGATCGCCAACGACTACCAGGCGCCGTTGCTCGAAACAACCGCCGGCTCCGCCCTCGTCACCATGGAGCGCACGGCTGTGGATGACACCGGGCGGATGGTGGAAACCGGCCACCACGCCTACAGGGCCGATTCCTACAGCTTTGAAATGACACTGGTTCAGAGATAGGCGTTCCGTAACCGGCGCCGTGAGACAAGCGGTCCGACCTAGGCGCCCTGACATCGGCGTCGAGAGAACCACAATCCGGACACCGGCGTTCAACAACGAGCACCGCCATCTCCAACCCCGCACAACCGCGCCTCCCTCCGGCGCGACTACGAAAGGGCAGCTTCCATGGCCAACTGGGTCTATCCGCTCGGCACCGCCGCAAACGGCAAGTGGGACATTTCCATCGGAACATCTGACTCCGCCCTGGAGGTGGAGGGCTGGGCCCATACCGGACTGAAGGTCGCCACACTGGCTGCCGGCGGCGCCGTCGAACTGGCCGCCGCATCGGAGGAACGCATCGTGGTGCCGCTCAACGGCTCCTTCGTGGCGACCGTGGACGGGCAGGAGTATCCGCTGGCCGGGCGGGACAGCGTCTTTAGCGGCCCCAGCGATGTGCTCTACACGGGAACAGGCAAGGCCGTGAAGATCACCTCGGCCGACGGCGGACGGGTGGCGGTTGCCACCGCCCCGGCGAAAGCGTCCTACCCGACCCGCCTCATCACTGCCGCCGAGACGCCGGTGGAACTGCGCGGAGCGGGCAACTGCTCCCGCCAGGTCCACAATTTCGGGACCCCCGCCGCACTCGAAGCGGACCGCTTCATCGTTTGCGAGGTCCTCACCCCGGCCGGCAACTGGTCTTCCTATCCCCCGCACAAGCACGATGAGGAAAAGGACGGCGAGACGAACCTCGAGGAGATTTACTACTTCGAAACCCGGGTCACACCGGGAGCGCCGCAGCGCCCGGGCGCCGACGACGCCATCGGCTACCAGCGCGTCTATGCCTCCGACGAGCGGCCCATCGACGTTTCGGCCGAGGTCCGGACCGGCGACGTCATTCTGGTGCCCTACGGCTGGCACGGGCCCGCCATGGCCGCCCCCGGTTACGACTTGTACTACCTCAACGTCATGGCCGGCCCTGGCCCGGTCCGTGAGTGGCTCATCAGCGACGATCCTCACCACGGCTGGATCCGCCAGACATGGGAGGGCCAGGACCTGGACCCGCGGCTGCCGTTCGGCCAGTAGGCCTGCAGGCCGGGCAGTTAGGCCGTCTGCAACTCAGTCTCGGAATCCGCCGTGGAGCTGTCGACGTCGGCCGGCCGCCCTCCGTCGTGCTTCTTGGCATCAGCCGCCGCGAACACCATGACCGCCAGGCCCAGCACGGTGATCCCGGCCCCGGCCCAGATCGGCGAGGTGTAGCCGAGGCCGGCGGTGATGGTCACGCCGCCCAGCCAGGCGCCGAGGGCGTTGCCGACGTTGAACGCGCCGATGTTGGCGCCGGAGGCCAGGGTGGGGGCGCTGCTGGCGTACTTCATGACGCGCATCTGCAGCCCGGGGACCGTGGCAAAGCCGAAGCCGCCCAGCAGCACCATGGAAGCAATAGTCATCGGCTGGTTGCCGGAGGTCAGTGCGAAGACTACGAGCACCACCACCAACACGGCGAGCACCACGAGCAGGGTGCGGTCCACGTTCTTGTCGGCAGCCTTGCCGCCAAGGGTGTTGCCGATGAAGAGCCCGACGCCGAAGAGGATCAGCAGCCACGGCACGGTGGAGGCGGCGAAGCCGGTGACCTCGGTGAGCGTGAACGCGATGTAGGTGAAGGCGCCGAACATGCCGCCGTAGCCGAGGATGGTGACCAGGATGGAAAGCCAGACTTGGCCGGACCGGAAGGCACGGAGCTCGCTTCGGAGCCCACCGGCGGCCGCCTCGCCGGAGCCGGTTTTCGGCACCAGCGCAAGGATGCCTGCCAGGGCTAGGACGCCAATGACGGTGATCGCCCAGAACGTGGCGCGCCAGCCCGCAGCCTGGCCCAGCATGGTGCCGAACGGGACACCCAGCACATTGGCCGCCGTCAGGCCCGTGAACATGATCGCGATCGCGCCGGCCTTCTTATCGGGCGCCACCATGCTGGCGGCCACCACGGCGCCGATGCCGAAGAACGCACCGTGCGACAGCGCGGCCAGGATGCGCCCGGCCATCATGATCGGGTAGTCGGGGGCGAGCGCGGAGACGAGGTTGCCGGCGATGAAGAGCACCATCAGCACGGCCAGCACCGGCTTGCGTTCGAATCGCGTCACGGCCGCGGTGAGGCCCAGCGCCCCGACCACGACGGCGAGCGCATAGCCGGAGATGAGCCAGCCCGCGCTGGCCTCGGTGACGTGGAAGTCTGCGGCCACTTGCGGCAGCAGGCCCATGATGACGAACTCGGTGAGTCCGATGCCGAACCCGCCGAGGGCTAGAGCTATCAGGCCAACAGGCATGGGGGTGCTCCTTACAAAGCTGTACGGAAAGGGGTATGACGCGTAAGCTAGTAGTTGCAGACGCGTTATTTATTCTTGCACAAGCAGATACAACGCGCAAGCAACTATTATTTGATGTGCCTGGCACCACTCCCGCCGGGCACGCTAGCTGAAGGGATTCACCAGATGGGCATCAAGGACGACGCCGTCGAGGTCCGGGCGCAAGGCTGGCGGACCCTCGCGGCCCTGCACGGGCTGATCGAAGCCGAGCTGGAGCGTTCCCTGCAGGCCGAGGCGCAGCTCTCCGTCGTGGAGTACACGGTGCTGGACGCGCTGAGCCGGCAGGACGGCTGGCACATGAGGATGCAGCAGCTGGCCCGCGCCACGGCGTTGAGCGCGAGCGCCACCACGCGCCTGGTCAACCGGCTGGAGGACCGCGGGCTGCTGACCCGGATCCTGTGCGCGGATGACCGCCGCGGGATCTATACCGAGCTCACGCCCAGTGGCATCACGCTGCTCGAGCAGAGCAGGCCGGTCCACGACGCTACCCTGGAGCGGGCGCTGGCCGAGGCTCAGGAAGTGCCGGAACTGGCGCCGCTCGTCGACGCCCTCCCCCGGCTGCACGCCGCGGCCTAACGCTATAACCGCTTCAACGCAGAAAGCCCCGCCCCCGCTACAGCCCAAGTGACTCGCAGCAGGGGCCGTTATGAAGGCTCATAACGGCCCCTGCTGCTAGCTAGTTGGGTCATGCCGGGGGCGGGGCTTGCTGCTTTGTCAGGCTACGCGGTTGGTAACGCTATACGTTGACGGGTTGCTTGGCGGCCGCCTGTTTGAAGAAGTGTTCCAGATCCTCGAGGCTCTTGCCCCGGGTCTCCGGAACCACGCGCTTCACCCAGACGATGGCTGCCAGTTGGATCGCCACGAAGATGAAGAAGGTCACGGAGACGCCGATCCAGGACACCATCTGCGGGAAGAAGAACCCGATCAGGAAATTGATCATCCAGAGGACGAAGACACAGATCCCCATGCCAATGCCGCGGACGTGCAGCGGGAAGATTTCGGCCATCGTCAGCCACGTCACCGTGCCGATGCAGGACTGCATCGAGGCGAGGAACGTCACCATGAACAGCAGCACCAGATAGCCGCGGAGCATGCTTTCCGGAATAGCCATGGAGATGATGCCGATGGCCAGCAGGGACGTTGCCGTGCCGATCAGGCCGGCGATCAGCATGGACTTCCTGGGCAGACGCGACATGAGGGACATACCGACGACGACGGCGACTACCGAAGTGACGCCGTTGACGACGTTGGCAATCAGGGCGCCCTGATCACCGAAACCGGAGCTGGAGAGGATGGAGGTGCCGTAGTACATGATGGCGTTGACGCCGCTGATCTGGTTGATCACGGCCAAGCCCAGTCCGACGACGAAGATGCGCCGGATCCACGGCACCGTGAGGTCGCGGACGGTGCCGAGTTTGGATTGGTAGTCTTCCCTCGCCGCCTGCCGGACTTCATCGAACTCGGTGGAAATGTCCTCCGTGGCGCGCGACCGGCGCAGCACTTCAAGGACTTCACCGAAGCGGCCGGCCGAAGCCAGCCAGCGGGGGCTTTCCGGCAGAACCAGCATGCCAAACCAGAGGACGACGGCGGGCAGCGTGGCAATAACGAGCATCCACCGCCACACGTGGGAGGCCTCCGGGAAGGCGTTGCCCAGTACGGCATTGAACGTAAAGGCCAGGAACTGCCCCGTGACAATCATGAGTTCGTTCTGCGTCACGATGCGTCCGCGCTGGGCTGCCGGGGACATTTCCGCGAGGTAGACCGAAACAATCACCGATGCTCCGCCGACGGCAAGGCCCAGCAGGGTGCGCGAGGCGATAAGCAGTTCAGTGCTCGGCGAGACCGAGCAGGCGATCGTGGCCACCGCAAAGATCAGCGCGAGACCCATGATGGTCCTGCGCCGGCCGAAGCGGTCCGAGAGACGGCCCGCCGAGATGGCACCGAACGCCGCACCGAAGAGCAGGGTCGAAGTCACAAGCCCCTCGGTCAGCGGGGTGAGGCCAAGGTCCCGCTGCATGAACGGCAGGGCGCCGTTGATGACGCCGGTGTCGTAGCCGAAGAGGAGGCCGCCGAAGGTGGAGAAGAGCGCCACGCGCCGCATGAACCTCTTGGGATTCGATGCTCCGCCGGTTCTCCGGACGGCGGCTTCCTGGACATCGGAGTCAGCCTCGGAAACGGGCGCGGCCGCGGCCGGAGCCGAATTCATAGGTGTTGAGTCGGACTTCGTCATAGGCTCGCCTTCTCGACGCGCTGCATCATGGTCTCCAGCTGGTAGCGCGAGACCTCGGCAGCGTTGTCGTCCTCGGCGAAGACGCTGGAGACCATGACGGTGTCCTCGCGGTCGAGGAAGCCGATTTCCTTCAGGCCGCCGAAGAACTCGTCCCAGTTGACGTCGCCGTCGCCGATTTTCAGGTGCTGGTGCACGCGCACCGGGTTCCCGGGCGGGTTGGTGATGTAGCGCAGCCCATGCGAGGCGTGGTGGTTCATGGTGTCGGCGACGTGGACCAGGCGCAGCTTGTCCCCCGCGGCCCGCATGATCTCCAGCGGCTCGTTCTTCATGTGGAAGCTGTGCGAGGCCACGTAGACCAGGCCCACGTTCTTCGAGTTCAGTCCGCGGATCATCCGGATCGCGGCGAGCCCTTCCTCGACGAAGTCGTCCGGGTGCGGATCGATCAGCACGTCAATCCCCTCCCGCTCGATGATGGGGAGCAGTTCCTCCATCGAACGGTAGAAGGCACGCTCGGATTCCTCGGCCTTCTCCGGTCGGCCGCTGAATTCGGTGTTCATGGTGCTGACGCCGAGGTCCACGGTGATCTGGATGGCGCGCTTCCAGTAGCGGACGGCGGCCTCGCGGGCGTCCTCGTCCGGGCCGGACCAGCGCAGCACGGGCAGCACCGAGGCGATTTCGATTCCCGCGTCCTTGCAGGCCGCCTTCAGCTTGCCCACAAGCTCGTCGTCGGCCTTCGGGTGGTTGAAGAACGGGATGAAATCGGCGTGCGGGGTCATCTGCATGTACTTGTAGCCGAGGTCGGCGACCACGCGCGGGAACTCGAGGAGTCCGTGGCCGTGGTGGAACGGCGTGGGGTCAAGGGCGATTTTCACTTCTGAACACTCCATGGTGGATCTGGCGGACGTGCGACCGGCCGGCGCCGTGTTGTTAGCAGAGGGCGCCGGCCGGCAGGGTTCCTAGCGGTAGAGGGCAGGCTTGGCGTTGAGCTTCACGGCGACCTTTTCGCCGTTCTTCTGCGCTTCGACGCCGGCCTCGCAGCAGGCGGCGGTGGCGTAGCCGTCCCAAGCGGTGGGGCCGCCGATCTCGTCGCGGAGGGCCGCGTCGACCCAGGACTGGATTTCGACGTCGTACGCCGCCCCGAAACGCTCCTCGAAGCCGGGGGTGACGGTGCCGCCCCAGTGGCCGTTGCTGCGGGTGTACGGGCCCTTGTCCCCGCCAATGCTGACGATGCCGTCCTCGAAGGAGGCCTGGGTGGCCACTTCGTAGCCGAACTTCGCATTGACGTAGATCTCGACATCGGCCAGGACGCCGGATTCGGTCTCGATCAAGACGTGCTGCGGGTCGTGCTGACCGGCCGGGGCGTTCCGCGTGGCCTTGCCGAGGCGGACCTGGACCGAGGTGATTTCCTCGCCGGTGAAGTAGCGGATGGCGTCGAACTCGTGGACCACGGAATCGTTGATCAGCATCTCGTTGGTGAAGCCCGCCGGGGTGGTGGGGTTGCGGTGCTGGTGGTGCAGCATGAGCAGCTCGCCGAGTTCGGAGTCGCGGATGATTGTGCCCAGGGCGGCGTATTCGGCGTCGAAGCGGCGCATGAAGCCGACCTGGATGCGCTTGTGGCCGAGCTTTTCTTCGGCCTCGACGATCTTCCACGCGGACTCGGCGTCCGGGGTGAGCGGCTTCTCGCAGAGGATCGGGATGTCCTTGGCGATCGCCTTGAGCAGGATGTCCTCGTGCAGGAAGCCGGGGGTGGCGATCAGCACGGCGTTGACGTCGCCGTTGTTCAGGGCTTCGTCGGCGTCGGCCAAAGCGACAGCGCCCGGGATGCCTTCGATGGCGGCCTGCGCCCGCGCGAGATCGACGTCGACGACGGCGGCAACTTCCGCGCCGTGGATGCGGGTGTTAAGCCGCTGGATGTGGTCTGCTCCCATACGGCCGGCGCCGATGACAGCTACGCGGAGGGTCTTGGTCATGATTTTGTCCTCAGTTCTAGTTGACGGCGGTGCGGGAGCCGCAGGAGAGCAGGTAGTTGCGGGTGCGCTTGGCGATCGGCATCGGGACGTCGAAGGCCACGGGGTACATGTCCTGTTCCACAATGCCAAAGATCGGGCGGTTGAGCGCTTCGACGGCTTCGATGACGGCGCGCAGGTCCGGCAGTCCGTTCGGCGGTTCGGTCATGACGCCGGCCAGGTTGGCGGCGGCCCAGGTCATGTTTTCCTCGTTGACCTTTTTGAGGATGTCCGGGTTGATCTGCTTGAGGTGCAGGTAACCGATCCGGTCCGGATAGTTCTTGATCAGGTCGAGGCTGGAGGCCCCGCAGTATTCTGCGTGGCCGGTGTCCAGGCAGAGGTTGAGGTATTTGGAGTCCGTGGCGGCGAGAAGGGTCTCGATGTCCTCCTGTGCGCCGACATGGGAGTCTGCGTGCGAGTGGAACTGTTGCTTCAGGCCGAAGTCCTCCAGCAGGGTCTTGCCCAGACGGTTGTGGCCCGTGAAGAGGTCGCTCCACGCCTTTTCGGTGAGCGTGCCGCTCTCCACGGCCTCGCCGGTGACGTCGTCGCGCCACATCGCCGGGATGACCACGATGTGTTCCCCGCCCATCGCGGCGGTGAGTTCGGCGACCTTGCGGGCCGGCTCCCATGCGGTTTCCCACTGGTCCAAGCCGCGGTGGAAGGCGGTGAACACGGTGCCTGCGGTGACCTTCAGGTCGCGGGCCTTAAGTTCTTCAGCGAGGCGGGAGGGATCGGAGGGAAGGTAGCCGTAGGGGCCCAGTTCGATCCACTTGTAGCCGGATTCGACGACCTCGTCCAGGAAGCGTTCCCACGGGGTCTGCTGCGGGTCGTCCGCAAACCAGACGCCCCAGGAGTCCGGCGCGGTGCCGATGATCAGCTTGTTCTCTGTCATTTCCATTCCTTCTCATCGATTGCTCCGCAGGTGCCGTTTGGGACGCCCAAAACGGCGGTTGCGGAGCAATCGATCGTGGTTTTTGGGTGGCGGTGGGTGGGCCCCGCCGCCAGGGTTCCCTGGCGGTGGGGACTAGTTGGAGGGGAAGTTGTAGGAGGCGCCGGAGGCGTGATGCGTTTCGGGCCAGCGGGAGGTGACGACCTTGCCGCGGGTGTAGAAGGAGACGCCTTCGGGGCCGTAGATGTGCTTGTCGCCGAAGAGCGAGGCCTTCCAGCCGCCGAAGGAGTGGTAGGCCACCGGCACGGGCAGGGGCACGTTGATGCCGATCATGCCCACCGTGACGGAGCGCTGGAACTTGCGGGCGCTGGCGCCGGAGGAGGTGAAGATCGCGGTGCCGTTGCCGTACGGGTTGGCGTTGATCAGGGCGATGCCGGCGTCGAGGTCCTCGACGCGGACCACGACGAGGACCGGGCCGAAGATTTCCTCGGTGTAGGCGGTCATCCCGGCCGTGACGTGATCCAGGACGGTGGGGCCGACCCAAAAGCCGTCCTCGTGGCCGGGGACGACGAGGTCGCGGCCGTCCACCACCATGGCCGCGCCGGCGGTTTCAGCTTCGGTGACGATCCGCACGATGCGTTCCTTGGACGCCGGGGTGATGACCGGGCCCATTTCGGCGTCGGGCACGGTGCCGTTGTTGACCTTGACGGCCAGGGCGCGTTCCTCGACCTTCTTGACCAGAAGGTCGGCGGCTTCGCCGACGGCGACGGCAACCGAGATGGCCATGCAGCGTTCGCCGGCGGAGCCGAAGGCGGCGGCGGCGAGGTGGTCGGCGGCGTTGTCGAGGTCGGCGTCGGGCAGGATGATCGCGTGGTTCTTCGCCCCGCCCAGGGCCTGGACCCGCTTGCCGTGCTTGGTGGCGGTCTCGTGGACGTACTTCGCGATCGGGGTGGAGCCGACGAAGGAGATGCCGTCCACGTCCGGGTGGGTCAGCAGGCCGTCGACCGTTTCCTTGTCGCCGTGCAGGACCTGGAAGACGCCGTCGGGCAGGCCGGCCTGCTTCCACAGCTTGGCCAGGAGCATGGAGGCGGAGGGGTCGCGTTCGGAGGGCTTGAGGATGAAGGCGTTGCCGGTGGCGATCGCCATCGGGGCCATCCAGAGCGGCACCATGACCGGGAAGTTGAACGGGGTGATGCCGGCGACGACGCCGAGCGGCTCGCGGAAGGAGAAGACGTCGATGCCGGTGGAGACCTGGTCCGAGTAGTCGCCCTTGAGCAGCTGCGGGATGCCGCAGGCGAACTCGATGACCTCCAGGCCGCGGCCGATCTCGCCCTTGGCGTCGGAGAGGACCTTGCCGTGCTCGGCGGTGATCAGTTCGGCGAGCTCGTCGATGTGGGAGGCGACAAGTTCGCGGAACTTGAACAATACGGCGGTGCGCTTGGCCAGGGAAATGTCGCCCCAGGTGTCCGCAGCCTTGCGGGCCGCAGCGACGGTGGCGTCCAGGTCTGCCCGGCTGGCCAGACGCAGCTCCGCGGTGACCGCGCCGGTCGCGGGGTTGTAGACGGGCTGGGTGCGGGTGCCCTCGCCGGAGGTTTCTGCCCCGTTGATGAAGTGGCTGATGGTGGTGACGGTCGTCGTTGACATGGTGATGGACTTCCTTGGTCTGTGGCTGTTCGTGGTGATCAAGAGGGTCAGCCGAGCAGCTTGCGCTGGCGGCTCTTGTGGTCGACGTAGGTCTGGAAGGCCTGCTTCGTGGATTCGAGTTCGGAGACCTGGGAGACCGGAACGTCCCACCACGACTCGGAACTGGGGGCATCCAGCAGCGGGTCGGATTCGACGTGGATGACGATCGGGCCGCCGTTTTCCGGGGCGGCCTTCGCATCGCGGATGGCCTGCTCGAGCTCGGCGATGACTTTCTCGCCGGGTTCGATCCGGATCACCTTCACGCCGAGGGACTCGGCGTTCAGGGCCAGGTCCACCGGCAGCCGCTCGCCGTCGTCGAAGCTGTGGTGTTCCTCATCCAGGGCCCGGTACTGGGTGCCGAAGCGCTGCGAGCCGAGGGACTCGGAGAGCGAGCCGATCGAGGCGTAGCCGTGGTTCTGGATCAAGACCACGATCAGCTTGATCCGTTCGGCGACGGCGGTGACGAGTTCGGTGTGCATCATCAGGTAGGAGCCGTCCCCCACCATCACGACGACGTCGCGCTGGGCCCCGCCTTTCGCGGCTTCGGCCAGGGCGGCACGCTTGACGCCGAGGCCGCCGGGGATTTCGTAGCCCATGCAGGAGTAGGCGTATTCGACGTGGTAGCCGAACGGGTCCCGCACGCGCCACATCTTGTGCAGGTCACCGGGCAGGGACCCGGCGGCGCAGATGACGACGTCCGCCGCGTCCATGGCGCGGCTCGTGGCGCCGATGATCTCGTTCTGCGCGGGCAGCGGTGTGAAGCGGGTGTCGAAGGCCGCGTCGACGGTGGCGTTCCAGCGGGTCTTCTCGTTCGCGATCTGCTGCTCGAGGTCCGCGCCGATCCGGTAGCCGCCGAGGGCCTGGTTCAGCTTCACCAGGGCCTTGCGGGCGTCCGCGACGATCGGCAGGGAAGTGCCGTGTTTGTAGGCGTCGATGGCGGCGACGTTGATGTTGATGAACTTCACGTCCGGGTTCTGGAACGCGGTCCGGGACGCGGTGGTGAAGTCCTCGTAGCGGGTGCCGATGCCGATGATGAGGTCCGCTTCGGCGGCGATGGCGTTGGCCGCCGTTGTGCCGGTGGAGCCGATCGCGCCGAGGGAGAACTTGTGGTCCCAGGGCAGGACGCCGACGCCGGCCTGGGTGTTGCCCACCGGGATGCCGGTCAGTTCGACGAATTTGGCGAGTTCCTCGTTGGCGTAGGCGTAGAGCACGCCACCGCCGGCGATGATCAGGGGGCGCTTGGCGGCGCGGATCGCGTCGGCGGCGCGGCGGATGTCCTCGTCGTCGGCGTCGGGGCGGCGGATCCGCCATTCGCGTTCGGCGAGGAATTCCTCGGGCACGTCGAAGGCCTCGGCCTGGACGTCCTGGGGCAGCGAGATGGTGACCGCGCCGGTCTCGGCCGGGTCGGTCAGGACGCGCAGGCCGTGGTGAAACGCGGAAAACAGCTGCTCGGGCCGGGAGACGCGGTCGAAGAACTTGGACAGCGGCCGGAAGGCGTCGTTGACGGTGATGTCGTAGGCGTAGGGCTGCTCGAGCTGCTGCAGCACGGGGTCGGCGGCACGGGTGGCGAAGGTGTCACTCGGCAGCAGCAGGACCGGCAGCCGGTTGGTGGTGGCCAGCGCCGCGCCGGTGAGCAGGTTTGAGGAACCCGGGCCGATCGAGGTGCTGATCGCGAACGTCTGGCGGCGCCGGGTGTGCCGGGCGTAGCCGACGGCCTGGTGTGCCTGGGCCTGTTCGTTGCGGCCCTGGTAGTACGGCATGATTGTCGGATCGAGCTGCTGGTACTGCTTGAGGGCCTGGCCGACGCCGGCAACGTTGCCGTGGCCGAAGATGCCGAACGTGCCCGGAATCAGGCGTTCCCGGAAGTCCTGGCCGCCGATCGAATCGACGGTGTACTGCTTGGACAGGTATTCCACGACAGCCTGGGCGACTGTCATTCTGCGTGTTCCTGAGGCAGTTCTCATTCCCATGGGAAGTTACTCCGATGCTTCTTCGGTGGGGGTGGATTCGGTGCGGGGATCGTCCGTGTGGTGCAGCAGCGAAGCGGCGGTTGCCACGGCGCCGGCGACGTCGCCGTCGTGCGGGTAGAGCAGGGTCCGGCCGACCGTGAGGCCCTGGACACCCGGCAGGGCGAGGGCCGCCTGCCAGCTGGCGAAGACGTCCTCCTGGCTGCCCTCGGGGTCTCCGCCGAGGAGCACGGTGGGCATGGTGGTGGACGCCATGACGCGTTCCATCTCAGCCACCACGGGGAGCTTCATCCAGGTGTAGGCACTGCTCGCGCCGAGGCCTTCGGCGATGGCCACCGACTTGATGACTGCGTTGGTGGAGAGGTCGTTGCGGACCTTGCCGTTCTCGCGGACGGAGAGGAAGGGTTCCACCATGGCGATCAGCTTGCGCTCGGCCAGGGAATCGATGGCCCGTGCGGTTGCTTCCAGGGTGACGACGGTGTCCGGGTCGCCGAGGCAGATGCGCGTGAGCATCTTGCCGCCGTCGGCGCCGAGGGCCTCGAGGGCGGCCGCGGTGTGGCCGGTGAAGCGGTCATCGAATTCGTTCACCAGACCGGAGAGGCCGCCGCGGTTCATTGAGCCGAAGAGCAGCTTGCCCTCAAGCGCGCCGAGCAGGAGGAGGTCGTCCATGATGTCCGGCGAGGCCAGGACGCCGTCGACGTCCGGGTTGGCCAGGGCAATCTGCAGGCGGTCCAGGAGCTGGCGGCGGTCGGCCATGGCCACGGGATCGCTGCCGACCGCGAGGGCCCCGCGGGCGGGGTGGTCGGCGGCGACGATGAAGTTCTGCTTGCCGGCCTTGACGCCGGGGTGGCGGCGCCGGGCCTTCGCGGCGCGGGCGATCGCGTCCGGGTCTTCGAGCCGGATGATGCTCAGGTGCTCGTAGCGGCGGGGGTCATCGCCCAGCGTGAGGGTGGCGGCGGCTGGGTTGACACTCACAGTGTTGCTCCTTCGGTGGCGTAGGAACCCGGCGCCAGGCGGCCGCGTTCGGCGAGCAGGCCCGTGACTTCTTCCGGCGTCGGCATCGCGTCGGCGCAAGACAGGCGGGAGGCGACCAAGGCGCCGGCGGCGTTGGCGAAGTCGAGCACCTGAGCCAGCGGCCAGCCGGAGAGCAGACCGTGGCAGAATGCCCCGCCGAAGGAGTCGCCGGCGCCGAGGCCGTTGACGGTTTCCACCGGCACCGGGGCGGAGACGATGCGTTCGGTGCGGGTCTTGGCCATGACGCCTTCCGGTCCAAGCTTCACGACCGCGATTTCGACGCCGGCGGCGAGCAGCCGGTCGGCCTGTTCGTCCGGGGTGCCCTCGCCGACGGCGACGGCGCATTCCTTGTCGTTGCCGATTGCCACGGTGACGTGCGGCAGGATCTTGGCGACCTGTTCCCGGGCTTCCTCCTCGGAGGCCCAGAACATCGGCCGGTAGTCGAGGTCAAGGATGGTGAACTGGCCTGGCTTCAGCCCGGTGCGTGGACGTGCCTCGTGGGCCTTGATGTGGGCGGTGCGGCTGGGCTCCTGGCAGAGGCCGGTGACGGTGGACCAGAAGATTCCGGCGTCCCTGATGGCGTCCAGGTCCAGTTCCTCGGCCCTGATCTGCAGGTCCGGCGCCGTGGGGAACCGGCCGTAGAAGTAGAGCGGGAAGTCTTCCGGCGGCTTGATCGCGCAGAACGTGACCGCAGTGGGCCACTCCTTGACTGCGGTGACGTAGGAATCGTCCACGTTGAACTTGCGCAGCTCGCGGTGCAGGTACTTGCCGAAAGCATCGTCGCCGGTGCGGCTGATGACGCCGGCGCGGCGGCCATGGCGGGCAGCGGCGACCGCTACGTTGGACGGGGATCCGCCAAGGTACTTTCCGAAGGACGTGACATCCTCCAGATCCACCCCGATGTCGTTCGGGTAGATATCAACGCTGATTCGCCCGATCGTGAGCAGTTCGTGGGTCACGGTGATCGTGGACCTTTCTGGTGTGAACTCGGTACCTTTTCGCAGCCTGAGCTTCGGTGCTTAGGGGCCGGCGTGAGCCGGGCCACATCCACTACTTTGCCCTAGAATCCATGTACTGTCAAAGGTTTGTACTGACATATTTACAACTTGACACGGGACGCACTAACAGCGCCGTGGAGTGGCCGCCCCGACGGTGGCAGGACGGCCCTCGGCTACTGACTGGGGACCCCAAGTTCGCCGGTCATGTACTGGGCCCGACCAAAGCCGAACGACCAGTCCCCGGCCGTGTTTTCGACGTAGCCAATGAAGACGTCCTCGCCGGAAACCCCTACCGCGGTCAGCTTTTCCGCGATGGCAGCGAACAGGGACTGCTTGGCGGGCTGGCTGCGCCCCGCCTGGGTGAAGATCTGGATCATCACAACATCCGGCGTCCGGTCAAAGCCGAGGCCGGCGTCCTGGGCGACGATCTGCCCGGCCGGGTGTTCCGTCAGGATGTGGAAGTAGTCCCGTTCCGGAATGCCGTATTCAGCCACGATCGCAGCGTGGATTCCCTGACTGAGTCCCTGCAGCTGCTCCGTGGTGCGGCCCTGATTGACGTCGATTCGCACGAGAGGCACTCGCGTCTCCTTCGGTAGTTTGTCCTGACATACTAACAAAGTTCGCAGGAGTGGCGCAAGGATTCCCCGGCGGCACGCGGCAACGCGGGGATCCTTAGCGCCCACCCTCGGGTGCGAGCCGGGCTTCAAGTGACCCCACGTTGGGGGTATTGCGCGGCTCGGCGTGTCGGCGTAGCGTTAACAACCTAGAGGTTGATCAATTAGTTCGTTGATCAATTAGTTAGTTGATTACTGAGCAGGTGACTACTGAAGAGGAGGCACCCACCCCATGGATTCCAGCGACGACGGCGAACTCGACGCGGCCTTCCTGGCCCTCGCCGATCCCGTCCGGCGCCGCATCATTGCCCGGCTCAGCCGGGGTCCGGCCACCGTCAACGAACTGGCGGAACCTTTCGCGATCACCAAACAGGCGGTCTCGAAACACATCCAGGTCCTCGAGCAGGCGCAGCTGGTCACGCGCACCCGTGACGCCCAGCGCCGGCCCGTTCACCTGAACCCCGCACGGCTTGAGGCGCTCACCGCCTGGATCGACCAGTACCGGCTGATCCGCGAGGGCCAGTACCGCAGCCTTGACGCCGTGCTTGAAACCCGCGCCGCGCAGGGCGGCACACAGGCAAAGGACGCATCATGAGCAACGCACTGACACTGAAGATCCCCGCGGGACTCCCCTTCATCGACTTCGAGCGCGACTTCGACTTCCCGGTCTCCGAGGTCTTCCGGGCGCATCGGGACCCCGAACTCGTCGCCCAGTGGCTCGGGCCACGGAGGATGCGCATGAGCATTGACCACTATGACTTCAGGACGGGCGGCAGCTACCGCTACACCCACACAGCGCCGGACGGCAGCGCGTATGTTTTCAGCGGCGTCTTCCACACCGTCCGCGAGAACGACTTCGCCATCCAGACCTTCGAGTTCGACGGCTACCCGGATGTGGTGAGCCTCGATTCCATGACCTTCGTGGACCTGGGTGGCGGCCGGTCCCGGCTCATCGGCCACGCCGTCTACCCCAGCGTGGAGGCGCGCGACGGCATGGCGCAGTCCGGGATGGAGGGCGGCATGTCCGAGGGCTACGACCGGCTCGAAGAAGTCCTCACCGGGGCAAAGGTCTAGCCGGAGCCCCAAATGCATCGAACACAAAGTACGACGGCGGCAGTGCCACCTCCGCCGGGAAGGTGGCACTGCCGCCGTCGTACTTAAACAACAAC
Organism: Arthrobacter sp. H-02-3; assembly: GCF_003097355.1. Taxonomy (GTDB): domain Bacteria; phylum Actinomycetota; class Actinomycetes; order Actinomycetales; family Micrococcaceae; genus Arthrobacter; species Arthrobacter humicola. The sequence goes on from NZ_PYUI01000010.1 coordinate 17,916, forward strand.
GCAGGGCCACTTCGCGCCCGTCCCAGCGAGTGGGACGGGCCGCAAGTGACCCCGCGTTGCTTTTGGTGCGTGGTGCAGGTGCTTCGAACTAAAGGGTTGCGAAGACCTCACGCAGGAGCTTGGCGGTCTCGGACGGCGTCTTGCCGACCTTGACGCCGGCAGCCTCAAGGGCTTCCTTCTTGGCCTGGGCGGTGCCGGCGGAGCCGGAGACGATGGCGCCCGCGTGGCCCATGGTCTTGCCTTCCGGGGCGGTGAAGCCGGCCACGTAGCCGACAACCGGCTTCGTGACGTGTGCCTTGATGTAGTCGGCGGCGCGCTCTTCGGCGTCGCCACCGATTTCGCCGATCATCACGATCGCCTTGGTCTCCGGGTCAGCTTCGAAGGCCTCGAGGGCATCGATGTGGGTGGTGCCGATGACCGGGTCGCCGCCGATGCCGATGGCGGTGGAGAAGCCGAGGTCGCGCAGTTCGTACATCATCTGGTAGGTCAGGGTGCCTGACTTGGAGACGAGTCCGATGGGGCCCTTGCCCGTGATGTTTGCCGGGGTGATGCCCACGAGGGCCTCACCCGGGGTGATGATGCCGGGGCAGTTCGGGCCGATGATGCGGGTGACCTGCTTGCCGTTGGCGTCGACCTTGGACTGGGCCAGTGCCCAGAACTCGGCGGAATCCTGGACCGGCACGCCTTCGGTGATGACCACGACGAGGCCGATGCCGGCCTCGATGGCTTCAACGACGGCGTCCTTGGTGAAGGCCGGCGGCACGAAGACGATGGAAACGTCAGCGCCGGTCTCGGCCATGGCTTCCTTGACGGTGCCGAAGACGGTGATCTCGGTGTCGCCGTGCAGGACCGTGGTGCCGGCCTTGCGGGCGTTGACGCCGCCAACAACGTTGGTGCCGGCCTTGAGCATCAGGGCGGTGTGCTTGGTGCCTTCGCCGCCGGTGATGCCCTGGACGATGACCTTGGAGTCCTTGTTCAGATAAATAGACATAGTCGAGTCCCTCTACTTCGCTGCGTTGGCGAGCTCGGCGGCCTTGTCGGCGCCCTCGTCCATGGTGGCGGCCAGGGTAACCAGCGGGTGGTTGGCCTCGGCCAGGATGCGGCGGCCTTCCTCAACGTTGTTGCCGTCGAGGCGGACGACCAGCGGCTTGTTCGCGGAGTGGCCCAGCTCGGCCAGTGCGCCAACGATGCCCTTGGCAACGGCGTCACAGGCGGTGATGCCGCCGAAGACGTTGACGAAGACGGACTTGACCTGCGGGTCGCCCAGGATGACGTCGAGGCCAGCTGCCATAACCTCGGCCGACGCTCCACCGCCGATGTCCAGGAAGTTGGCGGGCTTGACGTTGCCGTGGTTCTCACCGGCGTAGGCAACGACGTCGAGGGTGGACATCACGAGACCGGCGCCGTTGCCGATGATGCCGACTTCGCCGTCCAGCTTGACGTAGTTGAGGTCCTGCGCCTTGGCCTTGGCCTCGAGCGGGTCAGCAGCGTCCTTGTCTTCAAGGTGCGCGTGCTTGGGGTGGCGGAAGTCGGCGTTCTCGTCGAGGGAGACCTTGCCATCGAGGGCAACGATGTCACCGGCGCCGGTCAGGACCAGCGGGTTGACCTCCACGAGGGTGGCGTCTTCCTTCTTGAAGACATCCCAGAGCTTCAGAATTACGCTGGCGACCTTGCCGCGCAGTTCCTCGGCGAAGCCTGCAGCGGCGACAATTTCGTCGGCCTTGGCCTGGTCAATGCCCACGGCCGGGTCGATCGAGATCTTGGCCAGGGCTTCGGGGCGCTCAACGGCGAGCTGCTCGATTTCCATGCCGCCTTCAACCGAGCACATGGCCAGGTAGTTGCGGTTGGCCCGGTCCAGCAGGACGGAGAAGTAGTATTCCTCGGCGATGTCAGCACCCTGGGCGATCATCACGCGGTGGACGGTGTGGCCCTTGATGTCCATCCCGAGGATGTTGGTGGAGTGTTCAAATGCCTCGTCAGCGGTCTTGGCGACCTTGACGCCGCCGGCCTTGCCGCGGCCTCCGGCCTTAACCTGGGCCTTGACGACAGTTACGCCGCCGATTTTCTCGGCAGCTGCCTTTGCTTCTTCAGGGGTGTGCGCCACGATGCCAGCAAGCACGGGTACACCGTGCGCCTCGAACATATCGCGCGCCTGGTATTCAAACAGGTCCACGGTTTAGTGTCCTTCTACGTCGAAGTAGTTTCTGTACAGCCGGACCCCACGTATTCGCGGTTACCGGGCTGCGGAATAAACGCACCCTGCGACAAGCTTGGAAACGAGCCACACGGCGCAATGCTCCTCTGGGAACTCTAGTCCTTCGATCGGACCAGCCCGTTCCAGAGTACCCGTTATGTGAGTAAGGACACTATTCTATGGAGCGTAGAAAAACCGCTAGATTACGCGGTTTTTGGGGTGTCCGACGGCGTGCGGACCGGCCGTGAGGCCGTGTCAGATGCGCCTTCGTAACGTAGGCGGGAGGAGCCGGCGCAGGCGCCGGCTGATGCGCGGCGGCCAGCAGATGCGCGGCGGCCGGCAGATGCGTGCTCGGCGGGGGCCGGCGAGCGGTCATGCGCAACGGCCTTCCGGCGCGTGCGCTGGCGGTGCCGGGCACCTCCCCTAGGCGTCCAGCTTGGTCAGCGGCGCGTAGCGCAGCAGCAGCCGCTTCTCCCCGACGTCGAACTTCACCTTGGCGACCGTCTTGTCCCCGGCGCCCTCCACGGCAAGGACGGTGCCGTTGCCGAAGCTGGTGTGGTTGACCTTGTCCCCCACGCTGACGGCGACGATTTCCTTCTGCGGCTGGACCCTGTTCTTGGCCACGGCGGCGGGAACATCGGCGTTGAAGCCCGCAGACGGGCCGGCGCCGCGGGGCGTTCCGGCGCCCCAGAATGATCCGCTGTAGCGGCTGGAACCGATCGCGGGGCCGCTCCCCCAGCCGCCGCTCTGGCGGCTGGCGCCTTCCCGCTTCCATTCCACGAGTTCGGCCGGGATCTCCTCGATGAACTGGCTGGCCGGGTTGTACTGGCTCTGGCCCCACATGCTGCGAACCTCGGACCGGGTGAGGTAGAGGCGCTTCCGGGCGCGGGTGAGCCCGACGTAGGCCAGCCGGCGTTCCTCGGCCAGTTCCTTGGGATCGGTGGCGGAGCGCTGGTGCGGGAACAGCCCGTGCTCCATACCGGTGAGAAACACGACCGGGAATTCCAGCCCCTTGGCCGTGTGCAGGGTCATGAGCGTGACGACGCCCAGACGCTTGGCCTCGGCCACCGCGGCGTCAATATCTGCCCCGGGAGCATCGGGAATCTGATCGGCGTCGGCCACGAGGGACACCTGCTCCAGGAAGGCGCCGAGGGAGCCTTCGGGGTTGTCGCGTTCGTATTCGCGCACGACGGCGACGAGTTCCGCCAGGTTCTCGACCCGCGATTCGTCCTGGGGGTCCGTGCTGGAGCGCAGCGCCGCGAGGTAGCCGGTCTGTTCGAGCACGGCTTCCAGGGCGGCGGCGGCACCCGAGCCGGAGGCCACCTCGGTGAGGTCGTCGAGGAGTTTCACGAAGCCCAGCACGGCGTTGACCGAGCGGGTTGCCATGCCCGGGGCTTCGTCGGCGCGCCTCGCGGCGGTCATGAAGGAAGTGCGATCGCGCTCGGCAAGGGCAGCGACAGCGCCCTCGGCACGGTCGCCGATGCCACGCTTGGGTTCGTTGAGGATCCGGCGGAGGTTGACGTCGTCGTCCGGGTTGACCAGAACCCGCAGGTAGGCGAGGGCGTCCTTGATTTCCTTGCGCTCGTAGAAGCGGGTGCCGCCAACCACCTTGTACGGCAGGCCCACGCGCACCAGGACGTCTTCGATCGAGCGGGACTGGGCGTTGGTGCGGTAGAAAATGGCGACGTCGCCGGGACGCAGATTGCCCTCGTCCTGCAGCCGGTCGATTTCCTTGGCGATGAACTGCGCTTCGTCGTGCTCGTTCTCGCCGACGTAGCCGACGATCTTTTCGCCGTCGCCCTCGGCCGTCCAGAGCCGTTTCTCCGGCCGGTTGGGGTTGCGCGAGATGACCGAGTTGGCGGCGCTGAGGATGGTCTGGGTGGAGCGGTAGTTCTGCTCCAGCTTGATGGTCCGGGCGTCCGGGTAGTCCTTCTCGAACTCCACGATGTTGCGGATGTCCGCGCCGCGGAAGGCGTAGATGGACTGGTCGGAGTCGCCCACGACGGTGAGCTCGGAGGCCTCGGGCCCCTCGCCGACGATCTCGCGCACCAGGGCGTACTGGGCGTGGTTCGTGTCCTGGTATTCGTCCACGAGGACATGCCGGAAGCGGCGCCGGTACGAGTCGGCGAGCGCCGGGAAGGCCCGGAACATGTAGACGGTCTGGGCGATCAGGTCATCGAAGTCCATCGCGTTGGCCTGGCGGAGGCGCTGGGTGTAGCCCTTGAAGACCTCGGCGACGGCCTGCTCGAAAGGATCGTTGTAGTTGGCGCTGGAGGCGTAGGAGTCGTCGTCGATGAGCTCGTTCTTCAGCGCGGAAATCTTGTGCTGGATGGCCTTGGGGGCGAAGCGCTTGGGGTCGAGGTCCAGGTTCTTGGCGACGAGCGTGATCAGGCGCAGCGAGTCCGCGGAGTCGTAGATGGAGAAGTTGGAATTGAGGCCGACGTTCTTCGCCTCGCGGCGCAGGATCCGGACGCAGGAGGAGTGGAAGGTGGAGATCCACATGGTCTTCGCCCGGGCACCGACTAGGACCTCGATGCGTTCCCGCATCTCCGCCGCGGCCTTGTTGGTGAAGGTGATGGCCAGGATCTCGCCGTGGTGCGCCCGGCCCGTGGCGATCAGGTAGGCGATCCGGTTACTGAGCACCCGGGTCTTGCCAGAGCCGGCGCCGGCCACGATCAGCAGGGCGCTGCCGGCGTGTTTCACGGCTTCTTCCTGCTGCGGGTTCAGGCCTTCGAGAAGCTCGCTCGCGTTCGGAAGCTGCGGACGGTCCCAGGCGTTGCCAGGGGCGCTGCCAGGGGCGCTGCCGAGAGCATGGCCCGGGCCGAAGCCGTTGCCGTCCATGCCAAAGCCGGCCCCTGAATCCAGCCCCGGAAGGCCGGTCCCGGAAGGCTCTTTGGTTCCTGCCGCCGCCTTGGAGGCAGCTTGGAAGGGTCCGTCAGCATAAGGGTCAAACAACATATCCATGGTGTATCTAAGTCTAGGCGGTGGCGCTGACAGCCGCGTCCGCCCCTCGGGACATGCTCTCCGCTGCCCGCAGCCACCGGACATAATCCCCTTAGGCCCACTCCTGGCCGCAAAGAATGAGCATGTCCCGCTGCTCCGGAGAAGACCCGGGTTGTTCCGAAGACCACCGAGGTTGTTCTGAAGAATGAGCATGTCCCGCGGACACGCCACAGCGGATCCAGCATGTCCTCCGCCACCTGTGACCAATGGACATACTCCCCTTGTGCCCACTTCTGGCCGCGAAGAATGAGCATGTCCCACGGACCCCATCGCGAACAATGAGCATGTCCCACGGACACGGCACAGCGGAACGAGCATGTCCTCCGCCGCCTGTGACCAATGGACATACTCCCCTCGTGCCCAGTCCTAGCCGCGAAAATGAGCATGTCCCACTGGAACTTCGCCAGGGAATGAGCTTGCTTGCAGGCGGCGCCGCGGTATTCCTCGGGAGTACCCCCAACTGGCTTAGCGCGTGAGCCCCATCCGCGACGCGAGCCGCTTCGCTTCCAGCCCCGTCTTAGTGGCGGTCTTGGCTCCGGCTAGCGTCCGGACGGCCACTGTGAAGTCTGCGCTAGTCGCCGTTGTCCGGTGATCGGCAGGAATGGATTCCCACAACTCCATGCAGGTGGCAAGCAGTTCACTGGTCCCGGCAGGAAGCCTCTGCTGTTTGGAGGACGCCACCACCAGGGCGGCGAGCGCCGGCCAGACACAGTCCAGATGCCCCTCATAGGCCACCAGTGCCATTGCCCTCACCAGCCGGCCCAGCGAATGGTCGCCGGCCTCGAAGCGCTTTCGTGCAGCCAGGGCCAGGTTTTCGGCTGACAGTTGGCGCCTCGCGGCCATTTCCAGCACCGTTCCAAGGGTGCTACTCCTGTCGTCCGAGCGGTGACTGGCGAGCATGGCAATGAACCAATCGTGAGTCAGTTGCCCGAGTTCTCCGGCCGTGGCCCCCGCTGGTCCTCCTTCCCCGAGTGCGACGAGCCCGCCGTAGACCACCCGCCGACCCAACCAGATGGCGCCCAGATCCGGCCAGAAGGGCACAACGGCCGAGGCTTCACAGGCGAGCCAGGTACCCAGATGTCCGCGTCCGCTGCCGCTCCACACCTCAGGCGAGAGCAACTCCGGGGGGATCGACGGAAACCGTTCCAAAGACACCGGCAAGGTCAGCGGAGCCTCCACCGGAGGGGGCTTGAATCCTCCTCCTCCGACCCATTCGCGGAGAATTTGCCCGGCATGCCGCTCCTGCCCGTCCGGGCCGTCTAATGGCAGGACGGGCAATTCAGGGATCTCGGCTGCCAGCCCCGCATCCATCGGCCCCAGCCGCAAGAGCGCCTGAAACAGGTCTGCTTCTCCATAGGCCCAGCCTTCACGCTCAAAGAGCTGCAGAAGTGACACCAGCCGGCCCAGTTCCACACGGAAGTTGTCATAACTCGGTGTGGCCAGGGAGTAGGGCACCGTTCCTGCCTGGACCATCAACTCGCTTTGACGAAGTATGTGGATTGCGGCCAAAGGACTCGCCGAGCCAAATGGGTCGTCCGTACCCGAGGGGTGGGACAGTGATGCCCGGACCAATGCGGTCAGATTCCGGTGAGCGGCCAGGTTGTGCTCTCCTGACGCCCACGTCGCCAAGGCGACCTCCGGGCCCGGGCTGGCCCAGCGCCGCCAGCTGGTCGGCGCCCCCGCAAGTGCACGGTATTGCTCGACGCAATCTGCGTAGCCGGTCTGAGCAGCAAATCTTTGGCGATACCAGTCCCGGACGTTTGGGGCACGGCGGTAAACGGTCCGCAGGAAGCGATCAATGTATTGCTCTTCGGCGACGGAATGCTCGCGCGGCCCGGTCCATCGTGGCAGCGGATTCTTCGAAACGACCTCTTGAGCCACGTACCGGGGAATTTCTGGAGGCTGTCGGACCCCCGTTCCCCAGAGCGATGTGGCGTCCAGCGGCTCTTCCCGGACCGTGGCCACAGGTCCCCCCGCCATCTCCTGCGCCGTCGCCCGGACTAATAGATCCGCGGATCCCGCCGCCGCTTTCCAGCAGGCGGCGAGGACGTCGCCGTCGCATGACTGCGAAGCTTGGAGCGATTTGAGGTGCCGAACCAAAAGCTCCTGGGCCTTCTTCTCCGTCCGGCCGAACACGGCAACGCTCAGGTCGCAGAGGTCGCCGCCGTCCATGGGCGCCTGGACCAAGAGTCCAAGAACCGGGAAGGACAGGAATCCGGGGGCTGTGGCGACTGTGGACAGCAGGAGCGGAATGCTGGCGGCGACCTCCCCAGGACTGGGCGGGCATGACTTCAGGACATCGGCAAGCACTCGCTGGGTCGGGAGTCCATCGTCGCGTGCGAGTGCCGTGCGGAGCTTGCCGAAGACCTCTTCGCTAAGGAAGGTTCTCCTGTTGAGGTAGCCGCGGATTGCAGCCCCGACGGTCCACTCTTTCGGCATTCCTACCCTGGCCAGGGGTCCCAGCGCGTCCGGCAGGTCAAAGCAACGCAGGAGTGTGTTCGCCGCGGTCAGATCCTGATCCCACAACTCCAGCAACGATTTCTGCATCTTAGGAAAGACCACCGCGCGTCCGGCGGGATCGATGCGGAACCCCAGTCCAGACCAACCGGGGTACTCGAAGTCCGCCGCAATCTCATCGTTCCAGACCTCGTGCAGCCGGCCGGCCGCGAGCTCCCGATAATAGAACGCCCAAAGCCGCGGATAGGCCTCAAATTTTTCAGTGGCAACTCCAAAGTGCAGAATCAGCGGCAGGCAATAACGGATGACGGTGGTGGCGCTCTCCTTGCCGGCTCGTGCGTTCCGGCTGATCGCCGCGGCCACGAAGCGCCGGCACCAGTCGTCGCCTTTTGAAACAAGAACATCCAACAACATCAGGATGTGGACGTTGCGGTTCCATGCCATCGCCCGCCAGGGCAGGAACCTGGCAACATCGGCAGGTGCGCTGACGGCCACGGTGACCATCTCCCTGACAATTGACCGGGAGCGCGAGTCAACAGGGCTGATGACCCCATGGAGCCGCCAGTCCAGGTCCTGGGTGAGCAGGGTCCGGCCGCCTTTGGCGAACCACGTCCTCGTCTCGGCGAGTTGAGTCGGCGGGGGCGCTTTGATGTATTCGCGAAGGGCAATCCAGTCTTCGGCTGTGGCGAGCCGGCGTATTTCCTGCACGAGCGGCGGGTCGCCGCGGCCCTCCGGCCCCGTCACGTGTTTTCCGGTCCGTGGCCCGGTGCCGTCTCGCGCCGCACAAGCTCAACGGCGAGCGCATGCTTGCAGGGACCCCGGGAGCCGCGAAAGTCGTACCACCAGGCACAGGTGCACTGGTAGAGTCCGGCCCCGGCCGTGACCCGGTACACATACACTCCGTCTGCGGCCAGGACATCCCAGCGGTCCCCCAACCGGGATACCCCGCCCCGGGCCACAATGCCGCGGGCTGCCTGCAACCGCGGATGGTCCTTGACCGTCCGGTCCTGGTCCAGCGGCAGTTCCCGGTGGAAGTAGGCATTTTCCAGCAGGTCGAAACCCACCTTCCCGGACGCACCTAACCAGGCCAGCCCCTGGCTGACGCGCTCCGTCTCGAGCCGGGTTCTTGCGCTGAGCGCCTCGGTCGAAATGACCGCCTGCCATCCAAGGAAGTCCAGGACCGTCATCCCCGCTGCCATCACGCCAGGGGCGGCGAGCGCCGCAAGGATCCCGCCTTCCCCCGAGAAACCCCGGCCGGCCGCCGGCGACAGCAGCAGTGTGAAGTCGGCACCGGGGAGCCTAAACACCCAGCCGCTGGCCCCGTTGTCGTGACGGAAGATGTCCAGACGAGTGGCGAATCGGGCGACCCGCCTGGCGGCGGCAAGCCGTCCTGTACCGGCCAGCGTGACCGTTGACGGCTTCGCCGCCGCCACTTCGCGCAATCCCCGGGCCGATGGCAGCAGGAAGACCGTGCGCCCGGGCTGGGCTGCCGGCAAGGAGGCCAAGAACTGACTGATGGCGGGGCCGGTAACGGCAGCCAGATGCGTCATACATGCAGCGATGGCGGGTGTTTCGGCGAAGCCGCGGACCCACCGGTCGGGCAGGTCCACCTTCCGTTCCACATGGCTCTGATCGGGAGTGGAAACCACCAGCCGGTCCCGGCCGACGTCAAAGTGGAGCAGTTCGTTCCGGTGCACGTTGGCGAGCGCAGAGCGCAGTGGGCTGTTGATGTCCACGTTGGTGGTTCCGAAGCCGATCTCACCGCCGTCCAGGCCGCTGCCAAGCAAGTCCAGCCGCGCCTGGACCCCATTGCATGCCGAAAACGACTCACACCGCAGGCGGTCTCCGCCTGCGGTCATGACCGGGTCCACGACATCACTGAGCCGGAATCCTGCGTCGTAATACCTCGACGCCGCGACGTCGGCAACGGCGAGCAGCGCGCTGGACACCACGTCCGGCCTTGCCGCAAACCCGTGAAAGAAGCTGGGGTTTTCCACCAGTCCTTGAGGGGTGGCGCCCAGACCTGACTCCAGGAGGAGCCGCTTGGCGCCGTGAGCTTCATCGAGTACGGATTCGGCTAAATAGCGGCTCATTCTGATGCCCGCAGCCGGCGGGTCCACGCCCGGTCAGTTCCCCCTGTGGACAGCACCTCAGGCACGCCCGGAATTGGTGTTCGCTCCCCCATGTCCGGAAGTATAGGCCGCGTTTCCGGACTAGCAACAGCCCCCGAAGGGCGGAGAGGACGCCTTGTCCGCGGGAAATGCCCACCACTGTCCGCGGCCGGTGGACGTACGACCAACCTGTCCGATGCTCTCCTCGAGGAATTGAGCATGTCCGCCGGACCCCGCCGCGAACCGTGAGCATGTCCCCCGGGGAGGTCCGGCAGGCGGGAAGCTAGCCGACGCTCCCGGAGACGAGTGCGGCACGCAGCTGGCCCACCGCCGTCGTGCCTCCCGCGACGAACCAGTCCAGGCCGTTGACTCGCACGACGTCGGTCGCGCCGCCGGCCGCCTCGACGATCGCCTTGCCCGGCAGCCAGTCCCACTCGGGGCAACTGTGCTGGAACCAGCAGCCGAGCTCGCCGTCGGCCACCCGGCTAAGGTCACAGGAGCCGGATCCGAACATGCGAAGGGCCGCTGCCGACGTCGCTGCCGCGTGCCAGGGCATGGCACACATCGGATCGGCGAGCCATGTCGGGTGGATGTACGTTGCGGCGCCGAGCTCCGAGACCGGGGTGTCGGACCTTCCCTTGCCTCCGGACGCGCCGGGGAGGAAAGTGAGGAGCTTCTCGCCGTTGAGCGTTGCCGCCCGGGACGTCCCGCCAAGCCAGAGCTTGTCCTCCTCCGGCTGGAAGATGGCGCCGAGCCCGGCACCGGACGGGTCCTTCAAAGCGATGGCCGAGCACCAGTACGTGGATCCATGCAGGAAGTTGTACGTCCCGTCGACGGGGTCGATGACCCAGGTCCGGCCGCTGCTGCCCGCCACGGAGGCGCCCTCCTCGCCCAGGATGCCGTCCTCGGGCCGGCAGCGCCGCAGCTGCTCCAGCACATAGGATTCGGCGGCGTGGTCTGCGGCCGTGACGACGTCGGAGACAGACGTCTTCTGCCTGCCCTCGAGCCCTGCCTGCCGCATCAAGAGCGCGAGCGTGCCGGCCTCGCGGACGAGGGCCTCGGCCAGTTGGTAGTCATCCAGCGACGGGTCAAGATCTGCGGTGCTGTGCCGGCCAAGCCGGTGTTTTCCTAGTTCGGTCACGCGTTCCAGAGTATCGGCGCCCGTTGTCAGTGAACAGCCGGCGCGGGAGGCCGAGGCGGACGGGCGATAATGGAGCCATGGCCAAGACACCCGCGCAGCGGATCAAGAAGCACGGCGCCAATGCGGCGGTCCCCCAACACCACCTTCCGCCGGTGATCAATCCGACCACCGACCGGACCCCGCAGAAGGCACAGAACAACACCCACCTGATTGTGATCGCCGGGGTCGTGGCCAGCCTGTTCCTGTTCTGGTACCTGCATCTGCTCACCCTCAACCAGCTCACGCAACTGTCGGGCGGCCAGGCGATGCCGGATTCGATGGTGGGCGGTTTCGACCAGGGGTTCGTGGAGCAGCTGCGAGCGGCCATGGACTCCGACGCCCGCGGCCAGCTGAGCTATGTGCACAAGACAGCCGGCATGCTCTTCCCGCTGATCTTCGGATTCACCTGGCTGCTCCTGATCGGAACCAACGTGGCCAAAAAATCCCTGCGCTGGGCGCTGTGGGCATTGCCGCTGCTCTTTGCCGTGGTCAGGCTGTGGGGCAACATCGTGATCGATGCAATGATGTCCGCCGGGACTCTCGACGCCGGTCAGGTGGCCCTGGCCTCCGGGCTCACCGTGGCCGGCTGGGCACTTCTGGCGCTGAGCCTCGTGGCCGGCGGCGTGGCCGTATTCCTCGGACGCAAAGCCACTGCAGCTTCCCCCACCACGGGACATGTCCAGCCTTAGTCCCCGGCCCTGGACTTGTTCTTCGTACCCGGATTCGACCACGGGACATGTCCAGTCCTGACTCCCGCCATTGGACTTGTCCTTGGCACACTGACTCAACCACGGGACATGTCCAGCTATGACCACGAGCAGCGGGCCCAGTGGTCCTATGCCCATTCCTCGGTCCCTGCACGGGGCATGTCCCGCGATGCAGCACGAGGCCCACGACGGGACATGTCCACCCTTGGTCGCGACCGCCGAACATCATGGCGTCTTGTCCAGTCTTCAATGCCAAGGGGCGGCATGTCCAAGAGAATCCGCGTTAAGAGGCAGGCGAAAGTTAGTCAGCGGGCTCAAGCCTCGTTTGCAAGATACTCCCGGGCTTGATCGGCACGCTGTTGTGCACCCGAAGCCGTGAAGTGGTCCGCGGCCCGGAGCAGATTTTCCTTCGCCTCGTCTGAGTTGCCAATTGCAGAATGTGCCCGGCCCAGCAAAAGGCACGCTTCTCCGAGGATTTGAGGAGAGGGCTTGTCCGGTTCTGCGCAAATCTGATCCAACAGCTCGATAGCGGCCTTGGCCTCGCCAGCCAAGAAATTCCAGTGGGCCCGGTTCAGCTTTATCAGCAGGTAGTCGTTGGCACTCCCGCCAATGACGTCCGTGGCCAGTTCCGCCCTTTCGATACAGCGCAAGGTGTCCGCATCCGCTATGTCTGCCGCGAGTCGCATGGCTGCTGAGGCTTTATTGAATTTTGCCCAAACATCGAGGTTCCTTGCCGGGGAAAATGTCGCCGCCGCGAGCTCGTGATACTCGAGACCCTCCGGCACCTTGTTGCAGAGAAATGCCACATTTCCGATGACCCAGTAGACCTTGCCGATCAGTTGGTCGTCGACTTCGGCAGAAATCGCGTCAGCCAAACCAAGGCATTCCGTCCAGGCGTCATCCAGCCTGCCGCTATCCGCCAATGCAGCGATAAGTGCCTGGCGGGCCTTGACGTTGGTTTCGACATCCTCAGCTGAGGCGAGTTCCACGGCGGCCCTGGCGGCGTCCGCCGCCTGCTCCAGCAATCCAGCACCCTGCCAAGCCTTGGCCACCAATATGTAGGTTTGTGCCTTGGCATGACGTTCCGTCGTCGCGTGGGGGCCATCAACCAGTTCCGATGCCAGGGCGGCGCAGGTCTCGAACTCTTCGGCGTCCAGAAGGTTCTCGGCCTTGAGAAACGTCATGTTCCACCAGGCATCCATATCTCCCTCGCTGCGAGCTATCTCCGCGGCATCGTGGGCGCTGCTCGCCGCTTGGATGAAGGCGTGGTTAGTCCGGTGCTCGTACGCCCTCAATTCAGCGGCGGCGTAAGAAGGCGAAGCGGAGTGCAAAGTCATGCCTACATTATCCGTTGCTGCGAGACCGCATCTGCACAGCACGCACAAGCAAGTTGCGCGCAGGTTTAGCTCAAGACTCGTCCAGGTTCGCGCGGATAACACAGCTTCTTAATTGCGAGCGAGATTGTTACAACACGGCGTGTCTAATGCCCCTATACTGAACTCGCATCACATAAGTCACATCAGCCTCTTACGTATCAGGAGCTATTCATGAAGAAATCCCTCGCAACACTCCTCGTCGCCGGTGCGCTGGCTGTCGCAGGTCTCTCCGCGACCTCGGCAATCTCGGCTTCCGCCGAAAACGCCGGTCAGGGATCCGTTCAGGCCGTCAACTGGTGGCCGAACTCCACTCAGAAGTAACGGAGACTGTAGTGACAGGCGGCGGGTGCCGGAAGGAATTCCGGCACCCGCCGTCGTTGTTTAAGCTCAAGGATCAACCAGCATGACCTGAAAGCGGGCCCAAACCCCTACGTCCGCCGGCTCATCAACGCCGCAATATCCGCAGCCGGCGCGGGCCGGCCAAAGTAGTAGCCTTGGCCGCTGCCGCAACCCATCTCGCGCAGGATCTCGGCCTGTTCCGCTGTCTCTATGCCCTCGGCCAGGGCTTTGAGGCCGCAGGCGTGAATGAGATGCAGCACCGCGGCCACAAAGTCCCGCTGTTGCTCGTCAGTGCCCAGGCCGCTGATCAGGCTCCGGTCGATCTTGACGACGTTGACGGGCAGCTTGCGCAGGTAACTGATGGAGGAATAGCCGGTTCCGAAGTCATCGATCTCAAGCTGCACGCCGAGTCGCCGGAGGCCGTTGAGCGAATACTGGTCCACATCCCCGCCGTTGACGGCCATGGACTCGGTCAGCTCCACGATCAGGTTTGACGCATCCACCCCGGTCTCCCGCAGGATGTCCCGGACATGTTCGATCAGTTCGAGGTTCTGCAGTTCGGTGGTGGAAATGTTGACGCGGACGTTGAAGGTGCTGTCCACCTGCTGTTCCTGCTGCCATTGCCGCAATTGACGCACGGAATTGCGCAGCACCCAGTGGCCCAGATCCACGATCATGCCGGTTTCCTCGGCCAGCGGAATGAAGCTGTCCGGCATGAGCAGACCGCGTTCGGGGTGGTTCCACCGGACCAGCGCCTCCACGCCTTCGATCCTGCCGGTGGCGAGGTCCACCACCGGCTGGTAGTGCAGGGTCAGCTGGTCTTCCCTGATCGCTTCGCGCATTTCCGTAATCATGACGCTCTGCAGCCGGCGCGCGTACAGCAGGGCCGGTTCGAACACTTTGATGCTGCTGTGCGGCTGGGCCTTGGCGGCGTACATGGCCGTGTCGGCTTCCATCACAAGGTCATCGACGGACTGTCCGGGCTCCGCGATCCGCAGGCCGATGCTCGTTCCGCATGTAATTCTCAGGTCCCCGACGTCGAGGCTCTCGTTGAGCGCGGCGAGGATCCTGTTCGCCACCCGGCGGGCGCGGACCAGATTGGACTTGGGCAGCATGACCGCGAATTCATCGCCCCCGAGCCGGGCCACGGTGTCAGTTTCGCGGACGGCGCCCTCCAGCCGCCGCGCGATCACCCGCAGGACGTCGTCGCCGGCGCTGTGCCCCAGGGTGTCGTTAATGCCCTTGAACGAATCGAGATCAAGAATCAGGAGCGCCGGCGGCATCTCGCCCCGCGAGGACTCGGCCAGGGCATGGCTCAGAACCGCGTTGAGTGCTGTGCGGTTGGCAAGTTGCGTCAGGGGGTCGGTCAGGGCCATGCGTTCGAGCTCGACCTGGGCCTCACGCAGCATCGCCGTGCGGCTTTCGACGCGCTCCTCCAGCTCCTGGTAAATGGTCTGCAGGTCATCAGCCATCAGGTTAATGCCGGCAATGACGGCGGCGACGTCGTCCCGGGCCCCTGAGTGCGGGATCCTGGTGCTCAGATCGCCGCCGGCGATGCGCACAATGCCCTCCACGAGAGCATGCAGCCTGGGGTCCGGCGCTTCACTCGTCACGGACGTACTGCCTTAGCCATTCGACGGCCGCGGATTCGGAGCTGAAGAACTGTGCCGGAATCGTTTCGCTCCTGGACCGCAGGAGGTAGTGGGCAATGACCCGGTCCACCGGGCTCTCGCCCACCAGGGCGAACGCCGTCGCCGCGATGGATCCCGTGTAGACCTGCCGGGCCTCGACGCTGACACCGACGACGCCGGTAATCACCAGGAGCACCGGCATCCGCCGGCCCGCGGCGAGGGCACGGACGGCCTCACCGGCAATACGCGCTTCGGGCCCCTCGATTTCCTGGTTGGGGGGCAGCAGGACCTCGATGATGGCGCCGTCGATCATCCGTACGCCTATGGCGCGGGCCGCGTCCCCGGCCGGGTCCCGGGCGGCACCGGCGTCCGCGGAAGGCCCGTCCGTCGCCGGCACTTCCGACGCCGGCACTTCCGACGCCGGGGGTGCCGCAAGCGTCGCGGCCGTCGCCATCGCGGCGGCCGCCGTAAGGGCCGCTGCTGTCTCCAGTGTGGCAGTCGTCTCCGGCATCGCGGCCGCTTCGCTGTCCGCGGCAGGCGAGCCGGCCGTCACCGCCACTTCCGAAGGCACCGCCGCTTCGGCCATCACCGCCGCACCCTGGGCGGCGCCGGTTTCATCGTCCGGGAGCCGCTCGCCGTGGCCGGCCAGGGCCTCGAGCGTCATCGGATCGCAATTCGACGGCGGCGGTCCGCGGAACCCCGGAGGTCCCGGTTCAGCCGGCGGTCGCCGTGATAGAGAATCGTTTCCCAGTCGACTTCCTCGGCTGTTTTGGCAATCACGGGGCTCTCCTTCACCTTCTTGGGGCGGGGACTGACATAAAGCCAGTTAACCATCCCGAGGAAAACATCCACGGCGGAATTGAAGACGCCGATGTAGGCGCGGATGGCGCCTGCGGCCAGGACGGCGTTCAGGGAGGCGAATGCCACGTTGCCCCAGTTGCCCACTTGGGCGTCCCGCCACACGGTCAGCAGCGAGAACGCCACAATCGCGTACGGCGTCAGGACGTAGATGGCCGGGGCCGCGGTGCGGTCCTTGACCTTCGGGGTGCGGGCGAATGGAATCTTGTCGCCGGTGACGGCCTGCTGCAGCGATTTCAGCACGCCCGCCAGGTTCACCGGCAGCAGGACGAGGTTGAAGCCATAAATCCGGAAAATGTCACTGAACCGGTGCCCGCAGTCGCGCAGGTCGCTGCCCATGGCCAGGAAGTAGGGCAGGGCCGCGAGGAACACGATCGGACTCAGCAGCCGGCTGTCATACGGGTATGCCAGGAGGAACACCAGGCCGAAGCTCGCCCAGGCGATGGAGGCCATGTAGTTCACCCGGAGCAGCACCTCCCGGAACAGGATCTTGCGGCGGTCGGACCGGTGCTGGAGGAGCTGGGCCCACAGCTTGGGCAGGATCAGCAAGCCGCCGTTGGCCCAACGGCGGCGCTGGACCACGAGGGAGCCGAAGTCGGGAGGGGTGGCGCTGTAACTGAGCCGTTCCGGGTAGTTCACCAGGGTCCAGCCGTGCTGGCCGAGGTCGATGCTGGATTCGGTGTCTTCGATGACGGTGCGGTCCTGGATGTAAGTCCGGATTTCGAAGGCCCCGTTGGTTTCCACCTCCACGATGTCCTCGAGGGCGCGCTTGCGGATGACGGCGTTCGCGCCCACCCAGAACGTCGCACCGTAATAGCTCATGCCCTGGTGCAGGATGTGCTGGAGGTCGGTGGTGGCTCCCGCAACCCGCTCGATGCGGGTGGGGGCGCCGCGGAAGGAGGAGTAGGGCGTCTGCGTCACAGCCACGCGCTCGTTGCCGGCCGATTCCAGGAAGTAGACCAGGCGGAGGCAGTAGTCGCGCAGAAGCAGGGAGTCGGCGTCGAGCGTCAACACGTAGGTGGTGTCACGGACTGCCATGACCTGGCCCTGCTCGTCAGGGGCGACGTCGGCGGCCACCTTCCGGAGCACCACGCCGTCGGCGGTGGTCTCCTTGTTCCAGGTGTGGCCCATGAGCGAAATGTAGGCGTTGAGGTTCATGGCCTTGTTGGCCTCATGCGAAAGGCTCGCGTACTTCTTGCGTTCGAATGTTTCGGTGGAGACGTTGAAGATCCAGGTCAGCCGGAGGTACAGCTCTTCGATCCGGGACAGCGGCAGCGATGCCTGCTGCACTGACGCGGCGTTCAGGCCCAGGAGCACGAGCCTCAGTTCGCGGGCCAGGCCCATGAGGACGAGGTCGACAAAGAACTCGTCGACGTGGTCCTCAACTTTTTCGGCGGACGCCATCGCTTCAAGCCATTCGGCGGCTGCCTCGTATTCGGAGACCAGCAACTCCAGTTCGCGCCCCTCGGGGCCCGCGGGCGTCTTTTGCCGACGTCGGTATTCGGCCAGGGCGGTGTTGACGCGGGCGGCCGGGGCGCTGAGTGCGGCGGAGATCTCCGCAGTCAACGCGCGGGTCGTGTCCAGCCGGGCGCGATCGCCGGGGTCCGCGGGGTGCGGCGGGTCATCGAGGAGCAGCACAACTTTGAGATCCGGGAACTCCTGCAGGGCGGCGGACCACAGCGTGGCGCGCACCACCTGGGGTTCTTCGGCATAGGAGGGCACCAGCACCGTGATGCCCTCGGAGTATTCGGCAAAGTGGCGGTCCAGTTCGCCGCGGGGCACCCTGGAATGATCGCGGAAACGATAAAGGGCCCCTTGCCGGGCCAGAAGATACATGAGGGCCGAAAACGTCAGGAATGTTACGACGACAAGATAGGAAATCGTCTCAAACTGAAACCTGAAGCCGGCATTCGGGTTGTCCGCGAGCTCTTTCAGAATGGTGGAAATGAGGTAGGTAACCCAGGCAGCCAACGTGGTGAGAATTCCTAGCCGGCCAAGGATTATTTTGCGCCTGGACGGCCTCGGATGAACAATTGAGAGCGGCTCGGAACGCCGCTCAGCCCCCCATTGACGGCGCCGGACCGCACCCTTTTGTTCGGAAGTCACGCTTTCCGCTTCTACGCGCGGCAAGACAAGCTGATCTGGCATTAGTCCCCATAAGACTGCAAAGTCGGCATATTGGCGCGCGCCTACGGCAAAACCCGCACGCCGCACCGGAATGTTCCGGTGAGTGCCCTTATGATAATGCAAGGTCAGACGCTTGCCGGACATCAGACACTCCGGCAAATGCGCGCGCTGATACCGGCGGCCGGCGCATGCCCGGCTGCTCCATGCAAGACACACAAGGGGGGCCCTGTGTCCGAACGATTCCCAGGCCGCAAGCTGTCGCTGGTCCGGCTGGGCGTACTCATCGGCGCCGTCGCGGCAGTCGCCGCCGGCGGCGTCGCCGCGTGGGGCAATTTCCAGGATGTCCGGGCGGCTGAGAGCATCCCGTCCGTCTTTTCGGGATATGTCGACGTCACGGCCACGCCGCGGTATGCCTTCGAGGCCCCGGCTTCCAAGGCAGCCGAGAAGGTCGTGCTGTCCTTCGTGGTCGCCGATCCCAAGGATCCGTGCACGCCGTCGTGGGGCGCCGCCTACTCCCTCGCCGAGGCAGCGAACTCGCTGGACCTGGACCGGCGCGTGGCACGGCTGCAGCAGCTCGGCGGGAGCGTGGCCGTTTCCTTCGGTGGGCTGACCAACCAGGAACTCGCCGTCGCCTGCACCGATTCCGCGAAGCTGACGTCGGCCTACCGGAGCGTCGTCGACCGCTACAACGTCAGCAGCATCGATCTGGACGTCGAAGGCCAGGCCCTATCAGACCCTGCGGCCCTGGAACGGCGTGCGACGGCCATCGCGGCGCTCCAGCACGAGCGCCAGCGCGACGGAAAGGCACTCAGCGTGTGGCTGACGCTGCCGGCGGATCCCAACGGCCTCACAACCGCGGGCAGCGACGCCGTGAAGCACATGATCACTGCAGGCGTCGACCTCGCCGGGGTCAACGCGATGACCATGGACTACGGCGGGAGCAAGCTGCCGGGTCGTTCGATGTACGAGAACGCGGTGTCCGCCGCGGAAGCCACCCACCGCCAGCTGACGGGCCTGTACCGGGCAGCCGGCAGTGAACTCGGTAGCGAAACGGTATGGCGCAAGGTCGGCCTGACGCCGATGATCGGCCAGAACGACGTCGCCGGCGAAATCTTCACGCTCAACGACGCGCAGGATCTCAGCGCCTACGCAAGTGCAAAGGGCATCGGCCGCCTGTCGATGTGGTCCCTGAACCGAGACCGTACCTGCAGCCAGAACTTCCCCGACGTCACGAAGGTCTCCGATGGCTGCAGCGGGGTGGACCAAGGCGGCTCATCGTTCGCCACGGTCCTCGGCGCCGGGGTGATGGCGAGCCCGGCGGCCGCGCCGGCCAGCGCCGCTCAGCCGACGCCGGTCCCTGCCGTCAGCGATAACCCCTCCACCAGCCCGTACCCCGTGTGGTCTGAGAACGCCGCGTACAACGCGGGCGAGCGGATCGTGTGGCATTCCAACGTGTACGAGGCCAAGTGGTGGACGCGCGCCGACACCCCGGACGATCCCGTACTCCAGGGCACAGCGACCCCGTGGCGCATCATCGGTCCGGTCCTGGCCGGAGACAAGCCCACGCCCCAGCTCACGGCGCCGGCCGGCACGGCACCGGCGTGGCAGCCCAGCACGGTCTACCGCAAGGGCGACCGGGTGCTCTTCGAGGGCAGGGTCTTTGAGGCAAAGTGGTGGACCCAGACCGACAGCCCCGAAGCTTCGCTGCAGGGATCACCAGACTCGCCGTGGTCCAAACTCCGCGATGAAGAACTGCTGAAAATCATGGCCGCCAAGTCGGCGACGGCCGCTTCTCCGGCTCCGAGCACGACGGCGTCCGCTCCGGCGCCCTAGAAGGTCCGGTTCAGCGGGTCCGGGCCCGGCCCGCGTCAGCGTCAGCGTCAGCGGGTCCGGGCCCGGGCGCGCTTGCGCAGCGTGCGCTCATGCTGGACCCGCTGGGCGATGACGAGGCCGGCCGCCGCGACGCCCACCGTAATGGGGTAGCCCATGAGCCGCTCCAGCGTGCCAGGTTCCGGCACATGCATGCCCGTCACGCCGCCGGCAACGAGCGCCGCAAGGGACACCGCGCCGCAACCCAGGATGAGCCACCCCAGCGGGGTCTGCCTGAGCCACAGCCAGCCGATCACCAGGAGGGCCAGGGCGCCGGCCGCGAAGTACATTAGGGCACCGGCCACGTGCCAGGGGGATCCGGTGTTTTCGGGTACGAACCCCACAATGACGGTGCCCACGCCTGCGGTGCCGGTCAACAGCCGTGCCGCAGCCGCGGCGGCCACGCCCGCGCTCCAGCGCGCCGGGTTCTGCGCCCGGCCTGTATTCCCACGCGCCTGGTCCGGCCCGCCGGCGCCCCGCGTGAGCGGAACACCGGGCCGCGCGGCAAGGCACAGGAGTGCCGAACCGAGCAGGAGCGCGCCGACAATCATGCCAAGACCCTGGACCACAAAGGACGCGTTCATCAGCACGTGCGCCGGCGAGCAGACGTCCCGGCCGGAAAAGTCCCCGCAGGCCGAGGCGCCGAGGTCGCTGATGTAGCCGGTGCGGCGGCTGTAGGGGTCCGCTCCGGCCCAGGCGCCGATCACGGCAGACTCCGCCACGAAATACTGCAGCACGCTCAGCTTCGCCAGGGCTCCGACGTAGAACCGGGTGGCGGCCACATCCGGGTAGTAGATGGCTCCGGCGGAAAGTTCGGTGGTTCCTGCGGTCATGCCACGAGCGTAGTACCCCCGCTCACCTTGTATGCTTGTATCCGTGTCCGACTGGGCCGGCCAGTGGCCGGCCGCGGATGCCCGCCCTCGTAGCTCAGTGGATAGAGCACGGCTCTCCTAAAGCCGGTGTCGTTGGTTCGATTCCAATCGAGGGCACTTGAACTTTCCTGCCCCGGAAGAAACCCCGGATTCGGCTCCGGACTTTGACCTCCGCGCCTACCTGCGCGGCTCCTGGTCCGTCGACCGCGCGCTGCTGGACCGCAAGACCGGAACCCGCGGTACCTTCACCGGCGTCGTCCGTTTTACCGACGACGACGGCGGCCTGCACTGGCGCGAAGAAGGCACCGTCCGCTGGGCCTCCTTTGACGGCACGCCGTTCACCGCGCCGGCGAGCCGGGAATATCTGCTGCGGCCGGCGGACACGCCGGCTGTTCTGGACGTGTATTTCCCGGACGGCCGTCCCTTTCACCGCATGGGCTTTGCGGGGCAGGCCAACCGGGACGTGCACTGGTGCGACCCCGACACGTACCGCGTGACCTACACCGTGGCCGGGCCCGACGAATGCGGCTACCGCTGGGACGTCACCGGGCCGGCCAAGGACCAGCTGCTGGAGTCGGTCCTGCGCCGGCTGGACGCCGCAGCGGACACGAACTTCGATCCAGCGCCGGACGCTAGGCTTTCAGGGTGAACCCCCGCATCGTCGTCTCCGCCGTCTGCGTCTTCGATGACGCCGGACGCCTCCTGACCGTCCGGAAAAGGGGCACGGACAAGTTCATGCACCCCGGCGGCAAACCCGCGGCCGGCGAAAGCGCCGCGGAGGCGGCGGTGCGCGAGCTCCGGGAAGAAGTCGGGATTGTCCTGGCCGCGGACCGGCTGGACCTGCTGGGCTGCTGGCTCGCGGACGCCGCCAACGAGGCGGCCACGCAGATCGAGGCCACCGTCTTCACGGCTCCGGGAGTGTGGAGCGCCCGGCCGTCGGCGGAAATTGCCGAGATCCGCTGGCTGGATCTGGCAGGCGAACTGCCCGGCGACCTCGCCCCGCTGCTGACGGACCATGTGCTGCCGGCGCTGTCGGCCAAACCGTCCGCGGGATAGGCCCGCCAGCGCCTGAGGGCCCGGGATCATCACACCTGATTCGTCACGATCCACGGCCCCTTTCGCCGTGTTCGGGTTGGCTCAGCTCTTACCGGGTTCGGCCGGTTCGCTCGCCTTGCCGGCTTTGCTGCCCAACAGGGGGATGAAGGCGATGAGCGCGACAACTTGGGTACCGATGGTGAAGGTGATGAGTCCGGTGTACGACGCCGTGTAGAGGGCGCCGATGATGGTTGACCCGGCGAGCCAGGCGAGGCCGTAGATGGCGGTGAAGATGCCGTATCCGGTCCCGCGTCGCGCAGTCGGGACCAGGTCCGCGACCGCGGCCCGGAGGGTGGATTCGTGGATTCCCAAGGCCGCTCCCCAGACCACGGCCCCGGCCCAGACGAGGGCCGGGGTGGCCGTGAAGGACAGGAAGGGGACGGCGGCGGTAAGCGGTAGGGCGATGAGCAGCCCGCGCAGCCCGATCCGATCATAGAGCGCCCCGGAGGCCAGTGCGGCCAGCGCCGCTGCGCCCATGGAGACGGCGTAGGTGACCGGTATCAGCGCCGAGGGCAAAACTTTTTGGACTTCGAGGTGGTACGAAATGACACCGAAGGTGGAGAACCCGAACATCGATATGGCCGTGAAGGCGCTGTACCACCAGAAGCGGGCTGGCAACGGGACACGTGCCGGTGCCAGGCCGGTGGCCGCCACGGGTTCGTTGATGGCATGGGTGTCATATCGTCCTGGCTCCGGGGCGGCCCGGCGGAGCAGCAGCACGGCGATGAGAGCGAGCGCGCCGGGGACGGCCAGAACGCCGAATCCCAGCTGGTAGCCGGAGACGGCGATCATCAGTCCGACGAGCAACGGGCCCAGCAGGGCGCCGGACTGGTCGAGGGCTTCGTGGATAGCGAAGGCCTTTCCCCGGCCCATGTCCGCCCCGGCGTGGGAGAGCATGGTGTCCCTTGCGGGCGTGCGGACGGCCTTGCCGAACCGCTCCATGATGACCAGCGCAGCTGCCTGCCACAGGGAGCTGGCGAGAGCAAGGAGCGGGACGGCGATCACGGTCAGGGCGTAGCCGGCGATAGTCAGCGGCCAGTACTTGCGGGTCTTGTCGGCCAGGGGGCCCGTGCCAAGGCGCAGGACCGTGGCCACGGCTTCCCCGAATCCGGTGATGAAGCCGACCATGACCGCGCTGGCGCCGAGGGTGGCCAGGAACGGGCCGGTGATGGATCGGGCACCTTCGTAGACGACGTCGGCGAGCATGCTCACCACGCCGAACGTCAGCACGAACCCCATGGGTCCGAGCCTGTTCGGCCCGGTCTTCCCGGCCCGGGCTGCCTCGAGGGGCTGATGGCTCATGTCCGGCAATGGTGCTCCTCGCGGTGGTTCCCGGCTACGGTCGGGCTGGTGTCCGGCCTCATAACAGGCTGGCCACGGCCAGACCGGCTGCCGCGGCACCAACCGCGGCGGCGGCGGTGCCAATGCCGTTCAGAAGGGCCAGGCCGGTGCGGCCGGCCTGGATGAGCCTGACGGTCTCGAAGCTGGCCGTGCTGAAGGTGGTGTAGCCGCCCAGGAATCCGGTGCCGGCGATGGCCTGCAGCTCGGGCGGTGCCGCGTGGACGATCACGGCGCCGGCGACCAGCCCCAGGAGGAAGGAGCCGGTGACGTTGATGGCGATGGTGCCAACAGGCAGGGCTGTCCGGAGCCTGGATCTAGCCAGCCCGTCCACCACGAAGCGGGTCCCGGCGCCGAGTCCGCCGGCGAGTCCGAGCAAGACAATGGTCAGGGTGTTCACCGGTTCCTCCCGGGTTTGTTGGGCTGTTGCCGGCCGGTGTGCAGGTCCGCGTCCCGGTGCCGGGCGGCCTTCCTGCGGTGGTGTCCGACGGCGGCACGGATCCCGGCCACTGTTGCCGCGGCGCCGCCGATCAGCGTCGCTGTCACGTAGAGCACAGCATCGGCGGTGCGTCCTGCGCCAAGCAGGGCATTCGTTTCCAGGGCCAGGGTGCTGTAGGTGGTGAACGCGCCCATGAAACCGGTACCGGCAAGCAGCCGGATGATCCGCAGCTTCCCGGCGTCCGGACCGCGGCGGACCAAGGCCTCCAAAAGGCCGCCGAGCAGGAACGCGCCGGTCAGGTTGATGATCAGGGTGGGCAGCGGCCAGCCGGACGGGGACGGCAGGACGCTGCTGAGCCCGAAACGGGCCAAGGCTCCAAACACACCCCCGGCGATGACCACCAGCACGAACCCCGGGTGCAGGTGCACAGGGCGGTGGGCGCGTGCCGCACCCAGCGTCCCCGCGTCTGCGGCGTCGGTCCTTCCGGAAGAGCCGGCTGCTGCCGCTGCCTCGGGGGCGGGCGGTTCCATCAGCGGCCTTCCTTCGGATGGTGCCGGGGCTGGGGAGCAAGCGGGACCACCAGCACGGGCCGGTGCTGACGGTGGGTGAGATGGACAGCCACGGAACCGACCAGCAACTCCTCGAACCGGGCCCCAAAACCGCGTTCGCGGGTGCCCACGACGATGATGGACGCGTCCCTGGCCTCGGCGAGCCGCCCCAGGGCCCGTGCCGGTTCCCCGGCGAGGGTCAGGAAGGACCACCGGATCCCGGTCCCGCCCAGGGCCTCCCGGAGGTGTTCGGCGATGCCAGCGCTGATGCCTTCGATGTCGTCGTCGACGCCGTCCGGATCAATCGGCCGGGCTTCGACCCGCCCGTCGGGTTCTTCGGCGAGGTAGGTGGTGACATCCACGTAGGCGCAGATCAGCTCGACGTTCAGGCTGAAGGCCAGTTCCGCGGCCCGGTGCGCGACCGCGAGGGGCTGCCCCGGCACCACACCCATCAGCACCGGTCCTGTGATCTTCCGCGGGACGTAGGCGACGGGTCCGGTGGCGGCCCGGGTCTCGTTGTCGGGCTCATTCATGGGCGCTCCTGATACATGGGGTCGGCTCGTTGGGATCGTTGAGGTAGGTCCCGGTCGGACCGTACGGCAGGGACGGGTACTCGTCGGTGATTTCCAGAAGCCGATTGTATTTGGCCACACGTTCACGGCGGGCCGGCGCCCCGGATTTCAGCTGCACGAAGCCTCCCCCGACGGCGGCAGCGAGGGCATCGAAGGTTTCGCTCCCGGTGGCCGCCCGATTCGGTCTGATCAGCCCGGCGGTCGCGGACGCGGTCCGGATGCCCTCCCGGGCCCGACCGTTCGGGACGCCCTGGCCGTGACGGAGCAGGACGAGGTTGCGGGGTGCGGGCACGGCTCACCTACCTTCGGATCAGCAAAGGTAGGAACCATTAGCCAGGCGGCGGTTCGAACAGCCGCACCTGACGTGCGTGCTGTTCCGGCGGGATCCATCACCGTGAACAGAGACTACAGGCCCGGCGGCGACGGCCGCCACCATTTCGCGGCGGCGATTTCCTCGCCGGGACACGTGGTCTCGGGATCCGTCACCGCTAACCCCGGCTTAGTATCCGGGCACAGCCTCCTGGGCAACCGCGCTGGCCTCGGCAAACTGGGTCCGGTACAGCTCGGCGTAGCGGCCCTCGGCGGCGAGGAGCTCGCTGTGGGTACCGCGCTCCACGATCGAACCGTTCTCCACCACGAGGATCGCGTCTGCTGCGCGGATCGTGGAGAGCCGGTGGGCGATCACAACGGCGGTGCGGCCCTCAAGGGCGGCGCCCAACGCCTCCTGCACGGCGGCCTCGTTGGTGGAGTCCAGCGCGGCAGTGGCCTCGTCGAGGATGACCACCCGCGGCTGGGCGATGAGCAGGCGGGCAATGGTCAGGCGTTGCCGTTCGCCGCCGGAGAGCCGGTAGCCGCGCTCCCCCACCACCGTGTTCAGGCCATCGGGCAGGGACCGGATCATGTCTTCGAGCCTGGCCCGCCGCAGCACATCCCACATTTGCTCATCAGTGGCATCGGGGCGGGCCAGGCGGAGGTTGGAGGCGATGCTTTCGTGGAACAGGTGGCCGTCCTGCGTCACCATGCCGAGGGTCTCGCGCATGGAATCGAAAGTGAGGTCGCGGACGTCCACCCCGGTGCCGGGCCCGGTTCCGCCGAAGCGCACGGCGCCGGAATCGACGTCGTAAAGGCGTGACAGCAGCTGCGCGATCGTGGACTTCCCGGCACCCGAAGAGCCGACGAGGGCGACCGTCTGGCCGGGCTCCACCCGGAAGCTGATGCCGTGCAGTACTTCCTCGCCGCCGCGGGTGTCCAGGGTCAGCACGTCCTCCAGCGAGGCTAGCGAGACCTTGTCTGCCGAGGGGTAGGCGAAGCGGACGTCGTCGAACTCCACCGAGAGCGGACCGGGCGGGGACGCCACGGCGTCCGGCTTCTGCTCGATCAGCGGCTTCAGGTCCAGGATCTCGAAGACCCGCTCGAAGCTGACCAGGGCGCTCATGATTTCGACCCGGGCGCTGGAGAGTGCGGTGAGCGGCGCGTAGAGGCGCGTGAGCAGCAAGGCCAGCACGACGACGTCGCCCGCGGCCAGCTGCCCCTGCAACGCCAGGAAGCCGCCCAGGCCGTAGACCAGGGCAAGGGCCAGTGCTGAGACGAGCGTCAGCGCCGTGACGAAGGTGAACTGCAGCATGGCGGTGCGGACGCCGATGTCCCGGACGCGGCCGGCCCGGAGGGCGAACTCGCGGGACTCCTCGTCGGGGCGGCCGAAGAGCTTGACCAAGGTGGCACCGGGCGCGGAGAAGCGCTCGGTCATTTGGGTACCCATGGCGGCGTTGTGTTCGGCGGCCTCGCGCCGCAGATCGGCAAGTTTTGACCCCATCCGGCGGGCCGGGATCAGGAAGATCGGCAGCAGGATCATGGCGAGCACCGTGACGAGCCACGACTTGTTGAGCATCACAGCGAGGGTCAGCGCGAGCGCCACGACGTTGCTGACGACGCCGGACAGGGTACCGGCGAAGGCCGACTGCGCTCCGATGACGTCATTGTTCAGCCGGCTCACGAGGGCGCCGGTCCGGGTCCTGGTGAAGAAGGCGATCGGCATCTTCTGGACGTGGTCGAAGACCTTGGTGCGCAGGTCCACGATTACGCCTTCACCGATTGTGGAGGACATCCAGCGGGTTACGAGGCCGATTCCGGCCTCGGCTACCGCCACGATGGCGATGAGGACCGCGAGCCAGATCACCGTTCCGGCATCCGCGTGGGCAATGATCTCGTCGACCACCTGCCCGGCGAGGACTGGGGTGGCGACCGCCAGGAAGGCCATCACGATGGATAGCAGCACGAAGGCGATCAGTTTGCCGCGGTGCGGGCGGGCAAAACTGAAGACACGCTTCAGCGTCTCCTTCGAGAACGGCTTGGACCCGCTCGAGGCGCGGGTGATGTTGTAAAGGGAGCTCCAGGCGACCCGGTCCATGCTCATGTGATGTTGCCTTTCGGGGCATCGGCGTGTAACTCGGTGACGACGCCGTTTTCGACGTTCCAGCGCACGTCAAGACGGACGTTTTCCAGCAGCCGGCGGTCGTGGGTGACGAGCAGCAACGCGCCGTCGTAACCGTCCAGTGCTTCTTCAAGCTGTTCAATGGCGGGCAGATCGAGATGGTTGGTGGGTTCGTCCAGCACCAGCAGGTTTACCCCCCGGGCCTGCAGCAACGCCAGCGCGGCCCGGGTCCGTTCCCCCGGGGAGAGGGAGTCGACGGACCGGTTGGTGTGATCGGCCTTCAGGCCGAACTTCGCCAGCAGGGTGCGTACTTCGGCGGGGGTCTGCTCGGTCAGGACGGCTTCGACGGCGTCCCCCAGCAACAGATCGCCGGCCAGCAGGCCGCGGGCCTGGTCGATCTCCCCGACGGCCACGGACGCACCCATGGAGGCGTCGCCGGAGTCGGGCTGCTGGATTCCCAGCAGGAGCCGGAGCAGGGTGGATTTGCCTGCACCGTTGGGACCGGTGATCCCGATCCGCTCCCCCGCATTCAGTTGCAGGTTTACCGGCCCCAGGGTGAAATCACCCTGCCGCACGACGGCGTCGCGGAGGGTGGCCACCACGGCACTGGACCGGGGGGCGGCGCCGATGCTGAACTGCAGCTGCCATTCCTTGCGCGGCTCCTCGACTTCTTCGAGACGGGCAATGCGGGATTCCATCTGCCGGACCTTCTGCCCCTGCTTTTCCGAGGACTCGGTGCTGGCCGCCCGGCGGATCTTGTCATTGTCCGGGTTCTTCTTCATTGCGTTCCGGACGCCCTGGGAGCTCCATTCGCGCTGCGTGCGCGCCCGGGAGACGAGGTCAGCCTTGGTGTTGGCGAACTCTTCGTAGCGTTCGCGGGCATGGCGGCGCGCCACGGCGCGTTCCTCCAGATACGACTCGTACCCGCCGTCGTACACCGCGACCGAATTCTGGGCCAGGTCCAGTTCCACCACCGTGGACACGCAGCGGGACAGGAACTCGCGGTCATGCGAGACCAGGACCACGCCGCCGCGCAGGCCCTGCACGAAGGACTCCAGTTTGGCCAGCCCGTTGAGGTCGAGGTCGTTGGT
Source organism: Arthrobacter sp. H-02-3 (assembly GCF_003097355.1). Classification (GTDB taxonomy): domain Bacteria; phylum Actinomycetota; class Actinomycetes; order Actinomycetales; family Micrococcaceae; genus Arthrobacter; species Arthrobacter humicola. The sequence continues at coordinate 46,154 of NZ_PYUI01000010.1, forward strand.
GGGCTCGTCGAGGAGCACAATGTCGAAGCGGCTGAGCAGCAGGGCTGCCAGGGCAACGCGCGCGGCCTGGCCTCCGGAGAGCCCCGTCATCCCGGCGTCCGGCCCCACTTCCAGGCCCAGGTCTGCCAGCACGGCCGGGATCCGGTCCTCGAGGTCGGCGGCGCCGGAGGCCATCCAGCGGTCGAATGCCAGGGAGTATGCGTCGTCGGCGCCGGGGGCGCCCGAGCCCAGGGCCTCGGCGGTGGACTCCATGGCCGAGGTCGCCTCGGCGCAGCCGGTGCGCCGGGCGATGTAGCCGGCCACCGTTTCACCGGCAATCCGCTCGTGTTCCTGCGGCAGCCAGCCCAAAAAGGCGTCCGCGGGGGCCAGGCTCACGGTGCCTTCCTGCGGTTCGTCGACCCCGGCCAGCAGGCGCAGCAAGGTGGACTTGCCGGCGCCGTTGGCACCGACGACGCCGACGACGTCACCGGGAGCTACTGTCAGGGAGAGCTTTGAGAAGAGTGTGCGGTGATCGTGACCACCGGAAAGGTCCTTGGCAACAAGGGTTGCAGTCATTAGTTCATCCTCTCACCCCGGCCCGGGACGGGCTGCCCCGACGGGCAGAAACCGGTCGTCCCGGCCGACCGAAAACGGGCCGGGCATAGAAGAACCCGCCGGTCCGGACTTGGGGGGTGTACGGACCAGCGGGTTCGACCATTTAGCATAGTTGAATCACGACCTTACTCAAAATCCCAGACCCCGAAGCCACTACGCGGTCCTCCGGCACCGCAGCTCCACCGCAGACCGAAAGCAATACTGCCAACTGCACTGACAACCGACCCTGCAGGAAACCCTAGATGCCCCTACCCGCAAAGGCGTTCCAACTCTGGCTTCATCAGGTTGCCCCGTCAGCGAGCACTGCCGATATCTGCAGGATCTCCGGGATCAAGCGCACCACGCTTGCCCAGCAACTGGTGCGCGGGAAAGTGGCCGAAACCACGCTGGTCAGCATCAGCCGGGCCCTGAATCTGAACCCGCTGGCGGCGCTGGCCACCTTTGAGCACTATGCGGAGCTGGCCACCTCGCCGCAACCGCCGACCCCCGCCGAGCTCGTCAGCCAGGTGGCGACAATGGACCTGTTGCGCGCCGTCATTTCCCGGTCGTCCCCGGCGTACGGCGGCTACGGCGACAGCGGCAGTTCACTGACGCCCGGGCTGGGGCCGGCCCCGCACGCCACCTCCGTCCGAAATTGGGTGGACGCGATCGACGACGGCGAGTTGCGTCACCGTGTTTCGGCCGCCACGGGAGTCGCCCCGCAAAACTATTCGGCCCAGCTCACCGCCAACAGACTGTCTCCCGAGCTGGCGGTCGCGACTTCCCGCGCGGCGGGCGTAGGCTTCACAGGCGGCCTTGTCGCCACCGGCTTGATCACCGAGGAGGAAGCCGGCTGGCCGCCCGGGGCGAAGCAGTCGGCGTTGGATGCCCTCTCCGACGGAGAACTTGCGTCGTTGGCCGGTGAGCGGCTTCAAGCGCTCGGAAAATCGCTGCGACGCCAGGAACAGGAACAAGCACAAACAGAGAAGATTTGGGAGAACCTCGGATGATCGGGATCCTGCAGTGGACCACGCTCGCGGTGTGCGGCGTCGTCACACTCGCCCGCATTCCAAGCGCCCTCCGGGGCCAGAACCGGTCCCTGTTCTCCATTTTTGCCCTCATGACCCTGGCGATCCTGCTCAGCATCGATGCCCCGTACCTGGCGGTGGATCGGGCCCTGGGCGGCATGAACATCGCCAACCTGGTGCTCCGCTTTGTCATCTTCGCCGCCATCTTCTTCCTTGGACTCCGGGTGGCGCGGGGGTTCAGCGCCAACGACGCCTTGCGGCTCATCACGGGCCCGGTCGGAATCTCCGTGGCCGCCGCGGCATCGCTCGTCGTCATTGCGGTCTTCCTCATGATGGATACAGCGGGATCCTCAGCCGGGCTGGTCGGGGTGGCTGCCAAGGACCACCGCAACGCCGCCTTGGTGGAGTACTACGGAGCCGCCGGACGGCTCTATCCGGCGTTCATCACCGCAGCCCTGTTCCCCGCCATGGTGCGGACCTTCCGCAGCAGGCTCCCCGTCCTGGTGCGGTCCAGCGCGGCGTTGCTGGCGCTCGGTACCGTGGCGATTTCCCTGAGCCTGCTGTCCCCGGTTATTCCGCCGTCCCTCGGATTCTTGCGGTTTGTCTTTAACTACACCGCCATCCTGTGCCTGGTCCTGGGGCTGTGCCTGGTCTGGATTGCGAAGACTCTTGCGGTGCGGACGCCGAAGAAGCAAGCTAACTTCACCTGAATGTCCAGGGGCTGAACAGGCGAACGATGTGGACGAACCCGGGATGATGGCGACCCTCCAGTGGGGCACCCTGGTCATATGCACCGTGGTGCTCCTCCTCCGCGTGCCGGATGCGATCCAGGGCCGGAACAGGACAGTGTTCGGAATCTTGCTGATTGCGACGCTTTGCAGCCTGCTCTCAGTTGCCGGGCCCTACGAGGCGATCGACGGGGTTCTGGGCGGCTGGAACCTCACCCACCTCATCCTGCGTTTCCTCGTGTTCGCGGCGGTGCTGCTGGTGGGCTTGCGGATGGCCAGGGGGCTCGAGGACGCACGGGGCTACCGCCTCATTGCCGGCCCGGCCGGACGCTGGGCACTGGCTGCGAGCGCCGTCGCCGTGGCGGCTACCTTCTTCCTCATGGATACCCGCGGGTCCTCGGCCGGCCTGCTGGACATAACGGACCACGGTGGACGTAACACCGTCCTGGCCCCGTTCTACGCCGCGGCCGGGCGCACCTATCCGGGCTTTGTCTCCCTCGCCCTCCTGCCGGCGCTGCTGGCCACCACCCGCAGCCAACTGCCGCGGCTGGTGCGTGCCGCGGCCTTCCTGACCTGCGTCGGGGCCCTTGCCACCGCCGTCAGCGTCCCTGCCTCGTTCGCCCCGGAAACCTGGACCCTCGCGCAGCAAACGGTCAACTATTTGGCCGTTGTGGGCTATGTCCTGGGGCTGGGCCTGTTCTGGTTCTCCGGGGTCGCTGCACAGGGGCCTGGTAACGCTCGTGCAACATTCCGCAAGAACAAAGGGTAGGGCATTCACAAAATCATTAGACCGTGAAAGAATCATGAATGTGTGAAAGCGACATTCGCTTTGTGTACGGAACTTAGCCGTGCGAAGCAGAGGCAGTCGTCCAAGCGCCATTGGGGGGATGAGTGGTAGCGGTCCAAATGGACCGCTCCCACTCAGCCTGTTTAACGGTGCTTTGGCCGGAACCCCGGTGGTTTCCGTTACCCGGCAGACAGCACCAAAGCGTCTCTTTACCCCGCCTTCGGCGCACAAACCTCAGCGCACAAACCTCAGCGTGACCAGCTGGAACGGGCGCAGCGTGAGCTCGGCCGAATCAAGGGCAGCCGTCACGCCGGGCGCATCGACGGGCCGCTCCAGCAGGTCCACGGCGCGCGCTCCTGTCACCGGGAAGTTCGCCGTCACGAGGCCCGTGGACCGTTCCCCCAGCGATTCGTACAGCCTAACGATCACGTCGCCGGAGCCGTCCTCGGCGAGCTTGACGGCCTCGATGATGAGCGCTTCGTTGGACACGGTGAAGAGCGGTTGAACCCCGTGGGCTCCCCTGGCAAGCCGCGGTGCCAGGTTGGTGCGGTAGCCCTCTTCGACGGCGTCGGCGATGCTGGCACCCGGCCGGATCGTGACCTGGAGCTCGTGCCTGCCCTGGTCCGCGCCGGGATCCGGAAACTTCGGCGCCCGCAGGAGCGAGACCCGCACTGTGGTGGTGGTCCCGCCGTCGTCCTCCCGGATGTTGCGGGTGACGTCGTGGCCGTAGCTGGACGCGTTGGAAATGGCCACCCCGTAGCCGGGCTCGGCGACGTGGATCCAGCGGTGGGCGCAGATCTCGAACTTCGCCGCTTCCCAGGACGTGTTGAGGTGCGTGGGGCGGAACACGTGCCCGAACTGCGTCTCCGCCGCAGAGCGGTCCGCCCGGACGTCCAGGGCAAAGCCGAGCTTGAGCAGCTTTTCGCTTTCCTGCCAGTCCACGACGGTGGAGATCGTGAGGGAGTCGGCACCGGCCGCGAGCGCAATCCGCTGGGTCACGGCCGAGGAGCCGGCCATCCGTTCCACCACGACGATGGCGTTCAGGCCTTCCGGGCCGGGGCCGCGCTCCAGCGTGACCGATCGCGCCTCCACCAGCCGGACGACGTTCCTGCGGTAGAAGGCGTCGATGTCCCACGCGTCCCATTCATTCGGTGTATCCCGGTGCAGCTCCAGGATGTTGCCGGACTCCCCGGGAGCAATCGCCTCCCGCCCGGTGGCATAGTCCATCAGCGAGGCGAGCAGTCCGTTGGCGTCCACCACGGCCCGGATGAGGCCGTTGTCCAGGATGTAGCCGCCGTTCGTTTCCGTGACGGCCACCGGTTGCCCGGACGGAACCGGCTCGGCAGCGGCCAGGGCCGGCACTCCCTGGCGCTCGTGCGGGGCGGCATTGAGGAGGAATTCCCGGTTGCCGGTGCCAAGTGCCGCACCCGCGGCCTCGGTGATGATGGCTTCAAGACCGCGTTCGACGGCGGCGTAGTTGCGTTCGGCGTCCTGGTGGACCCACGCGATGGAACTGCCGGGCAGGATGTCGTGAAACTGCTGCAGCAGGACCAGCCGCCACAGCCGCTTGAGCTCCGCGGCCGGGTAGCTGTGCCCCGCACGCACTGCCGCGGTGGCACTCCAGAGTTCGGCCTCCCGGAGCAGGTGCTCGCTGCGCCTGTTCCCCCGTTTGGTCTTGGCCTGGCTGGTGTAGGTGCCGCGGTGGAGTTCCAGGTACATCTCGCCCACCCAGACCGGCAGGGGCTCATACTCGGCCTGGGCATGCGTGAAGAAGCTGGCTGCCGAGCCGATCCGCACCTTCGGGGATCCTTCCAGGTCCGCCGTGCGGTGTGCCGCGGCCAGCATTTCGCGCGTGGGTCCCCCGCCGCCGTCGCCGTAGCCGAACGGAACCAGTGAGGTGGTTCCGCGTCCGTGGTCGCGGTAGTTGCGCTCCGCGTGTGCCAGGTCCCTGGCGCTGAGGTCGGAGTTGTAGCTGTCCACCGGCGGGAAATGCGTAAACACCCGGGTGCCGTCGATGCCCTCCCAGTTGAACGTGTGATGCGGCATCCTGTTGACCTGGTTCCACGAGATCTTCTGGGTCAGGAACCAGCGGCCGCCTGCGGCCTTGATGATCTGCGGCAGCGCTGCGGAGTACCCGAACGTGTCCGGGAGCCACGCTTCCTGGCAGTCCACGCCGAACTCGGCCAGGAAGAAGTTCTTGCCCTCGAGGAACTGCCGTGCCATGGCCTCCCCACCGGGCATATTGGAGTCAGACTCGACCCACATCCCGCCGACAGGAACGAACTGGCCGGCCCGGACCTTGTCCACGATGCGGCCGAAAAGCTCCGGATAGTACTCCTTCATCCACGCTAACTGCTGGGCCGAGGAGCAGGAGAAGATGAAACCGGGGTCCTCGTCCATCAGCGCCACGACGTTGGAAAACGTCCGGGCGCACTTGCGGATGGTCTCCCGCACGGGCCACAGCCAGGCCGAGTCGATATGGGCGTGCCCCGTGGCCACGAGCTGGTGCGCCGAGGCGTAGGCCGGCCGGGACAGGACGCCGGCGAGCGCGGCCCGGCCGGCCTCCGCGGTACCGGCCACGTTCTCGGGGTCCATGATGTCCAGCATGCGTTCGAGTGCCCGCAGGATCTCGTGACGGCGGGGCAGCTCGGTGGGGAGCTCGTGCATGAGTCCGCTGAGCGTGAGGATGTCCTGTTGCAGCTCCCAGACCGTCTGGTTTAGCTCGGCGATGGCGATCCTGCCGAGTCGGTATTTCGGCTCGCTGCCGGACGTCGCCTTGTCGCCGTAGGGCGTGGCGGCGAAGGTCCAGTTCTGGGACAGGTCCGGGTTGGCCGCGGCTTCGACGTAGAAGTCAACGGCCATGCCGCCGCCCAGGAGCTTGAGCGGGACGTACTGGTTGCGTGGAGAGATCGCCTTGATGATGGTCCCGTCGGACCGCCAGGCGATGCCTTCGCACTGGAAGCCCGGGAGGTCGCCGCTAAACCCCAGGTCCACGAGGATTTCCACCGACGTGCCGTCCGCCGTTCCCCAGGATTCCGGCACCTCGCCCTGCAGCCGGAGCCACTTGGTGCTCCACGGCCGGCCCCAGGCCGCGCCGTGTTCCTGCGGCGTGAACTCGTTCCGCAGGGCCTCCAGCGCGGGCACGGGCTCGTCCGGTGCGTCCCAGCCGCTCAGCGTCAGGGGCAGGGTGCGCGAGTGGACCGCGGGGGCGATGCGGTCACGCAGAAAGCGGTCCAGCCGGACTTCCGTAAGACGGCGGTCGTCGTGCAATGTGATCCTCTTCAGCGCTGGCGGGCCCGATTGACTCCAGTCAATGGATAAAACTTACGTCGCTGGGAACCATTTGGCCAAGTGCCGCCGTCAGCCGGTCACGCTAGCCGGCTGCGGGTGCCGGAACCGCCACCCTGTGCTGGCCGGCGTAGATGTTCAGGCTGGTCTGGCGGCTGAACCCGGCCAGCGTCATCCCGCTGGCCTCGGCCAGCTCGACGGCCAGGCTGGAGGGTGCGCTGACGGCCGCGAGAACCGGGATTCCGGCGAGGGATGCCTTCTGGACGAGCTCGAATGAGGCCCTGCCGGAGACCTGCAGCACGGTCCCCCGGAGCGGCAGCAGGCCCTCGCGGAGCGCCCAGCCGACCACCTTGTCCACCGCGTTGTGCCGTCCGACATCTTCCCGGAGGCACAGCAGGTCCGCCGAGCCGTCGTCGGAAATCCTGAAGAGTCCGGCGGCATGCACCCCGCCGGTCACGTCAAAGACGTCCTGGGCGGACCGTAGGGCCTGCGGGAGGGCCGCCAGTGTCTCCACGGGAATGGTCAGAGGGTCCTCGGCCGGGCTGTAGTGGGAGGACTTGCGCACGGCGTCGATCGAGTCGGTCCCGCAGATGCCGCAGGAACTGGACGTGAAGACATTGCGCCCCGTCTCCGGCCGGACGACGTCGGGCCGGAGCTGGGCCTCCACAACGTTGAAGGTCTGGACACCGTCGGCGTTTTCGCCCGCGCAGAACCTGAGCGAGACCAGCTGCTCGGGGGTCCAGATGACCCCTTCCGAGACCAGGAACCCTGCGACGAGGTCGAAGTCGTTGCCCGGCGTCCGCATGGTGACGGAGAAGGACATGCTTCCGATCCGGATTTCCAGCGGTTCCTCGACGGCGAGGACGTCTTCCCGGTGGCGGACGGGGAATTCGAGGGCCTGCGGGGAACCGTCGAGGACAATCTTGTGCACCTTGCGGCGCTGTGTCACGCGGCCCATCCGATACTCCTAAGCAACATGGTGTGTGATTTTTTGGACGTTACGTTGTTTCCATCATTGCAAGCGCCCGACCCTGAAGCCAGCGCGGCAGAGGCCGGGGGCGGGAGCAGGGTGCCGGGCCGTCGATATTCAGCCCAGGAGGGCGCTCCAGTCCACCGGCCCGTCGCTGGCCAAGGTTTTCCTGGCCGTCCGCTTCGCCGCCGGCTTGGGTGTGCCGGAGGCCGCCGCGGCGTCCGGGAGCGGTGTGCCCCATGGAAGCGCGAACGCGGGCACCAGTTCCCCCAACTGGACGCCGTGGGGCGGGACCACCAGTACGCCGTCGGCCGCGGCGAGGCCCCGCATCATGCCCGGGCCCGTGTGCTGCGCCGGGGACGCCATGCCGTACAACAGCCGAAAGGGCATGAGCCGAGTCCGGCCGGGATCGGCGTCAATCGTCGAACCGCAGGGGACCTCGCTGAGCGGCGGAATGGAGCAGTGGCCCAGGGCCGCGAGGAGCGGGGCTCCGATGGTGGACAGAGCCATCATGGCCGCGAGCGGGTTCCCCGGCAGGCCGAGGATGTACCTGCCATCGGGCAGCTCGGCGAGCACGGCAGGGTGGCCGGGCCGCATCGCGACCCCGTCGATCAGCAGGCGGCCGCCGAGCTCGTCCACCGAACGCCGGAGATGGTCCGTTGCGGAACGGCCGGTGCCGCCGGTGGTGATGACGACGTCGGCGGGCAGGCTTTCAGCGGCAGGATCGGCAGCCGGCGGAGCAGCGGACCTGCCGCCGGACGCGTCGCGGAACGGGATGTCTGACGCGCTGCTTGACTGGCCGCTCGACTGGCCGCTCGGCTGGCCGCTTGGCTGGCCGCCGCCCGCGGGGACGGGCTCCCCGTCCTCAAGCGCGGCGAGCCATTCGGCGTAGGTATCGCCGATCTTCACCTCTTCGGTACAGATGCCGCCGAGCATCCCCACCACTGCCGCCAGTTGAGGACCGAACGTATCCCGAACTTGCCCGGGCGCCGGTAATCCGGACGTCACCACCTCGGAGCCGGTGAGGACGAGGCGGACGAGGGCCTTGCCGAGCACGGGCAGGGTGTCGTTACCGGCCAGCGCGGCGAGGGCCAGGTGAGCCGGGTTCAGGACGGCGCCGCGTTTGATCAGAACATCTCCGGCGGCCGCCTCTTCGCCGGCTTTCCTGATGTGGTCACCGTTGCGCGGATCCCCCGGCTTCGCGCTGCCGCCGAGCTTCAGGACGGGCAGTCCGTCCTCGTCGGTGCCGATGACGCCGCTTTCACTGCGCAGCACGGCCTTGGCCCCGGCGGGGATGAGGCCGCCGGTGGCAATCCGGCTGGCTTGGTGCGGCGCCAGCCGCTGGTTGGGCTCGGCCAGAATCCACGGACCGCTGCCGTTGACGGCCCAGCCGTCCATGGCGGAGGAGGCGTAGTGCGGCATGTCCTGCAGGGCAACCACGTCCGCTGCCAGGGTCCGGCCCAGTGCCTGGCGGAGCGGGACGGGGGCGGCGGGGATGGGAGTGGCACAGTCGAAGGCGAGCTGCCGGGCCTCCTGCCACGTGTGGGCCAGATGCCGGTGCTGGACGTCGGCAGTGTCCTGGCCGGCACTGTCCTGGCCGGCGGCTTCCTTGTCGGCACTGTCCTGGTCGGCGGCGTCGTGACCGGCAATGCCCGGCCCGGCAGAGTCTGGTGTGTGAGCGTCCAGGGCGCCGGCTTGGGGGTCGCCGGGGACGGCCTCCAGGCCGTCCTCAAAGCTGTCCCCGGCGCCGCCGTCGACGTTATTCCCGCGGGGGACGCTGGTGGGTCCGCTGCCGTCTGGGGCCGCAGGCGTCATGCCCCGGAAGCTTCGGCGGCTGCATAGTCTGTGGCGAGCCGGCGGGCTACAGCCATGGCGGCCTGCATGGACGACGCGTCCGAGGCCTTCCCGGAGCCGGAGGCCAGGCCTGCTGCAAAGCCTGCGATGAACGTGGTCAGCGGCGCCGCCGGTCGCACCACCGAGTGGGCGGCTACGCCTGCCAGGGCAAGGACCTCGTTCACGTCAATCTCAACGCCTTCCAACTCCAGGGCCTGGAGCAGGGCACGGCACCAGTCTTCAAGCGTTTCATCCTGGCTTTTCACCGTTTGCCTCCATGGTCGAGTTCAGCTGCGGAGTTCCGGCCCGGAACCCGGACCGGGGTCTGAAGTCCTGCCGGATACCCCTAGTGCGGAAGCGTCATCCCAGGTGTCAACGTCATCCGTGGAACCCGGGGGAACGCGAACTTCCCGCACGTCCAGCCTAGCAAGAAGGGCGAAGACGGACGCGTTTTCCAGGCTGCCCGCACGCGCGGCGTCCGCTACACTTCGTCGTAGCGCAGCCGTGCCATAAAACCCGGCAAGCGGCTGCTTCCGGCCGTCGGCCGACACGGCCATGACGCCGTCGCCCGTCTCCCCCGGCTGGTCAGCGGCTGGCACAGCGTTCCCGGCCTCTGCCAGGTTCTCGGTCACCGTTTCAGTCACTGCCTCCGCCAGCATCTCCGCGAGCGTCCCGGCCAGGGCACGGACCGCCACGGCAGAGCGCGGCATGTCACAGGCCAGGACAAGGGTGAACGGCGCGGGAGCGCCGGCGTCGGAACGGCCGGCGTGCCCGGCGGCCAGCGCGTTCAGTCCCGCGGCGATCGCGGCGGCCGGCCCCGCGAACGGTGGGTCTTCCCGGCAGTTCAGGGTCCCGGCGGGCAGGTCCCCGGGGTCAGGACCGACGACGACGACGCGGCGGGCCCCGCCCGCGGCGCGCAGCGACCACTCAAGCAGGGTGGCGCCGTCGTAAGTCAGCCGCGACTTGGGCACACCGCCCAGGCGGGCCGACCTTCCGCCGGCGAGAATGATGGCATCGAACTCCACCGGATCAGCCTAGCGCGGCGCGGCCTGCCCGGAGGCTCAGGCGCCGAGGGCAGGGCCGCGGTAAGGCAGCAGCCGGGGCAGCGGTCCAAGCGGTAGGTCAGGCGGCCGATTCGGGCAGCAGGAACGGATCCCACGCGGGGGTCGGCTTCTCGAGTTCCTTGATCTGCCAGATGGTGCCCTTCGGGGGACCCGGTACAAATCCGAGCTTCCAGCCCATCTCTGCCGGCGTGTGGTCGCCCTTGGCATTGTTGCAGCGCAGGCAGGCGGCAACGAGGTTCTCCCAAGAATCAGCGCCGCCCCGGGACTTGGGCTGGACGTGATCGATCGTGTGGGCAGCCTTGCCGCAGTACGCGCAGTGGTGGGCATCGCGGCGGAGCACGCCGCGGCGGCTGACCGCCGTCATCGTGTTATACCGCGGCCGGATGTAGCGGTTCAGGAGGATCACGGACGGGCGGCCGAGAATGTCCTGCGGGCCGACAACGGGGTCGTCCCCTTCAGCCACCACGCTTGCCTTTCCGGTCAGGACAAGGACGAGCGCCCGGCGGAAGGTGATGACCGCCAGCGGTTCATATCCAGCATTCAGAACGAGAGTGCGCATCCGCATACCTCTTCACGGCCGCACCCGCCAGGGGCACGAGGGCCGGCTGCCCTGTGCATGGTCGGGCTATGGATCGACAAGACAAGAGTAAACACTCAACTGCCAGATCACCGAATGTTTTTTCGGCGGCGCGGCCTCCAGCGCGGAAAATTCATGCCCCGGTAACACGAAAGACCCCCGCCTCAAGAGGCGGGGGTCTTTGAAAGTGCGGGGGCTTGTGCCTAGCCGCCGACGCGGATGAAGACCGGGCCGGAACCGACGTTCACGCTGTAGAGAGCGGTGGTGCCGCCGTTCCAGCCGCCGTGGACTGCCATGCCGTTGCCGACGTAGACAGCGATGTGGGCCATGCCCACGCCACCGTTCTGGTAGTAGGCGAGGTCGCCCGGACGAGCTTCGGCGGCGCTCACGGTGCGGCCGAGGGACAGGTAACCTGCCGGCCAGCCGTGGTAGTGGATACCGGCCGCGGCCAGGGCGTTGGTGGCAAGGGCGGTGCAGTCCTGCGCCACGCCGAGCTGTGCGTAGGCAGCGGCAGCGATGGTTGCACCGGCGCCGCTTCCGATTCCGGCAGGGGCCAGGGCAGCTGCGCCGCCGTTGACGCCGGCCTGGGCGCCGCCGGCCTGGGTAGCTGCGGCGGTCTGGACCTGCACGACGGGCTTGGGAGCCTCGACGACGGGAGCCGGCGACGTGGTCACGGCGGGCTTCTCGTAGGAGATCGCGATGGTGGAAGCAGCCGAAATCGTGGCCGGAGCCGACGACTGGACTTCCAGGGCGGAAGCGGAGGTGGATTCGCGCTGAACATTGGTCTCAGCAGCGTTGGCTGCGATTCCGCTGGTCAGAACCAGACCGGAAGCTGCGGCGATGACCGCAGCCTGACGGCCCATGCCGCCGGCGTTGTCGCCGACTGCCTTGGCAATAACAGCCAGCGAGTTGGTCTTGGTGACCTCGGCGCGGTGCCGTGCAACGGTTGCACGAGTAGTCATTAAGTTCTCTCTTTCGTGATCCTTGGACCGCGCGTTTTTGGGCGCGGACTGAGGACGCTCCGGCATCTTGGGGGTACGCCGGATCGCCCCGAAATGGGTTACTTAGCGAAGGGTGTACTGCGAAGACGCGCCAAAAGCGGAAACTGCATGCTGTCCGGACTCGGTAGAGAATGAGCCAGCGGAACGTGATCCCATCCGGGCGCCGGCAAGGGCGGCACGTGATGTGGATGTCAGCGGGCTCAAAAGAGCCGCGCCAGTGCGCATACGCGCAGCATTGTGGCGTGAAGACACGAAAGTAGCCTCTCCCAATGCCTACGAGGTGAGCTGTCGGATTCGGATGGGAGTCACCCGGCCGCGCTGCTTCCTGGGAAGCGTTGCGACTTAACCCCTAGGCCTTCTTTCGAAGGCCAAAATTGGTTCCCCCGCCCCTGCCAGACGATGTAATGCGAACGGACCTTGAGCGGTGGCAGAGCTAGGCAATCCACTCAAGAGCGCCAACTTCGGAAAAGTTGGCGTGCTTCAAACCCTACAGGACTCCGGACTCAATGTCACATTCAGATCACGGCGTGTCACAGGAATTTGAGAGTTCTCCATCGTCTTTATTAGAGCCAGCCGAGGGGGTCAACAACGTCGCCGTTGACCATCACTTCAAAGTGGAGGTGGCAGCCCGTGGAGGCGCCGGTCGTCCCGCTCAGCGCGACGACATCGCCGCGGGAGACCTTCTGGCCGACCTTCACCGAAGACGAGGACAGGTGGTTGTACGTGGTCTCCAGACCGTTGCCATGGTCAATGACCACACGGTTGCCGCCGCCGTAGGGGTGCCATCCGTTGAAGGTCACGGTGCCGCTGGCGGCAGCGTGGACCGGAGTGCCGCACTGGGCGGCGAAATCCTGGCCGCGGTGAAACTCCCCCGGACCGCCCGTGATGGGGCTGACACGGTAGCCGAACGGCGATGCCGTGACCAGCTGGTCCAGCGGCGGACCCAGCGTGCCGGCTGAAGCCGCGCGGGAAATGCTGCCGACGGACTGGGCGCTCAGCAGTTGCTTGAGCTTCCCGTCCGGGTCGCCTTTGGTGGCGATGGCCGTCCGGCTGAAATCGAGCTTTGCGGCGGCGGCAGCCGTGACGTCCGGCTGTACTGCGGCCGAGACCGCGGATCCGTCGGTGTTCGAGGCCATGACGGGACTCGTGACGGGGACCGTCACTGTGAGGACCAGACCGGTGGCGGCCAGCGCGATTCCGGCCTTCTGCCCCACGCCGCTGGCGGCGGCAAAGTCCGTTACCTGACGGAACGGGCTGCGACGGCTACGGCGCTCGTCGCGGTGTGCGTCACGCGGGCGTTCGGCCGTATGCGCGACGACGGGGCGCGGCTCCGGAGCGGGACCGGTCGCGCGGCGACGGCCCCTGGCGGTCTGGGTGGTCAAGAACGGTTCCTCTCTGAGAGCCTGCGAAGTTAGCTGTCGGATTCGGGTCAGAGAGATCAAAGACCCGGTCCGCCGTTGCAAGCACCCGGTCACCGAGGCGTCCTTTGGGGATCGTTCGATGGAAGCTGCTTGCCGCTGACGGACTTCACCCCAAGGCTGCCGAAGAAGCAGCCGATAGTGGTTCCCCCGCCCCTGCCAGGAGGTGGTTCTGCGACTGATCCGCTGGCAGGGCTCGGCTTCGGATCAGGTAACGCTTTGGTATCGGTACAGGGCACTAACTATAGGTGATTAAGCCGCTCGGTGATAAATCCGTGATCGCGTTTGTGCAGAACTCATGGGTCGTCCCATGACGGTGACGTTTTGGCTGGTCAGGCGACTGTTACAAAGACATGCGCGGCAACCTCTGGCGGCAGCTCCAAGGCGCCCTCGATATCCGGGACCCGGACCGAGATGTACTCCCCCACCCGCTCCAGCGAGACGAGCGCACCGGGGCGGATTCCGCCCTCATCGAGCTGGGCCAGAAGCTCCGGTTCCACCTGGATGGGCTCCGCGAGCCGGTTGACCGTGATCCGCGAATCCGCACCGTAGCCGGCCATGGCCTCCAGCAGGTTCACGACCCCGTCCGCGTGGGCCCCCGAGGGTGCGCCGCCAAGTTCCGCGAGCCCCGGAATCGGGTTCCCGTAGGGCGAAACGGTCGGGTGGTCGAGCATCTCGAAGATCCTGCGCTCGACGCGCTCACTCATGACGTGCTCCCAGCGGCACGCTTCCTCGTGGACGTAGGCCCAGTCGAGCCCGATCACGTCGGCGAGCAGGCGTTCCGCGAGGCGGTGCTTGCGCATAACGCCGACGGCGCGTTTCCGTCCGGTTTCGGTCAGTTCAAGGTGCCGGTCGCCGGAAACAATCACCAGGCCGTCACGCTCCATGCGGCCGATGGTCTGGGAAACAGTGGGGCCGGAGTGGCGGAGTCGTTCGGCGATGCGGGCGCGGAGGGCGACGATGTTTTCTTCTTCAAGTTCCAGAATGGTCCGGAGATACATCTCCGTGGTATCAATCAGATCCGTCATTCAGCTCAGCTCCTCGAACGCAGTCCTTGCGTCATTCCCACCGTACCGCGTGCGGGCTGCGTGTAAGGATGCGCCCTGGCGAGATCCGCCGTACGTTCGCAGAACAGCCTAGCCTATTTTGAATTACTCCGGATAATTTTTGGTCCGGACTGCGGACGGTCCCCCGGCGCCGGCCGGCCGGCCCCTCGGGCCGTCTCAATGACCGGACTATGACAGAGGCTTTTCCGTATCGCCGGGGGCTGTCAGGCAGAATAAAACAGGCAGAATGACAAGGGGTGTCCGTTGTAGCCATCCGGCCAGGCCACCTCCCAGCCACGCTACGAACCAGCCGAAAATTGGAGCCACTGTGAGCGACACCAGCATCACGATCCCCGCCAACCTCCTGCCCAAGGACGGACGGTTCGGCGCCGGCCCGTCCAAGGTCCGACCGGAACAGATGGAGGCCCTCGCCGCGGCGTCGACAAAGCTGCTGGGGACCTCACACCGCCAGGCACCCGTGAAGAACCTCGTCGGTTCGGTCCGCAGTGGCCTCAGCGAGTTCTTCCGCGCCCCCGAGGGCTACGAAGTGATTCTCGGCGTCGGCGGCTCCACCGCATTCTGGGACATTGCCAGCTTCGGACTCGTCGAGGCCAAGGCGCAGCACCTGTCCTTCGGTGAATTCGGCTCGAAGTTTGCTTCGGCTACCAACACGGCGCCGTTCCTCGCCGAATCCTCCATCATCAAGGCCGAGCCCGGCACCCGCCCCACCGCCCAGGCCGAGGGCGGCGTCGACGTATACGCGTGGCCGCAGAACGAGACGTCCACCGGCGTGGCCGCCCCCGTCCGGCGCGTGGCCGGCGCCGACGAAGGGTCGCTGGTGCTGGTGGACGCGACGTCGGCCGCAGGCGGACTGGATGTGGACGTGGCGGAGTCCGACGTCTACTACTTTGCGCCGCAGAAGAACTTCGCGTCCGACGGCGGTCTGTGGCTTGGCCTGTTCTCCCCGGCGGCGCTGGAGCGGGCGGCCCGGATCAAGGCCAGCAACCGCTGGATCCCCGACTTCCTGGACCTCCAGACCGCAATCGACAACTCCCGGCTGAACCAGACCTACAACACCCCCGCGCTGGCCACCCTGGTGACCCTGGATGCGCAGGTGCAGTGGCTCAACGCCAACGGTGGCCTGGACTTCGCCTCCGCCCGGACCGCGGATTCCGCCGGCCGGATCTACCGCTGGGCCGAGGCGTCCGGCTACGCCACGCCGTTCGTGGCCAAGGCCGAGGACCGCTCCAACGTGATCGCCACGATCGACTTCGACGAGTCGATCGACGCCGCGGCCATCGCCAAGGTGCTCCGGGCCAACGGCGTCGTCGACACCGAGCCGTACCGCAAGCTGGGCCGCAACCAGCTGCGCATCGCCACGTTCGTGGCGATCGAACCGGACGACGTCTCGGCGCTGCTTGAGTGCATCGACTTCGTCGTGGCAGAACTCAAGAAGTAGCCTCAACGTCCGACGGCGTCGTCCCGGCCACGTGCCGGTGCGGCGCCGTCGTCGTTTCCCGGCATGCTCTCCGGCTGGGCGGCCGGGCCCGCGCCGGCTGCATCGGCCCCGGATCCGCCGGCCCCAATTGCGCCGGCGCGGCTTGCCACGCGGAAGTACCGCAACCCGCGGGCCCGGCGGTTGAAGTGGAGCCGCAGCTGCTTCGCCCGGATGATCCACAGCAGCCCGATCAGGGCCGCAAGCAGGCCGGCAACGGCCGCGACGCCCATGGACCAGCGGGGGCCGGCGATGTTTGCCACCCAGCCGACGAACGGCGCCCCGATGGGCGTTCCGCCCATGAAGATCGCCATGTACAGGGCCATCACCCGGCCTCGCATCACAGGGTCCGTGGTGGTCTGGACGTACCCGTTGGCGCTCGTCATCATGGTGATCGCGAACAGCCCCACCGGCACCAGCGCGACGCCGTACCAGAAGTAGTTGGGAGCCAGGGCTGCTATGCCGGAGGTCACGCCAAACGCCCCGGCCGCCGCGAAGATCACCCGCAGGCGCGGTGTGCCCCGGCCGGCGGACAACAGGGCCCCGGCGACGGAGCCGATCGCCATGATCGAATTCATGAGGCCGAAGGCCCCCGCGTCGAGGCCAAATTCGGTGCCCACCATGGCCGCGATGAACAGGGCGAAATTCAGCCCCAGGGTTCCCACGATGAAGATGGCCACGAGCACCACGACAAGGTCCGGACGGTATCTCACATAGCGCAACCCCTCGCGGATCCTGCCCTTGCCGGCCGCTGCCCGCGGCATCCGGCGCAGCGACGCCACCGGGATTTTCGCCAGGCTCAGCAGCATTGCGGCGAACGTGAGGGTGTTGATGAGAAAGACCCAGCCCGGCCCGACGACGGCCGTGAGCACGCCGGCCACGGCGGGGCCGATCATCCGGGCCACGTTAAAGGAGGCACTGTTGAGGGCCACGGCGTTGGGAAGGTAGTCGTCCTGGACCAGTTCCGAGACGAAGGTCTGGCGGACGGGGGCATCCAACGCGGAGACCACGCCGAGCAGCAGGGCGAAGGCGTAGACCTGCCAGAGCTGCGCCGCGCCCGTTATCACGAGGATGCCCAGCCCGGCGCTCAGCAGCGCCATCGCGGACTGGGTCAGGACCAGGAGCCGTTTACGGTTGAAGCGGTCCGCGACCAGTCCGGCCACAGGGGCCAGGAAAAGCTGCGGGCCCAGTTGCAGGGCCATCGTAATGCCCACCGCGCCGGCGTCGTGCGCCGTCAGGTGCGCGAACACCAGCCAGTCCTGGGCGGTGCGCTGCATCCAGGTACCGATGTTGGAGATGAGGGCGCCGACGAACCAGATCCGGTAGTTCAGGATGTGCAGGGATTTGAACGTGGACATCAGGCCCAGCCCTCGCTATGCACTCTCCCGGACGCTTCCAACCGCTAGTCGGCCTCGTCGGCGGAGCGTTCCCGAGCATCCTCGGCGTCGTACTCGGCGGCGTCGTCTTCGGTGGCGTCCTGTTCGTCGTCGTCCTGCTCGCTGGCGGCCTGGGCATCGCCGTCGTGCTGGTCGTCGTCCTCGGCGTCGGGCCCCTGCGACGGCGCCTGGGCGCCTGCCGCTTCCTCGGTCTCGTCCGTCTGCGCGTCTTCGGGGCGGACCCGTTCAGCCCACGGGACCCAGGCCGGCGCCAGGATGGAGTCTTCCGAGGGCAGCAGGCCGAGCTCGTCGACCGTCACCACTTTGGACCGCGAGTTGCGGGTCAGCACGGCGTACCACTGCCAGCCCAGATACCCGGGCAGCCTGGATTCGAACAGATGGGTCACCAGTCGGTCGCCTTCGCTGCGGGCACCGAGGTGCTCGCCGATCTGCTCGGCGGGGGCGATGCTTTCCACTGCGGCGCGGGCGACGTCGACGGCGGCGGCCAGGAAGGCGTCTGGCTTGCCGGTGCGCCAGACGGGCACGCCGGCGTGAGGGCGGGGCCCCTGCTTCGGGCCGGTCCCCTTGGATCCGGCCGGCACTTTGGATCCGGCATCCGGCGCCGGCAACTGATCAGGTTCCTGAGTCATCAAGAGCCTTATACGTCCAGCTCGTCGGCAACCTTACGCAGGGCGGCTGCAATCGCCTTTCCCTTGTTGCCTTCCGGGTACTTCCCCGCGGACAGGGTTCCGGACAGGTTGTCCAGCACGCTGACGAGGTCCTGGACCAGCGGGGCAAGGTCCTTGGCGCTGGGCCGCTTTGCTTTGGCGATGGACGGCGTCTTGTCCAGCACCCGCAGGCCGAGGGCCTGGGCCCCCTTGCGGCCGTCGGCTACCCCAAATTCAACGCGCGTTCCGGCCTTGAGGTCCGTGACGCCCTCGGGCAGCGCGGACTTGGGCAGGAAGACTTCCTGGCCGTCCTCGCCAGCGAGGAATCCGAAGCCTTTTTCCTTGTCATACCACTTGACCTTGCCGGTAGGCACGTAATCAACCTTCTTCGTTCTGCGGGGACACGGCCGGCGGTCACCGCATCCGCATGGATACGCGGGTTCAGGGTATGACTGCCCGGACCGTGTTGGTCTGTATCTCCAAGGTTATCCTGCCTTGTTCACTTTAGCGGCGTGAGGCGCGGGCGAGGCCGGACTGTTAGCGTTGCCCTCATGACACTGACGCGTTACCGGCGGCCCTTCATGATCCTTGCGGCCGCCATTGCCGTGCTGTCCCTCGTCGCCGTCGGCGCTGTCATGGCCCTGGCGTTCAACCATGTCGTGGCGCCCGTCTGGATTACCTCGGTGGCCCTCTACGGGCTCCCGGTGGCATTTATGCTCATGCTCGCCCTTGTTGTCGACGCGGCGGTCGCCCGGCGCCGCCCGCGCGGGCCCGGCGAAAGGTAACGTTGGATCGATGTCCCTCATCCGCGCGCTCAGCAAGGAACTTCAGGCACGAAGCGACGACTCGTTGCGGGCCCTGTTCTCCGCGCGGCCGGACCTGATCTCTCCCGGCGTCCCGGACTTCGCCGCCCTGGCCGCCCGCGCCAGCGGACGAGTCAGCGTGCAACGGGCACTCGAGCGACTCAACCGTCCGCAGATGCAGGTGCTGGAAACCTTGCACCTGTGCACCAACGCCGACACCGGACACAGCGCATCCGCGGCAACGCTGAAGAAACTGATCAATGGCTCCTCGGTTGCCGCGATCGACCGCCTGCTGCATTCCCTGCAGGAACTGGCCCTCGTCCACCGCACCGATCCACCGCACGGCGCGACTCCCGCCGCCGCCAAGGCGCGGCACTACCTCCCCGTCGGCAGCCTCAAGGATGTGATCGGCATCTACCCTGCCGGGCTGGGACGCAGCTACACCGAGCTCGTGCGGCTCCAGCCGGCTTTTGCGCAGCGCGTGGTGCAACTGGTGGGGGAACTGCACCGTAGCGGGGCATCCATCTCCCCCGCCACGACGCCGATGGAAGCAGCCCTGGCGCTGCAGCACTGGACAGCAACACCGGAGTCTGTCCAGGGCATCCTGGCCAGCGCGCCGGAACGCACGTCCGCGCTGCTGGCCCGGTTCGGCAACTGGGCCATGGGCGCCGTTCCGCAGGCGCAACGCCGCGCCACAGTGCTCCACGAAAGCTCCGACGTCGGCCCGGTGGACTGGCTGCTGGCGCGGGGGCTGCTGGTGCCGCTGGACGCCGCGCACGTCGAGCTGCCGCACAGCGTCGGCGTGTCGCTGCGTGGCGGGTTTGTCATTGAGGACTTCTCCCTCGTGCCGCCCGTACCCCGGCTGGGCCTCACGAGCGCCGGGCTGCGCCGCAACGCCGCCCTGGGCGCCATCGCGGAGACGCTGCGGCTCGTGGGCGAAGTGCTGTACACCGTGCGTGAGCAGCCCCTGGCGACGCTGCGCAGCGGGGGCGTCGGGGTACGGGAGATGAAGCGGCTGGCGGATTCGCTGCGGATCGGCGTGCAGGAGGCCGGGGTGCTCGCGGAGCTCTGCGGCATGGCAGGCCTGCTCCGGCTGGATGTCGACAGCTCCGCGTGGGTGCAGCCGCCGCAGCTGGAGTGGCTGGCGCTTCCCCGGCAGGAACAATGGCTGTGGCTGGTCAACGCCTGGCTGGCGAGCGAGCGCGCCCCCTCGCTCGTGGGCCAGCCCGTGAATGCTGCTGCCCCGGGGCCGGCGGGCCACCGGGGCATGGCCGGGACCACTATCAACGCGCTCTCGGCCGAGGCGCAGCGGCCCGACGCCCCGGTGGTCCGCAAACGGGTCCTGGAAATCCTGAACGAACTCACCCTGGAGGCCGCGGCCCCCGACGGGCAGGCGCCCGTCCTCGATGCCGGTGCCGTGCTGGAGCGGGCCGAGTGGACCCAGCCCCGCATGGCCCGCCGGTTCAGCTCGCTGATCCGCGGCATTCTCATGGAGGCCGAGATGCTGGGCCTCATCGGTTCCGGCGCGCTCAGCCAGCTTGGGGCCGCCATCGCCGCCGAGCAGCCGGATGATGCCCTCGGAATCCTGGGCGAACACCTGCCGGCAGCCCTGCAGCACATACTGCTGCAGGCGGACCTGACCGCTGTGGCCCCCGGCTATCTCGATCCCGAACTGAGCGACCGGCTCCTCACCATGGCAGCGGCCGAGGGGCAGGGACCGGCAACCATCTACCGGTTCTCCGTTGGTTCGGTCCGCCGGGCCCTCGACGCCGGCCAGGACGCCGCGGCGATCCTGGAGTTCCTGCGGCGGCATTCAGCCACGGCCATCCCCCAGCCCCTGCAGTACCTCATCGAGGACACCGCCGCCCGCCACTCCCGGCTGCGCGTCGGGGCTGCGGCGAGCTTCATCCAGAGCGAGGACGAGACGGCCTTGCTGGATCTGCTCAACGCCCCGGCCGCCGCCGGCCTCGGGCTCGTGCGGATCGCGCCCACCGTGGTCATCTCGCACGCCGCACCGCGGGATACCGCCCAGGTGCTCAAGGGCCTGGGCCTGTCCCCTGTGCTGGAGGACGCCTCGTCCGCCGTCGTCCGGCTACGCCGCAGCACCCCGGTTTCCGGCGGCGGCCGGCCGGTCTATACGGCCCCGCGCACGGCCCCGCCGGAGGCGGACATCGACGCCCAACTGGCCGTGCTGCGCAGCGACGGGACCCGCGCCCCGGGCGCTGCCGGTGCTCATCCTCCGGCGGCTGCCCCGGGCAGCGAGGAGGCCACCCAGCTGGGGCTGGAAACTCTGCTGAAGGCGATCCGCCTCAAGCAGCGGGTGGTCATGAACGTTGTGGACGGCATGGGGAATGCCAGCCGCGAGAACGTTGTTCCGGTAGCAGTGAATGGCGGGCGTGTCCGGGTGTTCGATCCTGACAAGGAGACCGAGCGGGTCTTGTCCATCCACCGGATTATCGACGTAGAAGCCACAGAGGAATTGCTCCAGTGAATGACGGGCCCCTGATCGTCCAGAGTGACAAGACCATCCTGCTGGAGGTCGATCACGAACTCGCAACAGAGGCCCGGCACGCCATCGCGGCGTTCGCCGAGCTGGAACGGGCCCCGGAGCATGTGCACAGCTACCGGTTGACGCCGCTGGGGCTGTGGAATGCCCGGGCGGCAGGGCTCGACGCCGAAAAGGTGCTGGACACCCTGCTCAAGTACTCCCGGTTCCCGGTGCCGCACTCCCTGCTGATCGACGTCGAAGAGACCATGTCCCGGTACGGTCGGCTCCGGCTGGAAAAGGACCCGCAGCACGGTCTGGTCATGCGTACGTCCGACTATCCGGTGCTCGAAGAGGTCAGCCGGGCCAAGAAGATCGCCCCGCTGCTCGGGCCGCGGATCGACGGCGAGACGGTGGTGGTGCATTCCTCCCAGCGCGGGCAGCTCAAGCAACTGCTGCTCAAGATCGGCTGGCCGGCCGAGGACCTGGCCGGCTACGTCGACGGCACGCCGCACCCGATCATGCTCAACGAATCCGGCTGGAAGCTCCGCCCCTACCAGAGGCTGGCAACGGAGAACTTCTGGGCCGGCGGCAGCGGCGTCGTCGTGCTCCCCTGCGGCGCCGGCAAAACGCTGGTGGGCGCGGCCGCCATGGCCACCAGCTCCACCACCACCCTGATCCTGGTGACCAACACCGTCTCGGCCCGGCAGTGGAAGGACGAGCTCCTCAAGCGCACGTCCCTGACCGAGGAGGAGATCGGCGAGTACTCCGGCTCC
The DNA here is from genome assembly GCF_003097355.1 of Arthrobacter sp. H-02-3. Lineage (GTDB taxonomy): Bacteria > Actinomycetota > Actinomycetes > Actinomycetales > Micrococcaceae > Arthrobacter > Arthrobacter humicola. The sequence goes on from NZ_PYUI01000010.1 coordinate 68,070, forward strand.
GTCAAGGAAGTCCGGCCGGTCACGATCGCCACCTACCAGGTCCTGACCACGAAGCGCGGCGGGCTGTACCCGCATCTGGAGCTCGTGGACGGCAACGACTGGGGCCTGATCATCTACGACGAGGTCCACCTGCTGCCCGCGCCCATCTTCCGCATGACGGCGGACCTGCAGGCCCGGCGCCGGTTGGGACTCACCGCCACCTTGGTGCGGGAGGACGGCCGGGAGGGCGAGGTCTTCAGCCTCATCGGCCCGAAACGCTACGACGCGCCGTGGAAGGACATCGAGGCACAGGGCTACATCGCGCCCGCGGACTGCGTCGAGGTCCGGATCGACCTGCCCCGCGATGAACGCGTGGCGTACGCCATGGCCGAGGACGCCGACAAGTACCGCCTGTGCGCCACCTCGGAGACGAAGACCCGCGTGGTGGAAGAACTCGTCGCCGAACACGCCGGCGAACAGCTGCTGGTGATCGGGCAGTACATCGACCAGCTCGACGAGATCGGCGAGCGCCTCAACGCGCCCGTGATCAAGGGCGACACCACGGTCAAGGAACGCCAGCGCCTCTTTGATGCGTTCCGTGCCGGCGAGGTGCAGACCCTGGTGGTGTCCAAGGTGGCCAACTTTTCCATCGACCTGCCCGAGGCCTCGGTGGCGATCCAGGTCTCGGGCTCTTTCGGCTCCCGCCAGGAAGAGGCCCAGCGCCTGGGCCGGCTGCTGCGGCCCAAGAAGGACGGCCGCGCCGCCCGGTTCTACTCGCTCGTGGCCCGGGACACCCTGGATCAGGACTTCGCCGCGAAACGTCAGCGCTTCCTGGCCGAACAGGGTTACGCCTACCGGATCATGGACGCCAACGACGTCGGTACCTCCGGTTGAGCCGGGGCGGCGCCGCGCTTGGTGCGGCCCCGGCAGTTCCCCGAGGGCGGGAACAGCCCATGCAACACCCATCTTTCATTCAGAAAACTCCCAGAGTCTGGGAGCATCATGGGAGCATGAAGAAGAACGGTCCCGAAGCCAAGCTGCTCGTCGTCGATGATGAACCCAACATCCGCGAGCTGCTGTCAACGTCCCTGCGTTTTGCAGGTTTTGAAGTTGTCTCCGCCGGCAGCGGGCGCGAGGCACTGGCCGCCGCGGAGGAGCACGCCCCCGATCTGGCAGTCCTGGACGTCATGCTGCCGGACATGGACGGCTTCACCGTCACCCGGCGCCTGCGTGCCGCCGGCAAGCACTTCCCCGTCCTGTTCCTCACGGCCAAGGACGACACCGAAGACAAAGTCACCGGCCTGACCGTGGGCGGGGACGACTACGTCACCAAGCCGTTCAGCCTCGACGAGGTGGTGGCCCGCATCCGCGCCGTTCTCCGGCGCACGCAGCCCCAGGTCGACGACGACGCCGTGATCCGGGTCGATGACCTCCAGCTCGACGACGACGCCCACGAGGTCCGCCGCGGCGGGACCGTGATTGAGCTGTCCCCCACCGAATTCAAGCTCCTGCGCTACCTCATGCTCAACCCGAACCGGGTCCTGTCCAAGGCCCAGATCCTGGACCACGTCTGGGAGTACGACTTCAACGGCGATGCCTCCATCGTGGAGTCCTACATCTCCTACCTGCGCCGCAAAGTGGACATCGATCCCGATGCCCCGGCACTGATCCAGACCAAGCGCGGCGTCGGCTACGTCCTGCGGACAGCGGAGAAGCGCTGACCTTGCTGTACCGCTGGAAGTCGGCGTCGCTGCGGTCGCAGCTCGTGGCCATCATGATGGCGCTCATGCTCGTGGCCCTTACGGCCACGGGTGCGGGCACGCTGACCCTGCTGCACAGCTTCCTGCAGGGCCAGGTGGATGACAAGCTCCGGGCCGCCGTCGATTCCGCGCGCCAGCAGCAGTCCTTTAGCCAGTTGCAGGAAACGACCTCCACCGTTCCCACCGACTATTCGCTGATGCTCTTCAGCCCGGGCGCGCCCCCTTACACGTTTGGCGGCGACAAGGACTCCCACCCCGCCATCAAGACTTTTTCCACGGTCGAAGCCCGGGAACGCCAGCAGGCGCCCTTCCAGGTGCGCGGCACCGACGGCGGCAACTGGCGGGTCGTGGCGGTCAACGTGGTGGACAACAACCAGCGCAGCGCCGTCGTCGTGATCGGTCTGCCCCTGGACCCCGTCGATTCCGTGATGGAACACGCCGCCCTGGTGGTCGTGGGGGTGGGCCTGCTGACGCTGGTCCTGGCATTCTTCATCGCCACGTGGACCGTATCGCGGTCGTTCCGGCCGCTGGCTCGCGTGGAGAAGACGGCCGCCGCCATCGCCGCCGGAGACTTGTCCCGGCGCGTGGAGGTTGAAAACCCGGGCACTGAGGTGGGCCGGCTCGGGAGTTCGCTCAATGCCATGCTCGCGCACATCGAAACAGCATTCGCCGCCCGGATGGCATCCGAGGCCAAGATGCGGCGCTTCGCGGCCGACGCCTCACACGAACTGCGCACCCCGCTGGTGACCATCCGGGGATTTTCCGAGCTCTACCGGCACGGCGCGCTGTCCACGCCGGAAGACGTGGCCACCGCGATGGGACGGATCGAGAGCGAAGCCAAGCGCATGGGGGCCATGGTCGAGGACCTTCTGCTGCTCGCGAGAATCGACGAACAGCGCCCGCTGCAGCAGAAACCGGCGGATCTGCTGCTCCTGGCCAACGATGCCGTGGTGGACACCCAGGCCAGCGACCGCAGCCGCACCATCACCCTCACCGGACTCGACGGAGCTGCCCCGGCTGCTGCCCCGGTCCTGGGCGATGAAGCCAAGCTGCGCCAGGTGGTGAGCAACCTGGTGGGCAATGCCCTGCGGTATACGCCGGAGGGCAGCCCGATCGAGATTGGCGTCGGGGTCCGGACCGCGCCGGACGGCGCACGGCACTCCGTAATCGAGGTCCGAGACCACGGACCGGGCGTCCCGGATGAGGAGGCGGCCCGGATCTTCGAGCGCTTCTACCGGGCCGATACGTCGCGGACCCGGGAAACCGGCGGCAGCGGACTTGGCCTGGCCATCGTGGCTGCCATCATCGGCGCGCATTCCGGGTCCGTGCGGGTCGAAAAGACCGACGGCGGCGGCGCCACGCTGGTGGTCAGCATCCCGTTCCTGGACGAAGACGCCACGGCATTGTCCGCGCCGGAGTTGTCCACATAGGAGCCGACGGCGGTGTCCGCCCGGTGCGCTGCCTGCCTACGATCGAGGTGTCCGGAAGATCCGGATGAGGCAGACACTCCCCGCAAGCTTGTCCAGCAAAACTGTGTTGTGAGAAGACACCACAGTAGATTTTTCGACTGACTCTAAGCGCTGACTGTCACGTTGCCGGGTCCCTGCTGCCTCCTTCGAACATTCGAGAGGGCATGGCCATGAGCATCATCTCCGTCGATACGGAACTCCTCCAGCTGAAATCCGCCAACGTGAAGGCCACGGTGGAGCGGATCAGCGCGGACGTCCACGCCATGAAACACGGGCTGGACGAACTTCAGGGCAGCTGGCGCGGCTCCGCGGCGACGAACTTCCAGAACCTGGTCGCCGAGTGGGCGCTGACCCAAGGCAGGGTCGAAGCATCCCTGGCGTCCATCAACCTGGCACTGAATTCGGCGGCCGCCACCTATGACCAGGCAGAGCTGGGGAACGTGCAGCGCTTCACCTGAGCCTCCCGGGTCCGGGTCAGGCCGCCCCGGGCGGGTCAGGTTATCCCGGCTCGGTCAGGCCTCGGGCGTGCCCTGGTGAAAGCGCAGCCGCCACTGTGCGCCCTCAAGGACCCACAGGGAGCTGCGCAGGGCTGATCCCTCGCGCGTGTGACTGCGGTACGTCAGGAGCACGGTCTTCTCTCCCAGCCGGTCCGCGCCCAGCAGTTCCAGTTCGGCAGGTCCGCCCGGGTTGTCCTCCAGGGCCACCATCATGGCGTCGCGGGTCCAGATGCGTCCGGAGCTGCCGATTTCGGTGAAGTCGGGGTGGAGCAGGACCGCTGTGCGGCCCATGTCCGCCCGGGTTTCCGGTTGGAGCAGTTCCCGCTCGAGCGACTCGACCACTGCTTCGGGGCTGGTCTCCGCCAAGGCTGCGGCCGGTTCTTCTTCGAGTTCGCTGAAGAGGTCCGGCTCGTCGAAGGCGCCTGATGGGCCGAAGAGTTGCTGTTGGCCGGAGGGAGCCGCGGACTGGGTCGGTCGCATGGCCTGCTGCAGGGCCGCCGCCCTGGACGCCGGGGCCGCCGTTGCCTGCGCTGCCTGCGGGGCCGCCTGCGGCGTCGTGGAGACCGCGTGGGCCGCTGGTGGCGTCCCGACTGCCGCTGTCCCGAATCCGGGACCCTGCCGGACGGCCACGCCTTGCTGGTACGCCGTGGCAGCTGCACGGGCACGGTCGTCTGCCGCTTCGTTGAGCTCGTGACCTGCGTGGCCCCGCACCCATTCGAAGGTGTACTTGCGGCCGACGAGGGCCTGGTCGATGTCCTTGAGGAGGTCGACGTTCAGCACCGGCTTGCCGTCCGCCTTGCGCCAGCCCTTGCGTTTCCAGCCGGGCATCCACTTGGTCACCGCGTTGATGACGTACTGGCTGTCGCAGAGGATGAGCAGGTCTTCGCCGGGCACATGAGCCGTGGCCCGGAACAGGTCCAGCACCGCCATCAACTCGCCCTGGTTGTTGGTGCCGTGGGGCCATCCGCCGGCGCGCCAGCAGTCGTCATTCACGTACCAGGCCCAGCCGGCCGGGCCGGGATTTCCTAAGGCCGAACCGTCGGCCGCTGCTGTAATCGTCACTGATCTATCCTGCCAGACCCCGCCGACGTCCACCGACGCCCCCTCACATCGGCAACAAACCACCCGGCGCCCCCTCACGTCCTTCTCCCACCACGCAACGCTCCCTCACCGGCCGTTCTCAGCAGAGCAGTCGCGTGATCACCGTGATGCCTGAGGCAGCGTCGGCTGGATCTGTGCGTTAAGTGAGGGAGGGTGTCCGGGCGGGGATGTGCTTAACCGACGACGGCGGCCCCACCCGAAGGTGGGACCGCCGTCGTTGAACTACTACATTGAACTACTAGCTAGTTCAGGTGGCTGGAAGCCGGGTGGTTAGAAACCGCCCATGCCGCCCATGCCGCCCATGTCGTCGCCGCCGCCCATAGCCGGGGAGTTCTTCTCCGGCTTGTCGGCCACAACGGCCTCGGTGGTGAGGAAGAGACCGGCGATGGAAGCCGCGTTCTGCAGGGCAGAGCGGGTTACCTTGACCGGGTCGTTGATGCCGGCGGCCAGCAGGTCGACGTACTCGCCGGTGGCTGCGTTGAGTCCGTGGCCTGCGGGCAGGCCGCGGACCTTGTCCACCACGACGCCGGGCTCGAGGCCGGCGTTGAACGCGATCTGCTTCAGCGGGGCGTCGATGGCAACGCGGACGATGTTCGCACCGGTTGCTTCGTCACCGGAGAGCTGCAGGTTCGCGAATGCCTTGGCACCGGCCTGGATCAGGGCAACGCCACCGCCGGCGACGATGCCCTCTTCAACAGCAGCCTTGGCGTTGCGGACGGCGTCCTCAATGCGGTGCTTGCGCTCCTTGAGCTCGACCTCGGTTGCCGCACCAGCCTTGATGACTGCAACGCCGCCGGCCAGCTTGGCCAGGCGCTCCTGCAGCTTCTCGCGGTCGTAGTCGGAATCCGAGTTCTCGATCTCGGCGCGGATCTGGGACACGCGGCCGGCGATCTGGTCGGCGTCGCCTGCACCCTCAACGATGGTGGTCTCGTCCTTGGTGACAACAACCTTGCGGGCCTTGCCGAGGAGTTCGAGTCCGGCGGTCTCAAGCTTGAGTCCGACTTCCTCGGAGATGACCTGGCCACCAGTGAGGATGGCGATGTCGGCCAGCTGCGCCTTGCGGCGGTCGCCGAAGCCAGGAGCCTTGACGGCAACGGACTTGAAGGTGCCGCGGATCTTGTTGACGATCAGGGTGGCCAGGGCCTCGCCCTCGATGTCTTCGGCAATGATCAGCAGCGGCTTGTTGGACTGCATGACCTTTTCGAGGACAGCAACCAGTTCCTTGACGTTGGAGATCTTGGAGTTGACGATCAGGATGTAGGGATCCTCAAGGACCGTTTCCTGGCGCTCGGCGTCGGTGACGAAGTAAGCGGAGATGTAGCCCTTGTCGAAGCGCATGCCTTCGGTGAGCTCCAGCTCGAGGCCGAACGTGTTCGACTCCTCGACCGTGATGACGCCTTCCTTGCCGACCTTGTCGAGGGCTTCGGCGATCAGGGCGCCGATCTCGTTGTCGCCAGCAGAGATGGATGCGGTGGCGGCGATCTCTTCCTTGGTCTCGATTTCCTTGGCGGAGGCCAGGAGCTCGCGGGTGACGGCTTCGACAGCCTTCTCGATGCCGCGCTTGAGGGACAGCGGGTCAGCGCCGGCCGCGACGTTGCGCAGGCCTTCCTTGACCAGGGCCTGAGCCAGCACGGTGGCCGTGGTGGTGCCGTCGCCAGCGACGTCATCCGTCTTCTTGGCAACTTCCTTGACCAGCTCGGCGCCGATCTTCTCGTAAGGATCGTCCAGCTCGATCTCCTTGGCGATGGAAACACCATCGTTGGTGATCGTGGGGGCGCCCCACTTCTTTTCGAGGACGACGTTGCGTCCCCGCGGGCCGAGGGTGACCTTGACGGCGTCGGCGAGGATGTTCAGGCCCCGCTCAAGACCGCGGCGTGCCTCTTCATCAAATGCAATGATCTTGGCCATAACGGCAGTAGTCCTTTCGGGACAGTCGTTAAGAATGAACCTTCGCTGCGGTGCCCGCGACGGACGATCCCAACCCGGCGGCCTCTGTATGCCGCTGGGTCCGGGATCTCACCCCAGCAAGGTGTTTCTTTAGCTCCTGGACCGGCCGCCTCACTTCGCGGCCGGGCGGACCGGGCGTCGTGTTAGCAGTCAGTGCGCTGGAGTGCTAACTCAATAATTAGCACTCCCCCGGGGAGAGTGCAAGCAGTGGCCGGCCCGAACCGCCCGCCACGCGGGCCCAATACGCTATGAGCGATCAGCCGCCGTTGCTGCTGGCGGTCTCCGTGCCGCTCATCTTGGCCATGTTGTCCTCGCCGTAGGTGTAGACCACGTAGTTCGCCTGAGTGATGTCCCCGTGGGAATCGAAGCTGATCCGTCCGGACTGGCCGTCGTAGTCCGGACGCTGGCCTGCACGCAGCGCGTCTTCACAGTCCTTGTAGCTCGTGCACACCTTGCTAGCGGCCGGGCTGGCGGTCTGGCCGTCTGCTGCCGCGGCGCCGCCGGAGACGGGGACGAGGGACGCCGCGATGGAGGTTCCGGCGTCGTCCTCTGCCGCGGCGGCAGCGACGGCGGCCAGGATGACGGCGTCGTACGTCTCGGCGGCGAACGTCATGTCCTTCAGCCCGGGATCTACCGCCACGAGGTCCGCCTGGAATGCGGCGGAGGGGAACACCCCGGGCAGGATCCCGCGTGCGCCGTCGAGGGCGCGTGCGCCCAGCCCGGAGCCGTACTGGTTGACTGCTCCGTCGCTGAGGACGAGTTTCTTTCCGGCAAGGCCGGCGTTGTTCAGTTCAGCGATGGCGCCCTGGGCGCCATCGCGCGCGACCAGCACCACGGCGTCGGGATTCGCGGCTTTCGCGGCGGCAACAGCTTGTTGCGCCTGGCCCGGTTTGAACTCCGCGTCCGCCACGGTGTCCATGCCGGACTGCTTGGCCGCACTGTCGACGGCGGCAGCGACATCCGTGCCGTAGTCACCTTCCTCGTGCAGGACGGCCAGGGTCTTCGCGCCGCCGTCTTTGGCCAGCTTGGCCAGGACGGAGGCCTGGGCGACGTCGGCCGCCGCGGTGCGGAAGTAGTAGCCGCCGCTCTTGTAGTTGCTGAGCCCGCTGGCAGAGTTGGCCGGCGAAATGAGCGCTACCTTGGCGTTGGACAGCACGTCGATGGCGGCCGGGGCACGGCTGGAATCGGTGGGACCGATCACGACGTCGGCCTTGGCGGCCACGAGCGCTTTGGCCTGGGCGGCGGTGTCCGTGCTGATGGTTTCCGGCAGCAGCTCCACGGGTTTGCCTTTGTGGCCGCCGGCGGCGTTGATGTCTTTGACGGCAAGCTGGGCGGCCGCGAGCTGGGGGGCGTTGAGGAAGTTCTGCCGCCCTGTGTTGTCCAGGATCAGGCCGATGCGCAGGGTACCGTCGCCGCTGGCGTCGGCGCTGGCCACACGGGCGCTGCCCGCCGGTCCCAGGCAGCCTGTCAGCGCCAGGGCCGTTACCGTTCCCGCTGCCAGGGCGCGGCCCAACGGGAAGGCTCCTGCGCGACGCCGGGCGGTGTCCCGCGGGGTGTCCGTGAGGGCGGGAAGTGCCACTAGGCGGGCCGAACGCTTTCAGCCTGCGGGCCTTTTTCGCCCTCGCCGATTTCCAGCTCCACCCGCTGGCCCTCATCCAGGGCGCGGTAGCCTTCCCCGATGATCGCGGACCAGTGCACGAAGACGTCGTTCTCGGACCCGTCGACAGTGATAAAGCCGTAGCCCTTTTCGGCGTTGAACCATTTGACGGTTCCCTGTGCCATGGTGTCCACACTTTCAACTAGCTTGCGTGCGGCCCACGTCGATGTGCGCCGCGGACTGCGGAGAGAAATCCGCAGCCACTGTATCCACAGCGTCCCGCAGTAATGCCGGTGACGGGCAGACCCGCCGGTGAATAGTTATTGAGGCGTAACCGGAATGGGTTACTGGAAGCCGGGGCCGATCACCACGACGAGGGGCATGTTGAACTCGGCGGACTCCACCAGGGTGTCGATGCCCAGGAGCGTTCCCAGAGCCTCGGCGTTGCCCTTCTGGTCCACGCTGCTGTAGAAAATCACCGACGTCTGCTGGGGAACGCCGGGCCAGTTGCCCGTCTGGCCCAGGACCCAGCCGGCGGAACTGACGGTGCCGCCGACCCTGCTGGCGAGGCCGGCGGTGGTGGTCCCGTTATAGATCGTCACCGGCTGCGTCTTGTCCACGCCGGCGGCAGTGTCCCCCGGTGTTGCAGAGGGAGAGGCTTCCGGCGCCGTCGTGGCAGCTTCGGGGCTGGCCGGGGCCGTGCTGGTCGCCTCGGGACTGGGGCTCGCCGGGCTCGTGGCAGTCGGGCTGCTGCTGGCGGACGCGCTGCTGCCGGCGGAGACGGCCGATGCCTGCCCCGCAGAAAAGCCGAGCTTGGGCAGGATCAGGAAGGCCACCAGACCGATGGCCAGCGCTACACAGCCCGCCGCCAGGATGGGAACCAGACTCCGGCGGCGCGATTCGGCGACGGTCCGGTGGACACCCTGCCGGGTAGAGGTCTCCGGGACCCGATCAAATTCATCCCGAGCGTATTTGGTCATGGTTAAACGACGTCCTTGCTGATTTCATACGGGGTGCCCGAGGCCGGAAGCGGGCGCAACAGGACCTGCGAATCCGGCTGCGCGTGGCGCTACTTTACGAATCTGTTCCCAGACGACGGGCAGTGCGGGCACGTTGGCGTGATGTACGTAGTCTACGCAATCTCTTGACGAGCATGGGATCGTGGGCCAGCGCCTCCTCGGTATCGATGAGGGCGTTGAGGATCTGGTAGTAGTGCGTGGCGGAAAGGTCGAAGAGCTCGCGGATGGCCTGTTCCTTGGCCCCGGCGTACTTCCACCACTGCCGCTCCAAAGCAAGCATCTGCTGGTCACGGGCACTCAGCGGCGATTCGTCCGCCACCGCGCCCAGGCTGTGCCCAGACTCGGAAATTCCGTCAAAATCCCCCGCGAGCACGTGCTCTTGCGCTGTTTCGGCCACGACACACTCCCTTGGCTGGATCCGGTAAAAAGTCAGTCCCATGCTACGGCCGAACGACAGGGTTGTCATTTGGGCGCGGTCCAGGAACGGGCGGCGCGCGCGGACGTGCGGGAGAATGGGACCTGTGTTTGATTCCGATGCCCTGTTCGAGCTGGAGCCCGCAGCCGCCGACAACCTCAGCTTCGCGGAGCTGGCACGCCAGCCGCTGAGCGAGCTGGTCGTCCCGGACTGGGCCGAGGCGCTGGCGCCGGTGGAGCCACAGCTGCGGGACGTCCTGCACTACCTCGCCAGCGACGCGGCCGCGGGGCATGAGGTCCTCCCGTCGCCGTCCAACCTCCTGCGCGCTTTCCGGCAGCCGCTGTCCGGCGTGCGGGTCCTGATCGTGGGACAGGACCCCTATCCGACGCCGGGGCACGCCGTCGGGCTGTCCTTCGCCGTCGATGGTGGCACCCGGCCGATCCCCCGCAGCCTCGCGAACATCTACAAGGAACTTGAGTCCGATCTCGGCTTCCCGCCCCGCACCCACGGGGACCTTAGCCGCTGGGCGGAGCAGGGCGTGCTGCTCCTCAACCGGGTCCTCAGCGTCCGCGCCGGCGCGGCCGGTTCGCACCGGAACAAGGGCTGGGAAGCCGTCACGGCGGCGGCCATCCGGGCTGTCGCGCATCGCGTGTCCGCGGATGGCGCGGGCACGGCTCCCCTCGTCGTGATCCTGTGGGGAAAGGATGCAGAGTCCGTCAGACCACTGCTGGGGTCCGCCGCCGTGATCGCCAGCGCCCACCCCAGCCCGCTCTCTGCATCCCGGGGCTTCTTCGGTTCCAGGCCATTCAGCCGGACCAACACGCTGCTGCAGGAACAGGGCAACGGGACCGTCGACTGGGAACTGCCGCCGCTGCCGTAACAGGCCTCCCCGCCGGGGTTCCCGGCCGGGGTTCTTGGTTAGGCTTAGCTGCATGACCTCCGTCCCCGCCGCCACCACAGCCAACAAGAACTCGCGCCCCCAGACTGACCTGACAGTCCTGCGCCGGGAACAGCTCTCCCCGCACATGGTCCGGATCATCGCCGGCGGCCCGGGCTTCGCCGGGTATGTCAACAACGACTATGTGGACCGGTACGTCAAGATCGTGTTTCCGCAGCCTGGCATCGACTACCCGGACCCCCTGGACTTGTGGGCCATCCGGGAATCCATGCCGCGCAGCCAGTGGCCGTTCACCCGGACCTACACGGTCCGTTGGGTGGACGCGGCGGCCCAGGAACTCGCCATCGACTTTGTCATCCACGGCGACGAGGGCCTCGCGGGCCCCTGGGCGGCAGCGGCCAAGCCCGGCGACCGCCTGACTTTCACGGGCCCGGGCGGCGGCTACAACCCGGACCCGACGGCTGACTGGCACCTCTTTGCCGGCGATGAATCGGCGCTCCCGGCCATCGGCGCCGCCATTGAGTCCCTGCCCCAGGACGCCCGCGGCCTCGCCTTCCTCGAGGTGGACAGCGACGCCGACATCCAGGCGATCGCGGCGCCTGCCGGCGTCGAACTGCGCTGGCTGCTGCGCAGCGGCGTCCCCGCCGGCGAGAGCGAACTGCTGGTCACGGCCGTGCGCGACGCCGAGTGGCCCGAGGGCCGCGTCCAGGTCTTTGCCCACGGCGAGCGGGGTTACATGAAGGGTCTGCGCAACGTTTTCTACGTGCAGCGCGGGCTGGAGCGGACCCAGGTTTCCCTCTCCGGCTACTGGGCCAAGGGCCGCGTGGAGGACGACTTCCAGGCGGAGAAGAAGCTGCCGATAGGCAAGATCTGAGGCCGAATATCCAACGCCACAGGATCTAGCGGCGCAAGATCCAAAGGCACCGCTGGCCGGACGGCCTAGCGGCGGCGGGCCCGGCGCCGCTCGTTGCTGGCGAGGCTTCGCGTCAGGGGCCGTGCCAGGGTGTCACCGAGCACAATCCCCGCCGCGACGCCGAGCACGATCGCCCCGGCGTTCAGCATCCCCCCGGCGCCTATGAGAATCTCGGATTCCTCGATGGTCAATACATACATGGAGCGGAATATGGTGAGGCCCGGAAGCAGGATCAGGGCTGCGGGGACGGCCACGACCAGCTGGGGAGCACCCATCCGGAGGGCCACCACGCGGGCCAGCAAGCCGATCGCCACGGCCGCGAGGGCCGGCGCGAACCGGGACCCGATGCCCACGGCGTCGCCCCCGATCAGGACCAGATAGCCCACCACCCCCACGGCCGCCGTCGGCAGCAGCAGCTTCACGCTGGTCTGTTCCGTAATGCCGATCATCAGCACCGCAATGGCGATCAGGACCACGATGACCCACAAGTCATACCTGGGAGGGAATGTTTCCGTGACGTCGATCGGTTCCATGCCGGTCATGTCGCCCACGACGAAGCCGACGGCGATACCGGCGACCAGCGCCCCGAAGGTCAGCATCGTGGACAGGAACCGGCCCGCCGCCGTGACGGGGAAGCCGTTGATCGCATCCTGCACCGAGGATACGAGCCGTCCCGTGGGCAGGAGCAGCAGGATGCCGCCGACCACCACGATCGCCGGGGCAATCTGTATCCCCACCGGGCTGCCGAAACGCCACAACAGCAGGGCAATGATGGTCACCAGAAACGAACACGAGGCCGTGATGAAGAAGTCCGGAGTACGCCAGCGGCCCAGCTGGCGGGCCAGCAGGCTCACGAACATATTGGAGATGAACGCGACCATGGATGCGCCCAGTCCTCCGCCCAGGACGCCGACGAAGACGGCGGAGAACACGCCGAAAGCCACCGTGACCATCCATCGCGGGAACGGCTTGGCGCTGCGGGTGATGTCCTCGAGCCGGCGCACGGCTTCCTCGCGGCCGACGCCGCCGGCCACGATGTCCGTCACCAGCTGGTGCACCTGCGAGAGGCCCGCGTAGTTGTTGGTCCAGGACCGCACGACGCGCAGCAAGGAGATGGGGGTCTGGTCCTTCGGGGCATAGTTGATGGCCACCGACTGGTTGGTGATGTCCACCTCGATGTTCTTCAACCCGAGCGCGGCGGTGATGGCAATGATGCTGGTCTCGACCTCGAGGGCGCCGGCCCCGTACCGGAACATGGATTCCGCCAGTTTGAGGGCGAAGTCGATGGTCTTGCGGGCCGAGGCGTCCACCCCGCCGACCTGGATCATGGGGTTGGCATAGGGGCTGCCTGCGAGCCGGTCCACGATGCTCAGCGGCGCCGTCGGCGGGTTTTCACCTTGGACCAGCCGGCGCAGCATCCGCTTGGCGGCGACGTTCTGGCGCACCTGCATGGGCGACATCGGTTCGGTCCGGGGCAGGCCGTCCGTGGGCGGCCTGCGGCGGCCGTCGGGTTCTTTGTTCATTCCGGCCTCCTCACTGTCCTTGACGGTTTTTGCCGATGGCCTAGTAGAACTGCTGGCCCGTGCGCCGGGTGTAGAGCTGGCGTGCCACGCGCTCCCCCGCCGTCATCCAGGCCTTGTACTTCAAGGGGCTCAGCACCTGGTCGTAGCAGCCGACGAAGTCGGTCACGGTCTTGCTGAAGCTCGTCTTGAAAAGGCCCAGCCCGTGGAACGGGTTCGACGTGTCCTTGAGCTTGTCGCTCGGCGGGGTGCCGCAGAAGTCGTACTCGGTGCAGCCAAGGTCCTTGAGCTGGTTGATGGCCGTCCACTGCACAAGGTGCGAGTCGCCGTACTGACCCCGCTTCTGCAGCGACCCGCCGTCCTTGTACGTGCCCTTGCGGCCGTAGTTGATCACGAACGCGCCCACCGAGGGCACGCCGTTCTCGTACACGAAGAGCAGCCTGCCCTGGTCCCGCTTCAGGAAGTTGGTCCAGAACTGGCGGTAGTACTCGTACTCGCGGACCCGGACCTGGGATTTGGCCTCCACCGTGGTGGTCATCAGGGCATACATGGCCTGGAAATTCTCATCCGTGGGTTCGACGTTGTGGACCTCCACGCCCTCGCGGATGGCCCGGCGCACGGCATTGCGGCCGCGGGAGTGCAGGTTGCGCAGCAGCTGGTTTTCCTCCGGCGCAATGTCAAGAAGCGCCGTGGAGTCGTTCGGCTGCAGGTTGTGGGTCTTGACGAGTCCGGCGCCTTCAAGGACCCGGGCGGCGTCGTCGCTGAGGATGATGTCTGGCTCGATTTTGATTGCGAAGACGCCCAGCCTGGCCCGCTTCACGAAGTCTGCGTTCGCGGCGGTGATCCCGGGGATGTCGTCGACAGACGCCACGTCGGGGCCCTTGATCAGATACCACAGCTTTCCGAGCAGCGGGAAGGACTTCTCCAGGACCAGGTTGTAGCTCGTGTAGTCCGCCGTCTCGTACACCAGGTGCAGGGGTTTCCAGCCAAAGTGCTGCTTAACCTCGGCGAAGGCTTCGGATTGCAGGAGATTGCCGCCGTTGGGGTTCGCTGTGACGTGGGCATCCCAGTTGGCAATCTCTTCGGCGGAGGCAAAGCGGGCAGTGAATTCACGCAAGGGTGCGGCATCCAATCATTGCGGTACGAGCGTCGGCGGCATGCGGACATGCAGCCCCAAGTCTATCGGTCCGCACCCTGCCGCTGGTCCGGACAAGACGGTTACGCTGGTCTCATGCAGGCTCAGCAACAACCGCTGGAAGGCCGTCCCGGGGCGCCCGGCGGACGCTCACGAGGCGCCGGAAGCGGCTCCCAGGTGATCGCACTGTTCGTGTTCCTCGGCGCGTCGGCGCTCGTTGCGGCCCTGGGCGGCCTGGCCACGGCCAACCACGTCAACGGCTGGTACGCCACCGCGGACAAGGCGCCATGGTCCCCGCCCAACTGGGTCTTCGGCCCGGTCTGGACGCTCCTGTACACCGCCATGGCCGTCGCGGCGTGGCTGGTCTGGCGCAAACACGCCGAAGGGTCCAGGACGGCGCTCACCGCCTACGGGGTCCAACTGGTGCTGAACCTGCTGTGGACCCCGGCCTTCTTTGCCCTGTACCCGGTGCTCGGGACGCCGGCGCTGTGGATCGCGTTCGGGATCATCGTGGCACTCGCCGTCGCGGTGGCCGTGACAGTGGTGCTCTTCGGGCCCATCAGCCGGACGGCAGGGCTGCTGATGCTGCCCTACCTGTCCTGGATCGTGTTCGCGTCCACGCTGAATCTGTGGGCGGCCCTGCACAACTAGCGCCCGCCGCAAGTGGCCCCGGCGGGCACCGGCTAGCCCGCTAGCACTCCACGACGTTCACGGCGAGGCCGCCCATCGCGGTTTCCTTGTACTTGGAGCTCATGTCCTTGCCTGTCTCGCGCATGGTCACGATGACCTCGTCGAGGGAGACCCGGTGCGAGCCGTCGCCCCACAGGGCCATCTTGGCGGCGTTGATGGCCTTCGCCGCGGCGATCGCGTTGCGTTCGATGCAGGGGATCTGGACGAGGCCGCCGATCGGATCACAGGTCAGGCCAAGGTTGTGCTCCATCGCGATTTCCGCGGCGTTTTCCACCTGCTGGGGCGTGCCGCCCATGACTTCGGCCAGGCCGGCGGCGGCCATCGACGACGCCGAGCCCACCTCGCCTTGACAGCCGACCTCCGCGCCCGAGATCGAGGCCTGTTCCTTGTACAGCACGCCGACGGCGGCCGCGGTCAGCAGGAACTTAACTACGACGTCGTCGCGGTCGGCCTGGGTGGCCTTATCCATGCCGGGTGCGAAGTGCAGCGCGTAGTAAAGCACGGCCGGGATGATGCCCGCGGCGCCGTTGGTGGGGGCGGTGACCACACGGCCGCCCGAGGCGTTTTCCTCGTTCACGGCCAGCGCGATCAGGTTGACCCATTCCTGCCAGTACTTCGGGTCCCGGTCCTTGTCCTCCTTCATGAGGCGCTCGTGCCAGTCGGGGGCCCGACGCCGGACCTTGAGGCCGCCGGGCAGCAGCCCGACGCGCTTGAGGCTGACCTCGACGCAGCCCTCCATCACCGAGTAGATGTGCAGGAGCCCCTCGCGGATCTCCTCCTCGGTGCGCGAGGCGCGCTCGTTGACGAACATGATCTCACCGATCGAGAGACCCTTGGACTGGCAGCGGCCCAGCAGTTCCGCGGCCGTCCGGAACGGCAGGGGAAGTTCCTTCTTCGATTCGTCGAGTTCCTTCAGGGCCGCCTCTTCCTCGCCCTCGCGGACGATGAAGCCGCCGCCCACGGAGAAGAACGTGGCGCTGTGCAGGACCTCGCCGTCGGCGTCCGAGACGGTGAACGTCATCCCGTTGGTGTGCCGGGGCAGGATGGTGAGCGGCCGCAGGACCATGTCCTTCACGCCGTACGGCAGGGAAACAGCTCCGGCCAGTTGCAGGATGCCGGTCTCCGCGATCGTGGCGAGCCGGCCTTCCACTTCCTCGGGGAGGATCAGTTCGGGGTGGAAGCCCTCAAGCCCGAGCAGGATGGCGGTCATCGTGCCGTGGCCGTGGCCCGTGGCGGCAAGCGAGCCATAGAGGTCAACGCGCAGCGACGCCACCTTGTCCAGGTCGCCGGAAGCCTTGAGTTCTTCGGCGAAGACGGCGGCGGCCCGCATGGGGCCCACGGTGTGCGAGCTGGATGGCCCTATTCCGATGGAAAAGAGGTCAAAGACTCCAACAGCCATTGTCGGTTCCTAACTAGGTCTTGCTGTGGCCCGGCAGAGGGTCTTGCCGGAAGGCGGCGCGGCCGCCGGTAGGCGGCAGTACCGCCGGATGCACGACGCCGGGCGGCGGCTTGTGGCCGCGGCCCGCCCGGCGTCGTGTCTACTTCAGTGATACGTCGCCTAGGCGAGGTTATCAACCGAGGGGTACAGCGGGTGGGCGGCGGCGAGGGCCTCCACCCGGGTGCGCAGACCGGACAGGTCCGCGCCGGCGTCGGCGGTCAGGGCCTCGGCGATGATGTCGGCGACCTCGGTGAAGGCCGCTTCGCCAAAGCCGCGGGTGGCCAGCGCCGGGGTGCCGATCCGCAGCCCCGAGGTGACCATCGGCGGGCGCGGGTCGAACGGGACGGCGTTGCGGTTGACGGTGATGTCGATGGCCGCGAGGCGGTCCTCGGCTTCCTGCCCGTTGAGCTCGCAGTTGCGCAGGTCCACGAGGACCAGGTGCACGTCGGTGCCGCCGGAGATCACGTTGATCCCCTTGGCGGTGACGTCCGGCTGGACAAGGCGGTCGGCGAGGATCCGCGCACCGGCCAGGACACGTTCCTGGCGTTCTTTGAACTCCGGGGACGCGGCGATCTTGAAGGCCACGGCCTTGCCGGCGATCACGTGCTCCAACGGGCCGCCCTGCTGGCCGGGGAACACCGCGGAGTTGATCTTCTTCGCAATGTCGGCGTCGTTGCTGAGGATGATGCCGCCGCGCGGACCGGCGAGGGTCTTGTGCGTGGTGGACGTCGTGACGTGGGCGTGCGGGACCGGGCTCGGGTGCAGCCCGGCCGCCACGAGGCCGGCAAAGTGGGCCATGTCCACCATGAGGTAGGCGCCCACGGAGTCGGCAATCCGGCGGAACTCGGCGAAGTCGAGCTGGCGGGCGTACGCGGACCAGCCGGCAACGATCAGCTGCGGCTTGTGCTCCTGGGCCAGGCGTTCGACCTCGGCCATGTCGATCCGGTGGTCATCCTCGCGGACCTGGTACGGGATGACGTTGTAGAGCCGGCCGGAGAAGTTGATCTTCATGCCGTGGGTCAGGTGCCCGCCGTGGGCCAGGTTCAGGCCCATGATGGTGTCGCCCGGACGGATCAGGGCGTGCATCACGGAGGCGTTGGCCTGCGCGCCGGAGTGCGGCTGGACGTTGGCGTACTCGGCGCCGAACAGGGCCTTGACCCGGTCGATCGCGAGCTGCTCGATCACGTCAACGTGCTCGCAGCCGCCGTAGTAGCGCTTGCCCGGGTAGCCCTCGGCGTACTTGTTGGTCAACACCGAGCCCTGCGCCTGCATGACGGCCCTGGCGGTGTGGTTCTCCGAGGCAATCATCTCCAGGCCCTCGCGCTGGCGGGTGAGCTCGTCGTCGATCTTCGCAGCGATCTCCGGGTCCAGTGCGGACAGGTCCGCGTCCAGGCTCGGCGAGACGACCTGCTCAAACGCCAGAGTCTCTGTTCCCACAGCCCCTTCCGCGCTCACAGTTCGCCGCCGTTCTTGGAGGCGTATTCCTGGGCCGAGAGCAGCGGACCGTCCGAGTCGGCGGCCACCTTGAAGAGCCAGCCGGCACCGTACGGGTCGCTGTTGATCAGCGCGGGGTCCTCGACGACGGCGGCGTTGATTTCGGTGACCTCGCCCGTGACGGGGGCGTACAGGTCCGAGACGGACTTGGTCGATTCGACCTCGCCGCAAGTCTCTCCGGCGGTCACCGCGGAGCCGACCTCGGGCAGGTCGACGTAGACAATGTCGCCGAGGGCGTCGGTGGCGACAGCGGAGATGCCGATGGACACGACATTCCCGGCCTCACGCGCGACCCACTCGTGCTCGTCGGAGTACTGCAGTTCAGGGGCAACTTTTGCCATGTGTTTTTCCTAAGTCTTGGATTGGTCGTTGGTGCTAAATCAATTGTGGTTGGGTTACGTACTGACCGTGGCCGGGTTACGCGGCCGGAAACCGAATTCCTCCGCGTGCTCGGTCGCGAAGGCGCCCGCTGGGCGGACGCGTCGCTCCCCACCGTCTCCCTAGCCTCGCAAGCTCGGCCAGGGAACCCTGACGGTGTGGGCCCCCCTTAGACGCACGCTTCCGGAATCCGCTCCCCCGCCGCTTTCGGTTAGTTCAGTTCCGCGGGCCAACAGTTTCGGACGGGCCACCAGTTCTCCGGAAAGAAACCGTGGCCGTTCGAATCTTCTAGGGCCGGACTGCTTCTTGGCTTCAAGGGTGTCATCAAGCTCACCCCCCAATGTTCGAGCTTGACAGGGCACCCGTTGGAACAAGCCGACCCCCGGGTAGGCGGCTCATCCCCCAGCACCCTTGGTGTTCGAAGGCGCCGGTTCCCGTCGGTCCGGTTCCAGAGCGTGGTCTCAAAAGGTGAGCTGCCCTCGAGGGGTTGGCTGGCCGCGGTTTTCGAAAGCGTGCGTCTAAGCGAGGAACGAGCGAGCACGCGTGAAAACTGGGGCAAGCCAACCCCGGTGCCGGCCACAAGACAGGCACCAGGCCCAGCCGGGCTACTTCTGGCGCTTGTAGAACGGCAGTGCGATAACTTCGAAGGGCTCCGTCTTGCCGCGAAGATCGATGTCCAAGGCCGTGCCGGGTTCGGTGAACTCGACATCGACGTAGGCCATAGCAACCGGGTAGCCCAAAGTGGGTGAGGGCTGGCCGGAGGTGACCTCGCCCACCACGTTGCCGTCCTTGAGGACCGGGTAGTGGCCGCGGCCTGCCCGGCGTCCGAGGCCCTTGAGACCGACGAGCTTGCGGCCCGTGGTGGAGCCGGCGCCGGCTTCCTTCTTGGCGGCCAGGGCCGCCTTGCCGATGAAGTCGCCTTCCTTGGACAGCGCGACGACGGGGCCCAGTCCCGCGGCGAAGGGGTCGCCTTCGAGCGAGAGTTCGTTGCCGTAGAGCGGCATGCCGGCCTCGAGCCGCAGGGAGTCGCGGGAGGCGAGGCCAGCGGGGGTGAGCTCGCCGTCCTCGGCGATGGCGATGAGCGCTTGCCAAAGGGCGGCGGCGTCGTGGTTGTCCACGAAGATCTCGAAGCCGTCTTCGCCGGTGTAGCCGGTGCGGGCCAGCAGGAGGTCCTGGCTGGCGCCGCCGACCATGAAGGGCACCTCGACGGCGGCGTAGTACTTCAGGCCGGTGACGAGCTCGTGCTGCGCGGCCGGGACAAGGCGGAGCAGGATGGCCTCCGCTTTGGGACCCTGCACGGCGATCAGCGAGGTTTCGGCGGAGGCGTCCTGGACGGTGACCTCAAAGCCTGCAGCGCGCTCAGCCATGGCAGCTGCGACCACCTTGGCGTTGCCCGCGTTGGGGACCACCAGGAACTTCTGCTCGCCACGGCGGTAGGTGATGAGGTCGTCGATGATGCCGCCGTCCTCGTTGCAGATCAGCGAGTACTTGGCCTTGCCGATCGCCATGGCGGAGATCTTGCCGACCAGGGCGTAGTCGAGGAAGGCTGCGGCGTCCGGGCCGGTGACCCAGACTTCGCCCATGTGGGAGAGGTCGAACAGGCCTGCGGAGTTGCGGACGGCGTGGTGCTCGGCGAGTTCGGAGCTGTACTTCAGGGGCATCTGCCAGCCGCCGAAGTCCGTGAAGGAGGCGCCGAGCTTCTTGTGCTCTTCGTACAGGGCCGTGTAATTCTCAGTCATCGTTGGCTGTCCTTAGTTGGCGGAGGCGGAGTCGTCGGAGTGGTCCTCGAAGGCTTCGAGGGGTGGGCAGGAGCAGATCAGGTGGCGGTCGCCCGCGGCGCCGTCGATCCGGCCGACCGGCGGGAAGTACTTGTCCTGCTTGAGCGTGTGGACCGGGAAGACGGCCTGCTCGCGCGGGTACTCGCGGGTCCAGTCGGTGCTGATCACGGCGGCGGCGGTGTGCGGCGCGTTGCGCAGCGGGCTGTGCTCCACGGTGAAGTCACCGTGGGCCACCTGGTCGATTTCGGCGCGGATGGCGACCATGGCCGTGATGAAACGGTCGATCTCGCCGAGGTCCTCGGATTCGGTGGGCTCCACCATCAGGGTGCCGGCCACCGGGAACGCCAGGGTGGGGGCGTGGAAGCCGTAGTCGATGAGACGCTTGGCGACGTCCTCGGCGGTCACGCCGGTCTTGGCCGTGAGTTCGCGCAGGTCCAGGATGCACTCGTGGGCAACCAGGCCGCCTTCGCCGGTGTAGAGCACCGGGAAGGAGTCGTTCAGGCGGGCCGCGATGTAGTTCGCTGCCAGGAGGGCCGACTTGGTGGCTTCGGTGAGGCCCTGGCCGCCCATGAGCTTCACATAGGCCCAGGAGATCGGCAGCACGCCGGCCGAGCCGTAGCGGGAGGCGGAGATCGGGGTGCCGTCGGCGCCGTTGGCCGGGTCCGCAGCGTTGCCCGGCATGAAGGGTGCCAGGTGTGCCTTGGCCGCGACCGGGCCGACGCCGGGGCCGCCGCCGCCGTGCGGGATGCAGAAGGTCTTGTGCAGGTTCAGGTGCGAGACGTCGCCGCCGAACATACCCGGCTGGGCCAGCCCGACGAGGGCGTTGAGGTTGGCGCCGTCGATGTAGACCTGGCCGCCAGCGGCGTGGATGGCGTCGCAGACCTCGCGGACGTCGGCGTCGTACACCCCGTGGGTGGAGGGGTAGGTGATCATGATCGCGGAGAGCGCGTCCTTGTGCAGCTCGATCTTGGCCTGCAGGTCGGCGTGGTCGATCGTGCCGTCGGAGGCGGTGGCCACGACGACGACCTTCATGCCGGCCAGCACGGCCGAGGCGGCGTTGGTGCCGTGCGCCGAGGCCGGGATGAGGCAGATGTTGCGCTGGGCGTCGCCGCGGGAGAGGTGGTAGCCGCGGATGGCCAGCAGGCCTGCGAGCTCGCCCTGGGATCCGGCGTTGGGCTGGATGGAGACCTGGTCGTAACCGGTGATCTCGGTCAGCTGGGCTTCGAGGTCCTCGATGAGTTCGCGCCAGCCGGCGGTCTGGGATTCCGGGGCGAAGGGGTGAATGGAGGCGAATTCCGGCCAGGAAATCGCTTCCATCTCGGCCGTGGCGTTCAGCTTCATGGTGCAGGAACCCAGCGGGATCATCGTGCGGTCCAGCGCGAGGTCGCGGTCTGAGAGGCGGCGGATGTAGCGCAGCAGCTGGGTCTCGGAGCGGTGGGTGTTGAACACCGGGTGCTGGAGGTAGTCGGAGGTCCGCTCGACGGCGGCGTCCAGGACGAAGCCATCTACGGAATCCACCACGGTGGCCCCGAAGGCGGCGACGACGTCGGCGACGATGCCCGCCGTCGTGGCTTCATCGGCGGAGATGCCGACAGTGTCGGCGTCGATGGCGCGCAGGTTAATGCCCTTGGCGTCGGCGGCCGCGATGATTTCCGCGGCCTTGCCGGGCACGGAGACGGTGATGGTGTCGAAGAAGGAGGTGTGCAGCACGTCCAGGCCCGCGGCCTTCAGGGAAGCGGCGATGGTCTTGGCGTGCCCGTGGACGGTCTGCGCGATGGCCTTCAGTCCGTCGGGGCCGTGGTAGACGGCGTAGAAGGAGGACACGATCGCCAGCAGCGCCTGAGCGGTGCAGATGTTGGAGGTGGCCTTCTCGCGGCGGATGTGCTGCTCGCGGGTCTGCAGGGCCAGACGGTAGGCGGGGACGCCGGCGTTGTCCTTGGAGACACCCACGAGGCGGCCGGGCATGGAGCGCTCGAGGCCCTTCTGGACGGCCATGTAGGCAGCGTGCGGACCGCCGAAGAACAGCGGCACGCCGAAGCGCTGGGCGGAGCCGACGGCGATGTCCGCGCCCTGCTCGCCCGGGGACGTGATGAGGGTCAGGGAGAGGAGGTCGGCGGCGACCGTGACGAGCGCGCCGCGCTCCTTGGCCTCGGCGATCACGGCGCTGTGGTCGAACACCCGGCCGGAGACGCCCGGCTGCTGCAGGACGACACCGTTGATGACGCCTTCGGGAAGGCCCTTGGACAGATCGGCGACCTCGACCTCGAAGCCGAGGGCTTCGGCGCGGCCCTTGACGATCGCGATGGTCTGCGGGAGGCAGTCGGCGTCGAGGACGGTCTTTCCGTCGTGCGCTTCCTTGTTCTTGTTGGCGCGGCGCATCATCAGCACGGCTTCCGCGACGGCGGTGGCTTCGTCCAGCAGCGAGGCGTTGGCGATCGGCAGGCCGACGAGGTCCTGGACCATGGTCTGGAAGTTCAGCAGCGCCTCGAGCCGGCCTTGGGAAATTTCCGGCTGGTAGGGCGTATACGCGGTGTACCAGGCCGGGGCCTCGAGGATGTTGCGGCGGATCACGGCCGGGGTCACGGTGTCGTAATAGCCCTGCCCGATCATCTGCACGGCCGTCTTGTTCTTGCCGGCCAGCTTGCGCAGCTCGGCGAGGACTTCCACTTCGCTCAGGGCCGCGCCGAGAGCGAGGTCGGAGTCCTGGCGGATGTCTTTGGGAACGGCGGTGTCCACCAGGGCGTCGACGGTGTCGTAGCCGACAGCCTTCAGCATGGCGTCGACGTCGGACTGGCGACGGGCACCGATGTGCCGGTCGACGAAGGACGTGGAGGCTGGGGTAACAGTCACAAGGAACTCCATAACTCAGGCGGCGCTGGGTACGCCACATTGATTCGGGTTCCTCCCCGCTCTGTATTGGACCTGAGAGTTTCCGCGCAGCCGTGCATATAAGAGGGCTTCGCTTGCACCGTCGGTGAGCACAGCGTGTCGAGGACAGCCTGCCACTTTCCAGAGGTGCCTTGCCGCGGCGGTACGTGGGCCTGAGAGATTCCTGGGGAGGATTTGCTCCTACGGCGCCTGCTTGTACCTACTTGCAGGACTCTCCCGCCGCAGATCAAAGGCGTATTCAATTGGGTGTTCAATCGGGGGTGACAACAGTCACAACAATCATTGTCCTATGCCGGGCGCGCGTCCGCAAACTCCCGCCCGCCGTCGGCCCCACGTTACGAGGAGCGACGGCACCGCGAATTCGCCGGAAACGTGCCGGATCGCCGTAACGTTCGCGCGAACTCGCACACTTCCGGCGACTTCGGCGGACTCGGAGGTCGCGGAGGTCGCAGCGCGAGCAGTTCAGGGCCTCAGCGGCGCAGCTTCTCGACGGCGGCCAGGAGGCCCTCGACGTCTGCCTCGATTTCAGCGGGCGGACCGGCGGGCCCCCGTCCGAGCATGGCGTTGAAGTACAGCCCGTCCCCCATGTACAGGACCGCCTTCGCCATGGCGGGCCCGACGTCGGCCGCCAGCAGTTCCAGCCAGCTCGCCTGGCCTGCGGCGAAGCGGCGCTGGGTTTCCTCGTGCGCCACCTCGGCGAGCCGGGTGGCCGCCACGAAAACCCGGTCCATGGGCGTGTCCGCCCATACCGAGGACTTGATGAAGTACGCCGCCGCGCCTTCCGGAGCTGCGGCCATGGCGGCGACATCCGCGGCCAGATGTCGGTCCAGCCGTTCGAGCAGGACCGAGATCATCGCTTCCTTGGTCGGGAAGTGGTAGAGCAGGCCGCCCTTGGAGACGCCGGCCCGCCGGGCGACGGCGTCCAGCGTCGCGGCGCGTTCGCCCACTTCGATGAGCAGGGATTCAAAGGCGTCGAGGACGGCCTCGCGGGCCACGGGTTTTCTGGGCATGCTTCCCATCATGCCCGTCCGGCCCCGCATTTCTTAACTGTACCGTCCAGACGGTATAGTTATGACTTATGGGCACCACATCGACTACCACAGCCACCAGCAACCCGGCGGCCACCCGGCCCCAGGCACCCTGGCGTGACTGGGTGGCGTTGGCCCTGCTGATGTTCCCCGTTCTGCTCGTGGCCGTGGACAACACCGCCCTGACCTTCGCCCTGCCGGCCATCGCCCGCAGCCTGTCCGCCTCCGGCGTCCAGCTGCTCTGGATCATCGACGCCTACCCCCTGGTCCTGGCCGGGCTGCTCGTCGCGATGGGCAGCCTGGGCGACAGGATCGGCCGCCGCAGGCTGTTGTTCGTGGGCAGCGCGGGTTTTGCCGTGGCTTCGGCCGCGACGGCGTTCGCCCCGAGCGCCGAATGGCTGATCGCCGGCCGCGCGGGGCTAGGCCTCTTCGGCGCCATGCTCATGCCCTCTACGCTCTCCTTGATCCGCAACATCTTTCCCCAGCCCAACCGGCGCCGCCTGGCGGTGGCCATTTGGGCCGCGGGCTTCTCCGGCGGTGCCGCCCTCGGCCCGATTGCCGGCGGCTGGCTCGTGGAACACTTCTGGTGGGGCGCCGTCCTGCTGGTCGCGGTGCCGATCATCCTGCCGCTGCTGCTGCTCGGGCCGGCGCTGATCCCGGAATCCCGAGATCCGAAGCCCGGCCGCGTGGACGTGCCCAGCATCATTTTGTCCCTGCTGGTCATGGTGCCCGTGGTCTATGGGATCAAGGCGCTCGCCACGCACGGGCCGGCACCGGAGGCCTTCGCGAGCATCGGCGTCGGCCTGTTGATGGGCTATGTCTTTATCCGGCGCCAGCGCAACCTGGCCGAAGGCCACAGCACAGCCCGCGCGACGGGCCACAGTACCGCGCCGATGCTCGACGTTAGCCTCTTTGGCAACCGGATCTTCAGCACGGCCATCATCGCCAACGTTCTGGCGCTGTTCTCCTTCAACGGATTCATTCTCTTCCTGGCCCAGCACCTGCAACTGCTGGAGGGCCAGTCCCCCTCGGCCTCGGGCGTCGCCATGGTCCCGGCCCTTATCGCCACCGTCGTTGCCGGCCTGCTGGTGGTCCCGCTGGTGCGGAAGGTCCGGCCCGGTTTCGTCGTGGCCGGCGGCCTGCTGCTGAGCGCGGCGGGCTATTTCATGGTGGCGTTCGGCGACCACAGCCACGGGCCGTCACTGCTCCTGGCCGCGCTGATGGTCCTCTGCCTGGGAGTGGGTGCCGCGGAGACCATCTCCAACGACCTGATCCTGGGCGCCGCACCGGCCGACAAGTCGGGGGCCGCCGCCGCGATCTCCGAGACCGGCTATGAGGTGGGGTCCCTGCTGGGCACCGCGATCCTCGGTTCCATCCTCACGGCCTCGTACCAGGGCAACCTCCGGCTCCCCGCGGGTGTGTCCGAGCTCGCGCCGGCCGGAGCGACGAGCCAGGCCGGCGAAACCCTCGCCGGCGCGGTGGAGCTCGCCGGGATGCTCCCGGCTCCCCTGGCGGAATCCGTGACGGCGGCCGCGCGTACTGCCTTCGACTCCGGCGTCCACATCACGGCCGCCATCGCACTGGTCCTGATGTCCGGGGCCTGCGTCCTGGCCGCGATCGTGCTCCGTACGGTGCCGAAGGCCAAGTAGCAGGCTCAGTTGCCGTCGACGTACTTCTGCAGGGCGTCAAGGAGCTCGCCCGTGCCTTCCTTGCGCCCGGCGACCTGAGCCCCGTCACTTTCCGGGGACCCGGTGAAGAAGGCGCCCTGCTCGGTCAAGGTCAGCAGGGTGCCGTCGCCGTCGGGCTCGAGTTCGACCGTACTGAGCGAGACGGACATGCGTCGTCCATCGAGCAGCATTTCGTAGCTGTAAACGATCCGCTCGTTCTCGACGATGTCGTGGTAGATGGCATGCATGGTCGAAACCCAGCTGCCCACCGGACCTCCGACGTCGGTCTCGCGGCCGCCCTCCCGGAAGTCGAGGCTGGATTCGCCCTGATACCACTCCGGCGGACCGCCAAACCACTTCTTCTTGCTGGCATGGTCGGCAAACGCGGCAAAGACGCGCGACGGCGGTGCGTTCAGCCGGCGCTCCAGGGAAAAATTCGCGTGCGTAACGGGGACACTCATGACGGACTCCTCATTGCTCAGTGTGGACGCTGGGATCCAGGAATTGCTCCAGCCGGTCGAGGCGGCGCTCCCCCGGCGTCCGGCGCTGGCCCAGCCAGCCCTCTGCGCGCCGGACTGTGACAGGGTCGATGCTGCAGCTGCGGACCCTGCCGATCTTTTCGCTGCGGATCAGGCCGCTGGCTTCCAGGACCTGCAGGTGCTGCACAACGGCGGGCAGGCTCATCCCGAACGGCGCGGCCAGCTGCGAGACCGAAGCCGGCCCGTCGCAGAGCCGGACCACGATCGCGCGGCGGGTGGAGTCGGCGAGCGCGTGGAAGACGCCGTCGAGCTCCCGCTCACTGAGCCCGCGGCCCGCTGAATTGTTAAGCACATCGTTAAGTATTCGCCGGTCCGGAGGGAAGTCAAGAGGGCGCTTAAACACAACGGCCGGCGCCGGGACAACCCGACGCCGGACACCGTGTCTTAGGGAAGGGCGGGCGGTGGGAGCCGGCCCCTACTTGCTTTCAGGTGTGGTCACGCTGGCGGTGGCCTTCATGGTTTCCGCATTGACCATCCAGGCGTACTGTTCGAACTTAGCAATGAACTCATGCAGGAGGTCTGCGGTGGTGGGGTCTTCCTCGTCCACTTCATCGTGCACCTTGCGCATTGTGCCGACGGCCGCTTCCAGGGCCGCGACAATCCGTTCGATGGCGTCCTTGGTGTTGATCAGGCCCGCGGGGAACTCCGCGAGTGCGGTGGATTTGGAAACCGTGGAGCTGCGGCCGTCCGGCAGGGCGTGGAGGGCGCGCATGCGCTCGGCGAGGTCGTCGGCGAATCCCCGGGCGGCGTCGATGATTTCATCAAGCTGAAGGTGGAGGTCCCGGAAGTTGGTTCCCACGATGTTCCAGTGCGCCTGCTTACCCTGGACATGCAGTTCAATCAGGTCCACCAGAACCGCCTGCAGGTTGTTCGTCAGTGTGGGTGATGCTTTCATGCGTCCTCCTCGATAGAACCGGTGCAGTGAAGGCCTCGTGCGCCATCTGGTGGCGCTCCGGCCGGTATCTTCGACGCTATCGCAGGGCATCGCCGCGCCGCGATGGTTCCGGGAGGAATTTCTCGGTCAGCTTACTAAGTAGGCTGACTAACCGTGAAGGGGCCCGCTCAGACAGCCTCGTTGAGGACCGGGCCCTGCGTAAAAATGGCCCGCGTGATGCCGCCGGAGGTGGCGTCGGAGAGCTGGCTGAGGTAGTCGTTGCGGCGTCGGGGGGTAATCCTGGACTGTGGTTCGAAGGCCTGTTCGGGGTCGTCGGCGTAGTGGGCCGTCAGTCCGTCGCGCATTAGCCGGATGGCCTCGGACCGCTGCTGCGATACTGCGGCGTGCGTGGATCCGAGTTCCGCGGCGAGGTCTTTGACCGTCCGGTCACGGAAGTAGATTTCCTCGACAACGTAGCGCATCCGTTCGGGCAGGGACTTCACGGCGGCCCGGAGGTACTGGAGCCGTTCGTCCGCCAGCACGGAGTGCTCGGGTGAGAGGGTCTCAGCGGCGAGGGTGTCAACCACGGCCTCATCGAGGGGCGTCAGCGTGCGGGACGCATCGGCCAGCGCGGCCTCCACCACGCTTTGCTGGACACCCAGCGCGGACGCGATTTCGTCCACTGTCGGGGTGCGGCCCAGCGCGGATGCCAGCGTTTCCTGCACGGACATGGTCTCTTTGATCCGCCGGCGGGCGGAGCGGGTGGCCCAGTCACTGGCCCGCATCTCGTCCGCGAAAGCGCCAAGGATGCGCCGGCGCGCAAACGCGCCGAAGGGCACGCCGAGGTCCGGATCGAACGAATCGGCCGAGGTGATCAGGGCAATAGCGCCGGCTGAGGCCAAGTCATCGCGAGAAAGGTGTGACGCCTTTGAGCACAAATCTGAGACGAGATACCCCACCAGCGGAAGGTGCTGCGTGACCATCTCGTTGCGTTCCACGCGATTCACTACTGTGTCCCCCCATGAGACCGGATCCGAAGGGTCGTAGACCCTTAAAACGCCGAGAGCCGCACCCAAGAACGGACCGGTACTCCCCCCATAGGAGTCAGCGTTCGATAGTGGGGTGCAGCACCCATGGTGGAAACCTATCACCTGATCCGCGATCTGCGTGTACCCTCAGGAAAAAGCTTGGCCAAAAATGCGGTAACCGCGCGATCGCCTGTTTCAGCTCTGGTTCAGGCGGCGGCAAGGGAATGGGGCCCATGAGCGCAAGTGATCTCTCCGCAGCACTGTGGCAGGAGCGGCGACAGCTGGAGCTGCTCCTGTTCAGGCTGGAAACGCAGCGGCTGCACGTCGACGCCGGGAATCTGGAGTGGCTGAACTTCATGGCGTCCGAGGTCGAAACCGTGCTGGACCGCCTGCGCTTCGAAGCCCTGGCCCGGAGCGTCGAATCTGCGGCCGTGGCGGCCGAATGGGGCCTGCCGGCACAGACAACGCTCGTGGAACTGATTTCGGCCGCACCCGCCGGGCCCTGGTCCGAGATCCTGCGCGAGCATCTGGACGCCCTGCGTGGACTCCTGGCCCGGCTCGGCGAGGCCGCCCGCGTGAACGAACAGGCGCTGCGGGCCCTCCCGTTGCCGGGACGTCCTGGCCCGGGGGGCACGGCCGGGCTTCTGGATCAGCTCACTACGGCGGGGAACCTGGAGCGGTCCCTGGCCGTGGTGCGGCGCACGTCCCAGCCCCTCCTGGCGCAGTACCTGGGCATGGAACGGGACTGATCCGGAGCCGGCTCAGTCCGTAGCGGGCGCTGCGGGCGGCGGCATGAGACCGCGCAGCGCGTCTTCAGTATCCGGTCCTGCTTCCGCCGCGGCGAGGTTTGCCGCCGCGATGGCCTCAATGACCTCCCGGCGCTGGATCGGCACGCCCCGGGGCGCCTCAATGCCTATGCGAACACCGTCACCGCGGCCTTCCAGAACCGTGATGACGATGCCGTCGCCGATCATGATCTGTTCGCCCGGCTTGCGTGTAAGTACCAGCATCCTCTCAATCTACCCTTCGCCGCGGAGAGCGCCGGACGATTCCCGCCGGTTCTGCCATGTCACATCAGGGCCGGCCGGGCGCGCGTCGATCCAGCCCACGGGCAGTCCCAGGGCGTTGACGCTTTCCGGGCTTCCGGTCTCCGAGGCGCCGACCACCGCCACGGCGGTCAGGTTGAGCTGGGCCGCGAGTACGCCGACCCAGCGCGCCGTGTCCTCATGCTTGCGCCCTGCGTCGACCACCACCCAGATCTGGTCGGCCGAGAGCGCGGCCACGGACTGCACCCGGGCCAGGGTGTTCCGGGCCCTGCCGATTCCGAACGCCACCAGGACGGTGCGCTCCGTGACCACAGCGTGCGCGCGGGCGGCCGTGGCGCCTTGGCGGCCGTCAACGTGCAGGTGGCCGTAGGCGGAGAGGTCGCCGGCGGTCCGCACATCCGCACCGCCGGCGGCCATGGACATCGCCAGGGCGGCATCCATGGCGTCGTCCCCCAGCCCGACCAGGGCCACGAGGTCGCCGACGCCCCTCAGCGGGACCGGGACCGGGACCGGGACCGGGGCCGCTGCCAGCGGCGTCTCGGGGCGCCCGGCGTCGCGGGCGGCAGCCACCTTTACGGCAGGGATCCCGGTGTCAGACGCCGGAACGGCAGGAGGGTGAACGATGGAACCGGCAACGGCGGGAGCTTGGGTTGCCGGAGTTCCGGGGGCGGAAAGCGGGCCGGCGGGGGTTCCGGCGGCACGCCCCGCAGGACCGGCCACCGGTTCCGCCGGGGCGCGCAGTCCGGCGCCGAGCTGCTCCAGGATCTCGGCGAAGTCCCGCGACTCGGTGGAAACCCCTGCAGCTGCGGGCCGGTGCAAGCTCAGTTCAGCAGCGTCTGCCTCTTCCAGCAGTGCGGCGATGGCGGATCCGTGAAGGTGATGGGCCGGTCCGACGGCGGGGCGGGCCTCGGGCGGCCCGCCCCGCTCCCCGGCGAGGGACGCGGACGGAGCCGCCGCGGCCTTGGCGCCGGCGGCAGCGCCGGCGTCGAACTTCCCGGCATCGGGAAGCTTCCCCGCGGAGGCCGTCGCGCGGGTCCCGCCGGCGGCGGTGCCAATGGGGGGGCTGGCAGCGGCGTCTGCGTCGGCCCCGGCGAGGATGTCGGCGTCGGGCACCACTTCGCCGGTGACGACTTCATGCTTGGGCAGGACCTCAACCATGGCCTCGTAGCGGTCCTGGGCGAAGAGCCCGGCGATTCCGGGACTACTGACCCGTTCGGCGGACACGATCCGGGCGGCCGGCCCGTACTGCTGCTCCGCCTTGCGGCGGATCTCCTCGAGCGAGGCCCCCTTAAGCCGATAGCGGTTCGGCATGGCGCACGACTCCTACTGTCTCGATCCGGACATTGGCAGAGGTCACCTCGCGGTAGGACAGCACCGGAACCGACCCCGGCTGTGCCCCCACGAGGCGGTGGATGGCCGGCCGGAGCGCCGGGGCGCACACGAGCACGGCCTGGCGGTTGGCGGCGGCCGCGGCGTCGACGGCGGAGCTCACGGACCGCAGCACGGCGTCGAGCCTGTCCTGCCCCATGACGATCTGGCTGCCGCCTTCCGCGGGCCGCATGTCCTCGAGCATGTGCTGCTCCAGGACGGGATCGATCATGATGACGTTGAGTACCGGACCGTCCATGAACTTGGCCGTGAGGGCGGGGCCGAGGGCCTGCCGGGCGGCTTCGACGAGCGATTCCGGGTCCGTGGAGATCTTGGCGCGCAGCGTGAGGGCCTCGTAGATCCGGGCGAGGTCGTTGATGGGCACCTGCTCGTCCAGGAGCCCTTGGAGGACGCGTTGCAGCTCGGCGAGGGAGAGCAGGGCGGGGGTCAGTTCGTCGACGGCGGAGGGGCTTTGCTTGCGCACGCCCTCGGTCAGGACGCGGACGTCCTCGCGGGACAGCAGCCGGGCCGCGTTCGCCGAGACGATCGAGGACAGGTGGGTGACCAGGACGGAGACCCTGTCGATCACGGTGGCACCGGTCATTTCGGCGTTGTGGCGCATCTCCCCCGGAATCCACTTCCCGGCGAGCCCGAACACGGGTTCGATCATCGCAGGACCGGGGAGCGAGTCCAGGTTGTCGCCCAGGGCGAGCATCTGGCCGCTGGGGGCCGTGCCGCGCCCGGCTTCCACGCCCGCGATCCGGATCGAATAGGTGGCCGGCGGCAGGTCCACACTGTCCCGGGTGCGCACGGGCGGGATGACGAGGCCCAGTTCCATGGCGATCTTGTGCCGGAGGGAGCGGACCCGGGCCAGGAGGTCGTCAGAGGCGCCCGAGACCATGTCCACAAGGTCCGGAGCCAGCAGGATCTCCACGGGGTGGATGCGCATGTCCTCCAGAAGTTTCTCGTTGGGGTCCATCTCCGGGAAATTCAGCGCGGTGGACTCGGCCTCCCGGGCCCTCTCCGCCAGCTGCTGGCTGGCGGCGGTGCGGCGGGAGGCGAGGATCAGTGCGGCGCCGACCAGGATGAACGGGATGGGCGGCATGCCGGGGATCAGGGCCATGGCCATGGCGGCGACACCGGCGATCATGAGCGCGTTGGGTGACTGCAGCAGCTGGGTGGACGCGGTCCGGCCCATGTCCGACTCGGCGTTGGACCGGGTCACGATCATGCCGGTGGAGACGGCCATGAGCAAGGCCGGGATCTGGGTGACGAGCCCGTCTCCCATGGTCAGCAGGCCGTAGGTGTTCAGGGCGTCGCCGATGTCCAGGCCGCGCTGGATCATGCCGATGGCAATGCCGCCGACGAAGTTGATGATGATAATGATGATGCCCGCGATGGCATCGCCCTTGACGAACTTCGAGGCGCCGTCCATGGCGCCGTAGAAGTCTGCCTCGGCTGAGACCTCGGCCCGCCGTTCCCTGGCCTGGGTGTCGGTGAGGAGCCCGGCGTTGAGGTCGGCGTCGATCGCCATCTGCTTGCCGGGCATGGCATCGAGGGTGAAGCGCGCGCCCACCTCGGCCACGCGCTCGGCGCCCTTGGTGACCACGACGAACTGGATCACCACAAGGATCAGGAACACCACCGCGCCGATGATCATGGAACCGCCGACCGTCACCTTGCCGAAGGCCTCAATGACCTGCCCGGCGTACCCGTTGCCCAGGACCAGGCGGGTGGAGGCGACGTTCAGGCCCAGCCGGAACAGCGTGGCCACCAGCAGCAGGGAGGGGAACACGGAGAAGTCCAGGGGCTTCTTCACGAACATGCTGGTCAGCAGCACCAGCAGTGCCAGCAGGATGTTGCAGACGATGAGGAAGTCGAGCAGGGGCGCGGGCACGGGAACCACCAGCAGCAGCACGATCCCCACGATGCCGATTGGCACCGCCAGCCGGTTCAGCCTGTTGTTCATGGTGCGGTCCTTTCACAGACGCTGATTCCCAAAGTTTTACCGCGGCGCTTCATCTGCCGTTGCCTCATGCGGTGCCTCATGCAGCGCCTCCCACAATGGCGGCCGGGCGGCTCATGCGGTGCATCCCGGCGGCGGCGCCCCGGGCCTTGAGCGCCATGACGAACGCGAGGACGCCGGCCACCGCCCGGTAGAAGTCCACCGGGATCTCATCGCCCAGCTCACAGGCTCCGTGGAGGGCCCTGGCCAGCGGGATGTCCTGGACCATGGGCACGTTCTTCTGCTCGGCTTCTGCCCTGATCCTGGCGGCCACGTGGCCGGCGCCCTTGGCCACCACGCGGGGGGCTGACTTGCCGGGCTCGTATTTGAGGGCCACGGCCACGTGCGTGGGGTTGACCAGGACGACGTCGGCATCACCGATCGCGGCGATCATGCGGTTCCGGCTCATGGCCATCTGGCGGGCCCTGCGCTGGGACCGGATCAGCGGGTCGCCCTCGCTGTTCTTGTTCTCGTCCTGGACTTCCTTCTTGGACATCCGGGTCTTCTTGCGGTTGCGCCGCATGACGACGAAGAAGTCCGCCGCGGCCAGCACGATGCCGGCGGCCACAGCGAACTGGACCAGGGAGGCGATGCCGCCGGCCGCTGCCGCCGTAACACCAGCCACGGGGAGTCCTCCCGCGGTCAGCAGCACCGGGACGAGCCCCTGCACCACCATGTACAGCACCAGCCCCACCACGCTTGCCTTCAGCAGCGCTTTGATGCCGCCCCACACCGCCTGGGCGCCGAAAAGCCGCTTGACCCCGCTGAGCAGGTTGAAGTGCTCGAATTCGAACCGGAATTTCTTCAGGTGGACGCCGCCCTGCAGGGCGGAGGCGGCCAGGACGGCCAGGAACACGACGACCAGCAGGGGCCCGACAATGCCGGCGATGGACGCAAAACCGTCCTCCAGCGCCTGGACGGCTTTGCCGGGGTCGGGTGCCGAGATGATGCCGCGGATGCTGAAGAGCTGGTCCGCGGCGGCGTTGGCGCCCCGCTCCACAGTGCTGGGCAACATGAGGGCGGCCGCACCCACGCCCACCCAGGCGGTGAGGTCCTGCGAACGGGAGAGCTGGCCCTTGGAACGGACCTCCCTCATCCGTTTGTCGGTGGCTTGCTCGGTCTTCTCCTGTGAATCCGCCATCAGCCCACCCCCAGCACAGCTTTGGCCGCCTGTCCGGCGAGGCTGGAAACGATCCGCGGCAGGGCCAGGAACATGAAGCCGGCCAGCATGAGGGTCAGGAGGATCTTGAGCGGGAAGCCCAGCGAGAACGCGTTCAGCGCCGGTGCAACGCGGGTCAGGAGGCCGAGTCCGACGTCGGCGAGGAACAGGACCACCAGCAGGGGCCCGGCTATCTGCACGGCGGCCAGGAACATGCCGGATACTGCCGCAATGATGGCCTGGACGGGCTGCGTCAGGTCTATTCCCCCGGCCAGGGGCAGGGCCGCGAAACTGCCGGTGAGGCCCGTGATGACCAGCTGGTAGCCGTCGGAGGCGAACAGCAGGGCCAGCGCCGCCATCTGCAGGAGGCGGGTGAACTGGGCGCCGTTGACCATCATTTGGGGGTCGAAGGCCTGGGCCATCTGGAAACCGCTGGCGAGGTCGATCAGGCTGCCGGCGGACTGGATGGCGGAGAAGATCACCAGGACCAGGAATCCCAGGGCAAAGCCCGTGACAAGCTCCAGGACCACTCCGGTGAGGAACCCGGCGGTATCGCGGGGCGTGTACCCGCCCGCCAGGCGCTGGGTCACTGCCAGCCCCAGGCCCAGTCCCAGCATGGCCTTCACGCGCCCCGGAAATGCCTGGTGCGAGAACGGCGGTGCCACGATCAGGAAGGCGGTCATCCGGACCGTGGCCAGCAGGAGGACTTCCAGCCAGCTCGGGTCGATGGGGATGCCCACCTCACAGGCCTCCGAGCAGGGATGGAATCTTCGCGAAGAGGTCGTTCGTGAACGTAACCATCTCCGAAATCATCCAGTGTCCGCAGACGATCAGGGCCACGGCCACGGCGGCGGCCTTCGGCACGAAGGACAGGGTGGCTTCCTGCAGCTGTGTGATGGACTGCAGCAGCGAGATGGCCAGGCCCACCACCAGCGCCGTGACCAGCACGGGTGCGGCGAGCTTGGCGGCCACGATCATGGCCTGGAGGCAGATGTCCAGGACGGCGTTGGCGTTCATCCGCTGCCCGCATAGCTTTGCACGAGCGCGGTGATGACCAGGCCCCAGCCGTCCACGAGGACGAAGAGCAGGATCTTGAAGGGCAGCGAGATCATGACCGGCGGCAGCATCATCATGCCCATGGACATCAGGGCCGCGGACACCACGAGGTCGATCACGAGGAACGGGATGAAGATGACGAAGCCGATGATGAATGCGGCACGAAGCTCGGAGATCATGAAGGCCGGAATGAGGGTCTGCAGCGGGACGGCCTCAGGGGTGGCAGGGTTCTCGGCGCCGGCGGCGCGGGACATCAGGGCGATGTCCTCTTCCCTCGTGTGAGCGAGCATGAAGTGCTGCAGCGGACCCGATGCGGCGCTGACCGCACCGTTGAAGTCCAGGGTGCCGTTGAGGTACGGCTGGATGCCGGCGGTGTTCATCTCGTTGATGACGGGCCACATCACAAAGATCGACAGGAACAGTGCCAGCCCCGCCAGCACCTGGTTGGGCGGGATGGACGGCAGGGAAAGCGCGTTGCGGGTCATCGCCAGGACCACGAAGATCTTGGTGAAGGACGTCATCATCAGCAGCAGCGAGGGCGCAACGGCCAGCAGCGTGATCCCGATCAGGGTCAGGACGGCGGTGGAGGGTTTGCCGTCCACCCCGTTGATCTGGATGTTGACGTTCCCGGTTCCGGGAGTGGCCGGATCGGTCGGCGCCACCGGCGGGGCCGGGTCGATGGGTGCTGCGTGGCCGGTGGAGGCGTTCAGCCACACCAGAAGGACCGCAAACAGCACGGCGGCGAGCCCCAGGGCCAGGAGGCGGAAGGGTCCAGTGCGGGCGGGACGCAGGCGGGTCGTGCCTGTGGTGAGGGGGCGGATCAATTGCGGCGTCCGCTCCTGAGAGCGGCGGCGGCCTGCTTCCACGTGGAGCCGGCAAGGATGGACCCGTGCAGGGGCGGATGGGCCGGGGCGCCGGCAGTACTGCCACGGCTGGCGGGGCCGCGGGTGTGCGGGTTCCGGTGCAGGGAACTGCGGCGCGACGGCGGCAGGTCCGGGCCGCCGTCGGCGTTCTCAACGACCGGGCCGTCAGCGAGCAGTCCGTTGTGGCCGTCCGCGGCCGGGCGGCCCGGCTGGCTGCTGAAGTGGTCACCGGCGAGCGGCCGGGCGTCGGCGAGGATGCGGGCGAAATCCCCGAAGCCGCGGCTGATGCCGGGGACCGGGACGTCTTCGGGTTCGGGCGGGATATCCCCCGTGTGCAGGACGTTCACGGCGTGTTCGGTGACGCCCAGCAGGAAGCGCTGCCCGGCGGCGTCGACCACCACCACGGAGGCTTTCTGTCCGAGGCTCTGCCGGCTGACGATGGTCAGGGCGCGGTCAGCCCGGCGCCGTCCGGTGCCTTTGCCCAACCGGCGCTGCAGGAACCACATGAGGCCAAGCACCGCGCCCAGGGCCACGACTACCCGTAGCCCGAGGATCAGTGCGTCCATTCAGCTGAGTCCCTCGGCGACGTCGAGGATGCGGGTGATCCGCACTGCGTAGTCCTGGTCCAGGACCACCACTTCGCCGTGCGCGATCAGGCGGCCGTTGAGCAGGATGTCCGCGGGGGCTCCGGCGGAGCGGTCCAGTTCGATGATCTTGCCCGGTTCCAGGGAGAGCACGTCGCGGACGGACATCCGGGTGCGGCCGATCTCCACGGTCAAGGCCATCTCGATGTTGTTGATGCGGCCGAGCCGGCCGGCCGCCGTGTCCCCGGCGGCGAAGACGTCCCCGGCGCGGTCCTGGCTGTTGCCGTGTTCTCGGAGCCGGACAGCAAACCAGGCCGCGGCGTTGCTGCCGTCGGACAGTTCAAAGACGGCCGTGTCGGGGTCCGAGAGGAGCCCGGAGACATCGGATTCGCGCAGGTCGGACAGGACGCCGGCCCCGAAGACGGAGCTGGCGCTTTCCATGGCCGGGCGCAGCACATCGGTCACGGAGACGTGTCCCAGCTGGGTCCCGGCGCCGGCCGCCTCGTCAAGGAAGGTGCGGTCGCTGAGCATGAGCGCGAGGTCGGCGGTGACCGCGCCGACGAAGGTCGCCGTGACCGCCTGGCGGGCGTAGGCCGCAGCGGCGCGGGCGGGCACCAGGGCGACGACCTTCAGGGCCACCGGGCTGGGCAGTTCCTCGACGAGCCGCTCCGCCGACAATTCGTGCTTGGTCAGGGTGATGCTCATCGTTGGTTCTCCTCGATTGTGACAATGACTGCGGCCGCGCGGGAGCCGTTGCGGGCCGGTGCGGCGGTGGCCAGCCGGGTTCCGTCCAGGGTGAGGTCAAAGGGCCGGTTTTCCAGGTGGGGCAGGGTCAGGACGTCGCCGACGGCGAGGCCCAGGACCTGGCCGGGGGTGACGAACGACGTCGAAAGCCGCACCGACAATTCCACCGGCACCTGCTCCAGCTGGGCGCTGATGCGCGCTGCGGCGTCGCCGCGGTTGTCGGTGGGGTTGACCTTCTTGAGCCGTCCCAGCAGGATGGCGGCCGGAACGGCCAGGGTGGCGGGGGCGTTGACGTCGCCGACACTCATGGTGAAGGAGGCGACGATCATCAGTTCGCTCGGCGCAGCGGCCTGGGCGAATTGGGAGTTGTACTGGATGGTGTCCACCCGGACGGTCTCGCTGAGCAGCGGGCCCAGCGAGTAGCCGAGGTCTTCGAGGGCCTCGTCCATGAGGCCCTTGATCAAGGCCTGCTCGATCTGGGTAAATTTCCGGTCCGGCATGGGCGAATCATTCGAGGCGCCGAGCATGCGGTTGACCCAGCCAAGGGCGGCCGGGCCGGGGAACTGCACCACCAGCTTGGAGTCCTGGGCTTCCACGGTGCACAGGACCATGGCGGTGACGGCGGGCAGGGACGCGGCGTATTCGTCGTAGCTGAGCATGCTCACGTCTTCGAGGCGCACCACGGACTTGACCCGGACCTTGGCGGTCAACTGGGTTCCCCACTGGCGGGCGAAGGTTTCGAAGGCGAGCTCCAGCACACGGCTGTGTTCGCGCGCGAGCGTCGCAGGACGGCGGAAGTCATAGACGCTGACGGTCCGCTCCCGCGCCACTTCCCGCTCATCCAGAACACTCACGGTTGCCACTATCGGCAAGGGACCCGCCGGCGTAAGCAGTATGCCTTAGGCAATACGGTGCAATCCGCCGTAAGCAAGGGACAGCCTATTTCTCGCTCAGCTTCAACGCTTCCGGAATGAGGGCGCGGACGACGTCGGGCTTGTCCGAAATGACCACGATGTCCACCCGGCGGTTCCGCTCCATGAGCTCCGGGGTGGAATCGTCGTTGACCTGGCGGGCCGAGCCGAAGGCGACGGCGCCGATGGTCGCGGGGGCAATGCCGCCGTCGTCCACCATGTAACGCAGGACGTTGACGGCACGTGCCGAGGACAGTTCCCAGGTGGACGGGTAGGCCGTAATGCCGTTCGCGGCATGCCCCTCGACCATGATTTCCATCCCGGCCGGCTTCAGCACCGGGGAGATGATCTGCAGGACCCGGGTGGCCCGGGACGTGAGTTCGGGCCGGTCGGGCTCGAAGAAGGCCTGTGACCCGACGAGCTTGACCGTCAGGCCGCGTTGGTCGATCTGGAACTCGACGTTTTCGCTCAGCCCGGCCGCTGCCAGGCCGGCCTGCATTTTCGCCTGCAGCGCCTTGAGCCGGTCCACTTCCTTGATCGCCTCGGCCATGTTCTCGGGCGACGCCGTTGCCGCGCCCTTCACGGCGGCGAACGCCTCGAGGTTCTTATCCACGAGTTCCGGCGGCACCACGGTGCCCGACGCCGTGTCCACTGTCTGCGACGCAACCGCGCCGAAGCCCGTGGCCAGGGAGTTGCGGAGCTTTTCGAACTTGTTCGCATCGACGGTGGACATCGCGAAGAGGACGATGAACATGCACATCAGCACGGTGACCATGTCCATGTAGGACGCCATCCACCGTTCGTCGACGTGGTGTTCTTCCGGCTTCTTGCGTCCGCGCCGCCTGGGGCTCACGCGGCCTGGTCCATCTTGCCGGGTTTGTCGCCGTCACTCTTCTTGCCGCCCCGAGCCGTGCTCTTGAGCTGGTGCTCCGGGACCATGGCACGGAGCCGTTCGGCGAGCAGCAGCGGCTGGGCGCCGGACTGGACCGACAGCATGCCTTCCATGAGCAGCGTCATCCGCTCGATGTCCAGTTCCGAGAGCCGGCTCATCCGGGCGCTGAAGGGAAGCCAGATGAAGTTGGCCGAGAGCAGGCCCCACAGGGTGGCGACGAAGGCTGCCGCGATCATCGGGCCCAGATGGTCCGGGGTGGAGAGGTTTTCCAGGACGTGGGTGAGGGACACCACGGTGCCGATGATGCCCACAGTCGGGGCATAGCCACCGAGGCTGGCGAAGAATTTGGCGTTGGCGTGGTCGCTGCGGGACTTCGAATCGATCTCGTCCTCCATCAGCATCCGGAGGTCCTCGGCGTCGGTGCCGTCGGCGATGTTCTGGAGTGCACGGGCGAGGAAGGGATCTTTGACGCTGGCCGCTTCTTCCTCCAGGGACAACAGGCCCTCGCTGCGGGCCTTTTCGGCGAAGCGGACCATCTGGTCGATGCTTTCCTGCGGCTTCGCCGTCTTGCCTTGGAACATTTTGGGCAGCGCTTTGAACGCCTGGACGACGTCTTTGAGGGTGTTGCCGGCGATCCCGACGGCGAGCGTGGCACCGAAGACCAGGATCATGGGGGCCGGGAGAAGCAGTGCCGACAGGCTGGCGCCTTCAAGGGACACCATGGCGATAACTGAGCCAAAGGCGAGGAGCAGTCCGATGACTGTTGCGGGATCCATGGTTACTTTCTGGGTTTCACGGGCGCCGTGGTTCCGGCTCCGTCGGTGTCGTCTGTGTCGTCGGTATCGTCGTCCGGCTCAACAGTCCGGACCAGGCTCAGCGGATAACCGGTGATGGCCGGGAAGTCCCGGGCCTTACTCAGGATGTAAGCCCGGTAGTCGGCGATGAGCTCGACCACTTCCGCGAGGCTTTCCAGGACCACGTAGGCGGCGCCGTCGAGCGTCACCAAATGCGTATCCGGGCTCTCGTGGATGCGTTCGATGAGGTCCGGATTGACCGCGAAGCGCGTTCCGTTGAGGCGTGTGACGACGATCATGGGCCGATTCTGCTCTGTGAGGGGAAGGGTGTTCTCCTCCGTACTGTCGGCAGCCCCTGCCCCTTCGTTAGGCGGCCGGGCCAGGCGCCGGCGCTGACGGGTGGCCGAGGCGACAGGATTTACTGTGATTGCCTGTAATTGCCGGTGATTTCCTGTGCGCCGCATGCCGGGCGGTACTAGGGTGGGTCCTGACGGGGCCATGCGGCCCGCCCCGTTGGAGCCTTGGTCCGATGCGGTTGATCCATCGCGTTCACAGCTCTTAGTTTTGCCCCACGACGCATCGGCCGCCCGCCTCATCAGGAAGGCCAGCCATGGTGCATTTTCCGGCTCTGGAGCCGTTGAACCCGTTTCCCCAGTACGAAGCCATGCGGCGCAGCGACCCCGTCTTCCAGGATGAGGAGACCGGTGTCTGGCACGTCTTCGGCTATGACGACGTGCAGCGCGTTCTGTCCGAGCACGCCACGTTTTCTTCCCGAATGGGCGGGGACAATCCAACCGAAACAGGGCAACTGTTCGCGGCCAGCCTGATCAATACGGATCCGCCCAGACACCGCCAGCTGCGTTCCCTCGTGACGCAGGCGTTCACGCCGCGGTCGGTGGAAGCACTCGCACCGCGCATCTTGGCACTCACGCACGAGTTACTGGATCCGGTCGTTGCCACGGGCAGCACGGACCTGATCGATCAGCTGGCCTATCCACTCCCGGTGATCGTGATCGCGGAGCTCATGGGCATTCCGGCCGCAGACCGGGACCGGTTTAAGCAGTGGTCTGACATGATCGTGAGCCAAGCCCCGGGCGCCGACGAGTCCGGCCACCCCGATACCCACCGGGAAATGGCGGAGTACTTCATGGGCATGATCGAGGAGCGGCGCCGCCAGCCGGGCAGTGATTTGATCAGCGCGCTCCTCGCGGCCGAGATCGACGGGCAGAAACTCAGCGTCATCGAGCTGCTCGGATTCTGCGCCCTGCTGCTCGTCGCGGGCAACGAGACCACCACCAACCTGATCGGCAATGCCGTGCTGTGCTTCGCCGAATCGCCGGGCACGGCGGAGCGCCTTGTCGCCGACCCGGCCCTGCTCCCGCAGGCGATCGAAGAGGTGCTGCGCTACCGCTCCCCCGTACAGTCCATGTACCGGATCTCGGCCGTGGACACCACGCTGCGCGACCGGTCGATTCCTGCGGGGTCGCCCCTCGTGGCCTGGATCGGCTCGGCGAACCGCGACGGGGATCAGTTCCCGGATCCCGATGTGTTCGACGTCGGCCGCTCACCCAACCGTCACCTCGCCTTCGGGCAGGGCATCCACTTCTGCCTCGGGGCTCCCCTGGCCCGGCTCGAGGCCAGGATCGCGCTGCAGGCCGTGCTCTCCCGGTTGCCCGGGCTGGCAGTGGACCCCGGGGCGCAGCTGGAGCGGATGGAAAGCACGATCGTCTATGGGGTAAAGCATCTTCCCGTGTCCTGGCAGGCCGGCTGACCGCGAGCGCCGCGGCCGCCCTTCCCCTCTTGTTGCGCCATCACTTATGGCGGCCATTTCGACGTTTTGGCAACCATAAGTGATAGCGCAACGGGGGGCTGTGGATAACGCCGGCAGCATCACGCCTTTGCGGCAACAATGGTCCGCATGCGACCTGCCGAGCCATTGCCCTCCCATTTGTCGGATGCCCCGTTCACCGTGCATGAGGCGAGAGCTGCAAACCTGAGCCGGTCCCGGCTCCGTGCATCCGACATCGCCCCGGCCGGCCGGTTGATCTATCTGCCGGCCGGCTGGGACTTTGAGATCCGAAGCCTGGCACGCGCACTCTCGGCGGCGACGCCGGGCGGCTGGATCTCGCATCTGACCGCTGCAGTGATCCACGGGCTGTGGCTTCCGGCTTGGTTGTGCGGAAGCCGGGAATTGCATCTCAGCAAGCCCAAAGCGCTGCCACCGGTCCGGCGGGAGGGCGTCGTGGGGCACACCGTCCTCGCCTTCCCGGACGAGGTCACGGTGCTGGACGGTATCCGCATTTCGACCCCGGCCCGCACTTGGCTGGACCTTGCCCGCGTCCTGCCGTTGGAAGCCCTCGTGGCAGTGGGCGATCAGCTCGTGCGTCAGCCGCGCCCGGGTCTGGAGATCCGCACCGAACCGTGGGCGACACGCGAGGAACTGCGGTCGATGCTCAAGCATCATCCGAAGTTCCAGGGGATCGTGAAGGCCCGCCAGGCGGCCGAGCTGATCCGTGCCGGTGCCGACTCCGCACCGGAGACGTTCTTGCGGCTGGCGCTCACCGCGGCCGGACTCCCGGAACCGGAGTTGCAGCTGCGGCTTGTCCCGGAGGACCCGTACTCACCCGCCGCGGACATGGGCTACCGCAAACAGCGCATAGCCATCCAGTACGACGGCGCCCACCACCGCACGCGCGAACAGCAAACCCGGGACTACCGCCGCGACGAAGTCTTCCATGCCGCTGGATGGCGGTACTTCAAGTTGAACGCCGACGATCTGGCCAACGACTTTCGGGGCGCGGTGCGCAAGGTACGGATCGCCCTTGGCACCGGTTCGGCCCGCTAAACACCCGTTGCTCTATCACTTATGGCTGCCTCGCCGCTCGAATAGCAGCCATAAGTGATAGAGCAACCCCGGGGCTAGCGCTTCAGCTGGGTCAGTTCCTGCAGAACCTCATCCGAGGTGGTGATGATGCGGGCGTTGGCCTGGAAGCCGCGCTGCGCGACGATGAGGTTGGTGAATTCCTGGGACAGGTCCACGTTGGACATTTCCAGGGATCCGGCGGTAAGGGTGCCCATGCCGGGGTCGCCCGCAGCACCCAACTGCACGCCGCCGGAGTTGCCGGTGGCCACGTAGGAGGAGCCACCGGCTTTCTCCAGGCCACCGGGGTTGGTGAACTTGGCGAGGGCGATCTTGGCCAGGACCTGCTTGATGCCGTTGCTGAAGGACCCCACCAGGGAGCCGTCGTTGCCCAGCGTGTAGGACTCGAGCTTGCCGACGGCGGCGCCGTTCTGGCCGCTGACCGTCAGGGAGCTCATGGAGGCGTAGCCGGAGACCTTGGAGAGGTCCACCGTGATGCCGGATACGCTCAAGGCCCCGCTGGGGGTGAGCTGGCCGTTCGACTGCTGCGCGAGCTGAATGGTCGACGTCGTTGCCCCGTCTTTTGCGGTGACGTTCCAGCCGCTAGCGCTCTTGGCGAATGTCACTGTCAGGCTGCGCTCGGCGCCTGCCGCGTCGTAGACATTGACGACGCGGTCCAGTGGAGCGTCGGTAACGAGGGCATCGCTGGGCAGGTTCCCGTCCATGGTCACCGTGTCCGTGGCCTTCGCAACCATGGTGTTGGGGTTCAGCGTGATGTCGCCGACGGGAGAACCGGCGTTGATCACGCCGTTGGTGGCGGTCCAGCCCTGGAGGATGCCGCCGTCGGGGCTCACCAGCTGGTTGGCCGCGTCGGGGCTGAACGAGCCGGCGCGGGTGAAGAGCTGCTGGCCGACCTTGCTGGTCACGAAGAAACCGTCACCGGAGATCATCATGTCCGTGGCGCGGCCGGTGCTCTGCGAAGAGCCCTGGCTGAAATTGGTGGTGACTCCGGCCACGCGGACGCCGAGACCGATCTGGGCGGGGTTGCTGCCGCCGGTTCCGGCCTGCGGACCGGAGGCGCCCTGCTGCAGCTGGGACAGGGTGTCCTGGAACTGGGTGGAGGATGCCTTGAAGCCGGCGGTGTTGACGTTGGCGATGTTGTTGCCGGTGACGTCGAGCATGGTCTGGTGGGCGCGAAGGCCGGAGATTCCGGAGTACAGCGAGCGGAGCATGGGAACTGCCTTTCTACGGGTAAAGAACTGGTTAGGATGCGGCCGGAGCAGTAAGCCCGGTGATGGAGTCGAGGGGAACGGTGATGTCGCCGACCTTGACGGCCGGGACCGAGCCCGCATAACTGACGGAGCTGGCGATACCGGTCCCGGTGGTGCCGTCCGCGAGGGTGTAGCCCACCGACTGGCCGATCAGCTGGGCTGCCGCCGTCCGCATCTGGAGGGAGAAACCCTCCTTGCTGTTGGTGGTCAGTTCAGTCATTTTTTCCATCGTGGAGAGCTGGAGGGTCTGGCTCATCATCTGGTTGGTGTCCATGGGCGCGCTCGGGTTCTGGTTCTTGAGCTGGGCCACGAGCAGGGTCATGAACACGTTGGCATCCATGGTCTGGGCGGGTGTCCGGGCAGCA
Organism: Arthrobacter sp. H-02-3; assembly: GCF_003097355.1. Lineage (GTDB taxonomy): Bacteria > Actinomycetota > Actinomycetes > Actinomycetales > Micrococcaceae > Arthrobacter > Arthrobacter humicola. The sequence goes on from NZ_PYUI01000010.1 coordinate 112,041, forward strand.
GACGCCGGGGCGGCTGCTCCCGCCGGCGTCACTGGCTGGGATGCGATCGGCTGAATCGTCATATGTCGCGTTCCTTCGTGTCAGACAAGAATGTCGAGGGTGGTCTGGGGGCCGTTCAAAATCCTGGCGGCGCGCACGGCTTGGCCATCAGCCAGCGCGTCCCAGCGGTGACCGGGGCGCTCCTCGGCCGCGACGTTGCGGCCGCTGGGACCAGAGCCGTTTCCGCCGCCGCTGCCGCCGGACTCTCGTCCGGCGGCGTACTGGGTGCCCGCCCGGTCCTGGGCCGTGCCGTGCTGGCCCCCGTTCTGGCCCCCGTTCTGGCCCCCGTTCTGGCCGAGGCCTATGGGCCCGCTGTGATCGGACAGGTCAAGGCTGGCCCCGAATCCGGCGTCGGCGAGCTCCTTGCGGAGTTCGGGCAGGATTCCCCGGACCGCCTCACGTCCAGCCTCGCCCGGCGCGAAGAGTTCAATCCGCACACCCGCGGCGTCGATCTGGGCCCGTACCGTCAGCGGACCGAGATCTTCCGGGCTGACCTTGAGGGTCATAATGTGCTCGCCGCGGGGCGCCCCCACCAGGGTGAAGAGCGGTTTGGCCAGCTGAGGCTGAAGGGGTTCCGCGGGCTGGGGCACCGGCTGCGACGGCGGCTGGGCAGCGGCCTGCGCAGCCGGCTGGGGCATGGTTGTGCCGGCCGCCGGCGACTGAACAGGTATCGCCACTGCGCCAGCCGGACCTCCACTCACCTGATCCGTCAGCGCTTCCGCGGTGCTTGGTGCCTGTGCTTTTGCTTGTGCAGGGTCCGTTAGGGCTCCATGCGGCACCACGGCGGCTGCGGGGGCCACTCTGCTGCCCAAGACATTGCTGGCTGCGGTGCTGCCGGCGGAGGTAATCGCCGTTTGTCCGGCGGCTGACGGAGCGACGGCGGTGGCTCTGACGGTCGCTACGGCGGCGGCCTCTCCCCTGCCCGAACGCGAAGCTCCCGCCGTGGCAACAGGAGTGCTGGCCGCCGGGTTGGCCGGTGTCGAACTGCCAAGCACAGCACCGCGTCCCGGCCCTGCCTGGGCCGATTCACCTGCCAGAGCCTTCGTTGGCGCCTTCGCTTGAGCCGTGGCCGCCGCGGCCTCGCGCGGCAGCGTGGTTGCCTCGGCCGTGGCGGAAACTGCACCGGCGGGCGCGCCAGTGAGCACCGAGGCGGGACCCGCTGCAGACGCGGCACCTGCCGCGCCGGTGGCGGGCGAGGCCGCTAGCGCAGCCACACCGGTCGACGGTGCAGCAGCCAGGGCAGGAACGGGTGCAGCGGACGCGGCACCGGCTGATCCTCCAGTGGCTGCCGTCGGCCCCGAGGACGGTACCGCGGCCGCGATCTGCGCGGCAGCAACGGCAGACGAATCACCGCCCGCGACGGGACGAACGGGGATCGCGCCGGGCATCTGGAGCCGGGCGTCGGGCATTCCGGGGGCGGCGGGGACGGCTGTACCCTCTGCCGCGGCGGCCGGCACGCCGGCGGGACCCGCTGCCGCGGGCGTAGCGGCGGGTGCGCCTGCTGCCGCGGGCGTAGCGGCGGGACCCGCTGCCGCGGGCGTAGCGGCGGGTGCGCCTGCTGCCGCGGGGGCGGGGAAAGCCGGTGCCGCAGCGCGGGGGCTACCGTGGCCGTCCGAGGCCACGGCCTGGGCTGCTTGTCCGGGCTGCGCTGGCGGTCCCACCGGGGCTGGCTGTCCGGGTTGCGCGAAAGCGACAAATTGGGCGGGGGCCCACTGGGCGGAGGCATACTGCGCCTGCCATGCAAAGCCGGCAACGGCGGGAGAAGCGGCGTCGGACGGCGCGGAACCTGCTGCGGAGGGCGCGGAATCGGCTTCGTCGTCGGCCGCCGTCGTCGGTTTTGCAGCGGCGCCTGCCGCTGAAGCACCGGTCAGGTTGCCGTCACGCACGGGCACGTCTGGCGTCCGCTCGCCGACCGCCGTTGAGGCGGCTTCGGGGAAGCCGGCGTTGGCGGGCACCCAGTCGGACGCATTTTCCGTGAGTCGGCCGGATGCCTGATTGGCCGGACGGCCGGCGCCCTGAAGCTCGGGCCGTCCGGGCGTGGCGTTGGGCTCGTTGTCAGTAGCGGGCTCGGTGTTGGCGGCGGGCTCTGCCTCGGTGGCGGGGTCCGCGAGGTTACCGTTGCCTGCTGGGCCGATCCCTGCCGAACCCTGGACGTCGGTGAGGACCGAGTCAAAGGACGCAGTGTCCGGGCTACTGTTGCCCGGCCGCGGGTCCGCTCCCTGACGTGCTGCCCGGGCCGGTGCCGAGGCGGCCAGCGCGGTCACGAGATCCCCCGATGCCGCGGCCTTCACGATGCCGTCCCGGCAGGAACGATGCGCCGGATGGAGGTCAGGTTGGACTGCTGCTCCCAGGCGTCGCGGATCTGGATGGTCTTGCCGGGTACGGGTGCGTCGATCGCCTTGCCGTTGCCCAGGTAGATGGAAACGTGGTTGCCGCCGAAGCTCACCAGCAGGTCGCCGGGTTTCGCTTCGGCGAGGGAGGCCACCGGGGTGCCCTGGCGCATCTGGTCGCTCACCACGCGGGGAATCTCCACGCCGAGGTCTTTGAACACCCGCTGTGTGAAGCCGGAGCAGTCCATGCCGGTGGCCGGATTGGTGCCTCCCCACACGTAGGGAACACCGATGTACTTCTTGGCCGCCGCCACCACGTCGTTGCCCGTCGCCGCCGCGCCTGTGTGCACCGTGCCCGTTGCCTGGGCGCCGGTGAGCCCGGCCATGCCGGCCGCCGTCGTGCTGCCGAGTCCCAGCGAGCTGCCGAGCCCCAAGCTGTCCGTGAGGGAGGATGCATCCGTGGCACCGGTCCCGCCCATGGCCGCGGCGAGTGCCTGCGTGAAGGAAGCGGAGTCGCCGGTGCCCGTGGCGGTCGCGAGCGAGGTGGCCGCGGCGGCCTTGACCGCGGCCGCGTTGGTCTCCGCCGTGGCCGCCGGCCGGGACAGTTCCGCGATCATCGCTTGGATGCCCTGCATCCGGCCGATTGCCTCTGTCATGCTCATGGCTTCACCTGCTGTTCGTCGCGGTGCCAGAGCGTCGAGGCGATCTCGTCGAGGGCGGACTGTTCGGCGCGCAGGTCCGCGGAATTGATCTCGGCGTCGTGGCGGGCTTGCAGTTTTTCCAGGCCCACGGAGCGCGTGCGGGCGGCGATGAACTCGGCGCGGGCGGCGGCCTCTTCGGCTTCGGCCAGGTGCGTGAGGTTTTGCAGGTCCGCGAGCATGCTGTGGGAGGAGGACCGGGCGGCGGCCACGGCACGCAGGGAGGCGGAGCTGGAGATGGGGTCGTCCGTAGCGGCAAGCTCGCGGCGGGCGGCGGCTTCGCGGACCCGCACGGAACTGGAGCGTGAGCGGGCGCGCGCCAGTCCGGTGGCTGCCTGGTCCTGCTGGAGCTGGCGGAGGCGCAGGAGCCCTGCCAGAGAGAATTCGCGGTTCATGCTTCTGCTCCCAGGATCGAAGTAAGGTAGCCGAGCCGCTGCCAGGACTCGGAGTGCGCCGTGGATTCGTCCATCGGCTGTTGGAGGAACGCGCTGACCTCGTGCTCGTGGTTCAGCGCGGCGTCCACCAGCGGGTTGGTCCCGGCCTGGTAGGCGCCGACGTCGATCAGGTCCTGTGCGCCCTTGCGGGCCGCGAGGACCCGGCGGAGTGTGGCGGCAGCGTCGAGGTTCGGCCGGGCATTGACCTTGCTGGCCACCCGGGACACCGATCCGAGCACGTCCACGGACGGAAAATGCCCCGTGACGGCCAGTTTGCGGTCCAGCACGACGTGACCGTCCAGGATGGACCGGGCCGCGTCGGCGATGGGCTCGTTGTGGTCATCACCGTCCACCAGCACGGTATAGATGCCGGTCACGGAGCCGGTTTCGGCAGTGCCGGCGCGTTCCAGGAGACGGGCCAGGATGGAAAAGGTCGACGGCGGGTAGCCCCGGGTGGCCGGAGGCTCGCCGGCTGAGAGGCCGATCTCGCGCTGGGCCATGGCTACTCGGGTGAGGGAGTCCATCATCAGGACCACGTCCTGGCCCTGGTCGCGGAAGGACTCGGCGATCCGGGTGGCGGTGAAGGCTGCGCGCATCCGCATGAGGGCGGGTTCGTCGGAGGTGGCGACCACCACCACGGAGCGCGCCAGGCCGGCGGCGCCGAGGTCATCCTCGAGGAACTCCCGGACTTCGCGGCCCCGTTCACCGACAAGGGCAATCACCGAAACCTCGGCGTCGGTGCCGCGGGCGATCATCGAGAGCAGGGAGGATTTGCCGACGCCGGACCCGGCAAACAGGCCCATGCGCTGGCCCTTGCCGAGCGTCGTCATGGTGTCCAGGACGCGCACCCCGGTCTGCAGTGCCGTATCGATGCGGGCACGTTTCATGGCGTTCGGCGCCTCGTTGTCAATCGGCACGCGCGGACCGCTGAGCAGCGGACCCTTGCCGTCGATCGGACGTCCGAGCCCGTCAAGGACCCGGCCGAAGAGGCCCCGGCCGGTGGGGACCAGCACGGCGCCGCCCTTGGCGCGGACGGGGTCTCCGGCGGCCACACCGGCGAGACGGCCCAGCGGCATGCAGCGGACGGAGCCCTCCAGCGCGGCCACGACTTCGGCGTCGAGGCCGGGGTTCTCCCCCACCGTGATGAGGTCTCCCAGCGCGCAGTCGAGCCCGGAGACTTCAAGGCCCAGCCCAACGACGGAGGTGACGACGCCGACCCTCTGCGGGGCAGCCGCGGCCAGCGCGGCGGCGTAGTCGGCACCCTTCGGGCGCCACTCGGCGATCATGCCTGGCCCCGATAGGCGCCGGTGCCGGGAAGGCCGCCAGCAGGCAGTCCGCCGCCAATATCGCCGGTGCCAGGACCGGCGGCGGCCTGCCCGGACTCCCCCAGCAGGGCCGTGCGGGCACGTTCCAGGGAACTGCGCAGGCCGGCGTCGAACCAGCCCTGCTGGTATTCGACCTTCGCGTCGCCCCGGCCCAAGGAGGGATCCGGGACGAGCGGCAGCCCGGCGGGCAGTTCCTGCCCTTCCCGGGTAAGGACGTCGATGTCTGCAGGGTGCAGCCGGATCGCCAGCACGGTGGCGCTGTCGCTCCCGGAGAGGGCACGTGCCAGGGCGGCGCGAGCGGTCCTGGTGCCTTCGGCGAGTTCGTAGCCGAGGATGGCCTCGGCCAGTTCCAGCGCGGTACGTGCCAGGATCTCTTCGGCGTCTTGCAGGGCCTGCACGTTGCGGTGGGCGAAGTCGTTCCGGGCGACGGCCAGGGCGCGCACGGCACGGTCCAGGTCCTGTTGCCCGGCGGCCAGGGAGGCGGCCTGTTCGGCGGCCATGCGGTCCCGCCAGCGGCGCTGTTCCTTCGCGGCGGCCCGCACGCCGGCGGCGTAGCCTGCGGCGTGGCCCTCGGTGTAGCCGGCCTGTTCGGCGGCCGGCCCGTTCGCCCGCAGCGAGGGAAAGACGACGCGCGCCGGGGCAGGGGCCGCGCCGCTGTCAGTAGACATAGTCTTCTTCGTCCCCGCGCTGGATGGTGACCTGGCCGTCGGCCTCGAGCTCGCGGATGGACCGGACGACGGCGGCGCGGGCCTCTTCGATCTGCGAGGCACGCAGCGGGCCAAGGGCAGCGATCTCGGATTCGAGGATTTCGAGGTTGCGCCCGGAGACGTTGGTGGTGATGGTTTCCAGGACCGCCTCGGAGGCGCCCTTCATGGCGATCGCCAGGACAGACGCGTCGAGGCCGCGGAGCACCAACTGCACGTCGCGGCGTTCCAGTTTCACGATGTCGTCGAACGTCACCATCTGGGCGCGGATCTCCACCGCGAGGTCGGGGTCGAGCAAGTCCAGGCCGTCCAGCACGGATCGTTCCGTGCCGGCGTCGGTCCGGTTGATGATCTCCAGCAGCGGCTGGATGCCGCCCACCACCTTTGAGGCCTGCTGGGATACGGCGGCGCCGCCGCGGAGTTTGAGGGTATCGGCGACGATCCCGATCGCCTCGGGCGCGCCGGATCCCATGGTGGCGATGCTGAGCGCGACGTCGGCGCGCAGCGAACCGGGCAGCCCGGACATGACGGCCGAGGCCTTGCGCGGGCTGAGGTGGGCCAGGACCAGGGCGATGGTCTGCGGCAGTTCGCCGTCGATCAGGGCCAGGATCTGCACGGGTTCGATGTCTTCGAGGAACTCGAAGGACTTGCCGGCCATGTTGACCGTGAGGCGGTTGATGAGTCCGGCCGCCTTTTCCGAGCCGAAGGACGCCTCGAGCAGGCCTTCGGCGAGTTCCCGGCCGCCCCGGGCCTGGCGGGAGTTGGTCTGCGCGGCCTGGTGGAAGTCCTTCATGATCTGTTCGGCGACGTCCGGGTCCACTTTGCGGAGCTTGACGATCTCGGCGGCAATCTCCTCCGCCTCCGTGTCAGTGAGCTGGGCCATGACCTTGGCGGCGTTCTCGGGGCTCATCTGCATCAGGACGACGGCGGCGCGCTGGGTGCCGGTCAGGACGGTATCGGCTGGTTTCATGCCGGCTGCCTGTCATCCATGAGGCTGCGCAGGTAGTCTGCCGCCCGTTCCGGGTTGGCGGCGACCATGTTGTCGATCTCCAGCCGGCGTTGCTCGGACTCCAGCTGCTCGGTGGTCGGTCCCGGAAGCGGAGGCAGTGCGGTGATCGGGATCGCCGACGTCGCCGGGGCGGGCGGAAGGGCGGTGACGGGCGCGACCACCGGCATGATCTCCAGATCCAGGCGTTCACCGAGGTCAACGGGCTCGCGCTTCTGGCGGCGCCGCAGGATGATCGTGACCACCAGGGCAAGGATCAGCAGGCCGAGCAGGATACTGCCGGCCGTGACGAGGGTTCCGAAGAACGCGGCCTGCCTTTCGGCTTCCGCGTTGGCCTGGGCCTCGGCGAGTGCTTTGGCGGCGTCATCGGCGGCCGCGGTGCTGAACGGCACCACCTCAACGGTGACGACGTCGCCGCGCGTGGCGTCGACGCCGGCTGCGGAGGTGACGAGGTTCTTCAGCGACACGAGGTTCAGGCCGTTGGCGGCGGCTTGGCTGACCGCTACGGAAATGGTCTGGCGTTTGACGGCTCCCGCCGGGATGACCCGGTCCTCGGTGACCTTGTTGACGGCGTTGTTCTTGGTCTCGGTGGTGGAATCGAAGTTGCCGTTGCCACTGGTACCGCCGGGAACCGCGATGTTGTCCGGGCCGAGGACGCCCGCGGCCCCTCCCCCGGTTCCCGTGTATTTCTCGGTCTTGGATGATTCGCTCAGCGGCAGGGCGCCGGCGGTGTTGGAGAACGTTTCGCTCGTCTGCTGCGCGGATTCCCCGGTGACGTCGGCGGCGACCGCTACCGTGGAATTCCCGGGGCCCACCACTCGGTCCAGGACTGCCTTCACGGCGTCGGACGTGCGGTTCTGGTAGTCGCTGGCCTGCTTGGAGGTCGAGCCTGTGGCGCCCCCTCCGACAGTAGAGAGCACATTGCCCTGGGAGTCGACCACCGACACGTTGTCCGGCTTGAGGTTCTCGATCGCGGCGGAGGTCAGGTGGACGATGGCCTGCACTTTGTCGCTGGAAAGTGTGGTCCCCGCGGCGGTTTCGACAAAGACCGAGGCCGTGGTGTCGGGGGTCTTGGACACAAAGACGGTCTTTTCCGGGATCGCGAGCCGGACGGCGGCGGTCTTCACGCCGTCCATGGCTTCGATGGTGCTGGCGAGTTCCCCTTCGAGCGCCCGCTTGTAGGTGACGGACTGTTGGAATTCCGAGGACGTCACCCCCATCTTGTCCAGCAGGGAGTACCCGGTTGCTGCGGCGGTCGGCAGGCCGGCGGAGGCCGCCTTGAGCCGTTCGTCGTAAACCTTGTCCTGCGGGACCAGGATGGTGGCGCCGCCGTCGCTGAGTTCGTACTGAACGTTGTCCTTTTTGAGCTGATCCACGATTCCGCTGGCATCGGTGCTCTTCAGGCCGGAGAACAGCGGGGTCAGGGCCGGGCGGGTGAGCCAGGCGGACAGGGCCACGATGCCCACCACCAGCAGGGCAGCACCGATCACGGCGAGGGTGCGCTGGCCGGCGGTGAAGCTCTTCAGGCCCGTGCCGACGCGCTGGAAGAACGCGGATATCTGCGGAGGCATCAGGCCTGCATCCTCATGATCTCGTTGAACGCGTCAACGCCCTTGTTGCGCACCGTGGACATGAGTTCCAGCGTGACCTGGGCGCGCGTGGCGGCGAGCGTGGCGTTGTGGATGTCGTCCAGGTTGCCGGTGACGGCGGAGACAGCCAGCTGGTTCGACGTCGACTGCAGCTGCTGGAGGTTGTCCACCGCACCGGTGAGGGAGGTGGCGAAGGCGGAGCCGTCCGTGCCGGCGACAGGGCTGGCGCCGCCGACGTAATTGGTCGGCAGGACACCCTGGACGGGGGCGATGGGGGCAACAGTCATTAGGAGCGTCCAATCTCAAGGGCGGCCGTGTACGTTTCGCGGGCGCGGTCCACCACCTGCGCGTTGGCCTGGTAGCCACGCTGGGCGATGATGAGCGCGCCCATTTGTTCTGCCATGTCGATGTCCGGGTACTTCACGTTGCCGTTGGCATCAGCCAGCGGGTGGTCCGGCTGGTAAACGATCCGGCCCGCGGCGCTGCCGAGCTGGGTGCTCTTGACGTACACGCCGGAGCCGTCCGACCCTTCGGCGGCCTCGACGTAACGGGCCTGAAAAGCGGGGCCGCTGGTGGCGGAGGCGTTGTTCATGTTGGCGAGGTTGTCCGAGACAGCATCGAGCCACTTGCGGTGGACGGTGAGGGCGGAGCCGGCGATGCCGATCATGTCGAAGGTCATCAGCTGGTCCTCAGGGCGGAGCGTATGGCGGTGAATTCGTTATTGACGGCGCGGGCGGCGAACTGGAAGCGCAGCACGGTGTCGATGTTGGACAGGGTCTCGGTGTCCAGGTTGACGTTGTTGCCGTTCAGCTGGGTGGGTTCCAGGGATTCCGCCGTCGTTGCCTGCACGTGGCCGTCCCCGGACTGCACTGACGCCGCCAGGGCGTCCTCGAAGCTGACGCGCTTCGCGTGGTAATTCGGTGTGTTGACGTTCGCGATGTTGTTCGCGATAGTGCGCTGGCGCAATGCCAACCCGTCCATGGCGCTGGCCAGGGCGGCGGAAGTCACGGATTCGAGCACAGAGTCCTGCCTGGGAAAGGTGAGGGTGGCCAATCCGTGGCCGGTAAACGAGCGATCCGTGCTCTTACAGTGGTTATCGGCACTGGTCAGCGCCGCGTTAGGAGAAAATGCGACTGTTATCCGAAAGATTCGGGCCGAGGAAACTTCAGCCGTTCACGTCGAGGTAGATCGCACTGGACGGGTCTCCGACGCCCGGTACTGAGGACACTGCCTGGAGCTGCCGGGCCATGTCCTGCCGGGCCTCCTCCAGCCTGAGGGCAACGCGTTCCTGGGCCGCGGCCAGGGCGACGGCGCGGCGCCGTGCTGCGGCCGGCAGCGGCCCGGGCAGCGACGGCGGGGACCAGCGTTTTTCCGCCCGGGGCTCCGCGACGGATCCTGCTGCTATGGCGAGCGGGCCCAGCGGATCCTTGAGGGTGCGCTCGGCAGCCTGGACCGCCATTTCAAGCACGTCCAAGACAGCCATCCAAGCGGCCAAGCCGGCGTCGACGGGCATGGCCTCCGCAGGAAGTGATGCGGCGTTGGTGGATCCGGCTTCCCCAAGGCCGGACTCCGTGTCGGTCTGGTTAGCCAAAACCGAGGCTCCCGCCACCTGTTCCCGGCTGGGCGTTCCAGGTCCCGGTGCCGGCAAAGGCGGGTGCAGCCGCTGCGGAGGGGACTGCCGGTGGCGCCGGAACGGACGCGGCGGCTTCATGCCAGGCCTGGCGCAGGGGTTCCAGGAGGTCAATTGCCTCCCGTGTGAGGGCCGGGTCGCGCTGGATGTTGGCGTTAACCAGCGCGGTGAAGGCGTAGTTGTAGATGCCGAGGAGTCCGTCGGCACCGTCCCAGGCGTCGACCTTCAAGGACGAGGTCAATTCAGCAATGATGGCCTGTGCATGCAGGAGGTTTTCCGTGGCGACCGGCCAATTGGCGCCCTGCTGGGCCCTCTCGGCCCGTCCAAGATCCAGCAGAAGGCGGTCGTAGAGCATGGTCAGGAGGCGTGCGGGAGGAGCGGAGAGCACAGAATCCGCCAGGTACTGGTTCCGTTGGGCTGCGCTTCCAAAGCTTGTGGTGCTCATGCTGGTGTGCTTCCTGTGGAGGGACCGAAGATCTGCGAGGAGAGCCAGGCAGACTGGGACTTAATTTCACTGAGTGACACTTCGAGTGCGGCCTGCGAACGCTGCAGAACGGACTTTCGGGCGACGAGCCCGCTGTCCCAGCCGGCAGGAAGGTCCGCCGAAGCACCGGCCTGCTCGCTGAATTTTACGTGGGCGCTCTTTCCGTTCAAGTCGGGGACGATCGTTGCAGCCGCACCGGATTTGGACGCCGCAAATTCCAGCCGGTACTGGCCGCCGCCGGCAGGCACCTTACTGGCCGTGACGCCGGCATTTGCGCCGTTGACCGCGGCGGCAACATCGTCAATGGAGCTGGTGGCTGGCGTGACCGTGACGATGTTGCCCTCGCTTTTGATGGTGATGGTGGTGAAAGGCCACACGAAAACCTTCTGCGAGGAGGACACATGGGACATAGCGGCCTGCCTTCCGGGTAGGAACAACACGGCCGATTTCGTGACCGTGCTTCGGGTAATCCCTGCTTACCTTCTGCTCTCGGCATGCGAGGGGTCATGCGTTAGCAAAAAATGCTGGACTATCTCCTGCGGGTTCCCGTGAGACGCGGTCACATCCACACGAGAGGTCATGTCAGCCCCGGACGTCAATGAGCAGTGCGTGGCCTGCTCCAGACGATGCCGGGACTAAATTGAGGGCCTCCAGGTGCGCTGCGGCGACCTGCCTGGTCTTCGTGAGGATGGCAATGCTTTCCTCCTGAGCATTCAAGACCCGGCGCGCACGGTCTTCCAGCTCGGCCGGGATGGGGCCCGGTAAAGCGGGAGGTGCCCAAGGTTCGGGTTCCGCCCCTGAAAAGGCCACCGCGATGTCGGCCTCGAGCCGGTCCAGGATCGCGGTCCAAACTGCGTTGGTATCGGCGATCCCCGGGGTGTCACCGAGCGGGCGGTCCGGGCCCCGGCGATAGACAGCGGTGCTGGACATTGGCTAGTTTCCGCTCGAGGACGACGTGGAGAGTCCGGCAAGCTGGCCCGTAAGCCACGATGACTGCGCCTTCAGCCCACCCAGCAGAACTTCCATATTGGTGAACTGGGCCTGAAGGGTTGCCCGGCGGCTTGTTAGCCGCGTATCCCAGTTCGAGATCTGGTCGTTCAGGTCTGCGACCTCGGATTGTTGACCCTTGATGAGGGACGTCACGGAACCCTGGACCGGGTCTGTGGCGTTGCTCGTCGAGGTGGCGACGCGCGAGGCAATTGTCTGGAGCGCGGCACTGGTCCCGGCCGGGTCGCTCGCCATCGCCGCCGCCAGCTTGTCCTTATCGAAGGTGAAGTTCCCATCGCGGGTGATCACGATCCCGTACTCGGACGGGGACTTGCCGTTGACCGGGGCCGCCATCGCGGTGAGCAGGGCATCGCCGACGGCGCGGACGCTGGAGTTGCCGGTGAAGATTCCGCCTTTGGCTGCCGAGGTTCCGTCCGCGGTTGTGGTGGTGGTGACGGAGCTGTTGTCGGAGATGAAGCCGAGTGCATCATTGACAGCTTTGACGAGATCCGATGCCCTCTGGGATATCGCCGCGGTGTCGCTGGCTACGGTCACGGTTACCGGTGCGGCGCTGACAGCCGTCGCAGTGACCGAGACGCCGGGGAGCAGGTTGGTGAAAGTGTTCGTTGCCGAGGTGATTTTCTGCTCGGCGGCGGTGCCTGCGTACAGAACGGCTTCGGCGTCCTGGGCGGTCCTCACGACGGCGGCGGCAGGATCAGACATCAGGTCCGTGGCGGTGCCGGCAGTGACGTCCGCGGCGCTGCCCTGGTAGATCTGAAACGCGCCAGCTGCACCGGATGCGGTCGCGGTGAGCTGGAGGCGGTAGGTGCCATTGCCGGCCGGGACTTTCACCGCGGCGGCGCCTCCGGAAGCGGCGTTAATGGCGGTGACGACGTCGTCGAGCGACGTGGAGGCCGGGGCGATCTCGGTCTGCTTGCCTGTGGCATCGACGATTGTCAGCTTCGCGGGTGCTCCCCCGGCATCGACGGGCCACGAGGCCATCGCTGCGGTGACATCGACCTGGGTCTGCGCGAGCTTGGTGACCGTGACATCGAGGGACCCGGCCGCCGCAGAGGTGTTCGCGGTGGCGGTGAGGGACGGCGCCGAGGTGCTCGCGGTGAACAGATTCAGTGCGTTGACGGTGGCATCTCCGGAGGCGGTGCTGTTGAGGAGCGTCAGACGGGTGTTGAGGCCCTGCAGCGATGTGATCATCGACTGGTCGGAGGCCAGCTTCGTCTTGAGTTGCGTCTGCGGCAGTGCCTCGACGGCCATGAGGGAGTTAATCATGGACGTTGTGTCCAGGCCGCTGGACAGTCCGTCGATTGCTGTTCCCACAGGGGTTCCTTCCGGAAAAGTTTGGGGCCGTGACCGGCGGCGTAGGTCAGACGCCAGTGGCGGTCAGGCGGGATGGGCCCGACCTAACCGCCACAGGCGACCATGGAATCCGTTGTTACGGTTCCGCTATTGACTAGCGCAGGAGCGACAGAACGCCCTGGCCGGACTGGTTGGCCTGAGCCAGCATTGCCGTACCGGCCTGGGACATGATGTTGGCCTTGGTGAACTTGACCATTTCCTGGGCCATGTCGGTGTCGGTGATGCGGGACGCAGCGGCCGACAGGTTCTCGCCGGAGACCTGGAGGGTCTTGGTGGCGTGTTCCAGGCGGTTCTGGGTTGCACCCAGGTCTGCGCGCTGAGCGGAGATGGCAGCAATGGCGGTGTCGATTTTGCCGATCGTGCCCTGCGCGTTCGCGTTGCTAGTGACATCGAAGTCCGTAACGCCTGCAGCGGTGTTGGCCGAGAGCGCGCCGACGGCAGTTGACACGTCGCCGAGTGTGACGGCGATCGTGTCGTTGGCGGTGCCGCCGGTGCCAACCTGGATGTTCAGCGAACCGCCCTTGAGCAGGTCGATTCCGTTGAAGTTGGTGCCCTGAGTGAGGCGGTCCAACTCCTGGCCGAGGGACTGACCTTCACTCTTGATAGCGGTGCGGGATGCGCCGTTGTTGGTGTCGTTAGCACCCTGGACAGCAAGGTCACGCATGCGCTGCAGAATCGAGTGGACTTCGGTCAGGGCGCCTTCAGTGGTCTGGATGACGCCGATGCCGTCCTGTGCGTTGCGCGCAGCCTGCGCCGAGCCGGTGACCTGGGACTTCAGGCCTTCAGAGATGGAGAGGCCGGCAGCATCGTCAGCAGCACGGTTGATGCGCAGGCCGCTGGAGAGCTTCTCCATCGACTTGGACACAACGTCCTGGGTGTTGTTGAGGTTGCGGTAGGCGTTGTTCGCCATCGTGTTGGTGTTGATCATCATGCCCATGGTGTTTCCTCCGTGATTGGGACTGTAAGCGACGGCCCATCCGTGGGCCTTCAGGAGTAGTTATCGCCCGGCGGATAACTCAGGTAAGGGGAATCCGAAAAAAGTTTTCCCAGTTCACGCGCTCTTGTCCGCGCTCCTGCCCGATTGCCAAGAACGCCCTTGTTATCCGCCTCATTGCTGCTAACGCATCCCGCAGCCCTGCCGATAGTTTCTACGAACCCTGCTGGTGGCTGAATCGTCCGCACGATCAATCGGCCTCCCCGGCACCACCGCACCTGTCGCCCGCTACATTCACACATGAGGGAGCCGTCCCGAACATGGCCATCCACGAACTTTCAGCCCTGCTGTGGCGGGAGCGTGAACTCCTGGACGTTCTCACTTTCAAGCTGGAGGAAGAGCAACTGCTCCTCACCTCAGGCAAATCCCGCTGGCTGGCTCACGGCACCAAAGAAGTCGAGCAGGTCCTCGAACACCTCTCAAAGGCGAGCCTGGCGCGCACCATCGAGGCCGCCGTCGTGGCCGAAACCTGGGGTTTGCCGTCGGACGCGTCCCTCAGCGAGCTGGCTGCCGCGGCCCCGGAGGGTGCCTGGTCCGAAGTCCTGACCGCGCACCTGGCCGCACTGACCCGCCAGACGGCCCTCATCAAGGAACTGCGCGACTCCAACGAGCAGTACCTGCGCACCGCAGTCCGCTCCACCCAGGAGTCCCTGGCCGATCTCCGGCCCGCCGCGGCCGCCGGCACTTACGACGCCCACGGCAAGACCGGGGAAACCGCCGGCTCCCGCCTCTTCGACAAGCAATTCTAAGGAAGCGACCATGAGCACCTTTGGCGCCCTGAATACCGCCTACCGGGGGCTGACCGCCGCCCAGCAGGGCCTGAACGTCGCCGGGCAGAACATCGCCAACGCGGCCACCGAGGGCTACACCCGGCAGCGCGTTCAGCAGTCCTCGATTGCTGCCCCGCCCCCGGGTCTTTTCGGCTCAGGCCGCCCGGAGTCCGGCAACGGTGTTTCCGTGGACGGCATCGCCCGGCTCGGCAGCAGTTTCCTGGATGCCGGCGTCCGCTCGGCGGGAGCCCAGGCCGGCTTCGCCAGCGTCCGGTCCTCCGTGCTCCAAGGCATCGAGGGAATCCTGCAGGAACCCGGCGACAACGGGATCTCCGCATCCCTGCAGACGTTCTGGTCCGCCTGGCAGGGCGCGGCCAACCAGCCCGGGGAAACCGCTCCGGCGGGGCAGCTCCTGCAGGCCGGCAATGAGCTCACCGCCAAGATCTCGTCCGGTTACCAGTCGCTCACCGCGCAATGGAGCAGCGTTCGCGGGCAGGCCCAGGACAACGTCGACGCCGTCAACGCGGCGGCCGCTCAAGTGGCCGCTTACAACGCCACCATTCGTTCCACTACCGCAGCGGGCGGTTCGGCCAACGAACTCATCGACGCGCGGGCCAAGCTCACCGAAACGATCTCCCGGCTGACCGGCGGGACCGTGCGCGAACAGGCAGACGGCACGGTGGACATCCATGTCGGCGGCAATGCCCTTGTCATGGGAACATCCGTCAGGGCTCTGGCCCTCTCGGGCACCCAGTCCGGGGATTCGCTTGGGTCTTCGGTCCAGCTTGAATGGGCCGACCGGCCTGGCCAGGCTGTACCGGTCACCGACGGCGAAATCGCCGGCGCGCTGTCCGTCCTGGCGCCGGCAAACAGCAACGGCACCGGCGGCGCGATCGCCGAGGCGGCGGCGTCGTACAACACGTTTGCCGGAAATTTGCGGGACGCCGTCAACGCTCTTCACAACGGCGCCCAGACTTCCACCGGGGCCGTGGCCGGCGATTTCTTCAGCCCCGCCTCGGGCATGCCGGCGGCGTTGAGTCTCGCCGTGCTGCCCCAGGACGCCAGCGCTATTGGCATTGGCGCCGGCGCAGGGAAGCTGGACAACAGCGTGGCGGACAAGATCTCCCAGCTCGGCACGGGCCCCGGGTCCCCGGACAGCCTCTGGGCCGGCGTAGTGACGGGAATCGGCGTCCAGTCGCGGGGCGCCCAGCAGCATGAGTCGCTGACCACCGCTTCGGAGTCGGCCGCCCTCGCCAACCGCGCGTCGTCCGCGTCCGTCAGCCTGGACGAGGAAAACGTCAGCCTGCTCACCAACCAGCACGCCTACCAGGCCGCCGCCCGGGTCATGACAGCCGTGGACGAAGCCCTGGATGTTTTGATCAATCACACCGGACTGGTAGGAAGGTAGCCATGCTGAACCGGGTAACAAACCTGACCATGACCTCTGCCGCCCAACGCAACCTCCAGGCACAGCAGTCCAAGCTCGCCGAGCTGCAGGACAAGGCCGGCACGCTGAACAAGCTCTCCCGGCCCTCGGACGATCCCGCAGCCACGGCCCAGGCCCTCCAGACCCGCTCCCGGATCGCCGCCGCCGCCCAGTACGGCCGGAACATCGACGACGGCGACAGCTGGCTCACTGCCGCCGACTCCGCCCTGTCGGACGCCACCAACGTGGTCCGCAAGATGCAGGACCTGACCGTCCAGGCCGGCAACGGCACGCTCAACCAGACGGGCAGGGACGCAATCGCCCTTGAGCTGGAAGGCCTTAACAAGGACCTGTTGTCGATCGCCAACAGCAAGCACTTGGGCCGCAACATCTTTGCCGGGAGCTCGGATGCCGCCAGCGCGTTCACCGCCGGAACGCCCGGCAACCCGCCCACGTTCAACGGCGTTGCCAACAGTTCCGTGGAGCGCCGCATCAGTGATACCCAGACCGTCCGGGTGGATGCCGACGGCGCGGCGATCTTCGGTGACGGCGCCTCGTCGATCTTCCAGACCGTCAGCGGTATTGTCGCGGGCCTGCGCAACAACACGGACGTGACCGCACTCGCCGGCCAGCTCACGACCGCTGCCCAGAACGTGATCAACGGGCGTGCGGAGGTCGGAACACGCCAAGCCCAGCTGGACCGCGCCAGCAGCGTCAACACAGATTTGGAGGCCACCTTGGATGCACAGAAGACGGGCATTGAGAAGGCAGATCTTGGCAGTGTCATCATGGACCTGAAACTCCAGGAGACCAACTATCAGGTGGCTCTCGCCGCGACGGCCCGGGTCCTGCAGCCCACCCTGATGGACTTCCTGCGGTGAGCACCCCCGTCATGGACACCCCCGTCGCCAGCCTGCCCGTCACATTCACCGCGCCCATGCCGGGCTTTGAGGATCTGCACGACTTCTCGCTTCGGAGCGTCCAGGGCGCGACAGGGCTGTTCGCGCTGGAGGCCGCTTCCACCCCGGTGCGGCTGTTCCTGGCCGATGCCGCCGTGTTCGCGCCGAGCTACGCTCCGCCGATCCCGGCAGCCTCTCTGGAGGCTCTCGGGCTCGACGAGCGGGAGGCACTCCAGGTGCTGATCGTGGTCAACCATGCCCCCGGTTCCACGACGGTCAACCTCATGGCTCCGATCATTCTCAACCGCGGCACGGGACGCTGCACGCAGCTCGTGCTGGACGGCCGGGACTACCCGCTCCGGGCCGAAATCGACTCCCTGTAGTCAGCCGCTGGCGCGCCTGCCGCTCAAAGCGGCCCGACGCCGTCGGACTTACCAGAAGTGCGCGACGTCCACCACGAGCCGTGAGCCGGAGCCCGGGCCGGGCAGGGTAAGGACCCGGAACGGCAGCCGCGCGCGGACCCCCAGCCCGAGGCTGCTGTAGCCCTCGAAGCTGCCCGCCCACGCCACCTGCCGGAACGTCTGGTACCCGGCCACGTTGGAGAGTTCATTCTTGTTCGCCGGGTTGTAGGTGGGGTTGCCGGCGTCGTCATAGGCCGGCGCGTTGACCGTGAGCTGAATGAAAGCCTGACCCCGGAGCGGAACCGGCAGCCCGGACCCATCCTGCACCACCTGGGGAACGTAGCGCACGGTGTAGCCAGCCACGGGGCCGTTGAGGTCAATGACCAGCCGGTCAAAACAGTAATGCTGTCCGGTCCGGACGTTGACCACTTTGGCCTGGCTCATGGCCGGATCCGTCTTGAGCAATGAACCCCATACCAGGCCGCAGTAGGGGTCCGCGGCGGCCGGGGATGGCGACAGCACCCCGAGGCCCACAGCCATCAGCACTGCCCCAAGCAACGCTTGGATCTTCTTCAACCGGGTCTTCTTGACCTGAGTCTTTTTCAAAGCCGCCACCCCCTGAAACTGGCTGAACAGCCAGCACGATCAGACCCTCTCAGCGTAGGCGTGCCCGAAGCGGCGGGCGAGGCCCTCGACCGTTTCGGCGCCCAACTGTTAAGGTGACGCGTTGCTGATCACGGACTGATGTCACCAGCGAAGGCCATGGCCTCATCGCAGGCCGAGCGGCGGTCCGTGCCGGGAACGGCGAAGCGCCGGCACCCTTGCGGGTCCGGCGCCTCAAGTTGCTTCACTGTGCCATCAGTCTTGGGCCATCAGTCTTGGGCCATCAGTGTTGTGTCAGCCGCTGCGGGGGCAGCCAGACTGCCAGCTGGTTCCTTAGCCTTCGCAGTCGCGGCAGTACTTCATGCCGTTCTTTTCGCGGGCCACCTGGGACCGGTGACGGACCAGGAAGCAGGAGGAGCACGTGAATTCATCGGACTGCTCGGGAACAACAATGACGGTCAGCTCTTCGCCGGACAGATCCGCCCCCGGAAGATCGATGCCTTCCGCGGTGTCGTTCTCGTCGACGTCGATCACAGCGGTCTGGGCGCCACCACCGCGGGACGCCTGGAGGGCCTCCAGTGACTCAGCGGGAGACTCTTCTTCTGTCTTGCGTGGGGCGTCGTAATCGGTAGCCATATCGGGGTTCACTTTCGTTGCTGCGCAGCGCCATTTCAGGCACCTCAGTGAAGCAGTTTAGGACATTATGCATGGAGTTGAAGAAAAGTGTGGCCAATCAGACACTATGAGTCATTGGCGGCACCGGAAGCCAGGGGGCGAAGCCCCTAAACGGCGCCCTAAACGGCGCCCTAAACGGCGCCCTAAACGGCGCCCTGAACAGCGCCGTGGACACGGCGCCAACAGCGCCGGCCGCTCGCTTCCAGACGCCGTTCCGGACATCCTTCCGGCGGTTGTTCCGGCGGGCATTTCAGGCGACCGGCCAGACAACGAGGGTCTGCCATTTTGCCGGGTCCGGTTCAGCGCCCGGATCGCTAAGGTAGTACTCCCACATTGCCTCCCCCGGACTCACTCCGTCTTCCCGCATCCGCTCCATGATCGCCCCGTAGGTGTGCTGCAGCGATTCATAGGAACCAATGTGCAGTGCCTCGTATGCCTGGCCGGCAGGGAGAGTCCCGGCCGTGACCGTCGTGGCCTCACCGCCGGCGTTTGTGAAGGGCGCGGCGAGCGGGAACCCCGCCTCGACGTCGACGACGTCGGTCGGCATCCCCCGATAGAGCGCGAACGGGGGTCCGGCCAGCTGGACATGCTGCGCCTGGACCGCGCCCGTGACGGCGCCGAAGGCACGGCCAAAGAAGTCACGGAGCGCGTTCATCGGGACGGTCTCGCGTACTACCGCCGTCGGCTGCTCCTTGAGTTGGGCGGTCTTGATGTCCGGAGCCGGCCCCGGGTTCATTTCAGTCATACGCCCAGAGTCTGCTGTGTCCATTCCATGGTCTAGGGCCTTACGGCCCGCGCCGCGGGGAGGGCTCGCCCGTGGCGGGCCGGCCCCGAGGGCCGGCCGCAGGCGCAGGTCTCGGCCCCGCCGCAGGTACACGTCCCGGCGCTGCCCTGCCGCAGGCACAGGCCAGCGCCGAATAAATAAATGAACTTTATTCATATTAGGTCTTGCCCCGCGCCGGGATCGCCCCAATACTAAATGAACACAGTTCATTTATGTGATGCCCGTCTCACTGGAGTAGCCATGATCGACATCTTCGACGCATGCCATCTCTTCGCCCGCGGCGGTGGCATCCACGGCATCACCCGACAGCAATCATCCGTTTCCCAGAAAACAGGTCACCAATGAGTCAAACTATCGGCCGCGAAGACGGCATCACCACCGCGCACGACGTCGTCGATCCGGCCGGTTCCAAGCACGGCATCACCGGCAAAGGACTCAAGGGCGGCCAGCTGGGCCTGCTCGCCGTCGTCGTCCTGGGCATTTCCTCCGTGGCACCGGCCTACAGCCTCACCAGTTCACTGGGTCCGGCGGTCGGCGCCGTCGGCCTGCAGCTGCCGGCGATCTTCATCGTCGCGTTCATCCCCATGATCCTGGTGGCGTTCGCCTACCGCGAGCTCAACGCCGATTCCCCGGACAGCGGCACCACCTTCACGTGGGCCACGAAGGCGTTCGGGCCGTTCGTCGGCTGGATGGGAGGCTGGGGGTTGCTGGCTGCCAACATCATCGTCCTGTCCAACCTCGCCGGCGTCGCAGTGGACTTCTTCTATCTCTTCCTGGCCCAGATGTTCAACAACCCCGACCTCGCGGACCTGACCTCCAACACGGCCGTGAACATCATTACGTGCCTCGTGTTTGTCGCACTCGCCGTCTGGGTCAGCTACCGCGGCCTGCACGCCACAAAGCTCGTGCAGTACACCATGGTCGGATTCCAGGTGCTGGTCCTGGGCCTCTTCGTCGTCATGGCACTCACCCACGCCGCCTCGGGTGACGCGGGCACCTCCATCGCCTTCAGCTGGGACTGGTTCAACCCGCTGAAGATCGGCAGCTTCGAGCAGTTCACCGCCGGCATGTCCCTGGCCGTCTTCGTCTACTGGGGCTGGGACGTCTGCCTCACCGTGAACGAGGAAACCAAGGGCGGCAAGGGCACGGCCGGCCGGGCAGGAACCACGACGGCGGTCGCCGTCCTGGCCCTCTACCTCGTCGCGATCGTGGCCACCATGATGGTAGCCGGCACCGGAACCGACGGCATCGGCCTCAACAACCCGGACAACCAGTCGAACATCTTTGCAGCACTGGCTTCCCCCGTCATGGGCCCGCTGGCCATCCTGATGTCCCTGGCCGTGCTCTCCGGCACCGCATCGTCCCTGCAGTCCACAATGGCCTCCCCCGCCCGCAGCCTGCTCGCGATGGGCCACTACGGCGCGCTCCCGCCGCGCTTCGCGACGGTCAGCAAGCGCTTCGGATCCCCCGGCTACGCCACGATCCTGGCCGGCGTGATCTCCGGCGGCTTCTACGCCGTCATGAAGGTGGTCAGCGAGAACGTGCTGAACGACACCATCATGGCCCTGGGCCTGATGATCTGCTTCTACTACGGCCTCACCGCATTCGCCTGCACGTGGTACTTCCGGCACAGCCTGTTCTCCAGCGTCCGCAACTTCTTCATGCGGCTCCTGTTCCCGGTAGTGGGCGGCCTCGTCCTCACCGTGGTCTTCTTCCAGACCGCTGTGGACAGCTGGTCGCCGGAATTCGGTAGCGGCTCGGAGGTCTTCGGCGTGGGCCTGGTGTTCATCCTGGGGATCGGCATCCTCGCCCTCGGCGTCGTGATCATGCTCCTCGCCTCCAAAAAGCATCCGGGCTTCTTCCGCGGCGAAACCATCCGGAAGGACACCCCCGCCCTGGTGGTTCCGGAGTAACCTCCGGATTTCCAAACCCGTACGGCCCTGCTCCCCGGACTCCGGGAGCAGGGCCGTACGTTTTTGTGCCTGCGTTGCCCTGCACCGCGTGCGCCGACCCGCCGTGTTGCGCCGGAAACGGCCGCCGCCTACCCTCCAAGCGCCGGTTTGGCGGTCAGGAACGAATGCGGCTCGACCGGACGACGACGCCGCCGATGATCCCGGCCAGTCCCAACGGTACGGCCGCCAGGGCGCCCATGTGAGGCAGCAGGCTGTCGCCGGCTATCAGGTTGAGCCCGGCGATGATCAGGGCCGGGGCCCCACCCAGATGGTGACCCACAAGGCATCGCCCCGGTACCGCGACCAGCCGACGGCGACCAGGCCCACCACGGCGCCGGCCAGAATGCACGTATTCCCGGTGCGGTCGATTTCGAAGGCATTGGTGACTGTTCCGAGGTAGAAGGTCTGCTCCAGACCCAAACAGAGCAGGACGAGGCCCGCGAGCGCGGCGACGGCCTAGGCGGTCCGGGCCGTAATGGATGAAACTTTCATGAGCCCTCCGTCTGTCTTCGGTGAACTGAAGCGTTACCGACGGGCTGTACCGCCATCGAACGGCAGGGTGAAGGACCCGCACGTTACTGCCTGGGATTTAGCCGTATTCCGCACGTAGCCGTACGTGTCCCTATCCGGATCATAAGCCGGGACGCTTCCGTCTGGGTGAATGCCGGCTCCCCTATTGGGCTCACGGCGTCGGTCAGTTGTCTCACAAGAATGGGCGAATCCGACGTCGGCTACCCCAAGCGGGCGGCCGGGCCCCAGGCCGGCACCTCCGCGGCAGGCTTAAGCACTCCCGCGAAGGCGATTCAGGCTGTTCTTTCATGGCTGCGCGGCAGCCGGGATGGACCGGGCAAAGTTCCCCGGACCACGTCATGCCGCGCGCCCGGGGAGCCGTGGGTTAGCTGGCGATTCGCGCCGCGCTGGTCCGGGAGACGGTCGTGTAACCGAACCGGGAGCCCGTGACGCGGACGGTGAGCTTGGTGCCCTTGTCGGCGGTCCGGACCTTGTAAGTCGACTCCGTGGCGCCGGAGATCGGGACGCCGTTGCGCAGCCAGCGGTACGTGAAGGCAGTTCCCCAGGACCAGGTGCCCCGGTTCACGGTCAAGACGTTCCCGGCCTTGACGGTGCCTTCAATCGTCGGGATGGCCGACGTCAGGGGCAGACCCGCCACCCTCGCCGAAGCGGTGAGCGTCTGGCCGTTGCCGCCCGATGTAGTCGGGTTCACGTTGACCGAGAGCTTCGTGCCGGCGTCGGCCTTCGCCAGGATGTAGCTCCAGCCGTCGGCCCCGGCGATCTGGACGCCGTCGCGCAGCCAGTGGACGTCCGAGGTGATCCCCGACCGGTCATACCAGGGGTCGGGAGTCAAGGTCACTTTCGACCCGACGGTCAGGGTCCCGCTAATGGCCCGCGTCGACTCACGCGCAGTCACGGGTTTGGGTGCGGTGACTTGTACCCAAGCGGTGGAGTAGCCGGGGGCGGAGGCGGCCACGAGGGCGGTGAGGGTCTTGCCCACTTGGGGCTGGTCCGGGGTGAACGTCGGGCCGCTGGACACGCTCTCCCCGGCCGAGGAGAACCAGTTGTAGGTGAATGTCAGCTTGTCGGAGGGTACGGACCAGGTGCCGGCCGACACCTTCATCACAGAGCCGGTCACGGAGTCCCCGGTCACGGCCGGCTTGGTGACGTTCGTCAGCTGCTTCAGCTCCCCGGCCGCCGGAACGGCGACCGCGTTGGAGTAGATGTGGGTGTCGTACCAAGTACCGGACTCAAGGACCAGGGTGTGGCCCTGGTCCTTGGCCGTGATCGTGTAGGTCAGCGCGGTGGCTCCGGAAATCGCGACGCCGTCGCGCAGCCACTGGTAGGTGTGCGGGCGCGGGCTGGAAGTCCAGGGAACATCATCAGCGGCGGTGAGGACGTCCCCCAGGCCGGTGCCGCCGGTGACCACGGCGCCGGGGGCTGGATCGAAGTCAGAAACCTTTCGCTGTTTAGAGGTCACGGTGGCCGGCGTGAACCCGGGCGCGTGACCCGTGACCCTGACGCTGAACAGCCCCGTTGAACGGCAGCCCCTCGGGTCGAACATGTCCGCGGTGGCACCCGGGATGGGCTTGCCGTCGCAGAACCACTGGTACTGGCGGTAGATGACCGGTGCGCCCTTAAAATTCGCCCCACCGGACACGAGGCGGCTGGGCCTATCCGGGTGGGTGTTAAATGAATAGATACCAACGTACCCCGCATACACGACAGACGGGACGGTGCCGCCGGCGTTCGTGACAGGGGCGGTTTTGGTGGACTGCAGGGTCGTCTTTGCATAGCTCGGTGCTGCCGCCGTGGTCTTGACCCGGATGCCCTTGCCGAGGTCCGCCGCGGTGAGCAGATAGGTGGGACCGGTGGCGCCCAGGACCGGCACGTCGTTGCGCAGCCACTGATGCGTGAGCGTCGCGTCGGCGGGATCCCAGTCACCGTCAACAACGGTCAGGGTGCTGCCGATCTGGAGGGCCCCGCTGATGCCGGGCCGCGGGCCGGCGACGGCACCGCCGTTGACCTGCACCGGGTACGGATGCCCGTCCGGCGCCGTGCAGAACCTGACGGAGTCGACCACCGGGCCGCAGGAGTCTGCGTTCGGAGTGGCCCACATTTCCTCATCGGCCTGCGCCGGAACGGCGAGGCCCGCAAGCGAGAGAGCGGCGAGTGCCCCGGCGATACCGAGACGAATGGCCTGTGTTTTCAATTGTTCCCCCAAGTCTTCGGGCCGGTCCCCCCGGGCCCATGATGATAGTAGCGCCCGGAATCGGTTTGCGGCTACGTCGCTGCAGGTCAGGGTGCAGGATTGATGGCCGTGGCCTCTTCGGTTCGCCCGGCACCAGAAGGTCGGCAAGGCCAGCCGGGTCGGCACCCGCAATGAGGAACTGCGTGCCGTCCTCCGCCACGACTACAGCTGAGCCGCGTTTCCACAGGGCCCGGGCACCCCGGCAAAGGAGGACCCGCCGTCACTGACGGGGTCCTCCTGCGTTGACGTCCGGGAAGGCCGCCAGTCAGCGGGCGAAGTACGCTCCGCTGGTCTGGGTGACGGTTGTGTAGCCGAGCCGGGAGCCCGTGACGCGGACGGTGATTTTGTTATCCCTGTCGGCCGTGCGGACCTTGTAAGTCGACTCCGTGGCTCCGGAGATCGGGACACCGTTGCGCAGCCAGCGGTACTTAAAGGCAGTGCCCGAAGTCCAGGTGCCGGGATTCGCGGTCACCACTGTCCCGGCCTTGACGGTGCCGGCGATCGTCGGCGTGGCCGAGCTCAACGCTGCAGCAGCCACCTTCGCCGAAGCGTCGACCGTCTGGATCTTTAGTGTCCGGCCGTCCAGCGTGGAGGTAACCCGGAGAGAGATTTTCTTGCCGAAGTCTGCCCCTACGAGGGTGTAGCGCCGACCGGTGGCCCCGGCAATCGGGGCACCGTCACGCAGCCACCGGCGGGACTCCTTCACCTCCGAATCACGGAAGGACCAGTCACCGGTGTAGGTGTAGAGCTCCATCCCCACGGTCGCGTTGCCCCGGATGGCCGGGGCTTTGGTCTGGGTCGGGTCCGGCGCGGCCACGGGCTTGGGCGCGGTGACCTTTGCCCAGGCGGTGGTGTATCCGGGAGCGGTGGCGGTCGCTATGAGCGTGACCGTCGTCCCAAGCTGGGTCATGTTGGGGGTGAACATCGGACCGGCGGCCGATACCTTCCCGTCCGGGGACATCCAGTAGTAGATGACGGTCAGGTTTTCGGCAGGTTCGGACCACGTGCCGGCCGTCGCGGTCATCGCCGTGCCAATCACGGCGTCACCGGTCAGGACAGGCTTGGTGACGTTCGTCAGCGGCTTCAGCTCAACCTTCGGGGGTGCCGGGGGTGCCGGGATGACGGTGCCCGCGGCCGGGGGGACGGTCACTGGGTTGGAGCTGGCCTCCGGTCCGCCAGACGTGGTCACCATCTCCAGGGTGTGGCCCTGGTCCTCGGCGGTGATCGTATAGGTCAGTTCGTTGGCGTCGGGAATTCGTATGCCGTCGCGCATCCACTGGAAGCGGTGCTCATTCCAATCGCTGGTGTTCCGGTCTGTGTGGTCAAACCAGGGAAGGTCGACAGCGGTGAGGATGTCCCCCACCTCGGTGCCGCCGGTGACCACAGCGCCGGGCGTCTCGGGGGTGAAGGTTCCGCGGCTGGCTGCGGAGGTCACGGAGACCGGGTCGAGGCCGGCGGCGTAGCCGGTGACGC
The DNA here is from genome assembly GCF_003097355.1 of Arthrobacter sp. H-02-3. Taxonomy (GTDB): domain Bacteria; phylum Actinomycetota; class Actinomycetes; order Actinomycetales; family Micrococcaceae; genus Arthrobacter; species Arthrobacter humicola. The sequence goes on from NZ_PYUI01000010.1 coordinate 137,379, forward strand.
GGAGGCTGAGCAGCCCCGTCGGGCCCCACGTTGTCCTATCAAATCTTGGGGCAGTGGCGCCAGGGATGGGCGAGCCGTCACGGAGCCACTGATACCGGAACTGGACGCCATTCGGGCCCCAGTCCCCCAGCTGGGCGACGACGACGGGCCAGTATTCGCCGTCTTCTGCGCCCAGGGGTTCGAAGCCTACAGACCCCGCCCGGACAGTCGGAACAGCGCCGGCGGCGTCCGTGATCGGCGGCGTCTTGGTCGACAGGGCGGTGGTTGCCTTGTACTCCGGAGCACGGCCCGTGGTCTTGACCCGGATGCCCTTTCCGAGGTCCGGCCTGGTCGGCCGGTACGTTGTACCGGTGGCGCCCAGGATCGGTACGTCGTTGCGCAGCCACTGGTGCATGAGCGTCGCGTTGGAGGGATCCCAGACGCCGTCGTAAACGGTGAGGGTGTTTCCGACCAGCAGGGCGCCCCCGATAATCGGCCGCGGGCCGGCAACCGGGGTGTTGACCATCACCGGCTCCTGGCTCCCGTCCGGCGCCGTGCAGAGCTTGATCGAATCAACGATCGGGCCGCAGGACGGCACGAAGCCTGCGTGCGCCGGAACGGCGAGACCGGCAAGCAATGCGGTGAGGGCCCCGGCGGCGCCGAGACGGATGGCCATCTTTTTCAATTGTTCCCCCAGGGTCTTCGGGCCGGTCCCCCTGGCCTCTTGATGATAGTAGCGCCATGACTTCTATGCCCCGCTATGTTGTTGCAGGTCAGGGGCCGGGATGACGGAGTAGTCTTCCACCGACCACAGGTTCAACGTCACCATCATCGAAACTGGCACAGACTCTTACCGCCTCTCCCACACCAGAAAACAACAGCTGTCGGACTGATGCACAGGGTGCGGTATCTGCCGCCTAGGGTAGGCCTAGCTTGCTCTCAGCAGGACTTCGAAGGAATCGCGTGTTGACGGCATTCGGTCCCCCGGGACTTGCTGCTTGTCTGCATATTGTTTCTACGCCCCCAGATGCGCGACGGGCGGCATCGGTACTCCTGCAAAGCGTGTTGTAGGCGTGTCGTGCTCCGTTTTTGCACACAAAAAACCCCTCCGTCCGGGCAAAATAGCCGGAACGGAGGGGTTCGTGGGGCCCCCTGTCGGATTCGAACCGACGACCCCCGCTTTACAAGAGCGGTGCTCTGGCCAACTGAGCTAAGGAGGCATTCCTGCGGCCCGGCCTACCCACATCAGATGCAAAATGGGGCAGATATCAGGACGCTAGACAAGGGTAGCCCACCGACGCCCGGTGAGAAAAACGCGCAACGCCCCCGCCGCGAAGCAACGGCCAACGCGACGGCCACCAGGAAGGCCCGGCCCCCGAGAAAATCCGGGGCCGGGCCTCGACTGCGGGCCTTTAATAGCTGCCCTCAACAGCCGCTTCAACTGCGGCCGCGTGATGTCCGGTTACTTCTTGGCGTCGACCGCGGCCTGGAGGTACTGGTCGAACGGGGTCTGGGCGCTGTCGCCGACGCCCCACTGCTTGCCTTCGACGAAGACGGTCGGGGTTCCGGTCACGCCGATCACCGCGGCCTCCTGGGTGGTGTGCTTAACCCACGGACGGAACGTCTTGTCATCCACGCACTGGTCGATGCTCTTGGCTCCGACGCCGGTGGCCATCTTCTTCAGCTCGGCATCGGAGAGCCCGGCGCTGCCTTCGGCCGGCTGCTTCGCGTACAACTGGTCGAAGAAGTCCGAGTACTTCTCCGGGGACTCGTTCACGACGCAGGCTGCAGCGGCGGCCGCGCGGGAGGAGTAGTTGGTGGTGGACCGGCTGTCGAGGAAGCCGAGCGGGCGGTATTCCACCGTGATCTTGCCGTCATTGCGCAGCTTGGTGAGGGTCTCGTTGTACTGCGTCTCGAAGTTTTTGCAGACGGGGCAGATGAAGTCGACATAGAGGACCACCTTGACCGGCTTGCCGGCCTCAGCCTCGGCGCCCGGGGCCGTAACCGGCGACGGCGGCGTGGCCGGCGCGGCGGGGAGGTCGGACAGCTTCACCGTGGCCGGATCGGTCTTGGCAACCTGGTTGTTCGCCAGCAGGGTGACGCCGCCGTGGATGTTGCCGTTGGCCGGGGTGGGCCCCTCGTCGGCAACCGGGGCGTTGTTCTTGATGTTGGACGTGACAACCAGCGCCACAATCACGATGATGGCGACGACGGCGGCAACAATGCCCCAGCCGATCAGCAGCTTGTTGCGCTTGTCCTTTTTCAGCTGCGCCTCGCGGATCTCACGGGCTTTCTCGCGCGCCGCAGCGGTGCGCTCTGCCTTAGACTGTCGGGGTTCGTTTGCGGGGCTCATTGGTTCCTCGGGTCGTTCGGCCAGGGGCGGTCCACTCAGTGGCAACTTCATCATTTTAGGGGAGAAACCCGAGAACTTGCGCTTTCAAGTTTCCCTCCGCCTGCCCAACGGACGAATAGCCCGGAAGATTCCGTACAGCTAGGGTTGATAGACAGCCACGAGCGAGCCCAGGGGGCACCAATGGAAGCAACGGACAGCGCCGATCACGGCGCACGAGACACCACTGAAGCGGCGAATACAGCCACCGACGGGGCAGCAACCGCTGCCGGAGCGGGGGGCCAGTTCGACTTCATCGTAGTGTCCAACCGGCTGCCCGTTGATCGTTGCTCTCCCGAGGACACGGGCTGCGAGGACGGCTGGCGCCGTTCCCCCGGCGGACTCGTGACGGCACTGGCTCCCATGATGACCAAGACGGACGGCGCCTGGGTGGGCTGGCACGGCGCGCCCGATGAAACGGTCAAGCCCTTCAGCCACGGCGGCATCGACCTGGTCCCGGTCCATCTCAGCACGGCCGACATCGAACTTTTCTACGAGGGCTTCTCCAACGCCACCTTGTGGCCGCTGTACCACGACGTGATCGCCCCGCCGGAGTTCCACCGCACCTGGTGGGACTCCTACCGGAAGGTCAACCGGAGGTTCGCCGACGCCGTCGTTCACCACGCGGCCGAGGGGGCCACCGTGTGGGTGCAGGACTACCAGCTGCAGCTGGTCCCGAAGATGCTGCGGGAGGCCCGGCCGGACCTGAAGATCGGGTTCTTCAACCACATCCCGTTCCCGCCGCCGGAGATCTTCGCGCAGCTCCCGTGGCGCCGGGCAATCATCGACGGCCTGCTGGGCGCGGACCTCGTGGGCTTCCAGCGCAGCAGCGACGCCGGGAACTTCATGCGCTCCGCCCGCCGCTTCCTAGGCGCCAGCGTCAAGCAGCAGCAGGTGCACGTCAAGGGGAACGACGGTGACACCACCCACATCGCCCGCGCCCAGGCCTTCCCGATTTCCATCGACGTCAAGCAGATCAGCGAACTGGCGCGGAAGCCGGAAGTCATTGAGCGCGCCCGCCAGATCCGCCGGGACCTCGGGAACCCGAAAACCATCCTTCTCGGCGTCGACCGCCTCGACTACACCAAGGGCATCCGCCACCGGCTCAAGGCCTACGAGGAGTTGCTCGCCGACGGCAAGGTCACCGTGCAGGACGCAACCCTGATCCAGGTGGCCAGCCCCAGCCGGGAACGCGTGGAGCAGTACCGCCTGCTCCGCGAAGAAGTCGAGGGCACCGTCGGCCACATCAACGGCACCTACGACACCATGGAGAGCACCGCCGTCCGCTACCTCCACCACAGCTACCCCATCGAGGAGATGGTGGCGCTGTACCTCGCCGCGGACGTCATGCTGGTCACCGCGCTGCGCGACGGCATGAACCTCGTGGCCAAGGAATACGTCACCGCCCGGACAAACAACGACGGCGCGCTGGTGCTCAGTGAATTTGCCGGCGCCGCCGACCAGCTCAAACAGGCCCTGCTGATGAACCCGCACGACATCGACGGCCTCAAGGACACCATCATGAAGGCCGTCAACATGCAGCCGGCCGAGTCCTCCCGGCGCATGCGCGCCATGCGCAAGCAGATCCTGGATCACGACGTCGACCTCTGGTCCTCGGACTTCCTGGCCGCCCTGGCCGAAAAGGTGGTGCGCGATGACTCCTGATGCCACCGGCAGGAATTCAGACACCAGTAATTCAGACACGGCCCCGCTCTCCCTCTCACCCGAATTGCTCGAGGCGGTGCGCCGTATCGCCGGCACCGAGCAGCTACTCGTGGCGATGGACTTCGACGGCACCATGGCCCCCCTCGTGGACCATGCGGCCGACGCCCGCGCCCTCCCGCGTTCGGCCGCGGCCTTCGCCGAGCTCACCGGACTTCCGCGGACGACGACGGCGCTCATCTCCGGGCGCGCCCTGGACAGCCTGCGGGCCGTTGCATCCCCGCCGGAACACACCCTGCTGATCGGCAGCCACGGCGCCGAGGTCTGGATGGGCCCCGGCTCTTCGGAACTGATGCTCGACGACGCCCAACGGAAACTCCTGGCCGAAGTCCGGAAGGAGCTTGAGGGAATCGTCGAACAGGCCCCCGGGACCCTGCTGGAAGACAAGCCGGCCGGCGTCGTCCTCCACACACGGCTGGCCGCCGACGACGTCGCCGAGGACGCCGTCGCCGCGGCGCGGGCCGTCCTGCAGGACCGCAGCGGCGTCTTCCTCAAAACCGGCAACCGTGTTCTGGAGACCTCTGTGGTGCACGCCTCCAAGGGAGAGGGCATCGCTTTCCTGCGGCAGGCCACCGGAGCCACGGCGGTGGCCTTCGCAGGGGACGACACCACTGACGAGGACGCCCTGGCCAGCCTCATCCCGGGCGATCTCGGCGTGAAAGTCGGGCTTGATTTCACCCGGGCCGAGTTCCGGATCGAGTCGCCGGTGCACGTCTGCGAACTGCTCGAAGCCCTCCTCCGGGAGCGCAAACGCGCCGTCGGGGCCTGAACCTCAAAGCGCCGGGGCCACGAAAAACGGCCGCCAAGCGGGCCTGGGTGGGCAGCATCACATGTGACATCCGTAACTTTTTGGCCCAATTGCCACAAATCTGACATACTCTGTTTGTGATGTGGCGCACAGCTACCGTGCGGCGTCACTGGATACTCCTCGGCTTCGGCCGAGGAGTATGCGCATGAAAACCCACAATTGAATTAACAACTGCATAAAAAGACCATTCACTACGGATCGTCCGGCACGTACCTGCCGGTGAAGGGATTGATAACTGTGGCTACAGTTACTTTTGATAACGCAACACGTCTGTACCCGGGCACCGATAAGCCCGCTGTTGACAAGCTCAACATTGACATCGCCGATGGCGAATTCCTGGTCCTCGTTGGACCCTCCGGCTGCGGAAAGTCGACCTCCCTGCGCATGCTTGCAGGTCTTGAGGACGTCAACTCCGGCCGCATCCTGATTGGCGATCGTGACGTCACTGACGTTCCGCCGAAGGACCGCGACATCGCCATGGTGTTCCAGAATTACGCCCTGTACCCGCACATGACTGTCGCGGACAACATGGGCTTCGCGCTGAAGATCGCCGGCGTCAGCAAGGAAGAGCGCGCCGAGCGCGTCCGTGAAGCCGCCAAGCTCCTGGACCTCGAGCCGTACCTGGACCGCAAGCCGAAGGCACTCTCCGGCGGCCAGCGCCAGCGTGTTGCCATGGGCCGCGCAATCGTGCGTAACCCGCAGGTCTTCCTCATGGACGAGCCGCTGTCCAACCTTGATGCCAAGCTGCGCGTGCAGACCCGCACCCAGATCGCATCCCTGACCCGCCGCCTGGGCGTCACCACGGTCTATGTGACCCACGACCAGGTCGAGGCCATGACCATGGGCGACCGCGTCGCCGTGCTGAAGGACGGCCTGCTGATGCAGGTCGACACCCCGCGCAACCTCTACGACAAGCCGAAGAACGTCTTCGTGGCCGGCTTCATCGGCTCCCCCGCCATGAACCTCCTCGAACTGCCGGTCGTCGACGGCGGCGTGCAGTTCGGCGGGACCGTCTACCCGGTCCCGCGCGACGTCCTCGAAGAGGCCCACGGCCAGACCGTGACCCTCGGCTCCCGCCCGGAAGACCTTGAGACGGTCGCCCAGGGCGAAGGCCTCCAGGTCGAGGTCGACGTCGTCGAGGAACTCGGCGCCGACGCCTACGTCTACGGCCACACCACGCTGGACGGCACGAGCCACGACATCGTGGCCCGCGTCGATGGTCGCCGCCCCCCGATGAAGGGTGAGTCCATCTGGGTCCGCCCGCAGTCAGGCCACGTGCACCTGTTCGACACCAAGACCGGTCTGCGCCTCGGCGACTAGTCCCCACCGGCCCCCTAGGCTGCAACCGACGGCGGTCCTCCCCCAGTGGAGGGCCGCCGTCGGGCTTTAACTGCTCCGCGTTAGGCGCGGCACCATAAACACGGAAGAATTGACCCATGACCGAGGAAAACCCCACATGACCGAGGAAAACAGTGCCCAGTGGCACGACGAGCCCACCGACTACGGTCAGATCGGGAAGCTGCCCCGGTTCGAGGCCGCCAGCGCCAATGATGACAAGGCCTCCATGGCGTCCAGTTCGCTGAGCATCACGGCCGCGGCCACCGAGCCCGAGCTCCTGGACCTGCCCTGGCACATCGCCCTCGAGGACTGGCCGGCAGAGTACCTGGCGGCGCTGCCCCGCGGTATCTCGCGGCACATCGTGCGCTTCGCCCATCTTGGCGGGTCGGTCATCGCCATCAAGGAGACCTCGGAGCACGTCGCCCGCCACGAGTACCACATGCTCCGCAAGCTCGCCCGGCTGGACGTGCCCTGCGTGGAGCCGGTGGCCGTCATCACCGGACGCACCACCCCCGAGGGCCGGCCGCTGAACCCTGTGCTGGTCACCCGGCACCTGAAGTTCTCGATGCCCTACCGCGCGCTCTTCTCCCAGATGCTGCGCAAGGACACTCTGACCCGGCTCATCGACGCCCAGGCGCTGCTGCTGGTCCGGCTGCACCTGATCGGCTTCTACTGGGGCGACGTCTCGCTCTCCAACACCTTGTTCCGCCGCGACGCCGGTGCCTTCGCCGCCTACCTTGTGGATGCCGAGACCGGCGAGCTGTACCCGGATCTCTCCACCGGGCAGCGCGAGTACGACCTCGAAATCGCCCGGGTCAACATCGCCGGGGAGCTCATGGACCTCCTCGACGGCGGCCTGATCGAGGAAAAGGTCGATCCCGTGGCCACCAGCGAGCTCATCATGGACAGCTACCGGCGGCTGTGGACCGAACTGACGGCCAAGGAGTCGTTTGAGATCGGCGAGCGCTGGCGGGTGGCCGCCCGCATCCGGCGGCTCAACGAGCTCGGCTTCGATGTCGAGGAATACGCCATCAAGACCACGCAGAACGGCTCCACCATCCAGCTCCAGCCGAAGGTCGTCGACGCCGGGCACCACCAGCGCCGGCTGCTGCGCCTGACCGGCTTGGACGCCCAGGAGAACCAGGCACGCCGGCTCCTGAATGACATGGACTCGTTCCGGGCCGACAACAACCCGGGCATGGACGAGGAATACAGCGCGCACCTGTGGGTCAGCCAGATCTTCGAGCCGATCGTGCGGGCCATCCCCCGCGACCTCTCCGGCAAGCTTGAGCCGGCCGAGGCCGTGCACGAGGTCCTGGAGCACCGCTGGTACATGTCCGAGGCGGAGAACCGGCACATCCCGCTGGCCGAGGCCGTACAGTCCTACATTGACAACGAGCTCCGCCACCGCCGGGACGAGGCCGCGATCATGCTCAACCCGGACACAGGGCTGCTCAAGATCCTCGAGGTGGAAACCGAGGAATCACGCTACGGCGCCGACGAATCCATCGCCGAATACCCGGACTCCGACGACTAGGCTACGCGCCTAATCCCAGCGCCGGGCGCGTTATGGCACGGGCGGGCTAAATCGCCTTTCCGGGGTTCAGGATCCCGGCCGGGTCGAACAGCTCCTTGATCCGGCGCTGCAGCTCACGCACCGGTTCCTTCTGCTCCAGGCCAAGCCAGCGCAGCTTGTACTGCCCGATCCCGTGTTCGCCCGTGATGGTGCCCCCCATGGCCAGGGCCACAGCAATGGACTTGTCCAGGGCGGCGCCGAGCCGGGCCATGGCATCGGCGTCCACGGCGTTGTCCACGCGCTCGATCCAGAAGGTGGGGTGGAGGTTCCCGTCGCCGGCGTGGGCCACGACCTTGAGCTGGACCCGGTGCTCGGCCGCGATGGCCTCAAGCTCTGCGACGTAATCCACCAGCCGCGAGCGCGGCACAGCCACGTCCTCGCCCACCCGGTATTCGTCATCCACCTCGGTTCCGCGGCTGTTGCGGCGCAGTTCGACAAGCTGCTCTGCCTCGGCGTTGGCTTCCATGGTCACCACCGCTCCCCCGGCGGCGAGGACCGGACGGATGGCCGCGGCTTCGGCCGCCGCGCCGAAGCCGTCGGTCTGGATCAGCAGCAGGGATGCCCCGCGCGCCGCCAGGTCCGAGCCGTGGATGTCGTCGAGCTGGGCGAGCGAGCCGCCGTCGAGCAGTTCCATGATGGCCGGCTGCACGCGGGCCTTGCCGACCGCCAGGACGCCGGCCGCGGCGCTGCGGAAGTCCGGGTAGAAGGCGGCGATCGTATGGACCTCGCGCGGCAGGTACTTCAGCCGCACGGTCACCCCGACCACGATCCCCAGCGTCCCCTCCGAGCCGACGAACAGCCCCGTGAGGTCGTAGCCGGCGACGCCCTTGAACGTCTGGTGGCCGGTGTGGATCAGGGTGCCGTCCGCGAGCACGACGTCGAGGGCCAGGACCGAGTCCCGCGTCACCCCGTACTTCGCACACCGCAGCCCGCCCGCGTTGGTGGCCACGTTGCCGCCGATGGTCGACATCTTGAAGCTCGCCGGATCCGGGGCGTACATGAGTCCGTGGTCGGCGGCGGCGGCGTTGAGGTCCGCGTTGATGACGCCGGGTTCGACGACGGCGGTCTCGTCATCCGGGTTGAGGTCCAGGATGCGGTTCATCCTCTCGAGGCTGAGCACCACGCAGCCCTCGATCGCGTGGGCGCCGCCGGAGACGCCGGTACCGGCACCGCGGGCCACGAGCGCGACACCGCGGGCGGCGCAGGCGCGCACGGTGGCCTGGACGTCGGCCACCGATTCGGCGCGGACCACGGCCTGCGGGAGCTGGTAGTCCAGGACGGGTGCCTGGTCCACGGCGTAGGCGGCCAGGGTGGCGGGGTCCACGGCAATTTTCGCCGGGCCCAGGGCAGAGGTCAGCTCGTCGATGATGTTGCGCATGCGGTCTCCAGTTCGGTCGAATCCGGCTCCCAGTCTAAGACTGCGGGGCCGGCACCCGGGTCCCCGGCAGCACCCACGCGGCGGCCGCCGGGCCCAGGGTGCAGATCAGGGCACTTCTGCCAGCCCCGTCCGCCCTGATCTGCGCGGTAGACGCTTCCAGTTCCGGTGCCTGTCCAGTGCCGGTCTCCCTGTCCGTGTCCGTCTCCGCCTCCGTCGCCGTGTCCGGGCTCAGCGTCACGCTGACCCGGGCCGTCGCGTATGCAGGCGGCTGGCCCAGGGCCGCGAGCTGGGTGTCGGCGAGCGCGCCGGGCGCCAACCGAACCCCGGCGCCGGCCCGGGCCACCACCACCAGCACGGCGCTCTGCGCGGTTTCGCGCACAAACGCCAGGACGTCCCCGTGGGCGTACAGCCAGCGCACGCCGCCGTCGGTGAGTGCGGGCTGTTCCCGGCGCAGCGCGCTGAGGGCCGCGTAGTCCGCCCGCAGGTCGGCGGGGATGCGGCCGGGGTCGTTCCACGGCATGGGTGTCCGGGAGAACTCCCCGTTGTCGCCTGTGAGCCCGAATTCGTCCCCGGCGAACAGCACGGGAACCCCCGGCAGGGTGAACATCAGCAGCGCGCCGAGCCGTTGGCCGCCGTCGATCATCGCGGTGGCCGCCCGTGCGGTGTCATGGCTGTTTAGGGCGTTCATGTTCTGCCGTCGCACGTCCCAGCTGAACGCGGAGGCGAGGTCCAGGTGTGTGGCCAGGAAGTCCTCGGCGCCGGTCCGGTTGGGCCCGGGCAGCGGGGTGCCGAAGAAGTTCACGTGCCGGGCGTCCCCGGCCAGCCAGGACCACAGCGGACGGGTGAAGTTGGAGTAGGTCATGGCGCCGTGCCAGTGCTCGCCGCTGAAATCGGGTGCGGCGTCGTTGGTGGCCTCGGCGAGCAGCGCGGCATCCGGGTTGATCGAGCGGACCCGGTCCGCGATCAGCCGGGCGACGTCCTGGTTGAGGTCCGTTCCGCCGAGCCTCCCGGTCATGTTGCCGACGTCGATCCGCCATCCGTCCAGGTTGAACGGCGGCCGCAGCCAGCGCGCCACCGGGGAATCGTCGTCCAGGACGAATTTCTCGCGCAGGCCGCGGGAGGCCCAGTTGAGTTTGGGCAGCGACGGGACGCCGTACCAGGCCTCGTACTCCGTGTGCTCGGCGTTGAAATAGTAATACCCGGCCTCCTCCGAGGCAGGGTCCGCCAAGGCGCGCCGGAACCATTCGTGGGCGGCGCCGGAGTGGTTGGCCGTGAGGTCGCCCATGACCCGCAGGCCGAGGGCGTGCGCGGCCTCGACCAGTTCCACGAGGGCTTCGTCCCCTCCCAGCAGCGGATCCACGCAGCTGAAGGTTGCGGCGTCGTAGCGGTGGTTGGAGCGGGCCGGGAAGAACGGGGTCAGGTAGATGACGTCGGCCCCGAGGGCCTGGATGTGGTCCAGCCGTTCGGTGATGCCCCGGAGGTCGCCGCCGTAGTACTGGTAGGGGGTCTGCGGGCCTGCGCCCTCCACGGGGGTGTCGTCCCAACTGCACGGCACGGCCCAGTCGGGGACCTGGCGCGCCGGGCCGAGCGCGGACGCGGAGCGGGCGAAGCGGTCCGGGAAGATCTGGTACATCGTGCCCCGGCGCAGCCATTCGGGCCCGGGCCGGAACGTCGTGAGGCGGAAGTCGGCGTAGTCGGAGACGTCGCGGCTGAACAGTCCCTGCGCGTTCAGGCTCCAGTACCGCAGGCTGCCGCCGGCTTCTGCTCCGGTTCCGGCGCCATCCGCATCGTCTTCGCCGGCGGCACCGGCGGGGACTTCCAAGAGGAAGCGGTAGCGGGCCACCGGGTTGGTCACCGCCGTGGCGGCCTCCCACCAGACCCAGCCGTCGGCCTCGCCGAGGGCACGGGCGGGATCGTAGCGGGGCTCGCCGTCGTGGATTGACCGGAGCCACACCTTGGAGGCCTGCCCCCAGCCGGCGGGCACGCGGAGCCGCAGGCGGATCTCCGCCCCCAGGTCCGCGCGCCCCGGCGCGTGGAGAGCCGAGCCGTCGTGGTGCGGCAGGGGGCCCGTGCCGCCCGGCAGCGTCATGCCCGTCCCGTGCATGCCTAGCCCTTCACCGAGCCCTGGGTGAGGCCGCTGACGATGTAGCGCTGCAGGTAGAGGAACAGGGCCATCACGGGGACGGCCGACAGTACGGCGCCGGCGGCAAAGACTCCCCAGTTCTCGGAGCGCTGCTGGGCCACGAAGGAGTAGAGCCCGACGGCGAGCGTCTGGCTGTCCGGGTCCGTGAGCACCACGCTGGCGATCACGAACTCGCCGGAGATGGCGATGAAGCTCAGCAGGCCCACCACGGCCAGGATGGGGGTGACGAGCCGCAGGATGATGCCGAAGAAGATCTGCGCGTGGCTGGCGCCGTCGATCTTCGCGGCCTCGTCGAGGGACTGCGGCACGGTGTTGAAGAAGCCGTACATGAGGTAGGTGTTCACGCCCAGGGCGCCGCCGAGATACACCATGATCAGGCCCAGCTGGCTGCCCAGGCCGAGGGCAGGGATGACCTCGGAGATCCCGCTCAGGAGCAGGAAAATGGCGACGACGGCGAGCAGTTGCGGGAACATCTGCAGCAGCAGCAGGCTCAGCAGGCCGATCCGGCGACCTGTGAAGCGCATGCGGGAGAATGCGTAGGCCGCCATGGCGCCCAGGAACACGGTGGCCGCCGACGTCACGCCGCCCACCACCATGGTGTTGACGAACCAATGGGCGAAGGGCCGCGAGGGATTGTTCATGAGCTCGGTGAAGTTGCCGAAATCGATCCGGCTGAAAAGCGCGTTGGATCCCACCAGGGTGCCGGTGGAGTTGAAGGCCGCGGAGAGCACATACAGCAGTGGGAAGATCGCAAAGATGGTGACCACGATCCCCACAACGTGCCGCCAGCCCTTGTCCTTGAACCAGGCGCCGAAGGGCTTGCGGCGCCGGAGGGCTGGGAGCTCGCCGGCGGGCGCGGGGTCAGCGCCGATTTTCTCGCGTGTGTTGTCGCCTGCGGCGGAGGCCAGCGGCTGGTCCGTGATGGAGACGACGCGTTGTGCGGGCCCGTTCATGAGTTCACTTCCTCAAGTGCCTTGGTCTGCTTGAAGCTGATGGCCGAGACAGTGGCCACGATGATGAAGATGATGATCGCCAGGGCGCTGGCGAGGCCGTAGTCGCGCCCGGTGCCCTGCCCGAAGGCCACCTTGTAGACGAGCGTGATCAGGATGTCCGTGGCCCCGATGTCCCGGTCCGTGTCCGCGAACCGGGGACCGCCGCCGGTGAGCATGAAGATCACGTTGAAGTTGTTGAAGTTGAAGGCGAAGGAGGAGATCAGCAGCGGCGCGATCGAGACCAGCAGGAGCGGCAGCTTGATGGAGCGGAAGACCCGCCACGGGCTGGCGCCGTCCATCCGGGCCGCCTCGTCCAGTTCAGTGGGCAGGGACTGCAGGGCCCCGGTGCAGACGAGGAACATGTACGGGAAGCCGAGCCAGAGATTGACCACCAGCACGCTGATCTTGGCCAGGACCGGGTCCGTCAGCCAGCCGATCGTGGCCCCGCCCAGCAGGGTCTGGTTGAGCCAGCCGAACTGCGGGTTGAGGATGCCGGACCAGACCAGGCCGGAGAGGAACGCCGGAAACGCGTAGGGCAGGATCATGAGGATCCGGTAGACCTTCTTGCCGCGCAGGTCCTCGCGGTTGAAGGTGATCGCCAGGAACAGTCCCAGGGCGAAAGTCAGGGCCACGGACGCGACGGCGAAGGTGAAGGTCCAGAGTATGACGCCGAGCAGCGGACCGCGGAGGCTCGGATCGGTGAAGGCACGCGCGAAGTTCTCCATGCCGACGTCGATCTTCCAGCCGGTGCTCAGGGTCTCGCCGCTGTCCTTGGCGAACGCTCCCTTGCCGTTGTCCCGGTAGACGGCGCCGGTGTCCGTGTCCGTGAAGGTACCGGCACCGGCGTCGTACTTCAAAGCCGGTTTGAACTGGTAGGCGGAGCTGCCGTCGGCGGTGCGCAGGGTGCCGTCGGCGGGGTTGGCCGAGACCGGAACGGTGATGGCCAGGATCCGCTGCTGGTTGGCGACGATCTCCTGGAAGTTCAGGGTCCTGTACCCGTCCAAGGCGTTGGCCTTCCCGGTGGAATCCGTGCCGGCGCCGGAGACCTCTTCCAACGGTTTGCCGTTGCTGCCCAGGGATATCTTGCCATCCGGGTCCGTGAACAGCAGGTAGAAGGACTCGTCCTTCGACAGCACGGCCGCCTTGTACGCCGGGGAATCGGGAACGCGCTTTTGCGCCGTGAGCTGGATGGCCGCGATCGCGTCATCCTTGGTGCTGTTGTGCCCGTCGCCGTAGTTGGTGAAGGCGATATAGCCGCTGAAAAACACCACGAAGACCTGGAACACGAGCAGGAACAGCACGCCAGGGGCAAGATACTTCGCGGGCAGTCCGCCCTTGCGCAGGTAGATCCAGTTGATCACCAGCACGACGGCAGCGGCGACGGCCAGCACACCCCAAGACTGGCTGAGAAACAGCATCATGAGCACGTAGACGGCGACGGCGTCCACGAGGCCCAGCAGCACGATCTTGGCGACCGTTCCTTTGGTGGTGTCGGGGACGAAAGTTCGGCGGCGGGGCACTGCTTGTTTCCCTGCGGGTTTCCCGGCGGGGCTGCCGGGTGCTGCGGGGGCGGAATCGTCGGCCGGGCGGAGTTCGGTGTCTGTCATGGCTGTCTACGGTCCTCGGGAGAAAGCTGGGGGTGGTGCAGGAACGGGCCGGGCGGCATGGTGTGCCGCCCGGCCCGGTGCTGTGCGGTGTCCCGGGTCCTTGGGAGCCGGGGAACCGCGCGGGGGCTGACTGTATTAGCCCGCGATCTTGGCCTTGATGCTGGCAGCCATCTTGGCCCAGTCAGCGGCTGGATCGCCCTGGCCCTTGATGAGGGCGAGCTCGGTGGCTCCCCAGTCCGCCCAGACGGCACTCATTTCCGGGATGGCCGGCATGGGGACGCCGGCGGCGCCGATCTTGCCGAAGGCTGCCACGACGGGGTCGCTGGCGGCCTTCTCGAAGGAGGCCTTCAGGGCCGGCGGACGGCCTCCGGCCTTGTACATCGAGTCCTGCGCTGCCTCGGTGGTGAGGTAGTTGGTGACGAACTCGTTCGTGGCGAGGGCGTTGGCGCTCTTGGAGCTGATAAAGAAGCCGTTGACGCCGATGAACGGCTGGGCGGGCTTGTCACCGGCGGTGGGCAGCTCGTCGACGGCGAACTTGATGCCCTTCTTCTGCACGTCCGGCACGTTCCACGGACCGGTCAGGTAGTACGGGGACTCGCCGGCCAGGAACTTCTCCTTGGCGATGTCACCGGTGATGTTGGAGTTGATGATCTTCTCACCGGCGTCGCCCCAGGCGGCCAGCTTCTTGGCGAACTCGACGCCGGCAGCGTCGCCGATCAGCAGCTGCTTGGGATCGTAGCCGCCGTCGGCAGACTTGCCGAAGACCTCAGAGCCCATGGAGGACTGCAGCGGGTAGAGGTGGTACGGGTCGCCCTGCTTTGGGTCCATGCCGACGAGGAACGGGAACTTCGCCTTGCCGTCGGCCACGGCCTTCTTGCCGTTGGCGATGACTTCATCCAGGGTCTTGGCGCTCTGGGGCACGAGGTCCGTGTTGCGCAGCAGTGCGATGTTCTCGATCGCGTACGGGACACCGTAGACGGAGCCGTTGTAGGTCATCGCCTTGATGGAGGAGTCCTGGAACGCGGACTTCTTGTCGCCCAGTTCCACCGGCGCGATCACGCCGTTCTGGACGAACTTGCCGACCCAGTCGTGCGGGCCGACGATCAGGTCCGGGCCCTTGCCGGTGGGAACCTGGGTGATGAAGTCGTCGCGGACTGCGGCGAAGTCCTTGACGACGAGCTTGACCTCGATGCCGGTGTCGGCCTGGAACTTGGCCGTAATGTCCTTCAGCGCGGGTGAGCGCTCGGCGTCGACCCACATGGTGATCGTGCTGGCGCCGGAGGCCTTCAGGTCAGGCTTGGCCGTCGCGGTGGCGGGTGCGGTGGCTGCGGCGCCGCCGCATGCGCTGAGGGCCAGCGCGGCCACTGCGGAGATCGCGCCCGCGGTGAATACCCGGCGGGTCGTCCCGTTTGTGAGGGTGTTCTGCACCTTCATTGGTGTCCCTTTCATAAAATCCTGCATCCACGCATAAGGCCCTGGAAGTCCATTCCAGAGCCCCGTGGCATCGTCGGTGATGTGGCTCACAGCTGCAAGCGCTTCCAAAGTACACGCTAAGTGCGGCTTTGAAAAGTCAGTCTACCGAGCAGTAGCGGGGCCGCGGGGTCCCGCCGCTTCACGACGCGTCAGCGCTATGGGGTTACCGTTTGCCGCCCTTCCTGGTCTGGACGCCGGGGCTGCGGCCGGCAATAGTCCAATCGCTTGCCGAAAATACTTGGCCGAATATGACTGGAAGCGTTTTCAATTTCGGTGGCCGGGGCTTACGATTACCGCCATGTCCGTTGATTCAGTTCTCTTCTCCCCCGCCGCGCTGGCCGGCTTCCCGGCCGGCCCCCTGACGGGTCCGTTGACCCCGGTGCACGCCGCAGACCAGCTCCCCGGGTGGTGGCGGTCCGCTGTCATCTACCAGGTTTATCCGCGCTCGTTCCGGGACCTGGACGGCGACGGCATCGGTGACCTCGCCGGCATCACCGCTGAACTGCCCCGTCTCGCCGAACTCGACATCGACGCCGTCTGGCTTTCGCCGTTCTACCGGTCTCCGCAGCGTGACGCCGGCTACGACGTCAGCGACTACTGCGACGTCGACCCATTGTTTGGCACCCTGGATGATTTCGACGCCATGATGGCCGAGGCCACCCGGCTGGGGCTGCGGATGATCGTGGACCTCGTGCCCAACCACTGTTCGGACCAGCACCCGGCCTTCCAGGCAGCTCTGGCCGCTCCCGCCGGCAGCCCCGAGCGGGACATGTTCATCTTCCGGGACGGTCGCGGGACGTTTGGCGAAGAGCCGCCGAACAACTGGCAGTCCCACTTTGGCGGACCGGCCTGGACCCGGATTACCGAGCCGGACGGCGCCCCGGGCCAGTGGTACCTGCACCTCTTCGATTCCTCCCAGCCGGACTTCAACTGGGACAACCGCGCGGTCCACGATGAATTCGAGCGAGTCCTGCGCTTTTGGCTGGACCGCGGGGTTTCCGGGTTCCGCGTGGACGTGGCGCACGCCCTGGTCAAGGCCCCGGGCCTGCCCGAGTGGGGCGGCCGCGCCGACGGCAACAGCTGCGACGGCTTTCCCGGCCACGACGCTCCGATGTTCGGCCAGCCGGCCCTGCATGACATCTACCGCCAGTGGCGGCGGATTCTGGCAGAGTACGGCCCCGACCGGATCCTCTGCGCCGAGGCCAATGTGGACCCGCTCCCCCGCCTGGCCGACTGGGTCCGTCCGGACGAAATGCACCAGGCCTTCAACTTCCCGTACCTTCACGCGGGCCTCGACGTGCACCGCATGCGCCACGTCATCACCGAGTCCCTGACGGCGCTGGACGCCGTCGCGGCGCCCAGCACCTGGGTGCTCTCCAACCACGACGTCGTCCGACATGCCACGCGCTTCGGATACAGCGGCCAGGCGCCGCGTGACGGTGACGGAATCGGCACCTCGGACCCGCAGCCCGACGAGGAGCTGGGCCGGTCCCGAGCGGCCGCCGCGTCCATGTTCATGCTGGGGCTGCCCGGCGGGGCCTACCTCTACCAGGGTGAGGAGCTCGGCCTCCCGGACGGAATCGACATCCCGGACGCCCGGCGCCAGGACCCCACCTTCGCCCGCACCGGCGGCGCGCGGCTGGGCCGCGACGGTTGCCGTGTCCCGCTGCCCTGGCGGGGCGGGGAACTGCACGCAGGATTCGGCGACGGGCAGGATCCCTGGTTGCCGCAGCCAGAGAGCTTCGCGGGCCTGGCGCGCGATGTGCAGGCTGCTTCGCCGTCGTCGCACTTGAACCTGTACAAGCGCATGCTGGATTTGCGCCGCGGGTTGGACATGGGCCGCGGCTCCCTGTCCTGGTACGAGGACCTGTGCACGGACACGAGCCTGGCCTTCCTCAACGGGACCACGTTGGTGCTCCTGAACACGGGCTCCGAACCGCTGGAGATGCCTGCCGGACGGGTTCTGCTGCGCAGTTCAACGCCCCCGGGCGCCGGCTACGCAGCCGGGGACATGTCCAGTGCCGGGGATCAGTTAAGCTCAGGTGAAACTGTTTGGCTGGAAATCTACATCGAGGACACGGAGGGGTAGGAATGCCCGGCATCAAGGACGTCGCGGAACGGTCCGGCCTCTCCATCGCCACCGTTTCGCGCGCCTTGAGCGGCAAGGGCAACGTCTCCGCGCGCAGCCGGGAGCGTGCACGGGCCGCCGCCGCCGAGCTCGGCTTCGTCCTGTCCTACCACGCTTCCAGCCTGGCCTCCGGGCGTAACCACAATGTCGGCGTCGTGGTGCCTTCGGTCCACCGGTGGTTCTTTTCCTCGGTGGTCGAAGGCGTCTCGGCGACCCTGCTGGACGCCGGCTACGATCTCACGCTGTACAACGTGAGCGAGGGGCAGGAGCGCCGGCACAGCGTGCTGAACGACTTCCTGCTGCGCAAACGCGTGGACGCCGTGATCGCGGTATCCCTGGAGCTCTCCGAGGCGGAAATTGACCAGCTGCTGGCCATCCACCGTCCGATCGTGGGGATCGGCGGCCCCCTCCCCGGAGCCTCGACGATCCGCATCAATGACTCCGGCATCGCGGAGGCCGCGGCGCGGCACCTGATCCAGCTCGGCCACAGCAGGATCGCCCACATGACCGGCGACGCGGCCTATGAGCAGGACTTCCGCCTGCCGGGGACCCGCCAGGCAGGGTTCAAGAAAGCAATGCGGGATGCGGGACTGGCCGTCCGGCCGGAGTGGCAGGTCTCTGCCGATTTCACGATCCAGGGAGCCTATGCCAGTGCCCGGCAGTTGCTAGGCAGCTCGGCGGAACGTCCCACGGCTGTCTTTGCCGCCTCCGATGAGATGGCGATCGGCACCATTCTCGCGGCCCGGGATTTCGGCCTGAGCGTGCCGCACGACCTCTCGGTCATCGGCATCGACGGCCATGAGCTGGGCGAGGTCTTCGGTCTGACCACGATCGATCAGGACGCGCGGGGCCAGGGCGCGCTGGCCGTGCGGCGCCTGCTGGCAGGGCTCGACGGCGGCGAGGACGCGGGGGCCGCAGACACCGAATACCCCACTCGCTTTGTGATCCGGTCCAGCACTGCTGTTCCCCCCGTTGACCAGGGGCCCTTGCGCAACTAGGCATCGGGCTGCGCGGCCGCGTCAGAGGGTGCGGTCGTCCAGGAGTGCGTCTACGGCTCGCTCAGGCGTCCGGGCTGCCGGTACCGGCGCCGCCCATGAACCGGACGAATCGGTCCAGGACACCGGGCCAGCCGGCCGCATAGTCGGCCCGGGCTGCCGCGGGATCCTCGGCGCCTTCCCAGCCGCTGTGCACCAGACGCAGCTCCGTCCCGTCACCGACCGCCTTGAACGCCACCCGGAGCTCAGTGGACCACATGGCCGTGGTTCCGGGGTGCCAGCTGGCGTGGAAGGACAGCGGAGGCTGCCAGTCATCAATCGAGCCCCAGACGGCTGTCCTGCCATCATCCGAGGTCTCCAGGATCAGGCTCTCCTCGAACTCCACGTAGGAGCCGAGGCCATAGACGCTGTGGTCCTCCATCGGCCACCAGAGGTGCGTGTGTTCGGTGAAGCCCATGAACGCCCGGGCGACAGCGCCAGGGACCACGACACTGACGACGACGGGATCAAGTTCGTCGGCCGGCTCAGGTTCCGGCGCGCTCGACGGAGCATGGCTGAAGAGGTTATCCATGGGCAACCACTCTACCCGCGCGACGCCCCCGCACGTTTCGCACTGATCGGTCCGACGCTGCCGCACGTCTGACAGGGATCGCTGCGGTGCTCCCGCACGTCCCGCAGTGCCGGCGCGCTCCTCCCTCACGTCCCGGGGGGTGTGCCGGTGGTGGGGGTGGGTCGCGGGGTGTGTGATGTCTCAGGTGATGGGTTTTGTTGGTTAAATGCGGGAGGACCCCCAACCAGTGGTTGGGGGTCCTCGACCAGTAATGATGTTACGGCGGTGACCTACTCTCCCACACCCTCCCGGGTGCAGTACCCTCGGCGCTGTGGGTCTTAGCTTCCGGGGTCGGAATGGGACCGGGCGTTTACCCCACGGTATGACCGCCGTAACCCTTGCTACACCGCCTTCACCCTGGGGGG
>NZ_PYUI01000011.1 GCF_003097355.1 Arthrobacter sp. H-02-3
TGAGCAGGCAGCCGCCGATCACCGCGGCGATGATGTAGAGGAACTCGTTGCCCACGCCCTCACCGGACTGCACGGTGTCGAAGGCGAAGAGGTTGTGCATGCCCAGGATCCAGGCGCAGAACCCGACCGCCATGAACAGGCCGATCTTGGTCGCCTTGACCGGCACGCCCACGGCGCGGGCCGCGTTCGCGTCCCCGCCCACGGCGAAGATCCAGTTCCCGACGCGGGTCCGCATCAGCACCCAGGTGGCGACCGCGACGAGCAGGAACCAGTAGAACACGGTGATCTTGACCTCGACGCCGCCGATGCTCACCGAGGAGGCGAACACGGCCCGGGCCGAGGCGAAGCCGTCCATGGACGAGATCGAGGGAGAGGACACCGAGCCGCCGATCAACCGGGTCAGGCCCAGGTTCAGGCCGGTCAGCATCAGGAAGGTCGCCAGGGTCACGATGAAGGACGGGAGTTTGGTCTTGATCAGGATCCAGCCATTGATGAAGCCGATGGACAGCGAGACCACCAGGGCCAGGCCGACACCGACCCAGACGTTCGTGGTGAAGTACCAGCTGAACAGCGACGCCGTCAGCGCCGAGGAGATCACGGCGACGCCGGTGGAGAGGTCGAACTCCCCGCCGATCATCAGCAGCGACACCCCGACGGCCATGATCCCGATCGTGGAGGAGCCGTACAGGATGGTCGCCAGCGCGTTGGGCTGGGTGAACGTCGGGGACACCAACGCGAAGAAAATGAACAGGACGATCGCGCCCACCAGGGCACCGACCTCGGGACGTCCCAGCAGTTTCTGGAACGGACTACGCTTTGCGACGCGCTCATCGGGCGCCGGCGACTTTGTCTTTGTCTGGGTGAGGGTCATGATAATTCTCCTAGCTGCCGGGCCGGCCTAAGCCGGCCCGGCCAGCGGGCTGTTAGCGGATACCCTGCTGGACGTACTTGAGCACGTCGGAAATGTTGGACTTGTCGACGATCGTCGGGCCGGTGAGGACAGGCTGCCCGCCACCGATCTTGAAACCACCAAGCTTGTTCTGCCAGATGGCGTCAATGGATGAGTAGCCCTGCAGCCACGGCTGCTGGTCCACCGTGAACAGGACCTTGCCATCGTTGATCGCCTGCGCCAGCGCGGGGTTCAGGTCGAAGCTGGCCACCTTGATCGGGCTGCCGGCATCTGCCACGGCTTTGATAATGGTCAAAGTGATGGGGGCGCCGAGCCCGATGATCACGTCAGCATCCTTGCTGGCCTGGAGCTTCGCCGTCGCAGTGGACTGCACTGCCGTCATATCGGCCCCGTTGACATAAAGGATCTCAGTGCCGGGCACCTTCGTCTTCACGCCGGCGCAGCGCTGTTCGAGTTGCACCTGTCCCTGCGACTGGATCACGCAGATCGGGTGCTTGTACCCGTCCCCCGCCAACTTGGTGCCCACGGCTTCGCCAGCCAAGGTCTCGTTGGAGCCGAAGTGGGTAAACGCCCCCATCTGCGCGGAGACGTCCCCACCGGCGTTGAAGCTCACAAGCGGGATACCCGCGTCAGTGGCCTTCTTCAGCACGTCCTTCATGGCGCCTGGGTTGGCGATGGTGACAGCGATGCCGTCAACCTTCTGGTCAATGGCCTGCTGCACCAGCTGTACCTGACGCCCCGCGTCGGCATCACTCGTATAAAGAACCTCGACATTATCCTTCGCAGCTGCCGCCTCCGCGCCCTTGCGGACAATGTCCCAGAACGTGTCGCCAACCTCGGCATGGGTAATGAGGGCGACCTTGAGCCGGGGCGTCGAGACGGCCTGGCCGCCACCGCCGGCACTTGCCGTGTCTGCGGGCTTGCCGCCGCTGCTTGAACATGCCGCCAGCGCCAGAAGCGGGACGACGGCGAGAGCCGTTACGCCCCGCCGCCAAGTGAACTTTGCCACGAGAAATCTCCTTTGATTCGCGCCATTTCGGCCTTCGGTACGCTTCTGCCCCCTGCCGCGGCAGGAAGGGAAAACGGAGGCCAACTGTTTGTGAACGACTGTGATCCACCTCTCACGGTGGAACGTTCCAACTCTAGATCGGGAATATTCCCAATGTCAATGGAACGTTCCATCGAAGTGTGGTTTCATTCTTACAACACACTGACCGCTTCCGACGGCAGTCCCGGATTTGCTTCAAAGGAGAACAATGACCGACACCCCTGCTCCGGAACTTGTAGCGTCCTGCTGGACCAGCGCGGGCGCCGTGGCGCCGCTGCAAAGCCCCGAGACCAGTCCCGTGCCCATCGCCGAGCGGCTTGAGGCCATCGCATCGACGGGATGGTCTGGTTTTGGGCTCGCCCACGACGACCTGGCCGCCGCACGCGCAACACTGGGCTTTCCGGCCTTGCGGAGCCTCATCGACGACGCCGGCCTCCGCCATGTGGAAGTTGAGCTCCTCACCGACTGGTGGGACGAGAGCCTCACCCACCTGTGGCGGCCGCAATTCGACCTTCTCCTGGAGGCCGCCGAGACACTCGGGGCAAGGTTCATAAAGGTCGGAACGACCATCGGCAAGCCGCTGGATGACCTCAACTTCCTGGTCGAGCCCCTCCGTCGCTTGACGGCTGAAGCCGCGCTTCGGGGGACGCGCATTGCTCTGGAGCCCATGCCATTTTCGATGGTCGGATCAGTGCCGGCCGCGGCGGACCTCATGCGAAAAGTCGATATGCCCGGCTGCGGCCTGGTCGTTGACTACTGGCACGTATTCCGTGCCGGAACGTCCCTGGACGAGTTGTCGGCCAGCCTCGACGCAGCCCAGATTTTCGGGGTGGAACTCAACGACGCGGATGCGGACATCAGGGGTTCCCTGTTCGAAGACACCCGCGACAATCGCCGCCTCTGCGGACAAGGCGACCAGGATGTCGCAGGGTTCATCAAGACACTGACATCCATTGGCTTCAACGGTCCCTGGGGCGTGGAAATCCTGTCCGAGGAACATCGGGCACTTCCCGTTCGGGAAGCACTGCGGGCGGCGCATGAAACGGCACTCGCGTGCTTCCCGGCGGATCCCGCGCCAGCCGCCGGAAGTCCTTCCGAGAATGATGCGACAGCAGGCTAACGGGAAATGCTTGGGAGTCCTGCTAGGAGGAATTCCAGTGAAAAACAAGCTGCACCTGCAACTGGATTGGCTGCCCGTGGCAGGAGAGACTGTCGAAATTCGGATCAAAGATAAGATCGTAAGAACAGGCAGGGTCGACGGCGTGACTCCTGACAATCAAATCCTGTGGATAGCTGCCGACGGCGCCGAACCCCGGGCAATGTTCGAACGCTCCCACAACTATTCCGTATGGATTGAATACAGGTGGGAAACGGCGTCCACGGGGCGTCACGAAGCTGACGACGGGAAATGAGCCGTTCGCAATCGGCTCGCTCACCGAGGCGGCCGAGTCCCTGGCTCCGCGAAAGGATAGGCGCATGATTGCAACGGATCTCGACCCGATTGAAGTCATCGCCCTCGACATCGCACGGGCCGACATATTCCAGCACGTGCTAGGATCCCCCACACGACCGCATATACGTCGCACTCACTCAGGAGGTTCGCGGTGCCGGACACCACCTGCCACATGTCGATCTCACTGGACGGCTTTGTCGCCGGGCCGGACCAGAGCCGCGAGGACCCCCTGGGCAAGCGGGGGCTCGAGCTGCACCGCTGGCACATCGGCGACCCGCGAGCCAACCATGCCGACAAAGTCGCGAACGAGTGGCTCATGCGCCCGCGGGGCGCGTATGTAATGGGTCGGAACATGTTCGGCCCGGTCCGCGGGGATTGGGATGAGGAATGGACCGGGTGGTGGGGAGCCGAACCGCCGTACCACGCGCCGGTCTTCGTGCTGACCCATCACGAACATGATCCGATCCAGATGGACGGCGGGACGACCTTCTACTTCGTCACCGAGGGCTTCGACGCGGCCTACTCCGCAGCGCGCCAGGCGGCAGGGGACAACGGCGTGGACATCGCCGGTGGGGCCTCGACAGTCCGACAGGCACTGATCGCGGGTGTAATCGACGAGCTCACCCTCGACATCGCACCGGTCCTGCTCGGTTCAGGCGAGCGGATCTTCGACGGGGTTGAATCCTTCGGCTTCGAACCCGCCGAGGTGCTTCACTCACCGCTGGCCACCCACATCCGCTATCGCCGAGTCAGCTAACCCCGCGCTGCCAGCCTCCTGCGCAGCCGGACGGTCATTCACCCGGCTCGGGGTGGCAAGTGTTGAAGGCGAGACGGCCGGCGAACCAGCCCAGCGCGGTGGCGGGGTGGACTCCGGGCCCGACAACCAGAGAGGTACGCCGTGGGGTGCGGGAAGAAAATGAGCAGGGGCCGCAAAATATGGCTCAGCGTGCTGGCAGTAGCGGTTGCCTTTGTCACCGTCTTCTTCCTTTGGGCATCGTGGAAGAGCGATCAGATCGTCGCTGAGCTCAAGTCGATTGCGGACCGCCTCCAACCAGAGCCGGGATGGGAGAACCTGGATACCCAGCCTCCGGTGGGTGCTGCACTGTGCATCCCGCTTGATGGACCTTGCTCCCAGTACGCATACCGTTGGGACACTCACCGGAAGTACCGGGAGGGTGACCTGGAGAACTACATCCAGCAAGTAGGTTTGATCCCACAGGAGTACAAGCCATGCATACGGGAGCGGAGGATCAATTCAGGCGGACTGGACTGTCGGGGCATTGGAGTCATCGACGGCTGGGACGTACGCGTTACGATCACTGACTACGGTCAGGACGACGACACCAACATTGTGCAGATCGTGGTCAACAAGTACGGCTACTGATCCTGGCAGTGGAGTTTCCATATGGGTTCAATCCCACCGTGACCGCCACGTAGCAAGGCCCCTGTTTTCCTTTGTTTGCAAGGCAAATCAGGGGCCTTTTGTTTTGCTCTCCTAGGGGCGTGCCCACAATTTCCTGAGAGCCGGCACACGATGACGGCTGTTTGGAACCTAACGAGCGCACCAGAAAGCCCTGGACCGATTACCGGGGCCGGAGCTGTTCCTGGGTGCTTAGGAGTCGGTGACGCGGCTTTCACAATTCTGCAAAACCCAGTTCTGAGCCCGCCAGATGACGTTGTAGAGGTTGTACGGCGCCACGTCGTAAGTGTCCCAGGTCTGGCCTACGCGGGCAGTCCAGTCGGGGATTTTGCCGCAACAAATACGGTGCCCAAAAATGGCGAACAGGCGCGAAGCAATGGCGTGCTGAATCATGGAATGCCTTTCCATTGTCGCCGGCCCCCGAACGGGGCTAGCGTCTGCACGCGCTCATAACGTGCATCCTAGCGCGGCCAGGCGTGAGAGCGCCCCCAACGCTTCAAGGTCTGCCAGCTGTTCCGCCGTCGTCGTGCGCAACAGTCCGGCAGCGGAAGCACTAGCATCGGCGGGATGCGGACGTTCAATGGCGAGGGGCTCCGGGAGGGGAAGTCACGGCGGCGGGGCTTTTCAGGGACGCGAGTATGCCTTGGATCATGCCTTTCAGGAATCGCTGTCCCTGGCTGCTGGGGTGTTCGTGGTCGGGCCCCAGGAGTGGAGAGTTGGGCCCGGCTATCCAATGCTCCGTGATCGGATCAACAAACTCTGCGCCTGCGTCGAGGGCAACTGTCCTCTCCTGGTCACGGATTACATCAACATCCGCCTTCACCGGCTCAAAGGCCGTGAGGGGGCCGATGACGATCCTGGCCGCGTGGGGGGCCAGGGTTTTGCTTGTCGAAAGGGCGTCCGCGACGGCGGCTTTCAGGGCCGCCGGATCCTGGCCTGCATCGTTGTCCGAGCCAAAGAACACAACGATGTCTGTCGAGGCATTGAGCGTGGCGGCGATCTGCGACCCGAACGTCTCCCCTCCCTCTCCGGCGACAAGGTAGCCCGCACCGTTTTTTGCCGCGTTGATGATGTCCACCGGCTGCTGCCCGGACTGCAGCGCCTGGCCCAGTTGGCGCGGCCATGCTTCCTCCGGGGAGGTGCCGAACCCCGTGCTGAGGGAATCGCCGATGACCACCACGCGTTCCGGCGTCGTCCTCCGAGGGGTCTGGAATGGGGCCGGGGCGGGAGTGCTCTGCCGCGGGCTCGCTTGGGCCAAGCGGTGGTCGGCAGCCGGGGCGCAGGCAGCGAGAGCGCAGAAGACAGCCGACGCACCGAGTGCGGTCGCCAAGGTCGACCGGCGGTGGCGGCTAAGGGTCACTTCGGCTCCCAGGTAGCGTCTCCGGCATGTCGCTTTGCCATGGTATCCAGAATAGACACGGGTCGATTCGGTAGCTACCGAACGGCAAGGAACCCCTGTCAGTCGCACTGACAGGGGTTCCCCCTATTTGCGGCCCCGGCTCCGGCGAGCGCAGGCACCGCTCAGACCCCTCCGTCGAGTTGCTCCATTTCCAGGCACGCGTCCTCGTAGGAGACCTCGCCGTTGCGGAATGCTTGTTCGAGTTCCTTGGCTCTGCGTCGCGTGTAGGCGGTGCTGACTGTTCCGGTGATGCCGGCCTCGAGGTAGTCGAGACGGGAGTGGGCGGGCCGCTGCTCCCCGGCAGTCAGGTGCCGGCGGATCGACGTGAGGAACCAAGCGCCAGGATGCAGTAAACGCTGTGCATAGGCTCTGGGGTCGACTAGGTACATGTTTCCATGGTTCAA
Source organism: Arthrobacter sp. H-02-3 (assembly GCF_003097355.1). Lineage (GTDB taxonomy): Bacteria > Actinomycetota > Actinomycetes > Actinomycetales > Micrococcaceae > Arthrobacter > Arthrobacter humicola. The sequence goes on from NZ_PYUI01000011.1 coordinate 6,635, forward strand.
CTCCCACCTGAGAAGACCATGAGTATCGTCTGGGTGATCGGGGCTGGCGGTGCTTTCCCGGAACCCGTCGCCACCCAACAGGAGGCCCTGCTTCCCCTTTTTTACAAGGGAAGCGGGGCTGCCCTGCTACTTAGCCGCGCACGATCACGACATCTAGGGTCCGCGGGCCGTGGACGCCTTCGACGCGTTCGAGTTCGATGTCGCTCGTGGCGCTGGGCCCGCTGATCCACGTCTGCGGACGGGTGGCGTCGAGCCGGCGCAGGGCCTCGGGCAGGATGGTCGTGATGTCACCGGCGCGGACCAGGCAGATATGCCGGTCCGGAACGAGGCTGATGACGCGGCGGCCCTGATCCGGACTTGCGTCCAGGACGATGGTGCCGGTTTCGGCGACCGCCACGGCGCTGCCGGTGACGACGGCGTCCACCCCGTCCAATTCCTCGACGCTCAGCCGGTGCCCCGGGGCGTCGGTGACGCGGCGGCCCGAACCGCCGTCGTGCGCGTCCGCCTCCGCGAACAGGGCCTCCGCGAGGCCGTGCGGGACGGCGTAGCGGCCGGTGCCCTCGAGCAGCGCGGCGAGCCGCTGCGGCACCGCGGCGGCATCCTCAACGAAGACGTTCGCCTTGTAATCCAGGAGACGGTCCGTGAGCAGTTCGATGAGCGCGTCCTCGCCCAGTTCGGAAGAGCGCCGGTAGTCGCGGGGCACCTCCGGGACGGCCGGGGCGTCCCGGAGGGCCGAGCGGATCCGGTCGAGTATTTCTGTGCGCGCGTTCACGGGTTCTCCTTCGGGCCGGCGGGCTCGGCCCCCGGGACGTCAGTACCGGCAGCCGCAGGGCCAGCCGGTGCCTGGTGTTCCTTGTTCCACCATTGCCGGAAGGACTGCCCCGGCGGTGCGGGAATGTCCCTGCTCTGGGTCCAGCCGGCGGCGATGCCCGGCAGCTTGGTGATCTTCTTATCCGGGCCGGCGGCGATCCGGCCCAGGGGCAGCGCCTTCTCGACCAGACCGAGGTTCTTGCCGGAGTACAGCGCCCAGGAGGCGGCCTTCATGCCGAGGTCCATCTGGCTGGGCAGTTTCTTCTTGCCGCGTTTGCTGTCCACGTCCTCGCCGCGCAGGTGCACCAGGATGTCCGGGATGTTGATCTTCACCGGGCAGGCGTCGTAGCAGGCCCCGCACAGGGACGAGGCGTAGGGCAGGGAGTTGTTTTCCTCCGCCGTGATCCCGGTCAGCAGCGGGGACAGGATCGCGCCGATCGGTCCCGGGTAGGTGGATCCGTAGGCGTGCCCGCCGGTGCGTTCGTAGACGGGGCAGACGTTCATGCAGGCGCTGCAGCGGATGCAGTGCAGGGCGGAGCGGCCCATTTCGTCGGCCAGGGCGGCGCTGCGTCCGTTGTCCAGCAGGACGAGGTGGACGTTCTGCGGCCCGTCGTCGGGCGTGACGCCGGTCCACAGCGAGGTGTAGGGGTTCATCCGCTCGCCGGTGGAGGACCGCGGGAGCAGCTGCATGAACACTTCGAGGTCTTCCCAGGCCGGCAGCAGCTTCTCCACGCCCATGACGGTGATAAGGGTTTCCGGGAGTGTCAGGCACATGCGCCCGTTGCCTTCGGATTCAACGACGGCGAGCGTGCCGGAGTCCGCGAGGGCGAAGTTCGCGCCGGACACGGCCACCTTGGCGCTGAGGAATTTGCGCCGCAGGTGGGCCCGGGCGGCCGCGGCGAGGCGGGCCGGTTCGTTGGTCAGTTCCGGGTCAACACCCTCCATTTCGCGCAGGAAGATGTCCCGGACCTGGGTGCGGTTCTTGTGGATGGCCGGGACCAGGATGTGGCTGGGCTTGTCGTGGTCCAGCTGGACGATGAGCTCGGCGAGGTCGGTCTCGAACGCCGCGATCCCCTGTTCCTCAAGGTACTCGTTGAGGCCGATTTCCTGGGTGGCCATGGACTTGACCTTGACTACCTCGTCGGCGCCCTGCTCCCGGATGAGGGAGGCGACAATGCGGTTGGCTTCGCCGGCGTCGCGGGCCCAGTGGATGGTCCCGCCGCGGGCGGTGAAGTTCGCCTCGAATTGTTCGAGCAGCTCCGGCAGCCGGGCCATGACGGATTCCTTGACCGCCCGGCCGGCGTCGCGCAGCTCCTCCCAGTCGGGGAGTTCGGACACGACGGCCAGCCGCTTGTCCCGGATGGTCCGGGTGGCGTGGCCGAGGTTTGCCCGCAGCTGGGTGTTGCCGAGTTCGCGGTGCGCGGCTTTGGGGAAGGGCTCGTGTTCGTGCAGGTTGCCGATGCCGAAGACCGGCAGGGACGGCATCCCCAGGAATGTGCCGCTCATCGTGCGGTCCTTCCGGTGGTGAGGCGGACGTCGCCGGTGACGGCGGCGGGATCCTCGAAAGTGCTGGCCAGGATCTCGGCGAAGTGCATCGTGGTGACGCCGCTGCCCTGCCGGGACAGTCCACCGCCGATATGCATCAGGCACGACGCGTCACCCCCGGCGCAAAGGTCGGCGCCAGTGCCGCAAATGTTGGCGGTCTTGTCCGCGAGCATCGCCGAGGACACGTCCGCGTTCTTCATCGAGAAGGTGCCGCCGAAGCCGCAGCATTGCTCGGCCTCGGGCAGTTCGGCCAGCTCGATGCCGCCGACCGAGCGCAACAGGTCCAGCTGCCGGTCGCCGAGCCGGAGCAGCCGCATGCCGTGGCAGCTGGGGTGGTACGTGATCCGGTGCGGGAAGTAGGAGCCCAGCTGCGCCGCGGCGTCGGTGACGCCCAGGACATCCACCAGGAGCTGGGAGAGCTCGTAGGTTTTGTGTCCGACGGCGGCCGCCCGGGCTTCCAGCCCGGCGTCCCCGCAGCGGCGGGCGACCATGGGGTGCTGGTGCTTCACGGAGGCGGCGCAGGAGCCGGACGGCGCGACGGCGACGTCGTACTCATCCGCCTCGAAGGCCTTCACGTGGTTGGCGACGACCGGCAGCGCCTCCTTGAAGTAGCCGCTATTGACGTGCATCTGCCCGCAGCATGCCTGCCCGCCGGGGAAGATGACCTCATGGCCGAGGCGCTCCAGGATAGACACGGTGGCGCGCGCCGTGCTCGGGTACATGGCGTCCACGATGCACGTGGCAAACAATGCGATCCTCACAGGACACCTCCGCTGGTCATGGGGCTAGGGGCCGGACGGCGCGCCGGCACATATTCCGAGGGGTGCTGGGAGGCACGCACCACGGCGCGCAGCTCCCCCAACCCGCCACTGACCACGCCGGCGGCGCGGGCCTGGACCAGGACGTTGCCCAGCGCCGTGGCTTCCACGGGGCCGGCGATCACGCGCTTGCCGGTGGCGTCGGCGGTGAGCTGGCACAGGAGCCGGTTCTGGGAACCGCCGCCCACAACGTGCACGACGTCGGTGCTCACGTCCGCGAGCCGCTCGGCGTCGGCGATGGTCCGGGCGTAGCCGACGGCGAGGCTGTCCAGGATGCAGCGCACGATGTGCGCCGGATGCTCCGGGAGGACCGCGCCGGTGTTGCGGACCGCCGCCCGGATGCGTTCGGGCATGTTGTCGGGGGCGATGAAGTAGGGGTCGTCGGCGTTGATGAGCGGGCCGCCGACGGGCAGAGCTGCGGCGGCGTCGAGCAGTTCGGCCAGTTCCGGCCGGTAGCCCTCTCCTGCCCAGGTGCGTTGGCACTCGCTGAGCAGCCAGAGGCCGCCGACGTTGCGCAGGTAGCGGATGGTGCCGTCCACGCCGCGTTCGTTGGTGAAGTTCGCGGCCCGGCTGGCCTCGGTCAGGACCGGGTGGGACAGCTCGACGCCGACCAGGGACCACGTGCCCGAGGAGATGTAGGCGAATTTCTCCTCATCGCCTCCGGCGCCTGCGGGCACGGCGGCGACGGCCGAGGCGGTGTCGTGCGAGCCGACGGCCACCACTGCGGTGCTTTCGGGCAGGCCCAGACGGTCCGCGATGTCCTTTGTGAGGGTGCCGACCTTCTCGCCGGGCTGGATGAGCGGCGGGAACAGTCCGGCGGGCAGGCCCAGGGCGGACAGGAATTCCGTGGCCCACTCCCCCGCGACGGCGTCGAAGAGGCCGGTGGTGGAAGCGTTGGTGGCCTCGATGCGGCGCCGGCCCGTCAGCAGGAACCCGATGAGGTCCGGGATGAGCAGCGCCTGCAGCCCCTCCAGGTGAGTCTCCGTGGCGAGCTGGTAGATCGTGTTGAACGGCAGGAACTGCAGCCCCGTGGTGGCGTAGAGGCGGGCCGGGTCCAGGAGCTGGTGGCCCCGGGCGACGGCGGCACGGCGGCGGTCATCGCGGTAGCTGAAGGGCGCCGCGACGAGGTCGCCGGCGGCGTTGACCAGGCCGTAGTCCACGGCCCAGGTGTCGATCCCGATGCTGGCGATGCTCTCACCGCGGGCCGCGGCCGCCGTGGCGGCGGCCGCGAGCCCGGTGAGGACCTCGGCGAACAGGGCGTCGAATTCCCAGCGGAGACCGCCGTCGAGCTCCTTGACCCCGTTGGGGAAGCGGTGCACCGTCTCCAGTTCGGCCCTCGCCCCATCGGGACTGCCCGTGACCCGGCCCAGGATGACCCGGCCGGAGGAGGCGCCGATGTCGACGGCGGCGAAGACGCTGCCGGCGGAGACACTGCGGGCGGGCGCCGCACTGCTGTTCGTCACCACGAGTGCCGGGGCGGCGTTCGTCGCTGAGGGTTCCGTGCTCATCGCAGGAAGGCCGCGGCCACGCCGGCGTCGACGGGGATGTGGAGCCCGGTGGTGTGGGAGAGCTCGCTGCCGGTGAGTACGGAGGCGGCGTTGGCCACGTTTTCGGGCAGCACTTCGCGCTTGAGCAGGGTGCGCTGGGCGTAGTACTTGCCCAGCTCCTCTTCCTGCACCCCGTAGACGGCGGCGCGCTTGGCGCCCCAGCCGCCCGCGAAGATCCCGGAGCCGCGGACCACGCCGTCGGGGTTGATGCCGTTGACCCGGATCCCGTACTCGCCCAGTTCCGCAGCCAGGAGCCGGACCTGGTGGGCCTGGTCAGCCTTGGTGGCGGAGTAGGCGATGTTGTTCGGGCCGGCGAACACGGAGTTCTTGGAGGAGATGTAGATGATGTCCCCGCCCATTTCCTGGTCGATCATGACCTTCGCTGCGGCCTTAGCCACCAGGAACGAGCCCTTGGCCATGACGTTGTGCTGCAGGTCCCAGTCCTTCTCAGTGGTTTCCAGGAGCGGCTTGGAGATGGAGAGCCCGGCGTTGTTGACCACCAGGTCCAATCCGCCGAAGGCCAGGACGGCTTCCTGGATAGCTGCGGCGATCTGGGCTTCGTCGGTGACGTCGGCCTGGACGCCGATCGCGACGTCGGAGCCGCCCAGTTCAGCGGCCACAGCCCGGGCGTTGTCCAGGTTCAGATCCGCAATGACCACGCAGGCGCCGTCGGCGGCGAAGCGGGTGGCGATCGCCTTGCCAATGCCCGACGCCGCCCCGGTCACCAGGGCGATGCGGCCGACGTGGGATTTCGGCTTGGGCATCCGGGCCAGCTTGGCTTCTTCCAGGGCCCAGTATTCGATCCGGAATTTCTCGGATTCCTCGATCGGGGCGTAGCTGGAGACGGCCTCGGCGCCGCGCATGACGTTGATGGCGTTGAGGTAGAACTCCCCCGCCACCCGGGCGGTCTGCTTGTTCGCCCCGAAGGAGAACATGCCCACGCCGGGGACCAGCACGATCGCCGGGTCCGCGCCGCGCAGGGCGGGGCTGTCCGGGGTCGCATGGCGGTCGTAGTAGGCCTGGTAGTCCGCCCGGTAGGCGGTGTGGAGTTCCTTGAGCCGGGCCACGGAGTCCTCAATCGAGGCGTCCGCGGGCAGGTCCAGGACCAGGGGCTTGACCTTGGTGCGCAGGAAATGGTCCGGGCAGGAGGTGCCCAGGGCGCCGAGCCGCGGGTGCTCGGCGGCTTCGAGGAACTCCAGGACGGTGGGGGTGTCGCTGAAGTGCCCCAGCTGCGGCTTGTCGGTGGACGCGAGTCCGCGGATCACGGGGGCCAGGGCGGCAGCCTTGGCGCGGCGCTCGGTCTCCGGGAGGGCGGCGTAGCCGGGAAGCTTGGGCCCGAATGGTTCGTTTTTGCCGTGATCCTTGATGTACTGCTCGGCCTGCTCAATGATCCACAGCGAGTTGGCTTCGGCCTCTTCGCTGGTTGCGCCCCAGGCGGTGATGCCGTGGCCGCCGAGGATGGTGCCGACCGCGTGCGGGTTGGCGTCCTTGATCGCCGCGATGTCCAGGCCCAGCTGGAATCCGGGCCTGCGCCACGGCACCCAGGCCACCTTCTCGCCGAAGATCTCCTTGGTGAGGGCCTCGCCGTCGGTGGCCGTGGCAATGGCGATGCCGGAGTCCGGGTGCAGGTGGTCCACGTGCGCGGCGTCGACGAGGCCATGCATGGCGGTGTCGATCGACGGCGCGGCGCCGCCCTTGCCGTGCAGGCAGTAGTCGAACGCCGCCACCATTTCGTCTTCACGCTCGACGCCGGGGTACACGTTCTTGAGCGCCTGAAGCCGGTCCAGCCGCAGCACGGCAAGGCCTTCGGCCTTCAGCGTGCCCAGGTCCCCGCCGGAGCCCTTGACCCACAGGAGCTCGACGTCCTCGCCGGTCACGGGATCCTTCTCGGTGCCCTTTGCGGAGGTGTTGCCGCCGGCGAAGTTGGTGTTCCGCTTGTCCGCGCCGAGGCGGTTGGACCGGGAGATCAGCTCTTCAACAGTCTTGTTGTCAGTCATAACTCTTAGGCTCCCCATCCGGCTTGCTGGCCGCCGACGCGGTCCTCGTTGATTTTCTTCTGGTAGCCGCTGGCCTTGAAAGCGGCCATCGGGTCCGCGGGCAGGCCGCGGGACTCACGCCACTGCGCCAGCGCAGGACGGACATCGGTGTAGAAGGCATCGTTGAAGATGCCGTTGGCGGCCAGGACGTCTCCGCTGCGCTGAGCCTCGGCCAGGGCATCGGTATCGATCAGCAGGGCGCGGGCCGTCATTTCCTGGACGTTGAGCACCGAGCGGATCTGGCCCGGGATCTTTTCTTCCAGGTTGTGGCACTGGTCCAGCATCAAGGCCACGCCCGAATTCTCTCCTGCGGACTTGCCGAAGCCGCCGCCGCGGATGACCTCATGCATGATGCGGAACAGCTGGAAGGGATCGGCCGCGCCGACGATCAGGTCATCGTCCGCGTAGAAGCGGGAGTTGAAGTCGAAGGAGCCGAGCTTGCCCAGGCGCAGCAGCTGCATGACGATGAATTCGATGTTGGTGCCGGGAGCGTGGTGGCCGGTGTCGAGGCAGACGAAGGCCTTCTCGCCCAGGGCCAGGGTCTGGGCGTAGGAGGTGCCCCAGTCCGGGACGTCGGTGTGGTAAAAGGCCGGCTCGAAGAACTTGTACTCCAGCACCAGGCGCTGGTCCTCGCCCAGGCCGGCGTAGATTTCCTGCAGGGATTCGGCCAGGCGGTCCTGCCGGCCGCGCATGTCATCCTGGCCCGGGTAGTTGGTGCCGTCCGCGAGCCAGATCTTCAAATCCCGCGAACCCGTGGCGTGCATGATCTCCAGGCACTCAAGGTGGTGGTCGACGGCGCGGCGGCGGACCGCCGGGTTGGAAGAGGTCAGGGACCCGAACTTGTACTCATCGTCCTGGAAGGTGTTGGAGTTCACCGTGCCCAGGCCCACGCCCAGGTCCGCGGCATACTCCTTCAGGGCCGCATAGTCATCCACCTTGTCCCAGGGGATGTGCAGCGCGACCGTGGGTGCCAGGCCGGTGAGTTCGTGGACCTTCGCGGCGTCGGCCAGCTTCTCGTGGACGGTGCGCGGGGTGCCGGGGGTGCCGAACACCTTGAAGCGGGTGCCGGAGTTGCCGTAGGCCCAGGACGGGACCTCGATGGCGAGTTCCCCGAGGCGACCCAGGGCCGTTTCTATGGTGTTCATGATTGTTCCTTCTGCGGTTGGGGGTTGTCCTCAGCGGCGTTGGCCGCGGACAACTGGTCCTCAAGATTGAAAATTTCGGTGAGCTGGAGGAAGCCCTGGTCCGGCGCCTGTGCTTCGTCTTCGAACAGGGTTGCCATCTCGGCCTGCCAGCGTGCGTTCACCTCGGTGAGGGCCATGCGGGCGCGCACTGCGTCGAAGTCGTCGCACTCCACATACCCCACCAGCAGCCCGTCGTCGGCGAGGAACAGCGAGTAGTTGTTCCAGCCGGCCGCCTTGAGCTCCCGGAGCATCTCCGGCCAAACGGCGGCGTGACGGCGCCGGTATTCGGGTATCTGGCTGGGTTTGACCGAGGAGCGGAAGCACACCCTCATGAGGAATTCTCCTGATCTCGATTCTTGATCATGTAGTCGATTGAATCGATTCATTTCAACAATAGCATTGTGCGTGTTTGGTGAAGAAACTCCGGCGCTGATCATGACATCAGCGCCGGAGCGGGGTGCCTAGAAGTTGTACTGGTCCACGTTCGCGGCCGTGAAGACCGTGGGTTCGCCGAGCAGAACGGTCGAGTTGGGCCCGACCTTGAACTCACCCAGGGTGCCGGCCTTGAACGTCTGGCCTTCGGCGCCGGTGATCTGGCCGGAGGCGAGGGCCGCGCCGGCGTAGGCGGCGAGGTAGCCGAGCTTTTCGACATCCCACAGGGCGAACGACTTCATGGTGCCGTTCTTCAGGTACTCCTTGAGCTGGCTCGGGAAGCCGAGGCCCGTCAGCTGGACTTTGCCCTTGTACTCGGACCCGGAGAGGTACTGGGCGGCTGCGGCAATGCCGACAGTCGTGGGCGAGATGATGCCCTTGAGCGTCGGGTGGGCCTGCAGGAGCGCCTGGACTTCCTGCTGGGACTTCTGGGCGTTGTCATCGCCGTACGCGGTGGCGACGAGCTTGAGCTTGGCGTACTCGGGCTTCTCAAGTTCCTTCTTCATCAGCTCGATCCACGCGTTCTGGTTCGTGGCGTTGGCCGTGGCGGACAGAATGGCGATGTCCCCGCCGTCGGGACCGATGGCGTCGGAGATGAGCTTGATCTGGGTGGACGCGATGCCTTCAGCGGTGGCCTGGTTGATGTAGAGGTCGCGGCAGGAGGGGTCGGTGTCCGAGTCAAAGGTGACCACCTTCGCGCCGGCGCTGCGGGCCTCGTCCAGCGCCGAGCAGATGGCTTTGGGATCGTTGGCCGAGGTTGCGATGACGTTGGAGCCCTGCTGCGTGAGCGTGTTGATGTAGCTCACCTGGCTGGAGGCGCTGGCCTCCGAGGGGCCCACCTCGGAGAAGACGCCCTTGTACTCGTCCACCGCGGCCTTGCCGCCGCGGTCTGTGACCGTGAAGTAGGAGTTGTTCAGCTGCTTGGGCAGGAAGGCCACCTTCAGGCCTTCCTTGATCGGCGCATTCGGATCCGCTGCGGCGCTGGAAGATGCGGCCCCGCCGCCGGCGGTGCTGGAGGTGTTGGTGGTTCCACCGCAGGCGCTAAGCGCCAGCGCGACTCCCGTGGCGACGGCGATATAGGCCGGCGCGAGGCGACGCGATCCGGTCGTGGACATGAATTTCATAGTGGTGCCTTTCAACTGAACGTCGTTGTTGCTGTGGTGTGAACGGTGGTCAGGTCGTTGAAGCTTTGTGGGAGAGGGAACGGACCCAGGCGATGGCGTTAGGGGCGACGACGGCCAGGATCAGGAGGCCGCCGGTGAGCATGGACAGCGTGTCCTCGGGGACGCTCGCCAGCTGGAGCGCGTTGCGCAGGATAGCCAGAAGCCCGACTCCGGCGATGACGCCCGGAAGGGTGCCCTTGCCGCCAAAGATGGACACGCCGCCGAGCAGTACTGCCGCGATGACCGACAGTTCCAGGCCCGTGGCGTTATCACCGCGTGCGCTTCCGTATCGCAGGGTCCACCACACGCCGACCAGTGCCGCGACGGCGCCCGAGATGACGAAGAGCCAGAACTTGGTCCGCGCGACGCCGATTCCCGAGAAACGGGCGGCGTCCACGCTGTAGCCGATGGCGAACAGGGAGCGGCCGAAGCCGGTGAAGTGCAGGGCGACACCGAAGATGATGACCAGGAGGATGACCGGCAGAATCCAGACGGGGATGCCCGTGGTGCCGATCTTTGCCTGCAGGCCCGTGGTGATGGCCCGCGGGAAGCTGGTGACCGCCTGGTCCCCCAGGACAACGAAGGCAAGCCCGCGGTACAACGCCAAGGTACCGATGGTCACGGCCAGTGACGGCAGCCCGACCACGGAGACCAGGAAACCGTTCAGTGCCCCCGACACGGCGCCGAGGACAAGGCACAAGGGGACGATGGTTTCCATTGGCATCCCGGCGTTCCAGAGTGCTCCGAACACGCAACTGACGAAGCCTGCGATGCTGGCGACGGACAGGTCGATCTCGCCGGTGATAATGATCAGCGTCATCGGCAGCGCCAGGAGCAGGACCGGGATCACGTCGATGAGGAGGAACCCGACGTTGCGGGAGGTTGCGAAACCGCTCACGGTCAGGGAGGCGACGATGATGCTGGCCACGAGGGCCAGAATGATGGCGGTGTCCCAGCTGCGCAGGAAGCCGAAGCGGGGGGCGCGGCGGGTTTCTGCTGCCGGCGGTGCTGTATCAACCAGCATGTGAATCGTGTCCTCTCAGACGGCGCTCGGTGCGCAGGGCAAGGTATCGGTCCAGGACAATCGAGGCCAGGATCAGGACGCCGATCATGGCCCGCTGCCAGAACGGCGAGACGCCCAGGACCGGAAGGGCAGAGGTGATGGTGGTCAGGAGCACGGCGCCGAGGGCTGCCCCGTAGACCGTGCCGACACCGCCGGCGATGGCCACCCCGCCAACCACGGCCGCGGCCACGACGTTCAGTTCAAGGCCCTGGCCCGCCGTCGCGTCCAGGTTGCCGTACTTGGCTGCATAGATGACCCCGCCGAGTCCGGCGAGGGCGCCGGAGATTGCGAAGGCGGAGAAGACCTTCCGCCCGACCCGGATTCCGTACAGTCGGGCGGCCTGGACGTCTGATCCGATGGCGTAGAACTCGCGTCCGGAACGGAGGTTCTTCAGGTAGAGGCCGAAAGCCATGACGACCGCGAGCGCGATCAGGGCCAGGTAGGGGAATCCCAGCAGCGTGCCGGCACCGAGGGCCAGGAAGTCTGCCGGCAGGTCGGAGGGGCTGATCTGCTGGCCCTGGGCCCAGGCGAAGTCAACGCCGCGGAAGATGTACAAGGTTCCCAGGGTGACCACCAGGGCCGGCACCTTGGCCACCGCGATCAGTGCCCCGTTGATGGCCCCCAGCATGGCGCCGAGGGCGATGCCGATGACGAGCATGGCGATCACGGGAAGATCGGGCAGCGCTATGAAGATTTTTCCGGTCGCGAATGCTGTCAGTCCGAGCACTGAGCCGACCGACAAGTCCACGTTCTTCGTCACGATCACGATCGCCTGGCCGACGGCGAGGATCACCAGGATAGAGGAGTTCAGCAGCAGGTCTTTGATGCTCTGCGCGCTCAAGAATCGCGGGTTGGCCGCTACTGTGACGGCGATCAGGATGACCAGCGCGAGGAACACGCTGAATTCACGGGATCGGGTCAACGTCCCCAGCCAGGCCGTGGACGGCTGACGTTGCAGGGTTAGGGTGGTCACGCTGTTGTCTCCTTGGTTTTCGGGTCGACTCCCGTGGCGGCCGTCATGACCGATTCCTCCGTGGCGTCCTTACGGCTAAGTTCGGCGGTGATCCGTCCCTCGTGCATCACCAGTACGCGGTCTGACATGCCTAGGATCTCGGGCAGTTCCGAGGAGATCATGAGGACGGCAAGGCCCGTGCCCGCGAGCTCGGAGATGAGCCGGTGCACCTCGGACTTGGTGCCGACGTCGATTCCGCGGGTGGGTTCGTCGATGATCAGGATTCGCGGGCCGGTGGCCAGCCACTTGCCCAGGACGACCTTCTGCTGGTTGCCGCCTGAAAGAGTCGAGATCGGGGACATCGGGGACCCCGCCTTGATCTGCAGCTTCTTGGCCCATTCCTTTGTGGCCTGGGCCTCGGACTGATTGGTGAGGAGGCCGAAACGGCTCAGTTTCCGCCGGAGCGTCAGGGTGAGGTTCCGGCTCACGTTCAGCTCCATGACCAGGCCCTGCTTGCGCCGGTCCTCCGGCACGAACGCGAGCCCGGCGGCCATCGATGCCCGCGGGGACAAGGATTTGAGCGGCTCGTCGCGGACCAGGACTTCACCGGAGTCGTATTTGTCGATGCCGAAGACGGCCCGCGCCACCTCGGAACGCCCGGCGCCCACAAGGCCGCTGAGGCCGACGATTTCGCCGGCCCGCACGGTGAAGGAAATATCCGAGAACACGCCCTTGCGGCTGAGCCCCTTCACCTCGAGGGCGGTGGGCCCGATCGTCGTTTCCTGCTTCGGGAACAAGGACGCGACGTCGCGTCCGACCATCTGCCGGATCACGCCGTCGACGGTGAGTTCGGAGGCCGGGGCGGTGGCGACGTGCGCGCCGTCGCGCATCACGGTGATCCAGTCCGCCAGGGCAAAGACTTCCTCGAAGCGGTGGGAGATGAACATTACCGCGGCCCCCTGGGCCTGCAAGGTCCGGGTGACGGCGAAAAGCCGGTCAACTTCGACGCCGCTGAGCGCCGCCGTCGGTTCGTCCATGATCAGGACGCGCGCGTCGAGCGAAATGGCCTTGGCGATTTCGACCACCTGCTGGTCGGCAATCGAGAGACCCTGCGCGGCCCGGTCGGGATCGATCTTGACCCCCAGTTGCTCAAAAAGCTCCAGGGCCTGCTGACGCATCGCCTTCCGGTCGATCCTGCGCAGGGAGCGCAGCGGCTGCCGGCCCATGAAGATGTTCTCGGCGACAGTGAGATCCGGGAACATGGTCGGCTCCTGGTAGATGACGGCGATCCCTGCCTCGCGGGCATGGAGCGGATCGCGGAACGAGACCTCCTCGCCTTCCAGCAGAACCTGACCACGGTCCTGCTGGTGCAGTCCGGCGAGAGTCTTGACCAGAGTGGATTTGCCGGCGCCGTTTTCTCCGACCAGCGCGGTGACCTGACCCCGGTACAGGCTGAGGCTGGCGCCGCGCAGCGCGTGCACCGCGCCGAAGGACTTGTGGATATCCCGCAGTTCCAGAAGCGGAACATCTGCCGCCTCGGCCCTCCGGGTGCTCCGAACCGTGGCGTCCTGTGCTTCGGCCATGTCCGTTACTCCTTTGTAATGAATCGATTCATTTGTGAACCTACTCACACGTTAGGGCTTGTTTCCGCTGCGTGTCAACCAGCAAACATCCGGGCGGCCAATGTGAACGACGTAACATTGAAGGAGCGGATTGATTCGATTCAGTGATTGGGAGGTTCTTACGTGTCCAGCGGCCCGGGTGCAAAGCTGAAGGATGTCGCCGCGCTTGCGGGGGTTTCCGTCGGCACTGTTTCGAATGTCCTCAACCGGCCGGAGCAGGTCTCGGTCGACAAGAAGAGCCGCGTCCTGGCTGCCATCGACCAGCTGGGATTCGTGCGCAACGAATCGGCCCGGTCGCTGCGGTCCGGGTCCACCCGGAGCCTCGGCATGCTCGTACTGGACGTCCGGAACCCCTTCTTCACCGACGTGGCGCTGGGGGCCGAAAACGTCGCCGAAGACCACAAGCACTCCCTGATCCTGGCCAACAGCGCCGAGGACACGGGGCGGGAGTTGGCCTATCTGGACCTGTTCGAGCAGCAGCGCGTCCAGGGCGTCCTGATCACCCCGTTCGGCCAGGTTCTGGAGCGGCTCGAAACCATGCGTGCCCGGGGCATCCCCTCGGTGCTCGTTGACCGGCTCGCACGCACGGATCAGTTCTGCTCGGTTTCGGTGGACGACGTCGCCGGCGGCGCGACAGCCCTGACCCATCTCCTAAGCGTCGGTTCGGTGCGCCCGGCGTTCGTGGGCGGTCCCTTCACGCTGCAGCAGGTCGAGGACCGCTACCGCGGTGCCGCCGACGCGGCCGAAGCGGCTGGGGTATCGCTGCAATTGTTCGAAACGCCCGACCTGAAATTTGAGCGCGGGCGCCAGATCGGCGATCTCATCGGAAATCTTCAGCCCGACAAGCGGCCGGACGCCGTGTTTGCCGCCAACGACCAGCTGGCGCTCGGGCTCCTGCAGTCCTTCGCCGCCAACGGGCTCCGCGTGCCCGAGGACATCGCAATCGTGGGCTTCGACGACATCGACTTCGCGTCCCAATCGAGCATTCCGCTCAGCTCCATCAGCCAGCCGCGGCACCTGATCGGCGAGCGTGCCGCCCAGCTCCTTTTCGACGAAATCGACGACGAGAACGGTCACGTCCACAGCCAGGTGGTGTTCACGCCGGAACTCGTTGCCAGGCAGAGCACCCGGCGCCACACTCCGGCCATTACCCAGCATGGCTAAAGGGGACATCGTCGCCCCGAACGACGCACATCAGCCCGTTTGCGACGTACGCATGGAAGACAGCTAGCCGACGCTGGCCAATGCGTTTTCGTGCCGTTCCGCGGCTGCGTCAGATGCCCTGGGAATTCTAGCCAGCCAGAGGATCCCGATCAGGCATGAGGCCAGCGTCGTCAGGACAAGGAAGATGAACAGCGCCTGGGCCCCAGCCGCGATGATTTGCGGAGTGACGAGGGCAAAAGCCGCCGCTACGACGCGGGTAAAGGCGATGGTGATTCCTTGGGCGCTGCTGCGGTGCTTGGTGGGGAAAAGTTCCTGAGACCAGACCTTGAACATCGGTTCGCCCGCGATAGCGCCCCCGACGGAGTAGAGGACGCCCATGACAGCCAACGTCCATGTGCTCACGCCGAGTGTCGCGGGGATAATGAATGCTGCGATGGAAATGGAGGTTGCGACCGTGAATACGGGCATCCTCCAGCGCGTGTCAACGACCCTCATGGTGACAAGCATGCCGATGAAGCTGCAGCCGAAGCCGAGCAAACCGAAGGCGGAGGCTGTGGCGACGCTAGCCCCGGCGACGTTCGTGTAGAGGTATGTGCTGAACTGGCCATTGGTGTTTGCGGCCACGTTGGCGATCGCATAGAAGAGTCCCGTCGCGACGAGCGGACCCAGGTAGCGAGAGCCCACCAAATGCCGAAGGGAGCCGAGATCCACCTGTTCGGCAGAAGAATCAAGGCGCGCCTTCGTCCACTCCCGCGATTCAGGAAGGCCTGCCCGCAGCACTAGGACAATGAGTGCAACAACGAGCAGGTGGCCGTACATAATCCGTGCGCCGACCTCTCCCAGGTCACCGACAACAATTCCCAGGACCATGACTACCAGGACACCCGCCATCCACAGAACGTGGGAAAAGGTGACCATCTTGCCCTTCTTTCCGGGAGGGGCGCTCTCGGAAATCATGGCCATCGACACGGGAAGGTCCGCGCCGGCTGCGAAGCCCAGCAGAACAACTCCGGCGTACAACATGCCAGGGGCCGCCGCGACGACGAGGGAAAGTGCGCCGAGTGCAAAGACCCACATCGTCCATGTGAAGACCTTGCGCCGGCCAAACCGGTCACCCATCCGGCCACCCACCAGCGCGCCGGCTGCGATCATGACGGTCAACAGAGCGGAGAGTTGACCAATCTCCGCCGGCCCGAGATGGAACGTGCTTTGAAAAAGGACAAGTGCCGTGCCGGTCGTGACGATCGCCGCTGCGTCCAGGTAAGAGGCCATACCGGCGATGGTTGCCGTCCACCAGACTTGGCGGGACGAAAGGACCTCGGTTGAGCTAGTCATGGATTCTTCCTTGAATCTTCCAGTGGCGGGGGTGAAAAGGCAGAGACACCTACAGGCCTGAGCGATGGCGGACGCACGGCGTCAGTCCAGGTCCGGTCAGTCCGGGATGCAACGTGACGGTGAAGTCAGTACCCACAGAGTTGAAGCGCTTTAAATGTATCGATTCAACTGTAGAGACGACCCCGCACGGGAGTCAACAGCCTGCAGGTATTTGGCGCTAGTTAGCCAAACAGATGCGATGCGGGTGACGCTTGACACATCCACGACCGGGACTTCATACTCGAACTTGAAACGCTTCAATTCGGAGCACACTTCAAGGAGGAACTGTGGTTTCTGTACTGTCGCGGCCCAAGGCCCGCGCTATTGCCCCCGTCATCGCATCAGCGGGCGCGCTGGCTCTGCTGCTCAGCGGATGCGGCGCAGGCGGCGGATCATCCGCCCAGGGGTCGAAGGATTTCAGCTATCTGACCAACGTCGAGAACACCACCATCCGCGGCGAACTGGAGGCGCTGAGCAAGGATCAGTGCGCGGCAGAGAACAAGGCCGCACCCCTGAAGGTCGAGACCGTTCCCCAGACCAGCCTGGACCAGAAACTTCAACTGCTCGCCGGGCAGAACGCCCTGCCGGTCCAGTACGCGGCCGGCAACGCCCCCGCCCTGACGCAGGATCTGGACAAGTCCGGAAACGTCTTGGATTTCGAAAAGGCGCTCAAAGATTTGAACATTTCCGACGCCATCCTTCCGGGGGCGGCGGCCACCATCAAGTCCCTGTACGGCGGGAAGCTGAACGTTCTGCCCTACCAGTACAACGTGGAAGGCATCTGGTACAACAAGAAGCTCTTCGCCGACAACGGCATTACCGAGCCGAAGACCTGGGATGACTTCGTCGCCGCCGGTGAAAAGCTCAAGACCGCCGGCGTCACGCCGCTTGCCGCGTCCGGAAAGCAGGGGTGGCCGCTCACCCGCCTGGTCAGCGGATATCTGTTCAGCGACCTCGGTCCTGACGCCATGAAGAAGGTGGCCGACGGCCAGGCGAAACTTACTGACCCGGAATACGTCAAGGCAGCCCAGGCCGTTGCCGATCTCGGCGCCAAGGGCTACTTCGGCCAGGGTGTCGGCTCGATCGATTACGACACCGCGGCGTCGCAGTTCCTCAGCGGCAAGGCAGGCATGTTCTACATGGGCAGCTGGATTCTTTCGAACTTCGACGACAAGGCCCAGAACAAGATCGGCGAAGAGAACATCGGCTTCATGCCGTTCCCGAAAGTCAGTGGAGGCAAGGGCATCGATAACCAGTACGCCACCAACGTCGGCCTCCCCATGACGTTCAATGCAAAGACATACGACAGCAACGCCTCCGCATGGCTCAAGTGCATCGCCACCAACTACGGCAGCACGGCCCTCAAGGACAAGAACTCGATCTCCGGATTCAAACTGAACACCCCGGTGGACAACATCCCGCCGCTGGTCAAGTCCACCCAGGAAACGGTCAACAACACGAAGGAAAGCGTGCTGTGGTTCGAGGCGCTCTTCAGCACCAAGGCAACCACGACGAGCCAAACCAACGCGGCCGGCCTCGCGTCCGGCAGTATCACTCCGCAGAAGTTCATGGAACTCGTCCAGAACGATCTGAACTCGAAGTAGCCTGCACGGCCGGGGCCGGTGCACGCCGGCCCCGGCGGTCAGCCACTCAAATTCCGATGAAAGAAGCACCATGAACAACGTCCTGGGAGACAAAAAGGCCATCGCCGTCCTTCTCGGCCCGGCCTTACTGGTTTACACCGTCGCCATGCTGTTACCGGTATTCTGGTCCGCCGGCTACACCTTCCTTTCCGGCAACGCCATCACAGGCTTCACCTTCGCCGGACTCGCCAACTTCGAAAAGCTCTTCTCCGACCCCGCCGTCGGCGAGGCCCTCTGGTTCACGATCCGCTACGCCGTGGTCATCACCATCGGCCAGGTCCTGCTCGGATACATGTTGTCCCTGCTCTACGTCTTCGCCCTGAAGCGCGGATCCAGTCTGATCCGCACTCTGGTCTTCTTCCCGGTCGTGCTTCCCACGGTTGCGGTCGCTCTGCTGTTCCAGAAGATGTTCGAAATCGCCCCGCAAAACGGCCTGGTGAACTCAGCTCTGAACGCCGTGGGCATCGGCTCGATCGACTGGCTCGGCAACGGCAGCACAGCATTTTTGGTCATCGTCATCATGGACCTTTGGCGGTCCATGGGGTTCTACGCCGTCCTGCTCTACACCGGTCTGGTGGACATTCCCGATGACATCCTTGAATCGGCCCGCCTCGACGGCGCACGGGGGTTGCACCTGATCCGGCATATCATCCTGCCGTTGTCCCTGCCGGTTCTGCTCTCTTCGATCATCTTTAGCATCAACGGCACACTCAAGGTCTTCGACTCCATCGTGGCCCTGACCGACGGCGGGCCGGGCAGCGCGACAACTCCACTGACACTGCTCATGTTCCGCACCTCTTTTACCTACGGCGACTACGGCTACGGCAGCTCCATTGCGTTGCTGCTCACGATTCTGTGCCTGATTGTCACACTCTTCATTTTCCGCTCGTCCCGCCGCGACCTCACCAAGGACTGACCGACGATGACCGCAAATACCGCGGTGCCAACCCGCACCAGCCAAAAACCAACGGCCGCACCCCAACGGCCCCGCACGTCACCGGTCAAGTTCCTCAAACGCGTCCCGGTCCAGCTGTCGATTGCCATATTGCTCGTCGTCGAGATCTATCCGCTTATCTGGCTGTTCATGGGCTCCTTCAAGACCCAGGACGAGTTTCTCAACAGTCCGGTCTGGGCCATGCCGCAAAGTTTCAACTTCGACAACTACGTCGAGGCCTGGACGACCGGAAATATCGGCACGTACGTGGGGAACAGCCTCATCGCGACAATCCCGTCGCTGTTCCTGATCGTTCTGTTCGGCGTCGCCGCCGGGTTCGCTCTGGAGGTGCTCGTCTGGAAGGGCCGCGGCACGGTCCTTCTGGTCTTCCTGGCCGGAATCATGGTCCCCGGACAGATGATCCTGCTGCCGCTGTTTTCCGCATACTTCCAGGTGGGCCTGACCGGCACGCTCTGGCCGCTGATCATTACCTACACCGCAACCGGGCTGCCGCTGACCGTATTCATGATGGCCACCTATTTCCGCGCCGTGCCGCGGGAAGTTTTCGAAGCCGCTGCCCTGGACGGCGCCAGCATGATTCGGGCATTCTTCTCCATCGGCTTCCCCATGGTCCGCAACGCCGTGTTCACGGTTGCGCTGGTCCAGTTCTTCTTCATCTGGAATGACCTGCTCATCGCCCTGACGTTCACCAACAACGCGGACCTGAGCACCATCCAGGTCGGACTCCTGAACTTCACCGGAGAGTTCGGCGCCGTCCAGTACGGTCCCCTCTTCGCCGCCATCTGCATCAACGTTCTGGGAACCCTCGTGCTCTACCTCTTCCTCAACCAGCGCGTCATGAAGGGCCTCGCCGGCGGCGCCGTCAAAGGCTAGCTCACCACACCGACGCCACGCCCGCCCACTTCATCCGCCGCTAAACCTGAACTTCCCTCCCCACGATCACAGGAGATCCACACCATGCCACCGACCGTTATGCCCGTAGCCTTCGATCACCACCGCGAGGCCCTCGGCATTGGAGAAAGCCGCCCCCGCATCTCCTGGAAAACTTCGGGCGCACCGGGCTGGACCCAGACGGCATACCAGGTCGAAATCGCCCGGAACGGCGAAACTACCCTCAGCAGCCGTATCGCGTCGGAAGAGTCCGTCCTGGTGCCCTGGCCGGCCGCCCCCCTGCGCTCCGGGGAGGAAGTCTCCGTGCGGGTCCGCGTCTGGGGCCCACCGGAGGCCGGGGCAGCTGCCGGTGACGAGGAGCCCAGTGATTGGAGTGAGCCTGCCACTGTTGAGGCCGGTCTTCTGGAGCCAGAGGACTGGATCGCAACGGCCATCACTCCGGCGTGGGATGAAGACCCGGAATCGGACCGCCGGCCCCCGCTGCTCCGACGCGAGTTTTCTGTGCACTCCCCCATCGCCAAAGCCAGGCTCTATGTCACGGCCCACGGCCTGTTCGAAGTGGAAGTCAACGGCACGCGGGTGGGCACAGACATCCTCTCCCCCGGCTGGACCGTTTACGGTGAGAGGCTGCGCTACTACACCTACGACGTGACGGAACTGGTCCACGAAGGGGCCAACGCCGTCGGAAGCTGGCTGGCTGACGGCTGGTACCGCGGGCGTATCGGTTTCCACGACGGCTACCGCAACCTGTATGGCGACAAGGTGGCCCTGCTGGCACAGCTCCACATCACCCACGCGGACGGATCCGTCAGCGTGGTCGGGACCGACACGTCGTGGAAGGCCGGGTTTGGTCCCATCGGCTTCACCGGCCTCTATGAGGGCGAAAGCCATGACGCCCGGCAGCTGCCGGCCGGCTGGAGCCGGCCCGGGTTCGACGACGACGGCTGGAGCCCGGTGACAACCGTCCAACGTGATCCAGCCACGCTTGTTGCCCCGGATGGCCCTCCGGTCCGCTGCACCGAGGAAGTCCGCCCCGTCCGCGTATTCACCAGCCCGGCAGGCAAGACGCTCGTGGACTTTGGCCAGAATCTGGTGGGCCGGCTGCGGATCACCGTGCAGGGCAAGCCGGGCGACCAGGTCACCCTGCGCCATGCCGAAGTGCTGCAGGACGGGGAACTGTTCACGCGCCCGCTCCGCCGCGCCATATCCACCGATACGTACACGATTGCCGGCACGGAACCGGAGACCTGGGAGCCGCGCTTCACCATCCACGGCTTCCGCTACGCCGAAATCGACGGCTGGACCGGCGGCGACCTCAGCGAGAATATGGTGGCCCGCGTCTACCACACGGACATGGAACGTACCGGCTGGTTCGACAGCTCCAACCCGGACCTGAACCGCCTTCACGAAAACGTCCGCTGGAGCATGCGCGGCAACTTCGTGGACATCCCCACCGACTGCCCCCAACGCGACGAACGGCTCGGCTGGACCGGAGACATCCAGGTCTTCGCCCCCACGGCTTCGTTTCTTTACGACTGCTCCGGAATGCTGACCTCCTGGCTCAAAGACGTCGCCGTCGAACAGCTCCCCGACGGAACCATTCCCTGGTACGTCCCGGTCATCCCCGGCGGCGATGAGTGGACCCCCATCCGGCCCGGCGCCGTCTGGGGTGACGTGGCAGTCCTGACCCCCTGGACCATCTACCAGCGCTTCGGGGACACCCAGGTCCTTCGTGACCAGTACGACAGCGCCAAAGCGTGGGTGGACCTCATGGACGCCAAAGCGGGCGGCAGCCACTTGTGGAACACCGGCTTCCAGCTTGGCGACTGGCTTGACCCCACGGCCCCGCCCCACGACCCCACTGCAGCCAAAACGGACCCCTACCTGGTGGCCACGGCCTACTTCGCCTGGTCGGCCACCCACCTGGGGAGGATCGCCAGCGTCCTGGGCAAAGCATCGGACGAGCTGCACTACACCGAGCTCGGGCGGGCTGTCGCCAAGGCCTTCGCGGACGAATACGTCTACCCCAGCGGGGCCGTTGCCGGGGACGCGCAGACGGCCTACGCACTGGCCATCGTTTTCGATCTCTTCCCGAGTGAAGAGCAGAAACAGCTGGCCGGGCGGCGCTTGGCCGAGCTGGTGGCCGACGGCGGAAACAGGATTGCGACCGGATTCGCGGGCACGCCGGTCATCTCCGATGCGCTGACCGACGTGGGCGCGCTGGATACGGCTTACGATCTGCTCCTGGAGAAGGAATGCCCCTCCTGGCTCTACGCCGTCGAACAGGGCGGCACCACCATCTGGGAACGTTGGGATGCCATGCAGCCGGATGGCACCGTCAACCCGGGAAACATGACTTCCTTCAACCACTACGCGCTGGGCGCCGTGGCGGACTGGATGCACCGCGTGGTGGCCGGAATGTCCCCGCTGGAACCGGGATACCGCAGGATCCTCTTCAGGCCCCGGCCCGGCGGGCAGCTCACCCATGCTTCAGCGCGGCACGAAACACCGTACGGGACAGCCAGTATCTCCTGGACCCTGGATACCGGTGGATTGAACGTGCAGGTGGAGGTCCCGACCGGTTGCACAGCCCGTGTGGAGCTCCCCGGCCGGGCGCCGTTTGAGGTGGGCTCGGGAGCGTTCAGCTACGCCGTGGAGACGGTAGCGTAGGTCTCACGGCGGCGCCGGGGCGGACACCCGCCCCAGCGCCGTTCGGGGTTAAGCACCAACGGTTTGATCGTCGTTTGGGTTCAGCGGCCCAAGGTGCTGGCCCGGGCAAAAAGTGTGGGCTCCAGCATCAGGTTGCGGTGTACGTGCTCCCCGGGCTGGTTAACTTCCTCCAGGAGGAGCTTGGTGGCCACCCGGCCCATCTCGTGCCCCGGCTGGCCAATGGTGGACATCGGGATGGCGCCCTCGGTAGCGAACTGGTTGTTGTCGTACCCGATCACCGCGATATCCTGCGGCACCCGCAGCCCGTACGTTCCCGTGAGTTCATGAATGATGCCCGCGGCCAACTGGTCCGACGGCGCAATGATGCCGTCGGGCATCCTGCTGCGGCCCCGGCTGGCCAGATCCCCCGCAATTCGGCGCCCCTCCGGGCTGTTGAGGCTCCGGCCAAAAATCACCTCGAGAGAGACAGCCCCCCTGGTCTCCGAGGCGGCGCGCATGGCGCCCTTACGGCGGTCGTTGACAGCGTGCAGGCTATCTGGGCCGCCGGCGAACACCAGCCGCCGGCGGCCCAGATCAATGAGGTGCCGGGCCGCGAGATAACCGCCATGTTCCTCATCGACCAGCACGCTGCAGCAGTCCGTGCGGCCTCCGGCATAGTTGACCAGGACGATGTGGCGGCCATGGCGGCGCACCCGGTCCATGCCGTCCAACCCTGCATCCAGCGGAGCAAGGATGATCCCGGCGACGCGGGCCTCATCAAAAATGTCGAGATACCCATCCTGCTTCTGCAGGTCGACGTCGCTGTTCGCCAGCAGCAGCGAATAGCCGTCGTCGTGCGCGGCACTTTCCGCGCCGCGGGCAATGTCCACGAAGAGGGAGTTGCCAACGTCCGTCAGGACCAGACCAATCGTCCGACTGCTTCCAGCCGCCAGGGAACGCGCCGCAGAGTTACGGACAAAGCCCAGCTCATCAATCGCGGCCTGGACCCGCAACCGGGTCCTTTCCGCCACGATTTCGGGCTTGTTCAGGACATTGGACACAGTGCCCAGCGAGACCCGTGCCACGCGCGCCACGTCATTCATGCTCGGGGCAGAATCTACCCCTGCATCCGCGGTGCTTTCTCTCGGCACGTTCCCGCTGCTTCCTCTATAAGAACTGATCCTTCATTTTTTCATACCTTCGGGCCAACGCCTGACCGCCATGAGCGCGGCCGCTGTGGGTTGGCAACTCTGTCAGGGACACCGCCCACCCCATTGACCGGACGCACCCTTCTGGGTACGGTCACGTGCATCGATCCGCCCCGGCCGCTGCATCGCCTACGGCTGGCGAACATTTCGGGAGGCCCCCATGGGCAGCACAGACTATGAGTTCCGGACTGTCTGGCGGGTGGCTGGCACGCCGGAGGAGGTCGCGGCCGTCCTCGGCGACGCCACAGCGTTGCCACGCTGGTGGCCGTCCGTCTATGTCAGCGTCGAGCCAGTGGCCGCCGGTCCGGAACCCGGACCCGGCGTTCCCCGCCCCGTGCGCCTCCATACGAAGGGCTGGCTGCCTTACACGCTGCGGTGGACGCTCACGGTCACGGAGCCCGTCACCAGCCGCGGCTTCGCCCTCACCGCCGCCGGCGACCTCAACGGCACCGGCCGCTGGACCTTTGAGCCGGACGGCCCGGAAACGGTCATCACCTACGACTGGCGCGTCAGCGCCGCCAAGCCGCTGCTGCGGCGGCTGAGCTGGCTGCTCAAACCGGGTTTCGCCGCCAATCACCGCTGGGCGATGGCCCGCGGCGAGGAGAGCCTGGCCCTGGAGCTGCGCCGGCGCCGGGCCGCAGCGGGGATCGCCACCGGCGCAACGCAC
The DNA here is from genome assembly GCF_003097355.1 of Arthrobacter sp. H-02-3. Classification (GTDB taxonomy): domain Bacteria; phylum Actinomycetota; class Actinomycetes; order Actinomycetales; family Micrococcaceae; genus Arthrobacter; species Arthrobacter humicola. The sequence goes on from NZ_PYUI01000011.1 coordinate 30,358, forward strand.
CCTGTTCCACCGCCGCCGCGGCCCACCTTCGCCTGGCTGCGGTGGCGGGGCTGAACCGGCCAGCAGCCAGCGCCGGCGCGCACCACCCTGATCCGCACGGGGACGGAGGGGTGCAGGTTGCACGGATACCTGTTGGGCGGCGTGCTCTGTACTGGCAACTTTTGGCTCACGGGCGGGTTTTAAAGGATTCCACCTTGGTGGGGTCGCGTTCAATGACCGGTTCCAGGATGTCATCGATTTTGGCCAGCAGTGCCGGGTCAAGTTTTACCCCGGCTGCGGTGACGGTGTCGATGAGCTGATCGGGGCGGGAAGCACCGACGATGGCTGCCGAGACGTTGGGGTTTTGCAGTACCCAGGCGACGGCGAGTGCGGCCATGGACAGGCCAGCGTCCGCGGCGAGCGGTTTGAGCTGCTGGACCCGGGTGAGGATGTTGTCGGTCAGGTAGCGGTTGTCGGACTTGAGTTCGCCATCATCGCCTGTGAAGCGGGATGCTGCCGGGGCAGCCTGGCCGGGGACGTATTTTCCGGTCAGGATGCCTTGGGCCATGGGTGACCAGCAAATCTGTCCCAGGCCCAGCTCCTCGCAGGTGGGGACGATTTCCTTTTCGATGACCCGCCAGAGCAGGGAGTACTGGGGCTGGTTGGAGATGAGGTGAATGCCCAGTTCCCGGGCGAGGGCGGCGCCGGCGCGGATTTCGTCCACGGTCCATTCGGAGACGCCGATGTAGTGGGCCTTTCCGGCCCGGACGATGTCGGCGAAGGCCTGCATGGTTTCTTCTAGCGGGGTGCCGTAGTCGTAGCGATGGGCCTGGTAGAGGTCCACGTAGTCGGTGCCCAGACGGGTCAGGGAGCCGTTGATGGATTCCATGATGTGTTTGCGGGACAGCCCGCGGTCGTTCCGGCCCTCGCCGGTGGGGAAGTAGACCTTGGTGAAGATCTCGACGCTTTCGCGCCGCACACCGACTAACGCCTCACCCAGCGTGTGCTCCGCGCGGGTGCCCGCGTAGGTGTCGGCGGTGTCGAAGGTGGTAATGCCCAGATCTAGGGCCTGCCGGACGCAGGCCGTGGCCGAGTCCTGGTCGATCTGCTCACCGTGGGTGACCCAGTTTCCATAGGCGAGTTCGCTGATGTACATGCCGGAGGAACCAAGTTTGCGGTATTCCATGCTCGTCGTGCCTTTCGGAGTCAGATCCTGCCGGCGGCTGCCGGGCCGGTGGCAGCGCGGGAGGATTCTGAAATGTCAAAAAATGGGGCTTGCTGCCCGGGCTAGGATGCGGGCTGCAGATGGGTCCGGAGTTCCTGTAGCGTCGGCGGATTTGCGCCCGGGCGCCGCACGGTGATGGCGGCAGCCATGGATGCTGTGCGTCCCAGCTGCTCCAGAACAGCGGGCGCGAGGCCGTCGGTCCCGCGGGTGAGGAGTCCCAGGATCAGGGCTGCCATGTACGAGTCGCCGGCGCCGATCGTGTCGGCGACCCCGGATTCTACTGATGGGATGTTCAGCCGCGTCGCAGCGGTGGCGAGCAGTGAACCCTGCGAGCCTTTGGTGATGACTGCCAGGCCGGCGCCCAGCCCGAGGAGGTGCGCGGCTGTGTCATCCAAGTCCTTCCGGGGGTAGAGCCATTGGGCGTCCTCATCGCTGAGTTTGACGACGTCGGTCAGGTGAACCAGGTCTTCGAAGATGGATTTGGCTTCGGCGTGGCTGCCGAGCAGCGCGGGCCTGATATTGGGGTCATAGGTGATCGTGCATTCGTGGCGGCACAGTTGCAGGAGTGCTTTGACCGCGTCCGCACCCGGCGCAAGGAAAGTGGCGATGGAACCGGTGTGAAGGACCTTCGGGACATAGGCGGGAGCGACCGGCTCCAGGGCCCAGGAAATGTCGAAGTCGTAGCTGGCGGACCCGTCCGTGGCGAGCGTTGCTGTCGCCGAGGCGGTTCGGCCCAGGGAGTATGAGCCGGGCAGGAGCGTCACGCCGGCACTGTGCAGGTGCCGTTCGATGGCGGCGCCGCGTTCGTCGTCGCCTATAGCCGTCAGCAGCCCGGTGTCGACGCCGAGCCGACCGAGCCCGTAAGCGACATTGGCGGGTGACCCGCCAGGGTATTCGCTTGTTCCCTCGGGCGAGGTGACGACGTCGATGAGCGCTTCGCCGACAACGACGACGTCCAGGAGCTGCCGGGACGGGCCGGCGGACTCGAGATGGTACATGTCATGTCTTTCTTCAGGTGGGGTGCTGCCGGGTTCGCGGCGAAGGAGGCGGCGCTCGTGCTGCCGGCCGTGTTCAGGCCGCGGCGGCCGTTGCCGCTTCGAGGGCGGGCTCGGGGCCGTTATGCGTATTGGGTGACAATCAGGTTATTTATGGTCGCTGTGCCCCCGACGGCGTAGAGCGAGACCTCGGTGCTGGTGGCGGCCGGGAAGATCAATTCGGTCAGGGTGACCTGGCCTCCCTGGGCGAAGACCTCGACGGAGCATCGGTCCACGTAGATGGTGAGTTCATAGGAACCGTCCGTCGCCCGGATCGGGGCGGTGTCGAGGGATGCGAAGGATTCGTGGAAGTCTGTTTGCCCGGATTCCCTGCGGTCGACGACGATGAGAGCTTCCGTGGGACGAATGCCGATGCGGGTTCCCTGCGCTCCATCGCCGCGGACAACCAGCCCGAATTCCTCGGCTGTTCCGGGTGTAACGGTGAGCTCGATGCGTTGGACGCTTCCGGCCGCGCCGTCCAAGACGTGCTGGCCGGGAGATATTTCAGCTGCCGCGAGGCTGAACGACGGCGTAGCCTCAAGGAACGAGGCGAGATCTCCCGCGGCCTGCTGCACCAGCCGCCAGCTCCCATCAACGCTCTGCAGGGACACTTCCCGGGCCAGGGACATGGGACTGCGCCACGGCGAGGTGGGGATCTCGTTGGCGTATTGCCAGTTGTTCATCCAGCCGATCATGAGCCGCCGGCCGTCGGGAACGTTGCTGAAGGAAACGGCGGCGTAGTAGTCGCGCCCCCAGTCGAGCCACTGGTACTCGCCGAGTCTGTCCGGGTCCTGCAGTCCTTCGGTGACCGTGGTGGCTGAGGTGAACGTGGTCCCGTCGAAGTCTCCGACGAAGTATTGCCCGGCGGAACCGTTGTTGGGGCCGCCGGGATTGAGGTTCACGGTCAGGACCCATTTGGGATTTTCCGGGTCACCGTCGACAGGCAGCGGGAAGAGGTCCGGGCATTCCCACACGCCGCCGGTTGCGTTGGCGGGGCCGAAGCTGCTTAACAGCTCCCAGTCCTTGAGATCGTGGGATTTGTAGAAGACGACTTCGAAGTCCGTAGCTTCCACGGCCACCATGACCCAGTGACTCCCGGCGTCGGACTCGTAGCGGAAGACCTTGGGGTCGCGGAAGTCGGCGGACCCCCGGTTCAGTACGGGATTGCCGGGGTGCTTGGTCCAGGTGTAGCCGCCGTCCAGGCTGTAGGCCAGGGACTGAGCCTGGATGCCGTGGTGTGCGGAGGCCGCCTTGTAGGCGCTGGTGTAAACGGCGACCAGCGGAGCCGTTGATCCAGTGCCGAATCCGCTGGAATTGTCACGGTCGAAGACGATGCTGCCGGAGAAGATGTCTTCTGTCTCGTCGCAGGCGATGGCGACAGGATGCTCGGTCCAGGTCAGCAGGTCCGTGGACGTGGCGTGACCCCAGGACATGTTTCCCCAGACGTTGTCCAGCGGATTGTTCTGGTAGTAGAGGTGGTAGACGCCCTCATGGTGGATCAGGCCGTTGGGATCGTTGAGCCAGGTATTCCGGGCTGCGTAGTGCAGGGCGGGCCGGAAAGTGTCGGCCGTCGTGGCGGTCACGGCAGTCATGAGGTTCGGATCTCGATTCTGTGCTGGTGCATGCGGGTTCGCGGGCGGCGGGGCAGGCCGGCGCGTGGTGTCCGGCCTGCCCCGTGGTCTCGGTGGCTAGGAGTTCTTCTTGTAGCGGTCGTAGGCCTGCTGGTAGACCTCGATCATCTTGTCGACACCGATGTTCTTGAGCTGGGTGACGTAGCCGTCCCACTCCTGCTCGATGCCTCCGGAGACGATCCACTTGGCCATGTTCTGCTTGACCAGGGAGGTGGTGTCGGTTTCAATGCTGCTGATCTGCTGGAGTTCGTCGGTGGACAGTGCCACCGGGGGGTAGCCGTCGTTGCCGGCGAAGGGCTTGTAGTTTTCGTTGACCGTCTTCTGGCGTTCCGCGGCGCGCGGTTCGGGAGCGACGACGGACTTGAAGCTCTCCGCCGTGTTGGCCTTCGGTCCGCCCGGGGCGACCTTCTGGCGGCGTTCACCTTCGCTGGTTCCGGCCGGCGCGGGGATCTGTACCAGCAGCCCGTTGGCATCCTTTTGCAGGGTTTCACCGATCGGTCCCCAGTTAGCCTGGGCGGACTGGATGGGGTCGTAGAGGTTATCGGCCCAGCGCATGGTCGCGGCGGGGTACTTGTCGGCCCGGGTGATGGCGAAGGCGCCGCGGGCGATTTCCTGGTTGTTGGACTGGCTGGCGATGCGCTTGCCGTCCACGCCCTGGAGCACGGGCACAAGGGCGTAGTCATTGGCGCGGTCTGCGCCGACCATCTCCGGAACTTCCCACCAGGCGAACGAGCCGAGGTTTTCCGTGGCGGCCTTGCCCTTGGCGAGGTAGGCCTTGTCGTCCTGGGAGAAGGATTCCGGATCGATCAGACCTTCTTGATACCACTGGTGCAGGGTCTGGATGGCTTTTTTGTAGCCGTCCTGCGTGGGGGTGAAGATGACCTTGTTGTCCTGCACGATGCGGTGATCCATGTTGTCCGGCACCCCGCCCAGGGCCGCGATCAGGTCAACGATGTCTCCGCACCAGGAGCCGGGCATGAAGCTCAGCGGGATGGTTTTGCCGGTCCCGGACGCGTCCTGGGTTTTGAACGCCAGAAGGGCGTCGTGGAATTCAGCGATGGTCTTGGGCATGGGGATGTTGAGCTTTTTCAGCCAGGCGGTATTGATGGCGATTTCGTTGGGGAACTGGACCAGGCCGAGCTCCTCAACGGACGGCAGGGAGTAGATGTGCCCGTCGGAGGAGGTGATGGCCGCCTTGATGTCCGGACGGGCTGCGAGCAGCTTGGCGAGATTGGGAGCGTTCTTCTCAATCAGGTTCTCCAGCGGGATCAGCGTGCCGCTGGCGGAGTACGTGGCGATCTCGGCATCCGTCAGGCCGGTGTTGAAGAACGCGTCGGGAAGGTCCCCGCTGGCCAGGATGAGGTTCTTCTTTTCCTGGAAGACCGTATCGGGCAGGTTCTGCCAGTCGATATGGATGTTGGTGTCCTTTTCCCAGTTCTTCACCACGGTCATGGTGTTGTAGTCCGGTGCCAGGGCCGTCTTGGTTCCCGAGAACTTCAGGGTCAGCTGCTTGCTGACGATCGGGAAGCCTGTTGCCTGGAACCCGAAGTCAGCGGAGGCGTCTTTGACCTCCGGAGAGCCGGACTGGCCGCCGGAACAGGCGGTGAACGTCATCGTTCCGGCCAGGAGGGCGCCAAGGACGGCATATTTGCGGCTGATTGCCATGGTCATTCCTATTCTGAGGTGTGGTTTTGCCGGCCCGTGGCGAGTGCCCCGGGGACGGGTGGTGCGCGGGGAAGGGTCCCTATTTCACGGCGCCGATCATGGCGCCCTTGGTGAAGTGCTTCTGCATGAATGGCAGGGCAATCATCAGCGGCAGGCTCGAGACGACGATCATGGCGTACTTGGTGAGCTCCGCGATCCTTTGCGCTGCCGCATAGGACTGGATGTCTCCCCCGGTGGTGCCGGTGGATGAAACATCGGATTGGATGAGGATGTTGCGCAGGACGAGCTGCAGCGGGTATTTGGAGTCATCGTTCAGGAAGATCAGGGCGTCGAAGAACGAGTTCCACTGGGCCACGACGTGGATCATGACCATGAGCATGATCAGGGGTTTGGACAGGGGCAGCACCATCTTGAAGAAGAACTTGAAGTCGGTGGCCCCATCCATCTGGGCGGCTTCACGCAGTTCGTTGGGGATGGTGTGTTCGAAGAAGGAGCGGGCGATAATCAGGTTCCAGACACCGACCGCGCCTGGGAGAACGACGGCCCAGACGGTGTTGAGCATGCCCAGGTCCCGGACGACCAGGTACTTGGTGATGAGTCCGCCGTCGAAGAACATGGTGATGACGAACAGGAGCATCAGGATTTTCCGGCCCGGCATGTCCTTGCGGGACAGCGCGTAGGCGCCGCAGAGGATCGTGGTGACACTGATAGCGGTGCCTAGGACGGTGTAGATGACGGTGTTCCCCAGGCCGTTCCAGATCCGGCTATCCGCGAAAATCCGCTGGTAGCCCTCAAGTGTCACGCCGGAGGGGAACAGCCAGACCTTGCCTTCGTAGATCGCGTTCGGATCGCTGACGGACGCAATGACAATGAAGTAGAGGGGGTAGACCACAGCCAGGATGGACAGCAGCAGGATGGCTGTGGCTGCGATGTTGAAGGCGCGGTCACCGTACCTGTCCCGCAACGTCGGCCTGGGCCGGGCCGGGCTGACGTTTCTGTTCGGGGTGTCGATGTTGACGGGGCTGGTTTTCAAAGACATCTCGGCATCACCACAGGGTCGCTTGGTTGGCCCGGCGCGCCACCGTATTGAAGAAGAGCAGCAGCGCCAGGTTGAGGACGGAGTTGAACAGGCCGATGGCGGCCGAATAGCTGAACTGCGCCTGCTGCAGACCCGCGTGGTAGACGTAGGTCTGGATGATCTCCGAGCTCGAGAGGTTCAGCGGCGTCTGCATCAGCAGCGCCTTCTCGAAACCGACATTCAGCAGGTTGCCGATGGCAAGGATGAACAGGATCGTTACCACCGGCATGATGCCCGGCAGATCGATATGCCGGATTCGCTGGAGCTTCGAGGCGCCGTCGACCTTCGCCGCGTCATGCAGCGCCGGATCAATGGCCGCCAGGGCCGCCAGATACACGATCATGGAGAACCCGGCGTTCTGCCAGACATCCGAGATGACGTAGATGGGACGGAACCACTCCGCCGAACCCATAAAGAAGATCGGCTCCCCGCCGGCCAGCTGGATCGCGTTGTTCACCAGCCCCGACCGCGGCGACAGGACCACGAACATGATGCCCACCACCACGACGGTGGAAATGAATGCAGGCGAATAGAGCACCGTCTGGGTGAACTTCTTGAACCTCTCGCTCTGGAGCTGATTGACCAGCAACGCCAGGATGATCGGGATCGGGAAGGCCACCAGCAGGCCCAGAACGGCAATCCACAGCGTGTTTCCGAGGACCTGGCCGAACTGGTACGAGTTCACGAACCTGATGAAGTGCGTCAGGCCCACCCACGGACTGTCGGTAAAACCCTCAGCAGGGTTGTAGTTCTTGAACGCGATCTGCACCCCGTACATCGGCCAGTACTTGAAGACCAGGATGTACACGAGGGCCGGAGCTAGTAATACGTATAACTGCCAGGCCCGGGAGATCCTTTTCAGGCGAAGCGAAAAAGAAATCCTTCGTTGCGGCAGCGGTGCCGCGGACGGACGCCCGCGTCGGGCCGGGATGGTTCGGCTCATGGCATCTCCTTAGGATGTGTCACTGAATTCCGTTCAATCAAAGGGCACTCCATCAGCTCGACCCCGCCATGGGGTTCCGCATCCTGGAGAATCAGTTCAACCGCACGCCTGCCCATGGCGACGAACGGCAGTTCAAAGGTGGTCAGGCCCGGACGAAGGTGCGGCGCCACGGTCGTCTGGTTGTCGAAACCCACAATCGAGACGTCCCCGGGGATCGACAGACGCAGGTCCGCGACCGCCTGATATGCGCCCCAGGCCGTCCGGTCGTTCGCACAGAAAATTGCGGTTGGCGGCTTGGCGGCCGTCATCAACTCCACCGCGTACCGGTAGCCGTCTTCCTCGCCGCCTCCTCCGAAGCGGACCAGCTCCGGATCCACATCCAGGCCCGCCTCCTCAAGGGCCACCGTGTAGCCCTCGTAACGGCCGACGGCGGCGGGAAGTCTGCTTTCGAGGGTTTCGATATTGATCAGCCCTATCCGGCGGTGCCCTGCATCGAGCAGCCGGCGCGTGGCGGCATAGCCACCCTTCACCTCGTCCGGGGCGACGCTCGGGAGGCGTCCGGCACGGTCCTGGGAGTTCAGGACCACCGACCGCACACCCGCCAGGGCTTCCGGGACGTCCAGGCGCCGGTGGTACATGGCAGCGTAGACGACTCCCGCGACCTTGTAGGAGAGCATGGTGTCCAAGGATGCTGCTTCAAGGTCCTTGTCTCCGCCGGTGTTCATTGTGAGCAGGAGGAGCCCGTGTTCCCATGCCCGCTCCTGCGCTCCCTCGATGATGGCGCCGGCAAAGGGAGTTGTGGCTACGGAATCGCCGATAAAACCGATCATGCCGGCCACGCCGTCGCGGAGAACCTTGGCGTGGGCGTTGGTGCGGTATCCCAGCCGGTCCACGGCGTCACGTACCCGCCTGCGGGTCTCTTCGGAAAAGCGCGAGCCAGAGGCCGAATTCAGAACCAAGGAGACGGTGGCCTGAGAGACACCGGCGGCGGCGGCGACATCATGCATCGTCGGTCCGGACTTTGGCCGCGATCCAGCCATGGGCACCTCCTCGGGCCAAGTAATTCGATCGGTTATTCGTATAACTCGTTGTGAACTGTATCGTGCATCACATCGGCCGTCAACATGGCCAATGAGGCGCCCGCCCATGTTCTCGATGTTGACGCCTGAGCATCCTCGAGTGCGACAGATTATTCCATTCCAGCTCGACGAGATCGTACTTGGTGCGAGCTTCTGCGGATTGGCCGCCTCAGCAGGCCCTGCATCGGACCCCTGCACTGGACTCCTGCACAACGAGACGGAGGTGTCTCATTCAGTTGACCATTGAGCCGACAAGCCATTCCACGGTTAGCTGGATCACATCAACGTTTCCCCGTGACCTTTCAGGAATCCTCATGACTTTGCAGAAGAACCGGCCCTCCGGCGGCCCCGTCCACTGGGACGACGTCGAGATCGGCGACGCCGTCCACCTCCGCCGGGGCGGCCGCATTGAGTACGCCGGACGCGTCGACAACCGCACCGCCGACGGCGCCGTCGTGTGGGTACTCTCCGACGGCGGACGCCGGCAGCTGTTCCATGTTGCCGACGGCTTCGAACTGATCGTTGCAGACCCCGAAGGAGCCCGTCATGCTGACAACTGAACGCCCCGCAACTCTGGTGCGCCAGCCGACCACCCTGTCCGGCACCGCAGCCGGGACGGACACCTGGGCTTCCGGCGCCGCCTCCTGCCCCGATGACTGCCACTACTGCTCGGGCCCCGAGACCGACTAGCCGCAGCGGCTTCCCTCCCCCGTACACTCCCGCACCTCCCCGGCGCCGGCCGCCCGGGCCCCTGAGCTCCCGCGCGCCGGTAGAATCTGGTAGGAAACCGCGAACCGCGACCCGCGATCAGCGACCCGTCAGGAGGCCTCCGTGCGACTACACCACGCCTGGGTTCCTTTCCATTCCCTCCGGGCTGCCCTCTTCGCCACCACCGCGGTGACGCTGGCAGCCTGTGCCCACGTCGTCTCCGGCGGCCAACTGCCCGGTTCCGGCATCCTGGTTGCCATCCTGGCCCTGACCGGACTGGCCTGCACGGTTGCCACCCGGCTCCATCTTGGGTTCCCGGCCGCGGCCGCCCTCCTGAGCGCCGGGCAGGTGGTCCTGCACGAGGCCTTCACCGCGTTCGGCGGATCCGTTGCGGGGACGCCGGCCGGCGAGCCAACCCACCACGGCCCGGCCGTCATCCCCGCTGGGACCCTCACCCATCTTCAGTCCCATGAGCTGGACTCCCCGCTGGCCCTGTTCATGCTGAGCGGCCACGCGCTGGCCACTCTTGCCTGTGCGCTGCTCCTGGCCAAGGGCGAAGACGCCCTGTGGGCCCTCGCCGCCTGGCTCCGGCCGCTAGTCCAGCTCCCGTCACCGGTGACGCCCGACGTCGGCCCCGCACCGATGCCGGCCGGCTGGCCGGCGGACTGTGCCCCGCTCCCCTGGCGGAACCTCCGGCCCGATAGCCGCCGGGGCCCGCCCGCCGCCGTCGTGCTTCCCTGACATCCCTCCGGCCGCGGCCGGAGCTGTCCCGCTCTGCTGTGCCCTTAACCGGCCTATTCCGATCCGGCCTGCGCTGCCGTGCGCTGCCCTGCGCTGATCGAATCCGCCCGTTCTGGGCCGTCTGTGCTGCCCCGTCCTGTCCTGGGCTGGGCTGATCCGCACAGCCATGAGCGGTACGAGCCGCCGCGTCCACCCCCACTTTCGCGCTGCCCCGAGCGCAGCGCGTCCGCCTGAAAGGCACCCTTACCTTGAAAACCACACTGCACGCCTCTGCCCTCCGCCGCACCCTCTCCGTCACGGCCGTGGCCGGCGGAACGGCGGCGCTGATGCTCGCCGGGCTTACGGCCGCGTCCGCGCACGTCGAAGCCACCCCGGACAAGACCGCCGCGAACTCGTACGCCCTGCTGACCTTCGGGATTCCGCACGGCTGCGATACGTCCGGGACCACCAAAATGACCATCACCCTGCCCGCCGAACTCAACGACGCCCAGCCCACGGTAAACCCGAACTGGACGGTGCAAAAGGTTACGGAGCAGCTGCCCGCGCCCAAGAAACTGGACAACGGGACGTCCATCACCAAGCGGACCAGCCAGATCGTCTACACGGCCAAGTCCCCGCTGGACCCGGAGCTGCGGGACACCCTGGTGCTCTCCGTGAAGCTGCCCGATACTCCGGGGAAGACCCTCTACTTCCCCACCCTGCAGACCTGCGAGCAGGGTCAGACCGACTGGTCGCAGAGCCCGCAGGAAGGCCAGGACGAGGAATCCCTCAAAACCCCGTCACCGTCAGTGACGGTCACCGACGCCGTCGCAGGCGCGGACGGCCATTCGGCCCACACTGCCAGCGTTGAGGCCGCCCCGGCAGCAACCCAGATGGCGTCCGTGGACGACGGCGGCGCGCAGGCCCGGAGCTGGGGCGCCCTGGCCGCCGGGCTCGGCGGCCTAGTGCTCGGCGGGGCAGCATTCATCCGAAGCCGCACCAAGAACGGCGGCAGCTCCGTGACCCAGAAGTAACGCGCAGCGCGGTTGACCTCGGTTGATGCCCGGAAATCACAATCCGGGCATCAATCGGGGCTCCGTCGCCGTGGCGTCGTTGACTAAGGCATCGGCGGGCATAAAGGTGGAGCCATGAGGTCTCAGCGAATGAATCATGCACTGCTTGTGACAACGGCTGCCGTCGCGGCCCTCCTGCTTAGCGGCTGCGGGGGCAGCGCGGCGCAGACCCAGTCGGCGACGTCACCGGCTACCGCGTCGGCCAGCCCGGCCAGCCTGCCCGCAGCCTCCGGTGCCGCAACGGACACCTCTGCCGCCCCGGCATCGCAGGCGGCCCAGTCCGGCCCCGCGCTGTGCAAGGCCGCGGGCCTGACGGCCACCACCGACTCTACCGGCGGCGGCGCGGCGGGCAGCGTCTACATGAAACTGATCGTGACCAACTCCGGCACCGAGCCGTGCCTGCTCAAGGGCTACGCGGGCGTCTCCCTCACGGCAGGGGCCGACGGCGAGCCGATCGGCGCCGCCGCCACCCGCGACGACTCCACGCCGGTCACCGATGTCCAGCTTGCCCCGGGCCAGGCCGGCGTCGCCACCCTGCGCTATACCCAGGCCGCCAACTACGGGGACTGCACCCGGACGCCCGCGGCAGGATTCCGGGTCTACCCGCCCGAGGACACCGCTTCCCTGTTCCTCCCGCAGCCGCTTGATGCCTGCAGCAACACCGAGATCAACCTGCTGACCATCGGGGCCTTTCAGCCGAAGTAGCCCCAGACGCCCCAGGACATTGCCCGGCCAATAGTGTCGGCCGGGTAGGGCATGATGGAGGAATGAAGGGGCAGGAGCTCGCCGGCGGCACACTTGCGGCCGACGCCATGGACCGGTTCAGCCGGCCGACCCGGGACTGGTTCCTGGGCGCCTTTTCCGGGCCCACCCCGGCCCAGAACGGCGCCTGGAATGCCATCTCCTCCGGCTCGCATGCCCTCGTTGTCGCTCCCACCGGCTCCGGCAAGACGCTCGCTGCGTTCCTCTGGGCGCTGGACCGGCTAATCACCTCCGCCCCGGCCGAGCCCGAAGCCCTGCCCGGCCTGGACACGACGGCCAAGGGCAGCCGCCGGAAAACGGTCCCGCGGAAGACCCGCGTACTGTACATTTCCCCGCTCAAGGCCCTCGGCGTCGACGTCGAACGCAACCTCCGCGCGCCGCTGATCGGCATCACGCAGACCGCCAAACGCCTGGACCTCCCCGCCCCGCTCATCACCGTGGGCGTCCGGTCCGGGGATACGACGGCGGCCGACCGCCGCTCGTTGCTCAGCCACCCGCCGGACATCCTCATCACCACCCCGGAGTCCCTCTTCTTGATGCTGACGTCCAAGGCGAGGGAAACCCTCAGCGAGGTGGACACGATCATCATCGACGAGGTCCACGCCGTCGCCGGCACCAAGCGCGGAGCACATCTGGCTGTGTCGCTGGAACGGCTCGACGCGCTGCTGCCCAAGCCCGCGCAGCGGATCGGGCTGTCGGCCACCGTGGAACCCAAAGAGCTGGTGGCGCAGTTCCTCGCCGGGTCGGCACCGGTGGAAATTGTGGCTCCTCCGTCGCGGAAGAACTGGGACCTGACCGTTTCTGTCCCGGTTGAGGACATGTCCGATCTCCAGGGCGCCGCGGGGGCTTTCGATTCCGGTCCTGCCTCCGGTCTCCAGCCACAGGCGTCCATCTGGCCGCATGTGGAGGAAAAGATCGTGGACCTGGTGCTGGCCAACCAGTCCACCATCGTGTTCGCGAACTCCCGCCGCCTCGCCGAACGGCTCACCGCCCGGCTCAACGAGATCTACGCCGAACGCCAGCTCATGGCAGCTGGCGGCGGCTGGACCGAGTTTGGCGCAGACGCGCCGGACTTCGAAGCAGGACCGAATGCTGTGCCGATCGCCGTGCAGCCCGGCGGCGCCTCGGCGCTGCCCACCTCCACCGCCACGCCGGCGCACATGATGGCCCAGGCCGGCAGCACCGCGGGCGCCGATCCCGTGCTGGCCCGCGCCCACCACGGCTCCGTGTCCAAGGATCAGCGGGCCCTGATCGAGGACGATCTCAAATCCGGGCGGCTGCGCTGCGTCGTGGCCACGTCCTCCCTGGAACTGGGCATCGACATGGGTGCTGTGGACCTCGTGGTGCAGGTCGAGTCGCCGCCTTCAGTGGCCAGCGGCCTGCAGCGGGTGGGGCGCGCCGGCCACCAGGTGGGCGAAATCTCCCAGGGCGTCCTGTTCCCCAAGCACCGGGCCGACCTCGTCCACACGGCCATCACCGTGGAACGGATGCTCGACGGCAAGATCGAGCGGCTCAGCGTGCCGGCCAATCCGCTGGACATCCTTGCGCAGCAGACGGTCGCCGCCGCCGCGCTGGGCGCCATCGACGTCGAGGAATGGTTCGCCACGGTCCGGCGGTCGGCGCCCTTCGCCTCGCTCCCCCGGTCCGCGTTCGAGGCCACCTTGGACCTGCTCGCCGGACGCTACCCCTCGGACGAATTCGCGGAACTGCGGCCGCGGGTCATCTGGGACCGGAACGCAGGGACCATCGAGGGCCGTCCCGGGGCGCAGCGGCTCGCCGTCACCTCCGGCGGAACCATCCCGGACCGCGGACTGTTCGGCGTCTACATCATCGGCACCGAGGTCGAGGGCACCGGGGGTTCCGCCGGCGGTGCCAGTGCGGACGGCAGGGCAGCCAGCCCTGCCACGGCGGCGGCCAAGGGCGGGCGCCGGGTGGGCGAACTCGACGAGGAAATGGTCTATGAATCGCGGGTGGGCGATATCTTCGCCCTTGGCGCCACCAGCTGGAAGATCGAGGACATCACGCACGACCGCGTCCTGGTCTCGCCGGCGTTCGGCCAGCCGGGCAAGCTGCCGTTCTGGAAGGGCGATTCGCTGGGCCGGCCCGTGGACCTGGGTCGCGCCCTCGGCGCGTTCATGCGCGAACTCTCAGCGTCCGACGTCGGACCAGCCACCGAGCGATGCAAGGCCAGCGGGCTGGACGACTACGCGGCGAACAACCTGATCCAGTACCTCGCCGAACAACGGCTCGCCACCGAGGTGGTCCCCAGTGATACCACCCTCGTGGTGGAACGCTTCCACGACGAGCTCGGGGACTGGCGCGTGGTGCTGCACAGCCCCTTCGGCCTGCCGGTGCATGCGCCGTGGGCCCTGGCCGTGGGCCAGCGCCTGCACCAGCGCTACGGGATGGACGGCTCGGCGATGGCCGCCGACGACGGCATCGTGCTGCGTGTGCCCATGATGGAAGACGAGCCGCCGGGTGCGGAGCTGTTCCTCTTCGATCCCGATGAGCTGGAACAGATCGTGACGGCGGAGGTCGGCGGCAGTGCCCTCTTCGCCTCCCGCTTCCGCGAGTGCGCCGCCCGCGCCCTGCTCCTGCCGCGGCAGAACCCCGGCAAACGGCAGCCCCTGTGGCAGCAGCGGCAGCGCTCCGCGCAGTTGCTCGATGTGGCGCGGAAGTACCCGACGTTCCCGATCGTCCTGGAGACGGTGCGCGAGTGCCTGCAGGATGTCTACGACCTTCCGGCGCTCAAGGACATCGCCGCCTCGGTGGAACGCCGCGAGCTCAGGATCGTCCAGACCACCACCCAACAGCCCTCACCGTTCGCGAAGTCCTTGCTCTTCGGTTACGTGGCCCAGTTCCTCTACGAAGGGGATTCCCCGCTGGCGGAGCGCCGGGCCGCGGCCCTGGCGCTCGATTCCACCCTGCTCAATGAGCTCTTGGGCCGGGTGGAGCTGCGCGAACTCCTCGACGCGAAGGTCATCGACGCCACGGAACGTGAGCTGCAGCGGCTCGCTCCGGACCGCCGGGCGCGCGGGCTGGAGGGCGTCGCGGACCTCCTGCGTCTCCTGGGCCCGCTCAATCCGGACGAGGTTGCCGCCCGCCTGGAATCGGTGGCGGCACCTACCGCGGGCATCGAACCCGCCGGAACCTTGGCGGTGGCGAGCGCCGAGGCTGCCCCGGCGCGGGAGGGTGCTCCGGCGCCTGCCGGGACTACTGTGGCGGGCGACGCCGTCACCGCCGCCGCCGGGGTCGACGTCGCCTCGGCCCACGTCGCCGCGGCCCACCTGACCGCGCTGCAGCGGGCCAACCGGGCGATCAAGGTCAACATCGCCGGCGTCGAACGCTTTGCGGCGGTCGAAGACGCCGCCCGGCTCCGCGATGCCCTCGGCGTGCCGCTGCCCATGGGCGTGCCGCTGGCGTTCATCGAACCGGTCGCGGACCCGCTCGGCGACCTCGTCTCGCGCTACGCCCGCACGCACGGGCCGTTCACCGCCGCCGAGGCCGCGGCGCGGCTGGGACTCGGCGTCGCCGTCGTCGGCACCGCGCTGAAGCGGCTCGCCGCGGACGGCCGCGTGGTGGAAGGCGAGTTCCGCCCGCACGCACCGGCGCCCGCAGTCACGGCGGACACTACGGCAGCCAGCATCGCACCCGGCACCGCGGAATCCGAGGACGCGGCGGCCACTGCCCCGTCTGCCGTTCTGCCCGCTGTTCTGCCGCTGGCAGGTATCAGCGAATGGTGCGACGCGGAGGTCCTCCGCAAGCTGCGCCGCCGTTCGCTCGCCGCGCTCCGGGCCGAAGTGGAGCCCGTGGACGCCACGGCGTACGGCCGGTTCCTTCCCGCCTGGCAAAACGTGCGAACACCCGGCGGCCGCGGGCAGTCCGCGCTGCGCGGCCTGGACGGCATCATCACGGCCGTCGACCAGCTCTCCGGCGTGCCCATTCCGGCTTCCGCCTGGGAGCCGCTGGTGCTGGCCAGCCGCGTCTCCAATTACCAGCCGGCCATGCTGGATGAACTCATGGCCGCCGGCGAAGTCCTCTGGTCCGGGGCCGGCTCGCTGCCCGGCAACGACGGCTGGATCAGCCTCCACCTCGCCGATTCGGCCGAACTGACGCTGAATCCCGCCGTCGATTTCGAACCCGGCGATGCTCAACGGCGGCTCCTGGAGCACCTGCAGACCAACGGCGGCGGCTATTTCTTCCGGCAGCTGACCGACGTTGCCGGCGGCATGGACACCGTTCTGAGCGACCAGGACGTGGTGGCCGCGCTGTGGGATCTCGCCTGGGCGGGCCGGATCACGGGCGACACCTTTGCCCCCGTCCGGGCCCTCATCGCCGGCGGGCACACCGCGCACCGGCAGGTGGGGCGCGCCCCGCGGGCCCGCGCGCCGCGGCTCAGCCGGCTCGGGCGTGCGCACGGCACCGGCCTGCTCGGATCGCCGGGACTCACCGGCGGCAGGTACGGCTCGGTGACCGGCACCGCGCCCGCGCCCCCGCTCGCCGCCGGACGCTGGTCCGCCCTGCCATCCCCGGAACTCGATGCCACTATCCACGCCCGGGCCACCGCGGAACTCCTTCTGGACCGCTACGGCGTGGTCACCCGCGGCTCCGTCATGGCAGAAAACATCCTCGGCGGCTTTGGCCTCATGTACAAGGTGCTGGCACGGCTCGAGGAGGCCGGCCGGTGCCGCCGCGGCTACTTCATCGAGCACCTCGGCGCCGCGCAGTTCGCCGTGCCGGCCACGGTGGACCGGCTGCGGTCCTACGTCGAGGACGCCCAGCTGCACAAGGCCGAACCGGTTGCGCTCGCCCTCGCCGCCACCGACCCCGCCAACCCGTACGGCGCCGCGCTGCCGTGGCCTGCGCTTAACGTCGACGCCGGCACAGGCCACCGCCCCGGCCGGAAAGCCGGCGCCCTTGTGGTCCTGGTCGACGGCGCCTTGGCCCTCTACGTCGAACGCGGCGGCAAAACCCTGCTCGCCTTCAGCGACGACACCGAGGTCCTGGCCGCGGCGGGCACGGCCCTGGTGGGAGTGGTGACCCGCGGCGCAGTGGACAAGCTGATCATGGAGAAAGTCAACGGCCACGGCATCCTCGACACCCCGGTGGCCGCCGCCCTCGCCCAGGCCGGGGCCTACTCCACCCCGAAGGGACTGAGGATCCGTGCCTGAGGGCGATTCCGTCTTCCGCGCCGCGGCGCAGCTGCATGCCGCCCTGGCCGGCAAGGAACTGGTTTCGTCCGACTTCCGCGTCCCCCGATTCGCCACCCTGAAGCTCGGCGGCTGGACCGTGGACGAGGTGGTGCCCCGCGGCAAGCACCTGCTGATGCGGGTGCAGGGGCCGACGCCGAAGGACCGGCTCACCATCCACTCGCACCTGAAGATGGAGGGCAGCTGGCAGGTCTACCCCTCCGGAGGGCGCTGGCGGAAGCCCGGCTTCACGGCCCGGTGCGTGCTGCGCACCGCCACAACCGACGCCGTCGGGTTCTCCCTCGGCATTCTTGAGGTGGTCCGCACCGACCAGGAAGACTCGATCGTAGGGCACCTGGGCCCGGATCTGCTGGGCCCGGACTGGGACGCGGCCGAGGCCGAACGCCGGCTGCGCGCGGCCCCCGATGTCCCCATCGGGGTCGCCCTGCTGGACCAGAGCAAGCTGGCAGGGATCGGGAACATCTACCGGTGCGAGGCCTGCTTCCTCTCGGGCGTCCATCCGGCGGCGCCCGTGTCCGCGGTGCCGGATCTCGCCGCCATGATCACGGAGGCCCGGGTCCTGCTGTCGGCCAATCTCGGCCCGGGCCGCCGGACGACCGTGCTGAATGTGCGGGGCGTCCCGGTGGGCCGCACGGCCGGACGCCCCGGCTACTGGGTTTACCGGCGCGAGCACCAGCCGTGCCTCAAATGCGGCTCCCCGATCCGCCGCGGAGTCCTTGGCAAGGACACCGGCACAGGCACCTTCACGGAGGAACGGGACATCTACTATTGCCCCGCATGCCAGCCGCTGCCGGCCCCCGCAACGGGACCGGCGTAGCCCCCGGGCGTAGGGACCCCTGCGTAGGGACCCCTGCGTAGGGACCCCTGCGCGGCGTGGTCGGACTCGTGACGCGGAATAGCGTCTGCGCGGCGCTCTTTACCTGAGGACACCTGGATTCCCGCGTCGAGGGGAAATCTGCGCGTCGGCAGGGATTTCCCCCGTCGTCAAGATGCGGGTACCGGATGGACCGCTCAGGATTCGGAGGTCAGGAAGCCGCGGTCAAGAAGTCGCTCTCAAGAAGCCGCGACGGCGGGGTCGGCCGCCGCCACCGGGATCTCGGGCCGCTTCACTTCCGGCACGGTGAACCGCGGCAGCAACAACTGCACCAGCGGGCCGATCGCCAGCGCGTACAGCACCGTGCCCACACCAACAGAACCGCCCAGCAGCCAGCCGGCCCCGAGGACCACCACTTCGATCCCGGTGCGGGAGGCCCGCACCGACCAGCCCGTGCGCCGGGCGAGTCCCGTCATGAGTCCGTCCCGGGCCCCGGGTCCGAGGCGGGCGCCGATGTAGCAGGCAGAGGCGATGCCATTGAGCACGATGGCCCCCGCGAGCATTCCGATCTGGCCGCCAAGGTGCGAGAACTTCGGGATGAGGGCCAGTCCGACGTCCGCGAACACACCCACCAGCACGGCGTTGCACAGAGTGCCGACGCCGGGCCACTGCCGGAGCGGAATCCAAAAGAGCAGGACGAGGAAGCTGACGATCACCACCACCGTGCCGATGCTCAGTCCGGTCTTGACAGCGAGTCCCTGGTGGAAGACGTCCCAGGGATCCAGTCCCAGGCCGGCCCGGATGAACATTGCGAGCGAAACGCCGTACATGGCGAGGCCGATCAGGAGCTGGAGGAGTCTGCGGGTCAACATGGACTCCATCCTCCACGAAAACTGGCCTTGTAATCCATAGCCAGTTTGAAATACTGGCTACATGCCGATTTCTCTGACGCCCGGATCACTGGCCCGCCAGCTGGGCGAGTGGAACGTTGGTGCTGC
This sequence comes from Arthrobacter sp. H-02-3, assembly GCF_003097355.1. Taxonomy (GTDB): domain Bacteria; phylum Actinomycetota; class Actinomycetes; order Actinomycetales; family Micrococcaceae; genus Arthrobacter; species Arthrobacter humicola. The sequence continues at coordinate 49,277 of NZ_PYUI01000011.1, forward strand.
ACCCGCCTACCGCGAGCTGGCCGACGTCGTCCGCCTGCTCATCCTCGACGGGCGCATTGCCCTGGATGTCGCCCTGCCGAGCGAGCGCTCCCTGGCCGTAAGCCTTGGAATCAGCCGCACGACGGTAACTGCGGCGTACGCTCAGCTGCGCGAGCAGGGCTTCCTCAGCAGCGGTCAGGGCAGCCGGAGCCGCAGCTGCATCCCGAGCCAGGGGCCTGGGCACGCCGGGGGCCGCGACAGTGCACTAAGGCTGAGCGGTGCCCCCGGGCTGGCCGTACCGGACGGGATCCTGGACCTGGCCTACGCCTCCCTCCCGGCCAGCGGCGAAGTGGTGCACCGGGCCTTTGCCGCGGCGCTGACGGAGCTGCCGGCGCTGTTGCCGGGCTTCGGCTATGACGCCCTGGGCGTGGGCCCGCTCCGCGAAGCCATCGCCGCCCGGTACACCGCGGCGGGGGTGCCCACGACGGCCGGGCAGATCCTGGTCACCTCGGGCGCACAGCATGCCCTGAACATTGTGCTCCGCACCCTGGCCGGCCGGCCGGGCACCAAGGTGCTCGTGGAACATCCCAGCTACCCGAACGCCCTGGACGCGATCCGGGCCGCGGGGTGCCGGCCGGTCCCCGTGGCCATGCCCGCCCCAGGGCCGACGGGCACGGGCCGCACCGGCACAGGCCACACCGGCACGGCGGGCAACGGCGCAGGTCACCACGGAATTGGCAACCACGGCGTTCCTCACCACGGCGCTGGCGGCTGGGACTTCGAGGCCATGGAATCAGCGCTACTGCAGCAACGGCCCGCGATGGCCTATGTGGTGCCGGACTTCCACAACCCCACAGGGCGGCTGATGCCCGACGCCCAGCGGCGCCGCCTCGTGAAGGCAGCCGCCGCGTCGGGCACCGTGCTGGTGGTGGACGAGACCTTGCGGGAGCTGAATCTCGACGGCGCACACTCCACTCCCGTGGCCGCGTTCAGCCCCGCGGTGGTCTCCCTAGGTTCGCTCAGCAAGTCGCACTGGGCAGGCCTGCGCACCGGCTGGATCCGCGCCAGCGAGCCCCTCATCCAGCGTTTCGCCGCCGCCCGCACCACCCTGGACCTCGGCGGACCCGTCGTGGAGCAGCTCGCGGCGGCGCATCTGGTCAACGCCATCGCCGAGCCGCTCCCGGCCCGGCTCGCCGCGCTGCGCGAGAACCGGGACACCCTACTGGAACTGGTGCGCGAGCACCTGCCGGGCTGGGAGCCGGAACGGCCCGACGGCGGACTGTCCCTCTGGTGCCGTCTCCCGGTGCCGATCAGCACCGCCCTCGCGGTGGTGGCTCCCGACGTCGGAATCCGGCTCGCCGCCGGACCCCGTTTCGGCGTCGGCGGCGCGTTCGAGCAATACCTGCGGCTGCCGTTCACCCTGCCCCCGGACCAACTGAAAACGGCGGTCCTGGCCTTACGGGCCGCGCAGGACCGGCTCGAGGCATCGCCGCAACTGCGAAGAGAGCTCGCCGGCCGCCGGGACCTGACGGGACCGCCAGCTGTCGCCATCGCCTGAGCGCAGCCGTGGCGGGGAACGACACCCGGCGACGCCCACACTTTCCTGCGCCGCGCAAACGACCCGGAGACGCCCACACTCTCCTGCGCTGCGCAAATGCCTTGTCGACGCCCGATTCCGGGTGTCGACAAGGCATTTGCGCGTCGCCGGCCGGGATGCGCGTCACCAGGTGGAATGCGCCTCGCCACGCGGGATGCGTGTCGCGGCCCTACGCGTACACCTTCGCCAGGAACCCGGCCCAGGCCTTCTCCGTCGCCGCGGAGTCCCCGGCGCCGCTGAAGTCGTGCACGGTCATGCCCACCGGCGCCCCGAAGGCGTTGCGCCCGAAGAAGCGGTACATCGTATCGGCGGTCCGCAGCCCAAGGAAGTTCTCGTTGGCGAAGTCCACTTCGCCGGTGAGCGGGCCAACGCCGTCGAGCTCCAGCTGGACCGTGTCCCCCTGGGCCGCAGCGCCAACGCCAAGGGCCTTCTTGAGCCGGTCGAAGCCGTCCGGGGTCTGCGATGCGTCCGGCGCCTGGATGTCCGTGAAGACCACGGGCTTGCCGTCGAAGTACTTCAGGTACTGACCCAAAGTGTGCAGATAAAACGCGGTGTGCTTGCTGGCGCCGTCGTACTGCTCATCCCAGTTGTCCGCGAAAATGCCACTGTGCACGTAGTGCAGCCGGGCGCGGCCGCCGTCGAGCGGTTCCAGGACGTGCTCGAGCTGGTTGAACCAGCCATCCGGACCGTCCATCCGGGACACGAGGTGTGCCGGGTACTCATCCACGGTCCGGACCGCCGGCCACTGGTCCGTGGGGAACATCCAGGCCGGGGTGTCCTTGGTGACGGCCTCCCACACCCGCTCCGGGGTGCCGGGGAGTTCGGTGTCGTAGACAATCTCAAATTCACGCTTGTCAGTCATTGTCCTGCTCCTTAGCTTGCGGGTCTGTAGTTTGTCCGTCTGTGGCGTGTGAATCGGCGGGCGCCGGTTTGGCTGCCGGCGCTTTGAGGGCCGGGTGGAGCGCGACGACGAGCCGGTGCCTGCGTCCCGCCGCCGGAGAACCCGCTGCGGGTCCCGGTCCGGCGTCGTGGTACTTGTCCACGAGTCGGGTCACGGCGACGCCGAGCTCCTCGGCGAAGGCCGCCCGGTCCGCCGCCGAGCGGAAAGTGATCTCGCCGTCGATCGCGAAGGTGGCAAGTTTCTGTTTGGCCGCGGCCGCACCGGCGATCAGCTGGCCCATCTCCTGGACCATGCGTGCGGCAAGCGCCAGCAGCCAGAAGGCCGAGAAACGGTCCGAGAACCGGTGCGGGTCCGGCGCCACGGAAGCCAGCGCCGCCGGCGAAATCAGGTACGACGCCGCCGTCGCCTGCAGGATGCGTTCGGTGACGTTGCCTCGCCGCCGCTCCTCGACGAGCTCGACGAGCCCGTGCCGTTCGAGGGCTTTGAGGTGGTAGTTCACCTTCTGCCGCGGCAGACCCACCTTCGCGGCGAGCTGCGTTGCCGATCCGGGCTCGGCCAGCTCGCGCAGGATCCGGGTCCGGATCGGGTCCAGGGAGGCCTCCGCAGCGGCCGGATCCTCGATCACTTCGATATCCAACATGCTTCAAGTCTGCTCGCCGACAATTTTATTTGTCAAGAACTTTTTTCTGGTCGGCGGGCCGGCGGACGGCAGGCCCGGTTTCGCCAGTTCGCCGGAGACGTACCAGTTCGCCGTAAGCTTCCGGCGAATTCGCACCCGTCCGGCGAACTGGGCGCAGAGGCGGGGCAGGGGCGGGCGGGCCGCGCGCGGGACGGTGGGCAAGAGGCGCACACGTAGAATAGACCCGTGATGCAATCCCCCCTCCCCGTGCGCGACGGCGTCAATGCAACGCGCCTGCGCCTGCCGGACGAGGGGCCCTGGGAGACTGCGCTGGATTACATGATGCACCGCTGGGGGCACATCGATCCGCAGGGCATCGAGGACCGGTTCGACGCCGGCGAGATCGTTGGCGAGGCCGGGGTGGCGCTGGACCGCGCCACGCCGCTGCAGGACCACACCTTCATCTGGTACTACCGCACCCTGCCGCCGGAGACGCGGATCCCCGTGGAGCTAACCATCCTGCACCAGGACGATCATCTGCTGGTCGTGGACAAGCCGCACTTCCTGCCCACCACCCCCGGCGGGACGTACATCCAGGAGTCAGCCCTGGTCCGGCTCCGGAACCAGCTCGGCCTGCCGGACCTCATCCCGATGCACCGCCTGGACCGTATGACGGCCGGCATCCTGTTGCTCTCCACGAACCCCGAGACCCGGGGCAAGTACCAAGTGTTGTTCGAAAAGCGCCAAGTCCAGAAGGAATACGAGTGCGTGTCCGCCGCCGAACCGGCCCCGGGCCACCCCGCGGTCGACTTCCCCGTGGTGGTGCGCAACCGGATGACCAAGTCCCGCAGCTACCTGCTCGCCGAGGTCATTGACGGCGAACCCAACGCGGAAACCCGGATCGAGCGGCTGCGGACATTTGACGCCACCGGCGCAACGGACGCCAACGCGCATGTTTCACGCGAGACCGACGGCGGCCCACTAGGCAGTAACGACGGCGGCCCCGGACGCCGGGCGCTGTACCGGTTGGAGCCGCACTCGGGGAAAACCCATCAGCTCCGCGTGCACATGGCCTCCCTCGGGCTGGGGATCGTCAACGATGCGTTCTACCCGGAACTGCTGGACAAAGCCCCGGACGATTACACCAAGCCGCTACAGCTCCTGGCCCGCGGAATCCGTTTCATCGACCCCATCTCGGGGATCCCGGTGGAGTACCGCAGCGGCCTGAACCTGAGCGAAGCCCGATAGCAGGCTGGAAGTGCGGTACCTTGTGCCCATGGACTTCGGAAATGCGGACAGCTGGGGCGCCGCGATCTATTTCTGGATCTTCCCCTTCGTGATCGGCGATGCCATCTTTCCGCCCATCCCCTCAGAAATGCTCGTCATCACCGGCGGCGCGCTCTCCGCGGAGGGCCACGTCAACGGCTTCCTCGTAGTGCTCTTCGCCGCCGTGTCCTCCTGGCTGGGGGATCTGCTGGTGTTCCAACTGTTCAAGCGGCGGCTCAGCCACGTGCTTGACCGCTGGAAATGGGGCCTGCAGTTCCACGCGGCTGTGCACTCGGCGATTGCGAAGGCAGGCCGGTCCTCCACGTATGGCGCGATCATCGGCCTCCGTTTCATCCCCGGCGGACGGCTCGCCACGACGGCTGCGGCAGGCATCGCGAACGTTTCGACGCGCGGGTTCAGCCTCTGCGCGGCCCTCGGCGGCCTGCTCTGGGCCAGCTGGTCCGTGGCGCTGGGCTATTTCACAGGTTCGGCCACCCGGCTCCCCTTCTGGGCGAGCTCCCTGATCGGTGTGGGCGTCGGGCTGCTGATCGGCGCGATCGTGGGCGTGATCGTGACGCGGCGGCGGGGCAGCCGGTCCCCCGTCGCGCCCGCCCCCGGCGACCCGGACGAGGAACTCGACTTCTAGACGCCGAACTTTCTAGACTGGCGCCCAGCGGCCTCGGCTGCGCCGCAGCACCGTCAGCGCACCGGTAAGCGCAACGCGTTCGACGGCGTCGCGCATCATGGCGGCCGATTCGAGCGCCTGGCTGTTCTCGGTGCTGTACGCGGTGGCGTCGACCAGGAAGCGCAGATTCAGCTGCGGCACGCCGCCGGCGAGATCAAGCTGGTGGGATTCGACGTGGTGCCGCGTCCCGAGCGCCTCGACAGCCGCGGCCATGACCGCTTCCGGGTGGTTGCCCGGCTTGAGTCCGGTGATCTTCAGTCTGGTCTGGAACGACGGCATGAAACAACCCTATCCGCCCTCCGATCCTCCCGCAGATCCTGAGGGAGGATCGAAACCGGGGGGCCGGTTAGCCCGTGTTGCGTAGCCCGGCGGCGACGCCGTTGACGGTGATCAGCATGGCGCGCTGGAGTCGCTCGTCGATCTCGGCGCCGGAGATGCTCGCCCCGGCCTCGGCCCGGACGCGGCGCAGGAGTTCCACCTGCAGGTAGCTGATCGGATCGAGGTACTGGTCCCGGATCTCCAGTGAGCGCTTGAGGGTGGGCTGGGCGTCGAGGATCACGTGCTCGCCGGTGAGGTTCTGAATTTCCGCCACGGTCAGCTCATACTCTGCCCGGATGGTGTGGAACAGGTGGTGCAGTTCCTCCGGCACCAGGGTGGAGACGTAGTAGCCGGCAATGTCCATGTCCGTCTTGGCCAGGGTCATCTCAACATTGGAAAGCACGGAGCGGAAGAAGTGCCAGCCCTCGATCATCTCCTTGAGCTGGGCTGAGTTTCCGGCCTCACGCGCGGCTTTGAGGCCGGATCCGACGCCGAACCAGCCCGGGACGATCTGCCGTGACTGCGTCCAGCCGAAGACCCACGGAATGGCCCGCAGGCCCTCAAGGCCGGCGCCGGAATCGGGCCGCTTGGACGGGCGGGATCCGATGTTCAGGGACCCCAGCTGCTCCACCGGGGTGGAGGCCATGAAGTAGGCGGGCAGGTCGGGGTCGTCAATCAGCGTGCGGTAGCGGGCAAACGCGGCGTCGGAGACGGTTTCCATGACGTGGCCGTAGCGCACGCGCTGGTCCTCGGAGGTCCGCGGCGCACGGTGCAGCGCCGAGCCCTGCATCACCGCGGCGAGGGAGAGTTCCAGGTTTTCGCGGGCCAGTTCAGGCAGGGAGTACTTGTCCGAGATGACCTCGCCCTGCTCGGTGAACTTGATCTCCCCTTCGAGCACGCCGTTGGGCTGGGCCATGATGGCGTCGTAGGTCGGCCCGCCGCCGCGGCCCACGGAGCCGCCCCGGCCGTGGAAGAGGCGCACCCGGACGCCGTGCTTCGCCGCCACGTCCCGGAGCTTGCGCTGGGTCTTGTAGATTTCCCACTGGCTCGTCATGACGCCGGATTCCTTGTTGGAGTCCGAATAGCCGAGCATGATTTCCTGCACATCGCCGCGCAGCCGGACCAGCTCGCGGTAGGACGAATCAGAGAGCAGCCGGTCCACGATCTCGGCCGAGGCACGCAGCTCCTCCACGGTCTCCAGCAGCGGGGCGAAGCCGATCTTGGCATAGGGCGCCTCGCCGAAGAGGCTGACCAGGCCGGCCTCGCGGGCCAGCACGGCCGCGGCCAAGACGTCGTCCGCGCCGCGGGTCATGGAGATGATGTAGGTCTCGATCACGTCGGGGCCGTAGGTGCGCAGGGCGCGCCGGATCTCCCGGAAGACGTCGTACGTGCCGTCGGCGACGCCGTCGAGCTTGATCGGGTGGCCCGAGAGCGGGCGCCGGGACGCGAGTTCGGAGCCCAGGACCTCAAGCCGCTCGGCGCGGCTGAGCTCCGCGTACCGGACACCCGGGCCGCCGAGGCGGTCCATCAGCTGCCCGACGGCGTCATGGTGGTGGTCGGCGTGCTCGCGGATGTCGAGGGTGGCCAGGTGCAGGCCGAAGGAGGCGATGGCGCGGCGGACCCGGGACAGGGCGCCGTCGGCGGCAAGCGCGCCGTGGTGGTTCCGCAGCGAGCGTTCCAGCAGGCCGAGTTCGGTGAGGAGCTCCGCGGTGGCGACGTAGTCGCGGCCGGGCTCGTGCGCGGATCCGGCGGCGACCCGACGGCCGGTGTTGATCAGCTTGGCCTTGATGCAGGTCAGCTTCAGCCGGTACGGCTCCTGCGCGTTGAGCTCGAGGACACGGCGGTCCAGGCCGGGCAGGTTCTTGAGGTCGACGTCGATCGAGTCCAGGAGTTCCTGGTCCGCCCCTGCCAGCGCGGTCGAGTTGGACAGGATGGAGATCAGCCCGTCGATCAGGCCGATGCTGATCCGCACGGCGTGCTGGTTCTGGATCTGGAGGATCTCGCGGGTGACCGCGGCGGTGACGTTGGGGTTGCCGTCGCGGTCGCCGCCGATCCAGGAGCCGAAGCGGATCGGCGCCTTCTGCGTCGGCAGCGTGACGCCGTGCTCGGCGAGCAGCTCGGACAGGTCCGAGAGCATTTCCGGCATGGCGTCGCTGAGGATGCCGGTGAGGTAGTAGATGGCATTCCGGGCTTCATCGACGGGGGTCGGCCGGACCTGGCGGAGTTCGTCGGTCTGCCACATCTGGTCGATCACTTCGGACAGGTGGCGGTCCTGGCGGCGACGCGCGGACGTGCCCTCCGCCGTCGATTCGGCAAGGATGTCCGAGAGCCGGCGGATCTTGTCCAGCACCGAGCGGCGGGAGGCCTCGGTGGGGTGCGCTGTGAAGATGGGGCGGACGTCTAGTTCGTTGACGACCTCCTGCAGCACGGAACTGCCGGCCTGGTCCGCGATCTCCTCGACGGCCTTGGCGAGCCAGCCGTCCTTTTCCTGCCGGGTGCGCAGCCCGCGGACCCGGTGGACCTGCTCGGCGGCGTTCGCCAGGTGGAAGTAGAACGCGAAGGCGCGGACCAGGTCGGTGGCCTGCTCGAGCGGCAGGGAGCCGAGCAGTTCGCGGACCTGGGCGACGACGTCGTACGAGCTCCACGGCCCGGTGGCGTCCGCCCCGCCCCGGGCGGCTTCCTTGGATTCCTTGGTCAGCAGGCGCACCTGCTCGACGAGGTCCAGGAGTTCCGGCCCGTGCTGGCGGACCAGGGATTCGCCGAGAAGGGTGGAAACGCGGCGGACGTCGGCCCGGAGTTCGGCCGCAAGATCGGTGTCGGAATGCATTGCAGTGTCAGCCATGGAAACTATCTTTCGAGGGTTCGACGTGGCTCGTACACTGCGCTGGATACTGTGAGCCGGATTACTTCTTCCCATGGGATGTTACCCGGAGGCACTCCCGTCCGGAATTCCGTCTCAGATAGTGTCAGTCCCCTCCGGGACCTACCGCGCGATCTTGAAGTTGAACTCGCCCGTGCCCAGCGCGCCCCAGATCCGCAGCCAGATCGGCAGGATCATTTCCGCCCCGCGGGCACTGGTGATGTCGCCGAGGTCGATCACGTCGCGGTGGCCGAAACTCTTGAGGATCCCGGTCACTGCGGCTTTGGCGTCGGCGTCGTTGCCGGAGACGAACACCGAGTGCTCGCCGCCGGCCACCCGCGCGGGATCCACCATCACCGAAGCCGTCATGGTGTTGAGGGTTTTCACCACGTGCGCCCCAGGGAAGGACCGCTGGATCTGCTCGCCCAGGCTGTCCGTGTTGACCGGGTTCAACGACGGCGGCATGCCCTGCGAGAAGTCCAGCGGGTTGGCGATGTCCATGATGACCTTGCCGGCGAGGTTCCCCGAGCCTGCAGCGGTCAGGGCAGCCAAAGAGCCGCCGCCGTTCGTGGCGTTGACGATCAGCTCCGCCCCGGCCGCGGCATCGGCAAACGCGGCGACGCCGACTCCGGAGTTCCCGGCGTGCCATTGGGCGAACGGCGGCGTGCCCATCATGTCCGGCTCCGTCCGGGCAAGTGTCGCCTGCGGGTCGCGGGTGCCGATCACGACGTCGTGCCCCAGGCCCGCCAGCGCGCCGGCAATCGTGCGCCCCACCATGCCGGTTCCCAGTACTGCAATCTTCATGGCATCCTCATTCTGAATCAGTGGAGTAGACAGGTTCGTCTACGTGTGGGCAAGACGCTATCAGACAGACCTGTCTACAGCAATAAGGAAAAGCGCCGGCGGGAACCGAAAGCGATGGACTGACAGATATTGAAATCCGTCAGTCCATCGTTGTAGCCTAGTTCCATGACAACTTCTCCGCTCGGTCCCACCCGCACCCTGGGCTCCAGGGGCCCCGCCACGGCTCCCATCGGCCTCGGACTGATGGGCATGTCCGATCTTTATGGACCGGCCGACGACGCCGAGAGCGTGGCCACGATCCATGCCGCCCTCGACGCCGGCGTGACGCTGCTGGACACCGGGGACTTCTACGGCATGGGACACAACGAAATGCTGCTGCGTGATGCGCTCCGCGGCCGCCGGCGCGAGGACGCCCTGATCAGCGTGAAATTCGGCGCGCTGCGAGACGCCCGGGGCGGATGGAACGGCGTGGACACCCGCCCCGCCGCGATCAAGAACTTCCTGGCCTACAGCCTGCGGCGATTGGGTACAGACTACGTTGACATTTACCGGCCCACCCGCCTCGATCCGACCGTCCCGGTGGAAGAGACCATGGGGGCCCTGGCCGGGCTCGTGAAGCAGGGCCTCATCCGCCACATCGGCCTGTCCGAAGTGGGCGCCGAAACCCTGCGCCGCGCCAACGCCGTCCACCCGGTCTCCGATCTCCAGATCGAATACTCCCTGATTTCCCGCGGCATCGAGCAGGACATCCTGCCGACGGCCCGCGAACTCGGTATCGGCATCACCGCCTACGGCGTACTGTCCCGCGGCTTGGTATCGGGTCACTGGCCCGCGGCCGGCACCGGAAACCGGCGCGATTTCCGGGCCCACCTCCCCCGATTCTCCGGCGAGAACCTGCAGCGAAATCTCGAACTCGTCGAACGGCTGCGCGGCATCGCGGACCGCAAGGGCGCGACCGTCGCCCAGCTCGCCATCGCCTGGGTCCTGTCCCGCGGCGAGGACATCGTCCCCCTCGTCGGCGCCCGCCGTCGCGATCGGCTCACCGAATCGCTGGGAGCGGCCGACCTGGTCCTCTCCGGCGAAGACCTGGCAGCGATCGAGGCCGCCGTCCCGGCCGGCGCCGCCGCGGGCACCCGCTACGACGCCGGCCAGATGGCCTGGCTAGACAGCGAACGCCGGTGACGCCTGCCGTCGCCGTCCTGACGGAGGAACGCATCCTCGACGCCGCCGAAGATGTGCTGCGGCGCTTCGGGCCGGCCAAGGCCACAGTGGTGGACGTTGCGAAGGCCCTCGGCGTCAGCCACGGCAGCGTGTACCGGCACTTCCCCACGAAGGTGGCGCTCCGGGACGCGGTGGCCCGGCGCTGGCTGGACCGTCTCGTGGAGCCGCTGGATCCTGCCCGGGATACGAACGGCCCGGCCGCGGAACGCCTGCTCCGCTGGCTGGAACGCCTCGCTGCCATCAAACAGGGCTTGGCACTGAATGATCCCGAGCTGTTTGCCACCTTCAGCCAGTTGACCACCGAGGCGCGGGAAGTCGTGGCGGCCCACGTCGACCATCTGGCCGCCATGATCACCGCGATCATTGCCGACGGCGTCAGCAGCGGCGAGTTTGTGGTGAAGGATCCGGTCACGGCCGGCCGTGCCGTCCTGCACGCGACCGCACGGTTCCACCACCCGCTGCACGCGGCGGAATGGGCGGACCCGGCCATCGGCTCCGAGCTGCGGGAGGTCTGGCGGCTGCTCGTGCAGGGCCTGGCCACACGCCCATAGGCTGGCGACAACACCGGGCAGGCTGGACGCTACATCAAGGACGAGCCGGGCATAGACAGACTTGTCTGTGTACGATTGTGACATGACGTCGCCAGCAGCCACCGCCCCGCCGGCTGCCCGGACCCCCGCCGGGCAGGCCCGGGAGAAGATCCTGGCCACGGCCTTCCGCCTCTTTTATGCGCAGGGACTCCGGGCCGCCGGCATCGATACGATCATCGCCGAGTCCGGCGTCGCGAAAGCCACGTTCTACAAGTACTTTCCGGCCAAGGACGACCTCATCCTGGCGTATCTGGAGAGGGTCGACGGCGTCTGGACCGGGCAGCTTCACGCCGCAGCCGAAGCCGCCGGGGAAGACCCCGCCGCGCAGCTCGTGGGCCTGTTCGATGCCCTGACCACGGCCTGCCGGCGCGACGGCTACCGCGGCTGCGCCTTCATCAATGCGGCCGCCGAGTCGGCCTCCGGCACCAGGGTCCACGACCGGACCGTGGCCCACAAACAGCAGATCCGCGCCTGGATCAGGGATCTGGCCGTGCGCGCCGGCGCGCACGACCCGGACCAGCTGGCCCGCGGCCTGACCCTGCTGCTCGACGGCGGGCTGGCCAGCGGGGTGCTCGACGGCGACCCTGATGCGGCCGCCGCGGCCGGCGCCGCGGCGGCCCAGCTCGTGGCAGCCAGCCTCGAAACTCCACCCACCCCCAACTGACTCGCAGCAGGGGCCGTTTTGAGGCGTCAAAGCGACCCCTGCTGCGAGCTAGTTGGGCCGATACCTCTGGAGGTGCCCATGATCACTCCTGAACCAGGGAATCGTTCGAAGCCCACACCTGATTCCATGCCCGCAACTGATCCAGCGAAGGATCCCCAGCTCGCCCGCTGGCAGCGCTTCCGGAACAGCCGCAACGCGGCCCTCGCGAGTGAGCACGGCTGGCTGACGCTGACGTCCTTTCAGTGGCTGGAGGACCGTCCGTCCGCCGTCGAGCTCGCCCCGGGGCTCTGGTCCACGGACGGCACGGCGGCCCGCCTCACGGCCGCCGCGCCCGAGGGCCTGACCCTCGTGGAGACCGGCGAACCCGTGGACGGGACCGTCAGTGCCGAACTCGCCGACGAGGAATCGTTGATGTGGGTGCAGTACGGCGGCGACGACGGCCGCCAGGTGGTGGTGGAACTCGCCATGCGGGCCGGCAAGTACGCCATCCGCACGAGAGACTCCCAGTCACCGGTGTTCACCGGGTTCGACGGCGTGCCCACCTTCGACTTCCGTCCGGACCTGGTGATCGAGGCCCGGTTCGTGCCCTATCCGGAGCCCGTGGACGTGCCGATCGGCACCGCCAACCCACTGGTGGACGGGATCCACCGCTCGGTGGGCGAGCTCGTCTTCCGCCTTCCGGGCTCGGAGCACGAGTTCCGCCTGCAGGCGGAGGAGGAGAAGCTCGGCGCGTTGACGGTCACCTTCCACGATGAGACGAATGGGGAAAGCACGGATGAGTGGCGGAAGGTGTCCACCGCAAAACCCCGGCCAGATGGAACCGTGGTCCTGGACTTCAACCGGGCCATCAACTACCCCAGCGCCTTCACCCCGTACGGCACCTGCCCCATGCCGGTGAAGAACAACAGCCTGGACTACCGCATCACGGCCGGCGAGAAGGAGCCCGGCCTCTTCTAAACGGTCGTCTAAGCGATTTGCTAGACGATCGCGGACACCCCGGTGACGGCCCGCCCCGTAATCAGGGTGTTGATCTCGAATGAGCCCTCGTAGGTGTAGATCGCCTCGGCGTCGGAGAAGATCTTTGCCATCCGGTAGTCGGTGACGATCCCGTTGCCGCCCAGCAGGGACCGGCCCATCGCCACGGTCTCGCGCATCCGGGCGCTGACGTAGGACTTCGCGAGCGCCACCTGCGGCATGTCCGCGGCACCCTGGTCCTGCAGCTGCGCGATCCGGACCATCATGCCCATGCTGGCCACGGCATTGCCGAGCATGGTCACCAGCTGCTGCTGGACCAGCTGGAACTTCGCAAGCGGCCGGCCGAACTGCTGGCGTTCGACGGCGTACTGCCGGGCGACGTCGAACGCCGCAAGCTGCTGCCCTACCGCCTGCCAGGCCACCATGATCCGGGAACCGCGCAGGAGCTCGTTGGTGTCCTCGAAGCTGCTGATGCCGGCGAAGCGGTCCGCCTCGGCCACGCGGACGTCGGTGAAGACGATATCCGCGTTCTGCACGGTGCGCAGGGCGATCTTGTTCTCGATCCGGCTCCGGCTCACGCCGGGCAAGGTGGCGTCGACGATGAAGCCCCGGATGCCGCCGTCGGCCTCGTCCCGGGCCCAGACCAGCATGTAGTCGCAGAACGTCCCGTTGCCGATCCAGCGCTTGGCGCCGTTGAGCACCCAGACGTCGCCGCCGCCGGCCTCGACGCCGGGAATCCGCCGGGCCCGGGTCTCCATGCCGCCAGCGACGTCCGAACCGTGGTCCGGTTCGGTGAGCGCAAAGGCACCCGTCGTGCGCAGGCTTGCCGCGTCGTCGAGCAGGCGCGCCTTCTGTTCGTCCGAGCCGAAGCCGTAGAGCGACTCCACGAAGAGGTCATGGTGGACCAGGAAGAAGGTCGCGAGCGAGGTGTCCACGCGGGTCATCTCGGCGATGACGATCCCGGCGAAAAGGTTGCTGTAGCCGCGCTGGGCGGGGGCACTGAGCTCCAGGGCCGCCAGCTTGGGCAGGATATGGGCCGGGAACTCGGCCCTGTTCCACCAGTCCGTGGCGAACGGGGCGACCTCGGCCGCCAGGAACTCCCGCAGCTCCGCGAGCTTGGCCTGCTCCGCGGCGCTGAGCAGGGATTCGTAGTCGAAGAAGTCCGCCGCGGGCAGCCCCGCCACAGATGCCACTGCCGCAACCGGTGCTGCCCCGGCGGCCGGCCCGGTCCGGGTCATTTCGGGCCCATGCGGATGGCGCCGTCGAGGCGGATGGTCTCACCGTTGAGCATGGCGTTGTCCACAATGTGCGCTGCGAGGTTGGCGTATTCGGCTGGACGGCCCAGCCGCGAGGGGTGCGGCACCTGCCGGCCCAGGGAGTCCTGCGCCTCCTGCGGCAGTCCGGCCATCATGGGGGTCTCGAAGATCCCCGGCGCGATGGTGACCACCCGGATGAGCGAGCGCGCGAGTTCGCGGGCGATCGGCAGCGTCATGGCGGCCACGGCGCCCTTGGAGGCGGCGTAGGCGGGCTGGCCGATCTGGCCGTCGAACGCGGCGACGGAGGCGGTGTTGATGATGACGCCGCGTTCGGGACCGCCCAGTTCCGTGCTGACAGGCTCGGTGGCGGCCATCGCGGCCGCGGCCAGGCGGATCACGTTGAAGGTGCCCACGAGGTTGATCTGGATGACGCGGTTGAAGGTCTCCAGGGGCAGCACGCCCTCGCGGCCCAGGACCTTGCCCGGGGTGGCGATTCCCGCGCAGTTCACCGCGATGCGCAGCGGGCCCAGGGCGACGGCGGCGTCGACGGCGGCCTGCACCTGCGTTTCGTCGGTGACATCGGCGGGGACAAAGACGGCCGTGCGGCCGCGTGCCTCAGCGCCGCCAGTGGACGTGCCACGGTGAGCGGACTCGGTGAGTTCGGCGGCAAACGCGGCCCCGGCGGAGCCCGGCAGATCCACGAGCACCACCGATGCGCCGGCGTCAAACAGGCGCCGGGCCGTGGCAGCTCCGAGACCGGAGGCCCCGCCCGTAATCAGCGCGACAGTACCCTTGATGTCCATGCATCCTCCTTGATGTGGAACCGAACCCCGGCCGCGAAGCCTCGACGCGGGCGCCGCCTGCAGCAGCGGCCCGCCGGGAACATTAGTTAGTGAATGTTAACTGGAATGCCGGGATTCCGCACCTTTGCCCGCGCCCTACGGAACGATTCCACCGCACGATTCCACCGCACGCCTGCCGGCACGATTGCACTGCGACCTTGACTGCACCCCTGGAGGCCGCCGTCACGAACGGTGTCCGGGCAGGTCCCGCGACTAGGCTTGAACCATGACCCGAGCCGACGCCGCCCCCAACTGGTCCTTCCGCGCGGACGAGGCCGCCCGCTCGGTGACCAGGCTCTTCGGACAGCGGCTCTTTTTCCTGCCGGGGACCCACATCGGAGCAATCCTCCGGCCCTCCGGCCGGCTCAAGAACCTGTCCCGGCCCTGGCACTACTGGTGGCAGGCGCACTACCTGGACTGCCTCGTGGACGCCGGCCGCCGGGAGCTGGGCTCGCCCGGGCATCGGGGCGCCAATTTCGACGGCGAGAACCGGCCCAGCGCCGGCAGGCTCGCCTCCCGGCTCGTCACCGGGATTCGGCTCCGCAATTTCCTCACGGTGGTCAATGACTACTACGACGACATGGCCTGGCTGGCCCTCGCCACGCTCCGGCTGGACAGGCTCGCCGAGGACTCCCGGAAACGCACCGGCCGGGAGCGCAACGCCAAGGTCCTGCAGAGTCTGACGCTCCAGTTCGACGCCGCTTCCACGGACGATCTGGGCGGCGGCACCTTCTGGAGCAAGAAACGGGACTTCAAGAACACGCCCGCCACCGCACCGGTGGCCCTCTACTACGCGCGGACGGGCAGCCGGGCCAAGGCCCAGGCGCTGCTGGACTGGCTCGACGCCCGGCTCTACGCGCCTGAACAGGGCCTGTACCGGGACGGCTTGCGGATTTCCGGCACGGGCGAAGCGGTGCTGGAGGAGACCATCTACACCTACAACCAGGGGCCTGTCCTCGGCGCCCTGCTGGAACTCGGGGGCGCGGCGAACCTCGAGCGGGCGGCCGCGCTGGTGGAGGCCGTGGCGCGCAGCCTCACGCAGCCGGCGCCGCTGCTGGGCCGCAGCGCGGCGGTGTTGCGCTGCGAGGGAACGGGCGACGGCGGACTCTTCACCGGGATCCTGGTCCGATACCTGGCCCTTGCAGCCCTAAATGAGGGCCTTCCGGCCGAAACCCGGGCCACGGCGTCAACCCTCGTAAATGACACCGCCCAGGCCCTCTGGGAGGGCCGGCGGATTCTCCCGGCCCACGACCGCCTCGCCCGCGGGGGCAGCCATCTGGTCTTTTCCAGCCGCACCGAACTGCCGGCGCGCCGCAGCTATCCGGAGGGCGCCGCCGTCGAGCTCTCCACCCAACTGCAGGCCTGGATGATTCTGGAGGCAGCCGCATCGATTGCCCCGGCACACGCCCCGTAGGCCGCCCCGACGTCGGCCATAATTACGTCACGCAATAGTTTCGTAATTCATGTGATCCTGATCACTTAACGTGCTCTCAGGTTGGTTGCTTAGGTTTGGCTAACCTACAGTCTTTCTTAGTGAGCATGCCCTAACTTCCCCGCTCACGGGGGTCAGGGCACCTACGACGACTTCCTTGCAGAAAGTAGCCCCATGAAGATCCGCACCAACGCACTGGCGGGCATCGCCCTGGCCGCCACTGCCGCCCTGGGCCTGGCCGCCTGCGGCTCCGGTTCATCCTCCCCGGCCGGCAGCAGCGCAGCCGCCGGCGGCACCCCGTCGGGTGAGATCACGGTCTATAACGCCCAGCACGAGTCCCTGACCAAGGAGTGGGTGGACGCCTTCACCGCGGAAACCGGCATCAAGGTCACCCTGCGCCAGGGCGACGACACCGAGATGTCCAACCAGATCGTCCAGGAAGGCCAGGCGTCGCCGGCGGATGTCTTCCTTACTGAGAACTCGCCCGCCATGGCCCAGGTGGAAAACGCCGGCCTCTTCGCGGACGTGGACAAAGCCACCGTGGATCAGGTCCCCGCCGAATTCCGCCCCTCCACCAACAAGTGGACCGGCATCGCGGCACGCTCCACGGTGCTGGTCTACGACAAGAACAAGATCAGCCCGGACAAGCTGCCCAAGTCGATGCTGGACCTGGCCAACCCCGAGTGGAAGGGCCACTGGGCCGCCTCGCCGTCGGGCGCCGACTTCCAGGCAATCGTTTCGGCCCTGCTGGAACTCAAGGGCGAAGCCGCGACCCAGGAATGGCTCAAGGGCATGAAGGAAAACTCCAAGGCCTACAAGGGCAACAGCACGGCCATGAAGGCCGTCAACGCCGGCGAGGTGGACGCCGCCCTGATCTACCACTACTACTACTACGGCGACCAGGCCAAGACCGGCGAGAACTCCAATAACGTCACGCCGTACTACTTCAAGAACCAGGACCCCGGCGCCTTCGTCTCCGTCTCCGGCGGCGGCGTACTGAAGTCCTCGAAGAACGCAGCGGCCGCCCAGGCCTTCCTAAAGTTCATCACCGGCAAGAAGGGCCAGGAAGTGCTCCAGAAGGGCACCTCCTTCGAATACGCCGTCGCCTCAGGCGTCCCGTCCAACGAAAAGCTCGTACCGCTCAAGGATCTGCAGGCACCCACCGTGGATCCGGCCAAGCTCAATTCCGCCAAGGTCACCGAACTGATGACCCAGGCAGGGCTGCTGTAACGGCAGTGACTAACAAGCTGGCGGTCCCAAGTCCATCCGGTGATTTGACGACTGACACGACGACGGCGGGCAGGGGCAAGCGCCCCCGCCCGCCTTTCGGCGTCTCTGTTGTGTCCATTGTGGCGGTGCTGATCGCCTTGTTCTCCCTCGTGCCGTTGGCCTACGTGATCGTCATGACGGCCGCCACCGGGTGGGACACCGCAGTCTCCCTGATCTTCCGCCCTCGGGTGGGCGAACTGCTGCTGAACACCGTGCTCCTGACCGTGGTGACGGTGCCCCTGTGCCTGATTCTGGGCGTGGGCGGCGCCTGGCTCGTGGAACGCACCAGCCTGGTGGGCCGGAAGTGGTGGGCTGTGCTGCTCGCGGCCCCGCTGGCCATCCCCGCCTTCGTCAACAGCTATGCCTGGGTTTCCGCGGTCCCCTCCCTCGGCGGGCTGTGGTCCGGGGTCCTGATCGCCACCCTGTCCTATTTCCCCCTCGTCTACATCCCGGCCGCCGCGACCCTCAGCCGCCTGGACCCGGCCATCGAACAGTCCGCCGCGTCCCTCGGCCTCGGCGCCTGGCGCGCCTTCTTCCGCGTGGTGCTGCCGCAGCTGCGCATCGCCATGACCGGCGGAGGGCTGCTGGTCGCGCTGCACCTGCTGGCCGAATACGGGGCCTTCGCGATGATCCGCTTTGACACCTTCACCACCGCGATCATGGTGCAGTACCAGTCCACCTTCAACGGCACCGCCGGGAACATGCTCGCCAGCGTCCTGGTCTTCCTGTGCCTGATCCTGCTGCTCGTGGAGGTCCGCAGCCGCGGCAGCGCCCGGTACGCCAGGATCGGCTCGGGTGCCCAGGCGCGCGCCTTGCGGCTGCCCCTGCACGCGTATCAGGTCCCCGCCCAGCTGTCCCTGATCGCCCTCACTGCGCTGGCGTTCGGCCTGCCGCTGACGTTCGTGCTGCGCTGGGTCATCGCCGGCGGGCCGGATGTCTGGGCCGCGGAGGAGTTCATGCCGGCCCTGCTGCAGACCCTCGCCTACGGCATCGCCGCGGCCGTGGTCACCACCTTGGTCGCGTTCCCCATGGCCTACCTTGCCGTGCGGCGTCCGGGGTGGTTCAGCAAGTCCCTGGAGCTCTCCAACTACATCACCAGCTCCATGCCGGGGATTGTGGTGGGCCTGGCGTTCGTGACCGTAAGCATCCGGATGCTCCCCAACATGTACCAGACCTCGGGACTCCTGATCGCGGCCTATGTGCTGCTGTTCCTGCCCCGGGCCCTGGTGAACCTCCGCTCCGGGCTGGCCCAGGCGCCGAAGGAACTCGACGAGGCCGCGCAGGCGCTCGGCAAGCCGCCCCTGCTGGCGTTCCTCCGTGTGACGCTGCGCCTCACGGCCCCCGCCGCGGCCGGCGGCGCGGCACTGGTGTTCCTAGGGATCGTCAACGAGCTCACGGCCACCCTCCTGCTCTCCCCCAACGGGACCCGCACGCTCGCCACCGAGTTCTGGAGCAAGAGCAGCGAGATTGACTACGCCGGCGCCGCTCCGTATGCGCTCCTGATGATCCTGATCTCGGCGCCCATGACCTATCTCCTTTTCCAGCAGTCCAAGAAAGTGGCCGGACAGTGACCGATTTTTACCCTCCGCACGAGGCACCCTCCCGTCTCCCCGAGCCGCGGATCGCGGCGTCCGTGGCGCCCAGCACCAACAGCCACCTGGAAATCGACGCGGTCACCAAGAACTTCGGGCCCCAGGCGGTACTCAAAGGCGTCAACCTCTCCGTCGCCAAGGGCGGAACGACGGCGATCGTGGGACCGTCCGGTTCCGGCAAGACCACCCTCCTGCGGCTGATCGCCGGCTTCGAACACCCCGATACCGGCACCATCTCGCTCAACGGCAGCAAGGTGGCGGGAGAGGACGCCTGGGTCCCGGCCCACAAGCGCCACGTCGGCTACGTGGCCCAGGACGGCGCCCTGTTCCCGCACTTGACCGTGGGCCAGAACATCTCCTTTGGCCTGGACAGCGGCAAACTCCCCGGCGGACGCAGCGGCGTCAAGGCGCGGGTGAGCGAACTATTGGAAATGGTCTCGCTGGACCCGTCCATGGCCAAGCGCCGCCCACACCAGCTCTCCGGCGGCCAGCAGCAGCGCGTCGCGCTGGCCCGGGCGCTCGCCCGCGAGCCCGAGCTCATGCTCCTGGACGAGCCGTTTTCCGCTCTGGACGCCGGCCTGCGGGTGGCGACCCGCCGCGCGGTGGGCCAGGTCCTGAAGGACGCCGGGGTCACCACGATCCTCGTCACGCACGACCAGGCCGAGGCGTTGTCCTTCGCCGACCAGGTGGCCGTGATGCGCGGCGGCAAGCTGGCCCAGATCGGCAACCCGTTCGTCGTCTACACACGCCCGGCAGACCGCGCCACCGCGGAGTTCCTCGGTGACGCCGTCATCCTGGATGCCTGGATGGAAGGTTCCCTGGCCACGTGTTCGCTCGGCGGGATCCCCGTGCGACGCCCGCCGGCGCAGGGCCGGGTCCAGCTGATGCTGCGGCCGGAGCAGATCCGCATTTCCGAGGACGGCCCCATCCGCGGCACCGTGGTGGACACCGACTACTTCGGCCCCGAGACCACCGTCCGGCTCCAGCTCCCCGTCCCGCCGGTCCTTGCCGCCGGCGCCGTCCCGGACCACCGCTACCCCGGCGGCGGGGAAATCATCACCATCCGGCACTGGAACGCCTCCATCGCCCGCCCCGGCACCGAGCTGAGGCTGCGCGTGGTGGGCGAGGCCGTGGCGTTCCCGATGGACGACGCGCCGGTCCAATAGGACATTGAGCCCTCCGTGGGCCCCGGCATAGGGTGGGCGAATGACTGTTCAGCCAGGCCTGCACCGCCAGCACTGCTCCGTTGCCGCCCCGACGCAGCTGTGGCTCGATCCCGACGGCCGCCTGGCCGGCGAGTCCAACCCGCCAGGCGCCAGGCAGTCCGGGCAGTCAGCCGGGCAGTCCGGCGATCCGGCCGGCGGGTCCACCGATCCAGCCGGGTTCACCGGGCTCCTTCACGGCGACACCCGGATGCTCTGCCGCGCCCTCGTACGTGTCAACGGCCTGGAGCCAGAACCGGCCACCGTCGAGACCCAGCCCGGCGGCGTCCTGCGCGTGCGGGGACTCGTCCGGGGCATCCCGGGGCCCACAGAAGATCCCGCCGTCGAGCTTGTCCAGATCTGGACCGTGACGCCCGGAGTGGTGCGGCATGCCCTGCAGCTGCGCACGTCACTGGATTCCCTCGACGTCGAGATCGACGTTGAGCTGGCCGCCGACTTCACCGACATGGCCCAGATCCGGCTCAGCCGCTTCCGCGACGCGTCCGCGCCGGTCTCGGCCGACCAGTCGGCGTTACGCTGGCGGGAGGGCGGGAAGAGCCTCGCGGTGGCGGCGCCCGGTGCTGTGACCCCGGAGGGCCGGCTGGCCTGGCGCGGGAGCCTGGGCCGGGGCCGGCCGTTCGAGGCCGAATGGCACGCCGTCCTGACCGACGATGACGACGCCGTGGTGGCGGCGCGGCCGCCCGCCCCGCGGCCGCCGCGGACCGGACCGGCCGGGGCCCTGGGCCTGCTCCTGGACAACTCCCTGGATGAAGTGGCCGGGCTCCGGCTGGCCACCCGCCAGCTTCCGCACGCTCCTTTCATCGCCGCCGGGGCGCCCTGGTACTTCACACTGTTCGGGCGCGACTCGCTGTGGGCGGCGCGGCTGCTGCTGCCACTGGACACCGGGATGGAGACCGGGCTTGCCGCGGGCACGCTGCGGGCCCTGGCGGCCTTCCAGGGCACCCGGACTGACCCTGCGGCTGCCGAGGAACCCGGCAAGATCCTGCACGAGCTGCGCTCCAAGGAACTCGTGCTCGAGAGCCAGGGCCTGCGCCTGCCTCCGGTGTACTACGGCGCCGTGGATTCCACCCCGCTGTGGCTTTGCCTGCTCGGTGAACTCTGGCGCGCCGGGCCGGACGACGCCGTTATCCGGTCGCTGCTGCCGAATGCGGCACGCGCCGCGGACTGGCTGCTCGCCGCCGGCGCGGGAGCGGGCAACAACGCCGGGTTCCTTAGCTACCGGGACGCGACCGGGCACGGCCTGAGCAATCAGGGCTGGAAGGATTCCCGGGATGCCATGCAGTTCCGCGACGGCCGGCAGGCGGAGGGGCCGATCGCCCTTTCCGAGGTGCAGGGCTACGCGTACCAGGCGGCCCTGCAGACGGCCGAGCTGTTCGACGCCTACGGGGAACCCGGCGGCCCGGCGCTGCGGGACTTTGCTGCCGCCCTCCGGCTCAGGTTCCGGGAGCGCTTCTGGGTTGACGACGACGCCGGGCCCTTTCCGGCCATGGCCCTGGACGGGCACGGGGTTCCCTTGGACATCCCGGGCTCGAATATGGGACACCTGCTGGGCACGGGCATCCTGGATGCGGCCGAAGCCCGGATCGTGGCTGACCGGCTGGTGAGCCCGGAGCTGTTCTCCGGCTACGGCGTGCACACGATCTCCCGGCGTGCCGCGGGGTTCTGGCCCTTCAGCTACCACTGCGGATCCGTGTGGAGCCACGACACCGCCATCGCAATCCGCGGCCTCCTGGCCGACGGGTTCATCCCCGAGGCACGGACCCTGGCCGATGGCCTGCTCGGCGCGGCAGCCTCGTTCGGGCACCGGCTGCCGGAGGTGTTCGCCGGGGTGCGGGCCGAGGACTCGGGGGTCGCGGTGCCGTACCCGGCGTCGTGCCACCCGCAGGCGTGGTCCTCAGCCTCGGCGGTGGTGATCGCCCAGGCGATGGGCGTCGGGCTCTAACGGGCCGTCTTCTGACGGGTACTCCTGCGCCGCGTACGCCGGAGCCGGCATTGCCGCCTGCGCGGCGGGGACGGCCGGCGCCGGCAGCCGGGCGGCCCTGGCGGTGCGCAGCCCGTCGGCCAGGATGACGGTCCCGGTGACGGCGAGCGCCAGGCCGATGGAGGCGAGCACGTCCGTCAGCCAGTGATAGCCCAGGTATAGCCGGCTGAAGGCGACCACCAGCGTCCCGGCGGCCGCGGCCGCGAAGCCGAGCGCCGACGTCGTTCGTTTGCTCGTCCGCGTGCCGCGGGCCGTCACCAGCAGGTAGCTCAGAACGCACAGGAAGACGCCTGCGCCGAACGTATGGCCCGAGGGGAATGACAGGGCGTCGTCCGGGCCCAGCATG
This sequence comes from Arthrobacter sp. H-02-3, assembly GCF_003097355.1. Lineage (GTDB taxonomy): Bacteria > Actinomycetota > Actinomycetes > Actinomycetales > Micrococcaceae > Arthrobacter > Arthrobacter humicola. The sequence continues at coordinate 71,697 of NZ_PYUI01000011.1, forward strand.
AAATCGCTGGCGGCTGGCCGGGGGCGGGCGACGTCGTGCTTGATCAGAGTGGACACTGCAAGGGCTGCCGCCATGGCACCGACCAGCAGGGCCGGACGCCAGATTTCCCGTTTCCACGCCGCCCATGCCAGGGCCAGCATGCAGCCGATCACGGTCATCCACAGTGGCGACGTCACCGTGGTCACGGCCGTCAGGATGGAGGTGGCCAGCGGGTTCCGGGACGCCACGAGCCCGTCGTGCACGGGCCCGTCCAAGGCAGCGGCACCGCTGTTCGACTGCACCGCGGCAAGCATGGTCCAGAAGATCGTCTCCCCCGCGACCAGCAAGCCCGCGGCCACGAAGAAGAGCCGCCGCTGGGACGGCAGCGGCGGGCGGGCGGAGGGTCGCGGAGCACGCTGGGCAGGGAGCATCGCCCCATCCTGCCAGCGGCAACTACCCGTAACCCGAACGGTTTCTGGGAGTTCTCTGGGATCCGCGGCGGGGGCTGCCGGGGCCACAGGGGCAGGTGTTACTCTTCCCGGGGCCGCTTGGTCTGCGGGTACGGCGTTTCGAACCGGGCGAGCATCTCAACGAACCCGGCGATCTTCCTCTCTCGCGTAGCGGCCTGCTTAACCCCGTTCGTGCGATAGATCAGGGCATACCGGTTCACCGAGGTCAGGACCTCGAACATTGCCTGCGCCCGGGGCTCCGCCGCGATGGCCGCGGCGAGGTCTTCCGGGACCTCTGCCGTGGCCGCGCCCGAATAGGCGGCCTCCCAGCGCCCGTCCTCCTTGGCGCTGAGGACGGCGGCCTGTCCGGCCGGAGCCATCCGCCCCGCCGACTCGAGACGTTCAACCCGCTCCACGTTCCGCGCGGACCACACGCTCTTGGGTCCGCGCCGTGTCATCCGCTGGCAGGAGCTCTCCTCGTCCCGCCGTCGGCCCTGCCCGTCGATCCAGCCAAAACACAGCGCCTCCTGCAGCGCGGCCTCGTAATCCAGCTCGGTCACCGAGCCGCCTTTCTTGTGCAGCACCAGCCATACGCCGGGGCTCTGCGCGTGATGCCGCTCCAGCCAGGCACGCCACGCGGCGGCATCCTTGACCAGCAATTCCTCCAGTTCAACAGCCATGGCCCTATTGTGCCCTTCGGACCTGACCACAAGTACCGCTTTGGTGGGACGATATCCCTGCGAACCGAAACCCGTGACCACCCGAGGAGCAACGATGCTGCGCGTCCGCCCGATCCACTTCACTTCCCGCCTTGATGAATGGGAGCGGCTGCTCACCGATCTGGGCCTAGTCAAGACCGTAGACGAGCCCACCTGGCGGGTGTTCGACGCCGGTTCCGGCCGCCTCGCCCTTCACTTCGTCGAGCAGGGCTCCGCAGAGGACGGCACCACATCCTTCGGCGTCGAAGTGGGCGATCTGAAGGAATTCGCCCGGCGGACCACGGAGGCGGGGGCGCAGGGCGGTCCCGGCCCGGCCGGCGGCACCACCGCGGAACTCATCGAAGCGGACCACGGGTCTTCCTGCCGTATCACCGCTGCCGACGGTTTCACTTTCCTCGCGGACCCGGCCACGCGCGATGCCGACGGCAGCTGGGGCGGGTCGGCGGAAGCGGACCCGGGCCTCGCCGTCGTCGGCGTCTGGTTCTCCGAAAACGCCGTTGCGGCGGCGCAAACGCTGCGCGATATCGGTGCCCGGCCCCGGCCGGTCCCGGGCAGCGGCGCTGACACAGCGGAGTCCGAAGCGTTCACGGCGAAGAACGGCGGGATCTTGATGGTCGGTGCAGGCGCCGGGACCGCACGTGCCGGCTTCGGCTTCGAATACGCCGGCGACTTTGACGCCCTGCATGAGCGGCTGAACGAGGCGGGTCACGAGGCGGCGATCATTGAGGAAGCTGCCATCCCGACCCTGCACGTGGTCAACCCCGATGCGGACGGAGTGGCCGCCCACCCGCCGCTCTGGATTTCCTCGGCACCCGCGGAGAGCTGAGCGCGGCAGGACTCTATGTGCCGGATCCCGTCCGCGCGGTGCACCTACCTGGGGCACAAACAATATCCCCGATCTGAGGCGCGGCGCGGGGAACGGGTCAGGGATGGGGTAGAACTTAACCATGAATGTGCGCACCCCTGACCCGAATCCCGGCTGGCTCTCCGACGACGACTTGTTCGAAGCGCGGGGAAGGCTGCCGATGGTCTACGTCGAGGCCGTTCCGGTCCGGCTGGATCCGCTGGGGTTTGTTAACGAGGTCGGCACCCTCCTGCAGGCCGACGCGGACGGCACCATGGTCCGCTCCCTGGTTTCGGGCCGCGTGCTCTATCGCGAGACCATCCGCGCCGCGCTCCTCCGCCACATGGAGAAGGACCTGGGCCCGCTCGCCTTCCCGCAACTGCCGGTCAGCCCCGTGCCGTTCACCGTGGCCGAGTACTTCCCGTCGCCGTCGCACACAGGCTTCACCGATGACCGCCAGCACGCCGTCGCCCTGGCGTACATCATTCCCGTCACGGGAGAATGCTCCCCGCGGCAGGACGCCCTGGAACTGACCTGGATGACCCCGCAGGAGGTCATGAGCTCGGACGTGCAGCTTGAATTCAGCGGCGGCCGCGGTGCCCTGATCCGGCAGGCGCTGGCTTTCGCGGGAGTCGGCAACTAGCCGGTTCCCCTGGGTCCGGCGCCGCCCCGGGGACGCTCGGGGCAACAGCAGCGTCCCCGACTTCGGGCACCTGATTTTGTAGACTGTTGGGCGGACTGCAAGAGAACTTTAAGGACTCCCGATGACCCACCCCCCAGCCTCCCGGAACCACAGTGAACTTCAGGCTGGATCTCTACGGGCCGGCGATCACCTGATTCTGCCCGATGGAAACCGCTCCGCCGAGGTCCATCAGGTGGACGTCGAAACCGACGATTTCGGCACGCCCGCCATGGTTCTGGCGACCCTCAGCGGCGGCGGTGTGCTGCGGATCGCGGCAGGATCAACGGTGAGGATCACGGACGACGCGGAGACGGCTGAGATTGACACGGAGGACACGACGGAAGCCGCGGAGTTCACTGATTTCGCGGCCGCCGGCACCGCCGATACAGCACCCCCGAATACAGGTTCCGCTACTTCCGATGCCAGCGCATCCGACGCCGATACCTCCGATGACGGCGCGGCCCCTGCCCCGGGCCAGGAGGGCTCCGAGGCGGCGGCGCCCGGCGTCGTCGTTCCTCCGCTGCCCCTGGTGCCGCCCGCGGTGAGCGGACCCAGCGAGACGGACCTGGCGCTCATCCCGGCACCGGACGGCACACCGGAATCCGTGGTGGAGGCGGTGGCAGAGGCCCATCCGGGCGCCGTCGGCGTGCTCCTGCTCAGCGAACGGCTTGCCAAGGGAATCAACACCAAGTCCGGGAGCTGCCTGAAGGACCTCAGCGACCTCGCCCACGAGCTCTTCGTCATGCTCAAAGACGCCGAAAACGCCCTGGCGGTCGCGGACCTGCTCAACGTCCTGCCGTTCGACGGCAACCCTGGCCGCTGGGCCTCGGTGGAGGCGTCCTTGGCGCTCTCCAGCTACATATGCCGCCAGCTGGGGCAGGACGAGCGCGCCGGAATCTACGAGAAATTCCTTCGCGCGCCGGAGGCCATGGAAGCAGACCCGTTCAAGGCCAGGATCAACGCCAAGGTGCGTCAACGCTCGCTCAACGAGCCCAATCTGTACGACAAGGAAATCTTCCGCTCGATCGACAACTCAAACCCTGATGCGGAACGCGAATGGCGGCTGCTCCGGCTCGAGGCGCTCCTGTTCCTGCGCGCGCACGGCGGCTCTGAAACCATCGGCGCCGCCGAGCTGGAACGCCGGATCGGCAACGAGCTGGAATCCGTCCGCCCCTAAGGGCCTCGCGATCGTTCCCATCCGGCCCAGCCAATCTTCTCCGGTCCCAGCCGGTCCTGCCCACCCGTTCGCCCCTACCCGTTCGGGGCCTGGCGTTGTAGATTCACCCCATGACGAACAATCTGAGCGTTGTGATCAATTCGGACGCGCAGCAAGTTTGGACCATGCTGCGCGAACCCGCCAGAATCGCCCAATGGCACGGCTGGAACGCCGATGACCAAGAGGCCGAAATCAACGAAATCTACTTCGGCCCCAATGTGGTCGAAGGCGCGGACCACACCTCCCTGGTGGTCGACGGCGGAGACGTCTTCACCTTGAAACCTGTCCCCACGGGCACGGAAGTCAGCGTCACCCGGGCGGCGATCGACCACAATTCCGAATGGGCCGCCTGGGACGAGGACATCACCCAAGGCTGGCTGACCTTCCTCCATCAGTTGCGCTTCGCCTTGGAACGGCACCCGCACGGCAAACGCCGGACCTTCTTCTTCTCCGTGCCCGGCACCGGCGGCTCGGCGATAGAAAACCTCGGGCTCAGCGACGTCCCGGCGCCCGGGGACCCGTATTCGCTCACCCTGCCCACGGGCGAGGAGATCTCCGGCAAGGTCTGGTTCCGCAGCAATCACCAAGTGGGCCTGACGGTCCACAACTACGCCGAGCACGGCGAGGGCCTGCTGATCGTGGCGGACCAGCCCGCCATCGCGGACGTCCGGCCCGACGGCGGATCCCTGGCGATCGTCTCCACCTATGACCTCGGGGCCCACCAGCTGGACGCGATCCGCAATTACTGGGACAAATGGCGGGCTGAGAACTACCCCACATCGGATCCCGTCCACTAAGGCTTAGGCGGCGTTAGCTGGCACACTTGAACCGTGCCAGCCAATCCTGTCTCTGATTCTTTGCCGCCCGCGCCTGCCCGGCAGTCCGAGTTCTCCTTCCGTGTGGGCAAGCGCCTGAGTGAGGCGTGCCCGCCGTCGGCCGGTCAGATCGCCGCCAACGGCGGGGAGTTCCTGGGCCGGACCGGCACCATCGCCACCCCGCACGGCGAGATCCAGACTCCGGCGTTCATCGCCGTCGGCACCAAAGCCACGGTCAAGTCCGTGCTGCCGGAATCCATCGCCGAGCTCGGCGCGCAGGCCGTGCTGGCCAACGCGTACCACCTGTACCTGCAGCCGGGCGCGGACATTCTGGACGAGGCCGGCGGGCTGGGCGCCTTCATGAACTGGCGCGGGCCCACGTTCACCGATTCCGGCGGCTTCCAGGTGATGAGCCTGGGCTCGGGGTTCAAGAAGGTCATCGACATGAAATCGGTGGACCATTCAGGGCCGGACGACGCCGTAGCCCCCGGCAAGGAACGCCTGGCCCACGTCGATGAGGAAGGCGTGTGGTTCAAGAGCCACCTCAACGGCGACCGGCACCGGTTCAGCCCCGAGATCTCCATGAACGTCCAGCACCAGATCGGTGCGGACATCATGTTCGCCTTCGACGAGCTCACCACCTTGCAGAACTCCCGCGGCTACCAGGAGGAGTCGCTGGAGCGCACCCGGCGCTGGGCCGAACGCTGCATCACCGAGCACTTCCGGCTCACATCCGAGCGCGTCGGGAAGCCCTACCAGGCGCTGTTCGGGGTGATCCAGGGCGCCCAGTACGAGGACCTGCGCCGCAAGGCCTGCCGCGACCTCGGCGCCATGAACTTCGACGGCTTCGGCATCGGCGGCGCACTCGAGAAAGAGAACCTCGGCACGATCGTGCGCTGGTGCAATGAGGAGCTGCCGGAGAACAAGCCGCGGCACCTCCTGGGCATTTCCGAACCCGACGATATCTTCACCGCAATTGAGAACGGCGCGGACACGTTCGACTGTGTCTCCCCCACCCGGGTGGCCCGGAACTCGGCGTTCTATCACCCCACCGGCCGGTTCAACCTCTCCGGCGCCAAGTACAAGCGCGACTTCGGACCGCTCCAGGAAGACTGCGACTGCTACGCCTGCCTGAACTATTCGCGGGCCTACATCCACCACTTGTTCAAGGCCAAGGAGATGGTCTCGGCGACGCTGATCTCGATCCACAACGAGCGCTTCGTGGTAAAGATGGTGGACGATGCGCGCCTGGCCATCGAGTCGGGCAACTTCTTCGACTTCAAGGCCGAGACCCTGGGCCGGTACTACTCCTAGGTTCCGCTGACGCCGTCCAGGTCGCCGCAACGTTCCGGACCCGGCGTCGAATTCGCCGGAACCTCTCGAGGTCGCCGTAACGTTCCGGCGATCCCGCAGCTTTCCGGCGACCTCGCCATCACCGCACGACGGCGGCCCCTACTCCGGGCGCTGTCCGCACCGCCGTCGAATTCGCCGGAAAGCTGCCCGTTCGCCGGTCTCTTACGGCGAACCCGGCGCTTTCCGGCGACCTCGGGGTATTGATCGAACGACGGTCAGTTCGTGAGGTGCAGCGACGCCGAGAGCGCCGCGTCGGCGTCCCGCAGGACCTTGGCCGCCACCTGGAGGCCCTCAATCCGGCCCAGGGAGGTGTCCTCGTGCTCGATGTTGACGAGCATGTTCGGGTCAACTTCGTAGAGCGCGCGCAGGAACTCCGTCCAGTAGGCGGTGTCGTGCCCGCGGCCCAGGGCCACGAAGTCCCAGGCGGAGTTCTTGGGCCACTCGTTGGCCCACTCGTCGCCGCCGAGGTTGGTGCGGTTTTCCTCCGGGGACAGCCGGCGGAAGCTGTTGTCGAGGACACCGTAGAGCGCGGCGTTCTCCGTGTTCACTCGGACGTCCTTCGCGGCTGCCTGGAAGACCAGCGGACCGAGTTCGCGCACCACCGCGACCGGATCCATCTGCTGCCAGAACAGGTGCGAGGCGTCCAGCTCGACGCCCACGTGCGTGGCGCCGGTCAGCTCAATGAGCTTGCGGACGTCGGCGGTGTTGAACACGATGTTCTGCGGGTGCAGTTCAAGGGCAACCTTCACGCCGTGGTCGGCGGCGAGGCGGTCGGTTTCTTTCCAGAAGTCGGCGGCGATGCCCCACTGGTAGTCCAGCACGTCCAGGGCGGCCGAGTTCCAGGCGTTGACCACCCAGTTGACCGTGGTGGCACCCGGTTCGCCGCCGGGAAGGCCGGACATGGTCACCACCCGGTCCTGTCCCAGCCGGTGCGCCAGCCGGATGGAGCGGCGGATGTCCTCGGCATGCTTCTCGCCGATCTCCCGCTTGGGGTGCAGCGGGTTGCCGTTGCAGTTCAGGCCCGCAATCGAGACTCCGCTCCCCTCGAAAATCGCGAGGTAGTCATCACGGGCCGTATCGCTTTCGAGGATCTGGTCCATGGTGGGCACATGGACGGCCGGCAGGAATCCGCCGGTGTTGATTTCGATGCCGGTCAGTCCGAGGTCGGCGATGACCTTGAGGGCCTCGGGAAGCGGCCGGTCGTGCAGGATTGCGTTGTAGACGCCGAGTTTCATAGCGTGATTTTCTTTCCGTTGTTGAGCGCCGATTCGGTGACCGCGCCGAGCAGTTCCATGTTCCGCACGCCCTCGTCGAACGTGGCGCAGCGCGGCAGCGACTCCGCCTCGCTGAGACCGGCAACTTCCTCCAGGAACGCCCGGGCCTGGTAGCCGAAGGCGTCGTTCTGTCCGAAGCCCACTTCAGGGGCGTCCATGGCCAGGCCGCCGGCGATGTAGGGGTGGCCAGGGCCGAGGATGACCTGGCGGTAGCCGTTCTCGTTGCCGGAGCCATCGTTGAGGAACAGCTGGATTTCGGCGGGGCGGCGCTGGTCGAACTTGGCGGCGCCGTTCTCGCAGAACACTTCAAACTGGAGGCTGTTGGCGTGTCCGGCGGCAACGCGGGAGACTTCAAAGCTGCCGGCGCCATTTTCGAACTCTGCGGAGAACGCCGCGTAGTCGTCGTTTTCGACCGGCTCGAAGGTGTCGCTGACAGCGACGTGGTCGTGGCCCATGACCGCGGCGAGCGGGAGCGGGCGCTTGTCGATCACGGTGCTGAGGTGCCCGCCGCTGATGGACTTGATGTCACCGCAGAGGAATTCGGAGACGTACGTGAGGTGGCTCCCGACGTCGGCCAGCGCGCCGGAGCCCGGGCCGCCCTTGTAGCGCCAGCTCATGGGGGCCGAAGGGCTGAACCCGTAGTCGGTCCAGTAGCGCCCACTGAAGTGCAGGACGTTGCCCAGGACGCCGTTGCGGATGAGGTCGCGGATGTAGGCGATGCCCGGGGTGCGGCGGAAGGTGAACCCGATGCGCGCGATCGAGCTGGCGTTGCGGGCTGCCTCGGCCATGGCGCGGGCGTCCTCGATCGAGTCGCTCAGCGGCTTTTCGCACAGCACGTGCTTCCCGGCGGCCAGCAGGCCCTCCACGACTTCCCGGTGGAGGGAGTTCGCGATCACGACGCTCACGACGTCGATGTCATCGGCCGCGGCGATCGCCTGCCAGGAGGTGTCATTGCGTTCGTAGCCAAAACGCTTCGCCGCAAGGGAGCCGAACTCGGCGTTGACATCGCCGATGGAGACCAGCCGGATGGAAGGAAGAACCGGGCTGTACAGCGTGGACGCCGTACGGTACGCGGCCGCATGCGCCTTTCCTGCCATTCCGGCGCCGATTACGGCAACTCCTAAACTGTCAGCCATCGATTTCTCCTTTGAAATTGCCAGGCCGACGGCCCGACTCTAGAAAATTGGAGCGCTACAAAAATTAGCGCTGATAAGAAGCGTAGCTATGTGAATATGTCCTGTCAATGGTTAGACGGCTATCCTCGAATGAGACATGAAAGGCTCTGCAGATGACGCTGAACACCTCTCGAACCCGCCGCCCGACGATCTACGACGTCGCCAAGAGCGCCGGCGTCTCCCCGTCGCTGGTTTCCCTCGTGCTTCAAAACCCGTCGAAAGTCAGCGAGAAGCGCCGCGAGGCCGTCCGGGCGGCCATGTCAGAGCTAGGATACCGCCCGAGCCGGGCAGCGACCACGCTTGCCAGCAGCCAGACGAAAAGCATCGGACTGGTCATTGACGACTTCCGGAACCTCTGGTTCGTGGACCTCCTGCGCGGCATGGAATCCGCTCTCTCCCCCCACGGCTACCAGGTCACCCTCGCGGATTCCCGCCCGGGCGAGAACCGCATCACCGAAGCCGCGGACGGTCTGCTGTCCATGCACGTCGAGGGCCTTGTCATCGCGGCCGAGCCGAGCGAGTCGATGATGGCGGGGACCTGGGTTCCGGCCGTCGTCGCCGGCTGGCGCAACGGTGTTCCTGCCGGCGCCAGCCTCATTACCAATGACGACGACGGCGGCGGCCGCATGGCGGCGGACCACCTGCTGGGGCTCGGCCACACGCGGATCGGACACCTCTCGGGCTCCGGCGGAGCTGCCGCCCACCGGCGCGAGGGCTTCCGCAGCGGCATCACGAAGGCCGGCGTCGAGCATCGGATCGCCGGCGAATCGCAGGGGACCTCGGAGGAGGACGGCTACGCGGCCGCCTGCTGGATTCTTGACCACCACCCGGACACGACTGCCTTGTTCGCAGCCAACGACACCATGGCCCTGGGCGCCCTCGCCGCGGCCAAGGCGCGCGGCCTGTCCGTTCCGGCAGACCTCTCCGTGATCGGCTACGACAATTCCCAACTGGCCAAGTCGCGGTACCTGGACATCACGTCTGTCGACAACCGCAGCGACGTCGTCGGCGTCGATGTGGCCAACACCCTGCTGGCCCGGATCCAGGACCCGGCCCTCGAGCCTGAGCGCAAGCTGATCGAGCCGGCCCTGATCGTCCGGGGCACGACGGCGCGCGTTTCCGGCTGATACCGGCGCGTCCCGTTCCGGGCCGCCGTCGAACTCGCCGGAAAGGCCCGAATTCGCCGTAAATCCCCGGCGACCCCCGCAGCTTTCCGGCGACCCCGCCGTTATCCACATCGCCGTTATCCACATAGCGACGGCGGAGCCTCCCGGGCGCGTCGGCGGTACTGGACGCTGGAGCCATGTCGCAAAACCCCTCGCTGCAACTGCCCCCGACGGGCAATCTCTGGCGCACAGAAGAACTGCTCGACCTCGGCTACGGCTCGCGGACCATCCGATCCCTCCTGGATTCGGGCGCCCTCGTCCGGCTCCGGCACGGCTGCTACATCCGCGCCAGCCTCTGGAACGCCCAGTCCCCGGACGTCCGGAGCAGGCAGCGCATCTTCGCGCACGCCCACGGAACACGTACGACGTCGACGGGCACCTTCCTGTACAGTCACACGTCCGCAGCGCGCCTCCGCAGCCTGTTCCTCTGGAACGTGGATGACGCCATCCACGTCCTGCAGAAAGTGCGCCCGTCGAACGAGCGCCACGGCAGGGACGTCCGGTGCCACACACGTCCCTTTACCGAACACGACGCCGCCATTGTCCGCGGCCTGCGGACGACGTCTCTGGAACGGACGGTTGCCGACTGCGCCATGATGCTGCGCTACAGGCAGGCCTTGATCCTCACCGACCACGCGCTTCGCCTGGGTGCGGATCGAGTAGCCCTGCAGACCATGGCGGACGCACTGGATGGCCGCCGGGGGATCCGGACGTTCCGTCGCGTCCTCATCACGGCGGATCCACGGTCCGAATCTGCGGGCGAAACCCTGACCCGCGAGCTGATCCACCGGCTTCGGATCAAGCCTCCTGAGCTGCAAGTGGAAGTATCAAGCCGCGCCGGGCGCCACCGTCTGGACTTTGCGTGGAAAGAGGAGAAGGTAGCCCTCGAGTTCGACGGCAAGACCAAGTACTTCGACTACAGGCCCACAGCCGAGGTGCTCTTCGAGGAACGGCGCCGGGAGAAAGCCCTGGCTGAAGAGGGCTGGCGGTTCATCCGCGTTGAGTGGGAACACCTCTTCCGCGAGCAGGAATTCAGGAACCGGCTGCTTCGTGCTTTAGCCGGCCGCCCGCACGCCTGACACGCCCGTGAGTCGCGAATTCGCCGGACGCCCTCGACGTCGCCGGAAACTTACGGCGCCCCCGCAGGTTTCCGGCGAACTGGGCCACGGAACGGAACGGCGTCGGGCACGACGGCGGCTGCCTAAGCGCCGTAGCTCGGTTCGCGCTTCTTCACCCAGCCGATGGCGAGCGTGGTCAGCGGTACGAAGGCGAACTCCACGAGGGTCTTGTAGAGGAAGCCCACAAGGACATAGTTCACGAACATCCCGACGTCGGTAATTCCGATCACGGACGCGGCGATGCTGCAGAAGATCAGCGTGTCCACGAACTCGCCGGCCACGGAGGAGCCCATGATGCGCGCCCACAGGGATCTTTCCCCGGTGCGCGCCTTCATCTTTACCAGGATCCAGGAGTTGATGGTCTGGCCGGCAAAGAAGGCCAGCAGCGAAGCCAGCACGATCTGCGGGACCGGGCCGAGGGCGCCTTCCAGGGCCGCCTGCTTGGAGGCCCCGTACTCGTCGCCGAAGCCCGGCAGGGCGATGATGACCCAGTAGCAGAGGGACGCGAAGACGGAGAGTGCAAAGGTGGTGACGATGGCCTTGCGGGCCACTTTGAAGCCATAGACCTCGCTGATGACGTCGCCCAGGATATATGCCAGCGGGAAGAGGAAGAAGCCGCCGTCCGTGATGATCGGGCCGATCGCCACGCCCTTGGATGCCCCGATGTTGGACAGGATCAGCACCACGGCCATAACGGCCAGCATGATGCCGAAGTATGGAGAACCGATCGAAGCGAACTTCGGCGGCGCGGACACCGGGAAAGTCTTGGCGGACGTCATGGCATTCCATTCGTAGTGGTTCGCTCGGCGGCCCGCGCCCGCAAGGGAATACGCTGGTCCGCCGGCTGTATTAGCACTGGACGGCCCGGGCAAAAGAACCACCCGAACCGCCCTCCATTCTCGCACCCGGCCGTGCGGGCACGACGGTGCGAATCCGGCCCGGAGCCGCGAGTTCGCCGGCAACCTGCCGGTTCGCCGGGAACTTACGGCGATCTCGCACGTTTCCGGCTACTTCGATGCTGCCGGGCCCCGCACTGTGAACGTTCCGGGCGTGATGGCAGGATGGGGGCATGGAGGAGCCCCGTGCCTGACACCGCGGTTTCCACGCGTGCCCTCGTCAAGCGATACCGCGGAGTCACCGCCGTCGACTCGCTCGACCTCGACGTCCGCCGCGGCGAGATTTACGGGTTCCTCGGCAGGAACGGGGCGGGCAAGACGACCACCATCCGCATGCTGCTCGGCCTCATCCGCCCGAGCAGCGGGGAGGTGACGGTCCTCGGGCGGCGCATCCTGCCCGGCGAGACCAACGTGTTTTCGCGCGTCGGCTTCCTCGTCGAGACCGCTACCGCCTACCCCAACCTCACGGTGCGCGAGAACCTCGACATCCAGCGGCGGCTCACCGGCTCGCCAACCCGGACGGTCGCCGACTCGATCGCTCTGCTGCGCCTGGGGCCGTACGCCGACCGGCGCGCCGGGCAGCTCTCGCTCGGCAACAAGCAGCGCCTCGCGCTCGCCCGCGCACTGCTGCACGCCCCCGAACTTCTCGTGCTCGACGAACCCGCCAACGGGCTCGATCCTGCCGGCATCGTTGAGATCAGGGAGCTGCTCCGCTCGCTTGCCGACGATCGTGGCGTCACAGTCTTCATGTCGAGCCACATCCTCGCCGAGGTCGCCCACCTGGCGGACCGTATCGGCATCGTCCACGAGGGCCGGCTCATCGAGGAGTCATCACGCGACGAACTCGCCGCGAAGGCACGCGCCTTCGCGACCGAAGCCTACACGTCCGAAGAACGCGAGCAGGCGCTGCTCACACTGGATCTGGAGCGCTACTTCCTGGCGCGCACGGACGAGAACCCGAAGAGCGGGGACGCCTGATGTTCGGTCAGGTTCTCGCCACCGAATTCGTCAAGCTCCATCGTTCCAAGGCGACGGGGGCCACCCTGGCGGTGCTGGCGATGATGCCGCCGAGCGTAGCGCTTTTCATGTGGATCGTCCGCGAACCGGGGCGTGCGGCTGAGCTGGGGCTTCTGGGCACCAAAGCGAGCCTTGTCGGGATCGAGGCGACATGGCCCGCATACTTCTACATGCTCACGCTGATCTTCGGCGTCGGCGGGATGCTGCTGCTGGCGTTCATCGTCGCTTACCTGTTTGGCCGCGAGTACAGCGACGCCACCGCCAAGAACATGCTCGCGCTGCCGGTGGGCCGTCACTGGTTCGTCGTCGCCAAGCTGCTGGTCGCGGCGGCGTGGTGGATGGCGCTCGTCGCCGTCGTCCTCGTCGAGGCGTTGGCGATCGGACTGGCGATGGGCCTGCCGGGGTTCTCGGCGGAGCTGGCCGCGACCGGAATCGCACACGTGCTGCTCGCCCCGGCGATTTCGTTCCTGCTCGCACCAGTGGTCGCATGGATCGCGGTGTTGAGCCGTGGCGAGGTGGCGCCCATCGCCTTCTCGCTCGTGATGCTGGCCCTGGGCAATCTGTTCGGCAGGACCGGCTGGGCGGAGTGGTTCCCCTACTCGATCGTCCCGCTGCTGATCGGCGTGGTGGCCGACCCTGTCGACTCACTCCCGGCAGGCAGCTACGCGGTGCTTGCCGCGACATTCGTGGCAGGCGTCGCCGCCACGATCCTGCAGCTGCGGTTCGCAGACAACGCGCAGTAACCTGACGACGGCGGGGCTCAGCGCACCGTCCGCCACCGTGGTCTGCGTGATCCAATAACGCTCAGGTGTTGTTCCTACTGTTCATGAAATGCCTGTTCAAGAGCACAATGCGGTCGGAATTAGCCCAATGGCAGGATGGGACCATGACTTCTACCGCATTCGACTCCGCTGCCCTGGCTGTTGCCGACACCACTGCCTCCCCCGCCATCGCCCTGACCATCGCAGGCTCCGAAGCGACCGGCGGCGCCGGCGCGCAGGCCGACCTGAAGACGTTCCAGGAACTCGGCGTCTTCGGCATCGCGAACCTGACCTGTATCGTGTCCTTCGACCCGAAGGACAACTGGAACCACCGCTTCGTCCCGGTTGACCAGCAGGTCATTGCGGACCAATTGGAGGCGACGACGGCGGCCTACGGTGCCGCGTCCGGCGCACCGACCGTGTTGGATACCGTGAAAATCGGCATGCTGGGCAGCCCCGCGACAATTGCGACCGTGGCTGCGGCACTGTCCGACGGGCAGTTCGCCAACGTGGTGCTGGATCCGGTGCTGATCTGCAAGGGCCAGGAGCCGGGGCACGCCCTGGACACCGATCAGGCCCTCAAGGCACAGGTCCTGCCGCTGGCCACCTTCGTCACGCCGAACCACTTCGAGGCGGAGTCGCTCTCCGGGCTGGAGATCACCGACGTCGAATCCCTCACGGCCGCCGCCGTCCGCATCCACGAGCTCAGCGGCGCCGCGGTTCTCGCCAAGGGCGGCGTGCGGCTGGACGGCCCCGACGCCGTCGACGTCTACTACGACGGCGAAACCCTGGAAGTCCTGTCCGCCCCGAAGGTGGGCGACGTGGCCGTGTCCGGTGCCGGATGCTCGCTGGCCGCCGCGGTGACGGCCGAACTCGCGAAAGGCGCGACCCCGCTGGAGGCCGCCCGGACGGCCAAGGCGTTTGTGACCGCGGGGATCCGGAACCGGGTGGCCTCGGGCGCCCCGTTCGACGCCCTCTGGCAGGGCGGCCCGCGCTAGAGCCCTCCGGCCCATTCACCGAGTTCGCCGGGGACTCTCCGGTTCGCCGGAAGTTTGCGGCGAACTCGAGAGTTTCCGGCGATGTGGAGTCAGGCGGGCCGCCCATCACCGGGGGTCGGCCACAGTTCCCATGAACAGGGGCAGGCCGGATTCGACGTGCACGATCTGGTAGTGGAACGGCCGGTCGAAGTCGATGGTCTGTTCCGGCTCCGGCGGCAATCCGGTCACCATGCCGTCAATTCGGGTCACCGCCGCGGCCACTGTCCCCTTCTCCGCGGCAGTGATGCTGGCAGCCTGCGCGGCCTTGGTGATAGTGAGTCTGCTCTGGATGGAGTCGAAGTCTTTGGTGGTGGTGAGGGTTGTGTTCAGCCCCAAGGATCCCAGCACTTTCCGAAGGTCGAAGCTGCTCTTGTGGTCCCACCTGGGCAGGGAGATCAGCACGAGGACTTCGGGGGCCATGTCCAGGGCCGCCGCAATCTCCGCTAGGGTGGCGGCCGTGAGGGTCTCCGGCCCTTCGCCGGGACCGGGCAGCACCAGCCGCATGACAAAACCTTTTGCGTACGGCAGGTCCACGACTCGCCAGCCGGCACCCTCTGCATAGGCCAGCTCCAGCATGTTGTGCATCGTCGGGACGCTGATTTCCTCGCCACCGGACTTGGTGAAGGGGCTGTCCTGGGTGTCGTTGGGGTCGAAAGGCGACAGCCACGCCGCGGCGAAGTACAAGGCGTTGAGGAGGCTGAAAGTGCAGTCGCGATCGTACTCCGCAGGCGCTTTCTTGATCCGGCCGCCGGTGTTCTTGTTCACCCAGGCGTCGATTGCAGGCTTGGTGGCGGCCTCATCTTGGAAGTCCACCGGGTACACGCCGGTGCCATAGTGCTTGGCAAGGGTTGCCAAGTAGTCCTTTCTGGTTGGCACACCCTTGTCCACAAACAGGCCATTGGCCGCGTGCATGACCGGCTTCCGTGGCGGGTCCTTTTCGTCCACCGAGCCGGGATCGCCGTCGTACGCCGCCAGGAACCCGAGAAGGGCGTTCATGGCCTCATCCCGGTTGCCGGCCGGGAGCCCCAGGACCTTGTCCATTTCGACGGCGGTCTCCCCGGAGGCCCCTGCCCGCAGCATTGCGAGCGCTATCAGCAGGCTGCCCGGGGACGACACCACGTTTCCGGCGGACTCTTCGCCGCCGTCGGCCAGGAGAGCGGCTCCCAATGTCAGGGCTGAGGCGCGGAACGCCTCCAACTCGGCTGCGTAGGCGAAGCGGTCCACGCGGACGCGATCCACACCGTCGGCCGTCAACAGCGCCGGTGGCGGGGGCGAGTATGCGGCGAGCGCCCCGGCGCTCCGCGCTGGCCCGATTCCAGCCATGCGGTGATTTTTCATTGCCACTCCCGTTGTCTCGTTAGTGCCCAGTTCGCCTGAATCTCTCCAGTTCGCCGGAAACTTCCCGCGAGCTGGAGAGTTTCCGGCGAACTCGGAGGGTCTCAGCGCCGCGGGATGTTGCGCAGGTTGCTCCGGGCCATGCTGACGGCCTCGCCGGCGCCCCGGTTGAGGACCACCTTGGACATGGCCGTGGCGAAACCCAGGACCTGCGCGCCCTTGATCTTCGGCGGGAGGGACAGCGCCTTGGGGTCCGTGATGAGCTCCACGAGCGACGGGCCGGGATGGGCAAACGCTTCCCGGTACGCGGCCTCGATGCGGGACGGGTCCGTGACACGTACGGCATGGAACCCCAGGGCCCGGGCGACGTCGGCGTAGTTGGCGTCGGGGACGTCCACGCCAAAGTCAGGGAGCCCGTCCACCAGCATTTCGAGTTTCACCATGCCGAGGGTGGAATTGTTGAAGACCACGACGTTGACCGGAAGCCGGTGCGCGGCGACCGTGATGAGCTCACCCAGCAGCATGGACAGGCCGCCGTCCCCCGAGACCGAGACCACCTGCCGGCCGGGGTAGGCCAGCTGAGCGCCGATCGCGTGCGGCAGCGCGTTGGCCATGGAGCCGTGCAGGTACGAGCCGATCAGCCGGCGGGTGCCCAGCGGGTTGATGTACCGCGCGGTCCAAACATTGCACATGCCCGTATCCGCCGTGAAGATCGCGTCCTCTGCCGCCACCTGGTCCAGCAGCGAGGCCGCATATTCCGGGTGGATAGGCTGTTTCTTGCCCACGTTCCGGGTGTATGCGCCCACGGCCTTGTTCATGAGACGGTCGTGCTTCTTGAGCATCGCATCGAGGAAGCGCCGGCTCTTCTTGGCCTTGATCAACGGCATCAAAGCCGCGAGCGTGGGGAGGACGTCGCCGTGCACGGCGACGTCGACGTCGGTCCGCCGACCGAGTTTGTGGGCGGCCCGGTCCACCTGCGCCGTCCGGGTTGCCGGCAGGAACTGATCATAGGGGAAGTCGGTGCCCAGCAGGATCAGCAGATCCGCGTCCTCGATGCCTTCGGCCGCAGCGCCGTAGCCCAGCAGCCCCGTCATGCCGATGTCATACGCGTTGTCGTACTGCATGAAGTCCTTGCCGCGGAGCGAATGGCCGATCGGCGCCGCGATCAGTCCGGCGAGCGCCACCACCTCATCGTGCGCGCCCTCGACGCCGGCCCCGGCAAAGATGGCTATCTTATCCGCCGCGTTGATGGCGTCTGCCAGCTCTTGAACGCTGGCGGGGTCCGGGGTCAGCGTCGCCGGCCGGAATGCGGCCGGGGCCGGGGTCGGAGCGGTTGCTTCGAGGCCGGCGATGTCGCCGGGAAGGGTCACGACGGCGACGCCCCGGAGCCCGACAGCGTGCTGGATGGCGCTGTGCATGACCCGGGGCGCCTGCTCCGCGGTGCTGATCAGTTCGGAATAGACCGAGCATTCGTTGAAGAGCCGGTCCGGGTGGGTTTCCTGGAAGAAACTGCTGCCGATCTGCTTGCTCGGGATGTGCGAGGCAATGGCCAGCACCGGCGCCCCGGAACGGTTGGCGTCGTACAGCCCGTTGATCAGGTGCAGGTTGCCGGGCCCGCAGGAGCCGGCGCAGACCGCGAGCCGGCCGGTCAGCTGGGCCTCCGCCGCCGCGGCGAAGGCGGCTGCTTCCTCATGCCGGACATGGATCCAGTCAATGCCGCCCTGCTGCGAGCCGCCGGTCTTGCGGACGGCGTCGACAATCGGGTTGAGGCTGTCCCCCACGATCCCGTAGATCCGCTGCACGCCGGCAGCCTGGAGTTGTTCGATGAGCTGGGTGGCAAGTTCCTTGGCCATGGGTGCACGCTCCCGCGAGGTGGGTCGATGAGCTGACAAAGGCCAATATAGTCCGCCCTGCCGTCAGCCACGCCCAAGGCGACGCTCCCTCACCTTCCGCAACAGTCCGCCGGACGCTCACTCACCAGATGTGCGGGAGCGACGCACTGAACCGCAGAAAATGCGGGAGCGACGGCAGTAAACGGGCGGGACGGGAGGGTCCCGGAGAAACCCGCAGGACGTGAGGGGAGGATCAGCTTCCGGAGTGGGCCTGCAGGAAGGAGTAGACCTCGGTCTCGTCCACGCCGGGAAAGGCGCCCGGCGGCATGGCGGCCAGCAGGTGGGAGTGGGCCCGGGCCGAGGGCCAGGCGTTGCCGGCCCATTCGGCGGTCAGCGATGCCGGTGGGCGGCGGCAGCAGCTTTCGTCCGGGCAGGTGGATTTGGACCGCTCCGTGGTGTCGCGGCCGCGGAACCACTTCACGTGCGCATACGGGACACCCACGGAGAGCGAGAACTCCCCGTTGGCGGAGCGTTCGGTGCGGGCCGTGCACCAGAAGGTCCCGGCCGGGGTGTCGGTGTACTGGTTGTACGCGCTGAACTTGTCCGGGACGTCGAACACCACCCGGGACGTCCAGTTCTTGCAGGACGGCTGGCCCTCGATGGCGCCTGTGTGGTCCTGCGGGAACGTCACGCCGTCGTTCTCGTAGGCCTTGTAGATGATGCCGCTCTTGTGGGTCTTCTGGAAGTGCGTGCGGAGGTCCAGATGCTGCGTGGCGAGGTTGGTGAACCGGTGCGCGGCCGTCTCATAGGACACGGCGAAAGCATCCCGGATGTCCTCGACGGCGATTTCCTTGGCCTGCTTGGCCCGCTGCAGGAACTCCACCGTGGCCTGTTCCGGGAGCAGGAGCGCGGCGGCGAAGTAGTTCGTGGCCACGCGCTGCATGAGGAAGTCCCCGTAGTTCGACGGCGTCTGGTGGCCCAGGACATAGTGGCCCAGGGCCTGCAACAGCACCGACCGGGGGTCGTGGTCGCTCCGTGCGTTCTGCGTGAGGTAAATTCTGCGGTTCTTAAGATCCGTCACCGAGCGGGTGGAATGCGGCAAATCGCCCACGTGGTGGAGGCTGAAACCGAGGTGCCCGGCGATGTCCGCAATGACGTGGTGGGAGAGGGGTCCGCTCGTGTGGCCCACCGAGGCCAGGACCTTCTGCGCCTCGGCCTCATACTCCGGGAAGTAGTTGTTCCGTTCCCGCATCATGGCCCGCAGTTCACCGTTGGCGCGGCGAGCCTCCTCCGGTGTCGCCACCTGCTCGTTGAGCCGCCGCTCGAGTTCATGCTGCAGGCCCACCATGGACTCCAGCACGTCCATCGGAAGCCGCGAGCTGATACGGATTTTCGGCAGGTTGAGAGACTCGTAGATGGGGCTGCGCTGGTAGCGTTCCAGCTCGATTTCCAGCGCCGCGCGGCGGTTCGGCGGCTCGGCCCCGAGCAGTTCATCGATGCTGACCCCGAGGGCCCCAGCGAGCTGCTGAAGCAGGCCAAGCTTCGGCTCGCGCTTACCGTTTTCGATCAGGCTCAGCTGGCTGGGAGCGGTCCCGACGGCGGCGCTCAGGTCATCGAGCGTGAGTCCGGCAGCCTTGCGCAGATGACGGACACGGCGGCCCATGCTGATGACGTCCACCTCCGGGACGGCAGGCGAGGCGGCTGAGGCGGGGCGGTTCCAGCTGGCGGGGTGCATTTATTGAGGATATGCGAAGAAGTGCACTTCTTTCCATAGCTTTGGTCTAGAAACCCCTTGGAAAGTGAAGAAAAGTAGATCTCACTGAAAGATTCACTATCCGGAAACAACCGGCCAGGATCTGCAGAATCGCAGGCTGGCCGGTCCCGGACCCCATCAAGGAGACAAAGATGACTGCAGCATTTGAGCCCACCCAGCAGCCGTCCAGCCAGGACACAACAGAGCAGGCCGCCGCACTGGAGCTCGAGTGGGCCGCCAACCCGCGCTGGGAAGGTGTGACCCGTGACTTCAAGGCTTCCGACGTCGTCCGCCTCCGCGGCCGCGTCTCCGAAGAACACACGCTGGCCCGCCGCGGTTCCGAGAAACTGTGGAAGCAGCTCACCGAGGAGCACAGCACCGGCAAGTACACCAACGCCCTGGGCGCCCTGACCGGCAACCAGGCCGTGCAGCAGGTCAAGGCCGGCCTCCGCGCCATCTACCTCTCCGGCTGGCAGGTCGCCGCCGACGCCAACAACTCCGGCCACACCTACCCGGACCAGTCGCTCTACCCCGCCAACTCGGTCCCCACCGTGGTCCGCCGCATCAACAACGCCCTGCTCCGCGCAGACCAGATCGAGTTCTCCGAGGGCATCCAGACCGTCGAGGACTGGCTGGTCCCGATCGTGGCCGACGCCGAGGCCGGCTTCGGCGGCCCGCTGAACGCCTACGAGCTCATGAAGTCCATGATCCAGGCCGGCGCCGCGGGCGTGCACTGGGAAGACCAGCTCGCCTCGGAAAAGAAGTGCGGCCACCTCGGCGGCAAGGTCCTGATCCCCACCCAGCAGCACGTCCGCACGCTGAACGCCGCCCGCCTCGCCGCCGACGTCGCCGGCACCCCGTCGGTCATCATCGCCCGCACCGACGCGGAGGCAGCCACCCTGATCACCTCCGACGTCGACGAGCGCGACCAGGAATTCATCCTCCGCGAAGGCGGACAGCCGGTCCGCACCCCGGAGGGCTTCTACAAGGTCCGCAACGGGATCGAACCCTGCATCGCCCGCGCCAAGGCCTACGCCCCGTACTCCGACCTCATCTGGATGGAAACGGGCACCCCGGACCTGGAGCTGGCCCGCAAGTTCGCCGAGTCCGTCAAGGCCGAGTTCCCGGACCAGATGCTCTCCTACAACTGCTCGCCGTCGTTCAACTGGCGCAAGCACCTCGACGACGCCACGATCGCGAAGTTCCAGCGTGAACTCGGCGCCATGGGCTTCACCTTCCAGTTCATCACCCTGGCCGGCTTCCACGCCCTGAACTACTCGATGTTCGACCTCGCCCACGGCTACGCCCGGGAAGGCATGAGCGCCTACGTCGAGCTGCAGGAGAAGGAATTCGCCTCCGAGTCCCGCGGCTACACCGCGACCAAGCACCAGCGCGAAGTCGGCACCGGCTACTTCGACGACATCGCCACCGCGCTCAACCCGAACGCATCCACTTTGGCTCTCGTGGGATCCACAGAAGAGGGCCAGTTCCACTAATCCCCGCCCAAGGTGAGCTGTTGACTCCGCTCATCTGAAGGCACGACGGCGGCCGGCACCCAGGGTGCCCAAGCCCTCGGGGGCCGGGAAAGGTGATCCGGAAGCGTGCGTATAAGGGGCCCTGTCCCCGCCCGGCCGAGCTCTGCGAGGCCCACGGCGGGGATGGGGAATAGCACGCGGAGGATTGCCTTTTTCGGCCCCAAACCGCACCCCGCCGTCGAACATTTGCTTCTCCGAGGAGAGATTGAAATGAACAGCTTCACTGACAACTTCACTATCAACGGGATCACGCTGACTGCGCAGCCGATTTGCCGGCAGAGCGAGGTCCTCACACCGGATGCGCTGGCGTTTGTGGCCAAGCTGCACAAGGCCACGGCCGGGCGCCGGCAGGAGCTATTGGAGGCACGGCGTGAACGCCGTCAGCAGATCTCCAAGGGCCAGGACCCGCGGTTCCTGCGCGAGACCGAGTCCGTGCGCAACGACCCTAACTGGCGCGTCGCTCCCCCGGCCCCGGGTCTGGAGGACCGCCGCGTGGAAATCACCGGGCCGGTGGACAAGAAGATGACCATCAACGCGTTGAACTCCGGCGCCAAGGTGTGGCTCGCGGACATGGAGGACTCCTCCACCCCATCCTGGCGCAACGTGATCCAGGGCCAGCTGAACCTCACGGATGCGCTGGAGCGCCGGATCGACTTCACCTCCCCCGAGGGCAAGGAATACAAGCTGCGCCCGGCCGGGGAACTGCCCACGATCGTGGTCCGCCCCCGCGGCTGGCACCTGCCGGAAAAGCACATGCTCATCGACGGCACCCCGATCGCCGGTGGAATCGTGGACTTCGGCCTGTACTTCTTCCACAACGCCCGCCGCCTGATCGCCCAGGGCAAGGGACCGTACTTCTACCTGCCCAAGATCGAGAACCACCTCGAGGCCCGGCTGTGGAACGACATCTTCATCCTGGCCCAGGACCTGCTGGGCATCCCGCAGGGCACCATCCGCGCCACCGTGCTGATCGAGACCATCACCGCCGCGTTCGAGATGGAGGAAATCCTCTACGAACTGCGCGACCACGCCGCGGGCCTGAACGCCGGCCGCTGGGACTACATCTTCTCCCTGATCAAGAACTTCCGCACCCGCGGACCGCGCTTCGTGCTCCCGGACCGCGGCCAGGTCACCATGACCCAGCCGTTCATGCGCGCCTACACCGAACAGCTCGTCCGGGCCTGCCACAAGCGCGGCGCCATGGCGATCGGCGGCATGGCCGCTGCCGTCCCCAACCGCAAGGACGCCGCAGCCAACGCGATCGCCTTCGAAAAGGTCCGCGCCGACAAGACTCGTGAGGCCGGCGACGGCTTCGACGGCTCCTGGGTGGCGCACCCGGACCTGGTTCCGGTCTGCCGCGAGGTGTTCGACGGCGTGCTCGGCGACCGCCCGAACCAGCTGGAACGCCTCCGGGAAGACGTCACCCCGGACGACCGCGCCCTCCTGGACATGTCCTCGACCACCGGAACCATCACCGAACAGGGCATCCGGAACAACATCGAAGTCGGCATCCGCTACATCGAGTCCTGGCTGCGCGGCAACGGCGCCGTGGCCATCCACAACCTGATGGAGGACGCCGCCACCGCGGAGATCTCCCGCTCACAGCTCTGGCAGTGGATCTTCTCCCGCGCCATCACCGACCACGGCGACGTCGTGACCCGCGAGTGGGTGGAGGACATGCTGGATGAGGAATTCGCCAAGCTGGAACGCTTCGAAGGGGACCGGTTCGCCGACGCGCGGGACATCTTCGAGGAGGTCACGCTCAGCAACGAGTTCCCGGCCTTCCTGACGCTGCCGGCCTACGACCGCTTCCTGTATGAAGCGCGCGACGGCGCGGAGCTCAGCGAGAAGGCCGCCCTCATCCCGGCGTAACCCCAGAATTCCGTCAGCTGGACTGCCCGCCCTTCGCAACAGGCAGCCCGAAATCCGGGTGGCAGCCCAGCAACGGAACACAGCCCGACAACGGCGTCGAACTGACAGTGAGGGCCCATGTTTTCGATAAAACATGGGCCCTCACTGTGTTCCCGGCGCAAACTTTGTGGGCGGGAAGGCGGCCGGGGCGGGCATTTCTCGGCGCACAGGCGTCCACAAGCGCGGCCCCGAAATGAGCCGGGGCGGGAGGAACCTAGTGCGGCTTCGGCACGCGGCGCAGGGACAACGCGGTGCCCAGGATGAACGCGGTCACGGAGCACAGGATCAGCAGCAGCGGACCGGTCCAGGCGCCGGAGACACCGTGGACGTAGCCCAGAAGGGTCGGCGCCACGGCGCCGAAGGAATACCCGGTCCCCTGGACGACGGCGGACATCCGGGCCGCCGACGCCTGGTCCCGGGCCAGCCGGATGATGGCGAGGAAGATCAGCGTGATGCCGCCGCCCTGGGCGACACCGCCGAGGGAACACCACAGCCACCACAGTTCGGGCGCGAGCAGCAGGCCCACAGGAACCGTGAGCCACAGCAGGCCAAGGGTGAGGCCCACCGCCGTCGTGCTGGCGAACCGGGCCGCCAGCGGGACGCCGAGGCCGCCCACAATGGCAAAGATCTGGAAAAGCGAGGACGCCGCACCGGCGGCCGACGGCGTCATGCCAAGTTCGTCCACCAACAGGCTGGGCAGCCAGGCGGTCACACCGTAGTAGGAGAACGCCTGCCCGGCGAACCCGACGGTCAGGGCTGCCGTGATCCACCGCGATGTGAGTTTGCCAGCCGGCCGCCCGGGGTCGGACGCGGGAACGGCAGCAGGAACGAAGGCCGCCCGCTGGCCGACGGCGATCACCCAGACCGCGAGGGCCGCCAGCGCGAACAGTCCGCTCGCGGCAATCGCGGGACGCCAGCCCAGCAGCTCGGCCAGCGGCGCGGACACCATCGACGTAAGGAACGAGCCGATATTGAGCGCCGCAGTGTAGGTGCCCATCGCCGCGCCCTGCCGGGCCGGAGTGAAGTCCCGCCGGATGATCAGCGGCACCACGATGTTGCCGATCGTGATGGAAACGCCCAGGATCACGGTGCCCAGCATCACGACGGCGCCGCCTCCCGCCGAGCGGACCACGACGCCCAGGAGCACGCCCAGCAGGGTCAGCGTGATGGCGAACTCGGGACCCAGCTTGCGCCCGGCCAGCGATGCCAGCGGCGCGGCCAGGGCAAAGCACAGGACCGGGATCCCGGTGAGGAATCCCAGTTCCACCGGAGTGAACCCGAGATCGTGCTGCATCTGCGCGACCACCGGGGCCACGGCCACCAGGGGGCCGCGCATGTTCAGCGCGATGAGCCCGATCGCGAGCATGAGGAGCCAGCCGCGCGGTGCCTTGGCGAGGTCTCTCATAAGGTGGGCCGTCGCCCGGCGAGCGGGCACAAATATGGTTTCATCAGTCCCATTGCTATCACGGGCCACTCCCGCACTCGCGGAATATGACGCCACCCGGGACACGGCCACCGGCGACCACGCATCCGGGGCGACGGCTTCCGGGGACGCCGTTTCTAGCCCGTGGCCTGCAGAGTCGCCTCAATGACGGCGGGCGAAAGCACGTGCTGCGTGACCATCTGGCTGGCGCCGAGGATGGCGGCCTGGTCGCCGGCTTTGGACAGGCCGATCCTCAGGTGCGTCGTGGCCAGCGGCAGCGAGCGCCGGTAGACCACCTCGCGGACCCCTGCCATGAGGTGCTCCCCGGCCTGGCCGAGGCTTCCGCCGATCACGATCACCGAGGGGTTTAGCAGGTTGACCACCGTGGAGAGGACATCCCCGAGGTCCCTGCCGGCCTGCCGCAGCGCCTGGATTGCCTGGAGGTTCCCCTCAGCGACGAGGCGCAGGACGTCGACGCCGTCGTGCGCCGGCAGTCCCTGCTGAGTGAGCGCCTTGGCGACGGCGGGACCTGACGCCAAGGCTTCGAGGCAGCCGTAGTTCCCGCAGCGGCACAGCACGTCGTCGCCGCGCGGAACCCGCACGTGCCCGAGGTCGCCGGCGGTGCCGTTGGCCCCGCGCTGGAGTTCACCGTTGCTGATGATGCCCGCGCCGATGCCAGTGGCCACCTTGATGAAGAGGAAGTTTTCGTCCTGGGGCCAGTGCGCCGTGCGCTCGCCCAGGGCCATGATGTTCACGTCGTTGTCCACCAGGACCGGGACCGGGAGGGACCGCTGGACGTGACGGACGACGTCGAACCCGTCCCAGCCGGGCATGATCGGAGGCTTCACCGGCATGCCGGTGGCGTGTTCCACGGGCCCGGGGAGCCCGATCCCGGCACCGGCCAGGTCCGAGGTACTCCGCCCCGCCTCGCCGAGCAGCTTCAGCCCTTCCTCGATCACGCGGTCCAGGACAACCACCGGGCCGTCGGCGACGTCCTGCGCCAGACGGCACTCGGCGAGCACTTTTCCGTTGAGATCCGTCACGGCGATGATCACGTGCGTGGCCCCGACATCTACAGCCAGGACTACCCGGGCGGCCGGGTTGAAGGCAAAGCGCGACGGCGGCCTGCCGCCGCTGGAGCTCGCCTCCCCTGCCGGGCCGACGAGCCCCGAAACCATCAGCGCGTCGATGCGGGAGGCCACAGTGGAGCGGGCAAGCCCGGTGGTCAGGGCCAGTTCCGCGCGGGTCCGGGCCCTGCCGTCGCGCAGGAGCTGGAAGAGGTCGCCGGCGCGGGACAGGCTGCCGCCGGCCTCGGTGGCTGCGGGTTCGGTGCCGGTGGGCGTACTCATGTGTAAGTGATAGCACGAAGCCCTTCTGCATGTCACGCTTCACAAAGATTGAAACGTAGTTTTCAACTTTTGCTTGACGCTCGTCAAAAGTATGTCTAGCTTTGGGTGTGAGCCAGATCACCGACCCGGCAGCTTGGCTGCCGCTGGACGGTTCCGGGACTACGAAGGGGTATGAACGAACTTGTCGAGCCAAGAACATGCGGCGCCGGCGCCGCTGGGAGTGGGGATTCTGGGGGCGGGTCCCGTCACCCAGGCGATCCACCTTCCCTCCCTCGCCAGGCTGCGCGGCATCCTGGAGGTCCGCCACATCATGGACGTCGATCCGGCGGTGGCCGAATCCGTGGCCGCACGGGTGGGGGCACGCTTCAGCACCAGCATGGAAGAACTGCTGGCCGACCCCGCGGTCGAGATCGTCGCGATCTGCAGCCCGCACCAGTTCCACGCCGTCCAGGTGATCGCCGCCTGCCGCGCCGGCAAGAAAGCCGTCCTGTGCGAAAAGCCCTTCGCCATGAACGGCGAGGAAGCCGCGGCCATCGCCGCCGTGTCAGCCGAAACCGGTGTGCCGATCGTCGTCGGCGCCATGCACACCTTCGACCCCGGCTGGCTGGCCGCCGAAGCCGCGTGGGGCACCCTGCCGGAACAGGTCCACACCGTCAGGTCCTCGATCGTCCTGCCGCCCAACCCCCGTTTCGAGGACTTTGCCACCGAGATCGTGGGCCGCACTCCCCCGGCGCCCGCGCCCGACAAGGACACCGCCCCTGATACCGCCGCGGTGAAAGCCATGCTGACCGGCGGCGTCATGGGCCTGGCCATCCACGACCTCCCCCTGGTCCGCAGGTTCGCCCCGGACTTCCGGGCCGTCGAGGTCCTGCATGCCAAGACCGTCATGCCGTTCGGCTACGTCATCTCCCTGCGGGCGGGCGACGTGGCAATCGAACTCCGCGCCGCGATGAACGGCACCTGGGAACCGTCCTGGACCTTCGAGGCCATCGGCAACGACGCCTCGCTGTCCATCGATTTCACCCCGTCCTACGTTCACGCGGGGTCGGCGACCGCCCGGATCCGCACCGCTGCCAGCACCACCGTCCTGGGACCCTTCGGCCACAACGGCTACGAGGGCGAATGGCGCAAACTCGCCGAAATCGCTCGAGGCACCGGAACGGCCCCCCGTCCGGAGACGCTGATCAACGATCTGGAATTCGCCCTCGCGATCGCCGACGCCGCCGCTGCCTGCGTCGATGCCGGCGCCGCCGCCTATGAGGAGGCCAGCGCATGACAACCCCGCTTCTCGTCCAAGCCGGCCCGGACGCCGAGCAGACCGGAGCCGTCGGCGCCGTCGTCGCGTCCCTGCCGGTTTCGTTCGCCCCGGCCGGCGGCGGGCCCGACGTCGTCGCACTCGCCGGCACCGCCGGCTGGACGGCCAGCGCCACCGCCGCGGTCCGCAGCGGTGTCCGCGGCGTCGTCGTCGTTGATCCCGTGGCGGAAGACCCTGCGGCGCTGGCCGCGGCAGCAGCGGAGGCGGGCTCCGCGGTGGTCCTCGACCAGGCGTGGGCCGGAAACCCGGTCCTGGCGGAATCCCAGGCCGCGGTCCGAAACGCCATCTCCGACGCCCTGGCCGACGCCGTGCTGCTGGACTCCGTGGCGTGGGGCGCCCCCGGAACCGACCCGGAGACCCTGCTCACGCGGCACCTTGGCGCTGTTCTGGCCTGCGGCGTCGAGCTGGAAGGCCTGCGGGTCATCCAGCGCAACGCCAACGGCTACACGGTGATCGGCAGCCTCCCCGGCGGGGCGCCGGCGGCCCTGCAGGGAATCACCACGTCCTCGCTGCCCGCGACGGCCACCGTGTCCGTCCTGACCTCCTCCGGACGGGCGGACATCACGCTCCCCGACTCCTCCGCAGGCTGGACCGCGGAGGTCCGCTCGGTCACCTCCGCCGGGGCCGCCACCTTCCCCTCGATCTACGAATCGGCCCACCGGCACAGCTGGAGGCGGCTCCGCGCCGCGATCGACTCCGGTGCCCCGGAGGCCGATCTGGAACGGTTCGCCGCCCTGACCGCACTCGTCGGGCAGCTCCACGACTCACCGCAATAACTGCACTAGCTGCTCTAACTGCACAGCCCGCAATACCTTCCGCATCAACTCACTGTCGAGAAGACCGGCCCGCGCCACAGCAGGCCGGTCACGAAAGGAAATCATCGTGACGATCAAGTCCTCTGTAACCTCCACCGCATTCTCCCGCCGGGGATTCCTGGGCTTCGCCGCAGCCGCGGCGAGCGCACCTCTCCTCGCCGCGTGCGGCGGCGGCTCCGCCTCCCAGTCAGGCGGCAGCGGCGTCATCAAGTTCTGGGACATGCCGTGGGCCACCCCGGCCTACAACGATGCCGCCAAGAAGATCGCAGAGGGATACGCGCCGGCCTCGGGCAACCTCAAGGCCAGCTACCAGACCATCCAGTGGAACAACTTCTACCAGACGTTCTCCTCGGCCATCGCCTCCAAGACCGGACCGGCGGTCTCCACCGGCGGCGGCTTCCAGGCCTTCCAGTTTGAGCAGCAGGGCCAGATCGCCTACGCGGACAAGGTCGTGGAGGAACTGAAGAAGAATGGCCAGTTCGATGATTTCCTCCCCGGAGTCCTGGAGCCGTTCAAGTCGGACAAGGGCTACGTGGCTGTCCCGTGGCAGCTGGACATGCGCGTGTTCTGGTACCGGAAGTCGCTCTTCGAGAAGGCCGGCGTGGACGTCCCCACGGACTGGGCCTCCCTGCTTGAGGCGGGCAAGAAGCTCAAGACCATCGGCGCCTTCGGCTTCGCGACCGGTTCCGGCGCCGGCAACAACATCGGCAACCACTCGATGATCATGATGATGGTCAACAACGGCGGCGGGGTGTTCACCCCGTCCGGTGAGCTCGATGTCATGAACGACCGCAACGTCGAAGCTATCGAGTTCCTCCTCGAAATGGTCTCCAACGGCATCATCGACCCCGCCGCCGTCAGCTACACCACCGACAACCTCAATGCCCAGTGGAAGGACAGCAAGGCGGCCTTCGGCCCGTACGTCCTCGGCGTCCCGGCCCGTGTCGGCGACACCTCCGGGGACATCGTGGTGGCCAGCCCCATCGCCGGACCGCACGGGGACAAGGCCGGCCTGGTCTTCCCGAACAACATCATGATGTACACAAACACGCCGTCACAGGCGTCGTCCGAGGCCTTCCTGGTTGCCTACATGGGGCAGCTGAAGCAGCTGTGGCAGCAGAAGCTCATGAACGCGCTGCCGGTCTTCAAGTCCATCACCGAACTCCCCGAATTCAGCAGCGACCCCAACAACGTCAAGATCGTCAAGGAATGGCAGCCGATCGCCAAGACCTTTGCGGCCCAGGGCAACTCGCTCAACGCCAACCTTGCCGTGCTCGACGGCGGGCAGGCCCTCAACCAGTTCACGCAGACCGTCCTCACGGGCAAGACCGACGCCAAGTCCGCGTTGCAGGCCTTCCAGTCCGGACTGCAATCCGTCCTGAAGAAGTAAGCGGACCTTTCGATGGCACTGACCACAGCCCAGACCGGCCTGAGCCGGGCCCGCCGGGGCGTTGCCCCCGGCGGGTCGGGCAAGCCCGCCAAACCTGCCAACCGCAAGAGCAAACTCAGCTCGCAGACCCGCAAGACATTCTTCTGGCTCCTGCTGCCCTCCGTCGTCCTGCTGGTCCTGATCCACGGCTACCCGCTCGCCTACGCCGGCGTCCAGGCCACCCACAACGGCTCGCTGATCGACACCGGCGAGTTCGTCGGCCTCGAGAACTTCGCCAACGTCCTGGCCTCCGATGCCTTCTGGAAGGCGGCCCGCTTCACGCTGCTGTTCACGATCGTGGGTGTCTTCGGTTCCTGGCTCATGGGGCTCGGCCTGGCCCTGCTGCTGCGCACCAAGATTCCGGCCGGCGGAGTCTTCAAGGTCCTCCTGCTGCTGCCCTGGGTGGTCCCGATCGTGGTGTCCTCCACCGCCTGGAACTGGCTGCTGGGCACCCCGGACAGCCTCATCCCGAGCATGTTCCGGAACCTCGGCCTGGGCACACCGCTCTTCCTGGCGGACCCGACCCTCGCGGCCATCACCGTCATGGTGTTCAAGGTGTGGATCAGCTTCCCGTTCATGATGATGATGACCTCGGCGGCCCTGGCCTCGGTGGACACCACGGTCTATGAAGCCGCCAGCATGGACGGCGCGAGCCGCTGGCAGCAGTTCAGCCAGATCACCCTGCCGCTGATCGCCCGGTCCACCTACATCAGCTGGATCCTCATGACGATCTTCTGTGTGAACGACTTCCCCACCATCTACCTGCTCACCGGCGGCGGGCCCGTGGACGCCACCACGTCCCTCGTGGTGCTGGCCTACCGGACCGTTTTCCAGGACTTCCAGACCGGACCGGGCGTCGCGATCGCCTTCCTCATGACCATCACCCTCGTGGTGGTGTCGGTCATCCTGTACCGCCAGATCCGAAAGTCGAGCGTCGAATAATGAGCGCAGTAGTCCACGCCCACCCCCAGTCCGGCCCGGTCCTCGGCGTCACCGGAACCGGCAAGCCCAACCGTGCCCTGTCCGACGCCGGCCTCCGCGGCCGCTGGTGGCGGTTCGCCTTGATCCTGGCCATCACCGCCGTCGTGCTCGTGCCCATCATGGTCACCGTGGTGCTCGCCGTCACCCCCGGGCCCACCAGCACGTCCACCGGCTTCACGCTGGAGAACTTCGGCTCCGTGTTCTCGCAGACGCTGGCCTCGACCTGGCTGCAGAACAGCCTCATCACCACGCTCAGCACCGTGGTGGTCTCGGTGGCCGTCGCCGCGCCGGCAGGCTATGTCCTCTCCCGCGGCCGCAGCAAGGCAGTCTCCGGCTACTCCCTGCTCCTGTTCGTCATGCAGTCGCTGCCCATCATCACCTCCGTGGTGCCGCTGTTCATCCTCTTCGCCGGCATGGGCCTCGTGGACAACCTGATGGGCCTGACCATCATCTACGTCGGTTCCACCATGACCGTGGCGACCTGGATGATGGCCGCCTACTTCGATTCCATCCCCATCAGCTTGGAAGAGGCATCCTGGATCGACGGCTGCTCCGTCTTCGGCAGCTTCACCAAGGTGGTGCTGCGGAACTCCCTCCCGGGCGTCCTCTCCACCGCGATCTTCGCCTTCCTGCTGGCCTGGAACGACTACCTGGTGGCCATCGTGTTCCTGCGCTCCACAGAAATCTTCACCCTGCCCATGGGCGTGCAGTCCTTCTTCCAGCAGAATCAAACTGACTGGACATCCGTCATGGCCTTGGCCGTGATCATGATGCTCCCGCCCATCATCGTCTTCGCCGCCCTCAACAAGTACTTCAGCGTCGGCGGCATCGGCGGATCCCTCGCCGGCCGCTAGACACCTGGCTCCACCCCCGACGTCGGCCGGCTAGCCGCAGGGCCGCTCCCCTACTTGAGAACAACCGACTCCCCGCAAAGGAACGCAATGTCCTACTCAATCCAGCTGTACACCCTCCGCAACGCCCTGCAGGAAGACCTGCCCGGCACCATCAAGAAGGTTGCCGAGCTCGGCTTCACCCAGGTGGAGCCCTACAACTTCGTCGCCACGGCCGCCGAGCTCGGCGCGGCTCTGAAGGCGAACGGCCTGACCGCCCCGTCCGGCCACGCCCCGCTGCTGAGCCAGGACCAGGACGAGATCTTCGCCGCGGCCAAGGAACTGGGCATCAACACGGTCATCGATCCCTACCTCCCGGCCGAGCACTGGCAGTCCGCCCAGGACATCCAGGCCACCGCCGCGAAACTCAATGCCGCCGCCAAGAAGGGTGCCGGGTACGGCATCCGCGTCGGCTACCACAACCACGCCTGGGAGCTGGAGTCCAGTATCGATGGCCAGACCGCCCTGGAGTACTTCGAAGGACTCCTGGACCCGGAACTTGTCCTAGAGGTGGACACCTACTGGGCCGCCGTCGGCGGCCAGGACCCGGTTGCCCTCCTTGAGCGCCTCGGCGACCGGGTCAAGTTCATCCACATCAAGGACGGCCCCGTCTCCACGGACACCAAGGCCCAGCAGCCCGCCGGTCAGGGCAAAATTCCCGTGTGGGATGTCATCGAGGCGGCGCAGTCCCTTGAGGTCGGCGTCGTGGAGTTTGACGACTACTCCGGCGACATCTTCGACGGCATCGCCCAGTCCCTGGGCTACCTGCAGAGCGGTTCCGCCAGCGCCAAGGGCGTGAACGCATGAGCACCGCAGCACCCGGACGCGGCCCGGTGGGCGTTGCCGTCATCGGCGCCGGAAACATCAGCAAGCAGTACCTGGACAACCTGACCGTCTTCCCCGACCTCAAGGTCCATGTGATCGCCGACCTCTTCGAAGAGGCTGCCGAGGCGCGCGCCAAGGAATACGGCATCCCGGAGTGGGGCGGCGTGGATGCGGCCCTGAACCACCCCGACGTCGAGATCATCGTGAACCTGACCATCCCGGCAGCGCACGTGGAGGTGGCGACGGCCGCCGTCAACGCCGGCAAACACGTCTGGACGGAAAAGCCGTTCTCGCTGGACCGCGAATCGGGCCTGGGCCTGCTGAAGGCCGCCGACGCCGCGGGGCTGCGGCTGGGCTGCGCCCCGGACACGTTCCTGGGGGCCGGGCTGCAGACCGCGCGGCGGCTGATCGAACGCGGCGACATCGGCACCCCGCTGACCGCCATGACCACGTTCCAGACTCCCGGCCCGGAATCCTGGCACCCCAACCCGGCCTTCTTGTTCCAGTACGGCGCCGGCCCCCTGTTCGACATGGGCCCGTACTACCTCACGGCTCTGGTCCAGACGTTCGGGTCCGTGCGCCGCGTGGCCGCCACCGGGTCCAAGGCCAAGGAAGTCCGGATGATCGGCTCCGGGCCCAAGGCCGGCGAGGAATTCACGGTCGAGGTCCCCACCCACGTCTCCGCGATGGCCCAGTTCGAGTCCGGCGCGTCCTCCCACAGCGTCTTTTCGTTCGAGTCACCCCGGCTGCGGATGGGCTTTGTGGAGATCACCGGGACCGAGGCCACCATCTCGCTGCCGGACCCGAACTACTTCGACGGGGACGTCAGGCTCTGGCGCGCCGGCGACGAGGAGTGGACTGTTATCCCGGCGACCGGCCCCAGCCAGGGCCGCGGCATGGGCGTGCTGGACATGGCACGCTCCATCCGCGCCGGCGTCCCGCACCGCGCCACCGGCAACCTTGCCTACCACGTCCTGGACACCATGGTCTCGATCTCCGAGTCGATCGATTCCGGCGCGTTCGTCGACGTGGAAAGCTCCGCCCCCGCCTCCGCAGCCCTCCCCGAGGACTGGGACCCCACCGCTTCCACACTCTAGGAACCAGTAATGAACTCCCACGAAACTACCCCCGGATCTTCCCCCTTGGGAGTGGCCATGATCGGGTACGCGTTCATGGGCAAGGCCCACTCGAATGCCTGGCGGAATGTTGCCAGCTACTTCGACGTCCCGGCCTTCGAACGTCGCGTGCTGGTCGGACGCGACCCCGCCGGGGTGGCGGAGGCCGCCGCGAAATACGGCTGGGCCGAGTCCTCCACCGACTGGCGCGAGGTGATCGCCAGGGACGACATCCAGATCGTCGATATCTGCGCCCCGGGCTGGATGCACGCGGAAATCGCCATCGCCGCCCTGGCCGCCGGCAAGCACGTCCTGGTCGAAAAGCCGCTGGCCAACACCCTGGCCGAGGCCGAGGCCATGGCGGAGGCCGCCCGGGCCGCCCGGACCCGGGGCGTGCAGTCCATGATCGGATTCAACTACCGCCGGGTCCCCGCCCTAGCCCTCGCAAAGGAGCTGATCGCGGAGGGCCGGCTCGGCACCATCCGGCACGTCCGTGCCGCGTACCTGCAAGACTGGCTCGTGGACCCGGACTCGCCCATGACCTGGCGGCTGAACAAGGACACCGCAGGGTCCGGGGCGCTCGGCGACATCGCCAGCCACGCGATCGACCAGGTGCTGTTCCTCCTCGGCGGCCAGGTCACCGAGGTCTCCGGCCGGCTGCACACCTTCACCCCGCAGCGCCCCGGCGCCACCGGGCTGGAGGACGTGACAGTCGACGACGCCGCCTGGGCCACGCTGACCCTCGCCTCCGGGGCCATCGCCTCCGTGGAGGTCTCCCGGGTGGCCACCGGCCAGAAGAACTCGCTCAAGCTGGAGATCTACGGCGACAAGGGAGCCCTGCTGTTCGATCTCGAGGACCTCAACGAGCTCGGCTTCCTCGACGCCACCCTGCCCGTGAGGGAACAGGGCTTCCGCCGCATCCTGGTCAACGAGCCCGAGCACCCGTACGTGGACGCGTGGTGGCCGCAGGGCCACGTGCTCGGCTGGGAACACACGTTCACGCACGAAATCCGCGACTTCCTCGTGGCGGTGGGCACCGGAACCACGCCGTCGCCGTCGTTCGAGGACGGCCTGAACGTCCAGCGGATCCTCGCCGCCGTGGAAGAAAGCGCCGCGGCCAAGAGTTCGCTCATCCAGCTCGCCCCGTCCGCACCGACCACCCAGCCCGCTACCGAAAGAGCCTGACATGCCCCGCCCGTACACCCTGTTCACCGGCCAGTGGGCCGATCTCCCCTTCGAGGAAGTCGCACGCCTGGCCTCCGGCTGGGGCTACGACGGCCTGGAAATCGCCGTCTCCGGCGACCACTTGGACGCCTGGCGCTGGGACGAACCCGGCTACGTCGAATCCAAACTCGCCGTCCTGGAAAAGTACAACCTCAAGGTCTGGGCCATCTCCAACCACCTCAAGGGCCAGGCCGTGTGCGATGACCCGATCGACTTCCGGCACGAGGCCATCGTCGGGGCGCGCGTGTGGGGCGACGGCGAGCCCGAAGGCGTGCGCCAACGTGCCGCGGAGGAAATGAAGCACACCGCCCGGCTCGCCAAGGCCCTCGGCGTGGACACCGTGGTCGGGTTCACCGGGTCCTCCATCTGGCAGTACGTCGCGATGTTCCCGCCCGTGCCGGAGAAGGTCATCGAGGCCGGATACCAGGACTTCGCTGACCGCTGGAACCCCATCCTGGACGTCTTCGACGAATGCGGGGTCCGGTTCGCCCACGAGGTCCACCCCTCCGAGATCGCCTACGACTACTGGACCACCGTCCGCACCCTCGAGGCGATCGGCCATCGCGAGGCCTTCGGCCTGAACTGGGACCCGTCCCACTTCATGTGGCAGGGCATCGACCCCGTCTCCTTCATCTGGGACTTCAAGGACCGGATCTACCACGTCGACTGCAAGGACACCAAGCTGCGCCCCACCGGCCGGAACACCGTCATGGGCTCGCACCTGCCCTGGGGCGACCCGCGCCGCGGCTGGGACTTCGTCTCCGCCGGCCGCGGGGACGTGCCCTGGGAATCGTCCTTCCGCGCCCTCACCGCGATCGGCTACGACGGCCCCATCTCCATCGAGTGGGAGGACGCCGGAATGGACCGGCTCCACGGCGCCCCCGAAGCCCTCGCCGCCCTCAAGAAGTTCGACTTCCCGGCCTCGAACACCTCCTTCGACGCCGCCTTCAAACAGTGAGGGCACGTTCATGTCAGGCATTGAAACGTCCGACGGCGGCGACCGTTTTGTCCCGCTGTTCGACGGCACCACTTTGGCTGGCTGGCGATCGGTACCCCGCGTCTACGGCACCGAGTATCCGGGCGGTCCGGCCCTCTCGGAACGCTTTGCCGCCCTGGGTTTGACCCCGCCGGTGGAACCCGAGAAGCACCCGGCCCGCTGGTTCGTGGAAGACGGCGTCCTGGTCGGCGAGCAGGACGCCCCCGGCAGCGGTTACGGCGGCTACCTGGTGAGCGAGCAGGCATTCGGCGACTTCGAACTCGTGCTGGAAATGCGCCCCGACTGGCCGGCAGACACCGGCGTCATGATCCGGCGCCGGCCGGATACTTGGGAAGGCTTCCAGGTCTTGGTGGACCACCGTCCCTCCGGCGGTATCGGCGGGTTCTTCGGCAACGGCCTGGCGAGCTTCTCCGCCGTACCCTTCGCCGTCAACGTGGCCATGGACGCTGACGGGCGACCCACGGGTTTGATTGCGGACAACCCGGCCACGTCGGTGGAGCCCGTCACGGAAGAAAAGCGTGGCCGCCTGAAGCACGCCGCCGACGTCGAGGACTTCCTTAACGTCTGGCGATGGAACGGCTGGAACGAACTCCGCATCCGCTGCGTCGGCGCCCTGCCGGTCATCACCACCTGGGTCAACGGTCTCAAGATCGCCGAACTGGACACCGCTACGCTGGACTCGCCGAACTACAACCCGGCAGATGTCCTGGGTGTTCTCGGAGAGCGCGGTCACATCGCCTTGGAAGTCCACGACAACGACTCCATGTTCGGCGAGGCCCGCTGGGGCAAGGGCGCGCAGTGCCGGTGGCGGAACATCCGGATCAAGGAACTCTGAGCATGCTGCGTACCCTTCAGACCGGCCAGCGCTGCGAGGTCTGGATAGCGTCCGTCACAGGCGAATCCGAACTTGTCTACAGCACCGACGAGCTCCTCCTCGAAGCGCCCAACTGGACCCTTGACGGCTCGGCCCTCATCCTCAACGGGGACGGGAAGCTGTGGCGGTTTGAGTTGCCCGGCCGGTCCATCAGCCAGGTCCCGCTGACCGGCATCCCCGACCTCAACAACGACCACGTCCTGGCACCCGACGGCACCGGCATCTTCCTCTCGGCGAACGACGGCCACATCTACCGGGCAGCTTTGAGTGGAGGTCCGGCGGAGCGGATCACCGACGCCGACGGCTCCTTCCACTTCCTGCACGGCGTCAGCCCGGATGGATCCCAGCTGGCATACGTCGGCATCGAGGGCGGAGACTTTACGCAGCCGGGCCGCCTCAGGACCATACCGTCCGACGGCGGCGCTACCGCCGGCGTCGATGTCGGCCCCGGCCATTGCGACGGACCGGAATACTCGCCCGACGGAAAGTGGCTCTACCTGAACACGGAGTCCTTCAGCGCTCTCCACGGCCACGCCCAGCTTGCCCGAGTCCAGGTTGACGGAAGCGATTTCGAGCACCTCCTAGAGAGCGAAACCGTCGACTGGTTCCCGCATCTATCCCCCGACGGCGGCTGGGCCAGCTACATCCGTTTCCCCCGCGGCACTGAGGGCCACCCCGCGGACCTGCCGGTCGCCGTCGTGCTTGTCTCCACCAGCGACTGGACCGCACCGCTTCACACCTGGCCCCTCTTCGGCGGCCAAGGAACCCTCAACGTTAATAGTTGGTCGCCGGATTCCAGGCGCTTTGCGTTTGTGGCTTACCCGCTGGCCACCACCGACTCACCAAAGGACCAAGCACGTGACTAATCAACCCACCGGCACCTCTGACGGCCGCATCCGCTGGGGAATCCTCGGCACCGGATTCATCGCGGGGCTGCAAACCCAGGACCTGATCAAGAACGGCTTCACCGTCCAGGCCGTCGGCTCCCGGACCCTGGATTCGAGCCAGGCGTTCGCTGAAGAGTACGGTGTGGCAACCGCGCATGGCAGCTATGAGGACTTGGTGGCCGACCCGCTGGTTGACGTGGTCTACATCGCCACGCCGCACCCGTTCCACCACGCCAATGCCTTGTTGGCCTTGAATGCCGGCAAGCATGTGCTGGTGGAGAAGTCGTTCACCATGAACGCCCGCGAAGCCCAGGACGTTGTCGACCTCGCGGAATCCAAAGGGCTCGTGGCGCTGGAAGCCATGTGGTCGCGATTCCTCCCGCACATGATCCGCATCCGCGCAATCATCGAGGAAGGCACCATCGGCGAGGTCCGGAAGGTGGTCGCCAGCCACAACCAGAGCCTGCCCAAGGACCCTGCCCACCGGCTGAACGATCCTGCACTGGGCGGCGGAG
Organism: Arthrobacter sp. H-02-3; assembly: GCF_003097355.1. Classification (GTDB taxonomy): domain Bacteria; phylum Actinomycetota; class Actinomycetes; order Actinomycetales; family Micrococcaceae; genus Arthrobacter; species Arthrobacter humicola. Next base: position 109,203 of record NZ_PYUI01000011.1, read on the forward strand.
CGCTGCTGGACCTCGGCATCTACCCGGTCTCCTTTGCGTTCGACATCCTGGGCACTCCGGAGACCATTCGCGCCAGTGCGTCCATGACCGCTACCGGGGTAGACCGGCAGACTGCAGCCATCTTTGAATATGTTGGCGGTCAGCAAGCCATTGTGGACTGCGAACTGGACGCCGCCAGCGCCAACCGGGCTATGGTCATAGGGACCGAAGGGTGGATCGATATCGAATCCACTTGGTACAACCCCACGCCCTTCACAGTTCATGCCTTGGATGGCAGCGTTGTTGAACGCTATGAGCAGCCTGTCGACAGCCGCGGAATGCAGTACCAGGCCGCCGAACTGGAACGACTGGTCAGGGAAGGCGTAACCTCCGGCACCATCCTTCCGCCCCGCGAATCAGTGGCCGTCATGGCAGCAATGGACGATATCCGACGCCAGATCGGTCTCAGCTACGACGCCGACTCCACACCGGACGAGACTCCCCATGACTGACACCGACTCACCGCGGATCGCCGAACTGCGCCGGCACGAGGAAGAACTCGTCTTCCCGGGCTTTGATCACCACGATGCCTGGCTCCTCGGCTCGCTCATCGCCAACCGCGCGATCGTCGGGGGCCATTCCGTTGCCATCGATATACGCCGGCACAACCTGGTCCTCTTCCGCTGTGTCCTGCCGGGAGCCACCGCCGACCAGGAGGAATGGATCCGCCGCAAGGCGGCCACGACGCTCCGCTTTGAACGCAGCACGGCCCTGCTCGCCGAGGAGTTCGCGGTCAAAGATTTCGATCCAATGCAAGGAGGGTGGCTCGCCGCGGAGGACTACACGTTGGCCGGGGGCTCGTTCCCCATCCGGGTCAAGGGCGTCGGTGTCGTCGCCGCCGTGACGGCATCCGGGCTGTCCTCCGACGACGACCACCAGCTGGTGGTCGAGGCTATCAGGCGTCATCTCCAGGCGGCCGCCGGCTAAGAAATGCTGTCCATGTGTTGGCATGAGATATGTACCCCAGCCACCACCTGCACGCACTCCCGGAGTGCCACGTGACCGAGACAATCCGCACCGCTGCGGTCCGCTAAGGGTGCTGGCCGAACTGGCTATCGGCGCCGAACACCTCCGTACTGCAAGTTCCGCCGACTGTTGACACGGGACTCCGCGGGGTCCGATGCTGAGCTGGTCCGGTATTGCTGACCCTCGGTGCGGCTTTGCGCATCGAGTAGGTGCAGGAAAATCCCCCTCCTCGTGCGACCCAGCGGAGAGATAGCAAAAAGGAGCACCCCCATGCACATCGATATGCCGACCCGGTACGACGTGGAACGTCTGGCCGCCGCGCGCGATCCACACAGCGTCACCGTGTATCTTTCGACGAGCAGCGTCCCGGCCCATTCGGAGGACAATCAGTCCAGAGCCCGGTCCTTGTTCAGTTCCGCCGTCGAACAGCTCCGCCAAGGGGGAAACAACGACGCAGTGGCCGCGATAGAAACCTTTCTCGACGAGCTGCTGGGATCTCCCGAGTTCTGGTTTGACATGGGGCGGAGCGTGGCCATCTTCGTTACCCCGACATCAATTCTTGAGTTCCGTTTGCCCAACGATCTCGAGGACCACGTGAGCGTGTCCGACCGCTTCGCCATCACCCCGCTGCTTCGCGCCCTCACCTTCCCGAACGCGGCGCTCGTGCTCGCAATCTCACAGAACGGGGCGCGGCTCATTGAGGTCACGGCGGACCGGCCGGCAGAGGAGGTCACGGTACCGGGCATGCCCCGGGATGCAGCAAGTGCCGTCGGGCTCGAATCGATAGGCGGCCGCTCCGCATCCGGCCGGCTGCAGGGCGACGAGGGACGAAAGGTACGGCTGACCCAATATGCCCGTTCCGTCGACCATGCGCTTCGTCCACTCTTAAACGGGAATTCCCTCCCGCTGGTGATCGCTGCGACGGAACCACTCACCAGCATCTACCGCAACCTCACAGGCTACGCACACCTTGCGTCCGAAGTCATCGAGGGAAACCCCGATGAACTGACACCGGCCCAACTGGCGGAAGCGGCGCGTGGTGTGCTCGACCGGATCTACGCGGCCGACCTTGTTGCTCTGCAAACGACGTTCGAGGAGCGTCGTTCCAACGGCCGTGGCACGACCGACCTCAGCGACCTGGCTCGGGCCGCCGCCTTCGGCGCCATTGCGACGCTCGCCGTGGACATGGATGCACAAGTCAACGGTGCTGTCGGAGACGACGGCGCGCTCACCCTCGACGGGGACACCGGGCAGGACGTGGTTGAGGAAATCGCGCGCCGGGCCCTCGGCGCGGGCGCCCGGGTCCTGGCCGTGCGCCGCTCCGATCTGCCGGAAAACGTGGAGGCGGTCGGAATCCTTCGCTACACCATCTGATAGGTAGCTCTGCCCGGCAACCACGCCATTGATGCCCGGGCTCCGCGGCGGACTAGGGTTTTAGCTATGACGCACCAGATCCGGACAGCAACCGCGGACGACGCCGGGAGGCTGGCGGCGCTTGCTGCCGTCACCTTCCCGCTCGCGTGCCCGCCGGAATCCCGGCCGGAGGACATCGCGGCCCATCTGGCCAACACCCTGAGCGAGGCCAATTTCCGGGCCTATCTGGCCGATCCGGCGGTCACGGTGCTGGTGATCGACGCCGACGGCGAGCTCCGCGGCTACAGCCTGCTGGTGGCCCGCCCCGCCCGGGACCCGGAGGTGGCCGCAGTCCTGGCCGAGCTGCCGTGCACCGAACTCAGCAAGTGCTACGTCCACCCGGACCACCACGGACTGGGCTCCGCCGCCGAACTGATGCACGCCAGCATCGCCGCGGCCGTGGCGGCGGGTGCCCGCGGACTGTGGCTCGGCGTGAACAGCCAGAACGCCCGGGCCATCCGGTTCTACGAGAAGTCCGGCTTCCGCAAGGTCGGCACCAAGTCCTTCCAGCTGGGCGACACCGTGGAGCACGACTTCGTCATGGAACGCCGGCTCACGCCGTGACCGCGGGCCTTTAGCGAAGGCCCGGGCCGCGCGGCCTGCCCATGTCCAAGTCCATGTCCTGCCGTGGCCGGCCCATGTCCATGTCCATGTGCATGTGCATGTCCATGTCCAAGCCTTGAACAGCCCGTGACGAAGCCGACACGCCGTCGGGGAATGGACCTGCCGCCGTCGCGGTTGTCGCCGGCATGAAGATTGAGATCTGGTCCGACGTCGCCTGCCCCTGGTGCTACATCGGCAAACGCCGTTTCGAAACCGCCCTCGCGGCCTTCCCGCACCGTGATGCCGTGGAGGTGCAGTGGCGCAGCTACCAGCTGGACCCCACGCTCCCGGAGCACTACGACGGCACCGAACTGGACTACCTGAGCACCCGCAAGGGCATGGCTCCGGAGCAGGTGTCCCAGATGTTCGAGCACGTCGCCGCCCAGGCCAAGGGCGAGGGACTGAACTACCGGTTCGACGCCGTCGTGGTGGCCAACAGCTTCACGGCCCACCGGCTGATCCACCTCGCCGCCGCCCACGGCAAGCAGGACGCCGCAAAGGAACGCCTGCTCAGCGACCACTTCGAACACGGCAAAGACATTGGCAGCCAGGAGTACCTGACCGCTCTGGGCCTGGACCTCGGGCTCGACGCCGGCGACCTCGCGGAGCTGTTCAGCACGGACGCCTACGCCGACGACGTCCGGAACGATTTCGCGGAGGCCCGGGTCCTGGGCATCAGCGGCGTCCCGTTCTTCGTGATCGACCGGAAGTTCGGGCTCTCCGGCGCCCAGCCGGCAGACACGTTCAGCGCCGCCCTTGAGCAGGCCTGGCAGGACAGCCACCCGCTGGTCATGGTGGGCGCCGCCGGCACGGAGGCTGCGGATGCCGCCGAAGGGGATGCTTCTGCGGCGTCCGGCGCCTGCGGCCCCGACGGCTGCAGCGTCTGAGCCGCACCGCCTGAGTCCGACGCCGTCGAATTCGCCGGAAACGCCCGGGTTCGCCGGAAGTTTCCGGCGACCCCGCAGGATTCCGGCGAATTCGGGGCCGTCACTGCGATCCCCGGCCTAGAGTGAATCATGGACACTTCGGCCGGACCGGACGGATCCCGGACCTCCCTGTTTACCGATCACTACGAGCTGACCATGTTCCAGGCGGCGCTCCACTCCGGGGCGGCACACCGCCGGTCCGTCTTCCAGGCCTTTGCCCGCGGGCTCCCGGCCGGGCGCCGGTACGGGATCGTGGCCGGCACCGGCCGGCTCCTTGAAGGCATCGCGGACTTCCGCTTCGACCAGGACGACCTCGATTTCCTGGCCGGCACCGGGGTGGTCAATGAGGACACGCTGGAGCACCTGTCCGCCTTCCGGTTCTCCGGCGACATCTGGGGCTACCCGGAAGGCGAGGCCTACTTCCCGCACTCCCCCGTCCTGATCGTGGAATCGACCTTCGCCGAGGCCTGCGTCCTGGAGACCTACGTCCTGTCGGTGCTGAACCACGACAGCGCCATCGCCTCGGCCGCGTCCCGGATGACCAGTGCCGCGGGCGGCAGGCCCTGCATTGAGATGGGGTCCCGCCGCACGCACGAGGAAGCGGCCGCCGCGGCGGCCCGCGCGGCCGTGATCGCGGGCTTTTCCGGCACGTCCAACCTGGCCGCCGGCCGGCGCTACGGCCTCCGGACCGTCGGCACCGCGGCCCACTCCTTCACGCTGGTCCACGACTCCGAGCGCGACGCCTTCGCGGCGCAGCTTGCCTCGCTGGGGGCAGGCACCACGCTGCTCGTGGACACGTACGACGTCGAAGCGGCCGTCCGCACCGCCGTCGACCTCGCCGGAGACAAGCTCGGGGCCATCCGGCTGGACTCTGGAGACCTCGTGGCCCAGGCACACTGGGTCCGCGAACTTCTGGACAGCCTCGGCAATGTGCACACCAGGATCGTGGTGACCTCGGACCTGGACGAGTTCTCCGTCGCCGCGCTCCGGGCAGCGCCGGCCGATTCGTACGGGATCGGCACATCGCTGGTGACCGGTTCCGGGGCGCCCACGGCCGGCATGGTCTACAAGCTGGTGAGCCGGGCCGGTGACTCCGGCGGGCTCGTTGCCGTTGCGAAGACCTCCAAGGACAAAATCAACGTGGGCGGCCGCAAGTTCGCCGTACGCCGCCTAGATGACCGCGGCACCGCCACCCATGAGGTCCTCGGCGTGGGCCATCCGCCGACGGACGGCAAGAACGGCCGACCGCTCCTGCAGCAGTTCATGAAGGACGGCGAACTCCTGCCCGGCTGGACCGGGCCGGACGCGGTGGGGCGGGCGCGGGAGCGGCACACGGCCTCCATGGCGGAGCTGCCCCGGGTCGTGGACCGGCTGCAGCCCGGCGAACCGGCCATCCCGACCATCTATGAGTGAAGCATTCGACCGTACCGCCCGGCGCTGATCGTTCGCGAGCCAGGTGGCGTTTTCGCGCTCAACGGAGGCCACCGGGGCGGTGCGTGCGAAGGTTTACCCGTCCGGCTTTTCGTCCTCCACCGCGTACGCCCGCCACATTAGATGGCACCATGGGGACATGACTTCTGCTCGAGGATTTTCCGGCTTCTTTCGGCGTCCCCAGCCCATCAAACCCAACGCCGGTCAAGAATCGGTGTGGGACTACCCGCGGCCGCCAAGGGTCGAGCCGCGATCGGAACGGGTCATGGTGCGGCTTGGCGGGCAGGTGATTGCCGACACGACCGATGCAGTGCGCGTCCTGGAGACGAGTCATCCCCCCGTCTACTACTTGCCATTGGACGCATTCCCTGCCGGTGTTCTCGTCCCTGTCCGGGGCACCAGCTTCTGCGAGTTCAAGGGAGAAGCGCATTACTTCGACGTCGTTGCCGGCGGAGTCGTCGTTCCCCGTGCCGGGTGGACCTACCCGGAACCCACCCGGGGGTTCGAGGCGCTCAGTACCCGAGTGGCCCTCTACCCGGAGCGCATGGACTCCTGCGAGGTCAACGGCGAGCAGGTGACCTTCCAGGAGGGTGACTTCTACGGCGGTTGGATCACCAGACAGATCGTTGGCCCGTTCAAGGGTGGCCCGGGCACGGCCGGGTGGTGAGCACGTCGTTCTCGCCCGCCGGCAAGACTCGACCCTGACTTCGCGTCTGGCTGCTCCGTAGATGGTGCGCCGGCCGGCATGACTTCCGCGGAACTGAGCGTGCCCGGCCGTGTCGCAGCCTCCCACCCGCCCGATTTGGTGACAGATCGCGCTAAAGTGTCCGTATGCCTAGGATTTCGGCCGCGAGTAACGCCGCCCAACGTGCCGAGACCCAGCGCCGCATCCTGACCGCATTCGGGGAACTCCTGTTCACCCACGGGCTGCCCGGCCTGACCATGACCGATGTCGCGCGCCACGCCCGGATCGGCCGGACGGCCGTCTATAACTACTATGCGGACATCGAAGAGCTCCTCATCGCGTACGCCCTGGACGAGACCGAGCGGTTCCTGGTCGACCTGCGCGAGTCGCTGGATTCGCTGGAGAACCCGGTAGAGCGGCTGGCTGTTTACGTCCGGGCCCAGGTGGAGGACCTGAGCCGGCGCCACCTGCCGCCCGGGCCGGCCATGGCGGCAGTGCTCTCGCCGTCGTCGTTCGCTAAACTCGCCGACCACGTGGGCGAGCTCAGCGTGCTCCTGCAAGGCATCCTGCGCGACGGCATGGCCCAGGGCTACCTTCCCGAGTCGGACATCGCCCAGCTGGCCCAGCTCATCCACGGCACACTCTCCTCGAGCGCGGCCCGGGGCGACGGTGCCGGCCAGGACGCCGAGGCCGAGGCCCGGCTCGCCCGGACGGTGCGGTTCATCCAGCTCGGCGCGGGGGCCAGGTTCGACGACGCCGGCCGGCCGGTCCGCCGCGGCAGCTAAGCGGCGGCGCCTACCCGGCCGTCGGCGTCGCCGACGGCGCAATCGGCCAGGTGCTCTCATCCACGATGCGCCGGTTCTCGCGGGGGCAGCTGAGCTGGCCCGGCGTCTGGTCCACGAGTTCCGGCTTGGCCAGTTCCTTGAAGTCGCCGGTCAGGATGACATCCACGCTGGGATCCGTGCGGTTGTCCTGGAAATAGTCCGAGCCCGGCAGGTTGCGCTGGACGCTGAAGGCGGCCGACTGTCCGGCGGCGCCGGAGACGATCAGCGCCACGCCGCGGTAGCTCGACGTCGTGTTCCCCACGGCGCCCACGATGAACTTCCGGGCGGCAAGCTGGTCGGCGACGCTCCGCGCCAGTCCGGGCCGGCTCGTGGAGTTGTAGATGTTGAGGTTGATCTTCTCCGGCGGCGTGTAGTCGAAGGTGGCCGCCGGGCACACCGACACTGGCGCCTTGCTCCGTTCCGCCGTGGCAATCTTGATCTGGCCGTTCATGATGGCGAGCGCCACCACGATCGCCGCCACGATCACGCCGACCAGCATCACCAGCACGACGCCGTGCAGGATCCTGCGGCGCAGCCGGACGGGGTCGTCCCCCGCACCGTCCTCCTCCACGAACGTGGCCCGCAGCTCGGAGCCACTCACGACGCGGTGCCCGTGCAGGACCGTCGAGTCAGCCCGCTTCCTAGCCATTTATCACGAGGACCCGCGCGTGGATAGCGGTGCGCTGGTGCAAGGCGGTCCGGACTGCCCGGTGCAGGCCGTCTTCAAGGTAAAGCACGCCGCGGTACTCCACGACGTGCGGAAAGAGGTCACCGAAGAAAGTGGAGTCCTCGGCCAGCAGAGCTTCGAGGTCCAGCGTGCGCTTGGTGGTCACGAGCTCATCAAGCCGGACCGGACGCGGCGGCAGGGCCGCCCAGTCCTTGGGCGTGTTGTAACCATGGTCGGGGTACGGGCGTCCCTCGCCCACAGCTTTGAATATCACCATGCCAGCCTAAGGAACTTGTACGCGCAAAGGAATGAAAGTCCCGGACCGGCGTGAGGTTGTGGCCAAACGGTAACCATTTGTCACAGGCCGCATTGACACATCCGGCGCACGGCCATCGATCTTCTCCACACTTCACGCAAAGGTTCCCGACGGCTGACAGAATAGCGGTATGACTTCACCCGAGACTTCCCCTGTGCTGGCGCTGCTGCTCGACGTCGACGGTCCGGTCGCGAGCCCGGTCACCCGCGATGTGCAGCCCGGCATCATTGCGGACCTGTTGGCCCTGGCCGCCGCCGGCGTACCGGTCATCTTCAACACCGGGCGATCGGACACGTTCATCCGCGAGCAGGTCATGGAACCGATGATCGCCGCCGGCATGCCCGCCGGCACCGTCATCCACGCCATTTGCGAAAAGGGCGCCGTCTGGTTCAGCTACACGGCCGAAGGCCCCGGCACTGTCCACGTCGACCGCGAGCTCGCCATCCCGCAGGCCTTCGGCGACGACGTCCGCCGCCTGGTCGCCGAGGACTACTCCGCCCACATGTTCTACGACGAAACCAAGCGCGCCATGGTCTCCGTGGAGCAGCATATCGCCGTCGCCAACCCGGACTACCGGGCCGAGCAGGAACTCTTCGACGCCGACGCCATGAACCTCATGGCCCGGCACGGGCTCGGCGTGGTGCGGCTGGACCACCACGTCCCCGATTCGGATGACCAGATCGACTTCCGCGTCGACCCGACCATCATCTCCACCGATATCGAGTCGGTGCGGCTGGGCAAGGATCTGGGCGCCAGCCGGGCGGTGGAGTTCCTGGCCGCCCAGGGCATCACACCGCAGGCCTGGCGCACGGTGGGCGACTCCCGCACGGACTACGCCATGGCCGACTGGCTGCACCACAATGACCACGCCGTGAAGCATGTGGACGTCCGGCCGGCGGACGGCATCCCGGTCAAACCCTACGAGGTCCTCACCGCTGCCGACCTCGGGCTCGGCGAGGACGTGATCCACGACGACGCCGGTGCCGCCTTCCTGCGCCACTGGCTGGCCGTCGTCACCGGCTGAGGTCCGCTGCCGCCGCTTTCTGCGCGGCCACACACGCGCCCGGTGCGAGCGGGATTCCGCGGCAATTTTGAGGGCCGCGTTATCATGCAAGTAGATATCAACGCACTCAAAGAAACGGGAGATCCGACATCACCGACGCAGCGATCCAAGACGAGATTTACTATGGCAGCCAGGCATCCGAGGACGCCCACGCCGAGGTCACGTCGGCGGCCGCAGTCGCCAGATTCCGGACCCGCTCCGACGTCGTCCGCCACCGCGGCCGGTATGCGCTGATCAATGAGAACCGCACGCCGTATCAGGCCATGGTCGAAGACCTCATGTTCCTGCGGTCAGTTCTGGCCGGCGCAGGCCTCGGCTACCTGCTGGTCCGCGGCAACAACCACCGCCCGGTGATCGCCGTCGACTGGAAGGACCGCAAGGTGCTGCGCGACGCCCTCGTCGAAGCGTGCCGCGACGAGCCCTTCTACTCCATGAGCGTGGACGCAAAGAAGAAGTCCTCCGTGCTGGTGGCCGACGGCGAACTCTCGCCGAACCGCCAGGCCCGGATCTTCCGGCTGTACCGCCCCCGGGTGGAACCGGAGGGCGGCTTCGAGTTCGGCGCTTCCGCCGGCGTCCAGCTGGAGCTCTGGAGCTTCGAAGGCGACCAGCTGATCCTCCCGATCGAGAACTCCCTGACGCGCCGCACCCTGCTCGCCCAGGACGCCGTGCGCGGCACAGTGGAACGCTACGGCCACACATGGCCCACCATCGAGAACATGTTCGCGGACCACGCCAGCGACATCAGCTTCGACATCGACCTCGTGTTCTCCTGGGTGGACGGAAGTTCCCCCGAGTACATCGCGGCCCGTCGGGCCCGGATGGCCGGCGTCGTGGTGGGCGAGGGCGATGACCACGAGGCCCGCTTCCGCCAGATCGACGAGCTCAAGTACGCCCTGCGCTCGGTCTACATGTTTGCGCCGTGGATCCGCAGGATCTTCATCGCCACCGACTCCCCCGCACCGGCATGGCTGGCGGACCACCCGAGCGTCACGATTGTCCGCAGCGAAGAGTTCTTCGCCGACCCCTCGGTCCTCCCGACGCACAATTCGCAGGCCGTGGAGTGCCAGCTGCACCACATCGAGGGGCTCTCCGAGCACTTCCTGTATTCCAATGACGACATGTTCTTTGGCCGGGCCGTGGGACCGGACATGTTCTTCACCCCGGGCGGGATTACGAAGTTTATTGAGGCCGAGACGCGGATCGGGCTGGGCGACAACGACGCCGAACGCAGCGGCTTTGAGAACGCCGCCCGGGTGAACCGCAAGCTGCTCTGGGACCGCTTCGGGCGCATCACCACCCGGCACCTGGAGCACACGGCGGCCCCCTTGCGGCGCAGCGTAGTGGAGCAAATGGAACAGGAGTTCCCGGCCGAGTTCGCCAAGACCGCCGCGAGCACGTTCCGGGCCGCGGACAACATCTCCGTGACCAACTCGTTCTACCACTACTACGCGCTGCTCACGGGCCGCGCCGTGACCCAGACGGCTGCCAAGGTGAAGTATGTGGACACCACAGCCCGGGCAGGACTGAACTACCTGCCCAAGCTCCTGGCCAAGCGGAACATGGACTTCTTCTGCCTCAACGACGGCAGCTTCCCGGAAGTCCCGGCGGAAGAGCGCGCCGAACTGGTCACGGATTTCCTGGAGAAGTACTACCCCATCAAGGCGCCCTGGGAAAAGTAGCCAAGGGAGCAGCGGCCCGGGGCGAACCGCGGGGCAAGAGTTGCGGGCTGTGCCCGCAGACCGGTGAACCAGCAGTGCGGCGAATCAGTTCAGGGTGGTGTACCTGCGGTGCGCCGGCGTCCGGGACGGCGCTTCGAGCTGGGCCTGCTCCGGAATGGTGATCCCCGCGGCCGCGAGCCGCCGCTGGACTTCTGCCGGAGGGACGAGTTCGCCGACTGCCGGGGTGTCGCCAAGCAGCACCACGGAGTGCACGATCGTGTGCTCGTAGACATGGACCAGGTTGAACGCCTGCCCGCCGTCGCGCCCGCGTGTGCCGCCCACAGCAACATTCAGGTCCTGTGTGTAGCACGTCGCAGATGCCACGGACACGGGGATGCCGGCGAACGTTGCGGTGGTCGAGTAGTGCAGGTGACCGCCCAGGATGGCACGGACATCGGAGTTGCGCAGGACTCCAGCAAGCGCCGACTGTCCCCGGAGTTCCACCAGCACGGCAAGGTCCAGCACGGACGGTACCGGCGGGTGGTGCAGGGCGAGGATGGTCCCGTCCGGGGCCGGGGTGGCGAGTTCGGCGGCGAGCCAGTCCAGCTGGTCCTGGCTCAGTTCGCCATGGTGGAAGCCGGGCACGGAGGTGTCCAGGGTGATGATGCGCAGCCCGTTGACGAAGTAGCTGTGATCCACCGGGGCGTCGTTGTCGGCCTGGTCCAGGAGCCCGGCCCGGAAATTGGCCCGGTCGTCGTGATTGCCCATCGCCCAGATGACCTTCGCTCCCATGGCCTTGCACGCAGGCTCCACGATGGCACGGAGCTTGGCGTAGGCTTCCGGTTCGCCGAGGTCGGCGAGGTCGCCGGTGAAGATCACGGCTTCGGGGCGTGCACCTGAGGCGTGGACCTCGTCGAAGAGTTGCTGGAGCAGGGCTTCGCTGTCAACGACGCCGTACAGGGGTTGCGGACCCCCCAGCAGGTGGGGGTCGCTCAGATGAAGTAGGAAATGACGTGGCCGGGGGTGCTCGGCCTCGATGCGCTCCATTGCTACCTTCTTGGTTGGGTGGAAGCGGTGCCTCCAGTGTCCCTCTCAGTAAGGACTATCCAACCAGACATTGGGCAAACAATGTAAAAACTCGGTCACGCATATTCAAAAATCGCAGGTTAACAGATGGCCGCCCCTCACATGCTCCAGACGGCATATTAAGGCGGAGGCAGCCCGGCGGCACACCGAAGCCCAGCTCAGCGGGGCAACGGCAGTGCCGCCGGGTTCCGGGCCTGCTAGCTCAGATACCCATTGGGGTTGAGCACGAACTTCGTCGCCGCGCCGGCGTCGAATTCGGCGTAACCTTTCGGAGCATCCTCCAGGGCAATCGCTTTCGCGTTGACGTTCTTGGCGATGTGCACCTTGTCATGCAGGATGGCCATCATCAGCTGCCGGTTGTACTTCATGACTGGACACTGTCCCGTGGTGAAGCTGAGCGACTTTGCCCAGCCCGTTCCAAGGCTGAGCGAGAGAGAGCCCTTCTTCGCGGCCTCGTCCACGCCGCCCGGATCACCGGTGACGTAGAGCCCCGGAATACCCAGGGCGCCGCCGGCGGCCGTCACTTCCATCAGCGAGTTCAGGACGGTAGCGGGGGCTTCATGCGCCCCGGCCCCGTGACCCTTGGCCTCAAATCCCACCGCGTCCACGCCACAATCGACTTCCGGTACGCCCAGAAGCTGCTCGATTTGCTCGGCCGGACCGCCCTTGCTTAGGTCGATGGTCTCGCAGCCGAAGCTGCGTGCCTGCGCCAGGCGGTCCGCGTTCATGTCACCCACAATCACGACGGCGGCACCCAGGAGCTGGGCACTGGTCGCCGCGGCGAGTCCCACAGGCCCTGCGCCGGCCACATATACGGTGGACCCGACGCCGACGCCTGCGGTGACCGCGCCATGGAATCCGGTCGGGAAGATGTCCGAGAGCATGGTCAGGTCCATCATCTTTTCGAGGGCCTGATCCTTGTCCGGGAACTTCAACAGGTTCCAGTCGGCATACGGCACAAGGACGTAGTTGGCCTGGCCGCCTACCCAGCCGCCCATGTCCACGTAGCCGTAGGCGCTACCCGGACGGTCCGGATTAACGTTCAGGCAGATGCCGGTCTTGCGCTCTTTGCAGTTCCGGCAGCGCCCGCAGGCGATGTTGAAGGGGACGGAACAGATGTCCCCCACTTTGATGAATTCAACATCGGGCCCCACTTCGACCACCTCGCCGGTGATCTCGTGGCCCAGCACCAGGTCGGGGGGAGCTGTGGTGCGCCCCCGGACCATGTGCTGGTCTGAGCCGCAAATATTCGTGGCAACGGTTTTGAGGATTACGCCATGGCGCACCGAACGGCCCACGTTGGCGGGGTTGACCCCCGGACCGTCCTTGAGTTCAAAGGTGGGGTAGTCAATGTCGATCAGTTCGACCTTGCCCGGCCCCTTGTAGGCAACGGCTTTGTTCCCTGTCATCTATTTCCTCCTGCATTCACGAGCCCCGGTCTGGGCGCCCTGGTGTGATTCACGAAGTTCTTTGATGCGCCCTCCACAGGGGCACCGTGACCGCACTGCCGACGGTCTGCCGCCAGGGATGACTGTGCCGCGGGGATGCCCGGAATGTTGGAGGGTCTGGCCAGTCTAGGCGCTAAGCATGCTTAGGGATAGGGGTCGATTTCCTCTGGAAGCCGGGCCGTCCGATTCAGCCGAGGGCCGACTGGACAGCTTCTATGATTTCCGGTGCGTCCGGCTCCACCGTGGGTGCGAAGCGGGCGATGATGTCGCCGTCGCGGTTCACTAGGAACTTCTCGAAGTTCCACTTCACCAGGCCCGGCAGGAGCCCGTTCTTGAACTTGGTGAGCTCGGCGTAGAGCGGGTGCTGGTCCTTGCCCCGGACGTTGGCCTTGGCGGTCAGCGGGAAGGTCACGCCGAAGTTGCGCTGGCAGAATTCGGCGATCTCGGCGTCGGGCCCGGGCTCCTGCCCCGCGAACTGGTTGCACGGGACGCCTAGGACCTGAAACCCCTGGTCGCGGAACTTGTTGTGCAGCGCCTCAAGCCCCGCGTATTGGGGCGTGAAACCGCACTGTGATGCCACGTTCACCACCAGCACCACCTCCCCCTTGAAGCGGCCGAAGTCGGTCCCGGTGCCGTCGATGAGGGTCAGGGGAATGGAGTGCAGAGCGGTCATGGGTGCGTCCTCGCGGTGTCGGTGGTCCGAAGCAGGGCCCGGAACTGGTCACCAGTGTAATTCGGCGCCGACGCGTGCAGGTATGGGTGTGCCTCCCGGGCAGGGGTCGAGGGCCGAAGCTGGCCACCTGCCCCGAACCCGGAGGCGTGTTCCGGGAAAGTCCGCCGGGCGGCTAGCGGGTCGGCGTTGCGGTCGGCGTTGCGGTGGTTTTTGTCGTGGTTTTTGTGGTGGCGGACTGCGTGGTGGTGGCCGGCGCAGGGTCCCCCGTGGGTGCGGTGACCGGTGCCGGCGCCAGGGGTTTGGCTGGCGGGGCCGACGTCTTGGCGGCGGCCTCGGTCGCGCTGGGAGAAGCCGATGCGGTTGTCGGGGCCGGTGCAGACGTCGTCGCGGAGGCGGTCTTCATCGGCGTCGGCGTAGGCGTGGCGGTCGGCGTCGGGGTGGCGGTTTTCGTCGGCGTCGGGGTGGCAGTCGGCGTCGGGGAGGCGGTCTTCGTCGGCGTCGGGGTGGCAGTCGGCGTCGGGGAGGCGGTCTTCGTCGGGGAGGCGGTCTTCGTCGGCGTCGGGGGACTCGTGGACGGCTTGGCCGCCACAGCGGCAGGCTGTTCTTGAAGACCGCCGGCCACCACGTGGGTCAGGTCCTCCCGGACGGGAATCGCCCATCCAAGCCCTGCGTTGGCTGGATTGCCGGCGTCGGGCGCGTAACTGGTCAGTTCGATCGGGCCGAGCTGGTCCACCTGCTTGATGGGGATGAACTTCCAGCCCATCGGGTCGGTGTGAGCGCCGTTGAGGATGGTTTCGAAATGAAGGTGGCAGCCGGTTGAGGAGCCGGTAGTACCGACCAGGGCAATGACCTCCCCCACCCGCACGGAGTCGCCCTTCTTGACGGCAATCCCCTGGAGGTGGTTGTACGTGGTGATGAGACCGTTGCCATGGTCAATTTCCACCCGGTTCCCGCCGCCCCACGGGTGCCACCCGACGGCCCTCACCACACCGGCGTCGGCCGAGTAGACCCTGGTGCCGCAGGCGGCGGCGAAGTCCTGGCCCCAGTGGAATTCGCCGGCAACCCCCGTCAGGGGGCTGGTGCGCAGTCCGAACGGGGAGGACGGCACCAGGGTTTCCAGGGGGGCCATGAGGAACCCGGCCGCGGGCCGGCTCAGGCCCGCCGAGGCGACATTGAGCTCGCCGCCAACCCCTTCCTTGGTCACCGTTTCCACCGTGCTCCTGCTGAAGGCCACGAGCGCCTGGGGGTCCGCGGTCACAGCTCCTGGAGTCGCCGATGACGCGGCCGCGGGCCGCTGGGTAACCGGGTCGAGCGTTTCAGGTCCCACGGCGCCGGCGGCCGGCACTTCGACGGGCGCAACGTAGGACACGCTGGCGCCCAGTCCCTGAAAGCCGCCGAATGTCAGAACGGCCAGGGACAGGCAGAGGCCTCCGGAAACGCAGCGCACGGCAATCGTCCGTGCCCTGGTTGATTGCTCACTCGATGAGTTTCCCCAGTGTTTTCCCACGATGTGACTCCCGCTATATGCCCGCCAGACCCCAATCTTCACGGACTTACCCCACTATGTGACCACAGACCGCCGGGTCTGTGAACCGTCGGTGGCCTCCTTTTGCGGCCGCACCCGGGGAACCGGGCCTGTCCCGAGTAGCGGGCCGACGGCGGCCCAGTAGTCCGCCGCGGACTTGCAGGTGCCGAGGACCCCGCAGCCGGGTAAGAATGGAGGATGCGCAATGTCCTCAGGGAATGGCAGGCGGAACTCAAACAAACGTTCACCGGGACGCGCGACACCGTGCCTGAATGGGTGCCCCGGCTTGCCGAGGGAGACGACGCCGGCTACCACTTGCCAGGCTCCGCGGTCTGGACCGTGCACGGGGACATGCCAACCATCGTCGCGGGAATCCGGGCCCTGCTGATGCAGGCCCTCCATCCCGGGGCGCTGGCCGGGGTCCACGATCACTCCCGCTTCCGCGAAGACCCCCTGGGCCGGCTGGCGGGCACCATCCGCTGGATTTTCACCGTTTCCTACGGCTCCACTGGCGCGGCCCGAGCGGCCTCAGACTGGGTGCTCCGGCTCCACCAGACGGTCCGGGGGGAATTCGTGGACGGCCACGGCGTCAGGCGCTCGTACGCGGCCAACGATCCCGAGCTGCTCCGCTGGGTCCACATTGCCTTCACCGACGCCTTCCTCTCGGCCCACAAGCTGTGGGGACGGCCGATTCCGGGCGGACCTGACGCGTATGTCCGTGAGTGGGCCCAGGCCGGCAGGCTCATGGGCGTGGAGGCCCCGCCTCTGAGCGAGGCGGAAATGCGGCAGCAACTGGACCGCTGGTACGACGACGGCGAGCTCCGCAGTGATGAAAGGGTCGCCGAGACGGTGGCTTTCATCCGTGATCCGCCTCTCCACCCGGTGCTCAGGCCTGGCTACCGGGTCCTGTTCGCGGCCGCCGTGGCCAGTCTCGAACCCAAATACCGCGAGATGCTGGGCCTCCGGACCGCGCGGCTGGGCCCGATCCCGCTGCCTGTGAGACTGGCTACGCGGGTCACCCTGGGCGTGGTGCACCTTGCCCTGGGCCGGATGGGCCCGAGCGAACAGGCCGCCCGGACCCGTCTGCGCCGGCTGGGCTACCTGGCCTGAGACGGAGTGTGATGTGGTGCCGCTGGCGCGCGGCGCCCAATCCCGCCGGCGAAGCTACTCGCCCCCGACCTCAGGGCCCGTAAGAGCTGGGCAGCACGCAACTGACACGCCCAGAACAGACACACATTTTGTCCTATAACCCATAACCCAAGCCTGTGGACGCAAAAAGGCCCCGGTCCAATGGACCGGGGCCAGCCGCGGAGAATGGGGGATTTGAACCCCCGAGGGCGTTAACCCAACACGCGTTCCAGGCGTGCGCCATAGGCCGCTAGGCGAATTCTCCAGTTGCTTCTGAATCAAAAGCAGATACTAGAATACCTGAACTTTCCGGCATCGCCCAATTGAGCCCTCCCCGCCCGGTCCGAGGCGCCTCCGCAGGACATGCCCCGCGGTCCACGCCCTCCCCGCAGGACATGCCCCACGCTCCAGCCAAGGGCTGGACATAATGCCAAAAAGCCCATTCCTCCCCCTCGAAGAATGGGCATGTCCCACGGTCCACGCCCTCACCGCCGGACATGCCCCACGATCCAGCCCAGGGCTGGGCATAATGCCAAACAGCCCAGTCCTCCCCGCGAAGAATGAGCATGTCCCGCACTGTATGCCTCGCCCAAGGGACATGCCCCGCACTGGGCGCGATGACTGGACATAATCCTCCCCGCACCGACCCGGGCGCGCAGCCCTCCCGTCCCTGGGTTGCACTGTCCTGCTCACGCCCGCCCACCCGCCGGCCTTCCCGCAAAGATGCGCAAAGAACGGACATGCCCCACGGTCCACGACCCGGGCGCAGGACATGCCCCGGGGTCTCGCCAAGGGCTGGACATAATGCCAAACAGCCCAGTCCTCCCCGCGAAGAGTGGCATGTCCCGCACTGTATGCCTCGCCCGAAGGACATGTCCCCCGTTCCCGCCAAGGGCTGTGCATAATGCCGAACAGCCCAGTCCGCCCCGCGAAAAATGAGCATGTCCCGCACTGTATGCCTCGCCCGAAGGACATGTCCCCCGTTCCCGCCAAGGGCTGTGCATAATGCCGAACAGCCCAGTCCGCCCCGCGAAAAATGAGCATGTCCCGCCGGAGATAGCGGGGAAACGGGGCGAAAACAGGCCAATTCGGGGCACACTCAATCGTCAGGTAAACTTGCTGACGGCCCCTCATGTGGCGTCATCCTGTTGAACTCCCCCAGGACCGGAAGGTAGCAAGGGTAAATGGGCTCTGGCGGGTGCATGAGGGGTCTTTTATGTCTGTGCCGATTGGTAGGGTTAAATCTGTGACTGTTACTACCGCTCTCTACCGTCGATACCGCCCCGATTCGTTCGCGGACGTCATCGGGCAGGAACACGTCACCGAGCCGCTGATGACGGCCCTGCGCAAGAACCGCGTCAACCACGCCTACCTCTTTTCCGGCCCTCGCGGCTGCGGCAAAACCACCTCGGCCCGCATCCTCGCCCGCTGCCTGAACTGCGCCGAGGGCCCCACAGACACCCCCTGCGGCAAGTGCCCCAGCTGTGTCGAGCTCGCCCGCGGCGGTTCCGGCTCCCTGGATGTCATCGAGATCGATGCCGCCAGCCACGGCGGCGTCGACGACGCCCGCGACCTCCGCGAGCGGGCCACGTACGCCCCGGTCCGGGACCGCTACAAGATCTTCATCATCGACGAAGCCCACATGGTCACCTCGGCCGGCTTCAACGCCCTGCTCAAGATCGTCGAAGAGCCGCCGGAACACATCAAGTTCATCTTCGCCACCACGGAGCCGGACAAGGTGATCGGCACCATCCGTTCCCGCACGCACCACTACCCCTTCCGGCTGGTACCCCCGGAGCCCCTCATGGCGTACCTGGAGCTGCTCTGCACCCAGGAGAACGTCCCCGTGGCGCCCGGGGTGCTCTCGCTCGTTATCCGCGCGGGCGGCGGTTCCGTCCGTGACTCCCTGTCCGTGCTGGACCAGCTCATGGCCGGCGCCGGACCAAACGGCCTTGACTACGAGCTCGCGGTCGCCCTCCTGGGCTACACGCACGCCTCGCTGCTGGACGACGTCGTCGAGGCCGTCGCAGCGTCCGACTCCGCCACGGTGTTCCGCGCGGTGGACCGGGTCATCCAGACCGGCCACGATCCACGCCGCTTCGTCGAAGACCTGCTCGAGCGCTTCCGCGACCTCATCATCGTCCAGGCGATGCCAGAAAGCGCCCAGTCCATCCTCCGCGGCATACCGGCGGACCAGATCGCCCGGATGCAGAACCAGGCGCATAATCTCGGGGCGGCGGAGCTCTCCCGCGCCGCGGACGTCACCAACACGGCGCTGACGGACATGACCGGGGCCACCTCGCCGCGCCTGCATCTGGAGCTGCTGTGCGCCCGCATCCTGCTTCCCAGTTCCGAACAGACCGAACGCGGCATCGCGGCCCGGATCGACCGCGTCGAGCGCCGTTTGAACTACGCCGGGAACGACGTCGGGGCTCCCCTCGCCAGTGCCCCCGCCGTTGCGTCGGCCCCGCCCGCGCCCCCTGTCCCCCGGCAGTCCGTTCCCCAGGTGCCCGTTGCCCAGTCTCCCGGGGCGCCTGCTGACGCGGCCGCCACCGCCGCTTCCGTTCCGCCACCAGTTGACCAAGCGCCCGTTGACCAGCCACATGCCGCACAGGCGCCGGCCGCTGGCCCCGACGCCGCGCCGGCCCGGCGGGACGAACCTGTCCGGGAACCGCTGACGGCGCCACGGGTCAGCACCAGCGACTGGCCCGTGGACGAGCCCGCGGCCGCCAGCCAGCTCGCGTCCGTCCCAACGTCGTCGCCTGCGGCCCGGTCACATGCCGCGCCGTCGCCTGCAGCCCCGCCCGTCGAGCCCGCCCCGGCGCCTCCTGCTGCCCCAGCGGCTGCTGCTCCGGAAGCGGCAGCAGCAGCACCGTCCGCCCCTGTACGGTCCGAGGCCGCCGCAGCACCTGCCGCGGTTGCCCGCCCGGTGTCCGGCCCGGGCGCCGACGTCGAGGTCCTGCGCCGTGCCTGGCCCGACATCCTGCAAACCCTCACCAAGATCAAGCGCAGCACCTGGGCGCTGGTGGAGCCCAATGCCCAGGTCGGCCATTTCGAGGACCACGTCCTGACTCTCGCGTTCACCACTCCGGGCCTGGCAGGCGCCTTCGGCCGCGCCGACCACGCCGAGAACCTCCGGCAGGCGATCCACAAGACGATCGGTATCGACTGCCAGATCAGGGCCGTCGCCGGCGGCAGCAACAGCCCAGCGAGCTCTGAGCCAAACCCAAAAGCGCCCGCTAGCCCGGAGACCCCGGCGACGTCGGCCGACGTCGCCTGGGGGCTGAGCCCGGCCCCCCAGTCCCCTGCGTCAGAGTCACCGTCACCGTCCGAGGCATCCGCCGAAGCCGTCCCAGTGGCGGCGCCGGTACCTGTTCCGGCGGCCCCCACGCCGGCTGCGGAACCTGCTCCGGCCCCGGGCCCGGCTGGCGGCCGCCCCGCTCCGGCACCGGAAGCGCGGACGCCGGTGCCGGCAGTCGGGACTGAGGCTCGCGCCGCCGACGAGGCCGTCGGACCGGACGGCCCTTCGGAGCCTTCCGGATCCTACGCCTACCCTGACGACGACTGGGGACCGCCCCGGGATGAAGACGCCCCGCCGCTGGACGAAGAACCCCCCATGGACTGGGACCCTTCCCCCGCCGCGTCGCCGCGCCGCGCCGCCCAGTCCCCAGCCCCAACTCCTGTCCGGAAATCTCCGGCGCCGGCGCCGTCCCGTGCCGCCGGCACGGCGGTCGGAGCCATGCCAGGAGGCCCGGACACCTCGGCCGACCCATCGGCCGACCCGTGGGCCCGCGCCGTCGAGCAGTCGCCCGGCATATGGACGATCGGCACGGAGTCCAACGTCGGCCGGCACGCGACGCCGGATGCCGAGCCCTCAGCACCGGAGCCCGCACCGGAGCCGGTGTACTACGAGCCGGCGGCGGCACAGATCCCGGAATATGCGGGCGTCGTGTCCGGACCGTCCGGACTGACGTCGGAACAATTTTCTGCAGTTGCGCCGGGCCCGGCATCGGCCGGCCCGCAGGCTGCTGCGCCATCCGCGGCCCCCTCAGCCCCGGCCGCTGCGGTGACGTCGGTTCCCGACGCTGCCACTACGACGGGACGGCAGAGCCTGTACCAGCGGCTGTCGAACAGCCCGGAAGCCGAAGCCGGCCGGGCGAAAGCCCCAGCCCGCGCGGCCGCCGCAACCACCGTCTACGTGCAGGACATTCCGAGCGCCGACGATGAAACGATCGAGGAATCGGGCGTCTTCGGCCGGGCCGCCGTCGAGCGAATTCTGGGCGGGAAACTGGTGGAGGAACGTTCCCTGGACGGAAGCCCGCTGCCGCCACGCTTCTAGCAGACCACCTGCCGGCTGGCGCCGGCCCCATTCCAAACGAACGAGGACATTGTGTACGAAGGTGCAGTTCAAGAGCTGATCGATGAGCTCGGACGCCTTCCCGGAGTCGGGCCCAAGTCTGCCCAGCGGCTGGCCTTTCACATCCTCGAGGCGGATCCGCAGGACATGAAGCGGCTCGTCGACGCCATCACCACGGTGAAGGAGCGGGTCAAGTTCTGCACGGTCTGCGGGAACGTGACGGAGCAGGAACTGTGCAATATCTGCCGTGACCCGCGCCGGGACCCCTCGGTGATCTGCGTCGTCGAAGAATCCAAGGATGTCCTGGCGGTGGAGCGGACGCGGTCGTTCCGCGGCAGGTACCACGTGCTGGGCGGGGCGATTAATCCGATCGCCGGGATCGGCCCGGAACAGCTCCGGATCCGTGAGCTGCTCACCCGGCTCAACGACGGCGCCATCCAGGAAATCATCATCGCCACCGACCCCAACCTGGAGGGCGAGGCCACAGCGACATACCTGGCCCGGATGCTCAAGTCGATCGGGATCGCCGTCACCCGGCTCGCGTCAGGCCTGCCCGTGGGCGGGGACCTCGAATACGCCGACGAAGTCACGCTCGGCAGGGCCTTCGAGGGACGCCGGAACGCGCTGAGCTGACGGATCCGTGACGGTTTCCGGCAGCGACACCCCCGCCCCGCTCATCACGGAGCGGCTGCTTCTGCGCCCGCTGACAGCGGACGACGCCGGCGCCCTCCTCCGGTTCCGCGGCGACCCTGCAGCGACGCGGTACCTCTCCCACGGGCCGCTCACGCCCGAGCAGAACAGTGCCCGGCTCCAGCAGGCGCTGTCCGCTGCGGAATCCTCGACCGCCGAGTGGTTCTACTTCGGCTGGGCCTTCGAGCTCCGCGCCACCGGTGACGTCGTTGGCGACGGCCGGACCTGGAACACCGTCGAGCCCCCGGCACCCGGCCGGATTCCTTCCTGGTCCGCGAGCCTGGGCTATGTCTTGCACCCGGAACATCAGCGGCTCGGTCTCGGCCGTGAGGCGGCGGCCGCCCTAGTCCAGTGGCTCTTCGACGTTCGCGGCAGCGAAACACTTTTCGCGGGGGTCTACGAGCCCAATCTGCCTTCGCGCAGGCTGCTGGAAGGCCTGGGCTTCCGGAAAGACCGCTTCTTCCCGTTTGCCGAGGACACGGCGGGCAAGCAGCTGCCGTCCTGGCGCTACCGGCTGGACCGAGGCTAGGTCCTTCCGGCCATCGGACATGTCCCGCGCCCGGGGCCGGGAATGGACACATTGCCCTTATGCCCACCCCTGGCCGCGAAGAATGAGCATGTCCCCCCGGCACGGGAGAGCATGCCCCTTCCTGGTCCGCAGCGCCGGGCATGTCCG
This sequence comes from Arthrobacter sp. H-02-3, assembly GCF_003097355.1. Classification (GTDB taxonomy): domain Bacteria; phylum Actinomycetota; class Actinomycetes; order Actinomycetales; family Micrococcaceae; genus Arthrobacter; species Arthrobacter humicola. Next base: position 131,377 of record NZ_PYUI01000011.1, read on the forward strand.
GCGGAATCGCGCCCGCGGAAAGGCCTGGTTGTCTACTATTCGGTCACAATTCAACGGCGCAGGGCGCGCGGCGATAAACTGGGAGGAGAAGTTACGCCGTCGCGCCGTTTGGTTGCCTGGCCCAGAACCCCGATGATCCAGTGAGGGTGCGCGAATGAGTTTGCCCACTACCGAAGTCCAGCCCGGATCGCAGCCGCAGACGCTGCCCGTCTCGGCCGCCGCCACCAAGCACCTTGTCGTGAAGAAGTTTGGCGGTTCGTCGGTGGCGGACGCGGAGGGCATCAAGCGCGTCGCCCGCCGGGTCGTGGACGCCCACAACGCCGGCGACGAGGTCGTCGTCGTGGTCTCCGCCATGGGAGACACCACCGATGAACTCCTTGACCTCGCCGGACAGGTGACCGATTCCGCCCCGGCCCGCGAAATGGACATGCTCCTTTCCGCCGGGGAACGCATCTCCATGGCGCTGCTGGCCATGGCCATCAACAAGTTCGGCGCTTCGGCCCAGTCCTTCACCGGCTCGCAGGCCGGCATGATCACCGACGGCATCCACGGCAAGGCCCGGATCATCGACGTCGACCCGCACCGCATCCGCACCGCCCTGGACAAGGGACACATCGCGATCGTTGCCGGCTTCCAGGGCATGAGCCGCACCACCAACGAGATCACCACGCTCGGCCGCGGCGGTTCCGACACGACGGCGGTGGCCCTCGCCGCGGCGCTCGACGCCGACGTCTGCGAGATCTTCACCGACGTCGACGGCGTCTACACGGCCGACCCGCGGGTCGTCCCGTCGGCCCGCAAGATCGACCGCATCTCCAGCGAGGAAATGCTGGAGCTGGCCGCCTCGGGCGCCAAGATCCTGCACCTGCGTTGCGTCGAATATGCCCGCCGCTTCGGGGTACCCTTGCACGTCCGTTCCTCATTCAGCCAGAACGAAGGCACCTGGGTCCTGCCCGGCGCCGACGACAAGATCACGACCCAAGAGGGAGTTGCCTTGGAGCAGCCAATCATCTCCGGTGTTGCACACGATCGTTCCGAAGCCAAAGTCACGGTTGTCGGTGTACCTGACATCCCCGGCAAGGCCGCCGCGATCTTCCAGGTCATCGCGGACGCCCACTCCAACATCGACATGATCGTCCAGAACGTCTCCACCCACGGCACGGGCCGGACCGACATCTCCTTCACCCTCCCGATCGTCGAGGGCGCCGAAGCCCTTGCCGCGCTGCACGCCGCACAGGACCGGATCGGCTTCGAGAGCATCGAATACAACGAGAAGATCGGCAAGCTTTCGCTGATCGGCGCCGGCATGCGCTCCCACCCTGGGGTCTCCGCGCGCTTCTTCGCGGCCCTCTCCGAGGCCGGAATCAACATCAACATGATCTCCACCTCGGAGATCCGTATCTCGGTGGTCACCCACGCGGACCTGCTCGATGACGCCGTCCGCGCCATCCACAGGGCGTTCGACCTCGACAGCGAGGACGAAGCCACGGTCTACGGCGGCACCGGCCGCTAACCGGCAACGGGCAACGGGCAACCAAGGGACACCACAAGCCGGCTGCGGGCCGGTAGCGGAATTCCAGCCCGCATGTGCATGAGGAAGGGAGCGGCCAGCGCCGCTCCCTTCCTCGTTTCTCCGCACCCCTCTGTCGTGTCCGGGCGGCCACGGCCGCCCTGATGCCGGACCGGGCTCTCAGACCTCTTCTTTCCAGAGATCCGTTTTCCGGACAGCGTAGTGGTGTCCATGCGAGTCTGTCTCGACCTCGAAGCCTGCCAGGTCTTCTTCCGAGGCGTGCTCGTAGTCATCATGATGGTGAACGACAGGCGCCGCAGTGTCGCCCCGGTTGGCGGGTCCGAACAGGAGCCTCAGCTTGTCGGTCTTGTCCATAAAAGCTTTGACCGCACGTGTCACTAGTCCCACCCCCTTTCTTCGTCGCGGGTGGTTCAGGATGCTGCACAGCGGTGTGTCAGTGTCCTCATTTTACGCCCGACGGCGGCAAAAGGCCCCTGCGGGATGCCGGGAAACCACGCCTAGCGCAGGGACTTGTCCTCCGGGTTGCGGGGCACCACATAGGTGCTGCCGTCGGGCCGGTGCATGGTCTCCCACTGCGCGGTCTCGGCCTCCCGCATCGCCAACAGCCGCCTGTTCTGCTCGGTCATCTCATGGCCGAGGGAACTGCGGTTGGCCGGCCCGAAAATCATCCGAAGCTTTCCGGTTGCCCGCATGAACCTCTGGGCGCCGTTTTCCTTGGCCATGGCTATCCTTTCCTGGGAACAAGACAATGCTCCCAGTGTACGCTAATCATTAGTACACTAATCATTTGAAGGAGTCAGTGTGACCGAAGGAATCCCAAGAAACCAGGCAGCCCGCGTCCCGCAGGGCACCCGGGACTCCCAAGCGGCGCAGGATGACCTCCTCCTGGAGCAACAGCTCTGTTTCGCCCTGACGGTGGCCTCCCGGAGTGTGGTGGGCGCCTACAAGCCCGTGTTGGACAAGCTCGGCCTGACCCACCCGCAGTACCTCGTCATGTTGTCCCTCTGGGAGGCCAGCCCCCGGTCCGTCCGGGACATCAGCGACGCCCTGGCCCAGGAGCCGGCCACCATCTCGCCGCTGCTGCGCCGGCTCGAAACCGCCGGGTTCATCACCCGTCAGCGGATGGAGGGCAACGAACGCATGCTGGATGTCCGCCTGACGCCCCGCGGGGCGGCCCTCCGGGAGCAGGCCACCGAAGTTCCGGGCATCATGATGGCGCGGCTGGGGCTGACGCGCGAGCAGGTGAGGCAGCTGCACGCGTCCATGATGGACCTGATCGCCGCCACCCGGCCCGACCCGGAAGACGCACCCCGGCGGTAGACTGGGCAAAACTGAGGAGGACTGCTGATGCGCACTCGATCGGGCCGCCCGGCACTTTTTTTGGCGGCCGCCCTGATGGCCGCGGCCGGACTGGCCGCGTGCACGCCGAACAGCGGCCCCGCGCCGTCTCCCTCAGCCAGCACGACGGCGGGAACATCCTCCAGCTCCCCGACCGGTTCTCCGTCGCCGGAGACTGAGACGACATCCCCGGCCCCGTCGCCCTCCGCGGCCCCGCTGCCGTCCGGCCCGGGACAGGGGAACGCCGAGCTCGCCATCATGATTAAGCCGACCGAAACCGCCGCCCCGACCAACTTCACGCTCGTGTGCCAGAACGGGGTTCCCGCGGCCGAGAGCCAGCACCCGAACGCTGCCGCAGCGTGCATCGCCATCAAGAACAACCCGTCCATCCTCAGCCCTGTTGTCGACAAGAACAGGGCCTGCACCCAGCAGTACGGCGGCCCGCAGGTCGCGACCGTCACGGGCGTCGTGGACGGCCGGCAGGTCCAGGCGACCTACGGTTTGAAGGGCGGCTGTGAAATCGCAGCCTGGAACGCCGCCAAGGATGTTCTGGGCTCCTCCGGCTGGCCGAGCTAAGCCCTTGCACCTTCAGCAGGAAGAGTGGCTGCCACGCCAGGCGGCCCACCAGCAGCGCGTCGGCCGCTATGCCGATCCCTACCTCGAGCGGCGCTCCGCCGGCCGGAAGCACCCGGTGGAAGACTTCCTCTTCACCTACTACACCCAGAAACCCGGCCAGCTGCTGCGCTGGCACCCGGGTGCCGGCGTCGTGCTCTCCGGGCCTGAGGCGGAGGCGCGGACCGGCTGGAAGTATTACCGTGCGGCCGACGACGCCGAACTCGCCGCCGCCGGCCTGCCGGCGGAGTCACCGGCCGTGACGGTCGACGTCGACGCCTTCCTCAGGGACCGCCGGGACGCGCTGCAGTTCGCCGGGATCATCCTCGCCGGGACTGCCGCGCGGCCGGCCCAGTTCGGCTGCTTTGGGCTGCACGAGTGGGCCATGGTCTACCGGCAGGACAAGTTCGACCTTCGGCACGAGTACCTGAGGCTGCGGCTGGGGTCCGGGCGCACCGACGAGGTGGTGGAGGAGAACCGGATCCGGTGCTCGCACTTTGACGCCTTCCGTTTCTACACCCCGGACGCCGTTCCGCTGAACAGCCTGGTTCCCAGTAGGGAGAACCAGCGGACCTTGGAGCAGCCCGGCTGCCTGCACGCCAACATGGACCTCTACAAGTGGGCCTACAAGCTCTCCCCGCTGCTGCCCAGCGAGCTCGTCATGGACTGCTTCGAACTGTCATGGCGGATCCGGGCCATGGACATGCAGGCCTCGCCGTACGATCTCGCCGGCTGGGGTTATCCTGCCATTCCCATCGAGACGCCGGAGGGCAAGGCCGAATACGTCGAGTACCAGCGGGCGTTCGCAGCCGAGTCGCAGCAACTCCGGCACCGGCTGCTGCGGGAGCTGAGGCCCCTGCTCGATGCCGCGGCGCAACACCGCGGCCAAGACAGCCCCGGAAGCGGAGGCCGGCACGCGGCTCCGGCTCCGGCTCCGGCTCCGGCTCCGGCTCCGGACAAGAGTCTGAAAGGACCAACATGACAGGCACAGCCGACCCGCAGCACGACATCGATCTGACCATCCGCCTGACCGAGACGCCCGGCGCGCCGGAATACACCTTCCGGCTCGAAGCCGCCGACGGCGAACCCTCCGCCGCGTCGACCCTTCCCGATCCGGCCGCCGCACTTGAGGCGGTCCGGCGCCACGGCGAGGCCATCTTCTTCCCCAAGCCGGGGCCCCCGCAGTTGTGCACGCAGCAGTACGGCGGCCCGCAGACCGCCGTCGTGACCGGCTGGTATCTGGGACGGCAGGTCAATAGCCGGTTCAGCCGGACGGACGGCTGCGAGATCGCGCGCTGGCGCGCCATGGCGGCGCTGCTCGGCGGCAGCCCAGGTTCCACGGGCGCCGTCTGACGCGGCAGGGATCCGACCCACGGCTCCTGCTTCCGGCGGACGGTGTCCTGCCTCCGGCGGGACGCTGCCCGACTCCTGATGTCTGACCCGGCGGTTTAAACAGCGACGGCCGGCGGTGCGAACCGCCGGCCGTCGCCGTTCTTGGTGCCGTTATGCGCCTAGATGGCGTTGTCCGGGGCGAAGGACTGATCGCCGTTCTGGATCTTGCCCTTCTCCTTCTTCACCTTCTTGCCCGTGTCGTTACCGCCGTCACCGTTGTCTCCCGGGCCGTCGTTGGAGTCCTGGTCCTCCGCGGTGGGCGGGACCGCGACGGCCCCGGCCGGGGTGACCAGGACGGAGACGAATGTCGGCTCGCTGGCACCGGCGAAGGTGACGCGTCCGATGTATGAACCTTCGGACAGGCCCTTCCAGTTCATCGTGACGCTGCCGGCCTTGCCGTTGGCCAGGCGCAACGGGTTCGGGCTCAGCGAAGCGTTGCCGACGTTCGCGCCCAGCACCGCGGCATCCACTGAGGCCTTGGTGGTCTGGCTATTCGGGCTGGCGTACAGGTTCGCGTAGATCGTGTACTCGCCCGGGGCGGGGTCGGGGATGGATACCGATTCACTGGCGGACGACGTTGCGACCGTCAGCGGGCCCGTCGGGGTCATGACGTACATGTCGAAGTCGGCCTTAGGGTCGGCGGAAATCACTGAGAACTTGGCCAGCGGGGCTCCTGCGGGGACCGTGACCGTCTTGACGAGGTTCGAGGCATCCGTGTCACCCGTGAACGGCCCCGGGACCAGCTGCACAGCGGTGGAATCCGCCTTCGAGAGGCCGTCGAGGGTCATGCTGATCGGCGCATTCGTGCCCGAGACCACCTTGATCGCGCCGGATCCCGTCCCGCCCTGCGAGGTGAAGGCGACGTCGGACAACGCCACTGCCGACTGCGGACGGACCGCGATCGGGGAGGTGACGGTCTTGTTGGCGCCCTGCCACGTCAGCGAACCCGTGGCGAACTTGCCCAGCGGCGCTCCTTGGTTTTCGAAAGAGACCTTGAAAGTCTGTTTCTCTCCGGCTGCCTTGAAGTTCAGGGCGGCCGGGGTCACGCTGACCTTGATGCCGGGAACATCAAACTTGGCCTTGTAGACGCCCGGCGTCAGGGCGGTCACCGTGCGGGTGACCTCGATCTTCCCGGCCAGGTTGCCCAGGGCGAAGGACGGCAGGTTCATGTCCCGCGGCCTGGTGGTGCCCTGGATGAACGCCTGGTAGTCCGCCGTGGTGGCGTCGTAGACGAGGCCCGGATCCAGCACACGTGCCGGGTCCACCTCGCCCGCACCGGTGGCGAAGACATCGGTGTTTTTCGACCCGTCAGCATTCTTGACGTCGCTCGTGGTGGTCATCATCGCGGACTTGACGGCCGCCGGGGACCAGGAGGGGTTCTTGGCCAGGATCAGCGCCGCGAAGCCGGCCACGTGCGGGGACGCCATGGAAGTGCCGGACAGGAACCCGAAGTTGTCCCCGTCGGTGCCGATCGGCGAGACGCCGGCCAGCACGGCCACGCCGGGCGCGGTGACGTCCGGCTTCAGGAGATCGGAGTCCGCGGCTAGCAGCGGGCCGCGGGAGGAGAAGCCGGCGATCTGCGGCTGCGCCTCGAGGGGCAGACCCGTGGTGTCCTTGTTGACAAGGGAGACCGTGATCGCCGGGTTGGCGGCGACCTTGGCCTTGATGGCCTCGGTGGCAGGCGGGTTCACGTGGACGGTGGGGACCGAGTGCTTGTCCGTGTCCAGCGAGGACTCGCTCAGGTTGACCAGGACCATGCCGACGCCGCCGCCGCGCTTGACCTCGGCGCTCTTTGCGACGCGGTCTACGACGCCGCGGTCACAGACCACAACCTTGCCGGCGATCTTGGCCGGGTCCAGCGAGCCGTCGCCGCACAGGGCCGGGTTGGTACTCCCGGCGGCTCCCGCGTTGGCTGCCAGCACGACGCCGGCGTTGGAGACCTGGCCGTTCATGATGCTGGCGCCGCGGTATTTGCTGCCGTCGGAGAACTCGACCGTGCCCTGCAGTTCCTGCGAGAAGCTGCTGGCAGCGACCGTCGTCATCCACGGTGCGCCGTGGTTGACGGTGCTGGCGGTCGGGCCGGAGTTGCCGGCGGACGCCGCCACGAAGATCCCGGCCGAGGCAGCGGACAGGAAGGCCAGGGAGACGGGGTCCGTGGTGGTGTCCGTAGCGCCCGAGATGGAGTAGTTCAGGACGTCCACGCCGTCCTCGATGGCCTGGTTGATGGCCTCGATGGCCGACGACGAGTAGCAGCCGCCGGTGTTGGGATCGGTATCTTCCCAGCAGACCTTGTAGATGGACAGCTTCGCGGCCGGTGCGATGCCGCTGGTCTGACCGAAGCTCCGGCCGTCAACCATGGCTTCGACATTGGCGTTGCCTGCAGCCGTGCTGGCCGTGTGGGTTCCGTGGCTGGCGGCGTCGACCGGCGACAGCCGCTCGCCCGGCGCCCAGTCCGACTGCGGGACATAGCTTGCGAACTCGTCGCCGAAGTAGCGGGCGCTCAGGACCTTGGAGTTGCAGGCCGTGCCGTCGAAGTCAGTGCCGGTCTGGCAGTCGCCCTTGAAGAGCTCGCCGTCGGCTTTGAGCATCTCGATCTTGCCGTCCGCGCTGCGGTAAGGCACGCCGACGACGGGATTTCCCGTGAGTGGTTTAACCGCGTCGCCGGCAAAATAGGCGCTGGACGGGGTGTACCCGGTGTCGATGACCCCGACCACAACGCCCTTGCCGGCCCCGTCCTGGCCGCCGAACTGGGTGTTCCAGGTGCCGTTGGGCCCGCTGAGCTTGAGGAAGTCGGTGCTGGAGTAGTCCGGAGCGTTCTCCGTGTCCGGCGCGACCACCAGGACGGAGGGGTCCCTGGCCAGCTTGATGGCCTGGTCCGCCGTCAGCTTGGCGCTGAAGCCGTTGAGGGCTGCCGTGAACTGGCGCTGGATCTTGACGCCCTGCTGGCCGGCGACCTGGGCCTGCTTCTGTTCCAGGTGGGCCCGGTACTGCTTGACTTCAGCCTTGTTGGCGTCCAGCTTCTTGCCGGAGGCGGGCTTCGTGGCCGGGAGCCCGGGCGTCCCGCCGTCGTAGGTTGCGGACGGCTTTTCCGCCAGAACCACAATGTAGCGGCCGTCCTTGTAGTTGTTCGGATCAACATTCTTCTGCGCGACACCGGCCGCGGCCGGCCCCTGTGCCGGGGCCGCGTTGGCAGGTGCGATCGCGATGGTGGACAGAAGTACCGGCAATCCCAGGGTCAGCGCCGCGACCCTCCGGAGTCCCCCGCTTCGAAGGAAGCTCTTTCCTGGTGATGTCACGAGTGATGAACCTTTCGTAAAGGAACGGCCCGGCTTCTATACCGGGCCCAGCAGACTGGCGGGGCCGCACCGGGCGATTGCCCGGCCTGCCCCGACGGATACCAGCCGATTCATACAGTACAGACTGAGAGCCGGATATGACATAGACCACAAGAAGCTATTTAAAATTTGTCACGCAATACGACACGATGCGTCGACGAAGCGTCTGAGCTGCGTCGATAGTCAGGAGGTCGATAGGAAATGGGGAGGAATGTGCGGCCCGGGCGGGGTGGCCTACTGGCGCGGAGTCCGGACAACCTCGCTGATCCAGGCCCGGGTCTTCTCGTCCAGCGGTCCGGCCACCTTGGTCTGCTTCGCTGCACGGTCGGCCCTGATCTTCTGCAGGACCATTCGGCCCAGCCCGGCGAACACGGCGGCGGCGACGACGGGTAACAGCACGGATTTCGGTTTCGGAGCCATGCGCACATCCTACTGACCCGCGGCCGCGCGGGACCATAGGCCGAAGCGCGCCGCGCGGCGGCGTTTGTCCAGTTCAAGGACCTCCCGGGGAGGCCACGTTCACACTGCCAGCCCGAATGCGGCCGGACGCACCGCGGCCGGTAGAATGGGCATGCAAGCTCGCGGAGCGCCCTTTCACGCTGTGTTCACTAACAGTCCTCAACACACAGCGGACCGGCGTGAGACGGCACTACTCCGCTGCGCCCTTACCCAATGCTCACGCACAGGAGTTACCGGATGCCCCGGATCGTTGTCGACGTCATGCCCAAGCCCGAGATTCTGGACCCGCAGGGGAAGGCCATCGTCGGTGCGCTGCCCCGGCTGGGTTTCACCGCCTTTAGTTCTGTCCGCCAGGGCAAGCGCTTCGAACTCACGGTCGACGGCGAGGTGACCGAGGAGATCCTGGCCCAGGCCCGCGACGCCGCGGAAACCCTGCTGTCCAACCCGGTCATCGAGGACGTCGTCAACGTCGAGGTCGTTGAGGCCTGAGATGACTGAACTCCCCCTGATCGGCGAGGCTGTTGCCGTCGCCGCTAATCCACAACTCGCGGGGGCGCGGATCGGCGTCGTGACCTTCCCCGGCACCCTGGATGACCGCGACGCCGCCCGCGCGGTCCGCCTGGCAGGCGCCACTCCGGTGGAACTCTGGCATGCCGACACCACCTTGGGTGACGTCGACGCCGTCGTGATTCCCGGCGGTTTCTCTTACGGTGACTACCTCCGCGCCGGCGCCATCGCCCGTTTCGCGCCGCTGATGTCCAAGATCATCGACGCCGCCAATTCGGAGGCCAAGCTGCCGGTCCTCGGCATCTGCAACGGTTTCCAGATTCTGACCGAGTCGCACCTGCTGCCCGGCTCCATGATCAAGAACGACCACCTGAAATTCATGTGCCGCGACCAGGTCCTCCGCGTGGAAAACAACTCCACGGCGTGGACCGGCGACTACGCGGTCGGCCAGGAAATTACTGTGCCGCTGAAGAACCAGGACGGCCAGTACATCGCCGACGAGAAGACCCTGGACGCGCTTGAGGCCGAAGGCCGCGTCGTGTTCCGCTACGTCGGGTTCAACCCGAACGGTTCCCGCCGCGACATCGCCGGCATCTCCAACGCCGCAGGCAACGTGGTGGGCCTCATGCCGCACCCCGAGCACGCCGTGGAGGCCGGCTTCGGCCCGGAGGAAGGCTCCGGCACCGAAGGCCTCGGCTTCTTCACCTCTGTCCTGAACAAAATCGTGGGAGGCAACAAATGACGGAGACACCCGCAGTGGCGGCGCCCGCGGAGACCGCCCGGAAGTTCAACATCGACACCGTGGAGAACGCGGCGAAGACTCCGGACACCGAACTGCCCTGGGCCGAACTGGGCCTGAAGCAGAACGAGTTCGACGAGGTCGTCAAGGTCCTGGGCCGCCGCCCCACCGGCGCCGAGCTCGCCATGTACTCCGTGATGTGGAGCGAGCACTGCTCCTACAAGTCCTCGAAGAACCACCTGCGCCAGTTCGGCGAAAAGGTCACCGAGGAGATGAAGAAGGACATGCTCGTGGGCATCGGCGAAAACGCCGGTGTCACCAACCTGGGCGACGGCTGGGCAGTGACGTTCAAGATCGAGTCGCACAACTCGCCGTCGTTCGTGGAGCCCTACCAGGGCGCGGCCACCGGCATCGGCGGCATTGTCCGCGACATCATCTCCATGGGCGCGCGCCCGGTGGCCGTGATGGATCCGCTGCGCTTCGGCGCCATCGACCACCCGGACACCGCGCGCGTCATGCACGGCGCGGTCGCCGGCATCGGCGGCTACGGCAACTCCCTGGGCCTGCCTAACATCGGCGGCGAAATGGTCTTCGATTCCGTGTACCAGGGCAACCCGCTGGTCAACGCGCTGGCCGTCGGCGTCATGCGCCACGAGGACATCCGCCTCGCCAATGCCTCCGGCAAGGGCAACAAGGTGGTGCTGTTCGGTGCACGCACCGGCGGTGACGGCATCGGCGGCGCCTCGGTGCTGGCCTCGGAGTCCTTCGACGACACCAAGCCGTCCAAGCGCCCCGCCGTCCAGGTGGGCGACCCCTTCGCCGAGAAGGTCTTGATCGAGTGCTGCCTGGAGCTGTTCAAGGGTTCCCTGGTGGAGGGCATCCAGGACCTGGGCGCCGCGGGCATTTCCTGCGCCACGTCCGAGCTCGCCTCCAACGGCGACGGCGGCATGGAAGTCGAGCTGACCTCCGTCCTGCTGCGCGATCCCACCCTGACCCCGGGCGAAATCCTGATGTCCGAGTCGCAGGAACGCATGATGGCCGTGGTCACCCCGGAGAACATCGCCGCGTTTGAAGCGGTCATGGACAAGTGGGCCGTGGAATACTCCTGGCTGGGCGAGGTGACGGACACCGGCCGCCTGATCATCACGTGGGAAGGCGAAGTGATCGTCGACGTCGACCCGCGCACTGTCGCGCACGACGGCCCGGTCTACGACCGCCCGTATGCCCGCCCCGAATGGCAGGACGCGGTCCAGGCCGACTCCTTCACCGGGTCCGTGCAGGACGCAGGCCGCCCCTCCGCCCCCGCGGACCTGGCCGCTGCCATCACCGAGCTCGTGGCCTCGCCGAACATGTGCGACAAGTCCTGGATCACCAAGCAGTACGACCGCTACGTCGGCGGCAACACTGCCATGGCGTTCCCGGACGACGCCGGTGTGGTCCGGGTGGACGAGGAAACCGGTCTGGGCGTGGCCCTGGCCACCGACGCCAACGGCCGCTACACCTACCTCGATCCGTACCACGGCGCGCAGCTGGCCCTGGCTGAGGCGTACCGCAACGTCGCCACCTCCGGCGCCGTGCCGATGGCCGTCAGCGACTGCCTGAACTTCGGCTCCCCCGAGGATCCCGACGTCATGTGGCAGCTGGCCGAGGCTATCCGCGGCCTGTCCGACGCGTGCATGGTGCTCGGCATCCCGGTCACCGGCGGCAACGTCTCGCTGTACAACCAGACCGGCACCACCCCCATCCATCCCTCCCCCGTGGTGGCTGTGCTGGGCAAGTTCGACGACGTCGCGCGCCGCACGCCGTCGGGCTGGAAGGAAGACGGCCAGGCCATTTACCTGCTGGGCACCACGGCGGCCGAGCTGGACGGTTCGGAATGGTCCAACCTGCGCGGACACCTCGGCGGCCTGCCGCCCAAGGTTGACCTCGATGCCGAACGCGCGCTGGGCGAGATCCTGATCAACGCCTCCCGCGACGGCATGGTGGACGCCGCCCACGACCTCTCCGAAGGCGGCCTCGCGGCGGCCCTCGTGGAATCGTCCCTGCGCTACGGCGTGGGTGCCCGGATCGCGCTGCAGGACGTCCTGGACCGCGACGGCGTGGACCTGTTCACCGCGCTCTTCTCCGAAACCCAGGGCCGCGCCATCGTCTCGGTGCCCCGCTCGGAGGAAATCCGCTTCACGGACATGTGCACCGCCCGCGGCTTCGCGCACGTCCGGATCGGTGTGGTGGACGCCGAGGGCGGCACGCTGGAGATCAACGGAGTCGAACCCATGAGCCTTGACGCGCTCCGCGAAGCCCACGAGGCGACCCTGCCGAAGTACTTCGGCTAGTCCCCACCCACCGCCACCCTCCATCGACTGCTCCGCAGCTGCCCTTTTGAACCCTCAGAAGGGCAGTTGCGGAGCAGTCGTTTTGGTTCATCGACCCGGACGCCAGCCGGCCTGGACGAGCGCGGTCCGGACCTTGGCAACCGCGGCTTTCGCATCATGTGCCATATGCCGCTTGGAGATCCGGACCTCTGTCCATCCGAGGCCCGTGTAACGCTCGGAACGGGCGATGTCCCGGACAATCTGCCCTTCGTCACCGTGGAGTTCGCCCTCGTACTCGATGCCGATCCGGTATTTTCTGTAAGACAAGTCGGGTTCATGATGCCGCGTTCCTGCGTCGTCGATGATCGGCACGTTCAGCTCGGGTTCGGGCAGACCGGCCCGCACAATCGCCAGCCTCAACAGAGACTCCTGCGGCGAATCAGAGCCCACGCGAATGAGCGCAATAGCTTCCCTCGCCTTGCGGATCCCGCGCTTTCCCTTGTGGCGTTCGATCATCCGCTGCAGATCGCCTAGCGTGCACAGCGGCTGGTCCCTGGCCTCGAATTCCGGCCGGGGCATCCGGACGCAGCTGTCGCCGGCCACAACGAGTTCGTCTACGGTCAGCATTTCGGCCAGATCCAGCCAGGTTCGCTCCGGGGTGGTGATGGGAATCCCGTCCAGAAGCGTGATCTCGTCGTCGTAGAGCTTCATCCGGTGAACGATGACGTGCGGCCGGTTGAGGTGGGCCGCGCCTTCGGGCCTGATCACGTGGTACATCTCCGGTCCCTCCTTTGGTTGCCGCGCCGGAAGCCCGCCGAGCTCCGCCGCGGTGAGGTGCGACGCGGCGCATCGCTCATTGACCTCAATGAAAGGCCGCACTCGCACGCTCAGAGGAAGCCCCGGCGTCGGGCCCAGGGAACGAATCCCTCTGCCGAGCACGGTCAGGGAGCGGTGGCGGAGCCTTTTGGGCGACACCCCGGCATCCGCCGCTTCGACAACGGTGAAGGGGCGTCCCTGGAAATTGGCCGGCAACGGGCGAGCGGTCTTCATGGCTTCATGAGACCAGAACCGCGTCGACGCCGCAGAAGTTATCCACATCCCCCACCGGTTGCTCCATAAGTGCCGTTATGGAGCCTCAAAAGGGCGTTTGCGGAGCAATCGATAAGGGTTTAGTCGTCGCTGCGGAGTTCCCGCTGCCGGGCGCTGAGCAGCTCCATTTCCGGCCGGGCGGCCATGAAGCGTTCGACGCCGGCCAGCACCTCCACGAGGTGGGCCCGGTCCGCCGCGACCAGACCGACGCCGATCACGGTGCGCCGGTGCTGGTCATGCAGGTCCGCCTCGGTCACAGAGACATCAAAGCGCCGCTTCAGCTCGGCAAGTACCGGCCGCACCACGGAGCGTTTCTCCTTTAGGCTGTGGACGTCGCCGAGGAGGAGGTCGAATTCAATCCAGCCGATCCACATGCCCCAATTTTCCCATCGATTGCTCCCCACCGGCCCCCTCGCCTCGCAAGCTCGGCCAGGGAACCCTGCCGGCGTGGGCCCAACGCCGTTTTCGGGCCTCAAAAGGGCTTTTGCGGAGCAATCGATGGGGGGGATGGGTGGCTAGACAGTGAGTTCGCCCATTCGGTCCCAGCCTTCGCCGTCGAACTGGCGGCTGATGATGCGGGGCGTCTCCACGAGCGCCTGGGGCATGTCCGCCATGGCCTTCTTGAAGTGCTCGCTGTTGACGTGGTCGCCTGCGGCGTCGTCCTTGAAGGCCTCGACCAGGACGAACTCGTTGGGATCCTCCACGCTGCGGGACCAGTCGAACCAGAGGTTGCCCGGCTCCTTCCGGGTCGACTGGGTGAAATCGTCCACCAGGCCGAGCCAGCGCTCAGACCAATCGGGCTTGACCTTGAATTTGACGACAATGAAAATCACGGGAAAGTGCCTTTCGGTGCGGGGGACGGTATTCCATTCTTGCAACAGGACAACGCGGGGCTCAACAGGCCTTGATAGCCTCGCGGGCCAGTTCCTGCTGCCGCGGGGTCCCGATCCTCCCGGCCCACTGTTCGGCGAGCTGGAACTCCACCATGGCCTCGGTGCAGCGGCCGGCGTCGTGCAGCGTCCAGCCGAGGTTGTTGTGAAGGGAGACGATCCATCGCTTAGTCCGCTCATCGTGGACCGTGGACGCGTACTCCAGGGCGCTTCGGGTCCACGTCACGGCGTGCGCCGGGTCGGCTATGGCGAGCATGTGCAACGCATCCACGGCCAGGAATTCCTCACCCAGGTGGTCCGCGAGTTCGGCGGCCTGTTCAAAGAGCGGCACGGCCATCTCCGGATGGCCGCTGGTATTGAGCACCCGGCCGCGTTCCAGGAGCACCCGCACCGCCACGGTGGGCTCGTCGCCGTCGACCGCGTCCAGAAGCGCGTCGGCTTCCTCGAAGCGGCCCTGCAGCCCGATGGCCCGGCCCAGCTGCGTGGTGAGTTCGGCGCGTTCATCGGCGTCGTAGCCGGGCTCGGCAAGTGCCTCGCGGAAGCGGGCTTCGGAAAGCGCCGGGTCATCGAAATTCCACAATCGGTCAAGGGTCTGTTGATCAAGCATCCATTGGCTCCTGCTCAGCTCACACCTGCGGCCAGTTCTTGGGCACTCCTAATGTATCTGGAAGTGACGTGCCGCCGTGCCCGCCTGGTCACGGCGCCGCCCGCCGCGTAGAACCAGTTGGACGGCCCGCCGAACGCGGTGATCGCAATGGTCACCATCCCCTGCGCATCGATCGAGATCTCGAACGCCTCTTCGCCGCGGACCGGATGTCCCGGCAGGGTGCCGTAGCCGAATCCGGCGGACTGCGGGCCGTCGCCCGCAACCGGCCGCCGCACCCAGACCACTTCGCAGGGAGCGTCGATGCGGAACGGCCCGACGCCGAAACCGCTCACCACACGGGCTCCGGGGACCACGACGCCGGACTCCGCCCGGACCCGCAGCCCTGACCGCTTCTGGAGTTGCCACGTCAGCATGCCCTGGACCGCACGCCGGTAGGCCGCCATTCCCTCCCCCACATGGGCCTGCGTGACAAGGCATTCGACGCCCTCGGGCGGCGGCCCATGTTCCGTGGCGCCGATGCCCGCATAGTTCAGCGCACCGCCGGCGATCCTGCCGGCGGCCGGACCGCTCGCCGGACCGCTCGCCGGGCCGCTCGCTGGTCCGCTCGGCGGCAAGCCCACGAGCCGGCCCAAGAACCCGTTCACCTCTCCACCGGCCCGGCGTCACCCAGCGCCAGCCGGGCCCAGCCGAGCTGCTCCTGCTGGCGCCGGCTCAACGAAGCCACCACGAGGTCGTAGGAGTCCTCCACCATGTCCCGGATCATGGCATCGGGCAGCGAACCGTCCAGCCGGACACCGTTCCAATGCGTCTTGTTCAGGTGCCAGGCACCGGTGATTTCCGGATGGGCGGCTCGCAGCTGCTGGGCCAAGACCGGCTCACATTTCAGGCTGACCGAAAAGTCGGCCTCGTCCATCGCGGACAGGGCGAACATCTTGGCCGCCTGCCGGAGCCCGCCGGAGACGGCGGAGCGGACCTTGAAGACCGACGTCTCGGGCCCGAAGGGAAAGTCCTCAAAGGCACCAGGGAACCCGAGGCAAAGCGCCCGGAGTGCAGTTGCGTCCATGCTTCGAGCCTACTGCCAGGCGCCGACGGCGTGGCCACCCGGGCACTTCGCCGCCGGCCGACCCGGCTCCGTCCGGCACCATCGGACCATAGCGGCAGCCCCTGCGCGCTCAGGCGACGCCGAGGAAGTTTTCCAGGAGAACGACGTCGAGCCCGGCAGAAAGCTGGGCCTCGCGGAAGGCGGCAAGGTCCGCAGCGAACTCCGGCCGAAAATGCATGAGCACGATGTCTCCGGGACGAAGTGAATTTCCGTACTGGTAATCCATGCGGCCGGCGTTCGCTTTGGCTTCCCATGTCACGATGGCCTTCATCCCGGCGGCTGCAACGGCCTGCCGCATGGCGTTGGAGTAGTCTCCGCCGGGCGGCCGGAAGAGCGTGGGCCGGCGTCCGAACTGCTGCTGGGCGTAGTCCTGCATACCGGCGATCTCGGCAAGCTGTTGCCCGTAGCTCAGCTGGCGGGACATGTTCACGTTGTGGCTGATGGTGTGGTTTTCCACCAGGCTTCCCTGGGCCTCGAACTGTTTGAAGAATCCGGGATCGTTCTGCACGAAGTTCCGGGTCAGAAACAGGCTCGCGGGGTAGTCGTACTCGTCCAGCAGCTGGGCCATCAGGGGAGTCTTTGTCACCCCGTCGTCTATGGTCAGGAACACCACGGGCTGCTTGGTCATGACCCGCGTCAGGACCGGCACCATCCCACCTTGGACCGGGGGAAGGTGGAAATCGGACGCATAGGTGCGCCGGAGGCGCCTGCCTGGACGGCGCAGGTCGTTGGGGACAGTGGAGTCGAGTCCGTCGACTGTCAGGACGGACAGCGTCGGCTGCCCCGGGCCGGCCGAAAGACCGGACGATGCTTCGGGGCCGGGAGCCGTAGCCCCCGGAACGGCGCAACCGCCCAACCCACCGACCACAGAAGCGCCCAGCAGGCCCAGAAGCGCCCGCCGGCCAAGGGCCGAGTGAGGTTCAGGGGCCGCCGCCGGAGGCAGTGTCGGGTGGTGCTCGCACATGGCTGCTCCTTGCGTCGCGGGGAAGATTCCGCTGAACGGTAGCAGGCGAAAATGACACTTTAGGGTTAAGTTACGGAGGCTGCAGAATACTGCGGCTACAAGCCAAAGCGCACGGCGTCCTGCGCCGGACACGCATTCATGATCACATCGAGGCCGGCGGCCTTGGCGCGCTCGGCGGCTGCCTCGTCAATGACGCCCAGTTGCATCCAGATGGCCTTGGCGCCGACGGCGATTGCCTGGTCCACGACGGCGCCCACCTTCTGCGAATTCACGAAGCAGTCCACGACGTCGATGGGCAGTTTGCTGTCCGGGATGTCGGCGAGCCTGGCATAGCCCGTTTCGCCGTGCACGGGATCTCCCGGCAGGTTCACCGGAATGATCTCCATGCCCAGCCGGTCACGGATGAACAGGGAGGTGTCGTAGGCGGCGCGCCATTCGTTGGTGGAGAGGCCGACGATGGCCCACCGCCCCTTGGTGCGCATCAGCCGTTCGAGGACTGCAGGATCGTTGACATGGGGCATGGGCAAAGCCTACGCGCAGTACCCGCGGGCGCGCCGGTCGGCTGCCAGCCGCGGCACCGGCGTCGAAGAAATGACCGCCGAAAAGCCACAAAATTCTGTAGAGCCGAATATTACGTGGCACAAGACGGCAATTTCACCATCGGGACGCGCATCCGTTTAGTGTGAAGTACAACCATCCCGAGCGGCCAAGAGACCTGGATCGATGCAGCCGCAGCAACCCTGGCCATCAGCAGGGTGCTACCGCCAGGACCGATGGAGCACACCTATGACTGTCTATTCCGTGTCCGCGCCCGAGACCACGACGCCCGCCCTCATGCCCGAGGCGGAGCGGATCGCCTTCTGGGAGGAAGCCGCCCTCCGGCTCGACTGGGCGGACTTTTCCGGCGACTTCGCCGCCGGCCCTGCCGGTGAGGCCTCCAGCGGCGATGCCTCCGGCGGCGATGCCTCCGGCGGCAAGCCCTGGCACACAGCCCACCGTCTGATTCCTGCCGACGTCGAAGCCGGGCTCGGCCCGCAGATCAGCTGGTTCGACGGCGGCAAACTCAACGTCGCCTACAACTGCGTGGACCGCCACGTGGCCGCGGGACGCGGGGACAAGGTGGCCCTGCACTTCGAGGGCGAACCGGGCGACCGCCGCACCATCACCTACGCGGAGCTGCAGCGCGAGGTCTCCAAGGCCGCCAACGCCCTGCTGGATCTCGGCATCGCCAAAGGCGACCGTGTGGTGATCTACCTTCCGGTCATCCCGGAGACCGTGGTCATTACCCTCGCCGCGGCCCGGATCGGCGCCATCCATTCCCTCGTTTTCGGCGGGTTCTCCGCCGAGGCGCTCCGCTTCCGGGTCGAGGACACGGGCGCCAAGCTGCTGGTCACCACGGACGGCCAGTTCCGCCGCGGCGTGCCCGTGCCGGTCAAGGAAAATGCGGATGCCGCCGTCGCCGGCAAGAACGCGATCGAGCACGTCCTGGTGGTCAACCGGACCACGGCACCGGAACTGCTCGACACCGTCCCGATGACCGCAGGCCGTGACGTCTGGTGGCACGACGCCGTCGGCACCGCCTCCGAGATCCACGAAGCCGAGGCGTTCGACGCCGAGACGCCGCTGTTCATCATGTACACCTCCGGCACCACCGGTAAGCCCAAGGGCCTGGTCCACACCTCCGGCGGCTACCTCACGCAGGCCTCCTGGAGTTTCGAGCACCTCTTCAGCAACCCGGACCCCGCGCTGCGGGACCAGGACGTCCACTGGTGCACAGCCGACCTCGCCTGGGTCACCGCGCACACCTACGAGCTCTACGGCCCGCTCTCCAACGGCGCCACCCAGGTGATTTTCGAGGGCACCCCCAACACCCCGCACCCGGGCCGGCACTTCGAGATCATCGAACGCTACGGCGTCACGCAGTACTACACCGCGCCCACCCTGGTCCGCTCCCTGATGGGCTGGTTCCCGGACGGCGTACCGGACACGTACGACCTCTCCTCCATCCGGCTCCTCGGCACCGTCGGCGAGGCCGTCAATCCCGAGGCCTGGCGCTGGCTGCGGGCCAACCTCGGCGCCGGCACCGCCCCCGTGGTGGACACCTGGTGGCAGTCCGAAACCGGCGCCACCATCCTCTCCCCCGCCCCGACCGACACCGAGTTCAAGCCCGGCTGCGCCGCCCGGCCGCTGCCGGGCGTCAGCACCCGGATCGTGGACGACGCCGGCACCACCGTGCCGCCGGGCGTCCAGGGCTTCATCGTGGTGGACGCGCCCGGCCCCGCCATCGCGCGGACGGTCTGGGGCAACCCGCGCCGCTACTTCGATTCGTACTGGCGCCAGTACGCGGCGCAGGGCTGGTTCCTCGCCGGTGACGGCGCGAAGTATGACGACGACGGCGACATCTGGATCCTCGGCCGGGTGGACGACACGCTCAACGTCTCCGGCCACCTGCTCTCCACCATCGAAATCGAATCGGCCCTCGTCTCCCACCCGGATGTGGTGGAGGCCGGGGTATGCCCCGTCGCGGACCCGAAGACCGGGCATGCCATCGTGGCGTTCGTGGTGCTGAAGGATTCGGCGGCCACCGCCGACATCCACGGCGCCCTGAAGGCGCACGTCACGAAGGCAATCGGCCCCATCGCCAAGCCGCGCGACGTCGTCGTCGTCCCCGATGTGCCGAAGACCCGCAGCGGCAAGATCATGCGCCGGCTGCTGACCCAGCTGTTCGAAGGAACCACGCTGGGCGACACCACCTCCCTCCAGAACGAGCCGGCCATCGCCGGCATCCAGGACGTGCTGCGCGAACGCGCCGCGGCCGTCCCCGCAGCAGCCATCCCCACCCAGAAGTAAAGGAATCCCCATGACTGACATCAGCAGCGTCGCCCGTCTTTCCGAACCCCTGAAGTTCGCCTACTGGGTCCCGAACGTCTCCGGCGGCCTCGTGGTCTCCACGATCCAACAGCGCACCGGCTGGGACTTCGAGTACAACAAGAAGCTGGCCCGGATCGCCGAGAACTCCGGCTTCGAATACGCCCTGACCCAGACCCGCTACGCCGCCTCCTACGGCGCCGACAAGCAGCACGAGGCCACCTCGTTCAGCCTGGCGCTGCTGGCCGCGACGGAGCGGCTCAAGGTGATCGCCGCCGTCCACCCCGGCATGTGGCACCCCGGCGTGCTGGCGAAGTACCTCATCACCGCGGACCACATCTCCAACGGCCGGGCCGCCGTCAACATCGTCTCCGGCTGGCTCAAGGCGGAGTTCGAGAACTTCGGCCTCGAATGGCTCGAACACGACGAGCGCTACGTCCGCACCGAGGAATTCATCCGCGTGCTCCGCGGACTGCTGACCGAAAAGAACTTCAGCCAGTCCGGCAAGTACTACAACATCACCGATTTCACCCTGCAGCCGGCCCCGGTGGACGTGCCGGGCCGGGCCCACCCCGAGATCTTCTTCGGCGGCAACTCGACTGCCGCGCAGGCCACCGCCGGCCGTGTGGCGGACTGGTACTTCTCCAACGGCAAGGACCTTGAGGGGTTCAAGGAGAACATCGCCGGCGTGGTTGCCGCGTCCAGCGAGACCCGCCGCGGCACCGAGGGCCAGTTGCCCTCTACGAAGTTTGGCCTGAACGGCTTCGTCATCGCCCGCGATTCCGAGAAGGAGGCCCGGGACACCCTCCGCGAGATCGTCGAAAAGGCTCACAAGCCCGCCGTCCAGGGTTTCCGCGACGCTGTCCAGGAAGCCGGACCGTCCACCAAGGATGGCAAGGGCATGTGGGCCGACTCGAGCTTCGAGGACCTGGTCCAGTACAACGACGGCTTCAAGACCCAGCTGATCGGCACCCCGGAGCAGATCGCCGAGCGGATCGTGGAGTACAAGAAGATCGGCGTGAATCTGTTCCTCACCGGCTACCTGCACTTCCAGGAGGAGGTGGCCGCGTTCGGTCAGGACATCCTGCCGATCGTCCGCGAACTCGAGGCCGACCTCGCCCGCAAGCACGGCACCGAACTGGACCTGTCCGGCACGCCCGTGGCACAGGTTGAGGTGGCCGCGTAGTGGCGGAGCGCAGCTTCGGCTTCCGCACCCGCGCCCTGCACGCCGGCGGCACTCCCGACGCCGAGCACGGCGCCCGCGCGGTGCCGATCTACCAGACCACGTCCTTCGTATTCAAGGACACCCAGGACGCCGCGAACCTCTTCGCCCTGCAAAAGTACGGCAACATCTACTCGCGGATCGGCAACCCCACCGTGGCCGCCTTCGAGGAACGCATCGCGTCCCTCGAAGGCGGGATCGGCGCCGTGGCCACGTCCTCGGGCATGGCCGCGGAGTTCATCACCTTCGCCGCGCTGACCCAGGCCGGGGACCATATCGTGGCCGCCTCCCAGCTCTACGGCGGCACCGTGACCCAGCTGGACGTCACCCTGCGCCGCTTCGGCGTGGACACCACCTTCGTTCCCGGCACGGACCCGGCGGACTACGCAGCGGCAGTCCGGGAAAACACCAAGGCGATCTTCGTCGAGGTGGTGGCCAACCCGTCCTCGGAAGTCCAGGACCTTGCGGCCCTGGCGAAGGTGGCGCACGACGCCGGCATCCCGCTCGTCGTCGACGCCACCTTGAGCACGCCGTATCTCGTGCGGCCGATCGAGCACGGGGCGGACATCGTGATCCACTCCGCCACGAAGTTCCTCGGCGGCCACGGCACCACCCTGGGCGGCGTCATTGTGGAAAGCGGCCGCTTCAACTGGGGCAACGGCAAGTTCCCCACGATGACCGAGCCCGTCGCCTCCTACGGCAACGTCTCGTGGTGGGGGAACTTCGGCGAATACGGGTTCCTCACCAAGCTTCGCTGCGAGCAACTGCGCGACATCGGCCCGGCGCTGTCCCCGCAGTCGGCGTTCCAACTCCTGCAGGGCGTGGAGACGCTTCCCCAGCGCCTGGACGAGCACCTCAGCAACGCCCAGGCCGTGGCCGAATGGCTTGAAGCTGACGAGCGCGTGGCCTACGTGAACTTCGCCGGCCTGCCCTCGCACCCGCACTTCGAGCGGGCCAGGAAGTACCTGCCGCTGGGTCCCGGCTCAGTGTTCTCCTTCGGGGTCAAGGGCGGACGTGCGGCGGGCCAGAAATTCATCGAAGCCCTGCAGTTGGCCTCGCACCTGGCCAATGTGGGCGATTCCCGGACCCTCGTCATCCACCCGGGCTCCACTACGCACCAGCAGCTGAGCCCCGAACAGCTGGAAGCTGCCGGCGTCCCGGAGGACCTGGTCCGCATTTCGGTGGGCCTCGAGGATCTCGAGGACATCCTGTGGGACCTCGACCAGGCGCTGACGGCGGCATCGGAACAGTCCGAAGAATCCCTCCCGGGCATCCTGCCGGCGGACAGCTGCACGATCGGAGCAAACGCATGAGCACGGAAGAAACCAGAACCTGGACCGGGCCCTCGGCGCCGGAACGGCTGAACCTGCTGCGGCAGGCGAAATCCATCGCAATCGTGGGGGCCTCGGACAAACCGTCCCGGGCGAGCTATTTCGTGGCGACCTACCTGCAGTCCTCCACCCGGTACAAGGTCTATTTCGTGAACCCCGTGGTGAAGGAAATCCTGGGCGAGCCGACCTACCCGTCGCTCGCGGACCTTCCGGAGAGCCCCGACATCGTGGATGTGTTCCGCAAGCACGATGACCTGCCGGGTGTCCTGGAGGAGGCCATCGCGGCCAGCGCCAAGACACTGTGGTTGCAGTTGGGTTCGTGGCACGAGGACGTAGCGAAGGAGGCCGAGGCCGCCGGGCTCGACGTCGTAATGGACCGCTGCGTGAAAATTGAGCATGCCCGTTTCCATGGCGGCCTGCACCTGGCCGGCTTCGACACCGGCGTCATTTCCTCCAAGCGGCAGATCCTGGCCTAGCCTCCATCCCGCCGCCACCCCGACGTTGCGCTATCACTTAGGGTCGTTCTCAGCGCTGAGAACGACCCTAAGTGATAGCGCAACTGCTTCAGCGATTCAGGAGTGGTCGGGGGCCTTCGTCGGAACAATCGCGGGCAGGGTTGGCGTGATGTGGCCGGGGACGCGGGGCAGGTCCTCGCCGCCGTCGGAACCACCGGGAATGCCGGGCATCGTGGGTAGGCCAGGCGATTGCGGCCCGTGGCCCGGAGTCGGCAGGATGCCGTCCCGGCCGACGGCTGGGGGCGAGACGGGCGGTGTGTGTCCGGTCTGCTCGGCCGCCTCCTTGCCGGCGTCCGGTGCCGCGCCGGCGGGTGCGCCGCTGGACGGCAGTGCAGTGCCCGGAGTGCCCGAAGGGGCAGTGCCGGCAGGCGCGGGGAAGGCCGGGACGGAAGCCGGCGACGGCTGGACATGTTCCGGGGCCTGAGTCGTGCGCCCCGAGGGCTGGAAGATGACACCGACGGTTTGGCTGACGCTGTGCCGGAAATCCTCGCTGGAGGCCGCCACGGCCCCCGCGCCCAGGCTCATGGCACCGATCACGGCGCCGCCCACGATCGCGAGGCGGCGATTCCGTGCCCTGCGGCGATCAGCAAGATTGACGACGACGGCGTCCGGCCCGGCGGCTGCGGTGGGCATCGCGCGGGTGGGCATCGCCGTCGTCGCGCTTGCGGCCGGACCGGCTGCTCCGACCACCCCGGCTGTTCCGGACGCGAGCAGTGCCGCGAGGTCGGCGCGGGGTGCCGGCGCCTCCTCCGGGACCAGGGCGTGGAGCTGTTCGAGCGCGCTCCGGAGTTCGGCCGCGGTTTCGAGGCCGGAGTCGCTAAGCATCGCGTGGATGCTGCCATCCTGCTGGGGGTCGCGGGTGCCCGTCATGATGCTGCGTGGTCCTTTTCGGTTACGAGTTCGCGCAGGGCACTGAGCCCGCGCCGCTGAAGCTGTTTGATGGCACCCGGTGTCTTGTCCATGATGCCGGCCACCTGTTCGATGGAAAGGTCCGCGACGATGCGCAGGACCAGAACTTCCCGTTGCTCCTCGTTGAGCCTCGCGAGAGTGGCAGAGATACCGCCCAGTGAGCCGAGCGCCTCGTCCTCGGCGGATGCCGAGGACCGCGCGTCGTTCAGGGGGTCGTATTCGGCCAGATGCGGCGTGCGCTGCTCGCGCCGCCGGTAATCCACCAGCCGGGCGTGGGCGACGGAGAAAATAAAAGTCCGCAGACCCGTGTGGCCGCCCGTGACGCCGGCCAGTTTCGGCAGGACGTCCACGAACACATCTTGGGTCAGGGCCTCGGCGTCGTCCACTCCCCTGGCCCGGAAATATCCCAGCACGGCGGGGGAAATAGCCACGTACACCGCGCTGAAGCCTGATGGGTCGCCAGCTAAAGCGGCTGACAAGTCGTCGTCGCTTAGCTGCTGTGCCAAGAGGCTGTCCTTCCGTTACTGCTGGGGTGCGGCCCCCAAAAGTCTAGCGGCCGCACCCCCGGGCCCCTCAAAGCGAGGGGTTCCTGCTTGCGGACCCAACCGGGTCCGGGCTCAAGAGCCGGAGATTACTTGTCGTGCTGGGGCAGCTCGACGGACGGCGTTGCCGGCACGGCGGGAACGGCCGGGGTGGCCGGAACGCCGTTGGCTCCGGGGACAGCAGGAACTGCGGGGACCGCGGCCTTGACGTTGGCGTTGGCGCGCGCTTCAGCGGCAGCACCCTTCACGCTGGCGTCGCCCTTGACGGTGGCGCCGTCCTGGTCAGCGTCGACGGAGCCTTCGCCTGCACCCTCGGTGCCCTTGACGTCGGCGTCGGCGGCGGTGTGGCCCTTGGCCGAGCCATCGGCCGACGGTGCCGCGGGAACTGCGGGGGTGGCGGGGACGGCAGGCTTTGCCGGGAGGGGCGGGGTAGCCGGGACCGCGGGGGTC
>NZ_PYUI01000012.1 GCF_003097355.1 Arthrobacter sp. H-02-3
GTTTCCAGCGCACCGGCGACTCCTTCTGGGCCGCCGCGGACCAGATGACCCGCGGGTTCATCATCGGTGCCACCGCCGGCCGCACCACCCTGACCGGTGAAGGCCTGCAGCACGCCGACGGCCACTCGCCCATCCTGGCCTCGACCAACCCGGCCGTCCTGACCTACGACCCCGCCTTTGGGTACGAAATGGGGCACATCATCCGCGACGGCCTGGAGCGGATGTATGGCCACGCCGCCGCAGGGAGCAACGCCGACCGGAACCTGATGTACTACCTCACGGTCTACAACGAGCCGATCTCCCAGCCGGCCGAACCCGAGAACCTCGACGTCAACGGTGTGTTGAAGGGCATCTACCGGGTGTCGGCTTCGGAGGTGGCCGGGCCGAAGAGCCAGATCCTTGCCTCCGGCGTGTCCGTCCCCTGGGCTCTCGATGCCCAGCGGATCCTCGCCGAGGACTGGGGCGTCTCCGCCGATGTGTGGTCCGTGACGTCCTGGAACGAACTGCGCCGCGACGGGCTCGCCGCCGAGGAAGAGGCCTTCCTCAACCCCGGCCAGCCGGCCCGCGTCCCGTTCGTGGCCCAGCAGCTCGCGGACGCGACCGGTCCGATCGTGGCGGTCACCGACTACATGAAGGCCGTGCCGGACCAGATCCGGCAGTTACTCCCGCACCAGTTCGCCTCCCTCGGCGCGGACGGCTTCGGCTTCTCCGACACCCGCGCCGCGGCACGCCGCTACTTCAAGAACGACACCCACTCGATCGTGGTGAAGACCCTGCAGCTGCTCGCGGCGAGGGGCGACGTCGAGGACGGCGCGCCGTCGTACGCCATGGACCGCTACAAGCTCCTGGACGTCAACGCCGGGACCACCGGCGGAGCGGGCGGCGACTCCTGAGCGTTGCGTTAAAGGCGCGCGTTAGGGTGGGCAGATGAGCGACGACGGAGCCCTGAGCTCGACTACAGGCACGACGGCGGTGCTGCTTGCCGCCGGCGCCGGCACGCGGCTGGGGCTCGGCCCCAAGGCGCTGCTCCGGTTCCGCGGCCGCACGCTCGTCGAAGTGCTCGCTGACATGCTGCTGCAGGGCGGCTGCCGGGAAGTGGTGACGGTGCTCGGCGCGGACGCGGCAACGGTCCGCGCCGCCACCGACCTCAGCCGGCACAAGGTCATCGAAAACCCGGACTGGGAGTCCGGGATGGGCAGCTCCTTCCGGGCCGGGGTCGCCGCGGCGCCTCCGGAGGATCATGTGCTCATCGCGCTCGTAGACCAGCCCGGCCTGACCGCCGGGACCGTCGCCCGGCTGCTGGCGGCCCACCGGCCGGGCCGGGTGACGGCGGCCGCCTACCGCGGCCCGCAGGGCAAGCTACGGCGGGGACATCCGCTGCTCCTGGATGCCAGCCTTCGCGCTGCGGCCGCCGAAACGGCGACCGGCGACGCCGGGGCGCGCGTCTTCCTGCAGGCCCGCCCGGACCTGGTCGATCTGGTGGATTGCAGTGACCTCTCCGGCGGTGAGGACCTCGACACCCCGGACCAGCTGCACCTGCTGGATTAGGGTCCGGCGCGGCAACCGACGCGTTGGTCTTAGCCGGAGGTGCCTAGCAGCTCCTGCAGGCCGCGTTTGAATCCGGAGCGGCCGCCGTGGGCAGGATGCCTGATTTTCGGTGCGTCCAGGCCGCTGCGCTGCAGGCTGCGGTGCGCCACATTGCCCACCGCCACCACGGTTTCGATGGGAAACAGCTCTGTTAGCGCTTGCCAAAACGGGGTTCCGAGGGCTGCTTCGGCGGATGTCGGGGTGCGGTTGGACAGCGGCCGTCCCGGCATGTGGGTGTGCCACGGGCAGGCGCTCCATAACAGGGGAAGGAAGTCCAGCTCGTCCAGGACCTCCCACATCACCGTTGCGGTCGGCTCCGCTGCGACCCCGGCGGCGTCCGCCGGCAGCACGTAGCCCTTTCCCGGCCCGAAGAGCCCGAAGCCGTTGGCGGGCCCCTCCAACATGGTGCGGTTGGTGAAGGGCACGCCGGTGATCCGCATGCCCCGGAAACCGGGGGCTTCGCCCAGTAGCAACACCTGCGGGGAGCGGTTCAGCATCTCCTGCAGGTAGATACGCAGGTTCTGCCGGCGCTGCGCGTTCCCCGGGATGGCGTGATCGAAGAAGTTGTTGCACCAGGGCCCTGTTTCCACCGAAGCGAGCCGGTCCATGAAGGCATTGATGGAAGAAGCGGTCACTTGCCGGCCTGCTCCAGGACGGCGGCCACGAGTTGGGCAGCTGCAGGGTCGGCCTTGGCCAACCGTGCCTTCGTGAGGTTCTCCCGCACGATCCAGCGCACATCCTTGTCGTCGCTGGCCGCCCACTTTTCCAGGCGTTCGAAACCCTCCGCCGGTGCAGCCGCAATTGCAACGCTCCAGCAGTACCCAAGCCCCTGCCGCAGCACACGGAACTGCTCGTCACTCCGCGATTGATGATCCATGCCCCTGAATGACGCTGTGATCCGGTCCAGGGTATCCAGGGCCCGGACGGCGTCGTCGGGTGCGCGAAGCAGGCGGGGTTCGCAGATACCGGCCGCAAGGGCGCGTTGCACCAGCGGCGGACCATCTACCCAATCCTCAGCCAGGGTCCACAACGACGGCATATTCGCATCGCCGAGCCGCTGCAGGGCCATGGCAACGCCCTCTCGCACGCGCCAGCGCGAATCGGCCGCCAGCACCCTCAACGTCTCAGCGGCGTGCCGCTCGCCGTCGGCCAGCAGTCGGCCAAAGCCGACGGCGCCGCACGTCGCCAGGTATTCGTCCGGGCTCTCCGCGCACGTCCGGATCAGCGCAGGGTCAGCCACATCAGCGAACGCCTCCGCAAGTTCAATGTTCCCCCTGGGACCGGGAAGGCCGGATTCGGCGTTCAGGTACCCCACCCACTTCTCAGGCGGGAGCGATTCCAGGACCGCTCTGTAGTCCGATCGTTTGGGCACGGGTCAATTCCTCGCTGCCGAAGTGCGCCTGACCGTGGAGAATCCTGCGCCTTACCAGCGCGGGTGGATCGATTCGCGGAAGTAGCGGTCATAGATTTCCCGGACGCCGACGTCGAATGTGGCGTCAATGCCGCTGACGCCCGCCGCGGCGGCGTTGGAGCGCGCCTGGTCCACGTTCCGCGCCCCCGGAATCACCGTGCTGATGCCGTCCTGCGCCGCGATCCAGGCGATCGCGGCCTGGGCGGTGCTGACGCCGTCGGGCACCAGTTCCTCGAACTCGGCGACCGCTTTGAGGCCCTGCTCAAAGTCCACGCCCGAGAAGGTCTCCCCGACATCGAACGCGGAGCCGGTGCGGTTGTAGTTCCGGTGGTCGTTCTCCGCGAAGGACGTGTCCTTGGTGTACTTGCCGGACAGCAGCCCGGAAGCGAGGGGCACGCGGGCAATGACGCCCACACCGGCTGCCTGTGCGGCGGGAAGCACCTCGTCCAGCGGCTTGAGCCGGAAGGCGTTGAAGATAATCTGCACCGTTGACGTGCCTTCGTGGCGGATGGCTTCGAGGGCTTCGTCGGTCCGCTCCACACTGACGCCGTAGTTCCGGATGGCGCCGTCGGCCACGAGGGTGTCCAGCGCGTCGTAGACTTCGGCGTTACTGTACACAGCCGTGGGCGGGCAATGCAGCTGGACCAGATCCAGGCAGTCCATCCCCAGGTTCCGCCGGGAGCGGTCGGTCCATTGGCGGAAGTTGGCCAGGTTGTAGTTCTCCGGTGTCTGTTCAACCCGCCGGCCCATCTTGGTGGCCACCGTGATGTCCAGGCCGGGGTTGTCCGCCAGGAACGCGCCGATGGCCTGCTCGCTGCGTCCGTCGCCGTAGACGTCGGCGGTATCAAAGAAGGTGACGCCGGCCTCCGCCGCGGCGGCAAGGACAGATTGGGCCTGCGCGGGATTCACGTTGCCCCAGTCCGCGCCCAGCTGCCAGGTCCCCAGGCCAACGATGGAGACGTTCCGTCCGGTCTTGCCCAACATTCGCTGTTCCATCGTCCGACTATAAGCCGTCGGCGCCCTCAATGTGAGTGGCCGACGGCGTCGGGCGCCTCTAGCTCCGGCTCAGGGCATCGCCGCCGTGGCGGCCCCCGTCAGCGGCCATCCGATGACCGTCTTGGGCCGCGGGGCGGCATATGTCCGGACTTTTGACGTGCTCAGCCCCAACCGGACCAGCGATTCCGCGATGGTGACGGCAGCCGCCACCCCGTCCACCACGGGGACGCCGGCTCGCTTCCGGATCTCCTCGTCCAGGCCGGCCATGCCGCCGCACCCGAGGACAATGACTTCCGCCTTGTCCTCGCGGACCGCCAGGAGTGCCTGTTCGATGATGGCCTCCACTGCGCGCTCCGGTTCCTCCTCGAGTTCCAGGACGGCCATTCCGCTGGCCCGGACAGAAGCGCACCGGGCGTCGAGGCCGGCCAGCTTCAGCCGGTCCTCGATCAGGGGGACGGCACGGTCCAGGGTGGTAATCACGGAGTATTTGTGGCCAAGGAACATCGCGGTGCTCGCGGCCGCTTCGGTGATGTCCACTACCGGAACGTCGAGGAGCTCCTGGAGTCCTTCGCGGCCGTGCTCACCGTAGCCGGCCTGGATGACGGCGTCGAACGGCTCCGGATAGGACAGGACCCTGTCCATGACGGCGATCGCCGCGAGGTAACTCTCAAAGTTTCCCTCGCAGGAGTCGGCGCCGAAGCGGGGAGTGAGTCCCACGATTTCCGTGTCCGGCAGCGCGGCCTGGCGTGCCTGCGCGGCGATGGTGTCTGTCATGGACTGCG
This sequence comes from Arthrobacter sp. H-02-3, assembly GCF_003097355.1. GTDB lineage: Bacteria > Actinomycetota > Actinomycetes > Actinomycetales > Micrococcaceae > Arthrobacter > Arthrobacter humicola. The sequence continues at coordinate 4,777 of NZ_PYUI01000012.1, forward strand.
TGGTGTTGACGTTGGCGACAAGAATGCGCATGGTGCTTTCCGCTTTCGGACAGATGGGTCAGTGGTTGCTGGCGACGGCGATCGTTTCGCCGTCGACGTCGACGAGCCGCTGGGAGCGGTCCGAGATGGCGTAGTAGACCGCCGCAGCGATGCCGGCTGCGACGAACCACGCGAACGGGGCGGCGGCTTCGAGCGCCGGAACAAAGGCGACCAGGAGCGCAACGCAGGCGGCCGGCACCAAAGCAATGATCGCCCGGGGATTGAAGCCCTTCTTGTAGAAGTAGGCTCCCGCCGGGTCCTCGGTGTAGAGCTCCAGGACGTTGACCTTGCCGCGGCGCAGCAGCCAGTAATCGGCCATTACGACGCCGAACAGCGGGCCGAGCAGCGCTCCGAGTCCGCCCAGGAAGTACACGATCACGATCGGGTTGTTGTACAGGTTCCACGGCAGGATGATGAGGCCGATCGTGCCGCTGACCCAGGCCGCCTTGCGGAAGTTCAGGTGCTTCGGGAAGAGGTTGGTCAGCGCATAGACGGGAGCCACAAAGTTGGCCATCAGGTTCACGGCGATGGTCAGGATCAGCAGCGCAAGGCAGGCCAGGACCAGGAACATCGTGTTCGGGATGGTCTGGACGATGTCCGACGGGCTCTTGATGATCGTGCCGTTGATCTTGAACTGGCCGCCGGCCATGACCACCACGATCGCGCCGAAGAGAAGCATGTTGATGGGGATACCCCAGAAGTTGCCCCGCACCACCGCCTTCTTGGAGACGGCGGACCGGGTGAAGTCACAGAAGTTCAAGACGAACGTTCCGTAGATGGATACCCACAGCGCACCGCCGGCAAAGATGGTGCGCCACATTTCGGCGCCTTCGAGGGCGTGGTTCGAGGTCCAGGCGATGGAGCCGCCGGCTTGAACGAAGATCCAGATGGCCATGGCCGCCATGGTCACCAGGATGATGGGCCCGGCGAAGGCTTCATACTTGCGGATCATTTCCATGCCGAAGCTGACGATGACCAGTTGGACGATCCAGAGGAACACGAACGAGGCCCAGCCCAGCGTGGAGAGGCCGAGGATGGAGTTGGCGTCCAGCTCCCGCAGCGAGGGGACCATGGCCACGAGCATGACGCGGAGCACCACAGACGCCAGGTACGTCTGGATACCGAACCACGCCACGGCCACCGCCCCGCGCAGGAGGCTGGCGATCTGTGCTCCCCTGATGCCGAAGCTGATCCGGCTCATGACCGGGAACGGGACACCGGTCTTGACACCCATAAAACCGGAGAAGCTGAGAAGCCCAAACAAGAGGACGGCTCCGACGCCCAGGGCGAGAAGGATCTGCCAGCCGCCCAGTCCGAGGGCGAAGAGCCCGATGGCAAAGGCATAGTTTCCAAGGCTGTGGACGTCGTTGGCCCAGAGCGTGAAAATGCTGTAGCTGGTCCAGCGGCGACCTTCCCGCTTCGTCGGGGCAAGGTCGATGTTGTAAAGGGAAGGGCTGATCGTTCGGCCGGAGGCGGCGCTGGCTGCTTCGCAAAGCGCGTCGACACCCATGGAAGGGTGGGCAGCTTTGCTCAAGCCAACTGCGGTCTCGGGAGCCGGGTCGACGCCGGTCAACGGGGTCGTCTGCATCGTGATCTCACTTCTTGAAGATGTCTTCCATGCATTCCGCGCTGGGAGATGTGCCGGAAACTACCGGCAGGAGCGTCATTGCATTCATTCCACAATGCGGAAGATGGGTATCGAGTAGTGAAATAACGGTATGACCTGGATCACGTGTCAGTCAAGGGCTGCCGGATCGCGGCCAGTCATAAACGGTTGCTACGGCCCCACGTTGGGTCTAGCGGGAGGGGACCAGCCCGGCTTCCTTCAGTCCCAGGTAGATCTTGTCGCGGGAGACTGGCAGCTCCGCGAACCTCACGCCGGTGGCATTCCGGATGGCGTTCGCGAGCGCCGGCGCCACCGGGTTGAAGGGGCTCTCGCTCATGGACTTGGCGCCGAGCGGGCCCAGTTTGTCGCTGGTGTCGGCGAAGTACACCTCGCTGCGCGGTACGTCCGCGAAGGAGGGGATGTGGTACTGCCGGAGGATGTCCGTGGTGACCCGGCCGGCGTCGTCCACCCTGACTTCCTCGTACAGCGCGGCGCCCAGGGCCTGCGCGATGCCGCCTTCGATCTGGCCGCGGCACTGGCGCGGGTTGACCACCACGCCGGCGTCGGCCGCCTGGACGCTTTGCAGGATCCGCAGCTCACCGGTCCCGGTGTTCACGGCCACCCGGAAACCCTGGACGTTGAACGCCACGGAGCGCGGCGTTCCGCCCCAGTGGCCCTCGGCGGCGAGTTCGACGCCGGCCTGCTTAGCGGCGTCGTAAATTTCCGTCAGCGGCACACAGGTTCCCTCGCAGACCACGGCGTCCGTCTCCAGCACGCACCCGGCGGCGGGGATCTGCCGGAGTCCGGCGGCGAAGGCGCGGATGCGGACGGCGAGGTCCTCGGCGGCGGCGAGGGTGGCCTTCCCGGCAACCACGGTGCCTGCCGAGCCGAACGCACCGGAGTCGTGGTCGACGAGGTCAGTGTCGGACTGCCGCACGGCGACGCGGGCGGCGGTGGTGGACAGGGCGGTGGCGGCGAGCTGGGCGTGGACGGTGGTGGTGCCGTTGCCGAATTCGGCCGTCCCGACGGCGGCGGCATATGTCCCGTCGGGCAGGAGCCGGAGCCTGGAGTGCGCGAAGTGGCCCCGCGGCGGAACGGTGTCGATCATGGACAGGGCGGAGCCCTCCCCCACGACCCAGTCCGGGCCGAGGTCCTCGAGTCCGGCGGCCCGGTAACGTTCCCGTCCGCGGTCCAGAGCATCCTGCACCAGCCGGGTGCACTGGTCCAGGCCGTAGCTGCCGTACCGGACGTCCGCCTGGGGCTCGTCGCGCGTGGACAGCATGTCGTCGCCCTCGCGGACCATATTGCGGCGGCGGAATTCCATAGGGTCCATGCCGATCCCGGCCGCGAGTTCGTCCATGCCGGATTCGATCGCGAAGATCATCTGGCTCAGCCCGTAGCCGCGGAACGCGCCGGACGGCACCGTGTTGGTATACACGGCGTGGGCATCCACTTTTTTGTTGGCGCAGTTGTACACCCCCAGCGACTCGCCGCAACCGTGGAACATGACGCCGGGCGCGTGGTTGCCGTAGGCGCCCGTATTGGTGAGCACCTCCAGTTGGAGGGCCGTCAGCCGGCCGTCGCGGCTGGCGCCGGCCTTCAGGTGGATGGTGAAGGGATGCCGGGTTGTGGCGGCCGTGAACTGTTCGGTCCGGGTGAATTCAAGCTGCACGGGGCGGTTGAGCTTCAGGGCAGCGAGCGCCACGACGTCCTCGGTGAGCACCTCCTGCTTGCCGCCGAAGCCGCCGCCCACCCGTCCGGCCACCACCCGGATCCGGTCTTGCGGCAAGCCAAAGACGCGGCCCAGGGTCCGCCGCACCAGGAACGGGACCTGGCTGGACGTGCGGATCTGCAGCCGTCCGTCACTGTCGAAGGAGGCGATGGCGGCGTGGGTTTCGAGCGCCGTGTGCGCCACCCGCTGGGTCCGGTACGTGTGCTCGTGGATGAAGTCCGCCGCGGCGAAGGACGCGGCGACGTCGCCCAGCTCGGAATGCAGTTCCGCCACGACGTTCCGGTCCGGCCGGCTGATGCGGGCTGTGAGAGCGTCCTTGTCGCCGTGGATGGCGGGAGCCCCGGGGAGCATGGCGTTCTCCGGGGTGAAGACAGCGTCCAGCAGTTCGTAGTCCACCCTCAGGGCACGCACCCCGGCCTCCGCGGCCTCCACGGTGCCGGCAACGACGGCGGCGACCCGCTGGCCGATGAACCGCACGACGTCGTCGAACACGCGGGTATCGTCCGGGTCATCGGTGAAGTGCTCGTGCTGCGCGGTGGAAAACAGCTGCGCCGGGGAGTCTTCGTGCGTGAAGACTGCCTCCACGCCGGGGATCGCCAGCGCGGCCGCCGTGTCGATGGAGCGGATACGGGCGTGGGGATGCGGGGAGCGCAGCAGCTTCACGTGCAGCAGTCCGGGCAGTTCTTCGGCCCGGACGTCCAGGGTGAAGCGGGCCAGTCCCGTGACGATGGCGAGGCCGGCGGGTGCGGGCACGTCGTCGCCCAGTTGGCCGGGTGGATGCTCGGGCTGCCCGGGACCGGCGGTCCCGGGACCGCCGCCGGAGGAGTCCGGCCCCGCGAGGTCGGCACGGCTTTCCGGCCCGCAGACGGCATCCCCGATGGCGCGATAGCCGGTGCAGCGGCACAGGTTGCCCTTGAGGTTCCGCGGCAGGTTCGCCTTCTGCTCCTCATCGAACGTGGCCGCTGTCATCACCATGCCCGCGGTGCAGAAACCGCACTGGAAACCCTGCCGGTCCAGGAACTGCTCCTGCATCGGGTGGAGTGCGGCGGCGTCAGGTCCAACAGCGGCGTCGGGTCCAACAGCGGTGTCGGGTCCGCCGGCGGCACACGTGGCAGCCAAACCTTCGATCGTGGTGACGGCGCGGCCCTCTGCCCGGACGGCCGGGTAGATGCAGCTGTGCACCGGGGTTCCGTCCACGTGGACCGTGCAGGCCCCGCAGTCGCCGCCGTCGCAGCCCTTCTTGACGCCGAGGGCACCTTGTTCCCGCAGGAACGTCCGGAGGCACTGGCCCGGCCGCGGGCTGTCCGCTGCCGCAGTCCCGTTGACAACGATGCGGCTGCTGTCGGTGCGGCTTGTGTTGTTGGCCATGATCAGCGCCCTTCCTGCTGTGGCTGTTCCGGTGTTGGCCTGGTGGGGCCGGGAGTGCGCCTTGGCGGCCAGAAGTCGCCGGAGACTCGGGCCGGGGCAACTCCTTCGGGCGCAGCCAGCTCCGCCCGAATTTCCTCTGCAAGCCGGTACGTCATGTCCTTCCGCCAGGCCGGCAGCCCGTGGATGTCATCGTGATAGAGCGCGTCCGGGAGCGCAGCATCGAGGGCGGCGGCCAGGGCCGCCGCGGATGGGCCTGCTCCCCGGCCCGCCGTAATGCGCAGCTGCACGGGCCGTTTGGTGGCCGCCGTGACAGTGAGGACCAGTGCGCCGTCGGCGTCGAGCCTTCCGATCAGGAGCACTCCGGACCTGCCCAGGTTGCTCAGCGACAACCGGCGGAAGGCCACCCGTGAGGACAGGGCCGACGCCGGGAGGCTCACGCCGCGCAGGAGCTCGCCGGGAGCAAGGCAATTCCTCCCGTCACCGGTGACGAAGTCGAGCACGGAAACCGTGCGGCTGGCACCGCCGGCGCCCAGGATGGTGGCCGTGCCGTCCAGCGCCGTGCAAAGCGAGATCATGGGCCCGGCCGGCAGGGCGGTGCAGAGGTTGCCGCCCACTGTGGACATGTTCCAGATCTTGAAGGAGGCCACAAAGGAGTCGCAGCAGGGACGAATCAGGTCCAGGGCCGGCCAGGCGGCTGCGCCGGCGACCACTTCACCCCGGTTCCTCCCGGCAACACGGGCCAACGCGTCCGATTCCGGGAGTGCGTACAGTTGTGCAACCGTGCACGTGGCCGCGATCTCGATGCCCGAGTCGGTCACCGTGAGGGCGGGCCAGTTGGTGGCGCTGAGGTCCAGCAGCCGCCGGAGCGGCTCCTTGCCGAAGGCGAAGCTGCCGTAAGAGAACAGGACGGTGCCGCCGGCTAGCCAGGCGTCCCCGTCGCGCCATTCGCCGGGATCCCCGGTGCGGACCACCGCTTCGATGGTGTTCATATCCATGGTGTCTCCTGGTGCTGCCGGGGTGAGCGGGTCAGGGTTGCGGCTTCCGGGGCCGCGGGGCTGCCGCCCAGGTGGTGGATCGGACCCTCACCGTCCTTCAGGGACATGCACTGGGCCGAGGGACTGTTTGGCCGGGACATTCCGGCCGAAGCTGTGCCGCCGCGGTCCGGGCCGTGTCCGCGGCGCGCCAGGACCTCCGCCATGATGGAGACCGCCACCTCGGCCGGGGTGACGGCTCCGAGGTCGAGGCCGATCGGCGAATGCAGCCGGGACAGCTCCCCGGCGGGCACCCCGGCGGCGAGGAGGGATTCGGCCCGCTGGTGGTGGCTGCGCCGCGATCCCATCGCACCTATATAGGCCACCTCGAGTCCCAGAGCGGTTTCAAGCAGCGGAATGTCGAACTTGGGGTCGTGTGTGAGGATGCAGACCACGGTTCGGGCGTCGATCCTTCGCGCCGCGGCTTCCTGCGCGAGGTAGCGGTGGGGCCACGCGGTGACCACCTGGTCGGCGCCGGCGAACCTGTCCTGGGCCGCGAAAGCCGGGCGGGCATCACAGAGCGTCACGTCGTATCCGAGGAGCTTGGCGGCCGGCAGCAGCGCCGCGCCGAAGTCGTTGGCGCCGAAGATCAAGAGGCGCGCTGCGGGAAGCCGGCTTTCGACCAGCAGGCTCACGGGCTCCGCCAGGCATTCCCCCGCGCGCGCGAGCCGGACCAGCCCGGTGCGGCCGCCCCGCAGCAGCGGTTCCAGCTGGGCCGCCGCCGCCAGCAGCATATGCCCGGCATCGGCAGTTCCGCCCGCGCCGTCAGCTACACGCACCCCCAGCAGCGCGGCGAGTTCCGCCGACTGCGTCACCTGGAATGCCGCCGGGTCTGAAACCACGACGGCGCCGCCCCCGCCGGCGTCCACCCTGCGGATCAGTGCCGCCCCGCTGGCCGGGTTCCGGCGGGCAAGGCCGTGCAGGCTGTCCAGCCTGAGCCGGCCGGGACCCGGGCCCAGGGGTTCGATGTGGATTTCCAGCGTGCCGCCGCACGTCAGTCCGGCGGCAAACGCATCCTCGGCGCTGTAGCCGAAGAACTCGCGGCGCGGGCCGCCGTCGCGCAGTGCTTCCAGGGCCGCCTCCACAACGGCGCCTTCAACACAGCCGCCGGAAAGGCTGCCCAGGACCTCGCCGGTCTCGGCGACCAGCATGGACGTGCCCACGGGTCTCGGCGCCGACCCCGCAGTACCCACCACAGTGGCCACCGCGCAGCGCTGCCCGGTAGCAGCCGGCCGCCACGCGCCTAGCAGCGGGAGCAGATCCAACATGGCCGCACGCCCCGGGCCTAGTAGTCGATCCTGGACTCGAGCGAGTTCCAGGTGGTGAACGGAGCCAGGATGGCGGGGGCCTGCGGGTCGGTGAGTTCCAGCCTGCCCACCGGCATGAGCGCGTCACGTTGATCATTTTCGAAGTATTCGTAGAAGACTGCGTCATCGAACCCTGCGGAGGCGGCATCGTGCCGGTCCGCGGCGAACACCACGCGCTGCACCCGCGCCCACAGCGCGGAGGCCAGGCACATGGGGCACGGCTCGCAGCTGGAGTAGAGCGTGGCCCCGCTGAGGTCGAAGGTGGCCAGTTCGCTGCACGCCCGCCGGATGGCTGTGACTTCGGCGTGCGCAGTGGGATCGTTGGTGGCGGTGACGCGGTTGACGCCGTCGAACGCCTGCCCGTCCGCGGTGACAACCACCGCACCGAACGGGCCTCCGCCGGTCAGGACGTTGGCCGTGGCCAACTCGATGGACCGGGCCAGGAACTTCTGGGCCGTGACGGTTGTAGTCATGCTGCGACTCCCTTGCTGCGGAAGCCGGTACACCGTTACGGGACGCAGGGGCCGGATGCGACGGTGACCAGTCTTCAGCATGTGCCTTGAAGGTTGCGCCTGGTAGATAGCGTCCCGGGTTCGGGCTGCCCGCCGTTGGCAAGATCGAGAGTAGCACCGCGACTCCCGCGCGGCGCCCCACACCCTGTGGAAGCCCAGTTTCGTTATGTGAAATCTCTATTTCCGGATCTTCACGCCGGCGGACTACCGCCCGAAGATCGGGAGCGCGCGGAGCCAGCGGGAGAAGCCGCGGTCCTTGCGGTCGCAGTCGGCCGGAATGTAGAAGTCCGGGTCTGTACCGCCGAAAGGCAGGTACAACTCCTGGCCCGGCGCCGGAAAGTCAGTGACGGTGTCCTTCTCCTGCGAGTCCATGGACTCCTCCTCAGTCATGTGTGGCCGTTTCTTCGCCGAGGGCCGAACCACGTCACCGTGATTCCGCTTTGCGAAAAAAATTTATTGCTATGTGGAAGAGAATAGGGGTCGACGCCGGTGGCGGTCAAGGTTCCCGGCTGGCGCAGTCACAAACCGAATTTTCGAAAAGTGATGTACACCACGCCCGGGCCGGGCTACGCTGGAAAGCAATTCGTGGCGCAGGTCACGTAACCTGGGAGCAGCAGGCAGGGTCGTAATGAGCTGACATCAACTGATGTCGGCTCATTTTTTGTGGGCCGACGGAACAAGAAACGCGCGGGAAACAAGCGCTTAATTTCTATGTGGAACTTTGGTGCCACATACCTGACGTTGGGAATCAGACCATGAGCAACAAGATCGTCCTCGGCCACAACCAGTACGGCAAGGCGGAAGTCCGGGTCGTCAAGATCACCCGGGACACCGACCGCCACGAGATCGAAGACCTGAACGTCACCTCGCAGCTGCGCGGGGACCTGGCGGCGGCCCACCTCGAAGGTGACAACAGCCACGTGGTGGCCACGGACACCCAAAAGAACACCATCTACGCCTTCGCCCGGGACGGCATCGGCTCCCCCGAGGCCTTCCTGCTGCGGCTGGGCAAGCACTTCACCTCAAGCTTCGACTGGATCAGCGGCGGCCGCTGGGCGGCCGAGTCCTACAAATGGGACCGGATCCAGGCCCACGGAGCCGAGCACGACCACTCCTTCGTCCGCAGCGGCCAGGAAGTCCGCACGGCCGTCCTGGTCCGCGACGGCGGCACCGAGCACCTCATCGCCGGGCTAAAGGACCTCACCGTGCTGAAGTCGACCCAGTCCGGCTTCAGCGGCTTCCCGAGGGACAAATACACCACCCTCCAGGAAACCTCGGACCGCATCCTCGCCACGGATGTCTCCGCCCGCTGGCGCTTCAAGACCGGCACCGACTTCGGCGCCATCGACTTCAACAAGAGCTACGACGACGTCAAGAGCCTGCTGCTGGAGGGTTTCAGCGAGAACTACTCCCACGCCCTGCAGCAGACCCTCTTCGACATGGGCGCCAAGGTCCTGGAGGCGCACGCCGAAATCGACGAGATCAAGTTCTCCATGCCCAACAAGCACCACTTCCTCGTCGACCTCTCGCCGTTCGGCCTCGACAACCCCAACGAGGTCTTCTTTGCCGCCGACCGCCCCTACGGCCTGATTGAGGCCACCGTCCAGCGTGAAGACGCCAGCCCTGCAGAAATCGCGTGGAGCGGCATCGCCGGCTTCTGCTAGAACTCCCCACGCCGCAGGCCCTAACTGCCGGTGCCGCAGGCCCTAGCTGCTGGCGCCGCCGGCCCGAACCGCCGGCGGCGCCGGCAACCGCTGTACCAGCAACCTAGTACCCGTTAGCCAGACATTGTTAGCCGGACGACGACGTCCGCCATGAACCAGAAAGTCTGCCATGAACGCACGAAAGAAATTGACCGCCCGGCCGCCGCATCCGCGGACCGGCGGCACGCCCCGCCCCGAAGACGAGCGGCTCTCCCTCGGAAGCAGCTTCGCCTATGGATTCCAGCACGTCCTGACCATGTACGGCGGCATCATCGCCGTCCCCCTGATCGTCGGCCAGGCCGCCGGGCTGGCTCCCGCAGACATCGGGATCCTGATCGCCGCGGCCCTCTTCATGGGCGGCCTGGCAACCCTCCTCCAGACCCTGGGCCTGCCGTTCTTCGGCTCCCAGCTCCCCCTGGTCCAGGGTGTCTCCTTCGCCAGCGTGGCCACCATGGTCGCCATCGTCTCGGGGGGAGGCGGCATCCCGGCCGTCTTCGGTGCCGTTATTGCCTCCGCGGCCATCGGGCTCCTGATCGCCCCGGTGTTCTCCAAGATCGTCCGGTTCTTCCCGCCGGTGGTCACCGGAACCGTCATCACCACCATCGGCCTCACGCTGATGCCCGTGGCGGCCAACTGGGCCATGGGCGGGAACAAGAAGGCCGCGGACTACGGAAGCGTGGCCAACATCGGGCTGGCGGCTATCACCTTGGCCCTCGTCCTGCTGCTGAGCAAGGTCGGCAGCGCCACCATTTCCCGCCTGTCCATCCTGCTGGCCATGGTGATCGGAACGGGGGTCGCGGTCGTGACCGGGATGGCGGACTTCTCGAAGGTCGGTGACGGCCCGATCGTCGCCTTCCCCACACCATTCCACCTCGGCGTGCCCACCTTCGAGGTCGCCGCCATCATCTCCATGGTGATCGTGGTTCTGGTCATCCTGACCGAGACCATGGCCGACATCCTGGCCGTCGGCGAAATCGTGGGCACCCGGGTTGACTCGAAGCGGATCGCCGCGGGCCTGCGGGCCGACATGGTGTCCAGCCTCGTGGCGCCGGTCTTCGGCTCCTTCACCCAGAGCGCCTTCGCCCAGAACGTCGGTCTGGTGGCCGTCACCAAGATCAAGAGCCGCTATGTGGTCGCAGCCGGCGGCGTCATCCTCGTCCTGCTGGGCCTGCTGCCGGTGCTCGGCCGCGTGGTCGCGGCGGTTCCGACGGCGGTCCTCGGCGGTGCCGGCATCGTTCTCTTTGGCACGGTGGCCGCCAGCGGTATCCGCACCTTGGCCAAGGTGGAGTACCGGAACAACATGAACCTGATCATCGTCGCAACCTCGATCGGCTTCGGCATGATCCCGATCGCCGCACCGACCTTCTACGACAAGTTCCCCAGCTGGTTCGGAACGATCTTCCACTCCGGCATCAGCTCCGCGGCCGTCATGGCCATCCTGCTGAACCTCCTCTTCAACCACCTGAAGACGGGCAACTCGGAGAACCAGTCAGTCTTCGTGGCCGGAACGGGCCGGGCGATCCGCGAGGAAGACCTCAAGTGCCTGGCCGAAGGCGACCGCTATGAGAACGGCAAACTCATCGACTGCGACGGCAAGGAAGTCCCGGTGCAACCGTCCACGGTCGCCGCGGACGGGCACTAGGAGCGCCGCATCGCCGGGATCGCAGATGCTGGTGGGGCCCACAGCCGTGGGCCCCACCAGTCGTGCATCAAGAGCCTGCCCCGTCCGGCCGGGCGCCCCGGCGGATCAGCCCTGCTTGAGCTCGTCCGAGATCGCGCGGGCGGCCTCCCGCAGCAGAGGCACGGCCTTGTCCGCGAACGCCTGGTCCACCCGGGACACGGGCCCGGACACGGAGATGGCGGCCGGCGTCGGGGCATCGGGGATGGCCATCGCGAAGCACCGCACCCCGACCTCCTGCTCTTCCTCGTCAATGGAGTAGCCGCGCTGGCGGATGAGCTTCAGGTCTTCCAGGAGCGTATCGACGTCGCCAATGCTCTTGGGGGTGGGGGTCGGCATCCCCTGGCGTCCAACGATGCCGCGGACAGTGTCATCGTCCAGCTGGGCCAGGATCGCCTTGCCCATGCCGGTGGCGTGCATGTAGCCGCGCTTGCCCACCTCGGTGAACATGCGCATCGAGTGCAGCGACGGCACCTGGGCGACGTAGATGACCATGTCGGAGTCCAGGACACCCATATTCGCCGTTTCACCCAGCCGGTCCACAAGCGACTTGAGCTGGGGCCTGGCCAGCGAGCCGAGTTGCTTGTTGGCCGCCTCACCCAGGCGGATCAGGCGCGGCCCCAGCGCGTAGCGGCGGTTCGGCAGCTGCCGGATGTACCCCAGGGCAACAAGGGTGCGCAGGAGCCGGTGAATGGTGGGAAGGGGCAGATCGGTGGAATTAGACAGCTCGCTGAGGGTGACCTCGCCGCCCGCATCGGTAATCAGTTCCAGAAGTTCGAAGACGCGCTCAACGGACTGCACGCCTCCCGAGGGCTTATCAGCCATAAAGATTCTCTCCTGCGCGTCGGCGTCGACATTTCTTATCCACATCGTGAAATACAGCTGAAAACCAAAGATACAGCACCCCGCCACCCGGCCAATGACACAACAAGGGTTGTTTTTCCACTAAGCAGATAATAATATCCATAATACGAAAACATTCATCAAAGCGTGAGCGGCCCGTCACGGGCCATCCCAGGAGGAACTCAATGGCGAACCCCAGCCCCGGAAATTCGATCACCCTGCGCGTGGAAGCGCCGTCCAGCTTCACCGCCACCAGCGAACTGGCGGCGGCCGTCGGCGCGGCAGGCGCCGCCATCACCGCCCTGGACGTCACCGAATCCCACCACGACACGCTCGTCGTCGACGTCACGTGCAACACCACCGACGACGACCACGCGGCCCGCGTCAAGGACGCCCTCAACGCGCTCGACGGCGTGAAGGTCCAGCATGTCTCGGACCGCACCTTCCTGATGCACCTTGGCGGGAAGCTCGAGGTGGTGCCGAAGGTCGCCCTGCGCAACCGCGACGACCTCTCCCGCGCCTACACCCCCGGCGTCGCCCGCGTCTGCCTGGCGATCGCGGAGGACCCCTCCGCCGCGAGGAACCTGACCATCAAGCGCAACACCATCGCCGTCGTCACCGACGGCTCCGCCGTCCTGGGCCTGGGCAACATCGGCCCGGCCGCGGCGCTCCCGGTGATGGAGGGCAAGGCCGCCCTCTTCAAGCAGTTCGCCAACGTCGACGCCTGGCCGGTCTGCCTGGACACCCAGGACACCGAGGAAATCATCATGATCGTCAAGGCCCTCGCCCCCGTCTACGGCGGCGTGAACCTGGAAGACATCGCCGCGCCGCGCTGCTTCGAGATTGAAAACCGGCTCCGTGCGGAACTGGACATCCCGGTCTTCCATGACGACCAGCACGGCACCGCGATCGTCACCCTGGCCGCCCTGGTCAATGCCCTGCGCGTGGTGGGCAAGAAGCTCGCCGATGTCAAGATCGTGGTCTCCGGCGTCGGCGCCGCGGGCTCGGCCATCATCCAACTGCTCAAGGCCCAGGGCGCCAACCACATCATCGCCGCCGGCCGCTCCGGCGCCATCCACCACGGCGCCAAGTACGACGACGAGCACCGCTCCTGGATCGCGGCCAACACCAACGAGGCCGGCTTCTCGGGCTCCCTGCACGAGGCCCTCAAGGGTGCGGACGTCTTCATCGGCGTCAGCGCCCCCAACGTGATCGGCGAGGAGCAGGTTGCCTCCATGGCCAAGGATGCGATCGTCTTTGCCATGGCCAACCCCACGCCGGAAATCGACCCGGTGATCGCGTCGAAGCACGCGGCCGTTGTGGCCACCGGCCGCAGCGACTACCCCAACCAGATCAACAACGTGCTGGCCTTCCCGGGCTTCTTCCGCGGGCTGCTCGACGCCGGCGCCTCCGACATCATCCCGGAAATGCTGGTGGCCGCCGCGAAGGCAATCGCCAACCGCGTGGCGGACGATGAGCTCAATGCCAGCTACATCATCCCCAGCGTCTTCGACCCGCACGTTGCCGCCGACGTCGCCGCCGCCGTCGCCGCGGCGGCGCGCGAGAACTCCGCGCACGCCGCCACCCGCGCCGTCCCGGCCCACGCCTGATTCGCAGCCTAGGAAAGGACCAGAAATGGCTCTCACCGTCACCGATCCCCAGCCCGTCGACCGGGCCGGGGAAATCCTGACCCCGGAGGCTCTCGCCTTCGTCGAGGAACTTCACCTCCGCTTTGCCGGAACCCGTGCCGAACTCCTCAAGGCCAGAGCCGTCAAGCGCGAGCACGTTGCCCGGACCGGCCGCCTGGACTTCCTGCCGGAGACCCGGGAAATCCGCGACGCCGACTGGAGCGTTGCTCCGGCACCGGCAGCCCTGCAGGACCGCCGGGTCGAGATGACCGGGCCGGCCGCCCCGGCCAAGATGGCCATCAACGCGCTGAACTCCGGCGCCAAGGTGTGGCTCGCCGACCTCGAGGACGCCAGCACGCCCACCTGGTCCAACGTGGTCGAATCGATCCTCAACCTCCGCGACGCCGCCGAGGGAACGCTGAAGTACACGTCGCCCGAAGGCAAGGAGTACGCGCTGCGCACCGACGCCCCGCTCGCCGTCGTGGTGGCCCGGCCCCGCGGCTGGCACATGGGCGAACGGCACCTGCTGATCGGCGGGGAACACACGATCGGCGCCCTGGTGGACTTCGGCCTGCACTTCTTCCACACCGCCAAGCGGCTCCTGGAGAACGGCCACGGACCGTACTACTACCTGCCCAAGATGGAGAGCCACCTCGAGGCACGGCTGTGGAACGAGATCTTCGTCTTCGCGCAGGACTATCTCGGCATCCCGCAGGGCACCATCCGCGCCACCGTCCTGATCGAGACCATCCCGGCGGCCTTCGAGATGGACGAGATCCTCTTCGAACTCCGCGACCACGCCTCCGGCCTGAACGCCGGACGCTGGGACTACCTGTTCAGCATCATCAAGTACTTCCGGGACGCCGGCGAGAGCTTTGTCCTTCCCGACCGGGCCAGCGTCGCCATGACCGCGCCGTTCATGCGGGCCTACACCGAACTCCTGGTCAAGACCTGCCACCGCCGCGGCGCCTTTGCCATGGGCGGCATGGCGGCGGTAATCCCCAACCGGCGCGAACCCGAGGTGACCGCCCAGGCCTTCGAGAAGGTCCGGGCGGACAAGACCCGCGAGGCCAACGACGGCTTCGACGGCTCCTGGGTGGCGCACCCGGACCTGGTGCCGATCTGCCGCGAGGTGTTCGACTCCGTCCTGGGTGCGCGGCCCAACCAGCTGGACAAGCAGCGGCCCGAGGTCAGCGTCACCGCCGAGCAGCTTCTGGACATCCGTTCCGCCCAGGGCCAGGTGACCGAGGCAGGCATGCGCCTGAACCTCTACGTGGCCGTGGCCTACACCGCCGTCTGGATCTCCGGAAACGGCGCCGTGGCCATCCACAACCTGATGGAAGACGCCGCCACGGCCGAAATCTCGCGGTCCCAGGTCTGGCAGCAAATCCGCAACCACTCGGTGCTCGCCGACACCGGCCGGACCGTCACCCGCGAATTGGTGTCCGCCATCCTCGCCGAGGAGACCGAGAAGCTCCGCGGCGAGGTGGGCGAGGACGCTTTTGCGAAGCACTACCTTCCGGCCAGCCGCCTGATCGGCGACATCTGCCTGTCCGAGGACTACACCGATTTCCTCACCACCCCGGCCTACGAGCTGGTGGGCTGAAGCATGGCAGCCACCTCCGCCGGCGCCGGACTGCACCGAAGCAGCCAGGGACCGGTGACGCAGTCCCTGTCCGGGGCCGACCTCGCCAGGATTGACGCGCAGCTCGCCGATACCGACCGGCTACTGGAGCGCAACTACCCGGGCGATGACGGCTCCCGCCAGCCCGTGCACACGGTCTACGTTCCCGCCGACCGCTTCAGCCCGGAGTTCACCGCAGACTGGGGCGCCCAGGCCCTCGCCGCGGTGGACGCCCGCGGCGGCGTCGAAAGCCTGTGCGCACTGCAGGGCCAGGACGCCGACCTGACGGCCGCCGTCGCGCCCCGGGTCCGGGCCAAACTCTCAACCGAGCCCGTCGAGGACCTCCGGCTGGACTTCGAGGACGGGTTCGGGGACCGGGGCGACGACGCCGAGGACACCGCCGCTGTCGCCGCGGGGTCCGCCGTGGCCACCGCCGTCGCCGCCGGCACCGCGCCGCCGTTCATCGGAATCCGTTTCAAGTGCTTCGAAGCCGCCACCCGGGCCCGGGGCCTGCGGACCCTGGACCTCTTCGTGTCGCAGCTGGCCGCGGCCGGCGAACTCCCGGCTGGACTCATCCTTACCCTGCCCAAGGTCACCACCGTGGCGCAGGTGGAGGCCATGGCCTTCGCCGTGTCCCGGCTCGAGGACGTCCACTCGCTCCCCGCGGGCCGGCTCCGGTTCGAGGTGCAGGTGGAAACGCCGCAGCTCATCCTGGGCCCGGACGGGACCTCTCCGGTGGCGCGCCTGCCGCACGCGGTGCCCGGCCGGATCAGCGGGCTGCACTACGGGACGTACGACTACTCCGCGTCGCTGCAGATCTCGGCCGAATACCAGTCCATGGAGCATCCCGTGGCGGACTTCGCCAAGGAAGTCATGCAGCTTGCCGTGGCCGGCACCGGCATCCGGCTCTCCGACGGCTCCACCAACATCATCCCGGTGGGCGACAACGTGGAACAGGCCTGGCAGCTCCACGGCCGGCTGGTCCGCCGGTCGCTGGAACGCGGCTACTACCAGGGCTGGGACCTCCACCCGGCCCAGCTGCCCAGCCGGTTTGCCGCGACCTACGCGTTCTACCGGCAAGGGCTCCCCGCTGCCGCTGCCCGGCTCCGCAATTACGTGGAACAAACCGGCGGCGGCGTCATGGATGAGCCCGCCACCGCACGCGCCCTGGCGGCCTTTGTGCTGCGCGGCGTCCAATGTGGCGCCGTCGGCGCCGATGAAGTCCTGGCGCTGGCCGGCGTCGGACTTCCCCAGCTCACCGTGCTGGCCCACCCGCGGCTGGCCGCTTCCTCCACCCCCTCAGCGAAAAGGACACACCCATGAGCAACTACTTTTCACCCGAAGGCGGTCTCCCGCCGCAGACCCAGCTCCTCACCGACCGCGCCGTGGTCAAGGAGGCCTACACCGTCATCCCCAAGGGGGTGCTGCGCGACATCGTCACCAGCAACCTTCCCGGCTGGACCAACACCCGGTCCTGGATCATCGCCCGGCCCATCGCCGGCTTTGCGACGACGTTCTCGCAGCTGATTGTCGAGGTGGGCCCGGGCGGCGGCAGCGACAAGCCCGAGGCAGAGGCCGGCGTCGAAGGCGTGATCTTCCTGACCAAGGGCGAACTGACACTGACCCTCGACGGCGAAATCCACCACCTCGAGGCCGGCGGCTATGCCTACCTCGCCGCCGGCTCGGACTGGAAAGTGTCCAACGACTCCGCCGGGGAGGCCGCCAGCTTCCAGTGGATCCGCAAGGCCTACGAGCCCCTGGAAGGCTTCACGGCCAAATCCTTCGTCACCCGTGACCAAGACGTCGAGCCGCGGCCCATGCCGAACACCAACGGGGCCTGGGCCACCACCCGCTTCGTGGACCCCGACGACCTCGCCCACGACATGCACGTCAACATCGTCACGTTCCAGCCCGGGGCGTCCATCCCCTTCGCCGAAACCCACGTGATGGAACACGGACTCTTCGTCCTGGAGGGCAAAGCCGTCTACCGCCTCAACGACGACTGGGTGGAAGTCGAGGCGGGCGACTTCATGTGGCTCCGGGCCTTCTGCCCGCAGGCCTGCTACGCCGGCGGCCCGGGTCCGTTCCGCTACCTGCTCTACAAGGACGTCAACCGCCAGATCCGCCTGACCTAAGGCAGGTCCGCGCCGTACCGGTGCACGCACTGCTGGTCCGCACATTGCTGCTCCAGCGAGTGCTGATCCGCGCTGTGCTGAATCACCCTGTGGAGTCCGCCCCGCCTGTCGGGGCGGGCTCCTTCATGGTTCCGGACTCTTTCGTGGTTCCGGGGCCGTGCGCGCCTCCGCACCAAATGTGGTTCCCAAGCCGGAAACCCTTGCGGCCCGGGCCATGCTTGCTAGCCTGAGGCTGTGAAGTACGAATCCCTGTGGATCGGAATGCTCCTTGGCGCGGCCCTCGGCTTCGCCATCGGAGTCACCACCGTCGACAAGCCGTTCACAGGCCTGCTGATCGGCCTGGGCATCGGCGCGCTCGTGGGCCTGGCAGCCCGGAAAGATCCCACGAAGCGGTAGAACCGCCCTTCGCCCGGATCAGCGACACCCCCGCGCCCTTCCCGGACGTACGCCGCTTGACGCGCACCCCTTGACTCCCCTGCCTTAACTTCCCTACACTTTTCATAAAGCAGAATCTAAATTCCACAAAGCGGAAATCGCAGGAGACGATCTGCAAGGCAACGAAGCCCGGGATCCAGCTCCCGCCCACACCGGAAGGAACCCACAATGACGTACACCGTGAACTGCTCCATCCTCCTGACGGAGCTCCCTATCCTGGAACGCCCGGCCGCGGCGAAGGCCGCCGGTTTTGACGCCGTCGAATTCTGGTGGCCCTTCGAGACCTCCGTCCCCACCGACGCGCAGGTCACCCGGTTCGAGAACGCCATCACGAATGCCGGCGTGCAGCTCACCGGCCTGAACTTCAACGCCGGTGACATGCCCGCAGGAGACCGGGGCCTCGTGTCTTGGAAGGGCCGCAGCGCCGAATTCAAGGACAACATCGACGTCGTTGCCGGGATCGGCGCGCGACTCGGCTGCACCGCCTTCAACGCCCTCTACGGCAACCGCCAGGAGGAGCACTCCCCCGAGGAACAGGACGAACTGGCGGTACAGAACCTGGCCGCCGCAGCCGCCGGAGTCGCCCGGATCGGCGGAACCGTCCTGCTGGAGCCGGTCAGCGGCGCACCCCGCTACCCGCTGCTGACCGCGGCGGATGCTCTCGACGTCATCGCCCGGGTCAAGAACGAAACCGGCGCGGAGAACGTCAAGCTCCTGGCCGACTTCTACCACCTGGCGGTCAACGGTGACGACGTCGCTGCCGTCATCGAAGGCCACGCCAAAGACTTCGGCCACATCCAGATCGCCGACAGCCCCGGCCGCGGCGCCCCCGGAACCGGGACCCTGCCGCTGGGCGAGTGGATCACCCGCAGCCGCGAACTCGGCTACGAGGGCTACATCGGCCTCGAATACAAGGAGCCGGCGGAAACCGCCTTCGCCTGGGCCATCCGCCAGCACGCCGCAGGCTAGTCCCGCCCGCGCTAACAAGACTTCAGTAAAGGAAAAACAATGAGCAACGTTGCAGTGATCGGACTCGGCATCATGGGGCTGCCCATGGCCATCAACCTCGTCAAAGCCGGCCACACGGTCACCGGCTTCAACCGGAGCCAGGACAAAATCGACAAACTAGTCTCCGAAGGCGGCCGCGGCGCCGGCAGCATTGCCGAGGCCGTCAAGGACGCCGACGTCGTCATCACCATGGTGCCGGACTCCCCCGATGTTGAAGGCGTCGTCAGCGGCGCCGACGGCGTGTTCGCCAACGCCAAGCAGGGCACGCTCTGGATCGACGCATCCAGCATCCGCCCCGACGTCGCCAAGCGTTTGGCGGACGACGCCAAAGCAGCTGGCATCCGTCCCCTCGATGCCCCGGTCTCCGGCGGCGAACAGGGCGCCATTGACGCCGCACTGTCCATCATGGTGGGCGGCGACGCCGCTGACTTCGAGGCCGCCCAGGACGTCCTGACGGCCGTCGGCAAGACCATCGTCCACGTCGGCCCGTCCGGTTCCGGCCAGACCGTCAAGGCAGCCAACCAGCTGATCGTCGCGGTCAACATCGAGGTCCTGGCCGAGGCGATTGCCTTCCTCGAGGCCTACGGCGTGGACACCGACGCCGCACTCAAGGTCCTCGGCGGCGGACTCGCCGGCTCCAAGGTCCTGGACCAGAAGGGCCAGAAGATGCTGGACCGCAACTTCGACCCCGGATTCCGCCTGGCCCTGCACCACAAGGACCTCGGCATCGTCACCTCCGCTGCCCGCGAGGCCAACGTCGCCGTCCCCCTCGGCGCCGTCGTCGCGCAGCTCGTCGCCGCCACCGTCAACCAGGGCGACGGCGGGCTGGACCACTCGGGCCTCTTCAAGCAGGTCCTCCAGCTCAGCGGTCGGAAGTAACCCAGGCCGGAAGTAAGCAGCCCGGCGACAGGCCGGAACCAAGCAAAACAGGGCAACCGCCGTCGTACTTCACGACGGCGGCTCCCCCTCCACACCCAAAACAGACTTTCAAGGAGCACACCATGACGAAGATGCGCACTGTTGACGCAGCCGTCGCCATCCTGGAAAAGGAGGGCGCCACCGAGGCGTTCGGCCTGCCAGGGGCGGCAATCAACCCGTTCTATTCCGCGATGCGGGCCCACGGCGGCATCCGCCACACCCTGGCCCGCCACGTTGAAGGCGCCAGCCACATGGCCGACGGCTACTCCCGTGCGGCGGACGGCAACATCGGCATCTGCATCGGCACGTCCGGCCCCGCCGGCACGGACATGATCACCGGGCTGTACGCAGCCTGGGCAGACTCCATCCCGATGCTCTGCATCACCGGCCAGGCCCCGGTTGCCAAGCTGCACAAGGAAGACTTCCAAGCCGTGGACATCGAGTCCATCGCCAAGCCCGTCACCAAGATGGCCATGACCGTCCTGGAGCCCGGCCAGGTTCCCGGCGCCTTCCAGAAGGCCTTCCAGCTGATGCGCTCCGGCCGCCCGGGCCCGGTCCTGCTGGACCTGCCCATCGACGTCCAGATGGCCGAGATCGAGTTCGACATCGAGACCTACGAGCCGCTGCCCGTGGAAAAGCCGAAGGCCAGCCGCAAGCAACTGGCAAAGGCCTTTGACATGCTGACGGCCGGCGAACGCCCGCTGATCGTGGCCGGCGGCGGCATCATCAACGCCGGCGCCTCCGAGCAGCTGGTGGAACTGGCCGAACTGCTGGGCGTTCCGGTCATCCCCACCCTGATGGGCTGGGGCGCGATCCCGGACGACCACCCCTTGATGGCCGGCATGGTGGGCCTGCAGACGTCCCACCGCTACGGCAACGAGAACTATCTGCGCAGCGACTTCGTGATCGGCATCGGCAACCGCTGGGCCAACCGCCACACCGGCGGCCTGGACACCTACACAGCCGGCCGCACGTTCGTGCACATCGATATCGAGCCCACCCAGATCGGCCGCGTGTTCTCACCGGACCTGGGCATCGCCTCCGACGCCGGCGCGGCCCTGGCAGGGCTGGTCGAGCTCGCCCGCGAGCGCAAGGCTGCCGGCACCCTGCCGGACTACAGCGCCTGGGCGGCCGAGTGCGCCGGACGCAAGGCCAGCCTGCACCGCAAGACGCACTTCGAAAACATCCCGATCAAGCCGCAGCGCGTGTACGAGGAGATGAACAAGTCCTTCGGTAAGGACACCACCTATGTGTCCACCATCGGCCTGTCACAGATCGCCGGCGCCCAGATGCTGCACGTGTTCGGCCCCCGCAAGTGGATCAACGCCGGCCAGGCCGGTCCGCTGGGCTGGACTGCCCCGGCCGCCCTCGGCGTTGTCCGCGGCAAGCCGGACGAGACCGTTGTTGCCCTCTCCGGTGACTACGATTTCCAGTTCATGATCGAGGAACTGGCCGTGGGCGCGCAGTTCAACCTGCCGTACATCCACGTGGTGGTCAACAACTCCTACCTGGGCCTGATCCGCCAGTCCCAGCGGGGCTTCAACATGGAACAGAACGTGTCCCTGGCGTTCGAGAACATCAACTCCACTGATCTCTCGGCAACGGCAAGCGGCTACGGCGTGGACCACATCAAGGTGGCCGAAGGCCTGGGCTGCAAGGCCGTCCGCGTGGAGGACCCCAACGACCTGGCGTCCGCTTTCGACAAGGCCAAGGCGCTGGCCGGCGAGTTCAAGGTTCCCGTGGTGGTGGAAGTGATCCTGGAAAAGATCACCAACATCTCCATGGGTGTGGAGATCAACGCGGTCAACGAGTTCGAAGAACTGGCCGAGACCGCCGAAGACGCCCCGACCGCCATCCTGGCGATGCAGGCCTGAGATGCGGGTGGTCATAGCGCCGGACAAGTTCAAAGGCTCGCTCTCGGCCCCGGACGTTGCCCGGCACGTTGAAACGGGGCTCCAACGGGCGTGTGGCGGCAACCTTGAGGTACTCAGGATTCCCGTGGCCGACGGCGGCGAGGGCACCCTCGATGCCGCCGTCGGCTCCGGCTTCGCCCGCCGGAGCGCCGTCGTCAGCGGCCCCACCGGTGAGCCGGTCCCCGCGGACTTCGCCGTCCGCGGTCGCGTTGCCGTCATCGAGATGGCCACCGCTTCCGGGCTCGCCGTGCTGCCCGGAAGCGGCGCCGGTGCAGCGCCGGATTCGGCGAGCGCCACCGGCGCCAGCAGCCTGGGAACCGGCGAACTGATCCGCGCAGCGCTCGACGCCGGGTGCCGGCAGATCATCCTCGGGGTCGGCGGGAGCGCCAACACCGACGGCGGCGCCGGCGTCCTGCAGGGTCTCGGCGCCAGGTTGCTCGACGCCGACGGCCGTGAGCTGCCGCTCGGTGGGGCAGCCCTCGCCCGGCTGGCCTGGATCGACTTCTCCGGGTTCGATTCCCGCCTGGACGAGGCACGCTTCGTGCTCGCCAGCGACGTCGACAACCCGTTGCTCGGACCGTCCGGCGCCGCACGCATCTTCGGCCCGCAGAAGGGCGCCACCCCCGCCGACGTCGTGCTCCTGGATGCGGCATTGGCCCACTTCGTGCAGGTCCTGACTTCCGAGATCGGCCCCCGGGCGCTCCGGGCAGCCGAGGCTCCGGGCGCGGGCGCAGCCGGCGGCGTGGGCTACGCGGCGATCGCGGCACTGGCCGCGACCCGCCGGCCGGGCATCGACGTCGTCCTCGAATTCACCGGGCTGGCAGAACGGCTGTCCGGCGCGGACCTGGTGATCACCGGCGAAGGCAGCCTGGACGAACAGACTCTGCTAGGTAAGACTCCCGCGGGCGTTGCCCGGGCGGCCCGGCGCGCCGGGGTCCCGGTGGTCGCGGTCTGCGGCCGCACCACGCTGACACCGGAACAGCAGAAGGAATCGGGATTCCGGCAGGTCTACCCGCTGACTTCGCTGGAGGCCAAGGTAGAAACATGTATAGCCGAAGCAGGTCCCCTGCTTGAACAATTGGGAAAACGAATCGGCGCGGAACTGCCGGGACTGGTCCCGGCCGGCACCGCACCAGCGAAAATTGCCTGCACAAAGGAGCCCCTCAATGTCTGAAGAACGCTTTGACCTCGTCATCCGGGGCCGGCGCATCTTCACCACCGCCGGCATCGCGGCGCGTGAAGTGGGCGTGCGCGGCGGCAAGATCGTCGCGATCGAGCCCCTGGGCAACGGGCTTGCCGGCGCAGAAGTGATTGAGCTCGCCGACGACGAAACCCTGCTGCCGGGCCTCGTGGACACCCACGTCCACGTAAACGAGCCCGGCCGCACCGAATGGGAAGGCTTCGCCTCCGCCACCCGGGCGGCCGCGGCCGGCGGCGTGACCACCATCATCGACATGCCGCTGAATTCCATCCCGCCCACCACCACGGTGGAAGGGCTCAAGCTCAAGCGTGAGGTGGCCGAGGACCAGGCGTTCGTAGACGTCGGGTTCTGGGGCGGCGCCGTGCCGGGGAACAAGGCCGAGCTGCGCGGCCTCCACGACGAGGGCGTGTTCGGCTTCAAATGCTTCCTGCTGCACTCGGGCGTGGACGAGTTCCCGCACCTGGACGCTGACGAGATGGAAGAGGACATGGCCGAGCTCAAGACCTTTGACTCGCTCATGATCGTCCACGCCGAGGACTCGCACGCGATCGACCGGGCACCCCACCCGGGCGGCGACCATTACTCGACGTTCCTGGCTTCCCGCCCCCGCGGCGCCGAGAACAAGGCCATCGCCGAGGTCATCGAACGGGCCCGCTGGACCGGCGCCCGCGCCCACATCCTGCACCTCTCGTCCTCCGATGCCCTGCCCATGATCGCCAGCGCCAAGCGCGACGGCGTCCACCTCACGGTTGAGACCTGCCCGCATTACCTGACCCTCATGGCCGAGGAAATCCCCGACGGGGCCACCGCCTACAAGTGCTGCCCGCCGATCCGCGAGGCCTCCAACCGCGAACTGCTCTGGGCAGGCCTGCAAGACGGCACCATCGACTGCATCGTCTCGGACCACTCCCCGTCCACGCTTGACCTGAAAGACCTGGAGAACGGGGACTTCGCGGTGGCCTGGGGCGGCGTTTCCTCGCTGCAGCTGGGCCTCTCCCTGATCTGGACCGAGGCCCGGCACCGCGGCATCCCCCTGGAGCAGGTGGTCTCGTGGATGGCCGAGAAGCCAGCCGCACTGGCACGCCTCTCCAACAAGGGCCAGCTCGCGCTGGGGTACGACGCCGACTTCGCCGTCTTTGCCCCGGACGAGGCGTACGTCGTGGACGTCTCCAAGCTCAAGCACAAGAACCCCATCACCCCGTATGACGGCAAGGCGCTCTCCGGCGTTGTCCGGCAGACCTATCTCCGCGGCACCCTGGTTGACGGCCGGACTCCGACCGGCAAGCTGATCCGCCGCGGCGGCGTATGAGCCAGCCGGCCGCGGCCGGCCCGGCACACGCCGCTTACGGACAGTGCGGCCCGGTTGGCCGGACCGGACCTGTTGGCCGGGTCGGACGGCCTGGACAGATCGGACGAGCTGGACAGTCCGGCCTCACCGCGAAGGGGCTGGCCGTCTGGGTCACCCTTCCGGACAACGCCGACTGCGACCCGGCGGCACTGGCACGGGCGGCCGAGCTCGTGCTTGGCCGCGCCCTCAGATGTGCCCCGGAGGCGGAAGTCCACTTTAGGCCCGCCGCCGGGGCAGCAACGTCCGCCGTCGTCCGGTCCCCCGGCGAGGACGGCATCCCGGCGGGAACCGCACCGGAGGTTCCCGCCGGGGCTGAACTGCCTGCCGGAGGTGAACTTCCCGCCGGGCCTGAACTGCCTGTCAAGGCCGCAGCCGACGGCGGGGCCGCAGCCGACGGCGGGGCGCCGCTCGCGCCTGCCCCCGGCAGCATCACCCGGCTCGCCGTCGACCTCGCGGCCGGGGAGGCCAGGCTCGACGGCGAGCGCGTGCCCCTGACGGACGTGGAGTTCACCCTCCTGAGATGCCTCGTGCAGAACTGCTCCCGCACGGTAAGCCGGCAGGAACTGCAGCATTGCCTCGACGCGTTCGACACCCCTGGTGCGGCCACCCGGTCTATCGATGTGTACGTCGGCCGGGTGCGCCGGAAGCTCAAGGGCTGCCGGCACGCCGTCGTCACCGTCCGCAGCGGCGGCTACCGCTTCGTCCCCGGTCCGCTGGCGACCGTCCGCGGACCGGCGGAATACACCATCTGACCCCCGCTTCCACCACCATCCCGACTCGCGATCGAAGGAACTCCATGCCATCCACGGTACCCACCAAGCTGCACGCCACCACCAGGCTCCAGACCGGCGCTCCGGCCCCCGGGTTCACGCTGACCGACTCTGCGGGGCGCCGGATTTCCCTGGCCGATTACCGCGGCAAGAGCGTCATTGTCTACTTCTACCCCCGCGCCGCCACCCCCGGCTGCACCGCGGAGGCGTGCGACTTCCGCGACAACCTCGCTGCACTCCAAGGCGCGGGCTACGAGGTCCTGGGCATCTCCCCCGACGCGCGGGAGGCCCTGTCCGCCTTTGCCGCCGAGCATGCCCTGACCTTCCCGCTGCTCGCGGACGAGGACCACGCCACAGCCCTGGCGTACGGAGCCTGGGGCGAGAAGCTGGTGGACGGCGAAGTCCGCGAAGGAACCTTCAGGTCCACCGTGGTGGTCGGTCCCGACGGCAACGTGGTCCTGGCCCAGTACCAGGTCAGCGCGCAGGGCCACGTGCGGGCTCTCCGCGAGGAGCTGGGCGTCTAAGCGCCGGACGCCCGCTCCGCGCCGCGTTCGGTTTTCTGCCACGGTTTCGGACAGGGGCGCCTCGGATCCGCGGTGCGGTCGTCTGGTTCCGCCGCGGATTCCCGAAGACGCCGCACATTCCGTCACGGGCGGCCTAGAAGAGGGCGCCCGTCACGGCCTGCGTCAGCTGATGGATCACCTCGGTGCGTTCCGGGACGTCGCTCAGGCTCTGGCCCTTGGTGTAGATGACCAGCGCGTAGGCCGTGCCGTCCTTGGTGAGGATGCCGGCGTCGTGCAGTTCATCGTCCAGGAGCCCGTATTTGTGGAACACCGTTATCCCATCCGGCACGGCGGCGGGAATGAGCGTCTCGTAGTTGGTGTCCTGCATGTAGGACAGCAGCTGCGCGGTGTCCTCGGCGTTGAGGAGCGTTCCGGAATAGACCCCGGCCAGGACGCCGGCCATTTCCGCCGGGGTCAGCGTGTTGGTTTCCGGATCGTAGGTCACGCCCAGCGACGCCGCGTACTCCGTCAGCTCTTCGTGGCCCACGGCATCCATGATCAGCGACCACGAGTCGTTGTCGCTCTGCTGGATCATTTCGCGCAGCTGGAACCCGGCGGTGTAGTCGCCCAAAGGGTCATCGAGGCTGGCGGCGCCGGTTTCGACCAGGTGATAGTAAGCCGCGGCGGCCAGGACTTTGGCGGTACTGGCCGCCACGAACTGCTCCCGGACCCCGTATTCGTGGACGTCTGCCGGGTCCGCGCCGGACGATACGTCGACCAGCGCCACGCCGATCTGATACTGGCTGTTGGCGTCGATAATGGCCTGGATTTTCGCGTCCAGTGCGGCGTCGACGGATCCTGCCGCCGCGGCGGATGCCGGGGCCGACGCGCCGGAACCGGCCGACGGCGAAACACTGCCGGCCGCCGGACCGGCAGCGAATGCTCCCGCGGCGGCCGTCGTCGTTCGTGCCTCCGCGGCTGAGAAGATGCCGGCAGCCAGCGCGACGGCGAGCACTGCTGCACAGGCCCCCGCGACCAGGGTCCGCAGCCGCACGGCCGCCCGACGAGGTTTGCCGCCCGTCGCGGGCCGGGGTCCAAATCGTCGCTGGCGTGGCGTGTGCTGTTCCATAGTTGCTTCAAACTAGCCACGACACCTATGCCGGAGCTATGAAAATGCTGTCACCGCGCACCGGACCCGGCGCAGCTGGCGGACGCCGACGGCCGTTGCCAGACGGCGGAATACAGCCTGCGACGCCGGTGTTGTGCACCACAGACCCGTTGTCCCCCTCTCCTGAAGGATCCTCATGAACGCCAATCCGACCGTCAAGCTCCAGCCCGGCACCCCGGCCCCGGAATTTACGCTTCCCGATGCCGAGGGCAAGCCCGTGTCCCTCGCCGACTACCGCGGCAAGAACGTCATCGTGTACTTCTACCCGCAGGCCGCGACCCCCGGCTGCACCACCGAGGCCTGCGACTTCCGCGACAACCTCGCGTCCCTGCAGGGCTCGGGCTACGAGGTCCTGGGCATCTCCCCCGACGCCCCCGATGCCTTGGCCCACTTCACCGGAGACTTTGCCCTGACCTTCCCGCTCCTGGCCGACGAGGACCACGCTGTCGCACTCGCCTACGGCGCCTGGGGCGAGAAGCTGGTCCACGGCGAGGTCACCGAGGGCCTCGTCCGCTCCACGGTGGTGCTGGACCCCGAGGGCAAGGTGAAGCTCGCGCAGTACCAGGTCAAGGCCCAGGGCCACGTCGCGGCGCTGAAGGAAGAACTGGGCGTCTAACCGTCCGCGCCCCGGGCCCCGCGGTTCGGGCGTCCAAGCGTCCGCGCCCGGCGCCGCCCCACCGGTTCGGGCGTCCAACCGTCCGCGCCGGGAGGTTCGGGATGCGCCCTGGGCGGTTCTTGCTGCGGTTTCGGACCACGGCTACGCAACCGGACACGGGCAACGCGGATCCACGGCGCGCCAGTCCGACGTCGTCGCGCCGGTCTGAAACTGCCGCGGAGGAGTTCTCCACATCCGCCTCAGTGGTGGTTGTCCGGCCCAGCCTCACGGGCCACCATCGGGGCATGGAACTACCACCACTAATTCTTAGCAGCGACCTTGCGCGGCTCGGCCAGGATGCGCGGGGCCTTGCCCGGCAGGCGAAGTCCGGCCAGCTCCGGCGGATCCGACAGGGCGTCTACGTCCGGGTGCAAGACTGGGAATCGCTGACGCCGTGGGACCGGTATCCGGTCCTCATCCGGGCGGCGGCGTCCACGTTGAAGAGCCGCACCATCTTCTGCCGCCAGTCTTCCGCAGCCTTGTGGGACATGCCGCTGCTGGGCCACGGCCATCTGGTGCATGCCTGCACTTCCGACGACGGCGGCGGCCGCTCGCGCGCCGGGGTCCGGCGGCACTTCGTCGATTTGGACTCGGCACAGATCAAGGAGCGTCACGGGCTCCTCGTCACGGACCGCGTCCGGACAGCCTTGGACTTGGCCGCCTTCGAATCGTTCGAACAGGGAGTCACGGTATTCGACCACGTCCTCCGGCCGCAGCCTGACAATCTGCCACCGCTCAGCCGCGAGGAACTCCACACCGGCATCGACGGCAACTACACAAAAGCCGCTGCCCGGCGAATCCGGACCGCCCTGGATTTCGCTGATCCGGCGTCCGGCTCCCCGGGAGAATCGGTGAGCCGCGCCCTGATGCACCGGCTCGGCTTCCGGATTCCCCTCCTTCAGGTCGAAACCCGCGACGCCCGCGGGCTGGTCGCATTCACAGACTTTGACTGGCCGGAGGAGCAGCTGTGCGGTGAATTCGACGGACTTGTGAAGTACCGCAAGGCGGAGTTCCTGCAGGGCCGGACGCCCGCTGAGGCCCTCACTGACGAGAAGCGCCGGGAGGACCGGATTCGTGCCACCGGCCGACGCGTGATCCGCTGGACGTGGTCGGAGCTGTCCAATCCCGGAAGATTTGAGGTATTTCTGGCCGCGGCAGGTGTTCCGCGGCAGACACTCCCGTCCTGCCGACGCTGATCCTGCCAAGCTCCCGGGAACGCGCTACGGAATCGGACACGGCAGCGCGGATCCGGGCCGCGCTCCGGGCGGTTTTCGCTGCGGTTTCGGACCACGGCTCCGGAACCAGTCGGATGCAGCGCGGATCCGGGCCGCATCCGACCGATGGCGACGCGCCGGTCCGAAAACGGCGCGAAAACCGGCCGGCTGCCTACACCTTGGTCCCGGCAACCACCGTGGCGGTGGACCGGAGCTGGATGGCGCCGTCGTGCTCATAGCGGCCCAGCAGCGCGAATACGTCCGAGCGGATCAAAGCCCGAGACTTCTCGTCCGCCTTGGCCAGCCCCATCGCCACTGTGGTCGCGATGTCGGTCATGAATTCCCAATAGCTCTCCGGGGATTCGAACACGAGGTCGGTGCTGACCTTGCGCTCGGTCACGTCTACCAGCCCGGCGTCCGTTAACATCCGCGTCATGAACCCGGTGGGTGCACAGCGGAAAAGCCCCGGAGTCCCTGCGGGCGGAATGGGCAGCTCGCGGTGCCGGGCAATCGTGCCGAGGATCAGGCTGGCCCACGGGTTCTCGGCGGCGCGTCCCCAGACGACGGCGCCGACCCGGGCGCCCGGCTTGGCGGTGCGCGCCATCTCGCGCATGGCCGCGGACATGACCGGAAAGAACATCAAACCGAAGCGGCAGTACACGGCGTCAAACGTGTTGTCACCAAAGGGCATGGCAGCAGCGTCGCAAACCTTGAAGTCCAGGTTGTGCAGGCCCTGGGTCAATGCCTTTTCTTCGGCCACGCGGAGCATACCGGCGGAAATGTCAGCGAGGACCACCCGCCCGTCCGGCACCTGACCGGCCACATTAAGTGCAGGTTCCCCCGTGCCTGCCGCGACATCCAGCACCCAGGAGTCGGGGCGCAGCCGGAGCTCCTCGAGCAGGGCGTCCCCGAACGGGGCATGCCAGTCGAGCAGTTCAACGTCCCACTTCTTCCAGCCCGCCGAGAACTCATCCCAGAGCAGGCGCTGCTGGTCGCGAACGCGGTCGGCTGAGGCTAACATGGCGGATCCTTGGCTCGTCTGTTCCTAGCCCTAGTCTGCTCCCGGAACGGGTCTCCGGCAATGACTCGAAGGGCAGTAGGCTTAACGGCATGTCTTCCCACGAAACCCCCGGCACCGCAGGCACCGAACCCCACGGGGAGTCAGCCCCCGGCAGCGTCCCGGAGCGACGCGAGGTCACCGTCCGGCGGGCGCCGAAGTACGTGCCGTTCCTGATCCTGGGCGGGCTCGTAGGCGTCGTTGCGGCGGCCATCATCGCCTACGCCCTCCCCGGTGATGCCAGCTACGACAGCGGCTCCGTATTTGGTTTCTTCATGGTCCTTTGCGCGGCCGGCGGCGTCATTCTAGGTGCCGTGGCGGCCCTGGTGCTGGACCGGATCAGCGTCCGCCGCGCCGAGCGCGCCGTCGTCGAGTCCGTTCCGGACTCCGCACCCGACGCCGACGGCGAGAACCGCGCCTGAGCCGCGCCTGAGCCTGCCGGCAGGTCATAAACCGGGCGCCGGAAAAGTCTTAGCGCACATCGTGAGATAATCGACCAGTGGCACGCGGCGATGGAAAACTTTCTCATGATCTTCTCCCAGGCGAAAAAGGCCCTCAGGACGCATGCGGCGTCTTTGGGGTCTGGGCACCCGGTGAAGAAGTAGCAAAACTTACCTATTACGGGCTGTATGCATTGCAGCACCGTGGTCAGGAGTCGGCTGGTATTGCAACCAGCGACGGCAAGCGGATCAACGTCTACAAAGACATGGGCCTCGTATCCCAGGTCTTCGACGAGGCTACGCTGAACACCCTGACCGGGCACCTGGCCGTCGGCCACTGCCGCTATTCCACTACGGGTGCGAGCCACTGGGCCAACGCCCAGCCCACCTTGGGCGCGACCTCCACGGGCACCGTGGCGCTGGCCCACAACGGCAACCTGACGAACACGGCCGAGCTCAAAGCCATGATCACGGACCGCAACGGCGGAAACCTGAGCGGCGAGATGAAACAGGGCAACACCTCGGACACCGCCCTGGTCACGGCGCTCCTGGAGGGTGAAGAGGGCAAGTCCCTCGAACAGACCGCCCTGGAGCTCCTGCCCAAGATCAAGGGCGGCTTCTGCTTCGTCTTCATGGATGAGGGAACCCTCTACGCGGCCCGCGACACCTATGGCATCCGCCCTCTGTGCCTCGGCCGGCTGGAGCGCGGCTGGGTGGTCGCCTCCGAGCAGTCAGCCCTGGCCACGGTCGGCGCGAGCTTCATCCGCGAAATCGAGCCCGGCGAATTCATCGCGATCGACGAGGACGGCGTCCGCTCACAGCGCTTCGCCGACGCGACCCCGGCAGGCTGCGTCTTCGAATACGTCTACCTTGCCCGCCCGGACGCCGCCATTGCCGGCCGTTCGGTCTACGAATCCCGGGTGGAGATGGGCCGCCAGCTGGCCCGCGAGAACACCCAGGAAGCGGACATTGTCATTCCGGTCCCGGAATCCGGCACGCCCGCTGCTGTGGGCTACGCCGAGGAATCCGGCATCCCGTTCGCGCACGGCTTCGTCAAGAACGCCTACGTGGGCCGAACCTTCATCCAGCCGTCGCAGACCCTGCGGCAGCTCGGCATCCGCCTCAAGCTCAACGCCCTGGAATCGGTGATCCGGGGCAAGCGCGTCGTGGTGGTGGACGACTCGATCGTCCGCGGCAACACCCAGCGCGCCATCGTCCGGATGCTCCGCGAAGCCGGCGCCGCCTCCGTGCACGTCAAGATCTCCTCGCCGCCGGTGCAGTGGCCGTGCTTCTACGGCATCGACTTCGCATCCCGCGCGGAACTGATCGCCAACGGCGCCACCATCGACGAGATCTCCCAGGCGATCGGCGCCGACTCGCTGGCCTACATCTCCGAGGACGGCATGATCGCCGCCACCCGGCAGCCGCGCGAACGCCTCTGCACCGCCTGCTTCACCGGCAAGTACCCGATCGAGCTGCCCGGCGCAGACAAGCTTGGCAAGAACCTGCTTGAGCGCACGGACCTCGGCGGTCTTCCCGCCGCCGGCGGAGCTGCTTCCGGAGCGGACGCTTCCGCGCCGGCCGCACCGGCAGAGGCCGCGTCCGACTCCCCCGACGCCGAACCCGGCACCTCGATCTCGGACGACCCGGCCGAGAAGGCCGGCGCCACGGGCTGCGATCCGGGGCCGGACTCCGAATTCGAAGAACTGCTCACCGATGCCGACCGCGTCACCAAAGCCGACAAGAAAGAGCCAGTATGACTTCCGCCTCCCCGGCCGCTGACATGAACGCCGCCCAGAACGCCGGCATCACCTACGCCTCCGCCGGCGTCGACGTCGAAGCGGGAGACCGCGCCGTCGAACTCATGAAGGATGCCGTGAAGGCAACCCACAACGCCTCGGTGATCGGCGGCGTCGGCGGGTTCGCAGGTCTTTACGACGTCTCCCGGCTGCTGACCTACAAGCGGCCCCTCCTGGCCACGTCCACCGACGGGGTCGGCACCAAGGTGGCCATTGCGCAGGCCATGGACATCCACGACACCATCGGGTTTGACCTCGTCGGCATGGTGGTGGACGACATCGTCGTGGTCGGCGCCGAGCCGCTGTACATGACCGACTACATCGCCTGCGGCAAGGTCGTGCCGGAACGCATCGCGGACATCGTTCGCGGCATCGCGGCCGCCTGCTCGGTCGCCGGTACCGCCCTGGTGGGCGGCGAGACCGCCGAACACCCCGGCCTGCTCGGCGAAAATGAGTACGACGTCGCCGGTGCAGCCACCGGCGTGGTCGAGGCCGACGCCCTGCTGGGTCCGGACCGTGTCCGCGCCGGCGACGTCGTGATCGGCATGGCCTCCTCGGGCCTGCACTCCAACGGCTACTCCCTGGTCCGCCGCGTCATCAACCACGCAGGCTGGGCCCTGGACCGCCAGGTCTCCGAACTCGGCCGCACCCTGGGCGAGGAGCTCCTGGAGCCCACCCGCGTCTACGCCGCCGACTGCCTGGACCTCGCCCGCACCTTCCCGGTGAACGGCTCCGCTGGCGGCAAGGCCGTGCACGGCTTCAGCCACGTCACCGGCGGCGGCCTCGCGGCCAACCTCGCCCGCGTCCTCCCGCAGGGCCTGCTGGCCACCGTTGACCGCGCCACGTGGGAACTGCCGGCCATCTTCAAGCTGGTCTCCGAGCTCGGCAACGTCCCGCTGGCCGACCTCGAGCGGACCCTGAACCTGGGCGTGGGCATGGTAGCCATCGTTTCCCCGGAGGCCGCCGACGCCGCCGTGAACCGGCTCAACGACCGCGGCCTGCCGTCCTGGATCATGGGCACGGTGGAGGAGAACTCGGATTCGATCATCAAGTCCGGCCCCGACTACGTCCAGGGCGCCAAGGGCGTCGACGGCGGCGCGGTCCGCCTGGTCAACGCCTACGCCTAAAGGCCCTCAACCGCATCGAGTGCTCCAAAACCGCCCTTTAGCAGCTTCATAAGGGCGGGTTTGGAGCACTCGATGGTTAAGGCCTAGAGCACGGCGGATAGGAAGGCGCGCGTCCGTTCGTGCTGCGGGTGGTTGATGACCGCTTCGGCGGGGCCTTCCTCAAGGATCCGGCCGTCGTGCATGAACACCACACGGTCAGCCACGTCCCGGGCGAACCCCATTTCGTGGGTGACAACGATCATGGTCATTCCGGTCCGGGCAAGGTCCTTCATGACGCGGAGGACTTCACCGACGAGTTCCGGGTCCAGGGCGGATGTGGGCTCGTCAAAGAGCATCAGTTTCGGTTCCATGCAGAGCGCACGGGCGATCGCCACGCGCTGCTGCTGTCCGCCCGAGAGGTGGCGGGGGTAGGCCTGCGCTTTCTCGGCCAGTCCCACTTTATCCAGGAGCCCGAGCGCCCGACGCCGGACCTCGTCCTTGCGCTGTTTGAGCACCCGCAACGGCGCCTCCATGAGGTTTTCCAGGACTGTCATGTGCGGGAAGAGGTTGAAGTGCTGGAAGACCATGCCGATGTCGGCCCGGTCGGCGCAGATCTCGTTGTAGGACTGCTCGTGCAGCTTGTGGCCCTTGAGCCTGTAGCCCACCACGCGGTCCTCCACCCGGAGCAGGCCGCCGTCGATCTTTTCCAGATGGTTCACGCACCGCAGGAAGGTGCTCTTTCCCGATCCGGAGGCGCCGATGATGCAGACCACCTCGCCGCGCCGGATTTCGAGATCGATGCCCTTGAGGACCTCGTTGTTGCCAAAGCTCTTGCGGACGCCCTCGGCCCGCACCAGCGGCTCTCGTTCTGCTGTCTCGGTGGTCATGAGTGACTGCCCCTTCCTGAGGCTTGCGGGGAGTGGACCCTAAAGAAGTGCCTCAGGCGTTCGGCCGCGGACGGCGGCACGGAACGGGAGGTACCGCGAGAGAAGCGCCGCTCCACGTATCCCTGGCCCACGCTGAACACGGTGGTGAAAATGATGTACCAGATGCTGGCAACGATCAGCAGCGGAACCACCTGGAGGTTCTTGGAGTAGATGATCTGGGCTGAATACAGCAGCTCCGGGACCGCGATGACGCTGACCAGCGAGGTCATTTTCAGCATGCCGATGAACTCGTTGCCGGTGGGCGGGATGATCACCCGCATAGCCTGCGGCAGGATCACCCGGAACAGGGTCTGCAGGCGGGACATGCCCAGGGCACCCGCCGCCTCGCCCTGGCCCTGGTCGATGGATTGGATGCCGGCACGAACAATCTCCGACATATAGGCCGCTTCGTTGAGGCCCAGGCCCAGGATGGCCGCGGCCAGGGGCGTGATGAGCTGGTTGGCATCGAGGCTGATGCCCGGGATGCCGAACGTGATCTCGGGGTACAGCGCTGAGAGATTGAACCAGAACAGCAGCTGGACCAGCACCGGGGTGCCGCGGAAAACCGTCACGTACATGCCGGCCGAGGCCTTGACCACTGGATTGACGGAAAGCTGCATTACGGCCAGAACGACGCCCAGGGCGACGCCGGCCGCCATGCAGACAACGGTCAGCAGCAACGTGATGCCAATGCCGTTGACGATTGTGGTGTCCCGGAAATACAGGGCCACCTTGTCCCAGCCAAAGCGCGGGTTCGTCATGGCCGAGACCAGGAAGAGAACGACGACGGCGGTGACCGCCGCTGCGGCGACCCAGCGCCACGGGTGCCGGGCCGCTACCACGGTGTAATCTCCCCGGGTGCCGGCGGTCTTTGAAAGGCTGACGGTCCCTCTCATTGGGAGGCACCTGCGTCGACCTGGCCCACACTGACCTTCACGGAATCGGGGATACCGTACTTGGCATTAATTGACGTGTAGGTGGGGCTGGCCACGAGCGCTTTAACCGCTGCCACAACAGCCTTGGTCAGCGGCGAGTCCTTCGGCAGGGCGATGCCCACAGGCGTGGGCTCCCAGCCGGTGCCGGGGGCGAGCTCAAAGGAGCCTCCGGACAGCTTGCTGGCGTAGGCCATGCCGATGTCACCCGACAAGACTCCGTCCACGCGGCCAGAGCTGAGGGCCAGGTTGGCCTCGTGCTGGGAGGGGAAGAGCTGGATGTCGATCGGGGCCTGCCCCGCGTCCGTGCATCGTTTCGAGAAGGCCGGCAGGGTTTCGATGCCCTGGGACGTTCCCTTCTCACCGCCAATCTTTGTGCCGCACAGCTTCATGGCATCAAGGGCGAGATTCTTCGGGTTCCCCTGCTTGACCGCCAGGCCCGAGCCGCTCTTCATGTAGGTGGCGAAGTCGGCGTTCTTCTTCCGTTCAGCCGTGACATTGAATCCGGAGATCCCGACATCATACTTATGCGATCCGACGCCGGGGAGGATGGTGTCGAAGGTGGCCGGGACCATCTTAGCTTCCAGCCCAAGGGTCTCGCCGAGTGCCTTGGCGAAGTCCGCGTCCCATCCCGTCACTGTCTTGTTGTCATCGGCGTAGAACTCGTAGGGCGGGAACGTGGGGTCCGTCCCCACCAGCAGCGTTCCCTTGCCCCTGACATCCGCGGGCAGCAGGTCCGCGGCCGCCCGGTTGAGCGGCGCGGCGGCTATGGCACCGTCCTGCCCGGGGATGGTCTGGGCGGATGCTGCGCTTCCGGCCTCCAGGGAGGCGTTGGTGCAGCCGCTCAGCCCGATCAGGGCCACGAGCAGCAGAGAGCCGGTTGTTTTGAAATTAGGCTGTGACATAGTTGCCTTTCGGGTGGGTGGTTCCATGGTCAACGGCGATGTTGACCAGGGTTGTGCCGACGTTGACGGGGGCCGGATGCCGGACGATGGCAACCACCCCGTCGATGGGTGCGAAGAATTCCTTGGGCGGCCGGTCGAGTTCCTCCACTGAATGAACCCTGGCCACGAGGGCCCCCGCCGCGACTCGTTGCCCCAGCTCAACGGTGGGTTCGAAGAGCCCGGCCATGGTGGAGTTCACCGGGGACTGCGGCGTGAGCTCCACCCACTGGACCGCGGCCTCGACCGCGGACGGGTCTGCGAACCGGTCCGGCGACGGGACCCCCGGGAGAAGTCCCCAGTGACCCAGGAGCGCCCGCAGTCCCTTCCGTGCGCGCTCCAGGATCCGCAGTGAAACCGTCCCCCGGCCACCCAGTTCGGTGGAGATCATGGGAACGCCGGCCCGGTCTGCTGCACCGCTGATGGAACCGGATTTCAGCATGGGCCGCACCACCACGGAATACGGCACGTTGAAGGCAGCCACGGCTGCGGTCTTTTGTGCCCAGAGTTCCGGTGTGGGTCCGTGGTACACGAAGGCTGAGGGCACGTATTCCGAAGCGATTCCGCCGGAATGGATGTCCATGACGAAATCCGCGAGCGGGATGAGGTCCTCGGCCACGATGGAAGCGATCTGCTGTGCCGGACCCCCGGCGGCATTGCCCGGAAGGGACCTGTTGAGGTTCACTCCGTCCACACTGGCAACACGGCGTCCTTCCCTGACAGCGGAGATATTCAAAGCCGGCAGGACAATCAGGCGCCCGCTGACTACCGCCGGATCGACGGACCGGATGAGCTCCTGAAGGAGGATCTGGCCTTCGTACTCGTCTCCGTGGGTGCCCGCGATGAGCAGAACCGTTGGCCCCGCCCCGCCGCTCAGGACAGCGATGGGGGACGGGATGACGGCCGCGTCGTGAGCGTTGTCCGAATGCTCGATCTCCAGATAGCCGAGCTGCTTGCCTGGGGCCAGGAAATCGATACCGGGAATTCGGGGAATATGCAGGGGCATGGGCTGGCTTTCGGCTAGACTGGGGAAGGATTGGATTCACTGTATACAGTGAATACTGTGATGTAAAGCACGTAGACTTGAATAATTCGTGGGACCACCGAGGGGATGAGGCGAATGGCTGCGCAAGTTGCCAAGAAGATGCGGCCGTTGAGCGAGCAGGTCTACGAACGGATCAGCGATGAGATCGTCACCGGCGTGGTTGAGCCGGGGGCTCCACTGATCCAGGAGCAGCTTGCGGAGGAGTACGGCGTTTCCCGCACGCCGATCCGCGACGCGCTTAACCGGCTGGTGCACGAAGGCCTGGCCACGTTGGTACCGGGCGCCGGATACTTCGCGGCGACGCTGACGCCATCAAACGTTGCCGAGGTCTACGAAGTCCGCAAGGCACTGGAGATCATGGCCATCCATCAGTGCGGCGCCAAGTACACGCCCCTGGAGCTGGCCCGGCTGGAGCTGCTGATCGCCGAGGGATCCGCCAGCGAAGACGCGGAGGCGCTCTTCACCGCAACTCGAGCGTTCCACCTGAGCCTGGCAGCGCCGTGCCCGAATAAATTTCTGCTCGCCACTCTCGAATCCGTCTGGGACAATCCCGTCCAGCGCCTGATCAGCCGCTCATATCCGCTAGACGAGGCCAAGCTGGCCCGCGTTGCCGATGCGCACACGAAGATCCTTGCTGCCGCACGGGCCGGCGACGTGGATGTCCTGATTCCGTTGCTGGACCTCTGCCACGTGAAGGACTAAGCGAGCAACCCTCCGCTTAGACCTCCAGCACGCTGAAGACGCCGCCTTGCGGGTCCCTGAGCGTGGCGATGGTGCCGGCTTCCTCGGCGTCCTCCGGCTCTCCCTCATCCGGCGCCACCAGCACGACGCCGCCCGCGGCCACCGCCGCCTTCACTGCTTCCGCGACGTCGGACACGCCGAAGTAGACCTGCCACCCGGGCTGCAGGGTGTCCTGCGCATCGCCGGGCACCCGCGCGATCCCGGCCACCTCGGTGCCGTCCACCATGAGCGTGGTGTACGTGCCGCCGTCGTCCTGGGGGTATTCGGTCACCTCATGCCCGAAGAGCTGCTGGAAGAGACCGACGGCGGCCTGCGGCTCGGGCGTCAGCAGCTCGGCCCACGCCAGGGCTCCGGTCTCCTGGCTCCGGGCAGCTCCGAAGTGGCTGCCGGCCTGCCAGGCACCCGTGGTTCCGCCGCCGGGCGGGGCAAAGAAGACCATGACGCCGGTGTCGCCGACGGCCTCGGGGCCGAACTCAAGATGTCCGGAGGAATGGGCCAGTTCGGCAGCCAGGTCCCGGGCGTCTCCGGTGGCGAAATACACGTTCCAGCAGCCCGGTTGGCCCGCGGATTCCTGCCCGGGGGTCTGCGGAGCGATGACGCTCACGAGGTCATCGCCGAGGAAGGCTTTCGCATAACTGCGTCCGTCAGGAGTGGGCAGGTTTTCGTACCGCCAGCCGAAAACTTCAGCGTAGAAGGCCTTCGCCGCCTCCACGTCGCTGGTCTGGAGGTCCGTCCAGCAGAGCTCGCCCTCGGCGAATCCTGTGCGCATGGTCATGGCTGTCCTTCCGGGCGTCGGCGTCGTGTCCGGGAAAATCCGGCACGATCAACGTAGCCCGGGGCCCCGGCGGTGACAACTGCGCGGCGTCGCGACGTGGTCCGTCCGGGGGCTTAAGAAAAACCGCCGGCCACGCCTGAAGCACAGGTGTGGCCGGCGGCCTGAAAATCTATGGCTGGCACCGCAGTGCCGGAAGGTTCCCCCCGGACAAAGTTCCCGGGAGGAAGCGTCGACTAACCAATCCGACGGGTATCTACCTCGTCGTCGTCGTCTTCCAAATCGTCCGCGTACTTATCCACATAAGCCGAATAATCCGGCTCGACCGGGTCATCCGTGAAGTGGTTCGTGGCACGACTTCCCGGGCCCGTGAGCTCGCGCTGAAGGGCCGAATAGTCAGTGTTCGGGGAGTAGTACTTGATGTCCCGAGCCTGCTTGGTAGCTTTTGCCTTTTGACGGCCGCGCCCCATGGCGTGACCCCCTTTTGTACTTGGACCGGAGGTGGTCACCTTTGGCGATCGGTGAGGCCCCGGAATGTTTGGTCAATTTGTCGTACACCTAGATTACATGCTTTCGGCGCCAACTGCTTGCCGGCCCGCCCCCTGTGGACAGTGTTGCGCCTCCGGAAGCCGCCGTCGCAGCCCCCGGCGTATGCGCCCCGACTCGCTTCTTCGATAGAGTTTCGTGATGTGCGCCCGGAAAAGGGTGACAATGCCGGGCCTCCAGCCCCGGCAAAGATGCACGGAAGTGGTGAATTTCTCAGTGACTGAAGAGAATCCAAGGCACGACGTCGGGGCCGTCCCGCCGCCGCCTTCGAGGCTGCCGACGTCCGCCCTGCCCGTTGTGACGGCCGACCCGGAACGGACCGCGACATCTCCGGCGGATACGATCGCCGGGATGCCCCAGGCCGACGACTCGGCCACGAAACCGTCCGCGGCCAACCGCCTGTCCGCGAAGCTCCCAGGCGTCAGCCTCACCGGCATCACCACAGCAATCTCAGACACCGCACGCCCCCTTGCCCGCCGGATCCGCCGGCAAGGGCCCAAGCGGCTCGGCATGGCCGCGGGTGTGCTCGTCGTCCTCGGGTTTCTGGTGTGGTGGGCGGTGGCCTCGTTTGCCGGCAGCGCCCAGCCCTCCGCGGATAGCAGCAGCCCGACCCCCGCAACCTCGTCGGCGTCGGCGTCGGCTCCGGCCAGCCGGGGAGCCTTGCCGCTGGAAGGCGTCAGCCCCCTGGACTTCCAGTTGCGTGACTGTTTCAAGGACTTCGACCCGAATGCCGAGCAGTCCACGATCGTGGACTGCTCCACCGGCCATTCGGCCCAGTTGGTCGCCGTGGAGAGGTACGCGGCAGGTGACTCCTACCCCGGTCGGGATGCGCTCAAGCAGAAGGCGCGCGATGCCTGCAAGGACGCACCCCTGACGGACAAGGCCGGCGACTACGCGCTGAGCTACAAGCTGGCCTACCCGAGTTCGAGCAGTTGGAACAAGGGCGACCGCCGGGTGGACTGCTATGCCGTGACGGACGGCGGGAACGTCATCATGGAGTCCCTGCTTCCCTAGAGCCCTGCCCCACCCTGCCCGGCCCTGGCTTGGCGTGGCGTGGCCTTAGCGAACCGGGCTTAGCGCACTGGCAGCCGGGATGACCCGGCTGCCAGTGGCGTTTAACTTACTGTTTCTGGCGCCGCCTACTCCTTGCGCCGCACCGAGAGGCCGCTGCCGGTGGACGCGCCGCCGTCGGGCCGGTCTGTGACCGCCGGCCCGCCCATGGTGAGTTCCATGAGGTCGGGCGCGGTGTCCACCACAACCGTGTCGCCGTCGGAGATCTCGCCGGCCAGGATGGCTTTGGCCAGCCGGTCGCCGATCTCGCGCTGCACCAGCCGGCGCAGCGGCCGGGCGCCATAGGCGGGATCGAAGCCGGTTACCGCCAGCCACGCGCGGGCGCCCTCGGTGACTTCAAGATTCAGCCGGCGGCCCTTGAGTCGTTCGCCCAGCTCCTTGACCTGCAGCTCCACAATGCGGGACAGCTCCTCCACGCTCAGCGGATCGAACAGCACTACTTCATCCAGCCGGTTCAGGAACTCCGGCTTGAAGGAGGCGTGCACGGTGGCCATGACGGCGTTCTTCTTGGCCTCGGCGTCGAGGGTGGGGTCTACCAGGAACTGGCTGCCCAGGTTCGAGGTGAGCACCAGGATCACGTTGCGGAAGTCCACAGTGCGACCCTGGCCGTCGGTGAGACGGCCGTCGTCGAGCACCTGCAGGAGAATGTCGAAGACCTCCGGGTGGGCCTTTTCCACTTCATCGAGCAGCAGCACCGAGTAGGGCCGGCGCCGGACGGCCTCGGTCAGCTGGCCGCCTTCCTCGTAGCCGACGTACCCGGGAGGGGCCCCGACGAGGCGCGCCACGGAGTGCTTTTCCGAGTATTCGGACATGTCGATCCGCACCATCGCGCGCTCGTCGTCGAAGAGAAAGTCGGCGAGGGACTTGGCGAGTTCGGTCTTGCCGACGCCGG
This sequence comes from Arthrobacter sp. H-02-3, assembly GCF_003097355.1. Taxonomy (GTDB): domain Bacteria; phylum Actinomycetota; class Actinomycetes; order Actinomycetales; family Micrococcaceae; genus Arthrobacter; species Arthrobacter humicola. The sequence continues at coordinate 45,384 of NZ_PYUI01000012.1, forward strand.
TGGGACCGAGGAACAGGAACGAGCCGGTGGGCCGGTTGGGATCGCTGATTCCGGCACGGGCGCGGCGTACGGCGTCGGAGACCGCGGCGACGGCCTTCTTCTGGCCGATCAGCCGCTCGCCCAGGACGTGCTCCATATCCAGCAGCTTCTGGCTCTCGCCCTGCAGCATTCGCCCGGCGGGAATGCCGGTCCAGGCCGAAATGACCTCGGCGATGTCGTCGGCGGTGACTTCGTCAGCCACCATGAGATCCTGCTTGGCCCCGCCGCCGGCCACCCGGGCCGACTCCGCCTCAGCGGCTTCATTGAGTTCCCGCTCGAGGGCGGGTAGTTCGCCGTAAAGGATCCGCGAGGCCGCCTCGAGGTCGCCTTCGCGTTGGAACTTCTCGGCAGCGGAGCGCAGTTCGTCGATTCTGGCTTTGAGGTCGCCGACGCGGTTTAGGCCGGCTTTCTCGGCTTCCCAGCGGGCGTTGAGGGCGGCCAGCTCTTCATTTTTGTCCGCTTTGTCCGCCCGGATCGCGGCGAGTCTCTCCACCGATGCGGGATCGGTTTCATTGGCCAGGGCCAGTTCCTCCATGGTCAGGCGGTCCACGGAGCGGCGCAGCTGGTCGATCTCCTCCGGGGCGGAATCGATCTCCATGCGCAGCCGGGACGCTGCCTCGTCCACGAGGTCGATCGCCTTGTCCGGCAGTTGCCGCCCGGAGATGTAGCGGTTGGAAAGCGTGGCGGCGGCGACCAGTGCGGAGTCGGCGATGGCGACCTTGTGGTGGGCCTCGTAGCGCTCCTTGAGGCCGCGCAGGATGCCGATGGTGTCCTCCACGCTCGGCTCCCCGACGAAGACCTGCTGGAAGCGGCGTTCCAGGGCGGGATCCTTTTCGATGTTCTCGCGGTATTCATCCAGAGTGGTGGCGCCGATCAGCCGGAGCTCGCCGCGGGCCAGCATAGGCTTGAGCATGTTGCCGGCGTCCATGGAGCTGTCCCCGGAGGCACCGGCCCCGACCACCGTATGGATCTCGTCGATGAACGTGACGATCTGGCCCTCGGAGCTCTTGATTTCCTCCAGGACGGCCTTGAGCCGCTCCTCGAATTCGCCGCGGTATTTGGCGCCGGCCACCATGGACGCAAGGTCCAGAGCGATCAGGGTTTTGCCACGCAGGCTTTCGGGGACGTCTCCGGCGACGATCCGCTGGGCAAGTCCTTCGACGACGGCGGTCTTACCCACGCCGGGTTCGCCGATGATGACGGGGTTGTTCTTGGTGCGGCGGCTCAGGACCTGGATGATGCGGCGGATCTCGGCGTCGCGGCCGATCACCGGATCCAGCTTTCCGGAGCGGGCGATCGCGGTGAGGTCGGTGCCGTATTTCTCCAGCGCCTGGAAGGTGTTCTCGGGGTCGGCGTTGTCGACCTTGCGGTCGCCGCGGACCCCGGGCAGGGCGGCGAGCAGAGCCTCGTGGGAGGCACCGGCGTCGCGCATGAGCTTGCCGACGGCGTCACTTCCGGATGCCAGCCCCAGCAGCAGGTGCTCGGTGGAGACGAAGGTGTCGCCGAGGCGCTCGGCCTCGTTCTGGGCATTCTTGATGGCCTGCAGTGCGGTGCGGGACAGCTGCGGCTGCTGCACAGAGCTGCCGGAGGTGGACGGAAGTGACTTGATGGCGGAGCTGGCCTGGACGCTGACAGAATCCGGGTCCGTGCCCGTGGCGCGGAGCAGTGCGACGGCAACGCCCTCCCGCTGATCCATGAGCGCCTTGAGCAGGTGGGCAGGCTCAAGCTGCGGGTTTCCCGCCGTCGAGGCGTTCATGGCGGCAGCCGCAAGAGCCTCCTGGCTCTTGGTGGTGAATTTGGCGTCCAAAGAGAGCTCCTTCCGGGAACATGCTGATATTAAAGTTGAGTCTACTCCACTCAACTTTGCATTGGGCCCCTTTGGGTCCATGTTTGCCGACGGCGAAACAGCTGTCTAGGGCCGGAGTCCCCCGCCTGCACGGGCCGCACACCGGCGGCCCTGTCCGCTGCTGCCACGGAACATGCGCTCCGCTGTCCGCCAGTAATGGACATAATTCCACTTTGTCCACTGTTCGGATCCAGGAATGAACATGTCCCGTCCATACGGGCGCGAAAAACGAGCATGGCCCGGATTCGGCGCTGGGAATGAGCATGTCCCCACAGGCCACAGCAGGCCGGTGCCCATGCCCACCGTTCGAATCAAAGCCTGGACATGCCCAATCCAACCGGGCGCGAGAAATGAGCATGCCCCGGATTCGGCGCTGGGAATGAGCATGTCCCCACAGGCCACAGCAGGCCGATGCCCATGCCCACCGTTCGAATCAAAGCCTGGACATGCCCAATCCACCCGGGCGCGAGAAATGAGCATGCCCACCCGAGCCCGCACCCAAAATGAGCATGCCCACCCGAGTCCGCACCCAAAATGAGCAGGGTCGGCACCAAGAATGAACCGGTCCGCCGCCCCAGGGCCGGCCAATGAGCGTGTCCGGCGCCCCTCGACGCGCAGCGATGAATTGCCTTGTGCCCCTTAAGCTGGGCGTTAATGCCCATGCCCTCCGCGCCGCGTTGAAGGCTGGACATGTCGCCCCTTACACCGCGCGACAGAGGGGCATGTCCTCCGCTGAAGCTCGTGACTGCGGGACATGGCCGCGGCTGACCTGCACGAGTGGACATCCTCCCCTCATGCCCAGTCGTGGATCTGAAAACTGGACATGTCCGCTGCTGGGGTAGGCGACCGCTGGACATGTCCTCCGTAGGCGGCGCGACCACCGGACATGTCCGCAACCAGGGCCGGACGCGGGGCATGTCCCGCAGCGGAGCCTAGCGGACCGCAGCAGGGCTTGGCAGAACTCGGCTCAGCCAGCCCCGCCGGCAAGGAGCGGCCCGCCGGCAAGGAGCGGCCCGCCGGCAGGGAGCGGCGCGCCGGGAAGGAGCGGCGCACCGGGAAGGAGCGGCACGGCGGCCGGGCCCCCCAAGGAACCAGCCGCCGGGCCAATCACTCCCACCTCCAAAGCTTGTCATATGTTTGACAAAATTGTCACACGACGCTCCGGGGCACGCGGAAGCTCGTCGGTATTGTGGAATCCATGAACGAGTCGTCGGCACCGCAGAATCCCGGGCACCGGAGTGTCTTCCTGGACAAGGAACACCCTGCCGCCTGGCGTGCGCTCAACGGTCTGGGCCTGAAAGCCAAAGAAGCTGCCGCAGAGGCCGGCCTGGACGGGAAGCTGATCGAGCTGCTCAATGTCCGTATTTCGCAGATCAACGGCTGCGCCTACTGCCTGGATCTGCATGTCGGCGATGCCGTCAAGAACGGCGAGTCGGCCCAGCGCCTGGCCGTACTCACCGCCTGGCGCGACACCGCCCTCTTTTCCGACAAGGAACGGGCAGCCCTGACCCTGGCCGAGGCCATCACCACCATCTCCGACGCCCACGCCCGCGACCGCGAGGGCGCCCAGGCCCGCAGGCACCTGACAGCCGAGGAGTTCTCTGCCGTCAGCTGGCTGGCGATCACGATGAACGCGTTCAACCGTGTCTCCATCGTCAGCCAGCATCCGGTCCGCGCCGCCCGGGACTAACCGGCCCGGGACTAACCATCACCAGCCGCGCCAACCACCCCCTGCCAAGACAAAAACCTACGCCGGGTAGATGGACACCGCCGCGGCCTTGACCACGAAGTAGGCCTCCAGCCCCGGTGCCAGGCCGAGGTCCGCGGAGGCGGCCGGCGTAATGTCGGCCGCCAACTCGCCGGCGCGGACCCGTATCTGGTCCCCGTGCGGTTCGAGGTCAGTAAGCCTCACCCGGAACGAGTTCCGCGGGCTGCCGTGCGCTTCGGAGAGGAACACGGACACGGCCGACGGCGGGAATGCGGCCACGCCTGCCTGCCCGGGGACGAGCGGTGCATCATGCTGGCCGGCAAATTCCAGTCCCTCGGGCGACCGGATACCGGCGGCGGTAACGGTTCCGGCCACCAGGTTCAGCCCGGCGAGACCGGCGGCGAATCGGCTGCGCGGGCGCTGGAGCACCTCGCGGACCGGGCCTTCCTCGGTGATCCTGCCCTCTTCCAGGACGATCACCCGGTCGGCGAGCATGTAGGCATCCAGGACGTCGTGGGTGACAATGACGGCCCGGCGCCCGGCGAGGACGCGCCTGAGCAGCCGGCGCAGCAGCGGCGCGGCGTGGATGTCCAGGGCCGCCATGGGTTCATCCAGGAGCAGCACCTCGGGGTCGGCGGCCAGCGCGCGTGCCACGGCCACCCGCTGTGCCTGGCCTCCGGAGAGTTCCCCGGGCCGCCGGGACGCGAGGTCGACGGCCTCGACTTCGGCCAGCCAGTGTCGCGCGGTTTCCCGGGCCGCGGCCCTGGGCACGCCGGCGCTGCGGGGGCCGAAGGCCACGTTGTCCAGCGCGCTCAGGTGCGGAAACAGCAGCGGCTCCTGCGCCAGGAGGGCGGTGCCGCGCCGGTGGGGCGCCGTCCAGGTGTTCGTCGCGGGGCCGAGGTCGAACAGGACCTTGCCGTCCACCTCGCCCCTGCCGGTATCCGGCCGGAGCAGGCCCGCAATAACCGACAGCAGCGTGGACTTGCCGGCCCCGTTGGGGCCCAGCACGGCTACGGTTTCTCCCGGCGCCAGGCTCATGGACACGTCAAAGCCGCGGGCGGCAATGGCGGCGTCAATCCGGACACTCACGGCGCCGCTCTCTCCGGTGCCGGCTCCGGTGCCCCGTCCCGCGTTGCGCGTTCAGCCCCGCCGGGTCCGCGCCCGCCGGCCGCCCCGGGGCGCCGGTAGGACAGCCCGACGACGGCGACCGCCACCGCGACAAGAAGCAGGGACAGCGCGACGGCGGCATCGGCGTCGGTCTCGCGCTGCAGGTAGATCTCCAGCGGCAGGGTCCGGGTGACGCCCTGCAGGCTGCCGGCAAACGTGAGCGTGGCGCCGAATTCGCCAAGGCTGCGCGCGAACGAAAGCACGGCGCCGGACGCCAGCCCGGGCAGCACCAGGGGAAGGGTTACGCGGCGCAGCACCGTGGTGGGGCGGGCGCCCAGAGTCGCGGCGACGGCCTCGTACCGGCTCCCGGCCGAGCGCAGCGCCCCTTCAAGGCTCACCACCAGGAACGGCAGTGCGACGAAGGTCTGGGCCAGGACCACCGCCGTCGTCGAAAAGGCGACCTGGATACCGGCCAGTTCCAGTGAGCGGCCGAGCAGACCCTGCCGGCCAAAAGTGTAGAGCAGCGCGATGCCGCCGACGACGGGCGGCAGGACGAGCGGCAGCAGCACGAAGGAGCGGAGGAGCCGCTGACCGCGGAACTGCCCGCGGGCCAGGACGAGGGCCAGCGGCACGCCCAGCACGATGCACAGCACCGTGCTGGCCGCGGAGGTGCGCAGGCTCAATCCCAGCGCGGTCAGGGACGACTCCGACGTGACCAGCGGCAGGAACTCCGCCCAGTTGACCTTCGCGACGATGGCGGCCAGGGGCAGCAGGACGAACAGGGCCCCCGCCGCGGCCAGGACGTAGATCCAGCGCGGGACACCCTGATAGCCGTGCCTCATGCGCGTCTCACGGCGTGCCGAACCCGGCATCGCTCAGGACCTTATTACCTTCGGCACCGGTAACGAGTGCAGTGAAGGCCGCGGCCAGCTCCTTATTCTTGCTGGAACCGACCGTGGCGATGGGGTAGGTGTTGATGGCCTTGTCCGCCTCGGCGAAGGGAATCCCCTTGACCTTGTCACCGGCAGCCTTGACGTCCGTGACGTAGACGATGCCGGCGTCGGCCTCGCCCGAAGTGACTTTGCCCAGGACGTCGGTGACGGAGGATTCCTCGCTGACCGGTTTCAGCGTCACGCCGGTGGCTTTCTCGACGGCGGCGGTGGCGGTACCGCAGGGGACCTGGCCGGCGCAGACCACCACCCGGACCCCGGGACGGGCAAGGTCGGCGAAAGACGCGATCGAGGCCGGGTTGGCCGGCGGGACGGCGATCGCCAGGACGTTGGTGGCGAAAGTCGCGGCCGCACCGTCCAACAGGCCGGCGTCAGCGAGCTTGGCCATGTTCTTGGTGTCCGCCGAGGCAAATACGTCCGCGGGGGCTCCCTGGCTGATCTGGGTAACGAGGTCGGATGACCCGGCGAAACTCAACGCCACTTTCGTGCCCGGGTGACTTTCCTCGAAGGTGGTGGCGAGTTTGGTGAAGGGGGCCTTCAGCGATGCTGCAGCGAACACGGTGAGAGTCTTCCCGGAGTCACTGGCCGCGGCATTTTGGCCGGTTGAAGCGGCGCAACCGGCGGCCGCAGCGGCCATGGCTGCAGCCATGGCGACGGCAGCGATCCTCGTGCGGAGGCTCATGCGAGGCTCTTTCCCTTGGGCGTTTCAATGATCACTGTGGTGGCCTTAACGACGGCGGTGGCGACTGAGCCGAGTTCCAGCCCGAGGTCTCGCACGGCTTCGCTGCTCATCAGTGACACGACGCGGAAAGGCCCGCACTGCAGCTCCACCTGCGCCATCACGGTATCGGCCGTAATGGCGGTCACGAGTCCCACGAAACGGTTCCGGGCGGAGCTGCCCACCCGGGCAGGGTCCTCCGGAAGCTGGGCCTGTTCCCGGGCGAGCCGCGCGAGCTCGAGCCCGTCCACAGCCAGCCGGCCGGAATCATCCTTGAGCGGGGTCAGGCTTCCCTGTTCGATCCAGCGCCGGACGGTGTCGTCACTAACGCCGAGAAAGCGGGCTGCTTCGGAGACGCGAATCTTGGGCATAACTACACACTATTCCTCATTTGCGGTTTATTCACTGAGAAATATCCGCATAAGCAGGCTTTGTGACGCCGGGCATGGCGCGCCGGAGCCCTCCCGGCCGGCGTAGGCCGGGCTGGCGTAGTTCCGGCCACCGTAGGCCGGGCCGGCGTAGTTCCGGCTGGCGCGCGTCCGACGCCGGGTCCGGTGTCCGCGGTCGGCGCTAGACTGCCTCCATGGCCGTCTACGTCGATCCGCCGCTCTGGCCTGCCCACGGAACCCGCTTTTCCCACCTCGTGTCGGACACGTCGCTTGAGGAGCTGCACGCCTTCGCCGCGTCCGCCGGCATTCCCGGGCGGGCGTTCGACGGCGACCACTATGACGTCGCCGAGGCCCGGTACGAGGCCCTGGTGGCGGCCGGCGCTGTCCCCGTAGAGGGCCGGGTCCTGGTCCGGAAACTGATTGCCAGCGGGTTGCGGATTCCTGCCCGCCAGCGCGGAAAGTCCCTCCGGGTGCCGCTCCTGAACCGCTGGAACAAGGTACTGCCGGGCCACGACGCCCTGTTCCTGGACCTGTTGGACCGCTGGGGCGAGGAGCACCGGAAATACCACGGCCGCACCCACCTGCTGGCCGTGCTGGAGGCCCTGGACCTGCTCTGCGACCCGGCCGGTCCGCCACGGGCCGTGGTGCTGGCCGCGTGGTTCCACGATGCCGTGTACCGCGGCGTCGCGGGCCAGGATGAGGAAGAATCGGCGCGGCTGGCCGAAGACCGGCTCGGGCACGCCGGCCTCCCGGCCGACGAAGTGGATGAGGTGGCGCGACTGGTGCTGCTGACGGCGGACCACCGTCCGGAGCCGGGCGACGACGCCGGCGCCCTGCTTAGCGACGCCGATCTCTCCGTCCTCGGCGGGGAACCGGAGGCTTACGCCCGCTATCTGGCCGCCGTCAGGGAAGACTTCGCCCACATCGGCGACGGCGACTTCGCGGCCGGCCGCGCCGCCGTCGTCCGCCAACTGCTCGAGCTTGATCCGCTGTTTCACACTGACCGCGGGCGCGGGCTGTGGCTGGAGGCTGCCCGCCGAAACCTGCAGGGCGAACTCGGGTGAACGGCGTACACGCGGCGCAGCGGCAGCCGCCGCCGTAGGGTCGCGTGGCTGCGCTCAGTGGTGAGGCTTAGGCGGCCACGCTGAGGTGATTCGCCAGCCGGTCGAACGACTCCCGCCACCCTTCGCCGTGGCGGTCGCGGCTGGCCGCGGAGTCGAACGGGCCCTGGGTGAACGTCATTTGGGTGCCGCCGTCGATCTCGTCCAGCTGGATGGTTACCTCGGTTTCGAAGCCTCGGGTGCCGTCCGGCTTGTCCCAGGCATGGGTGAACACAAACAGCTGCGGCGGCTCGATATCCGTATGCACCCCGCTCCACCAGAATTCCTGCCCGGTACTGTCCTGGATCATGCAGGCGCGGTACAGGCCGCCGACTTCGAAGTCTGCGTCGATGCTCTCGCGCGGGACGTGGAAGCCGCGCGGGCCCCACCACTCCGGAGCCTGGTCCGGGTCCGTCAGCGCGGACCAGACTACCCGGATCGGAGCCCTGAACTCGCGGACAATCACCAGCATGAGGTCTGTGTCCCCGGACGCCAGTTCGCTCATGATCCTCTCCCTCGATTTCCGTGGATCCGGTGGCGGAAGTGTCCCCCAGGTTCCGCCGGCTGCGCCGCCTCCCTAGTAGCGGCGGTCGTGGCTGTAGGCCGTCACATAGGGCGTGTTGCTCGGGACGATCTGCTTGCCCAGGGGCATCAGCGAGACCGGGATGAGCTTGAGGTTGGCGATCGCCAGCGGGATGCCAATAATCGTGATGGCCATGGCGAAGGCCGTGACAACGTGCCCGATCGCGATCCAGATGCCCGCCACCAGCAGCCAGATGACATTGCCCAGCAGGGCAAACGCGCCGTGTCCGCCGGGCTTGTCCACCACCATGCGGCCGAACGGCCACAACGCATAGGATGCGATGCGGAACGAGGCGATGCCCCACGGAATGGTGACAACCAGCAGACAGCAAACGATTCCGGCAAAGAAGTATCCGAGGGCCAGCCACAGGCCGCCAAAGAGCAGCCAGATGATGTTCAGAAGTGTCTTCATGGATCCATTCTCGCCCGTGGGAGTGACATTCGGCCTGCGGGGTGGCCCGGAATAATCCCTGGCTTCGGAGCCGACCCCCAGGTACCGCTTCCGGCTGACCGGTTATGAGGCGTCGGCCTGCTTGACCATGGCGGCTTCAACACTGATCTTGACCTTGTCGCTGACCAGCAGTCCGCCGGCTTCCAGGGCGGCGTTCCAGGTCAGGCCAAATTCCTTGCGGCTGATGTCCGCCTCTGCGCTGAAGCCGGCCCGGGTGGCGCCGAACGGGTCCACCGCGACCCCGGTGAACTCGACTTCCAGATCCACGGGTTTGGTGACATCGCGGATCGTGAGGTCTCCGGTCAGCACATAGTCCTCCCCGTCGCCCCGGATCCCGGTGGCCCGGAAGGTCATTTCGGGGTACTTCTCAACGTCGAAGAAGTCGGCGCCGCGGACGTGGTTGTCTCGGTTGGCGTCCCCCGAATCGAAGCTCGCGGTCTTGATCGTGGCGTGCAGGCTCGCGTCGGCCAAGGAATCGCGCACCCGGGCCTCCGCGGAGGCCTCGTTGAAGCGGCCGCGGACCTTGCTGATGCCCGCATGGCGGACGCTAAAACCGACTTCGCTGTGGGACATGTCCAGTGTCCACACTCCGGGGGTCAAACCTTCGGGCAGCGTCACAACGGTCTCCTTCGAGCGGGGCGGGCCTGTCCCGCCAGAGCGATCGGGGTATTCCCCCACCCTGCATGCTAACGAGGAACCCCCTCCCGGGCTAGGGTCCCGCAGGCACTTGACGCCGGGCGTGCGGATTCGGGACTTCCGGCGCCTGTGACGGCACCTTTGACAGCGCCTGATCGGGCGACCGGGACGGCACCTGATTCCCCGACTGATTCCGCGGCCGGGGGTCAACGCGGTCTCTGGCCTTCACTCTGCGGCCGGGTTACTCTGGCCTATAAACGCCGGGCAATCACCCAATTTCGCAGAACTATTCGCACAGTGCTGACCAACGCAGCGCTGACTAACACAGTCCTGATTAACCGAGTGATGTGAGGAATCGTGGCCAGGTCCCTGGGGAAACGTGGCAAGGCCGGTCTGAGCGCTTGCCTGCTGATCCTGAGCCTGCTGCTTTCCGCCTGCCAGCCCGGGCCGCCGGAACCCGCACCGCGCCCAAGCACCGGCACGCCGTCGTCGGGTTCGGCACCGGGGCCGGGCACGCCGACGTCGGGTCCCGCGCCGTCGTCCGGTGAAGCCGTGCACTTCACCGCCCAAGGCGATATCGGCGTCAGTTCAGGCGCCAAGAAGGTGCTCGACGTCGTTGCCGGCCTCCGCCCCCAGCTGAACCTCGCCCTCGGCGACTTCACGTACAAAGCCGGCATCGAACAGCAGTTCTGCGACATGGTCACCGCACGCCTCGGCGGGGACTTTCCCTACCAACTGGTGACAGGGAACCACGAGAGCGACGGCCACGAGGGCGACATCGAGAAATTTGTCCAGTGCCTGCCCAACAGGCTGCCTGGCCTCCAGGGCGAATACGGGACGCAATGGCGCGTCGATGTTCCCGAGCAGAATCCCGTGGTCCGCTTCATTATGGTCTCCCCCGGCATCGATTTCCGGGGCGGGGAGCCGCTGGACTACTCAAGGGACAGCGAACGCTGGCGCTGGACCGCCGACGCGATCGACGGGGCCAAATCGCAGAACATCCCGTGGACGGTGGTGGGCATGCACACCCCCTGCCTGAGCGTCGGCAACTATGACTGCCAGGCGGGAAAGGACTTCACGAACATGCTGATCGATAAGAAAGTGGACCTCGTCCTGTCCGGCCACGACCACATCTATCAGCGGACCCACCAGCTGGCCAGGGGTGGGGACTGCGCGGAACTCGTTCCCGCCAGCTTCACCTCCGGTTGCCTGGCCGATACCGGCAACTCCATGAACCAGGGCTCCGGAACCGTGTTCGCCACGGTGGGAGTGGGCGGCGTCGGACTCTACAACGTGAAATCCGATGACCCGGAAATGGGCTACTTCGCCAGCACGTCCGGAAAGAACCGGGATCCGGCCTTCGGGACACTCGATGTCACGGCGACGGCGGACCAACTGGCGGCCCGCTTCGTTCCGGCCGAGGGATACACCTTCACGGATTCCTTCACCCTCCGCCGCAGGTGAAGGCCCGGTGCCGGGCGCGCTTCGGGTTACGGCCCCTGCACGATCCGGTACAGCCGTGAATATCAGGCCGGCACCCAGACGCTGATCCAGTCGAGGGACACGTGGCCCTGGGCCTCCGGGGCAGGGCAGCCGGTCAGACAGGACTCGGTCTGCAGGATCAGGTGCATGGGTGTCGTCGGCGCGTTGGTGCTGACGCCCAAGGACCGTCCGTCCAGGAAGAACTCGATCCGACCGGGGCTCCATTCCATGGTGGCCACATGCCAGGATGTGACGGATTGGTCCGAATCCAGCTTATCGAAGGCGTCCGCGCCGTTGCGGTCGTAATGTACGGCGCCGTAGATGATTTTGGCGAGGTCCCCTTCCGGGAAGTCGACCTCGCCGTCCCGAGGCCAGATGCCGCTGTCCGGCCACAGAAGCCAGGCCGTCTTAAAGCCCGGCAGCGCGTCAGCCCGGTAGCGGACCGAGTACCGGCCGTAGAGGAGACTGTTGGCCCGCGGCGGATTGGAGCTGGCGTTTGGGATCTTGGGCATTGGCGCCGCCCCCATCGTGATCCCGTTTTCCGTGTGCAGGTACCAGTCCAGCGAGCCGTTGCGGACGCTGAGGACTTTCGACGGGTAGTAGCCGGTTTTTCCGGGGTTTTTCTGCCCGGCAGTGTCCGGGGTCCCGTCCTTGTAGCCGGCGCTCCATCGTGCGCTGTAGAGGGGGCCGGGGAAGCCGCCCAGCGGGACGTCGCCAGCGGAGAAGTCTTCGACAAACACTTGCTTCCAGCCTGGCAGATTGGCCGTCATGGACACATCCGTGGTCCGGGCCGGGAGCGGTGCCTGGCCGGTTCCCGCCCCGGGAGCGGGCTGGCTGGCCGCCGCCGGAGCCGGCTCAGTCGCGGCGCCGCCTTCGGCAGACCCGGTCGGGACCCCTGGCTGGGAGCCGGTGGATGGGGACCCGGTCGGCTGGGCGCCTGACGGAGCGGCCGGCGAGGGTGAAACAGACGTGAACAGCGGCCGCTCAACGCGGGGAGCGGCATCGGAGCCGCACCCGGCCAGCGCCAGGGCGGAGGCAAGAACCATGGCGGGAAACAGCACGACCCGGGAAGTGAGGGAGCGACGGCGATTCATCGGCACGCGCCCCCTACGCACGTATGTCCGCATCCGGCCAGTGTCGCATGGAGGCATCGGTCCATCAACCGTTTTCCGACCATTTTAGTTGAATCATCAAGTTAATCCAAGGTTAATGCAAGGTGCCGTGACCAGACTTTAACCCTGGGGTAATTCACTAAGTTGTCGGCAACTGCAAAGCGTCAGCGTTGGGTCTAGTTTCCGGTGCGAGCGGCCGGGAAGCGCTGCAGTTGAGGCGAGCAGAAATACGTCATTGAGTGGTGAGGCCAGTGTCCATCCCGAATCTCAAGCCGAACGCGCGCCCCCAAACGACGCCCCCTCCGGCAAATCCCTCCGTCAGCGTGGTCATTCCCACTCTGAACGAGGCAATGAACCTGCCGTGGGTGCTCCGGCGAATGCCCTCCTACGTGGATGAGGTGGTAATCGTTGACGGCCGCTCCCTGGACGCCACAGTCGACGTCGCGCGGGCCTTGCGCCTGGACGTAGTGGTGGTGGCCGAACCCCGCCCGGGCAAAGGCAACGCGGTGCGGGCCGGCTTTGCCGCGGCTTCCGGCGACATCATCGTCATGCTTGACGGCGACGGCAGCATGGACCCCCAGGAGATCGGCTGGCTGGTGACTCCACTCCAGCACGAATACGACTTCGTGAAAGGCTCACGCTATGTGACGGGCGGCGGCTCGGACGATCTCACGTGGCTGCGCAGCGGGGGAAACAAGGTGCTCACCGGGCTGGCCAATGCCGTTCTCCACAGCGACTACTCGGACCTTTGCTACGGTTACATCGCCCTCCGCCGCGAATGCGTTGACATTCTGGAACTGGAGTCGGACGGCTTCGAGATCGAGACGGAACTGATTGTGCGGGCGTCGCGTGCCGGCCTGCGCATTGCCGAGGTCCCCAGCCACGAGTTGTCGCGCATCTCGGGACAGTCGAACCTGCACACCTTCCGGGACGGCTGGCGGGTCCTGCGCACCCTTGCCCGCGAGCGCGTGAGCTGGGAGGCGCCCACCGCCGGAGCCCGCCCCGAGGCCCTGCGAAGAGTCAAGTACAAGTACCCCAGCGTGGTGTTCCCACACGTCCCCACCGATCCCAGCAGCGTTCTGGGCATAAGGGCAGGTGAATAAGATGTCCGAGCATTCAGCCTTGCCGGCAGTATCTGTGGTGATTTGCTCCTATTCCGAGGACCGGTGGGACATGCTGATGGGCGCCCTGGACTCGGTGCGCACCCAGACCGTCCCGCCCAAGCAGACGATCGTCGTCGTCGATTACAACGTGGACCTGTACAAGCGGCTGATCTTCACCGTCCCGGACGCGGTAATTGTCGAAAATAGCGGCCCCAAGGGCCTCTCGGGCGCACGAAACACCGGAACCTCCGTTGCCAAGGCAGAGATCGTGGCTTTCCTCGACGACGACGCCGAGGCCGCGCCGGATTGGATCGAGCGGCTCGTCGCCCTCTACGACGACCCCGACGTCCTGGCCGTGGGCGGCCGGGTGGAACCGCTCTGGGAAGCAGGGCGACCGGGCCACTTCGCCAACGAGCTCGACTGGATTGTCGGGTGCACGTACCGGGGAATGCCTAAAGTCGCCGCCGAGGTCCGCAACGTCATTGGCGCGAACATGTCCTTCCGAGCCGATGTCCTCGGCCGCGTCGGAGGATTCAACACAGCCTTGGGACGCCAGGACGCCACCCCGCTGGGCTGCGAAGAAACCGAGCTATGCATCCGCGCCGTAATCGGCGCTCCCGGCTCCCGGGTTGTCTATGAACCCGCGGCCCTGGTGCACCACCACGTCCCTGCCACCCGCGGCACCCTGCGCTACATGCTGGCACGCTCCTGGTCCGAAGGGATCTCCAAAGCGCAGGTCAGCAGGGTGGTCGGCCACAAGCGGGCACTAGGCCCCGAACGGCGCTACGTGCGGCAGGTCCTGCCCCGGGCGGTGTTTGCCGGAATCCGCGGCTGGCTGCGCGGCGAAGACCCGGCCGGACTCGGCAGGGCGGCAGTCATCATCGCCGTCCTCGCGGCCACCGCGACCGGCTATGTACGCGGGCGCCGCCTGCCTGCCGCACCCGTCCCGCTGAAACCGGCCCCGGTGTCGGCGGAAGATGCCTGGAGGGAAGTCCAGTGACACGAGCAGATGACGCATCCGTCCCCGTACACCGCCCGGTGCATCATCTGCACCCTGAACCACCTGACCGCAGGACCCCGACCCCAGAAAGCTTGGATCATGAGCCAGTCTGAACGCGACGTGAAACAGCCGATTAGTGCATCTGCAGGAGCCTCCTTCGACGTCCACGGGATCGTAGGCATAGATGTCGAGGCCGGGACGCCGGGTGAACCGCAACTGCGGGATATGTTCGCCCCGTTCCTGGGGGACTCCAGTGCGCCACGGCGGATAACCGTCGGCGGACAGATATCGCCGATTTCCAGCCAGTCGCACGCGGAGGATGCCTACCGTTTCACGGGAGACTCCCTCTACATTCCGGCAGACCACGTCCAGATCCTCGAGACGAAGGACGGTTACCGGGTCGAAGGCGCCGGTGAACTCCTGACCTCTGTTATCCCGTTGCTGGACCGTCTGTGCGTTCAGGAGGAGACGGCGATGATCCATGCCGCGGTGGTGGACTTCCGCGGTTCCGGGGTTCTCCTGCCGGCCTGGGGCGGGGTCGGAAAGACCAGCACGGTGGCGAAGCTGGTCGCGATGCCCGATGTGCGGTTCATGGCCGACGACTGGGCCTTCATGGGCGCCGGCGGAATGCTCATGGGCTACGCCAAACCGATGTTCATCAAACCCCACCACCGTGCCATCTACCCGGACATGTTCCGGGGGACCCGCAAGCCCCTGGCCCCCGGATGGATGACAAAACCAGTGGCCCACCTGGCCACGGCAGTCCACCCGGTCATTGTCCGCTATCCGAAAACGGCCGCCTTCACGCGGCGATGGTCCCCCGAACACCGCATGGTGCAGCCGGAGCATGTCTTCGGAGCGCAACGGATCTCCTCCGCGGCGCCGACCCAGCTCGCCATCTTCCTTGAACGCTTTGACGGCGCGGACGCACGGCTGGAAGCACGAAGCGCCGAGTGGATGACGTCCCGGATCGTCGGCAACTTCCATTCGGAACTGCCCATGGTGTCGCGGCGGCTCGTCGAGGCCCTCGGTGCCACCAGCCTCGTCCCGCTGGAGGATCATTTCGGCCAAAAAGCGGCCGTGGTGCGACGGGCCCTGGAGGACGTTCCCTGCTGGCTGCTCCGGCTGCCCGCCGCCTGGTCCGCGGACCAGGCCTCTGACTACATCGCGAACCTGGTCCGCTCAAAACTGGATGAGTGAGGCGAGTCCAGGTGAGCGATCTGAAGGTGTCGGTCGTGGTTCCGGCGCGCAATGCCGCAGCCTGGCTGCGCGAGTGCCTCGAGTCAATCCGCAGCCAACATCCGCACGAGATGATCGTCGTCGACGGCTGTTCGACGGATGACACCGCCGCAATCGCCCGCGAGTGCGGGGCAACCGTCATCTCCGACGAAGGTCGCGGCTTGCCGGCCGCGCGCATGCTCGGAGCCCGAACCGCCACTGGTGAGGTAGTCGCCCTGATCGACGCCGACGTCGTCCTTCCGCCGGACAGCCTGCGCCGGTTGCTCGACGAATTCGAGTCCGGCGGCTACGACGGCCTGCAGTTCGGTCTGGCCAGCGAAGCCGACGGCCCCGGGTATTGGGGGGCGGCGCTGGCCTGGCACCACAACCACAGCCGGGTGCGCGGCTGGTTCGGCGTGAGCGCCACACTGATGCGCCGCGACGTGCTGCTTTCGGTCGGGTTCGACGACGAATTCCGTTCCGGGGAGGATGTGGAGCTCAGGATCCGCCTGGAGCAGGCAGGGTACCGGCTTGGCGTTTCCGATTCCGTCGTGGTCAGGCACCGGTTCGATGACACGTTTGACTACGCCCGCGATCAGTGGCTCCAGGACGGGGCCGGGATGGCCCGAACCGTCCGAAAGCATCCGGGCCGTGCCGGCTGGATGGCGATGCTGCCCCTGCTGGCCACAGTGCGCGGCGTGGGCCTGTCCCTCTTCAAGGCTCCCCGCTTCCTGCCGTACTGGATGGGGTTTTTCCTCTACAACTACCGCGCCATGTTCGGCGAGATCCTGCGCCCGGCCCATAAGCCCATCTCGGTTGGAGGGAACGCGGCCTGGCTTGCCGCCGCGCGGATCGCGCCGATGGTCACGGGTTTTTTGTTCTGGGCGCTGGCGGCCCTCGTCCTGCCCCCGGAGCAAATAGGCCTCGGATCCGCGGTGGTGTCTGCCGCCCTCCTGACCGTTCAGCTGGGGATGCTCGGCGTCGGCCCCGCCACGCTCACACTGCTTCCGACGGAAACTGACGGCGGCCGGCGCCTCGTCGCCACAAGCCTGCTCACCGTCGCTACGTCTTCCCTGTTTGGCGCGGGCCTGCTGGTCGTGGTCACGCGGTGGCTCGGCACGGGCGTGGGCGAGGCCTGGAACGATCCCGTGGTCACGGTCCTGTTCCTGGCCACGGCGCTCCTGGCCGCCAGCGCGTACCAGCTGGATCATGTGGGCGTGGCCCAGCAACGCGCCGACCGCACCCTGGTCCGGAGCCTGGTGCAGAGCCTTGTGCAGCTTGCCTTCCTGGCCGCCGGGTTCGCCGTCGGAATCCGGGACCTGTCCGTCGTTGTCGGCGCCGTTGCGGCCGGTGCGCTGGCTAGCGTCCTCGTGGGGTTTCGCCAGCTTGCCCGGGCCAAGGTATCCCCGGACTGGAGGCATGGTCTCCGGCCCGGCCCGGCCCTGAAACTCCTGAAACCGGGGCTCCCCAACCACGCCCTCATGCTCGCCGACCGTGCGCCCGGCTACGTGCTTCCGCTCATCGTCGCATCCACCCTGGGCCCCTCCTCCACTGCCGCCTGGTACATAGTGTGGATGATGGCCTCGGCGGTGTTCTTCGTCCCGCAGTCAGCGGGCTTCACCCTGCAGACGGCCCTAGCGGGAACGCGGGCGCGGCCGGGCCTCGTCGCCTCAGCGCTCCGGGCCAGCCTGGTCCTGACTCTCGTGGCCGGCCTGATCCTGGTGGTTGCCGGGCCCCTGCTCCTGAGCTTCCTCGGGCCGCAGTATGCGTCCGCGTGGGTTCTTCTTCCCGTACTCGTTCCGGCACTTCTCCTGAGCTGCGTTACGCAGGTCTACTACGGGCTGTGCCGGGCCCAAGGGCGACTCTTCGAAGCCACAGTGGTCGCCACTCTGGCCGCCGTCCTGGTCGTGGCTCCCGCCGCGGCCGTGGCCGTCAACTACGGCCTCACCGGCGTCTCCGTGCTCTGGGCCGTCGCCCAAGCGACAGCGTCAGTGATCGCTGCTCGGCGTCTGGTCACCCTGACCCGAGTGAAGCCCGCCGCCACCGCAGGCGAGATTCCTTCAGCGGCGCGCCACCAGCCGACCTGAATCGAGAAATCATGACACACGACATGGCAGCAAGCCCCCCTGTGCGCACCCCCCACCGGCATGATGCGCGGCTTCGGGACGGCGGTGCCAAACCGCCCACCCACCGCAACCTCGGCCTGACTCCTACGTGGCATGTCGGCGCCCTGGCTGCGGTGGCCGCGGCCGCCCTCGTCCTCGGCGTCTGGAGCATGACGCAGGTCGACCCCCTGAGGATCGGCGGGGCCGGACTCATCGACGTCCTCCCGCCAGCCTATTTTGTCGCACTCGCACTCAGCCTGGTCGGATTCGTCGCCTCGCTGAGCCTCCGCAGGCTCGTTCCGGCGCTCTTGACCTGGCAACTTCTGGTCACGGCGGTTGTCCTGAACGGTGCCGATCCCGTCATCCACGGCTTGCCCCGCCTTGAGGCGAGCTTCCGCCATTTGGGCATTGCCGACAACATTGCCCAAACGGGTCAGCTGGATCCCAGCCTGGACGCGTACTTCAACTGGCCCGGATTCTTCAACCTTCTGGGAATGCTCTCCGGCGCGTCGGGAGCCAAGGACCTCATGGGTATCGCAACGTGGGCGCCGGTGGGGATCAACATCCTCATGCTGGCACCGTTGCTGGCCCTGGCCCGGCGGTTGACGGCGAATCCGCGCCAGGCCTGGGCGGCCGTCTGGATCTTCTACCTGGCAAGCTGGATTGGACAAGACTATCTGTCGCCGCAGGCCTATTCGTTCTTCCTCCTGCTCACCCTGATTGCCTGCCTGCTGAGCGTCTTTGGCGGGTGGGCGTGGCCCACGGAACGCACCCGGCTCTCGCGATGGCTTTCCCGCAATGTCAGCAAGCTGGACGGCGCGGTCCCCCGGCAGGGCGTCATGGAACCGCCCCGGACGGACACGGCAGTGCTCGTTGTGGTCTGCGGGCTGATCCTGCTCGCCATGACGGCTTCACATCAGCTCACCCCCTTTGCCGTGATCCCCATCCTGGCCGCAATGCTCCTGACCGGCCGTCTCCGGTTGCGCTTCCTGCCGGTTCTTGCCGTGGTCCTGCCGGTCGGCTGGCTGCTCTTTGCGGCGTCAGCCTTCCTGCAGGGGCACTTCGGCCAACTGTTCGGCTCGCTCGGTGACATCGGCGCAAACAGCTTCGGTGCGCTGAGTACCAGGGTCTCAGGCAGTGATGCCCACGTGTTCGTCGTGTATACGCGCATGGCCGAGGTTGCGCTGGTCTGGATTCTCGCCGCTGTCGGCGCCTTTGTGGGCTACCGGCGGAAGGCGCCGTGGCTGACCGCAGCGGCCGGGGCCCTTGCGCCGCTGGTGTTGATTCCTCTCCAGCCGTATGGCGGCGAATTACTCCTGCGCCTGTATCTGTTCAGCCTGCCGTTTGCCGTGTGCCTGGTGGTGCTGCCGCTGATGTCGGACAAGTCCGCCGGGCTGGGCATGCGGCGAGCCATCGGGCTGCTGCTCATGGGCGCGGTGCTGGCGACGTCCACAGTCGTTTCCCGCTACGGAAATGACAGCATGGAGAGCTTCAATAACGATGAAATCGCTGTAGTGAACCGCCTCTATTCGATGGCGCCCACCGGCTCCATCCTCATCGAGGCAGTTCGAAACACCCCGTGGAGATTCCAGCACTACGCGGATTATGACTACCGGGCGCTCGTTGCTGCCGAGCCCGTCCCCAACGCGGCGCCGCTTACCTGCGACGCGGCAAGCCAGATCGCCCGCAAAGCGGGCGCGTACCTCATCGTGACCGAAAGCCAGCAGGAGGCCGCCGATCTTCGCGGCTCCACTCCCGCGGGCGATCTTCAACGTTTTGTCGCCACCTGCGCCACCACTCCGGGCTGGACGAAGGTTTACGAGAACGCCGGCGGCGTGATTTTTCACATCGAAGGAGTTAGCAATGCCAAGTGAACGCAGCTACGTGAGCTACGCGACGGCAGCCGTCGCCGTGGCCGCCATACCGCTCTCGTTCGTCGGCCCCGAGGGCCTGCGCCTGGCGGTGATTGGCCTGTTGATGCTGGCCGGTCCCGGGACAGCGCTGGTGCTGCTGCTCCGCTTCGACCCCCCGCGCTCAGCCCAGGCTACTGGCGCGCTTCCCCTCAGCATCGCCATCGCAATTGCCTTCAGCCTCGCGATGTCCACCCTGGTGGCGACGGCGATGATCTATGCGCGGCTCTGGTCACCTCCGGCGGGCGTCTGCATCCTGTCGATCCTGACCCTCGCCTTCCTGGGCATCGAGCTCAAGAGGCCAAAGCGCGTCCTGGTGCGTGCAAAATGATTATCGTCGTGATCGGACTGGCCACAGTGGCGGCACTCGTGAGTTGCGATGTACTGCGCGTCTTGAAGCCGGACCAGGCGCTGCCGCGAGCCGTAGTGATCATCACTGCAGCGCTGCTGGCCGTAGTCGGCATCTCGGCCGTCGTAGAGCTGGTCCAGTTGGCGCAGTTGGCGTGAACGAAGCCGGACCGCTCGGCGCAGCGGCACAAGCCCACCCAAACAAGTCGAACCAAGCACGGAGAGTATCGTCAATGAGAAAACTCAAAGCACTCAGCACGGTGGGGACGCTCGGATTGCTCGTAGCCGGTTCCCTTGTTTTCGGTTCCGCCCAGGCGGCTACCGCCGCGACCTGCAGTCCCGCCCCGACGAACTCGTACCCGGGCACCCTCGTACTCGCCACAGGTTTTGAGGCGGGCGGCTGGTGCGGGCTCGTGCCCCAAGTCTCGGGAACAGGCACGGCAACTATTTCCAGTTCGCTGTCACATTCCGGCACTCATTCAGCCAAGTTGCACGTGACCACGGACTCCGGTTCGCTGGCAAATCTCTCCGCCCCGGCATTTCCCTCCGGGACGAAGACCTCCTACGCAGACGGCTGGTTTAAGATCACCGTGGCTGGCGTGTCCGGCAATGACGTTCCGTACTTCCGGTTCTTCTCAGGCTCCACCCGGGTTGCGGACATCTACCGGTATAACAGCAACGGGCAGCTGTGGCTGCGCGTGACCGCACCGGACGGCACTTTTGTCTACACGAAGCTGATCTCTTCGAGCATCACATTGAGCGCCTGGCACCACGTCAGCATGCGGGTGACCGCCAATGGCAGCACGTCGACAATCCAGGTGTGGTTCGACGGCGTGCAGAGGTACAGCAGCACGAGCGTCAAGATGCTGGGCAGCAGCTTGAGCAAGGTTCAGCTGGGCGCCGAGCACTACCGGCAGAAGGGCGACGAGTACATCGACGACGTCATCATCAAACGCTCATAGGAACTGACCCTACGCGGACAGGTGAGCCGGCGGGAGCATCGTTGGATGCCAGCCCGCCAGGAGAGTGGCAGACAGGGAACCCTCCCCGGCTGCCACTCTCCCGCATGTGCGCTGTGGTGCGTGCCCCGTGTTGTGCATGCCTGTGTTGTGTGCCCGACGCTGCGTGTGCGGGGCGGGCCGGCCTTATTCCGCGGACTTGGCGGCCCGCACGAAGTCCTTGATCTTGGCCAGATCCTTGACGCCGCGGGCGGACTCGACGCCGGAGGAGACGTCGACGCCCCAGGCACCGGCCTCCGCCGCCGCCCGGGCCACGTTGGCGGGATCGAGGCCGCCGGCGAGGAGCCATGTCCGCCCGCCAAGAGCCTTCGCCCGGACGGAGCCGTAGTCCCAGGCCTCGCCGGAGCCGGGGACGGCGGCGTCGATCAGGAGCAGCTCCTCGCCCCAGTTGTCGAAGGCTTCCGGGGCGGCACCCATGGTGACGGCCCGGATCAGCTTCATCCCGGCGTCGTGCACCGTCCGGACGTCCGCCGGTGAGCGGTCGCCGTGGAGCTGGACCCAGGCCAGGCCCGCCTCACGGGCCGCGGCGACGGCGTCGGCCGCCGGTTCGTGCCGGAACACCCCCACCGCCGGCAACCCGGGCGGGACGTGGGTGAGCAGGCCCCTGACCTGATCCGGGGTGACCTCCCGGGGGCTGCGGGTCAGGACGAAGCCGACCGCGTCCGCGCCGGCCTCGGCAGCGGTGCGGACCGACTCGGGGGTGCTGAGACCGCACACTTTGACAAACATTCGGGCTCCTTCTGCACGCTTCCTGCCTCTGACGGTAGCAAGACCGGACAGCGAGCGCCGACTTTGCGTCAGCGCCCGCAGCCGGGGTGGGCCGATAGGCTGAAGCCATGGAGATCATCCGCTATGCCGAGCTCAAAGCCCACCCCTGGCGCAACGGCGGCGGGGTGACCCGCGAACTGGCACGCCATCCCCGGACCGCGTCCGCGCGAACCGCCCTGCAAAACACAGCGGATGACAGCGGGTGGGACTGGCGCGTCAGCATTGCCGAGGTCTCCAAAGCCGGGGCATTCTCGGCCTTCGCCGGGATGGACCGCGTGCTGACGGTAATTGACGGCGAATTGTTGCTCCTGACCGTGGACGGTGCCGAGCATCCGCTTGAGAAGTACCGTCCGTTCCGGTTCTCCGGCGACGCGGATTCTGCCGGGGCACTGCCCACCGGCGACATCCGGGACTTGAACGTCATCACCCGCAACGGCGCTTTCAAGGGCTACACGTCCATCATCGAGCTGTCCAAGAAGCGCGCCCATCCGTTGTTCGCCAGCCAGTTCGGCATCCTCCTGCAGGGCCAGGCCACCGTCAGCCCCGGGACCGGGACGGAGACGGTGCCCGTCGAGCTGAACCGTTATGACGCCGTCGTCGGCTCCGATACCGCGACGCCAGAAATCCTGGGCCGCGGCTTCCTGGCGGTCGTCTCCATCGACGCGACGGTCTAACGAGGAAGGGACAAGCCTTAGTCCGCTTTCACGCGGGCACCGCTGACGCCTACCGAGTCCCCCGAGAGCCGCTGCGCGAGCCAGATGGGAACGATCGAGACCACGATCAGCACGACGGCCACGACGTTGACGACGGGCGCCTGATTCGGGCGGAAGAGGTTCTGCAGGATCCAGATCGGCAGCGTGGTCTCGCCGGCCCCGATCGTGAACGTGGTGACGATGATCTCGTCGAAGCTCAGCGCGAAGGCCAGCAGACCGCCGGCCAGCAGGGCTGAGCGCAATTGGGGGAATGTCACCAGGCCGAAAGTGGTGAAAACGCCGGCGCCAAGGTCGGCGGAGGCTTCCTCCAGGCCGGCGCTCGTTCGCCGGAGCCGCGCAATGACGTTGTTGAACACGGTCACCATGCAGAACGTTGCGTGGGCGATCACCACCGTCCATAGGCTCAGCGGCACGCCCAGGATGGTGGTGAACATGTTGTTCAGGGCAATGCCCGTGACAACACCGGGCAGCGCGATCGGCAGGATCACCAGGAGGCTGATGATGTCGCGGCCGAAGAATTTGTAACGCTGCAATGACATCGCCAGCAGAGTCCCCAGCACCAGCGAGATGACGGTCGCCACCACCGCCACCCACAGGGAGGACACGACGGCATCCCTGACGCCGGGCGAGTCAAAAGCCTTGCCCCACCACTCCAGGGTGAAGCCCTTCGGCGGCCAGCCGAACGTCCGGTCCGCGTTGAACGAGTTCACCACCACCAGCATCAGCGGGGTGTAGATGAACAACAGCACCAGCCCGGAAACGACGCCCAGGACCGCCTTGGCGCTACGGGAAAGTCTCATGATGCTCCTCGCGCTACAGGTTGTTCAGGGCGCCGGTGCGGCGGACGATGAAGAGGTAGAACATGATGATGGCGATCGGAACCAGCGACACCGCGGCGGCAAACGGAAGGTTGTTCGCGGCGCCGACGTTCGCGTAGACCACGGTGCCGAGCATCTGGGTGGTCCCTCCGACGATCTGCGCCGTGATGTAATCGCCCAGCGACAGGGAAAACGTGAAGATCGTGCCCGCGATGATGGAGGGGACCAGCAGCGGAAGCATCACAAGGCGCATGGTGGTCAGCGGCTTCGCGCCCAGGTCCCCGGAGGCTTCCAGCAGGGAGTCGGGCACCCGGTCAAAGCCCGCGTAGATCGGCAGGATCATGTACGGCAGCCAGATGTAAGACAGGGTCAGGATCACGGCGGTCTCGCCGTAGCCCGGAGACGACAGGCCGATCGGAGCCCCCAGCCACTCCAGCAGGCCGCCCTCGGCCAGGACGTTCCGCCAGGCGTAGGCCTTGACGAGGTAGCTGGCCCACAAGGGCATCAGCACGGCCACCACGAGCAGTTTCTCCCAGCGGGCGCTGGCCACCTTGGCGATGAAGAACGCGATGGGCAACGCAAGGATCATGTCGATCACAGTGACCGCGACGGCGATCCACAAGGTCCGCAGGGTGATCCGCTGATAGACCGGATCGGTCAGGACCGTGACGATGTTCTCGGTGGTCCAGACGGTGGACACCTCTCCGGTAAAGGTGTCCACCGTCCAGAACGCGGTGATCAGCAGCGCCGCCAGGGCGGCGATGTAGACCAGCACCAGCCAGCCTGCCGGGGCTGTGAGCAGCGCGGCCAGCCTCAGCCGGGGTGAGCGGTGAAGCAGCGCCGAGAACGCGTGGGCCTTCGCCCGCGGTACAGCCCCGGCGTCACGGGGTGCGCCGGGCGGACGCTGTTGCATCTGTTGTGCCATCTCGCCTTAGTTTCTGCCGGCCGTCGGGGCCGGCTGTTCTTTTCCGGATGCGGTGCGGTCCGTTGCCGGAGTCAGCCCTTGATTTCCGTCCAGGACTTGGTCCATTCCGAATAGTCGGTGCACTTGACGTCCTTGCGGCCATCGAGGCATTCGGCCACCGGAGTGGTCCAGTACCAGATCTTTCCGGCATAGGCGGCATCACCGGAGTGGTACGTCTCGCAGTGCTTGGGATCCTTGGTCTGATCGCAGGCCTTCGCGTTGGCAGGGGATTCACCAAAGTACTCGG
This sequence comes from Arthrobacter sp. H-02-3, assembly GCF_003097355.1. Classification (GTDB taxonomy): domain Bacteria; phylum Actinomycetota; class Actinomycetes; order Actinomycetales; family Micrococcaceae; genus Arthrobacter; species Arthrobacter humicola. The sequence goes on from NZ_PYUI01000012.1 coordinate 69,717, forward strand.
CCACCTGGGCGTTCACTTTGGGACTGGCGATGTAGTCCAGCCACTTGTAGGCGCAGTTGGGATTCTTGGTCTTGGACCCGATCATCCAGGTGTCCGACCAACCGGTGGCACCCTCTGACGGAAGGAGGGTCGCAACCTTGGCGCCGCCTGCGACCGCGATGTTCTCCCCCACCTGCCAGGTGGTGCCGACCACGGTGCTTCCGGATGTGAAGGCCTGGACCTCCTTGACCACATCGCTCCAGTACTCGCCGATGTGCGTGCGCTGCTGCTTGAGCAGATCGACGGCAGCGGCCAGCTGGTCCTTATCCAGGGCGTAAGGGTTCTTGATGCCCAGCTCCGGCTTATGCGCCATGAGGTAGACGGCGGCATCGGCGATGTAGATGGGCGAATCGTAGGCCGTGACCTTGCCGGTGTTCTTGGCGGCGTCGTCAAACACTGCGCTCCAGGAAGTGGGCGCCGGGGTGACCTTGTCCGTGGAGTACATCAGCAGGTTGGCGCCCCAGCCATGGGGCATTCCATAGTTCACACCGTTGACGGTATTCCAGGCCTTGTCCTTCAGGAACGGATAGATGTCCGGGTAGTTCTTCAGCAGACTCATGTTGACCGGCTGCACGTCCTGGCCGGCGATCAGGCGCAGCGAGGCATCGCCGGAGGCGGAGATGACGTCGTACTGCCCGGTGCGCATGAGCGTCACGGCCTCGTCCGAGGTGCCGAAGGGCTTGAAGCTGACCTTGCACTGCGTCTCTTGTTCGAACGGATGCACCCAGTCCACCGCCGGGTCGTTGCTGCCGTCCTCGACGTACCCGGGCCATCCGAGGATGGACAGCTGGCCTTCGCCGGTGCCGATCTCGGTCTTGGTCGGCTGCGCCGACGGGGAGGAACCCGAACCGCCGCTGGTTCCGCAGCCGGACAGCGCGAGCGCTGCCGCGGCAACCACCCCGACCACGAGGGAGGCCTTAGTTCTTGGTGCCATGATCCTTACCTTTCGATGGGGTGAATCGATGTAGGGGTAAATCGCTGGGAGCGAAAATCTGCGGGCTGAAAACGCCGCGCGGACGGCCGGGTGTCTGCCCTCCACGCCCCGGAGTCAGGAGCCGTGCGCCGGGAGCCAGACAACGGCGTCGTCGTCCCAGCTGACGGTAACGGGCCGGTTCACCAGCTCCGCGTCGCTGCCGGGAAGCTTTTCCGGGACGAGCGCGACGACGGCGGGGCCGCCGTCGAGCTGCACGCGCACCTGGGTGGCGTGCCCGACGTACACGAACGACGTCACCGATCCGGACCGGGACGTGACGCCGGCCCGGCGCTCCGGTTCCCCGGCCCAAGCGACGCGCAGCCGCTCGGGCCGGATGCACAGCGGCTCGGCCCGGCCGTAGACGGACTGGGCCTGGCCGGCGTCGAAAATATTGGAGGTGCCGACGAAATTAGCCACGAAAATGTCGCCGGGGCGCTCATAGATTTCGTGTGCCGTACCGATCTGCTCGATGCTGCCGTTGTTGAACACCCCGATCCTGTCGCTCATCGTCAGGGCCTCCTCCTGGTCGTGGGTGACGAAGATGAAGGTGATGCCCAGCGAGCGCTGCAATTCCTTGAGTTCGACCTGCATCTGCTGCCGCAGCTTCAGGTCCAGGGCACCGAGCGGCTCGTCCAGCAGGAGGACCTTCGGCTCGACAACAAGCGCCCGGGCCAGGGCAACGCGCTGTCGCTGGCCGCCGGAGAGCTGGGCGGGTTTGCGGCCGACGAACTTCCCCAGCTGGACGCGATCCAGGGCCTCCCGGGCCCGCTCCCGGCGCTGGTTCCCGGGCATGCCGCGCACCCGCAGCCCGTAGGCGACGTTGTCCACGAGGGACATATGCGGGAACAGGGCATAGTCCTGAAAGACGGTGTTGACGTCCCGCTGGAAGGGCGCCTTCGCCGTGACATCCTTGCCCTCGAGTTCAATGGTGCCGGAGGTCGGCAGTTCGAAGCCGGCGATCAGCCGCAGCACCGTGGTCTTGCCGGAGCCGGACGGGCCGAGCATGGAGAAGAACTCCCCGTGGCGGATGTCCAGGTCCACGGCATTGACCGCGACGGTATCCCCGAAAACCTTGGTGAGCTTGCGCAGCCGGATCGCCGGGACCTCGTCGGTTCCGGTGGAGGTGCCAGCGGCCAGTGTTTCGGTCATACGGTGCGCCTTACTTCGTTGCCGGATCGTCCACGGGAAAGCCACGCAGCGGCATGTGATCCAGTCCACACTGGGCTGCTGGCCAAAATGCTATTACTTCATAGGTTTTATGTATAGACCCTCCGGCAAAGCCCGGATTAGGATGACATCAGCCCGGACGGCGCACGGCGGCACCGCTCCCGGAAGACGGTCTCGGACGCTGCACTTAGACGCTGCATTCGGTTCCTGCACGGATGCTTCAGCCGGGGCGGCCGCGGACCGCCGGAGGGAAGGGAGGCCCTGATGTTGTTGTCGCCGAAGGGCGCCTCCCGCAGCTTGGCGGCCGTGTTCACGCCGATCAAATCCCGCGGGCTCGTGGACGAAGTGTGCGCCCGGATCGAACAGGCGGTGGAGACAGGGCTGCTGACCAGCGGCCAACGGCTCCCGAACGAAACCGAACTTGCCGCGGCCCTGGGGGTGTCCGCCGTGACGGCACGGGAAGCGCTGTCCCAGCTGCGGGCCTCGGGAATCATCCGGACCGCGCGCGGCCGCAGCGGCGGGAGCTTCATCGCCGACAACGTGCTGCCCTCAAGGGAACGGGCCCTGGCCCAACTGCACGAGGTGAGCCGGCTGCAGATCAGAGACCTGGCTCTGCACTACCAGGCGATCGCGGCGGCCTGCGCAGGTGTCGCGGCCCGGCGTTCCGACGCCGCCGACGTCGCCACGCTGCGCTCGTTCATCCCGGCGGCGGACGACGACTCCCTGAGCTGGCGCCTGGCGCTGTCCGAGTTCCTGTTGGAAGTCGCGGCGATTGCCCGCTCCGCGCGGCTGGCCCGCGAGCTGATAAGGCTGCAGGCCGATCTCGGCACCCTCACGCTGTTGCCCTGCGCGGACTCCGGCTACCGCGGGCGTACCACTTTGATCCTCGAGGACGTGGCGGCAGCCATCGAAGCCCACCAGCCGGCGGCTGCCGAAACCGGGGTCAAGGCCCTCATTGCCGCCACCACCGACTGGCTGCTGACCGAGCAGGCCAAACGCTATTGACTTCACCCCACTGAGCGCTTTCCCTAACCGCACCGGCAACCTCGAGCTAAGGCAGCAACCATGTCCGACACCACCTCCACCGCAGGTCCCTCCGCAGCAAGTCCCTCCGCCGCGCCAGCCGGGGCCGGCCCGGCCCAGGCGTCCGCCGAGCGGGCCGTCGCCGAGCTCGATTCCACCATCGCCGGCATCGAGCACCGGCTTGCGGCGTGGGCCGCCGATGCCGGGGCAGCCCTGGCCGCCATGTCCGGCAAGGTTACGGGCACCGCCGTGGACAAGCTCATCCGGCCGGTGGTCGAGGACCTGGTGCAACTGCCCGACGGCTACGCGGCAGGCGCGGGGTTCATTGCCAACGCCGGGCTGCTCGGCCCGGAGCGCAGCTACATCGCCTGGTGGCAGGGTCCGGACCTGGAACCCGTGGACGCCCTGGCGAACTTCAGTCCCAACTCCATCAGCCGCTACGTCAAGGCCGAATGGTTCCGGATCCCGGTGGAAACAGGCCAGGCTCATGTCACCGGGCCCTACGTGGATTTCCTGTGCAGCGATGAGTACGTCCTGACCTTCACGCACCCAGTGTTCACCCATCCGGACGGGCCGGTCGCAGGAATCGTGGGCATTGACGTCACGGTTCAGCGCCTTGAACGCGGGGCCATGCCGGCCCTGCGTCGCATCGGAGACCGGGCCACCCTGGTCAACGCCGACGGCCGGGCCGTGGCCTCAGCGGCGTCCGACATCGACGCCGGAGACCTCACCGCGCCGGACGAGCCGTGCAGGCACTACCCTGTGGGGCGCACGTTCACGGTCTGGAGCGACGCCACCGGACTGTGAGAACGGACTGTGACGCCGGGCTCCGCCGCCGGGCCGTGACGCCGAAGTTGCTAAACTTGGATTCCAAGGCCCCCTTTTTCCGGGCCTCCGGACGACGGTTCAGTACCCGGCACGCGACAAGACTGGCCACAGGAGCTGTCATGTCGTGGCTAATACTCATCCTTTCCGGGGCCCTGGAGGCCGTCTGGGCCGCCGCCCTGCACCGCACCTCGCAGGCCAAGGGCCGCCGCCGACTGGTCCCGGCCATCATCTTCCTCGTCTCCGTCCTCGCCAGCACCGGCGGCCTCGCCGTCGCCCTGCAGTCCATCCCGACCGGCACCGGCTACGCCGTCTGGGTGGGGGTAGGCGTCGTTCTGACCTCCGCGTACGCCATCATCACCAAGGTTGAACGCCCGACGGCGGCCCGCCTCCTGCTGCTCGGCGGGATTGCCGCGAGCGTCGTCGGCCTGAAGCTGGTGGCGTGAGGATGGGCACGAAAAGGGCACCGGGATCACCAGCCGCATGGCTGATCCTGCTCGCTTCCGCCGTGCTGGAGGCGGTCTGGGCCACGGCCCTGGGACTGTCCGACGGGCTCAGCCGGCCGTTGCCCACCCTCGTGTTCGCGCTGACGGCCACCCTCAGCATGGTGGGGCTCGGCACGGCCGTGAAGCGCATCCCGCTCGGCACCGCCTACGCGGTCTGGGTGGGGATCGGCGCGGCGCTGACGGTCGGCTGGGCGATGGCCACCGGCGTCGAACCGGCCAGTCCGCTCAAGCTGGTATTCATCGCCGGGATTGTCGGCTGCGCAGCGGGACTGAAACTGCTGCCGGCCGGGGACGCGGCAGCTCCGGAGGCTGAGCTGTCACCGTCCCCCGCGGAATCTCCCCACGTTTGAGGCAGGACGACGGCGCGCCCCCGGGACGCGCCGTCGGACTGGCCCCGCAAGCATCAAAGGTGGGGAAGATCCTCCGGCGGGGCCCGGAATAGCCGCGCGCACTCAGGGGTTCTTGGCAAGGACGGAACCACTCACAGTGCGAATGGAGACCCAGATGACGGCAACACAAGTCCAGCTCGGCGACGGCCTCACGGTCAGCCCCCTGGGGTTCGGCGGCATGGCCCTGACCCCTGTCTACGGGGATGTGGACCCGGTCGAGGCCCTGAAAACCCTGCACCACGCCCTCGACGCCGGCGTCACGTTCCTGGACACGGCGGACATCTACGGCGGCGGCAGCAACGAGGAGCTGATCGGGCGGCTGCTCAAGGAGCGGCGGGACGACGTCCAGCTGGCCACCAAATTCGGCCTGGTCGGCACGCCGTCGGCCGGCTACACGGATATCCGCGGCGATGCGGCCTACGTGAAACAGGCAGTGGATCGCAGCCTGCAGCGGCTCGGTACCGACACCATCGACCTGTACTACATGCACCGCCGTGACCTCCGCGTTCCGATTGTGGAAACCGTGGAGGCCATGGCGGAGCTTGTGCAGGCCGGCAAGGTGCGGCACCTGGGCCTGTCCGAAGTGACGGCCGAGGAGCTGCGTGAAGCCAGCAGCGTCCACCCGATCGCCGCTGTCCAGAGCGAGTGGTCCATCTGGAGCCGCGATGTGGAACGCAACGTTGTTCCTGCCGCGGCCGGGCTCGGGGTGGGCTTCGTGCCCTACTCGCCGCTGGGGCGGGGATTCCTCACCGGCACCGTGGACGCCGCGACGCTGGGCAGCAACGACTTCCGCCGCAACATCCCCCGCTTCGCCCAGGACGCTGCCGCGGCAAACGAGGACGTGGTGGACGCAGTACGGGCCGTCGCCGCTGAGCTCTCCGTGTCCGGGAAACCGGCAACGCCGGCCCAGGTGGCGCTGGCCTGGCTCCTGGCCCAGGGCCGAAAACTCGGGCTTCCGGTGGTCCCCATCCCCGGCACGCGCAAGGCGGACCGGATCGATGAGAACCTCGGCGCCTTGTCGCTGGACCTGACGCCGGCGCAACTGGAGACGCTGGACGCCGCCGCGGACGCCGTCGTCGGTTCCCGTTCCGCAGACCCCAGCTGGGTGTCCCAGGGCCGGGAATAGCGCGTCCTAGACTGAAGCCCATGGACTCACTCATTCACTCGCTACGTGACATCACCATCCGCCGGATTTCGGTCAGCGAGATGGACAACAACGTGTATCTGCTCACGGCCAAGGCGTCCGGCGCGCAGCTCCTGATCGATGCGGCCGATGATCTGGCCGCCATCCAGGGGCTCCTCGCGGACGCCGCCGCGGATACATCCGCGACGCCGAAGTTGGAGCTGATTGCCACCACCCACCAGCACTGGGATCATGTCCGTGCCCTGCCGGGACTGGCGGAAGCAACCGGGGCGAAGACGGCGGCCGGGACGGAGGACGCCCCTGAACTGCCGGTGAAGGTCGATGTGCTGCTGGACCACGGCGACGTCGGAAACTTCGACGGGTTCGACGTGACGGCGGTCCATCTGCGGGGTCATACGCCGGGCTCGGTGGCCCTGGTGTACCAGGACCCGGACGGCCCGGCTCATATTTTTTCTGGAGACTCGCTGTTTCCCGGCGGCGTGGGCAACACCCAGAAGGATCCGGAGCGGTTTACCCAGCTGATCACCGATGTGAGTGAGCGGCTGTTCGACGTGTATCCGGATGACACCGTGGTGCACCCGGGCCACGGGAAGCCGACCACACTGGGTGCGGAACGCCCGCACCTGGAAGAGTGGCGCGCCCGCGGCTGGTAGCCGGCGCTGCGCCTCGTGGATTGCGCTGCGCATAATGCCGGTCGCTGCGGGAATTCCCGTAGCGACCGGCATTTCGCGCCTCGCCAGCTACTTTAGGTAGCGGGCAGGCGAAACCTTAGCGGCTGCGGCGTTCGTTCGAGGCCGGGGCCGACGCGCGGCGGGGGCCGCCGCTGCGTGCCGGGCGGCCTTCGCTGGAGCGGCCGTTGCCGCCGCCTGCGTAGGATCCGCCGGAGGTTCCGCCGGTGTTGGAGGACCAGACCGCCGAGTTTGCGCCGGACTTGGCACCGGCAGCGGCACGCTGGCCCGTTGCCGGACGTCCGCTGCGCTGGCCGCCAGCCGAAGCCCCCGTGCGGGGAGCGCCACCCGTGCGGGGAGCACCGCCGGTCCGGGGAGCACCGCTGCGGGGAGCCGAGGCGCCCCGGGCGTCGCTGCGTCCTTCTGCGGCGCGTCCGTCCGAACCGCGGCCTGCAGCAGCACGTCCGCCGGCGGCCGGGACATCGTTGTGGTGCCCGTAAGCGGTCACGCGGCCACGGCCGCGCGCATTCCGGCGCTCGGCGCGCTCGGCGTCGGCGCGGTCCTGGTTCTTCTCCGCGACGCGCTCTGCGGCGTTCCGGGCAGCGGCCTGGCCTTCATAGGCGACGGCGCGGCGCTCGGCACGCGGCAGATCGGTGCGGGGAGCCTCGGCTCCGACGCGTCCGCGTCCGCCACGGCCGCCCCGGCCACCCGCGGTGGGTGCAGCCTGGGTAGTGCGACGGGCGCGCTTGCGCTCGGCGTTGGCGCCGGTCGAGGTGCCGCCGCCGTGCTGGGCGGCCTTGGCGGCCAGCAGTGCGGCACGGGTGCGCGGATCGATCTTGTCGGCCATCTCACCCACGAGCTCGGCCACCAGCGGCGAGTTGGCGGTAACGCGCTCGAAGTTAACCTCGACGCCGGCGGCCTTCATGAGCTTCTTGACGTCGGACTGCTGCTCCGGCAGGGTCAACGTGACCACGGTGCCGTCGGAGCCCGCGCGGGCCGTACGGCCTGAACGGTGCAGGTACGCCTTGTGCTCGGTGGGCGGATCCACGTGGATGACGAGCTCGACGTCGTCGACGTGGACACCGCGGGCGGCGACGTCGGTGGCGACCAGGACGCGGACCTCGCCGGAGGCGAACTCGGCCAGGTTGCGGTCACGGGCGTTCTGCGAGAGGTTGCCGTGAAGGTCGACGGCGGGGATGCCGGCGTCGGTCAGGGTCTTGGCCAGCTTCCGGGCGTGGTGCTTGGTGCGCAGGAAGAGCACCCGGCGGCCGGCACCCGAGGCGAGCTCGACAATCAGCTGCTTCTTGACGGTCTGGTCGTTGACCACGAGCACGTGGTGTTCCATGGTGGTCACCGCGGCCTGTGATTCATCCACCGCGTGGGTCAGCGGGTTGGAGAGGTAACGCTGGACGATCTTGTCCACGCCGTTGTCCAGGGTGGCGGAGAACAGCAGGCGCTGGCCCTGGCTGGGGGTCATGTCCATGAGCTTCTTGACGACGGGCAGGAAGCCGAGGTCGGCCATGTGGTCGGCCTCGTCCAGGACGGTGATCTCGACGCCCTCGAGGGTCAGGATGCGCTGGCGGATCAGGTCCTCCAGGCGGCCCGGGCAGGCGATGACGATGTCGACGCCGGCGCGGAGGGCCTTTTCCTGGCGGGCCTGGGAGATGCCGCCGTAGATCACGGTGGTGTTCAGGCCCATGGCCTTGGCCATCGGCTCGATGGTCGCGTTGATCTGGGTGGCCAGCTCGCGGGTCGGCGCGAGGACCAGGCCCATCGGGCGGCCTGGCTTGCGGAAGTGCTTGGCTTCGCGCTCTGCGAGCCGTGCCACGAGCGGGATGGCGAAGGCGATGGTCTTGCCGGAGCCGGTGCGGCCGCGGCCCAGGACGTCGCGTCCGGCCAGGGTGTCCGGGAGGGTCTTGACCTGGATGGGGAACGGTTCAACGATTCCCTGTGCGGTGAGGGTGTCAGCGAGGGCCTTGGGCGTGCCGAGGGCAGCAAAAGTAGTCATAAGTTCAGGGTCTTTCAGGCGGTATCCATGCGGATATCGGCCCCCGGCGCCGGTTGGCTCAGGGGTTCGCCGAAGAAAAGTCAGGTGGTCAACCGGGCTGCTGCCAAACTTCAGCTAGCGGCGGCCAGGACCAAATGGAACGCGTTCATCGACGCAGGATGTGCCTCTCACATGAAAAAACCCACTCCCTGCGGGCGGACCCCGAAGGAATCCGGCAGGAGATCCGGTTGATGGACCGAAGCCGGTCAACCGAATATCAGTGGGCATCACTGCACATCAAGTTTCACCAGTCTAGCATCCGGCCGGGCCGGATCCCGTTTCCGTGACCTTGGTGCAGCTCCTAGCCGGCCAGGCTGGGCGCTTGGAACAGCGGCATGTGGGACGGCTGGGCGGGCGTGCGGGCGGCTGCCCGGGACGCCGCCTTGGCTGTGCCCGGGTCCGCTGCCCGCAGGATAACGAGCGCCTCGGCGTCGATCAGGCGACGCGTCCCCGTCCGGGAGTCCAGGATCCAGAACAGGTCCACGGCCGTGACCGTCTGCGTTACGGTGCCCCGGTGGAAGAGTTTGCCGTTGTGCCAGGCCTCGATCTCGTCCCCCACGTTCAGCTCACTTGAGCTGCGGATGTGCCGTGCTTCTTCAACGTCCATGATCAGTGCCTTCCCCAGCGGTCCAACGTCCTGGGCCCAGCATTCACGATGGAGGTTTCGGAATGGTTTCCGGAGCGTGATTTCCATGTGTCCGCAGGTCCGTCCGCCCTTGACCCGCGTCGTTGTTGACCGCGCTTCGGTCCCGGAGGAGCATGGTGGGCGGATGGGGCGGCGAGAGGAGACGGGCAACGATGCCGGGAATAGTTGCCGCTGGAACCTTTAGGGTCATCCAACTGGCCCTGCTTCCCTTGGGGGTGGCGGCCTACGTCGCGACCGTCCCCAGAATGCTCGCGTACAGCCGGCGCACGGGCGTCTCGGCCACCGTGTTCGCCTCTCTCTACACCCGCTGTATGCAGCACCGGCTGCAGACGAGGCCGGATGACCCTGCGGACCGGCTCATGGCGGTCATGCCGAATGTGTCCCAGGAAGGGTTCCGGCTGGAGACGGCACCCACCCTGATGGGCCACCTGCTGACGGGCTACGTTCCCAGGATCTACCGCTATCCCTACCGGGGGCGCGCGCCCATGCACCACCAGTCGACAGCGCGGACCAGTTACTACGACGCCGCCATCCAGCGCCATCTTGCCGGTGTGGACCAGCTCGTGGTCCTCGGGGCGGGATTCGACACCCGGGTGTTCAGGCTGTCACCGGAGAACCGCGTGCGCTACTTTGAAATCGATATGCCCCGAACCCAGGCCCACAAAATCGCAATGCTCGAGAAGGCGGGCCTACCCACAAACCTGGCCACCTATGTGTCCGCCGATTTCGAGACCGAGGACTGGATGGCGAAGCTGGTGGCCGCGGGGTTTGACCCCGGCAGGCCCGCGTTCTTCCTCTGGGAGGCGGTGACCATGTACTTGGACCGGGCCTCCGTCGAGGCGACACTGCGCAGGATCGCCGGGACCGCCCCCGGTAGCGTCGTGGCTTTTGACTACTTCTCTCAGGAAATCGTCGCCTCGCGGTCGCCTTACATGCGGTACGCGCGGGCTGCGACGAATTTTGTCGGCGAGCCCCTGACCTTCGGCATCGACAACACTCCCCCGGCCAGGAAGAGCGCCGCGGACTTTGTCGGGTCCTTCGGGTTGGTCCTCGAGGAACACAGGAATTTCGGCCGGGAGACCCGACGGCGGTCCGCGCCGGCCGGGTTCGTCACCGCCGTCGTGCCTGCCGCCGTCGGGCACAGTCCGCAGGAAACCGTTGCGCCGGAGACCGGAGCGCCGGCAAACAGCCAATCGGAAAACGGCCTTCCTAACGCGGCCGCCCACCACGATGAGGGGAAACCATGACGGAACACAGCCACGAGCATCACGCCGATCCTGTGGAGCCGGCCAGCACCGCCCGGATGTGGGACGAAAAGTACAGCAGCCGCCCGCGGATGTGGAGCGGGCAACCGAATCCACAGCTGATCGCGGAGGTTGCGCATCTGAGTCCCGGCGAGGCCCTGGATTTGGGCTGCGGCGAGGGCGCGGACGCCATTTGGCTAGCGGCCCGCGGCTGGTCCGTGACTGCCCTGGACGTCTCGGCGGTCGCCCTTGAACGCGCGGCCGCCCACGCCCAGGAACGGGGCCATTCGGCCAAGATCGAGTGGGTGCAGCAGGATCTGGCCACGTGGGTCCCGGACCGGTTGTTCGACCTCGTCACGGCCCAGTTCCTGCACTCCACCCAGATGCCGTGGCAGCAGGCGCTGCAGCTCGCTGCGGCCGCGGTACGTACCGGCGGCACCCTGCTGATCGTCGGCCACCACCCCGACGGCCTGCCGCCGTGGGGCGGGCACCACACGCCGGAGAAGTTCTTCACCGCCGAGGAGCTTGCACATGAGCTCCGGATCGAGGAGCCCCAATGGCGCCTGGAAGTCCTCGACAGCCGGCATCGCAGCGTCATTGGCCCCGAAGGCGAGGCGGCGTCCCTCACCGACGCGGTACTGCGCGCCACCCGGCTGGCCGCCCAATAGCGCGGCTTGCCCCCAAACCTCATGTGATGCAGCTCACCCTGATTCGACCGTGAGGAAGTCCGCTCCGGACCCGTCTTGCTTATGACGGCGCCACGGAGCGCCTTCCCCAACCGATCAGGAGTGATTGCATTGACGACCCAGACGCACACCCCGGCAGACGTCCACGGCCAGACCGGCCCGGCAGCCACCTCGGAGGCGCCCGGGCTGAACAACCCTGCCCAGAAGACCCCTGCACTGGAGAGCTCTGCGCTGGAGAGCTCTGCGCAGCCAGCCGGCCACGACGGGCGGGGCGCCACCACTGTGGCCGACGGCGTCGTGGCAAAGATCGCCGGCATCGCGATCCAGGAAATCGAGGGAGTGCACGCCCTGGGCGGCGGAGCGGCCCGCGCGCTCGGAACCCTGCGCGAAAAGGTCGGCCAGAAGGACCTCACCCAGGGCGTCAGCGTGGAAGTCGGCCAGACCCAGGTCGCGGTGGACATCACCCTTGTGGTCGAATATCCGCACCCGCTCCAGCAAGTTGCGGACAACGCCCGCGACGCCGTCTACACGGCCATCGAGGACCTCGTCGGCATGGAGGTGACGGAGGTCAACATCACCATCACCGATATCCACGTGCCGTCCGATGACGAGGATGCCGAGGACGCCCGGACTGAGCCGAGGGTGGCTTGAGCCCCACGGCGGCCGGCGTGGCCATCGGAGCCGTCCTGGCCGCAGCGGCGCTGGCCTTCGGGTTCTGGGGCTTCCTGCTCACCGGGCTCTTCATGGGGGCAGGGGCCGTGCTGGGCCGCGCCGCCGAAGGCCGGCTGGACCTCGGCGGCGTAATGGACGCCTTGCGCGGCAAGCGCTCCTCCTCCTCATGACGCGGGCGGGGCAGACACGCATCACCCCGGCAGCCCTGAAGCACACCGTCGAAACCATCGCCGCCAGCGCCTTCGGCGTTCCGAGATCCAACGTCGCGGCGACGCTGGACGACGATTCGGGCCGGCTCGCCGCAACGGTCTCCGTGCAGCTGGCGCTCGCGCCACTGCTGGACCACCAGGGGATGGGCCGCCAGGGGAAGGACGGCGGCACACTGTTCGACCGGTCCCGGGCGGCCCGGACAACCATCATCGCCCGCGGACTGGACCTCACCGGCAGGACGCTGGGCAGGGTCGACATCCGACTCAGCGGGGCCAAACAGTCCTCCGACACGGCCATGGTGGACGCGCCGGGCGGCAGGAACCGCCAGAGGAGGGTCACATGAACCAGGACCGATCCCTCCGGCGCCTGGTCCGCCGGGAAATCCACTCCTCCCGGGCCACAGCGTCAGTACTGACGGCGAGTGTTCTCGCTGTCGTCTTCCTCTGGCTTGCGCTCGAATCAGTGCTGGCGCTGCTCCGGGATAACCCGGTCCTCGCCAGCCCCGGCCAACTGGGGCACTGGCTCGCCGGCGTTCCGGACAAGACAATCCCTGCCGGGCTGGTTGCCGCCGGAGCAGCTCTGGCGGTCCTTGGCCTGGTGTTGCTCGCCGCCGCAACGGCGGGCGGCCGCCGGTCTCGGCATGCCTTCCACAGCGACCGGAGCGCCGTGGTGGTCGATGGCGAGGTCATCGCATCGGCAGTGTCCCGGCGGGCGCGCCTCAGCGCGGGGCTCGCACCAGGGCAGGTCACCACCACGGTTAGCAAACGGGCCGTCCGGGTCCAGGTGCGTCCGACGTCGGGCGTTGCCGTGGACCGCGACGCGATCGTCACTGCGGTCCACGACGAACTCGCCGCGTACTCCCTGGACCGCCGGATCGCCCCCACAATCCACGTCTCAAAGGAAGGAGCCCTGGGGCAATGAGTCAAACCAACAGGGCGCTGAACCGGATCCTACTGGCACTGGCCGGGCTCGTGCTGCTCGCAGCCGGGGCGGCAACGGCTGCCGCCGGGATGATGCCTGGCGTAGCGGCCAGCTGGGCGGCCACGGGATCGTCCCTCATGGACCATGCCGGAAGTCTCCTCGACTCGGCACCGCTTCCGGGCCCGGCCCGCTCCTGGTGGGCCGTGGCGGGAGTCGCCGCGCTCATCGTGGCGGCCGGGCTGAGCATCGCCTGGCTGGCATCGCAGGGCGGCGGCCGGACACCCAGGGTCGGCCGGCAGGCCGACGGCGACCGCGGCACCACCGTGGTCGAAACGGGGCTCATCGCGGCGGCCGTCAAGCAAGCGCTCGAGGGTAACCGCCTGGTACTCGGGACATCCGTCTCAGCCTGGGAATCCAGGGGCAAAACGGGGCTCCGGCTGCGGCTGCAGGCCCGGCAGGGAGCATCCCCCCGGGAGATCGCGGATACCGCAGAGGACCTGGTCCAGGGTATCGACGCGTTGCTGGGCCATCCGCTTCCGGTTCTGGTCCGAATCACCAGTGGCACCAAGACAATGGTGGCTGGACCTGATCGCGCCCGCTAACCCGGGCGGACCTACGGCTCTACCGCGTCACCTAGTAATGACAGAAAAAGGAACATCATGGGAACCGACGACAAGGCCAACAACACGGTCATCCACCACATCGGTGCGGCCAAAGAAGGTGCCGGCAGGCTGACGGGCAACGAGGACCTCAAGCGCGAAGGCCAGCAGGAGCAGGCCCGCGCCAAGCTGCAGGAGGCCAGCGAACGGTTTAAGGACGCCGCCGCCGACATCGGAGAAAACCTCAAGGACGCCGCGCGGAAGCTCAAGGAAGGCTTCAGCAAGGAGTAGGGCCGGACTCCGCGCACGGAAGGCCCGTTATGGAAGCAGAGGAAAGCGACAGACTCGTGACTGGTTCACCCTCGGCGCCACATCAATTGGACCTCGTACCGGACGCATTGCTGGCCGGACGGGCCGCCGACGGCGACACGGCAGCCTTTGAGGCGCTGGCCCGCCGGCACGGCCCCCTCATGCGGGCCTGCGCCCGCCGCCTGACGGGCTCCCTCGCCGACGCCGACGACGTCGTGCAGGAATCGCTCATGCAGGCCTGGAAACAGCTCGATACCCTGCGCGACGGCGACGCGGTGAAGAGCTGGCTGCTGCGCATTACCGGCAGCCGCAGCATCGACCACCTGCGGAAGCGGAGAAACCATTCCAACCTCGGGGACTTGGACCATAGGGTAGAGGCTGGCGCGGGGACCGCTCACCAGGACCATCCGGAAAGCGCCGCCCTGAGCGGTTCCCGAATGGACGCCCTCAAGGCCGCCCTCGCCGCCCTGCCCGAGGAGCAGCGCCGCTGCTGGGTGCTGAAGCAGTTCAATGACCAGAGCTATGAGGAAATTGCGCAAACCCTGAACATCAGCACTGCCAGTGTCCGCGGCCGCCTTGCCCGGGCACGCATCACCCTGGCCCGCGAAATGGAGGACTGGCGATGAGCGCTCCCGGCGACATGCTCAGCTGCGGGCACAGCCTTGCAGACCTGAGCGAATATCTGGACACCGGACGGATCGGCGATCCGGGCCACCTTGCGGACTGTCCCGAATGCCAGTCCGGACTGGCATCCCTGCGAAGGCTCTCGGCCCTGGGCCATGAATTGCTCGACGCCGACACCGCCACCGCCGGCAGCGGAAGCGATGACTGGATGAAGACCATCCTGGGCAACCTGCGCCTGGAACTGCGGCCGGGCCGGATCATTCCCCTGCGGTCCGACTCACCCGAGGACGTCCTCACCGAGACAGAGGGCTCAATTTCGGCGCTGATCCGCTCCGTGGCGGATTCGCTTCCCGGCACCGCCGCCGGAAAATGCCGCCTGTACGGGGACGTTACCCGGCCCGGGGCGCCCATCACCGTGGGCGTCGACCTCGCCGTCGTGTACGGGCATCCGCTGGAGGACCGCGCCGCCACCCTGCGCTGGAAGCTGGCAACGGCTCTTGCCCGGCAGACCGAACTGAACATCACGGCGATCGACGTCACCATCACCGATGTCCTGGAGCCCCGAAAGCCGGAACCCCTGAACCCCGAACCCCGGCATCCGGAGCAGCCCCCCGGGCCCGGCGCCCCGCCGACTCCACAGGAGGAACCATGACCGAGCCCTTGCTTCCCGGGAACGGAACACCCGTCGCGCCACCCGCTGCAGCGCGCTCTTCCGGAGTGCTCGCTCCCACAGCGTTCTCCGCGGCGTCGCTGCCGGCACAACTCCGTGAGATCATCCTGGCGGTCGACGGCGTGACGACGGTGTATCCGGCACGCCCGCTGTGGCAGACGATTGCCGGGGCGGCCCGGTCCGCATTGGGCGGAGCAACACCGTCTCCGGTGGACGTCACCGAGGCCGGCACCGGCACAGCGGTCACGACGGTCAAGGCGCGCATCGGAGTGAGCGGGGCGTACCCGGCGCCGGACGTGGCCCGGGCGGTGGCCGCCGCAGTGCGGCAGCATTTCAGCCCGCAGCCCGTGTCCGTCGAGGTCGCCATCGTCCACATCGGCGGCGACCAAATCGGCACCAACTAGGCTGCAGGCGCCGGCGGAGCCGCCTTCGCAGCGCAAAAAATGTGACAAAAGACAGCGGACGACAACTGAGGCTAAGATGTTCGACAGTTGTCGAAGGCGCCTGCGAATGGACGAGTGGCGGAAGAGCGGCGCCGACGGCTGCGACGGACGGCCGCACCGGCGTCGCCTCTTCCCCCAAAGCCCCGGAAAGACGGGGGTTCCGGGCCCGTTCCGGCACCTCGCCGGACCTCCGTGCGGCGGGCATCAGCACGGCGTATCACCGACCGGCTGGTTCACCTACGCGGACCCCCGCGGCAACAGGGACGGCCAAATACCGGCCCTAATCTTGATCTACCCGCCAAAACTGTTACCTCCGTCACACTCTGACGGATCCGTGCGGACCGCATCGCGGAACCCCCGCCCGCTGCGACCGCCTGTGACAAGGAAGAAGCCTCATGTCTGAACGCATCACCACGGCCGCTCCGGCCACTGCAGAATCCGACATTGCACCATCTGAAATTGCTGGAACCGCCGCCTCCGCCCACGGCGCATCCGGCGCCGGGAGCCGCGAGCCGCACCTCGCCCGAGCCCTGGGCAACCGCCACATCCAGTTGCTCGCCATCGGCGGCGCCATTGGCACCGGCCTGTTCATGGGGTCCGGCAAGACCATCTCCCTCGCCGGCCCGTCCGTGATTTTCGTCTACATGATCATCGGCTTCATGCTGTTTTTCGTCATGCGGGCCATGGGCGAGATCCTGCTCTCCAACCTGAACTACAAATCCTTCAGTGACTTCGCCGGCGACCTCCTGGGCCCCTGGGCCGGCTTCTTCACCGGCTGGTCCTACTGGTTCTTCTGGGTTGTCACCGGAGTGGCGGACATCGTCGCCATCTCCGGCTACGTGGACAAGCTCGCGCCCGGCACCCCCTTGTGGATCCCGGCGCTGCTCACCCCCGTGGTGCTGGTCCTCCTGAACCTCCCCACCGTGAAGGCGTTCGGTGAAGCGGAGTTCTGGTTTGCCATCATCAAGGTAGTGGCCATCGTGGCCCTGATCGCCACCGGCGCGATCATGATTGCAACCCACTTCACGTCCCCCAACGGCGCGGTAGCCAACCTCGCCAACATGTGGAACGACGGCGGCATGTTCCCGCACGGCATGTTCGGCTTCATCCTCGGTTTCCAGATCGCGATCTTCGCCTTCGCCGGCATCGAACTGGTCGGCACTGCCGCCGCCGAGACCAAGGACCCGGAGAAGAACCTGCCGCGTGCCATCAACTCCATCCCGGTCCGCGTCCTGCTCTTCTACGTCGGCGCCCTGGTGGTCATCATGGCCGTCAACCCTTGGCGCACCATCGATCCCGCCAGCAGCCCGTTCATCGGCATGTTCACGCTCGCCGGGCTGGGGATCGCCGCCGTGGTCATCAACCTTGTGGTCCTGACCTCCGCGGCCTCCAGCGCCAACTCCGGGATCTACTCCACCTCCCGCATGATCTACGGCCTGGCCCAGGACGGGAACGCGCCGAAAGCCTTCGGAAAGCTGAGCAGCCGCAAGGTCCCGCAGAACGCGCTGCTGTTCTCCTGCATCTTCCTGCTGGCCGGACTCGTCCTGCTCTACGCCGGCGACTCCGTGATCGGCGCGTTCACCATCGTCACCTCCGTGGCCTCCGTGCTGACCATGTTCGTGTGGTCCATGATCCTGATCAGCTACATCGTCTTCCGCCGCCGTCGGCCGGCCCTGCACGCGGCGTCGAAGTTCAAGATGCCCGGCTCCGCCTTCATGCCGTACGTGGTCCTCGCGTTCTTCGTCTTCATGCTCGTGGCGCTGGCCCAGGCCGATGACACCCGCCTGGCACTCTTCGTGGCCCCCATCTGGTTCCTCCTGCTGGGTGCCGCCTGGCACTTCAACCGGAAGACACCGCTGCAGCAGGCGCGGATTGTGGAATGGCAGGCCGTCCGCACGGAGGAAGTCGCCCGCACCACCGTCTGACCCCTGAGCCTCCGCTAAGCCTCGACAGAGACACCCCGGCACGGACACGCCGGGATGCGCAGGAGCCCCGACCGGATTCTTCCGGCCGGGGCTCCTGCCCTTGATCGTGCGATCGCCTGCGGCGCCTTTACTCCCGCGTCCTGACGGCAGCCGGGACGACGGCGACGCGCGGCGAGACAGCCACGGCGGCGACGCCGATCACCGCCGTCAGCGCGAAGACTCCGGCGAACGACGCCGCCGCCGTCGTCGCCGTCGAGAACGCGGCAAACACGACTCCCGTGCCGGCGAGGGCCAGGGCGCCGCCGAGCGAATCCGAGATGGACATGGCCGAGCTGTTGAAACCCTCTGTGTCCCTGGTGGAGAGGGCCAAGGTCATGACGCTCAGGCGCGGATACATCAGTCCCATGCCGCCCCCGGCGAGGATCCAGCCCGCGATCGCGACAGCGGCCGGCCAGGCCAGTACCGTCGTCACGAACGCCAGGACAACGGCACCGAGGACCAGGGCCGAGCCGATCCGCACCGCCCGCCGGTGCTCCAGCCGGGTTCCCAGCCTGCCCTGGATGGCCGAGGCCGCCGCCCAGGCGATGGCACCGCCGGTGAGCGTGAGGCCCGCAAAAGTGGGGGCAAAGGCATAGCGTTCCACGAGCAGGTACGGCAGATAGACCTCGGCGCCGAAGAATGCGGCGGACGCGAGCCCGCGCGTGAGGATGACGCTCGGCAGGCCGCGCCGGGCGGTCAGGGTTCCGCGTGGCATGAGGGGACGGACGGCCAGTAGTGCGACGGCGACGGCGGCCGCCGCCAGCACGCCGCCGGCCCCAGGGACCTCGGCGGACAGGTTCAGGCCCAGCACCGCGAGCGCTGCCAGGGCTGCCAACGCCAACTTGGCCGGACCGCCCGGCGGACGGGCACCCCCGGCAGTCTCCACGGCTGCCGCCTCACCGCATGCCGCCCCTGGGGCTGCTGCGGCGGCCGGGGCGGCGGCCGGGGTTCCGTGCAGGCCGCGCAGGGCCGGGACGGTCAGGAGCAGGGCCGGGACCACGAGTCCCACCACGCCGAGGAAAACCCACTGCCAGCCGGCCACTTGCGCCACGACGCCGGCAGCGAACGGGCCCACGAGGGACGGGATGACCCAGGCCGCGGAAAAGGCGGCGAAGATCTTCGGATGCAGCACCGGCGGGTAGACCCGGGCGATGACCACGTACAGGGCCACCGTCAGCGCACCCCCGCCCAGCCCCTGGACAAGCCGGCCGGACACGAGAACCGGCATGGTCCCGGCTGTACCGGCGATGAGCAGGCCCAGCACGAACATGCCCACCGCGGCCAGGAGCGGCGCCACAGGTCCTTTGCGGTCGGACCAGCTGCCGGCGGCCACCATACCGATCACCCCGGTGGCCAGCGGCCCGGCAAAGGCCAACGCGTAGAGGCTGGCGCCGTCCAGCTCCCGGCTGACGAGCGGCATGATGGTGGTCACCGCAAGGGACTCGAAGGCCGCCAGGAACACCAGGGCGCAGGCACCGAGCGTCACCAGCAGGTAGCTGCGGTGGAAGATGCCGGCTGATTCCGGGACGGATTCCTGGCTGGATTTCTGGCTGGAGGTCCGACTAGGTTTCTGACTGGATTTCCGACTGAGTTTCTGACTATCGTGTGGGTCGGTTCGGGGCACGTGCCACAGCCTACAAGAGCGGCACGCCGCGCACATCAGCTGCGTGCCCCGGCCCCGGCAGCCGGCCGGGTCAGCCGGCCGGGTCAGCCGGCCGGGTCAGCCGGCCGCATCGAGTCCCTGGGCCGGGACCACCACGGCGCCGCTCGCCCGCGAGTCAGGATTCAGCATCCACCCCACGCGTTTCACGGTGCTCAGCATGACGACGCTTTCCACGAGCTCGATCCCGGGCACCTTCTGCTGCAACGCGAGCTCGATCGTCATGACGTCGGCCAGGGACTGCAGCCACATGATGATCACGAAGTTCGTCGGACCTGTGGTGGAGGCGCTGAGCCTCACGTTCCGCATGGTCTTCAGCTCGGCCGCGGCTGCCTCATGCCGGCCGGCGGGGACGTTGACGAACCACTGGCAGGTCACGGGGAAAGCCGAGAACTTCTGAGCCACCTCGCACCGGAATGACAGGATGCCGCTGGCGAGCACCCGGTTGAGCTGCCGCTGGACGGTCGCAGGGTGCCGGCCCAGACCGCGGGCAATGTCGGCCGCCGTGGCGCGTCCGTCCCTGGCCAGGAACGGCAGGAGCGCCAAGTGGCTTTCCGGCAACGGTCCGAGGGCGGCGGCCTGGGCGGCTCCGGCGGTCTCGGCGCCGGCCGATGTCCGCACGGCGGCCTGCTGTGCCCGGCTCAGCACGTTGAGCCGCCAGGAGCCGCCGCTGGCGTGCAGCCTGGTGCACAGTGCGGTCTGGTATTTGACGAGGCCGTCGATCTCCTTCAATCGCGCGATGACCTTCAGGCTGAAGTCATCCAGGGAGGGCGTAATGACGGTCAGCATGAGGTCCCGGTTGCTGGCTGCCTCCTCTACCGTGACGATTTCCGGCATCTCGGCGAGCCGGGCGGTGACGTCCTCGCGCCGGTTCATTTCGCAATCCACGGCGACGAACGCCAGACACATCTGGTGCGGGTCGCCGATCAGGTGGGCGGTGACCCAGGAGACGCCTGAGGCCCGCAGCCGTTCCCAGCGGGCGGCGAGGGTGGTGGCGTGGGCACCCAGCACCTCCGCGGCATCCGCCCAGCTCAGGCGCGGAGCGATCTGCAGGACGTTGATCAGGGCGAGGTCATCCTCGCTGAGTTCCATTATTCTTCCCCTCATTCGTGCACGAAAACTGCGACTCCAGCCGGTTTTTGCATTTTTTCAGGCCTTTAGCAGCATGTGAACCATGTCACTTGAGAATAGACGCAGGCAGTCCTCACCGGACCCGAACCAAGCCGCAGCGACAAAACCAATTCGTCAATCACGCGATTCCGACAAACGACAAGCAAGGAGAAAACGTGCCGATCACCGCAGACGCCCGGGAAATGCAGGCGGACCTGGCCCGGTTCCGCCATGAACTGCACCGGGAGCCCGAGATCGGCCTGGAGCTCCCGCGGACCCAGGAAAAAGTGCTGAAGGCGCTCGACGGGCTCGGCTACGAGATCACGCTGGGCCAGGCCACGACGTCGGTCACCGCGGTGCTGCGCGGGCAGGCTCCCGGAACGGGCGCCTGCTCCCGCCCCGCCGTCCTCCTCCGCGCGGACATGGACGGTCTGCCGGTACAGGAGAAGACGGGCGTGGACTACACGTCCAGGATCGACGGCGCCATGCACGCCTGCGGCCATGACCTCCACACGTCCATGCTGGCAGGAGCCGCCACCCTCCTGGCCGAACGCCGGCACCGGCTGGCCGGCGACGTCGTCCTGATGTTCCAGCCCGGCGAGGAAGGCTTCGACGGCGCCAGCCACATGATCCGCGAAGGCGTGCTGGATGCCGCCGGCCGGCGCGTGGACGCCGCCTACGGCATGCACGTCTTTTCCGCCCTCGAACCGCACGGCACGTTCTGCACCAAACCCGGCGTCATGCTCAGCTCGTCCGACGGGCTGGTGGTCACGGTACTCGGCGCCGGCGGCCACGGCTCGGCCCCGCATTCGGCCAAGGACCCCGTGACGGCGGCGGCGGAGATGGTCACCGCCCTCCAGGTCATGGTCACCCGACAGTTCAACATGTTCGATCCCGTCGTCCTCTCGGTCGGGGTTCTCCAGGCCGGCACCAAGCGCAACATCATCCCGGAAACCGCACGCATCGAGGCCACCATCAGGACCTTCTCCGAGGAATCCCGACAGAAGATGATGGATGCCGTGCCGCGCCTGCTGAAGGGCATCGCAGCGGCGCACGGCCTCGACGTCGACGTCGACTATCAGCAGGAGTACCCGCTCACCATCACGGACGAGGACGAAACGCACACCGCGGAGAACGTCATTGAGGGCTTGTTCGGCGATTCCCGGCTCGCCCGCTGGGCCACCCCACTGAGCGGCTCCGAAGACTTCTCCAGGGTGCTCGCCGAGGTCCCCGGGACGTTCATCGGCCTCAGCGCCGTCCCCCGGGACGCCGACCCCACCGCGTCCGCGTTCAATCACTCCCCATACGCCACGTTCGACGACGGCGTGCTGGCTGACGGCGCCGCACTCTACGCGGAGCTCGCCATATCGAGGCTGGCCGCGCTTGCGGCAGCACACGCCCCCGCCGCGGCTGCCCCTGTCGCCGCTGCCTCCACCCTTTCCTAGCCCCACCCCCGAGGGAGAAGACCATGATTACAACCGCGTCCACGACGCCGGCAACCCGGACATCCACCCGCAAGACGATCATCGGCACCGGCATCGGCAACGCCGTTGAATGGTACGACTGGGCCATCTACGCCACGTTCACGCCGTTCATCGCCAGCCAGCTTTTCAGCAAGTCGGACCCTGCGTCCGCGGTGCTGTCCACGCTGGCGATTTTCGCCGTCGGCTTCGTTGCCCGCCCGTTCGGCGGCTTCCTGTTCGGCTGGATCGGCGACCGGATCGGCCGCAAGGCCTCCATGACCCTGGCCGTGGGGCTGGCGTCGGTGGGCAGCCTGATGATCGGCATCGCGCCGACCTTCGCCGCGGTGGGGGCCTGGGCCTCGTTGACGCTCCTGGTGGCGCGCCTGATCCAGGGACTGGCGCACGGAGGGGAGCTGCCGTCGTCGCAGACCTACCTGTCCGAGATGGCGCCGAAGGAACACCGCGGCTACTGGGCCACCCTGATCTACACCTCCGGCACGGTGGGAATCCTGTTCGGAACCCTGCTGGGCGCCGTGCTGAACATGACCCTGAGCACTGAAGTCATGAACGCGTGGGGCTGGCGCGTCCCGTTCCTGATCGGCGCGGCCATGGGCCTGTACGCGCTGATCATGCGGTCCCGGCTGCACGAAACGGACGTCTTTGAGGGCGAAGCCTCGGCGGAGAAGCGCGCCCCGATCTGGCCGCAGATTGTCCGCCACCGCAAGCAGGCCCTTCAGGTGATCGGCCTGACGGTCGGCCTGACCGTCATCTACTACATCTGGGGTGTTGTCGCCCCCAGCTACGCCACCACCGCGCTGAAGATC
The DNA here is from genome assembly GCF_003097355.1 of Arthrobacter sp. H-02-3. Lineage (GTDB taxonomy): Bacteria > Actinomycetota > Actinomycetes > Actinomycetales > Micrococcaceae > Arthrobacter > Arthrobacter humicola. Next base: position 92,543 of record NZ_PYUI01000012.1, read on the forward strand.
GACCGCGGCGAGGCCCTGTGGGCCGGCGTGATCGGCAATATCGTGTTCATCGCGGCGCTGCCCTTCTGGGGCAAACTGGCGGACCGCATCGGACGCAAGAAGGTTCTGTGGGCCGGTGCGATCGGCGCAGGCATCATGCACTTCCCGATGACCGCCCTGCTCAAGGACTCCGCCTGGCAGCTGGCCGTCAGCATGTCCGTCATGCTGATCTTCATCGCCGCCAGCGCTGCGATCGTGCCGGCCGTCTACGCCGAGCTGTTCCCCACGAGCATCCGCACCGTGGGCGTCGGGGTCCCGTACTCGATCTGCGTGGCGGTCTTCGGCGGCACCGCACCCTACCTCCAGCAGTGGCTCGGCACCACGGTGCAGATGCCGCAGCTGTTCAACGTGTACGCCGTGCTTCTGCTCGCCATCTCCGCGGTGTTCGTCTTCACCATCCCGGAAACGAAGGGCAAGGACCTCACCCTCTGAAACAGGGTTGACCCTCCGTAGCAGGGTCGGCTCCCGATGCGCTGGCAGTTATGGCTCTTCTGGCGGGCCCAGAACAGCCATAACTGCCAGCGCATCGTGTTGAGGGGGTCAGCCGCCGACGAAGCGGGGCCGCCCGGCCCGGTACCCGAACACGGCGGCCAGCGAGCCCACCAGCAGGAACAGCACGCCCGCCGCGGCAAAGGATCCGGTGGCCTGGTGGAGCTGGCCGACCATGAGGGTGCCGCTGGAGCCAAGCCCGTAGCCGACGCCCTGCATCATGCCGGAGAGGTGGGAGGCCGTGTGCCCGTCGCGGGTGCGGACCATGATCAGGGTCAGTGCGGCGGCGGTCAGGCTGCCCTGGCCCAGGCCGAGCAGGCCGGTCCACAGCCAGAGGAATTCGGTGGGACCGAAGATGCTCAGCGCGAACCCTCCCCCGGTCATGAGGGCCACCACCGTGTTGATGGCGCGCTGGTCCCGGAACCGGGTGGCCAGCGCCGGCGCGAACAGCGAGCCCAGCATCTGCAGCACAATCGAGGCCGAGACGATCAGTCCGGCCGTGCCGCCGTCCACGCCGCGTTCGCGCAGGATCGGGGCCAGCCAGGCAAAGACGCTGAAGGACATCATGGCCTGCAGGACCATGAACAACGTCACCTGCCAGGCCACGGCGGAGCGCCACACGTTGACCCCGGCGCCCGTGCGGGGCTGCCCGCCCGGACGGGCCCGGAGCGCCGGGCGAAGGAACAAGAGAAGCACGACGCCGGCCGGCACCGCCCAGAACCAGAGCGCCGCTGTCCACTGCCCGGTCGCCCGGAAGACCGGGAACGTGAAGCCTGCACCGAGGGCGGCCGAGGCACAGATCGCCGTGGTGTAGAGCCCGCCCATGAGGCCCAGACGGTGCGGGAAGTCACGTTTGACGACGCCGGGCAGCAGCACGTTGCAGAGTGAAATCGCGGCACCGCACGCGGCGGTTCCGGCCAGCAGGGCCGGCAGGTGCCCCACTCCGGGCAGCTCCACGGGCCGCAGCAGCAGCCCTGCCGTGAGCACGGCCATGGCACCGAGCAGCACACGCTCGGCACCGAACCGGCGTGCCAGTCCGGGGGCGAGCGGGGCGAACACGCCGAGCAGCGTCACCGGCACGGTGGTGAGCACCATAACCGCCCAGGCCGGAAGCCCGGCGTCGGCCGTCACCTCGGGCAGGACCGCGGCGAAGCTCGAGAACACCGTGCGGAGGTTAAGCCCGATCAGGACCAGGCAGACGCCTAAGTACGCGAGCATGCGGCGGCTGGCCGCGTGCGGCGGCCCGGCCGAATCGTCCCGGACAACCAAGCTTTCCGAAAGATCCTGCTCGTCAGTTTTCCCAGCTGAGGTCACCCGACCCATTCTTGCAGTTCCCCCGGCCCCGTAGCCTCTTTGGCGGGGCCGCCGGATTCGCCGGGCGGTCCGGCCCGCAAACTCAACTATTCTGGAAAGGATGAGCGAATCCCCAGAATCCCCCGGCACGCCGGAATCCTCGCGGCCCGGCGCCCCGGACGAGACACAGTTGCCCCGCCCCGTGACCCCGGGCAGCCAGGCCTCGTTCGGCAGATACGGGGGCCGTCCGGTCAGCTTCGTCCGCCGCGGCACACGCCTGCAGGGACGCCGCCAGGCCGCCTGGGAGGAACACGCGGACCGCTGGGCGGTGGAGGTCCCGCGCCACGTCGCCAACACCTCCGTGCACCCGGACTACGTCTTCGACGCCGAAGCCGAATTCGGCCGCAAGGCTCCGCTGATTGTGGAGATCGGTTCCGGGCTGGGCGACGCCGTCTGCCACGCCGCCGAGGAAAACCCGGACAAGGACTTCCTGGCCGTGGAGGTCTACACCCCCGGCCTGGCCAACACCCTGATCAAAATCAACAGCCGCAAGCTGAGCAACGTCCGGGTGGTGGAAGCGAACGCCCCCGAGGTGCTCGCCACCATGCTGCCGGCCGGCTCGGTCACGGAACTGTGGGTGTTCTTCCCTGACCCGTGGCACAAGTCCCGGCACCACAAGCGGCGCCTCATCCAGCCGGCCTTCGCCGACCTCGCGGCCCGCGCCATCAGGCCCGGCGGCATCTTCCGGATCGCGACCGACTGGTCCAACTACGCCGTCCACGTCCGCGAAGTCATGGCGGGCTCCGCAGAGTTCGAGAACCTGCACGAGGGTGAGCGCGCCGGCGCGGACAGCCCCCTGACCCAGGTATGGGAATCCGGCGTCGAATCCCGGGTGGGCGGAGCGCCCGTCAAGGAGGGCCGGGCGCCGGTCAGCACCGAACACACCGGGCCCAACGAAGGCGTCGACGGGACCGGCGGCTGGGCGCCTCGGTTTGAGGGCCGGATCCTCACCAGCTTCGAGAACAAGGCCCACGAAGCCGGGCGCCTGATCTTCGATCTCAGCTACCGCCGCCGTTAGCAAAGACCGGCCCGCGGGAATCTGTTGCTGAACGCCTGCGCGTGGCACGATTACGGGAGAAGTTCGGTTATCGGGGCTGCCGGGGCTCCGGACGGGGCTTGCCAGTTAGTACTAAGGAACCATCATCAAAGAAGAAATGAAGGACGCCGCGGACGTCGCCGAGGAAGTCACCAATTCCAAGCCGCTTGAAGTAGTGGCTCGGGCGGGGTTCGCCGTGTCGGGACTGCTGCACTTCCTCATCGGGCTGGTCGCAATCCGGCTCGCCATGGGCGGCCAGGGCCAGGCCGACGTGAGCGGCGCTGTGGAAGAACTCGCCGGGCAGCCGGCCGGGCCGTTGTTGCTCTGGACCTCGTTTGCCGCCTGCGTGGCGCTGGCCATCTGGCAGGCCAGCGACGCCATCTTCGACTTCGAGCACCTGCCCACCAAGAAGAAGGTCGGCAAGAAGCTCAAAGCCGGCCTGCAGGCCGTGGTGTACACCGGGTTTGCCCTCACCCTGGCCTCGGTCGCCACCGGCGCACACGCCGACCACCGCCAGTCAACCAGCGATCTGACCATCAACCTGATGAAGGCTCCCGGTGGCGTCGCGCTCCTGATTGTCATCGGCGCCGCGGTGGCCGTCACGGGGATCGTCTACGCGATCCGCGGCTTTCGGAAGTCCTTCATCAAGTACCTGCGCATGCCGTCCCAGAAGCAGGCACGCACCGCGGTGACGGTGGTCGGCGTCGTGGGCTACGCCGCCAAGGGCTTCGCTCTGCTGCTCGTGGGCCTGCTCATCATCATCGCCACCGTGAAGGCCCACCCGGAAGAGTCAACCGGGCTCGACGGCAGCCTCAAGGCCCTGCGCGAACAGCCGTTCGGTGTGTATCTGCTGGCCGCCGTCGGGGTCGGCCTGATCTGCTACGGCATCTTCATGGCGCTGCGCGCCAAGCTCGCGAAGATGTAGGTCCGCGAACTTAAGTGGCCCGGGCGTGACCTGCCGGGGCTCATGCCGGAACGGTGTCCGCTAGTCCTGCGGCACGGCGATGACGGCCACGGTCTGCTGCTGCTCATTGCGCATCTCGACGCTGGTGATCTTGGCCAATTGCACCGGCGTCGCCCCGGTGATCCGGACCTTTCCGGTGGGCGTGGCCGTCCATGCGCAGGCGCGGTCTTCGCCGCCGTCGCGGTCCTTCACCCACAGCGAGAGGGTCCCGTCGACGGGCAGGCTGCGGGCGTCCACCGCCAGTTCGGTGCCCCAGGTTTTCTTGACGAGTCCCACCGTGACCTCCAGCCCGCTGCTTGCCGTCACAGAGTAGCTCGCGTCAGGTTTGGCCGGCTGGTTCAGCAGCGGACCGGCCAGGATCCCCAGCGCCAGGCATGCGGCGGCGGCGCCGCCCACGGCCGCCACCCACCGGCGCCGCACAGTCCGGCGCCGGCGGGCGAGCTCGTCGAGCAGCCTGCGCGGGACCGGCATGGGTTCCGGCCGAACAAGAGCCCGGTCCCGGGCGGCCGTAGCCGCCGCGGTGAGTCTGACGGCGTCGGGCTCCGGGACCGCGTCGAGCAGCGCGGGGAGACTGGCGAGTTCGTCCAGTTCCTGCCGGCAGTCCGCACAGACGGCCAGGTGCTGTTCGAAGTCGGCGGCCTCGGCCGGTTCCAGCCCGCCGAGCAGATACGCGCCGAGGAGCTCGTGCAGTCCGCCGCCGTTCACCGCTGCACCCCCATTTCGTCGAGAATTGTCCGCAGGGCCCGCACGGCGTAGAACGCCCGGGACTTCACCGTGCCGCTGGGGATCTTCAATTGGGCGGCTGCCTCCTGGACCGTGCAGCGGCGGTAATGAAGCGCCACCAGGACGTCGCGGTGCTCCGCGCTGAGCCGCAGGAGCGCCTCCTCCATCAGGACCTTGTTGAGTAGATCGTCGATGCGTCCGGCGGCGCCTGTGCCGTCGGTGGTGGCCGGGACATCACGTTCGCCGGTTTCCTGCGGGCGCCGCTGGGCCCTGCGGTAGTTGTCGATCATGATGTTCCGGGCCGTCCGGAACAGGTAGCTGCGCAGGCTGCCTGTGATCTGCGGCGCCTGCTGCCAGACCCGCAGCACTGTCTCCTGGACGACGTCGTCGGCGAGCTGCGGATCCCGGGAAGCGCTAAGGACGAACCTCTTCAAGGCAGCACCGTGGTCGCGGTAGATGGCGGCCACGACGTCCTCGTCCAGCGGCATATCCCACCTCCCGGGAGTTGTGCTCTGCCCCCTGTAAGACGTACGGGCGCTCCCGATAGTTCAGTGTGCCCCAGGACTGCACCGGCGTGAACAGGGCTGCCCCTACGTGAACCATTTGGCGCCCCACATACGTCTTAGGGGGTAGCGCCGGCCTGGCGAGTCGGGCTGGCTCGAGTCAAGGAGCAGCAATGAAGAAGCACCTCAGCCTAGGCTTGTCCGCGTTCGCCCTTGCCGCGCTATTGTCCGGATGTGGCGGCGCGAGCACAACGACGTCAACGTCGGCAGCGCCGGCTCCCTCCTCCAGCAGCGCTGCGGCCAGTTCGGCGCCGGCGTCCACGTCCGCTGCGGACCTCACGGTGGCCCAGTCCACGGCCGGTGCGATCGTGGTGGGCAGCAAGGGACTGAGCGTCTACTCCTTCACTAAGGACACGAAGGACTCCGGAACCAGCACCTGCACCGCCGGGTGCGCGACGACGTGGCCCCCGGTCACATCGACGTCGGCGACCCCCACCGTTGACGGCGTGACCGGCAAGGTCGGAACCATTCCCACGGCTGACGGAAAGCTGCAGGTGACCATCAACGGGATGCCGATCTACTACTACTCCAAGGACCAGGCCGCGGGAGACATCACGGGCCAGGGCGTCGGCGGGGCCTGGTACCTCGTGGCACCGTCCGGGGAGATGATCAAGAGCGCGGCGGGCGGCTACTAAGAGGCACCCGGGCAATGCGCCGAGCGGCAGCGGCGGTCTCGGCGGCAGCGCTCAGCGGTGCCGCCGCCGAGACCGTAGGGAAAGCCGATTAGGCGTCGGCCTCGTCGAACTCCACGGTTTCTTCGAACTCCACGGCCGCGAGGATCTCGTTGGTCCGCGGGTTCAGCATGAAGGCCTCGTCGTCGTCTTCGAGCATGAGGAATTCGCCCTGTTCGGTGGTGAAGTGCCAGGCCAGGGTGGTCTCCCCGTTGTGCTCGTAGTTGGGATCGCCCATGGTGATCCGTTCCAGGCTGTGCCCGGCGATGTCGCACAGCTCCCGGATAATCTGTTCGAACTCGGGCGCGTCCAGGAGGGCTTCGGCCGCTGCGGCGGCCTGGCGCTCTGCGAGGTCGGGGATGCGGGCCACCCTGCCGGCGATGTGGGCATCGAGGTCATCGTCGTCAAGGACCAGCAGGTCCGGCTGGCCGCGCAGCCACGCGGCGTTCAGTGCCACGATGTCCTCCGCTTCGAGGACCGTTTCGAATTCCCCGTCCAGTTCTTCGATGCGCCGCACGGCGTCGGAGACGTCACCCTCCGGGTCGTCGGCCTCCGCGTCGCCTCCGGCGACCCAGCTGCTGCCGCCGTCGAGGTAGGTGTCGACGTCGGTGTCGGTCAGGGCACCGAAAGCCGCCACCGTTCGGTTGAAGAGGTCCAGATGCGCGGCTGCGCCCATGCCCGCCAGCCCTTCCCGGACATAGGGATCGATTTCCTCGCGTTCCGGCACGGTGAACACGTACTGCGCGAAGCCGCCAGCCTGCGCCTGCGTCAGGTAGAAGTCCACGTAGTAGCTGCGCAGCGCGGTCGGGGAGATCTCGTCCGCATCCAGCAACTCCTCGAACATGGCGTTGACCACGTTGACGTTTGCGTCGACGACGTCCTCGTTGCCACCTCTGAGGCTTTCCGTTGTCAGCACGGTCGGGTAGCTGTGGGCGGACTGGCTGGTGGGCTCACCGTTGGTCATGCGAAATCCTTACTGCTGGAACTGCTGATACTCCGGACCCCTCCACGGTAGGTCCGTCGTCCCTGCCGGGAGCCGTGCCCCAGTTGAACGTCAGGCGAAGTTTGGGGGATGTTCCCCGGCGGCCGGCGAAGTTCCGGGGACCTTAAAGGCTCGCTAAGATGGATCAGATGACCTCCTGCCGAAAGTAGCGCGCACATGCCATCCCATCCGGACGAGAGTGCGGCACTGGCAATTCAGACTCCCGCGATCAACGACCGCTCCCTTGCGGCCGGACTTGCTTACGCCATGGGGAGCCGCGTTTCCGGAATGTCCTTCGATGCCGCCACCGGGCTGCTCCTGGGCAAGGTGCGGGGCGGCGCCGACGTTCCCTACTCCACGACGGCCAAGCTCGTGCGGAAGACCGGCGGCTGGAGCTGCACGGTGGGCGTCTGCAGCTGCCCGGTACGCAAGGATTGCAAGCACGTGGCGGCCCTGCTGTTCTCGGCCGAAGACAACCCGGCCATCCGGATCCAGCTGCTGGCCCCGGCGGAGTCCACGAGGCTGTCCCGCCAGAGCGCGCCGCCGGAGCTGGCCGACTGGGAGCAGGCGCTCAGTCCGCTGATCGCCAGCCCGGGCATCACCCCGTCCGCCAACGGCACGCCCCTGGCACTCCAGTTCGACGTCGAGGAACCCGCCCCGCATTTTTCCTACACCGGCCGCCGCGATCCGCTCCGCAGCGTCCGCCAGCTCAAGGCACGGCCCGTGATCATGGGGGCCAAGGGCAAGTGGATCCGCGGCGACGTCTCCTGGAGCACGCTGAGCTACCTGAACTACCGGCGTGAATGCAACGAGGCGCATGTGGAGTGGATGCAGGAGTTCCTCGCCTCGCACACCGCCGTGGCGAACCGCCAGCATGCCGGCACCGGGCTGTGGCTGGGGCTCAACACCTACGCCGGCAAGAACCTGTGGAGCCTGCTGTCCCAGGCCCAGAAGATCGGCCTCGCCCTGGTGCACAGCCGCGGGACGGAGCCGGTACGGTTCGTTCAGGAGCCGGCCGCCGTCGGGCTCAACCTGGCGCGGTTCGGCACTGGCGGGGACGACGGCGGGCTGGAACTCGCGCCGACCATCACGGTGGAAGGCGAAGTGGTGGATCCGGCGTCGGTGGGGACCATCGGCCGCCCGGCGCATGGAATCTTCCTGACGTCCGACGGCGGCGCCCTGCCCGGCGTCGCCCCGACCGACCCCATCATCACGCTCGCCCCGCTGGAAAGCGGGCTCAGCGAAGAACTGCTGACCTTCGTCACGGGCGGGACCACCCTGCACATCCCTGCCCGGGACGAAAGCCGCTTCCTGACCGGTTTCTATCCCAAACTCAAGCAGACCGCCCGGGTAACGGCCTCGGACGAGTCCGTGGAACTGCCCGCGCTTGCCGTCCCCACCCTGTCCCTGCTGGCCAACTACGGTGCCGACCACCGGGTCCGGCTGCACTGGGAATGGCATTACAAGTCCGGGAACCTCGTCACGGCGCAGCCGTTGTGGCGGCATCCGGGCGACCACGGCTACCGGGACGACCCCGCCGAGGCCCGCATCCTGGAAGCCGTCGGGCAACCCTGGGACGTGGTCCCGGCCCTGGGCGAATCCGCGACCGGAGGCTGGGGCACGCCGCGCCTGGCGGCCACGGCGGAACTGTCCGGGCTGGACACGCTCGCCTTCACCGAGGACGTGCTCCCCCGGCTCCGCGACCTCCCCGGCGTCGCGGTGGACACCTCCGGCGAAATCGCGGACTACCGCGAAGCCGAGGAAGCGCCCGTGGTCGCGATCTCCACGAAGGCTACGGACAGCCGCGACTGGTTCGATCTGGGCATTGTCATCACCCTGGAAGGCCAGCCGGTGTCCTTCGCGGCGCTGTTTTCCGCCCTCGCGGCCGGGCAGACCCGCATGCTGCTGCCCAGCGGGGCGTACTTCTCCCTGGACCTGCCGGAGCTGCACCAGCTGCGGGCATTGATCGATGAGGCCCGCTCGCTGCAGGACAACCCGGGCGACAAAGACGCGCCCCTGCAGATCAGCCGCTTCCAGGCCGGACTGTGGGACGAGCTCGCGCACCTCGGCATCGTCGACGAACAGGCGGCTGCCTGGCGCGAATCCGTTGGCGGCCTGCTGGAAGGCGACATCAAGGGGCTGCCGCTACCCGCGACGCTGAACGCCGAGCTCCGCCCGTATCAGCTGGAAGGCTTCAACTGGCTGAGCTTCCTGTACCGCCACGGGCTGGGCGGCGTGCTGGCTGACGACATGGGCCTGGGCAAGACCGTCCAGGCCCTGGCATTGATCTGCGCCGCGAAGGATGCGGCCACAGGAGATGAAGCCCAGTCCGACGCCGGGACCGCACCCTTCCTCGTCGTCGCCCCCACCAGCGTGGTGGGCAACTGGGAGGCTGAGACGGCGCGGTTCGCGCCGGGACTGACGGTGCGTGCCATTGGCGAAACTTTCGCCAAGAACGGTGCGGACCCGGCCGAGGCGATGGCCGGCGCAGACATCATCATCACCTCGTATGCCCTATTCAGGATCGACTACGAGGCCTATGCGTCCCGGACCTGGGCGGGCCTGGTCCTGGATGAGGCCCAGTTCGTCAAGAACCACCAGTCCAAGGCCTACCAGTGCGCCCGCAAGTTGCCGGCCGCCTTCAAACTCGCCATCACCGGCACCCCGCTGGAGAACAACCTGATGGAGTTCTGGGCGCTGACCTCGATCGTGGCGCCCGGGCTCTTTTCCAGCCCCAAACGGTTCGCCGAGTATTACCAGAAACCGGTGGAAAAGAACGGCGATAAGGCACAGCTGGACAAGCTCCGGCGCAGGGTCCGGCCGCTCATGATGCGGCGGACCAAGGAACAGGTCATCCGGGACCTGCCGCCCAAGCAGGAGCAGATCCTGGAAGTCGTGCTGAATCCGCGGCACCAGAAGGTCTACCAGACGCACCTACAGCGGGAACGCCAAAAGATCCTGGGCCTGATTGACGACGTCAACAAGAACCGCTTCACCATCTTCCAGTCGCTGACCCTGCTCCGGCAGCTCAGCCTGGACCCGTCGCTGATCGACCCCTCGCTCTCCGGGGTACGGGCCAGCAAGCTTGATGTCCTGTTCGAGCAGCTCGCGGACCTCGTGGCCGAGGGCCACCGGGCCCTGATCTTCAGCCAGTTCACCGGCTTCCTGGGCAAGGTCCGGGAGCGCCTGGTCGAGGAGAACATCGAGTTCTGCTACCTCGACGGCAGCACGCGCAACCGCTCCGACGTCGTGAACGAGTTCAAGAACGGCGCCGCACCGGTGTTTCTCATCAGCCTCAAGGCCGGCGGCTTCGGCCTGAACCTGACCGAGGCCGACTACGTGTTCCTGCTGGACCCGTGGTGGAACCCGGCGTCGGAGGCCCAGGCCGTGGACCGGACCCACCGGATCGGCCAGGCGCGGAACGTCATGGTCTACCGGCTGGTCGCCAAGGACACCATCGAGGAGAAGGTCATGGCCCTCAAGGCGAAGAAATCCCAGCTCTTCGCCGACGTCATGGAAGGCGACGCGCTCAGCGGCGGCGCCCTGACCGCCGAGGACCTGGCGGGGCTCTTCAACGACTGACACGGTTGGCCCGCAACGCGGCCGGGTCCCCGGCCCGAACTTCAGCCGCGGGGCCGGGTCCGGAGCCGGGCCAGGAGCGTCGCGGCGAGCAGCGCCGTCGTCATTTCCAGCACGATGACCGCCAGCAGCGCACCGGCACCGGACGGCGCCGCACCGGAGGCAGCGGCCGCGGCACCATGATGGCTGTGGCCCTCGGCGCCGGACCCGACGCCGAGGAGCAGAACCGCGTGGACCCCGGTCATCACCAGTGCCGAGGCCATGACCTGGCGCAGGGAGCTGACCCGTCCGTGGCGCCAGATGTGCACGGCGCACGGCAGGCACACCGCCACCATGGCGAGCATGAGCACGTTTAGCCAGGTCCCGTGCTGGTTCCCGGCGACAAGCCACAGGTGCGCGAGGCACGACCCCGCCGTCACGGCGGCGCAGATCCGGGGATGGAGCACGATGCCGGACCGGCGGCCCCATCTGAGGGCGACACTCACGGCGTCGGACTAGCTGTGGCAGTGGCCGCCGGCGTCGCCATGGCAACCGGAGGACTGCTGGGCGTTGGCGGGCACATCCAGGACGGGGCTGCGGTCAAAGAAGCCCTCGGGGCGCAGCTTGAAGCCGGCCGTGTCCACGGGCATGATCGGCCAGTCCTCGGGCCGCGGGAAGTGGGTCAGGCCGAAGGTGTGCCAGAGAACGATGTCCTGGCCGTCCAGGTCCCGGTCCTGGGCGATGTAGGCCGGCAGACCGGCTCCGCCGGCGTGCTGGTTCACGAAGTCGCCCGTGGGGTACATCTCGTCTTCGGCGAACCGGGTCACCCAGAGGTCTTTCGTGGCAAAGGCGGCACGCCGGGCGATGGAAGACTCCGGGTCCGCCAGCAGGGTGGGCTGCCCTTCGGCATGGAGCTTGTAGGCCACGGGCTCGCCGAGGCAGTTGCGTGATTCCGGGTTGGAGATGACCCAGGTCCGGCCGCTGCGGGCGTCGGCCTCGCGGGCGCCATCGGATTCACGGGCGATCACGGTGCGCTTCCGGGAGAAGGCGTTGCCGCGTTCGTTGCCTTCGCCCATCGCCTGCCGGACCACGTCTTCTTCCTCAACCCGGTTGGTGAGGCCGTCGATCGCCATATCCAGGCGGGCGCTGAACAGGTGCTGGTGGTACGGGGCGCCCAGGCCCGGGGCGAGCTGGGAGATGTTGGCCGATCCGCCCTCCGGGTAGGCGGAGGTGAAGACGACGCCGGTGGCCTTGGCCTCGAACTCAATGGTGCCGTCGAGGTAGAGGTACCAGTAGAAGCCGTAGTCGTAGTTGCCGATGGTGGTGAAGAAGGAGATCACCAAGCGGCGGTTGCGGCGGGTGTAGTTGATGCCCGTCCAGAGGTCACTGTGCTTGGCCAGGATCCCCCAGTCTTCCTCGTGCATGCAGATGCCGTTGCGGATCTCGCGGGGGTTGCCGAAGGCGTCACTGATGACGGGGCTGAGGTACGTGATCTCGCCGAGGCAGTCGCAGCCAAGCTCCAGGGAGTTCGCGTACTGGCCCACGAGGTATTCGCCGGTATCGAAGTAGTTCTGCCAGGACCGGATCGGCGACGGGTCCCCGTACGGGACCACCATTTCGGCGATCGACGCCCGGTTGATGACGGGACGCAGCCGGTCGCCGTCCCGGAACGCAAGGTTGTGGAGCACCACGCCTTCGCGGACATCGAAGCCGACGTCGACGCTCCACTTTTCCCACTCGATGTGATTCCCGCCGGTGACGGTGAAGCTGGGCCCCTCTGGCTGGGTGATGTTGATGGGCTTCTGCGTGGTCCGCAGTGGCCCGGTCAGCTCAGGATCCGTGTAGTTGCCGTGTTCGGCGGGAATCGGGACGACGCCGGTGTCCAGCACCTGTGTGACTTCCTTGCTGACGACGTCGACGTACGCCACGAGACCGTCCACGGGGTGCGCCCAAGCGCTGTCTTCCGGGAAATCCTGAACGAAGGCCAGGCCACGCAGGATTCGGCGTCCTTTTTCCTCCGGGTATTCGAACACACCGGCAGACAGCGGGGCGACGCGGACCTTGCTGACGTCCAGGCCGCGGCTGGCCAGCGCCTTGAGCCACCGCTCGTCCGCGGCCAGGAGCTGCTCGACGACCTCGAACTCCTCTTCCAGGACAGGAAGCTCGCCGGTCACCGCTGTGTCCAGCTCGACGACGGAGACCACCGCACCGCTGGACACCGAGACGGTCACGTCGGCCGGGCGCCCTCCCGAGACGTCGTGGACGAAGGCCCGGAACCGGCGGTCCTCGCTTGCCTCCGGCGCGTTCCTGGCGGGGTCCACCAGGCCCAGGTACGCGATGCGCTTGGTCTCGCCCAGCAGGCCCGCCGCTCGCAGGATGCCTTGGACTGCGGTGATTTCGACGTCCGCGGCCAGACTGTACGGGCCATACGGAGTGCGGGTGTCAGTTTGTGCGGTCATCATGACGGCCTTCGATCGGGGACCCTGGCGGGTCAGAACTTTATTTTCTATACTTGTAGAGAATACGGAAATGTAAGCTGTGCCACAAGAGTCCGACGCAAAATAATTGGGGAGCTGTCCGGTGCCAAAGATTGTCGACCACGACCAGCGGCGGCTCGAACTCGTCGACGCCACATGGCGGATTATCGCCCGGCTCGGGATCGAAAGTGCCACCATGCGGGAAATTGCCCTCGAGGCCGGCTTTGCGAACGGCGCCCTCAAGCCGTACTTTCCCACCAAGGATGACCTGCTGACCTTCGCGTTCGGGCACGTCTTCAACCGCACCAACGAGCGCATTGCGGAAGTCACCGCCGGGCAGGTCGGGCTCGCGGCCCTGCGGGCATTTTGCGTCGAGGTGCTGCCGCTTGATGAGGAGCGGATCAATGAGGCCCGGATTGTCATCCCGTTCTGGCAGAAGGCCATCAACGACCCCGACAAGGCCCGGATCCACCGGGATTCGATGGAGCAGTGGCTTGCGGCCATGCGGCGGTACCTGGCCGAGGCCCGGCACGCCGGGGCCGTCACCACCGCCGTCAACGACGCCGCCCTGGCCGGCCAGCTGCTCAACCTCCTCCTCGGCGCGCAGATCGCGGCGGCACTCGCCCCGGAAGGCCAGGTGGAACTCGGGCTGAACGAGCAGCTGGAGGGATTCCTGACCCTGCTCGGCTGCTAGGCGCCTGCAACAGTCTTTTTTCGCCAGCTGTCGAAAAAAATGACATCGGCGGGCTGCGGGGCTACCCTAAAAGGAGTGTGTCCCATGACACAGTCCCCAGAATACGACGGCGTCAGGATCTTCGATGACCGCAGTTGCAGCCCGACCATCGTCCAGTCCCGCCGGGCAGGACGTCCAGATCAGCACGGCAGCCTCCTTCGAGCACTGGCGGCACCTCATCGCGGAGTCCTTCGTTCCCCTGGGCGCCTCGAGCCGCGATGCGGACAACTTCCGCGGCCGCATGCGGTCCCGCAGGCTGGACCGCGTGGCGATCGTCGAAGTCTCCTCCACGAGCCATGAGGTCCACCGCACGCCGGCGCTGATTGCCCAGTCCAACCAGCGCTACTTCAAGCTCAATCTCCAACTGCAGGGCACCGGACTCCTCATCCAGGACAACCGCGAGGCCCTCCTGTGCCCTGGCGACCTCTCCATCTACGACACCAGCCGCCCGTACACGCTTGCCTTCGAGGGGGACGCCCGGCTCATGGTGGTGATGTTCCCCTGGGATGCGCTGTCCCTGCCGCCGGACTGCATCGCGCAGCTTTCGGCCGTGCGGATGGCGGCGGACAGCGGCCTCGCCGGGATCGTCGGGCCGTTCATCTCCCACCTCGCGGAGAACCTGGATGCGCTGAGCGGCCCGAGCGGCTCGCGCCTTGCGACGAACGCCCTCGATCTCGTCTCCACGATGCTGCACTCGGAACTGGACATGTCCCCGGACCGGATGCGGCCGCAGGCCCTACTCGCGGCCTCCGTCCGCGAGTACATCGACGCCAACCTGGCCGATCCCATGCTCTCGCCGGCGTCCATCGCGGCGGCCCACTTCATCTCCACCCGGCATCTGCATAACGTCTTCCATGAATCCGGGACCACCGTGGCGAGCTGGATCCGGACCCAGCGGCTGGAAGGGACGCGCCGCGAACTGCGGGATCCGCTCCTGGCCGGCATGCCGGTAGGGGCCGTGGCCGCGCGCTGGGGCTTCCTGGATGCCGCCCACTTCAGCCGTACCTTCCGTGATGCCTTCGGCGAATCCCCCAGCGACTGGCGGCGCGGCGCCTGAGCCTGGCCTTCCACCCGGATTCGGACGCGGAAGGGGCGGTGCCGGATGTGTCCGGCACCGCCCCTTCTGTGTCCAAGGCTGGTGTCCAGCGCCGACAGCTAGGCGGAGACCTCGGCTCGCGCGGCCCTGCGTTCCACGGCAACTTCCACCAGCACGCCGGCGGCAAACACAATGGGCACAGTCAGCAGCAGGCCCACGGCCGTTTCGGCACTGCCGCCGATCAGTGCGGTGAAGTTGCTGATCACGAGGGACAGGACCCAGCCAAGCAGCACGGTGGCGAGCACCGGTGCCACCACGGTCTGCCAGAGCTGGCCGGGCACCCTTTCGCGCCGGAAGTACGCGACGACGGCCAGGGAGCAGAGCATGTAGAGGACCAGGAGCGCCGCCACGGCCAACCCGCTGAACCAGGAGAAGAGGGTCAGGACAGGGTCCAGGGACAGCACGGCGAACGGCGCCACGAGCAGGAAAGCGACCACGGTCTGGATCCGGGCGGCGACGGCGGGGGCCTTGTGCCGGTTGGTCCGGGCCACTCCGCGGGGCATCGACCCGCGCAGGGCCAGCGAATGGAGGTAGCGGTTGATGCCGTTGTGGAAGGCGATGATGCCGGCCAGCAGGGAGGTCACGAGCAGCATGCCGGTGACGGTTCCGGCCCACGGCCCGAACAGCTCCACCATGGGTGTCAGCACGAAGGACGTGGAGTCGCCGGATTCCAGGGCCGCGCCCGCGGCGTCGATGACGTGCGAGGGGCCGTAGTAGCTGACCAGCATCCACGAAATGAAGGAGAAGAAGACCGCGATGACCCCCACCGAAAGATAGGTGGCACGGGCCACCGTGCGGTGGGCGTCCTTGGCCTCGGCCGAGTAGATGGCCGTGGATTCAAAGCCGAACATCGAGGCGACAGCGAACATGATGGCTACGCCCGGGGCGCCTGCGCCGATCGCCGCGGGAGAGAAGGAGGCAGCCAGGCTGAGCCCTTCCGGTCCGCCGCCCCGCAGCAGCACGGTGAAGCCAAACATGAGCAGGATCGCGACCTCGAGGCCTACGAGCACCGCCAGGACCCGGGCCCCGAGTTCGATGTTGAGGGATCCCAGCACCTGCACGCCCGCCATGGTGATCATGGCCAGCAGCCACCAGGGAACCGCGATCCCGGCGGTTCCGAGGACGCCCGAGAACGCGGCGCCGTACAGCCCGTACATCGCAGCCTGGACCGTGCTGTACGCGAGGAGCGCGAGCCACGCCGCTCCGGCCCCGATCTTCCGCCCAAAGGCGGCGGTGACATAGGCGTAGAAGGCGCCGTTGGCCTGGATCTTGCGGCTCATCGCGACGAACCCGACGGCGAAGATCACGATCACGATGCCCACCACCAGATACGCGCCGGGCGCGCCGGGACCGTTGCCGAGGGCCGCGGCCAGCGGTGATGCGCCGACGATTCCGGTCAACGGCGCCTGGGCGGACAACACAAAGAAGAGAATGCCCATGACGCCGACGCTTCCGGCGCGCAGCGCGGTGGAGTGCTCCGTGCGAGGACTGGCCTCTGCGGTCGGGGACTCGGATTTTGAAATACTCATCGGATCCTTCTTATCGGTCATGAGTCTGGGAAATTTCGGTCTGGGAATATGGGGGGTGCGTTGCACCGTGAAATCCAGCATGGCAGGTGGCGCGCGTCACCCTCTTGTCGCTCAGCGATCGGTTGTTGTTCCCCAGCGCAATGGAATCCCGGGCCCTCGCGATCATTCGCAGCGGGTCAACTGCAGTTCGCGCAAAGACAAGACTGCAGGTCCGGCGCCGGAGGAAACTCGGACATGACAGTACGGGCGCTCTGGAACCATCTTGCGCCGCGTGCAGTGCCTCAACAACACAGCGCTTCAATGCCCTAGCCCTCAACTACCTCTGCCTTAACTACCAGCGCCTCAACTACTCGATGTGGAGTACACCCATGGAAACCTACGACGCCCTTCTCGCCTCGATCGCCCCGACGTCCGGGGAAACCCGGACCATCCTGGACCCCGCCACCGGCGAAGCGGTCGGACAGGCCCCGGTCCACACCGTCCAGGACCTGGAGCAGGCCATCAATGCCGCGGCCGCCGCCCAGCCGGCCTGGGCCGCCCTCGGCCACGACGCCCGGTCCGCGGCCCTGCTGAGGGCAGCCGACGCCGTCGAACGCTCCGCCGAGGAACTCGCCCGCCTGCTCTCCCGTGAACAGGGCAAGCCCCTCAACGGCCCCAACGCCCGCTTCGAAGTCGGCGCCTGCGCCGCCTGGCTGCGCGTCGCCGCCACCACAGCCTTGGAGCCGGAAACCGTGGTGGACGACGGCGAAACCCGCGCCGAACTCCACTACCGGCCCATCGGCGTCGTCGGCGCGATCGGCCCCTGGAACTGGCCCATGATGATCACGGTCTGGCAGCTCGCCCCCGCCCTGCGGATGGGCAACGCCGTCGTGGTCAAACCCTCCGAATACACCCCGCTCTCCGTCCTGGCCCTCGTCCATGTCCTGAACCAGGAGCTCCCGGAGGGCCTCCTCACGGCCGTCTCCGGCGGCGGCGAGGTCGGCGAGGCCCTGGCCGGGCACCCCGGCATCGGCAAGATCATGTTCACCGGCTCCACCGCCACCGGCAAGGCCATCATCAAATCCTCCGCCGACACCGTCAAACGCCTCACCCTGGAACTCGGCGGCAACGACGCCGGCATCGTGCTGCCCGACGCGGACCCCACAGCCATCGCCGAAGGCCTGTTCTGGGGCGCGTTCATCAACACCGGCCAGACCTGCGCGGCCCTCAAACGCCTCTACGTCCACACCGACATCTACGACGCCGTCTGCGAGGAACTCACCAACGTCGCCGCAGCCATGCCCATGGGCATCGGCCTGGACGAGGCCAACGTCCTCGGCCCGCTGCAGAACCGCCAGCAATACGACATCGTCGCCCGGCTCGTGGACGCCGCCAAGGCCTCCGGTGCCCGGGTCCTGCTCGGCGGCAACCCCGACCCGGACCGGACCGGCCACTTCTACCCCACCACCCTGATCGCGGACATCGACAACGACAACCCGCTCGTCGCCGAGGAGCAGTTCGGGCCCGCCCTGCCGATCATCCGCTACAGCACCGTCGACGAAGCCGTCGCCAACGCCAACGCCCTCGACGTCGGACTCGGCGCCTCCGTCTGGTCCTCCGACCCCGCCGCAGCCCGCACCGTCGCAGCCCGGCTCGAAGCGGGCACCGTCTGGATCAACAAACACGGCGCCGTGGACCCCCGCATCCCCTTCGGCGGAGCCAAGCAATCCGGCTACGGCCTCGAATTCGGCGTCGAAGGACTCAAAGCCCTCGGCGTCCCCCAGGTCATCAACGGCTGACACCGCTCTTATTGGGGGCCGGCGCAGCTACCTGCGGCACGGGTTCGTGCCGCAGGTAGCTGCGCCGGAACCGGCCGCTGCCGGCGGTCAAGGCCCGCAGCTCCACCGCGTACTTCAGCAGCTCCTGGTCCGGAACCTCGGCGCTGATCTCGGTGCTGTCGTCCGCGGCGGACGTTGTTCCCGTCAGCCGCGCCCGGCGGGAGGACAAGTCGCTCATCACGGCGCCCACGTGGTCCTCCGAAACGCTGATGGTCACAGCCGAGACCGGTTCCAGGAACTGAATCCGGGTGGCCGCTGCGGCTTCGCGAAGGGCCAGTGCACCGGCCGCCTGGAAGGCCGCGTCGGAGGAGTCCACGCTGTGGGTCTTGCCGCCAACCAGCGTCACCCGGATATCCACCACGGGGAATCCGGCGGAGACGCCTTTCTGCATCTGCGCCCGCACGCCTTTTTCCACCGAGGCGATGAAGGGCCCGGGAATCACCCCGCCCACCGTCTTGTCGACAAATTCGAATCCGGCGCCGCGCTCGAGGGGCTCCACCTCGATGTCGCACACGGCGTACTGGCCGTGGCCGCCGGATTGTTTGACATACCGCCCGTGGCCGGCCGCCGGCGCGGCGAACGTCTCGCGCAGCGGGGTGACCACCGGGACGGTCTGCAGGTTCACTCCCTGGTCCCGCAGCCTGCCCAGGACGACGTCGGCATGGGCCTCGCCCATGCACCACAGGATCAGCTGGTGGGTTTCGGCGTTGCGTTCCACCCGCAGCGTAGGGTCCCCGGCGATGACCTTGCCCAGGTTCCTGGCCAGGACGTCCTCATCGCCGTGCGTGGCCGCTTCGATGGCCACCGGCATGAGCGGATCCGGCATGTCCCAGGCGGCGACAAGCAAAGGCGACTCCTTGGCCGAAATCGTGTCGCCGGTCTCCGCGGTGCCCAGTTTGGTCAGCGCGCAGATATCCCCGGCCACGCAGAACGCTACCGGCCGCAGACCAGATCCGAGCGGCGAGTACAGGTGCGTGATGCGCTCGTCGCTATCGTGGTCCTCGTGGCCGCGGGCCGCCATGCCGCGGCCGCCCACGTGGATGGCGGTGTCCTCCCGCACGACGCCGGAGAAGACGCGTACCAGGCAGACCCGGCCGAGGAATGGGTCGATCGTCGTGCGCACCACTTCGCCGAGCAGCGGCCCTTCGGGGTCACAGGCCAGCGGGCCGGCGGCCACGCCGTCGAGGTCCGTGGCTGTCGGGACCCCGCGCTCAGCCGGCGTAGGAAAAGCGCGCACCAGGACGTCCAGCAGTTCCGCCAAGCCAAGTCCTGATTCCGCGGACACCGGCAGCAAGGGGTGAAAGGACCCGCGGGCGACGGCGGTCTCCAGATCGGCGATCAGGGCTTCGGAAGCGATTTCTTCACCCCCGAGGTACCGGTCCATGAGCGTCTCGTCCTCGCTCTCGGCGATGATCCCTTCGATCAGCGCGCCCCGCGCGGGCTCCGACCCGGCGAGCTCGACGTCGGTCGCGGCGCGGGCTGCGGGTGCCGCTTCGTCGGAACCGTACTGGGAAACCGTGCCGGTCAGCAGCCCCAGCAGGCCGGTGACGGCACCGTCGGCGCTGACCGGTAAGTAAAGCGGCACGATGGAGTCGCCAAACGCCAGCCGGCAGCGGGCAAGGGCGGCGTCGAAATCCGCGCGCGGATGGTCCAGACGGCTAATGACCACGGCCCGAGGCATTACGAGCCGTTGGCACTCGTTCCAGAGCGCGGTGGTCGCGGCGTCGACGTCGTCGGTGGCGGATACGACAAACAGCACCGCGTCCGCCGCCCTCAGCCCGGCGCGCAGTTCTCCGATGAAATCCGTATAACCGGGAGTGTCCAGCAGGTTCACCTTGATGTCGCCGACCGTCACGGGCACCACGGCCAGTGCCACGGAGCGTTGCTGGGCGATGGCGGCGGGATCCGAGTCGCTCACCGTGGTGCCGTCGGCGATCGAGCCCTTGCGCGTGATGGCCCCGGTGGCGGCAAGCAGAGCTTCAGCGAGCATTGTCTTTCCAGCACCTGAATGGCCTACAAGTGCCACATTGCGGATCTTGTCCGGCTGCTCCGGCGGCGCGGAGCCGTTGGCGTCGGCCCGCCGGAGGTCAGACGTGCCCCGGGCCGGACCCCTCGACGGAGTCTTGGCGGCTTTCGATGGCATCAAATCCTCCTGGCGTGGCGTCCACTCGTGCCCCGCAGGGCCTTCCGTTAAGGATTGGACACCCTGGGACGCCCGGACAGCAAGGGCTTTTTCACGCCGCGGCCGGAGCAACCAGGGATCCGGAGGCCGCCCGGTCCTTGAGCCAGCGGCCAAGGGCCTTTCCTTTGCCCTTCCACCAATTGTCTTCGTCGGTGTCGTGGTGCCACCGGAAGATCACGGCGACCAGGATGAAGACGCCTGCAGCGACGTTTGTCCAGGAGCCGGACGCGGCATCGAGGAGCACGCTGAACGCCATGACAAGGATGGACGGCAGGGCCAGGGTGCGGAAGACGGTGTTGGCCACATAGCGGCGGTGGGACCGCGGGACGGAGACTGCGCGGACGAAGTCGAAGCACAGGCATACCACCACGAGCGCCTGCCCCAGGGACATGAGGATGTGCCCTGGCAGCGAGCCGGCAAACAGGACGGCCGCCTGGAGCCCCGGGCTCATCGCGTGCCCGCGAACGTTGACGGTCCAAACTCAGCTGACTCATGCATGCGATGCCCCCCGGCCTCTACGCTGCTGTGCTGGCTCCGCCCGGGCTTCCCGAAGGAGCTGCGAGCGTGTCACACCAGACTTTCTGACACCCCAATTCAACGCGCGGCCCTAGCCTGAAGTCACGCGCTTCAGGTACCCGACTATCGGAAGGGACGGTACCCGTTTCCGCTCCGCAGTACTCAGTTCGTTGCCGCGGCTACTTGCCCGGGCGCCACGGCATGCCGGCACCGCGTCTGCTGAATCCGCCCGGAGCTGCGGATAAAAGCAGACTACTTGCTCCACTAATCCAGGCCGGACACGGCGGCTCGAGGCCGTCCGCACGCGCGTAATGTCGCACCGTTTCGTCCCGCCGCGCACGTAGTTTCCGTGCGGAAACCAGAAGCTCTCCGCGCCGAAACGCGAGTACCTTACTCGGGAGTAGGTAATCCCGGGGCGAAAAGACGAGTACAACTACGCGTTGTCCCGTCCGCTCTTCACCGCAACGATTGGGCCATCGATTCAGCGCGGCAACCGCAGGATTGGGGGGGAATGCGGCTCAGGCCTGTTGACTCCTGTCCGGGTGCCACCCACACAAGGAGTCTCACAAATGCGCAAGCTCACCAAGAAGAGCAAGGTCATCGCCGTTGCAGCCTCAGTCGCCCTCGTGGCCGTCGGCGGCGGCACGGCCTACGCCTACTGGACCACCACCGGCGCCGGCACCGGCACCGCTGCCAACTCCACCGGCGGCGGCACCGTGACCCTGCATGCAAGCTTCGCGGCCGGCCTGGCACCGGGCAACTCGGTGCCCGTGACATACACGGCCGACAACAGCACCAACACCGGCACTGTCGTCGGCGCCCTCACCGCAAAGGTGACCACGAGCGTGGATGCCTGCCTGCCGTCATGGTTCACGGTCAGCGCCGATACGTCGAACTCCCCGGTCACCGCGAACAGCACAGGCACCCAGGTGGGGACCGGAACACTGGAGTTCCTCAATAGCGCCGCCAACCAGGATGCCTGCAAGTCGGCCGTCGTCACGGTCACAGTCGGCAGCGTATAGCTGGCGTCCCCGGCGGGCCGGATATCCGGCCCGCCGGGGCGGCCTTCGGGCCATTGCACACTAACGCATCAGCCACCGCCGACACCCACGATCCGCGCCATGCCGCCGGGTCGAAGGAGGATAGGGAATGCAGCATCTACTGCGGTTCTTCCGGCTCGCCAGGGATCACGCGGGCCTCGCCGGCCGCGTCCTCATCATTGGCCTGCTGGCCATCTTCCTGCCGGCGGGAACGCTCTACGCGGCCGGGCAGCAGTCCGCCCCGCCAAAGCCCGGAATCCTGGTCCAGGTCACGCCGTCCACCAGGAACGTGGACCAGGGACAGGCGACGAGCTACTCCGCAAGCGTCAGCTCTACGGGCGGGTTTACCGGCACCGTAACGCTGGCAGTCGCCGGCATCCCGGCCGGGGCAGCGGCCAGCTTCTCGCCGTCGTCCGTCAAGCTGACGGCCGGGGGTACGGCCCAGCTCAGCATGAATGTATCCACGGCATCCTCTACCGCCGCCGGGGACTACGATCTGGCCCTGACGGGCCAGAGCGGCGCGATCCAGTCGGCTGCCGTGCAAACCCAGTTGCGGGTCAAGGCGCCCCTTCGGGTGTTCGGGCTCTCCGGCAATGTGGCCGGACTGCTCGCCCCCGGCACGAGCCGGCCACTGGACCTCGGATTCAACAACCCGGATAAGAGCATCGACGTCGGCAACCTGACGGTCTCGATCGCGGGTGTAGTCCGCACGGCGAAGGCGATCGCGGCTAACCTGCCCTGCACGGCGCAGGACTATGCCGTGGTGCAGTTCAGCGGGCGCTATCCCCTGGCGGTTCCGTCCGGCAGCAGCTCGCTCTCACAGCTTGGCGTTTCATCCGCCCAATGGCCGCGGATCGCAATGCTCGACACTCCTCGTCTCCAGGACGGCTGCAAGGGCGCAGTCCTCCAGTTGGCCTACTCGGGATCAGGGCAAGGAAACTGACATGCAATCCACACGATCCATGCTGCGCGGCACCAGAGTCGCCGGAACTGCCTCCGCCGCTACCGCCGCGCTCTGTCTGCTGGCCGGTGGCGGCACCGCCTACGCCTACTGGGCCACTACCGGCACGGGTTCCGGTGCCGCAGCCGCAGCCCCGATGCAGACCGTCACCGTCGACGCGTTTGTTGCCGGCGACTCGAACCGGACCAGCCTGGTTCCGGGCGGCAGCGCTGACGTCATCCTCCGCACCAGCAACCCCAACGCGTTCGCGGTTCAGTTGTACTCGGTGGCCTCCAGCGGGGCAATCACGGCCGATGCCGCCCATTCCGGATGCACCACCACCGGGGTGTCCTTCACGGCCCCGGACGCACCGCTCGCACCTGCCGTGACCATCCCGGCTAACTCATCCCTGCTGGTCACCCTGCCGGGCGCGGCCGGCATGTCCGCCCAGTCACAGTCCGCCTGCCAGGGCGCGACCTTCAAAATTCCCGTCACCGTGGAGGCCCGACGATGAGCCGTCGCAACACCCGCCAGGCACACCCGAGCATCCGGAGCCGCGTTGCCGTCATCATTGCCGGCGTTGCCCTGCTCTCGTGGGCCGGCCCGGGGGCCAACGCCTTCTGGGCGTCGGTCGCGAACGGGGGGTCCGCGGCGGCCGCTGCTGATGCCGTGGCCGCCGGCGCCACGCCTTCGGCCAGCGTGTCTGCTGGAAATGTCACGCTGGCATGGAAGGCCGCCGCCACCCTTGCCGGCCGCCCTGTCAGCGGCTACACGCTGGCCCGCTATGCTTCCGCATCCGGCGGCACCAGAATCGCCGCGGCGGGAACCTGCACGGGCACGGTTACCGCGGGGCTGGGCTGCACTGACCAAGGCGTCCCGACCGGCACCTGGTACTACACGGTCACCCCGGTACTCGGGCAGTGGCAAGGACCCGAGAGCGTCCGGAGCGCAGGCGCCGCCGTTGACACCACCCCGCCAGCCGCCCCTACCGTCTCGGCCCCGGCCTATGTCAACTCCGCCACCGTCGCCACCGTACCCGTCAGCGGCACCACCGAACCCGGGGCATCCATTGCCCTGACGGTCAAGGACGCCGGCACCCCCGTGCATACCGTCACCGCTGCGGTGACCGCGGACGCGTCCGGAGCCTGGAACACCGCTGTGAACCTCTCGTCTCTGGCTGACGGGACGCTCACGTACAGCGCCTTCGCGACCGACACCGCGGGCAACCAGGGCAATCCCACACCGCCGGGCACAGTAACCTCCGTCAAGGATGTCACTGCCCCGACGGTGTCCGGGGTGGTGCTGGCCGACGGCGGCGGCAAGGGCGGCAAGATCGAACCCGGCGACAAGGCCACCATCACCTTCCTCGAAGCCCTGGACTCCTCGACAATCTGCAGCAGCTGGGCCCCTGGTTCCGCAGGGACCCTCAGCGGGGACAACCAGGTCACTGTCACCATCAGCGCGGGCAACGTCCTCAGCGTCAGCGTGGACAGCTCGGCCTGCCCGACGTCGAGAATTGGCAGCGTCGCCCTCGCTGGAAACTACTCCCCGTCGGGAACACTCACTTACAAGGGTGCCGGAGGGTCCGCCTCGACGGTCAGCTGGAGCCCCGCCACCCGGATGCTCACCATCACACTGGGGGCCCTGGCCACGGGAAGCGCGAACAATGGAACGGTTAAGGCCGCTGTGCCGACGTACACGCCCACAAGTGGCATGCGGGACGTAGCAGGCAACGCCCTGGCCGTCGCCCCGGTGGCAGGCTCGAGTTCGTCCTTCTGACACATCGCAGGAGTGCCCGGGACCCTCAGGGTCCCGGGCACTCCTGCGTTAAGCCAGGATTCAGTCTTCGATCCCCCGCGGCCGCCACACCACCAACGCCTGCGACCTCGCTTGGGGGCGCTTGCCGCGGGCCAGGCTGACGACGTCGCCCGCGGCTCCCGCGGCGAAGATGCGGGAGTCCAGGGCACGGGGGCGGCGTTCAAGTTCTTCGCTCAGCTCGGCAATACGCCGTTGCAGGGCTGCCACCTGGTTCTCCAGCTGCAGGATCCGTTTGATGCCTTCGAGCGAGACGCCCTCCTGGGAAAGCCGCTGGACCTCGCGGAGCATGTTCACATCGCGCTGCGAATAGCGCCTCGATTTGCCCGGGGCGCGGCTGGGCGAGACGATCCCCAACCGGTCGTACTGGCGCAGCGTCTGCGGGTGCATGTCCGCCAGCTCGGCGGCAACGGAGATGACGAAGATCGGCTGATCGAAGTCGATGGCCATGGCTGGACTCCGTTCCTAGAGCCGGGCCTTGGCTGCCAGGCCCGCGCGGACGTCCTCGTCGGCAGTGGCCGCGGCGAAGGCCTTCACGGCTTCCTCCGCTTCCTTGCTCAGCCGCCGCGGGACAGCGACGTCGATTGTCACCAGCAGATCGCCGGTGCCGCTGGCGTGCTTGACGCCGCGGCCCTTGACGCGCAGCGTGCGGCCGGACGGCGTCCCTGCGGGGACCCTGACTTTGACCTTGTCGCCGTCGATCGTCGGAACCTCGACATCGGCGCCCAGGGCCGCCTCCGGGAAGGAGACGGGGACGTGGATGCGGAGGTTTTCGCCATCGCGGACGTAGAAATCATGGGGCTTCACGGAGACGGTGACCATGAGGTCGCCGTAGCCGGCGGGACCGTGCTGGCCTTTGCCGCGAACGCGGACCTTCTGCCCGTCCTTGATGCCGGCCGGAATGCGGACGTCGATGACCTCGCCGTCGGGTTCACGCAAGCCGATCGTGGTACCGCGGATGGACCCGGCAAATGAGATCGAAGTGGACGCGGTGCGGTCCGCGCCCTTCTGAGGAGCGCGCTGGAACGACTGGCCGCCGCCACCGAACCCACCGCCGCCAAAGAGATCGGCAAACTCGGGCGGAATGCCGCCGGCGGTGCTGTAGCTGCCGGAATGGCGTCCCCCGCCGCCGGTGAAGAGTCCGCCGAAGAGGTCTTCGAAGCCTGCGCCGCCGGCAGCCCCGCCGCCTCCGCCGGGGGCAAAGCGCGCGCCGCCGCCCATCGCCCGGATGGCGTCATACTGCTGGCGCTCATCGGCGTCGGACAACACGGAATAGGCCTCGGAGATGTCCTTGAACTTCTTCTCCGACGCCGCATTGCCCGCGTTGGTATCCGGGTGGTGCTGCCGGGCAAGCTTCCGGTAAGCCTTCTTGATATCGGCGTCGGAAGCGTCCTTGGCGACACCAAGGATCTTGTAGAAGTCCTTGTCCACCCAATCCTGGCTAGCCAATGGCGTTTCCTTTCAAAAGTACAAAGCGTTAAGGCGAGATTACCGCTGAACGCCGAAGCGGATGAGGGGGCCCGGGAGTGGCATCTAAGGATCTGGCCGAGGGCCCCGACACGAGCTTGCGAGTGTTGGGAAGGCCAATATCCGCTGCCTGCGCGTGGCTGCTATGGTCCGCAGGACCTTAGCCGCCACGCGCAGGGGCGGGGCCCCCTCATCCGCGAAGGCGTGGGCGCAACCCTACGCCGGAACCGCCACGATTACCTGTGCCGCGCGGAGGACGCGGTCGCCGGACTTGTAGCCCGAGCGCAGGACCTGGCTGACGGTATCGAAGTCGATATCCGTGCCGGGCTGCTGGATGAGGGCCTCATGGATCGTGGGGTCGAACTCCACGCCGGTCTCATCGATGCGGACCAGTCCGTACGTCTTCAGCGCAGTCTCCAGCTTGGTGGCAATCGCGGCGAAAGGTCCGTCCGCGAGGTCACCGTGCTGGCGGGCGGCGTCGACGTCGTCCAGTACCGGCAGCAGGGCGTTCAGGACGCCGATGACGGCCATCTCGCCCGCGACGGCACGGTCGCGTTCGACCCGCTTGCGGTAGTTGACGTACTCGGCCTGCAGGCGGCGAAGGTCATCCCTGAGCTCCTCCGCCTCGGCGGCGCCGGCTGCGCCCTGGGCCACCGAGTCGGCGGCGGGCACCTCAACGCTGTTGAGGATGTCCTCCGCCTGGGACAGTGCGTCCCCGGAGTCCGCATGGTGTTCCTGGTCAGGGTGGCGGGCCTGGCCGGTCTTCGGATCAACCTTGCGGTTGTCGTGGATCACCGGCTTCTGCGGCTCGTTCTCCCGCTGCTCAGCGTCACGCCGGTTCTCGGAAGAACCGTGCTCTTCTTCGTTACCGTGGTGCGGCATGATTACTTCTTCTCGTCTTCGTCAACGATTTCGGCGTCGACGATGTCCTCGTCGGAGCCCGCTGCCTGCTCGCCTGCGGGGGCACCATGGGCGCCGGCGGCGCCGTCAGGGGATCCTGCGTGGGCGTAGATGGCCTCGCCGAGCTTGCTCTGGGAAGCCTGCAGCTTCTCAAACGCGGTCTTCACGGCGGCGTCGTCGGTGCCTTCGAGGGCTGCCTTGAGGGCGTCGACGTCGGCCTTGACCTCGGTCTTGACCTCTTCCGGCAGCTTGTCGGCGTTGTCCGCGATCAGCTTGTCCACGGAGTAGGCGAGCTGTTCGGCCGTGTTGCGGGTGTCGGTTGCCTCGCGGCGAGCCTTGTCCTCGGCTGCGTGCTCCTCGGCGTCACGGACCATGCGGTCGATGTCTTCCTTGGACAGCGCGGTGCCGCCGGTGATGGTCATGGACTGTTCCTTGCCGGTGCCCTTGTCCTTCGCCGAAACGTGCACGATGCCGTTGGCGTCGATGTCGAAGGTGACCTCGACCTGCGGGACGCCGCGGGGGGCCGGAGCGATGCCGGTCAGTTCGAACGTGCCCAGCGGCTTGTTGTCGCGGGTGAACTCACGCTCGCCCTGGAAGACCTGGATGGCCACGGACGGCTGGTTGTCATCCGCGGTGGTGAAGGTTTCGCTCCGCTTGGTGGGGATGGCCGTGTTGCGCTCGATCAGGTGCGTCATGATGCCGCCCTTGGTTTCGATGCCCAGGGACAACGGGGTGACGTCGATCAGGAGCACGTCCTTGCGCTCACCCTTGAGGACACCGGCCTGCAGGGCGGCGCCGACGGCGACGACCTCATCCGGGTTGACGCCCTTGTTGGGTTCCTTGCCGCCGGCCAGTTCCTTGACGAGGTCGTACACGGCCGGCATGCGGGTGGAACCGCCGACGAGCACGATGTGGTCGATCTCGGAAAGCTTGATACCGGCTTCCTTGATGACATCCTGGAACGGCTTCTTGGTGCGGTCCAGCAGGTCCTTGGTGAGGTCCTGGAACTTGGCGCGGGTCAGCTGCTCGTCCAGGTGGACCGGGCCGTCGGGGGTGACGGACAGGTACTGGAGGGAGACGTTGGTGCTGGAGGAGGAGGACAGTTCCTTCTTGGCCTGCTCGGCTGCCTCACGGAGGCGCTGCAGGGCGATCTTGTCCTTGGTGAGGTCGATGCCCTTGACCTTGAGCTGGTTCAGCAGGTAGTCCACGACGCGCTGGTCCCAGTCGTCGCCGCCGAGGTGGTTGTCACCGGCGGTGGCGCGGACCTGGATGGTGGAGAAGTTGTCTTCGTCCTTGCCGACCTCCAGGAGGGAGACGTCGAAGGTTCCGCCGCCGAGGTCGAAGACCAGGATGAGTTCGTCTTCCTTGCCCTTGTCCAGGCCGTAGGCCAAGGCGGCCGCGGTGGGCTCGTTGACGATGCGCAGGACGTTCAGGCCGGCGATTTCACCGGCTTCCTTGGTGGCCTGGCGCTGGGCGTCGTTGAAGTAGGCCGGGACGGTGACGACAGCGTCGGTGACCTTTTCCCCGAGGTAGGACTCGGCGTCGTTCTTCAGCTTCATGAGGATACGGGCGGAGATTTCCTGCGCCGTGTACTTCTTGTCATCAATGGCGACGGTCCAGTCGGTGCCCATGTGGCGCTTGACGGACGCGATGGTGCGGTCAATATTGTTGACGGCCTGGCGCTTGGCGATCTCGCCGACCAGGACCTCGCCGGACTTGGAGAACGCGACGACCGACGGCGTGGTGCGGCCACCCTCGGCGTTAGCAATGACGGTGGGCTCGCCACCTTCGAGAACGGAGACGACGGAGTTAGTGGTTCCGAGGTCAATACCTACTGCACGTGACATGGGTTGCTTCCTTACTTTCCTTGGAATCTTTGAGGAATCCTCGGACCACAGTGCTTCCAACCACAGCGTGGTTCTAAGTACAAAGGGTCCGACCGTTATTGAGCGATCTACACTCAACTTTACCCAAACCCGGATTTAAGTCAATCCAAAGTTGAGCGCAATCGACTCAACTTTGCTCGAGCCGCAGTCGGCAGCCTCTCTTTGCCGCCCGAATTCCCCGGATTTCAGGCCCACCGGCGCGCCCCGGGCCGTGTTTCGCCCTCCGCGAACCTTCAGCGCCCAGACCCCCGCGGCGGACGGCCCCGCGGGGGACGGCCCCGCGGGGCGGACCGCTGCCTGCGCTACTTATCGATCGACGTCCCCGGACGATTCGCCCGCTGCCTGCCGGCCGGCACGCTCGGCGCCGGCCGTTCCGGCGGTTCCGTAGTCACCCTCGGGGTACTCAGCTTCCTCGGCGACGGACTCCTCGCCGGAGACCTCGGGCGCCGAGACTCCGGCGCCGCCATAGTCGCCCGCGGCGTAGTCGCCCTCCACCTCGCCGACCGCGGCCGCACCGGCCAGGCCGGCGTCGCCGTAGTCCCCCGCCGGATACTCCCCCTCTACAGCCGTGGGCGGGACTTCGCCGGCCGTGCCCGCGGTGCCGTAGTCGCCCTCGACATACTGCCCCTCGGCCTGTACTTCTTCGGACATGGTCTCGTCCGGCGCGTTCTTTTCCGGCAGGTTCTCTTCAGGCGTGTTCTCTTCAGACATGGATGGATCCTTCCTGAAAGCTTCGGGTGCGCCCGTGCGGGCGCAGGGGCAGTCTACCGAGCGCCACCGCAGGGCAACAGGGGAACCCGCTTCACCGGGCGGCGGCCGCCGGCAGCCCGGCGACGTCGGCGAGCACCGCGAGGTGATGGTCGAACAGCTCCTCCCGGGCGGTGAACGTTTCCTCGCCGTACTGGCCGAAGGCTTCGAAGCTGACGGCGCCGAAGAGCGAGGTCCAGGCGAGGGCACCGCGGGCCAAGAGGTCATCCGGGACGGCCAGGCCGAACTCGGCGCGGATTTTCGCCAGATCACCGCCAAGTCCGGCGGCGATGGCAGGGCTCCACCGGCCCTCAACCGAGAGCTGACCGGCCCGGAAGGCACCGTCGAGAATTGCCATGAGGGCGAAAATCACCCGCGTTCCGGGGCCGGTGGTCCGCTCGGCGGGCGCGCGGTATCCGGGCACCGGGCTGCCGAAGAGAAGGGCGTAGCGGGACGGTTCGCGCAGTGCCCAGCCCCGGACCGCGCGGCCCAGCGCCGCAAAGCGGCCGCCGAAGTCACCTTCCGGCACGGCCCCGACGGCGGCATCCACTTCATCGCCGAGTTCGTTGTAGGCGTCAATCAGCAGGAGGGTCAGCAGCTCTTCCCGGTTCTCCACGTAGCGGTAGACCGCCGAGGAGACGACGCCCAGATCCCGGGCGACGGCGCGGAGGGACAGGGCCGCGGCCCCATGCAGCGCCAGGTGCTCCCGGCCCAGGCGGAGGATGTCGGCCACAGTCCGGGCGCGGGCCCGTTCCCGCGGGGTCCGGGGCCTGGAAGCCGCGGCGGCGGCCCCGGCGTTCTCCTTGGCGGCTTTAACGGCGGCATTGGCACTGTCCTCGGGCATGCATCCAGCATGTCACGGACAAGAGCACTGTCAACAAATGTGAGCACTGCTCTTGACTTACGTTCGCCTGGCGGCGCATTCTGAACTGAGAGAGCACTGCTCTCATAATTCTAAGGAGATCAGAATGACCCAATCCGGCGCCTCGGGGCGTACCCCATCCCGTCTCTTCGTCGTCACCGGCGCCGGCCCCGTGGGCTGGACGGTGACGGAACAACTGGCAGCCGCGGGTCACCGCGTGCGCGTCCTGACGAGGTCCGGAAGCGGGCCCGCCCACCCGCTGGTCGAGAGAATGTCCATTGATGTTTCGGACCCGGCCCGGCTCGGCGAGGCCTTCCGTGGCGCCGCGGCCGTCTTCCATTGCATCCACGGCTCGCGGTATAGCGCCGAAGCCTGGGCCCGGGAACTGCCGCAGGCAGAGCAAAGCGTGCTCACCGCGGCAGCCGAGGCAGGCGCCGTCGTCGTCTTCCCGGAAAGCCTGTACTCCTACAGCGCGCCGGAACGGCCCATGACCGAGGAGGGCCCCCGCGAGGCCCAGGGCGGCAAACGGGGTGTCCGGACGGCGCTCCTGAAGGCTCGGGCCGAGTCCGCAACGGACACCGTGAGCGTGGTGGCAGGCGATTTCTTCGGGCCTCGGGTCCGCACCGCGCACTCCGGCGAGCGCATGGTGAAGCCCGTACTGGCAGGCAAATCCCTGATGGTGATCGGACGGACGGATCAGCCGCATTCCTTTACCTACGTTCCTGACCTCGCGGCCGCCATGATTGCGGCGGCCGACAAGCCGCAGGTGTGGAACCGGGTGTGGCATACGCCCACCGGACCGGCGCTGACCCAGCGCGAGATCGCCGGGGCATTCGCCAACGCGGCCGGCGCCCGGTCCCCGCGCGTCACGGCCTTGCCCGGCTGGGCGCTAAAGGCGATGGGAGTGTTTTCGCCCGATATGCGGGAACTGGTGGAGACGCTGTACCAGTTCGAGCGCCCGTTCGTGATGGATTCCGCCGCGAGCCAGGCCGCTCTGGGGCTGGCGCCCACGCCGCTGCACGAAGCAGCCGCCGCCACCATCGCCTGGTGGGGGGACCAGGGACAGTGACGGCGGCTGCGGTTTTGGGGTCCGGCTAGCGGACTCCGGCTTCTTCGTTATCCGCAGTCCGGGGGAACGGAACGTCGGCGCGGGCCGCGGCGTCGTTCTCCGGCCGGCCGAGCTTGCCCGGCCACCAGATCCGCGGGCCGATGTCGTAGGCCAGCGCGGGCACCAGCAGCGAGCGGACCAGCACCGTGTCCAGCAAGACGCCGAACGCGACGATGAAGGCCAGCTGCACCAGGAACATGATCGGGATGACCCCCAGAGCCGCGAAGGTGGCCGCGAGGATCACGCCCGCCGAGGTGATGACCCCGCCCGTCACGGCGAGGCCGCGCAGGATACCGGCCCGGGTGCCGTGCTTGATCGACTCCTCCCGAACCCGGCTCATGAGGAAGATGTTGTAGTCGACGCCCAGCGCCACGAGGAAGACGAAGCCGAAGAGGGGCACTGTTGCGTCCGCTCCCGGGAATCCGAAGATGTTGTTGAAGACGAAGGCCGAAACGCCCATCGCCGCGCCGTAGGACAGGACCACGGAGGCGACCAGCAGAACCGGCGCCAGCACCGAACGCAGCAGCAGCATGAGGATGACCAGGATGACGCCCAGGACCACCGGGATGATGGTGACGAGGTCGCGCTGTGCGGTGGTATTGGTATCCAGTGCGGTGGCCGTCACGCCGCCGACCAGCACGCCGCTGTCAATCGTCTTCAGTTCCTGGCGGAGCGACACCACAACGTTTTCGGCGTCATTTGAGTCCGCAGCGTAGTTCAGCGTCGCGTTGATCAGAACCCTGCCATCCCTGACTGCCGGGGCGGCCGGTGCGCCCGGGGCTCCGGTGATGACCGGGGCGCCGCCCTCGGCCAGCAGGTAGGCGTCGCCGACGCCGTCGCTGGCTTTGGCCTTCGCCAGAACTTCCTGCGCCTTTGCCTCGTCGACCACGATTACCGCCGGGCTGCCGGATCCGGCGTCGAAGTGCCGGCCCAGGGCTTCCTGCCCGTCGACGGCGTTGGAGGCGGTGAGGATGACATCGGTCTGGGCGACGCCGTTGGCTTTGAGCTGCAGAAGGCCGGTCCCCGCCACGAGAAGCAGAAGGACCGAGGCCACCCAGACCGTGCGCGGCCGACGCGAAACGAGCGAACCTGTGGCCCGCCAGAGTCCCTTCTGGCCCTCCAGTCCCGTGACCAGTTCCGGCTCCCGTTCGGTTTCCGGAAGCAGCTTCGGCCGGAACGGCCAGAACGCGGCGCGGCCAAAAAGCGCCATCAGGGCGGGCAGCAGGGTCAAGGCCGCGAAGAGCGCGCAGAGGATGCCCGCGGCGGCTACCGGCCCGAGCGCCTTGTTGGAGTTGAGGTCGGAGAACAGCAGGCAAAGCAGCGCAATGATCACCGTGGCGCCGGAGGCCAGGATCGGCTCCCAGGCTGCCTTCCACGCCGTGATTGCGGCAGCCGTGCGGTTGGTGGTGTGCGTCAGGGCTTCGCGGAACCGTGCCACGTACAGCAAGGCGTAATCAGTGGCCGCACCGATCACCAGGATGGACAGGATGCCCTGGCTTTGGCCGTTCAGCTGGATCCAGCCAGCTTTCGCCATGCTGAACACGAGCAGGATCGCGGCGCACAACGCGAAGACTGAGGTGAGCAGCACCATGATCGGCAGCAGCAGGGAGCGGTAGACGATCAGCAGGATCAGGAACACGGCGCCGAGGGCCACGAGGAGCAAGATGCCGTCAATTCCGGCAAAGGCACTCGCCAGGTCCGCCGCAAGACCAGCCGGCCCGGTGACGAACGTCTGCATTCCCGCCGGCGCGGATGCTTGAACCTCATTGCGCAGTTCCTTGACCACCGCCTTCACTTCTGCCGAGGAAGCGATGGGCACCACGAACTGAACCGCCTTGGCATCCGCGGAGGGGATGGGGCCGATCACCGTGCTGCCGACCTGCATCGCCTCCAGCCTGCCCTTGAGTGCGGCGGCTTCGCCGAGCTCGGCCGGGGTGAAGGCGGAATCGCTCTCGACCACGATCACGGCGGGGATTTCCTTGGAGTCCCGGAACTTGGCCTGCCAGTCCTGGGCCTCGGTGGCCTCGGCCCCGGCGGGCAGGAAGGAAGCCTGGTCGTTGGATGAAACCTCACTCAGACGGCCAAACGTCGGGCCGCCTATGCCGGCGATCGCCAGCCAGGCCACTACCAGCACTGCGGGAATCAGCCAACGCAGCCAGAACGGTACGCGCGTCGTCGGGGGCGAAGTCGTTTTCATGTGTCCTTCTAGGGTGCGATTCGGAGGGGACGAGGAATCAACTCCATAGTAGACTATCTCTATCATGGAGATAACCCCGAAGCGCGTATGCCGGAGGAGAATGGAAGCACAGCCGGCGCCGGCCCGCTCGCGGTAGATACTGCGGTAAACGCTGCAGCAAACACTGCAGTAAACTCCCGAAGGCGCCGTCGACGCCGACGACCGGCCGCAGTCAGACCGCCGCAGCCGCATTCAGGGACGCCACATCTAGGGACAAAGGAGGTCCGCAGTGTCAGCCGAATCCCGGGGCCCATCCGAAGACACAGCGCCCCCCGACGCGGCCGGCCCGCCTCCGCTCGTCCGGCTCCTGCAGGACTTCAACCTCGAAGCCAACCGCTATGTGGACTCCGCCGGCGGCCGCAACGACATGCACCGCACGGACCTGAACGCCCTGGCCGTCATCATGCAGCACACGGCACGTGACCAGATCGTCACTCCGGGCGTGCTCAGGAAAGAGCTGAACCTCAGCTCTCCCGCCACCACCGCACTTATCGACCGACTCCACAGTTCCGGCCATGTGGTCCGCGAGCGGGAGGGCCCGGACCGCCGGCAGGTGCAGCTGCGCATGACGCCCAAGGCGTACCGGGACGGCGGCGCCATGTTCCTTCCGCTGGCCCGCCACATGGGCGCGGCGATCGAAAACTTCACGCCGGAAGAACTGGAGATCGTCACCCGGTTCATGAACTCGATGATCGACGCCACCGTCCGGGCCGGCGAAGAAGCGGCGCGCGGCGCGGCGCCGGAGCAGCGCCCCGAATGACTTACAGCCGCTGCTGATCCGCAGCCTGCGCCGTCTGAGACTCCAGTGCCAGAAGCTCATCCGACGCGAGAGCGATTTCGAGTGAGCAGAGCCTTCTTGAAGTGGGCTTCGGCAGCATCCACCTGAGCTGCGGGCGCCCTGGGCGGGAAGACTGGGAAGATGCTGAATTGGAAGTGATGTCGATGAATGAAGTCGATGCGATCCAATTCGCGGAAGGCGGAGTTACCACCCTCCGGTTCATTGCTTAGGCGCTCCGTCGTGCGAGAAAGCACTCGGGTCTCGACGGAAATCCAAGAAAAGGTACAGGTTAAAAACCTACCGTTGCGTCGTGGCACAGCAACGCAGCCAACGGCATGCCACGACGTCATTTATCCCCAAATTAGCGATGCCCGCCCCCAGCAAAGCGAGGTCCCCGCACACACCTAGCCAACAAACCGCGCCTCAAGGGCCTTGAGAAATTCCGTTTCGACTCGACGAGGCCGGTCAGCTAGCACAATTCTGAATGACACTTCGGGGGCATTCATTATCTTGAGCAAACACTCTTCACGTACTTTGTCGACTTCACTAGAGCAAACACACAATTCGGGGGGATAAATTGATATCAAATAGGGTCGGCGCCGTACCTCGCATTTTCAGTCCGGCACGCACAGCACTCATAGCACTCTTTGCGGTGCTTCTATCACTTCTAACCGCTGCGCCCTCCCTGGCTGCGACGGCAGAGACTGAGCCCAACAACACCATGGCGACGGCCACAGTGGTGCCCCTGGGGTCCATGGTTTCGGGTTCAACACTCAGCGGACTCTCCTACGACACCGATTACTATGCGATCGACCTGCCCAAGGCCGGCCGGGTCGGCCTAAACTTCAAGTTCCCTGCCGGGCTAGGAACCGGATCGGCCTACACGCTCAGCATCTACAACGCCAGCGGCACCAACCTCTACAGCTTCGACCTCGACGCCGCCGCCGGTAACGGAACCTGGCTCGCCGGCCAGGGCACGTTCCTACCTGCCGGCCGCGCCTATATCAGGATCGACGGCTACGACAGTTGGGCAGGCTGGGGCAAGACCTACACCCTCAACACGACACTGACCGCGGGGACCGTCGAACTTGAGCCCAACGGCTCCACCGCAGCCGCGACGGTGGTTCCCCTGGGTGCCACGGTTTCCGGTTCAACACTCAGCGGACTCTCCTACGACACCGATTACTATGCGATCGACCTGCCCAAGGCCGGCCGGGTCGGCCTAAACTTCAAGTTCCCTGCCGGGCTAGGAACCGGATCGGCCTACACGCTCAGCATCTACAACGCCAGCGGCACCAACCTCTACAGCTTCGACCTCGACGCCGCCGCCGGTAACGGAACCTGGCTCGCCGGCCA
>NZ_PYUI01000013.1 GCF_003097355.1 Arthrobacter sp. H-02-3
CGGCCCAGACCCTGGTCGACCAGTACTTCCCGCCGGCCGGCGACACCTACTGGGTGCAGCGCCAAACCGGGCTGACAGCCACCAGCGGCACCGTCGTCGCCATCAACGACACCGCCCCCACCACCGATCGCTGGAACCTCGCGCTCATCGAAATCCGCGCCGCCCCCTAGCCTTCCACACGTGCCGGGCTGGATGCCCATGCTTCGTGGAGACCTCCATGCCAGGAAGATTCAGCGCAGACGTTGATTTCGTGAGACGGCGTGACCCGGTGTTAGTCTGAGTTCGCATCGAAGAGGCCGGGAGCTAGAATCTCCTTAGCTCCACAGCCGAACGGCTGATGGGCGGGCCGGCGGAACAGCTGCCGTGCTGGCCCGGTGAACGTTGCAGCCCGCGACAGCCACGCCAGTGCCGGAATCCAGTGCCGCAAACCAGGGCGGAAATCCACTGTAGACAAGGCCACGAACCATGAAGAACACCCTCTCGCTCGCTCTGGTTCTGCTGACTCTTCTGCTGGCCGCCTGCTCCGCCGCCCCCACTTCAGAACCGGCCGCCGGCAGCCCGTCCACGGGGCTGGCGGCGTCGCTTCCCAAACCGAACCCGGCCCAGCAGGATGCGCTCCTGGCCGCCTTCGCCCAGATCAACCCGCGCCTGTCGAACGATCACGCAGTCGAGACGGCCCGCGGCCTCTGCGGCCGGCTGCTGGGGCAATCGTCGGCGGACCAGCTCATCGCCGCGGCGAAGGCGGCATTCACTAACGGCGACGTCCCGGTTGTCTCGGACGAGGAAGCCCAGCGGATTCTCTCGGCGATCGGGGCCAACGGGTTCTGCCGTTAGCCTTGTAGGTGACACGAGGAGAACAATGACCACCCTGAAAGAACGACTGCACGCCGACGTCGTGAGCCACATGAAGGACCGTAACAAGGTTGCCCTCACCACTGTGCGCAACGTCCTGGGCGAGATCGAAACCCGGGAGAAGTCGGGCAAGACGCCCATCGTCCTGGACGACTCGCAGGTGACTTCCCTCCTGCAAAAGGAAGCCGCCAAACGCCGCGACACGGCCCGCATCTACACCGAAGCCGGAGAAACCGAACGTGCCGCCGCCGAGATCGCCGAGGCCGAGGTGATCGAGGCCTACCTGCCCAAGGCACTCACCGCGGCGGAGGTCGAGACGATCGTGGACGAGGCCATCGCCGCGCTCAAGGCCGAGGGCGTCGAACTGTCCCTTCGCCAGCTCGGGGCAGTCATGAAGCCTGTCACCGCCAAGGTGGCCGGACGTTTTGACGGCAAGGCCGTCAGCGAAATCGTGCGCAACCGTCTCGCGCAGCAATGAGCCTGATCCGGCTGCACGACGTCGGGGTCCGCTTCGAGAACGCACAAATCCTCCGCGAAGCGTTCTTCCGCCTCGAACCGGGAGACCGGGTGGGCCTGATTGGCAAGAACGGCTCCGGCAAAACGACCATCCTCAAGCTGATCCTGGACCAGGTTTCCCCGGACGCCGGAACGGTCACCGTGGAACAGGGAACCAGGGTGGGGTACTTCTCCCAGTTTTCCGAGCTCGACGGCGAGGTAACAATCCTTGAGGTGCTTGACGGCCTGTTCGTCGACATCAAGGCTGCCGAGGCCGAGCTCGCGGCCATTGACGCTGCCATTGCCGCGGATCCTGACGGCGCCGAACTCGACCGGCTGATCCGGCGTCAGGCCGAGCTGTTCGAGGACATGGAGCGCCTCGACGGATGGGACTACACGCGGCGCATCGACACCGTCCTGACCACGCTGGGGTTCAGCGAGGCCCACCGCACCTGCTCGATTGACGAATTGTCCGGCGGCTGGCGAAACCGCGCCGCCCTGGCCAAGATCCTGTTGGAGGGCCCGGATGTCCTGCTCCTCGACGAGCCCACCAACTTCCTGGATGTGGCCGGCGTCGAATGGCTGGAAAGCTGGTTCCGCGACTTCAAGGGCGCCGCGATCATCGTCTCCCACGACCGGAAATTCCTTGACGCCGTCGTCACTCGGATCATCGAGGTGGAGAACTTCCACCTGCACGAGTACCCGGGAAATTTCGCCGAGTACGTTGTCCAGAAGCAGTTCCGGCTCAAGACGCTTGAGGCGCAGTTCGTCCATGAATCCGAGCTTCTGGCCTTCGAAGCAGAGGGCATCGCCGACCGTCGCGAGGCCGCCAAGGCCGCCAGCCGCGGGCTTGGGAACCAGTTGGCCAAGATCAAGAAATCGCGCACGCCCCGGCCGGTTGACCAGATCGTCACGGAGATCTACGGCGGCCTGCATGTGAAGGATGTCCTTTGCCGGGTCGAAGCGCTGGGCAAGTCCTACGGCGACAAAGTGTTGTTCGAGGACCTGAGCTTTGAGATCCGCCGCGGCAACAGGATTGTGGTCCTGGGCTCCAACGGCAGCGGCAAGTCAACGCTGCTCAAAGTCCTGACCGGCGAGGAACAGGCGGATTCCGGCGACGTGGCGTGGGCCAAGGGGCCGGGTTTTGTGTCATACAACCAAATGCTGGATGAGCTCGACGACGCCGACACCGTGTCCCACGCGGTCAACGCACTGCCGGACAGCCTCGCCTTCAGCGCCACGAAGAAGTCCGTCAACAGGTTCCTCGCGATGTTCCAGTTCTCCGAGGCCGACCTCAAACAGAAGATCGGGAATCTCTCCGGTGGACAGAAAGCACGCGTCGCCATGGCTCAGTGCCTTCTGTCCGGGGCCTCGGTGCTGCTCCTGGATGAGCCCACCAACCACCTGGACATGACCAGCACCCAAGTGATGGAGCGGGCACTGCTCCACTTCCCCGGGGCGGTGGTGGTGGTCAGTCACGACCGCTTCTTTAGTGAGAAAATCGCCAACCGTCACCTGGTCTTCGGCAGTGACGGCTCGCAGCCCGGCGAGGTTGACGTCCGCGCCGCCTGAGTGGACGCCGGCCAAAGAACGCGACTTAAAGAACGCGGAGATGAACGGAAGCTCAGCGTTTGCCCAGCATTGGCTCAGGATGGGGCAG
Source organism: Arthrobacter sp. H-02-3 (assembly GCF_003097355.1). Lineage (GTDB taxonomy): Bacteria > Actinomycetota > Actinomycetes > Actinomycetales > Micrococcaceae > Arthrobacter > Arthrobacter humicola. The sequence goes on from NZ_PYUI01000013.1 coordinate 3,008, forward strand.
AAGTGGCTGATGAGCCGCAAAACGGCTGATTCTGAAGGGTAATGTGGCGCTGGCTGCCGGTGGGGGACCGGCAGCGGTCTCACCATCCGTTGTGAAAGGAATCTCCCATGGCAGGAATTTTCGGCTGGCTCAGCGCACTGGGCACCACCGGCAAGGCAGTAGTAGTTGCATCCGTCGTCGTCACCGGCGGGGCAGGCGCGGCCGCTGCTGCCGCGACCGCCGATTTCCCGGCTGACCCCACGTCGACGACGTCGACCGACTCCCCGACGGCGGAGCCGAGCGACAGCCCGACCGACACCCCGGCGTCTGAGCCAAGCGACAGCCCGACGGCGGAGCCGAGCGACGACCCCTCATCTGAGCCGAGCGACAGCCCGACCGACACCCCGACGTCCGAGCCTAGTGACACCGCGACCTCCGAGCCGAGCGATCCGACTGGGGCGCAGACGCCCGGGGCCGACGGCCAGGAGTCCGCCGCGCCGAGCGATCCCACTGACTCGGAAACTCCGGCAGCGGATGACCAGGGTACGGACCAGGGCGGGAATGAGGGCGGCGACGACCAGGGCGAAGACCAGCAGAATTCCGCTGCGCCGAGTGCACCCGCCTCTGCTCCGGCGGACCCCGCCACTCCCGAGTCGCCGGCTGCCCCGGCACCTGCTGCTCCCTCGGCACCGGCCGAAGATGACGGGCAGGGTTCGGCCGACGCTCCGGAATCTGACGGTTCCCACGAAGGGAACGGCAACAGCGGATGGGCACACCAGAACGCTGACGCACACCGCGCCGCTGGCCAGGCCAACGCTGCCGAACACCGCGGCGATGGTGGCGGCGACCACGCCGGCACGTCCCAGGAACACGGCGGCTCCGGTGGCCACGGCCACGACGACTAGTTAGATAGCCCGGCAACGCGGGGGTCCGGACCAGTGGTCCGGGCCCCCGCCGTCGTAACGGCCCGAAAGTGCCACGGCCCGAAAACGACACCGCGGAAAAACGACACCGCGGAAAAATGACACCGCAGGACCGCCGCCGGGCACGGGGTGCCGGGTCCGCGGGATAATGGAAACATGACCGACCAGCAGCAGGACCGCGATCCGTGGGAGGAGTTCGACAGCCTCAAGCCGGCTGGCCCGGACCGCGTTGCCGGCTACCCCGGCGGGGAACCCCAAGGCTTCGGCTTCCGGACGGGCGTCCGCAGCGCCCGGGTGGCCTTCGGATTTGCCGTCTACTCCCTGGCGCTCGGCAGCATTCTGGTCCTCACCGGAGCCATCGTGTTCATCGGCAGCGGGAAGTGGCTGTTGCTCGGGCTTATGGTGGTGATAGAGGTCATCTTCGTCCTGGCGTTCCGCCGGCTTGTGGCCCAGGCTCGGAACAGGCGGACTTCGGGTTAGCTCCGGTCGTTCGGAGAACCGGATCTTCTTAGAGCCAGCCCTTCTTCTTGAAGATGGCGTACATGAGCGCCGCCGTGCCGGCCATGAGCGCGACTGCCATCGGGTAGCCCAGCGCCCAGTGCAGCTCCGGCATGTGGTCGAAGTTCATGCCGTACAGTCCGGCCACGAAGGTCGGTGCGAAAAAGATCGCGGCCCAGGACGAGATCTTCTTGACCTGCTCGTTTTGCTCCGCGCTGGCCTCATTCTGCCGGTTGGCGGTCAGGGTCCCGTCCAGGGTGAGCGCGTTCTGCAGCAGGTCACGGAAGGAATCGGCGCGGGAAATCAGCCGCTCCACATGGTCCTCGACGTCGCGGAGGCTGTGCTGCAGTTCCGTGTCCACCCGGTACTTTTCGAAGCCCCGCCGGAGTTGCTGCATCATTGCCGGGAGCGGATGGATGGCGCGCTGGAAATGGATAACCTCCCGGGCAAGTTCGTAGATGCGCCGTGAGACCAGAGGGTCGCCGCTGAAGAGCTGGTCCTCGATCTCGTCGATGTCGTTTTCCAGTCCGGCGACCACGGGGCCGTAGTCATCCACCACCTGGTCCATGAGCGCGTACAGGACCGCCTCCGGGCCGTGGCACAGCAGGTCCGGGCGGCGTTCCATCCGGCGCCGGACCTGCCCCACCACCCCCGTCTCGGCATGCCGGACGGTGACCACAAAGTTCCGGCCCGTAAAGACGTGCAATTCGCCGAACTCCACGGTTTCGGTCTCATCCAGGTACCGGGCGGGCCGGAGCACCGTGAACAGGTTGTCGTCATAGCGCTCCAGTTTGGGCCGCTGGTGCGCCGAGATCGCGTCCTCCACCGCCAGGCCGTGCAGGTCGAACTCCGCCGCGACGGCGGCCATTTCCTCCGGAGTGGGCCGGTAGAGACCAATCCAGGCCATGCCGCCGTGCTCGGTCAGGGTCTCGAAGGTCTGCTCGAGGTTCCGCGGCTCGACGGCACGGATACCGTCAACGTAGACGGCGTTGTCGATGATAGTCACCGGGACATTATCCAGTGTTCACCTGGAGTTCGTCGGCACCGCCCCGGCGCGACGCGGACCGGCCGGGAACCAGGGCGCTGCCTTGGACAAGCCGGCTGATCAGCGGCTCGGTCCGGTAGGGGATATGGGTGTGCAGCGCCAGCACGGTTTCGGTGCGGATGACCCCCCGGATCCGCAGGATCGACCGCAGGGCCGCCTGAAGGTTATGGGTATCGGTCGCCACCACGCGGCACCAGACATCGCCCCGCCCGGAGATCTCATGGACTTCCAGGACCTGGGGGATCAGCCGCAAGGCGCCCACGACGCCGTCGAGTTCCCGGTGGTTGACCTCGATCGTCACGAAGGCGACGACGTCGTAGCCCACCGCTTCGAGGTCGATCTCGCGGCCGCCGTCGTGGAGTATGCCCGAGCGCAGCATGCGCCGCACCCGCGACTGGGCGGTGTTCCGTGCGATGCCCAGGGCATCACTGAGGTCACCGATCTGGATCCGCGGATCCCGGATCAGTTCCAGCAGGATTTTCAGGTCGGTGGGGTCCAGACTGTTCAAATCATCACTCCGGTTCACTTCGGCAGTCTGAGAATGACTGTTTTGCTCAATTCTGGCACAAAACTTGGCCATGCAGCTCACTGGTGTCGCATCCTATAGATACCAATCTTCGACCGGGCCGGGCTGTTCCCCCACAAAGGGAAAGCCTGGCCCGATATTTTGCAAGGGCACGGACATGACAGTCTTCAGTGAACTCCGCATGCGCCCGGCCACAGCTGACCGCTGGGGCTGGAACGCGTCCACCACCGCACGGCTCGTGATGGCCGGAGTCGTGATTTTCACGCTGCTCGTCGGCGCGAATCTTGCCACGCCGTTGTACCCCCTGCTGCAGGCAAAGCTCGGAATTACGTCACTCGATGTCACGGTGGCGTTCTCGGCCTACGTCCTGGCGCTCGTGGCCACGCTCGTCCTGGCCGGCCACTGGTCCGACCACATCGGACGACGCGCCGCACTGATGCTGGCGGTCCTGGTGGGCCTGGCCGGCGGCTTTGTCTTCGCCACCGCGGGCAGCCTCGTGGCGCTCTCCGTCGGGCGCGCGCTGCAGGGCATCGCCGTAGCGCTTGCCACCGGCGCGAGTTCTGCCGCGCTCCGCGAACTCCTGCCCAGCAGGCCCGAGTGGGCCTCCCGGTTCACGCTCCTGGCCTCGGCGGGTGGCGTTGCCGCCGGCCCTGCGATCGGTGGAATGCTGTCGCTGCTGCCCGGGCCGACCTCGACGCCGTACTACGTGCACTCCGTGGTCCTCGCCGCCGTCCTGGTGCCGCTCTACCTGCTCAAAGCGCGGCCCGCCATCAGCCTGCATGCGGGTCCTCAGCCGCTGCGGGTCCTGGCGCCACGGCGTCCGTCCGTCTCCAGCGAGGCGCGGGGCGCTTTCTGGTTGGCCTCGTCCGTGGGCTTCCTGAGCTTCACCGTCTTCGGCTTTTGCCTCTCGCTCGCGCCAGGCTATTTTGCCCAAATTGTCCACGCGGATTCACGGCCGCTGATCGGGCTGCTGGCCGGACTGACGCTGGGTTCCTCAGCCCTGAGCCAACTGCTGGCCGTCCGGGGCAGGTTCGCCGTGCCCGCGGGCCTGGCCGTCCTGGGCATTTCAGTCCTGATGATCGCCGCTGCCGCCGCCTGGAGCAGCCCGTGGCTGCTCATTCTGGCCAGCATCACCGCCGGCGTGGGGCAGGGCGTGGCATTCCGGACCGTCTTCAACGATGTTGCCGGCAAGGTGGAGGCCGCCCGGCACGCCCAGATCATCAGCACTGTCTACGTCATCACGTACCTCGGCAGCGCCATCCCGGTGATCGGTTTGGGACTCGCGACCGGGATGGTGGGGCTGCAGAGTGCCGTCGCCGGCTTTGTCGTGGTGTGCGCCGCCGCCGCGCTGACCCTGGCGGCCATCACCCTGCGGAGCGCACTGCGCCGGCGGGCCTAGCGGCCAGGGGCCGGGCCGGAAACGGGCCCGGAAGGGCCCCGGGAGGAGGCCCCGGCAACCCGGGAGGCCGCGAGCTTACGGCAGCGGGCCGTGGTTGCCCTGGATGTGGTCGAACACCAGGGTGGTCTCGGTGTGGCCCACGACGGGATCGGTGGCAAGGTTATCCAGCACCCAGTCCCGGAGGTCCTCGGTGGTGGCCACGGCGATGTGCAGCAGGTAGTCCACTGATCCGGAGGTGTGGAAGGTCGAGAGCACGGCCGGGAGCTTGGGGACCCGGGCCGTGAAGCGGTCGATCTGTTCGCGGTCGTGGGCGCGGAGCCGGACGGCAATGAGGGCCTGGACCGAGCGCCCGATCGCGGACAGGCTCAGCTTGGCCTCAAAGCCCTCGATGATGCCGCGCTCCGACAGGGCGCGGGTGCGCATCAGGGCCGTCGACGGCGCGATCCCCACGAGCTCTGCCAGTTGCTTGTTCGAGATGCGCGCATCCGCGACGAGGGCAGCTAGCAGGCGCTCGTCGATCGCGTCCAGCGGCTCGCTGGCACCCGCTCCCGGCCGAACATTCTTCGCACTGCTGCTCACGGATCCTCCTTGAAGTGTTGTCAGTTCATCATAAGCGGCACAATCCAACAGTTCCATTCAGAACCCCTACTAAACCTCGAATTATTGCCAGATACTTGCGGCATTCAATGGTGAATATTCGTAAGGAGTAAGGTGCTCTCTCAAGATTCAATGGCGGTACATGCAGGCCGGGACGGGCTCACCGAACTGGGCGTGCATGCGGTGCCGATCGATTTGTCCACGACCGCGCCCCTTCCCTCCGTGCACGACGGCGGCCTGGCTTACGAGCACATGGCCACGGGCGGCTCGCACGTGGAGGGTCAAAGTACCGTTTACCAGCGGCTGTGGAATCCCACGGTGGCACGGTTCGAAGAGGGCGTCGCCGTCCTGGAAGGCACCCCCGAGTCCGTCGCCTTTGCCACCGGCATGGCGGCGCTGAGCGCAGTGCTCCTCGCCGTGGTCGCGGCCGGCAAGAAGCACGTCGTGGCCGTGCGGCCCCTATATGGCGGCAGCGACTATTTGCTCGCCTCCGGGGTCCTCGGCAACGAGGTCACGTTCACGACGCCCGATGGCGTTCGTGCGGCCCTCCGTCCGGACACGGGCCTGGTGATCCTGGAGACGCCGGCCAACCCGACCCTGGAGCTCGTCGACATTGCCCGGGTGGTTGCCGCTGCCGACGGCGTGCCGCTCCTGGTGGACAACACGTTCGCCAGCCCGGTGCTGCAGCAGCCCTTCAGGCACGGTGCCGCCATGGTGCTGCACAGTGCGACGAAGTTCCTGGGCGGCCACGGCGACGCCATGGGCGGCGTGGTGGCCACGGCCTCCGATTGGGCGGTGCGTCTGCGCCAGATCAGGGCCGTGACCGGCGGAATCCTGACCCCGTGGCCGGCCTATCTGCTGCACCGCGGACTGGCGACGCTTCCCGTCCGGGTCCGCGCCCAGCAGGCCAGCGCCGGAAAGGTCGCGGTTGCCCTGGCAGGGCACGGGCTCGTCAATCGGGTCTACTACCCGGGCCTGGCCGAATGCGACCCGCGGGGCCTCATCGGCACCCAGATGTCCGGCCCGGGATCGCTCATGGCCTTCGAGCTCGCCACCGCCGAGCACGCCGAGCGGATCCCGGCCGCCGTCGCCATGATCACGCACGCCGTCTCCCTCGGCGGCATCGATACCCTCATCCAGCACCCGGCCGGACTCACCCACCGGCCGGTCGAAGCCTCGGCCAAGCCCCACGCGAGCCTGCTGCGGATCTCCGTGGGGCTGGAAGACCCGGCGGACATCATCGCCGACCTCCTGCAGGCGATCGAGGCAACCCGGTAGGGTGCGGCCTCCTGGTGCCTACCGGGGTACGGCCGCCTGGCCGCAGACCGCGGCCGTCCCGCCGGGTGCCTCCGTGCTCCCGGCTGGGGCGGCTCCGGTTGCGGCGTCCACGGTTGCCGTGCCTCCGGTTGCCGGCGCCTACGCAGGATGCGCGACGGCGGTGATCACCGCCGTCGCGCCGGCCAGTCCGATGACGGCCAGTGCCAGGGCCGTCCAGCCGAGTCCTTGGAAGAGCAGGCCGCCGGCCCAGCCGAGCACGCTGGAACCGAGGTAGTACGCGAGGTTGTACAGCGAAGCCGCCTGCGCCCGGCCCGTCGTGGCGATGAGTCCGGTCCAGCCTGAACCGATGCTGTGCGCCGCGAAGAAGCCTCCCGTGAACAGCAGCAGCCCGATCAGGATCGGGACCAGCAGTTGCGTGAGCGTCAGGGCCAGGCCGCCCGCCATGAGCGCCGTCCCGGTGATCAGGACGGTGCGCCGGCCGAACCGCAGGGTTAGCCCTGCCGCCCACCTCGCCGAAACGGTTCCGGAGAGGTAGGCCAGGAAGATCAGGCTGATCGCCGTGGCCGGCAGGCTGAATGGTTCCCCCGAAAGCCGGAACCCGAGGTAGTTGTACACGGCCACAAAGCCGCCCATCAGCAGGAACGCCTGGGTGTACAGGGCCAGCAGCCGGGGATTGCGGGCATGGCCGCTCAGGGTCCGGACGGCCCCGCGGAAGCCGCCCGCCGCTGCGGCCGTGAACCCCTGTGCCCGCGGCACAAGCATGAGGAACAGGACGGCGGCAGCGGTGGCCAGTACGGAGACGGCCAGGGCCGCAGCCCGCCACCCCCACAGTTCGCCGACCGGTCCCGCGACCAGCCGGCCGGCGAGGCCGCCCAGGGTGGTCCCGGCGACATAGCTTCCGGCGGCGAGCGCGGCATGGGCCTTGTTGACCTCCTCGTTGAGGTACGCGATGGCGATGGCCGGGATGCCGCCCAAGGCCATACCCTCAAGCATGCGCAGGCACAGCAGCATGGGGAAGCTGGAGGCCAGCGGGACCAGCAGGCCCAGGACCGTGGCCGCGGAAATGCCCCACATCATGGCCCGGACGCGGCCGATCCGGTCGGCCAGGAAGGACCACGGGAGCACCGTCACGGCCAGCCCCACGGTCGCCAGGGAGATCGTCAGTGCGGCTTCGGCGGCCGAGACCTTCAGATCCGCCGCCAGGATGGGGAGGACCGCCTGGGTGGAGTAGAGCTGGGCGAACGTTGCGACGCCGGCGAAGGCAAGTCCGGCGAGGATCCGGCGGTAGGCCTCGGAGCCTTTCGGATGACCCGCCCACGGGGCAGCCTTGGCAGCAGAGATGGCCGCGGGAGTGGGACCGGCTACGGAAGCCGCGGAAACGCGAGGCATGCCTTCAGGGTAGAACGTGCCTGAGGGATGCTTCCAATGCATGATTTCCATATGATAGATAGCAAATATGGAACATTCGTGGCAGGAATCCCGAGGGCAGAAATCCCGAGGGCAGAAATCCCGAGGGCAGCGGAAGAGGGCGGGTAGGGCGTGGATGTAGAACACAGGCAGCTGGTGCAGCTGCTGCCCCTCCTGCCGTTGCTGGCAGAACTCGGTCGGACCGAGCACATCACCGAGACCGCCGAGATCCTGGGGTTGCCGCAGTCGACCGTGAGCCGGGCGATTGCCCGCGCCAGCGCCATCGTGGGTACGGACCTGGTGATCCGGGACGGCCGCGGGGTGCGGCTGACTCCTGCCGCGAAGGCCCTCCTGCCCCACATCGATGCCGCCCTGGCAGAATTCCAGACCGGGCTGGATGTTGTCCGGCACGAATCCGACGTGGTCCGTGGCAGGATTGCCGTGTCCTTCCAGCACACCTTCGGCGAGGCGATGCTGCCGCTGCTCATCAGTGCGTTCCGGAGCCGGCATCCGCAGACTGCCTTTGACCTCAGCCAGGGGGCCCGGGACGGCTGCCTCGCGGAACTGGCCGCAGGCTCCGCCGACCTGGCGCTCACGGCCCCGGTTGCCGCACCGGGCAGGAGCATCGGCTCGGCTGCCCTGTATCGGGAACCGCTGCGCCTGGTGGTGAACCACCGGCATCCGCTGGCCCGCCGCCTTCGGGCACGGGTTGCCGACATCCGGCACGAGCCGTTCGTGGCGATGGGAACCGGCTACGGCATGCGCTCGCTGACCGACGCGCTGTTCCGGGAGGCAGGATTCCGTCCCCGTGTCGCCTTCGAGAGCCAGGACTCGCACACCGTCCGCGGGCTGGTCTCGGCCGGGCTCGGCGTGAGCATCCTGCCCCCTGGCGGCTCCGCACCCGGGCGGCGCTACCCGTCAGACGACAACGGCGCCGACGACGGCGGCCCCGGGTGGGTGGAAATTCCCTTGGATTCGGCCCTGGCGTTCCGCGAGATCGGCCTCGCCTGGCGGGAGCGCCGGGGCGGAGCCGACGCCGAGCCGGACCCCGTGCGATTGTTCCGCGAACTCGTGCTGCGCGACGGGCCCGCCCTCCTGGCCGGTTTCGTGCGGGAACGCTCGGAAGGCTGAGCCGGGCCGAGGGGTGCCCGGCCGCCGGGTGCCGGTCCTGCGGGCGCGAGTTCGCCGGAAGGCTGCGAAGTCGCCGAAAGGTTACGGCGAAATGGGGCGCTTCCGGCGAACTCGGTGCGAACTGGGGTGACCTCGGCGCTGCGGCGGCCCGCTCAGCCCAGAAGACGCGCCAGGACCCCGGCCACTGGTCCGGCCTGTGCCTGCTGCCAGCCCGTGCCCGCCCACAGGTTCACTCGTTCCGCATCCCCGGCGGCGGCCGCCGCAGCCCGGAGGGGCGCCGTGAGGTGGTGGACAGCCGGATAGGCCTCCGGCGCCCCGGGATGGTCGCGGATAAATTCGTTCTCCAAGGCCCGCGCCGCCCGGCCGGTGAAGGCACGCGTCAGGCGGTTCCGGGTGAAGTGCGGATCCGCCAGGGCATCCTTGTGCAGCTGCCGGGCCCCGCTTTCGTCCGTGCGAAGAAAGGCCGTGCCCAGCTGGGCCGCGACGGCCCCGGCGCGCAGCACGGCGTCGAGCCCGGCCGCCTCCATCACGCCGCCGGCCGCCACGAGCGGCAGGCCGACGGCGGACCGGACCTCCGCGAGCAGCTCCGCCGTCGTGCCGCCCGGCCGGGACGAGTCATGCAATGACCCGCCCTGAGATGAGCCGAGAAGCGGGGAACCGGCCGGCCGCGCTGGCGGCGCCGACGCCGGAAGGAACGCCGAGCTATGTCCGCCGGCGCTCGCGTGCTGCACCACCAAAGCGTCCACACCCTGTCCGGCCGCCTGCCGTGCTTCGGCCGCGGTGGTGACAGTGGCCAGTACTGCCGACCCCGCCCGTTGCAGGGCCCGGACCACGTCCGGGCCCGGGAGCCCGAAGGCGAAACTGACCAGCTCCACGGGATCTGCCAGCAGGGCATCAATCTTTGCCTGCCACTCGTCGTCATCATCCAGCCGCAACGGAGGGAGTTCCACACCGTACCGCAGCGCATCGGTACGCAACTCCCGGCGGTACTCCTCAAGCTCCGCCACCACCGCCGCGGACGGCGTCAGCTGGGCCGGATCCGGGACAAACACATTCATGCCGAACCGGGCGCCGGATTCCCGGGTGGTGCGGACTTCCGCCTGCATGGCCGCTACGCTCTTGTAGCCTGCCGCCAGGAAGCCGAGGCCGCCGGCCCGGTGCACGGCCCCAACGAATGCGGGCGTGGACGTACCCCCGGCCATGGGCGCCGCAATGACGGGGGTGCCGAAAAGGTCGTGGGGCATTGCGGGCTCCTTGCAGCGATTCAGTACTCTGTTCCAGTGACTAACACTGACAACCCGCCGGCGGCGGACTCCGTCCCATCTTCCACCACCCCGACCGGCACTGCGGCCGGTGCGACCGTTCCGGCAACGGACGCCGCCGCCCCGGCGGCGAAGGGTGCCGTGATCGGGCTGGATATCGGCGGGACCAAGACCCGGGGCGTCCGGTTCGAGGACGGCATCCCCGTCGCCGACGAATCCGTGGGCAGCTCCAACGTCCAGAACGTCACCCCCGAGGAAGCCGCCCGGAACCTGGCCGAACTCTTCGCCCGGATCGGCGGGGGAGAAGTCGCCCAGGTCTACGCCGGCGCCGGCGGCATCGACACCGACGACGACGCGGCGGCGCTCGCCGCGCTGATTGCCCCGCACGTGCCCAGGGCCCGGGTCACGGTGGTCCATGACTCCCGGCTGCTGCTCGCGGCAGGCGGGGCCAGCACCGGTGTCGCCGTGATCGCCGGCACCGGCTCGGCGGCGTGGGGCAGGAACAGCCGCGGCGAGGAAGCCCGGGCCGGTGGCTGGGGCTACCTGCTCGGCGACGAAGGCAGCGGCTACTGGCTGGGCCGGGAGGCCGTCCGGCACAGCCTGCGCCGGATGAACCAGGGGCTGGAACCGGACGAACTCACCAAGGCCCTCCTGGCATCCTGCGGGGTGGACCACCCGAACAAACTGATCGCGTTGTTCCATTCACCGGAGACCGGACGCCGTTTCTGGGCCCAGCAGGCCCGGCTGGTGGTGGAGGCAGCGGACGCCGGCCATCTGCCGAGCCAGGCATTGATGGATCAGGCCGGGCGCGACCTCGCCGATCTGGCGGAGCAGACCGTCAGGCAGCTCGGCATCGACGGACCCGTCATCCTGGGGAGCGGACTCGGCATGAACGTGCCACGGCTGCAGGAGTCGTTCCGCACGACACTGGCCGCCGCCGGAATCACCGATGTGCGGGTACTGCAGCAGGAACCCGTGTTCGGGGTGCTGCAGCTGGTGGCAGAGCAGCGGTCGGCCGGCGGAAAACCGGCGGCTACTACGCTGGAGGGATGAGCATGCAATTCGATACCCGGCCCGCCGCCTACGCCGTCATCATCCGCGACGCCGAGATCCTGCTGGCGTACTGGAAACAGGACGGACGAGAGGGCTGGACACTGCCCGGCGGGGGCCTGGACCTGGCCGAACATCCGGTCGACGGGTGCCGCCGGGAGATCCAGGAGGAAACCGGCTACGACGCCGAGATCGGCGCCATGCTGGGGATCGACGTCGGGCACTGGCCTTCCGAGGTCCGGCTCGACGGCGGCGAGCGGGACTTCCAGTCGCTGCGGCTCGTTTACGACGCGACGATCACCGGCGGAGAACTCCGCCACGAGGTGAACGGGAGCACCACCCACGCGGCATGGATTCCGCTGGATGAGGTGGCAGAGCTCAACAGGGTCTCGCTGGTGGATGCCGGACTGCGCCTGTACCGCGAGCGGCCCTTGAACGGCAAACTTTCCGGCTGACTCCCTAGCCAGGCGCGGGTACCTTGGCTATTGTGTAGAAATCGCCGGGCGGCCCTTGGCCCGGGAACTAGCCGGATTGAGTAGCCGGAATCAAAAGCCGCCGATAGCCGGCAAAGGACGGGGAGGTGGAAGCAATGAACGTGATATTTCTAAGCGCACAGCGCGCCGACACAAGCCATGTCATTATTCCTGCCCCGTCCCACGGCGCAGCCTAGCCTTTCCCGCTAGTCTCCCACGCATGCTCGGCTCCGCACGCCGCAGCGAGCGCCCATGCGCCGTACCACGGGGCCCCATCAAGGGGTTTTCGTTGACCAATCCTGCTGTATTCCCGGGCGCCCGTGGCGCCCGTGACACCAACTCATTCGGCACCACGTGGCTTGACACCACTTCACTGGACACCACGTCACGGGACACGGGTCCTGTCCGCTACGGCTACACGGCCGGCGTCGCGGAGCGGTTCGCGGCCCATCCCGTGCCGGGAGGCCGCCGCCCGGGCCGCGTCATCCGGGTGGACCGCAACCTCGTCCTGGTGGCCGAGGCTGGCGGCACCGCCCATCTGGCCTACCCCCGCGGCGGGGAGCCTCCCGCCACGGGGGACTGGGTCTGGATCGGTCCGAACACGGCGGGGGAGCCCGCCATCGTGGGCATCCTGCCGCGTCATTCGGAGCTGAGCCGCAAGCGTGCCTTCGAGTCATCCTCCGACGCGCAGGTGCTGGGCGCCAACATCGACGTGGTGGGCATCGTCGTCCCGCTGGATCGGCCATTAACGCACAACCGGCTGGAACGCACTCTCGTCGCGGCCTGGGACTCGGGGGCCACACCTCTGGTAATCGTCACGAAGGCGGACCTCGCGGACGTGGCGGACGACGTCGTGGGGACGGTGGTGCGCCAGGCGGCCGGCGTCGACGTCGTCACCACCTCGGCCGAGCACGGCGACGGCCTCGACGAACTGCTCGGCCAGGTGCCGCCCGGCGGCACCCTGGTGCTGCTGGGGCCCTCGGGCGCCGGAAAATCCACGCTCATCAACGCCCTCGCCGGCGTTGCGGCCCAGCAGACCGGGGAAGTCCGGGCGGGCGACGGCAAAGGCAGGCACACCACCACGTCCCGCGAGCTCGTTCCCCTCCCCGGCGGCGCGGTCCTGATGGACACACCGGGAGTGCGCGGCTTCGGGATCTTCGACGCCGGGGATGGAATGGAGGAGATGTTCGGCGACCTCGAGGAGCTCTTCGGGCAATGCCGCTTCTCAGACTGCGCCCACAGCCGGGAGCCCGGCTGCGCCGTCCAGGCTGCGCTCGTCGACGGCGTCCTCGATGACCGCCGCTGGTCCAGCTACCTCAAGCTGCAGCGCGAACTCGCCGCCCTCGCCCGGCGCCACGACGCGGCCGCGCGGCGGGCCTACCAGCGTGAATGGCACCAGAAGATCGCGACGGCGGGCAAGAGCCAGCGATCGGCCGAACGGGACAGCCACGAGCAAGCGCGGGACCGCAGCGGCAAGAGCGCCCGCGGCAAGGAGGGCACTGTCAGCGGTAAGGGCGGCAAAGCTGGCCGGCGCCCCCGCTGACGTGCACCGCGGCTTGCCGCCGCGGACCGGGTGGCGGGCCGGAAGCTTGTCCGGCCCGCCACCCATCCGGCGCCGCTGTGGTTCCGAAGCCTTACAGGAGCCGCTGCGCCGCTGGCCACATTTCCATGACTTTGTCATGAGTGCTGGTTAGTCTAAGTGCTAACTGCTTTATGGCCAGCACACTGACGAACAGTAGGCTGGTCCGTTCGATGTTGCGCCAACAGTTAGGTAAGCCCGGAAATGGCCGAAGCCATGATCGAGTTCCAAAACGTCACGAAGCAGTACCAGGGCGGCCAGGCCGCCGTTGACGGGCTGACCATGTCCATCGACAAGGGCGCCATCACGGTCTTCGTCGGACCCTCCGGCTGCGGGAAAACCACCTCCCTGCGGATGATCAACCGCATGGTCGAGCCCACATCCGGCACCATCACGGTCGACGGCGCCGACGTCACCTCCGTGCCGGCCGCGCAGCTGCGCCGGTCCATGGGCTACGTCATGCAGTCCTCCGGCCTGATGCCGCACCGCTCAGTGCTGGACAACATCGCCACCGTGCCCCGGCTCAACGGGGTATCCAAAACGGAGGCCCGCAGGCGCGCGCAGGAACTGCTCGACGTCGTCGGGCTGGCCTCCTCACTCGGCAAGCGCTACCCCTCCCAGCTGTCCGGCGGCCAGCAGCAGCGCGTCGGCGTCGCGCGGGCGCTGGCAGCCGATCCGCCCGTGCTGCTCATGGACGAGCCTTTCAGTGCCGTGGACCCCGTGGTCCGCGACGAGTTGCAGCAGGAGCTCCTCCGGCTCCAGCGCGACCTCGCCAAGACCATCGTCTTTGTCACCCACGACATCGACGAGGCCACCGTCCTGGGCGACAAGGTGGCCGTGTTCGGCATCGGCGGCAAGCTGGCACAGTACGCCGCCGCGGAAGAAATCCTGCGCGCCCCCGCCAGCGACTTCGTGGCGTCCTTCGTGGGCCGGGACCGGGGATTCCGGCACTTGGGATTCAGCCCGTCCGACGGCGTCACCATCCACCCCGTCCGCACAGTCACGCCGGACCAGCTCCGGCAGGAGGGCAGCTCCGAGGACTGGCAGCTGGTGGTCGACGGCGAGCTCCGTCCCCTTGGCTGGGCCGGCCCCCGCACGGGTGCCGGTGCCGCCCCGGCGATGGTGCCCGGCGGCTCGCTCTTCCGCAAGGGCGAGACCCTCCGCCGGGCCCTGGACGCGGCCCTGTCCTCCCCGTCGGGCCTTGGCGTCGCGGTCGACACCGACGGCCGGGTAGCCGGGGTCATCGCCGCAGCCGAAGTCCTCGCCGTGATCGAGTCCGACCGCAATGTCCGGCACGGAGGGCTCTGATGGAGTGGTTCCTGGCCAACAGCGCGGAGGTCTTCACGCTCGCAGGCCAGCACCTTGTCCTCGCGGTCCTGCCGATGATATTTGGCCTGGTGATTTCCATCCCTCTGGCCCAATTTGCCCGGCAGAACCGGGGACTCCGGTCCGTGGTGCTCACCGGGTCCTCGCTGCTGTACACGATCCCCTCGCTGGCGCTCTTCATCATCCTGCCCACCATCCTGGGAACCCGGATCCTGGATCCGGTCAACGTGGTGGTCGCCCTGACCGTCTACGCGGTGGCGCTGCTGGTCCGCGCCGCCCTGGACGCCTTTGATTCGGTGGACGAGGACCTTCGCCAGGCCGCCGTCGCCATGGGCTTCACGCCGGTTGCACGGTTCTTCCAGATCGACCTGCCGCTGTCCTTGCCGGTCATGTTCGCCGGATTGCGCGTGGTCTCGGTCAGCAACATCTCGCTGGTCAGCGTCGCCGCCCTCCTCGGGATCGGGAACCTGGGGATGCTGTTCACCTCGGGCCTGCAGCGGGACTTCGTCACCGAAGTCGTGGTGGGCATCATCGCCATCCTGGTCCTCGCGCTCCTCATGGACTCGGTCCTGGTGCTGCTGGAACGGGTGCTGACGCCGTGGACGCGGGCGGCCGGCCCGGCAGGAGCCGCCAAACCCGGAGCCGGCGATGAAGCGCCCGGGCGGCGGGGCGTCGCACGGCGCTTCTCTGAGTCCAAGGCCGGGGGCACCGCATGAGCAACGTCGTCACGGACACCATCAACTGGCTCACCGATCCCGCAAACTGGAGCGGCAGCAACGGGATTCCGGTGCGGCTTGCCGAGCACCTGGCGTACACCGGGCTCGTCATGGTGATCGCCATCGCGATCGCTGTGCCGGTGGGCCTGTTCGTGGGCCATACCGGCCGCGGGCGGGTGGCCATCGTTGCCCTCGCCGGTGCGCTGCGTGCCCTGCCCACCCTCGGCCTGTTGACCTTGTTCGTCCTGGTCGCCGGGATCGGGCTGATGCCGCCGATCTGGGCACTGGTGATCCTTACAGTCCCGCCCCTGCTGGCCGGCACGTACGCCGGGATCTCCAGCGTCGACGCCAACGTCGTGGATGCCGCCCGCGCAATGGGCATGACCGAGATGCAGGTGCTGTTCCGTGCGGAATTCCCCAACGCTCTGCCCGTGATGTACGGCGGCTTCCGGACCGGGGTGCTCCAGGTGATCGCCACCGTCTCGGTGGTGGCCTACATCAATCTGGGCGGCCTGGGCCGCTACCTGTTCGACGGGCTGGTGCTCTCCGACTTCCCGCAGATGCTGGGAGGGTCCCTGCTGATCGCGGCCCTCGCCATCGCCGTCGACCTTGTCCTTGCCCTGATTCAGAGGCTCTTCCTGTCACGGGGCGCCTTTTCCCAGCCAGACCGCAGCCAGCAGGCTGCGGTTGATCTCACAGACCCCGTATTCGCGGGGACTGTTGTTCAAGGAGGTATGTCATGAAGGAATCCCGCCAACGAGCCCTCGGCCGGCGCGCATTCGGCGGCCTGGCCGCAGGCGTGGGCTTGGCCATGGCCCTGTCCGCCTGCGGAGGCTCATCCAATCCGCTGAGCTCGGCCCCGGCCAGCAGCGGCGCCTCCGGTTCCGGCGGCGCCTTGGTGATCGGCTCCGCTGACTTCCCCGAGAGCCAGATCCTGGGCGAGGTCTACGCCGGCGCCCTGAATGCCGCCGGCGTCACGGCCAGCACGAAGCCGAACATCGGCTCGCGCGAGGTCTACATCAAAGCGGTCCAGGACGGATCCGTGGACGTCGTACCCGACTACAGCGGCAACCTGCTGCTCTACGTGAACAAGGACGCCACCGAGGTCTCCGCCGAGGACATCGCGAAGGCACTCCCGACCAAGCTGCCGCAGGGCCTGGCGGTGCTCGACGCCTCCAAGGCCGAGGACAAGGATGCCATGGTGGTCACCAAGGCCACGGCCGAGAAGTACCAGCTGAAGTCGATCGAGGACATGGCGAAGGTCTGCGGAGACCTTGTCATCGGCGCCCCGGCAACCTTCGCCGAGCGCGCGTACGGCCTGCCCGGCCTGAAGAAGAACTACAACTGCGTGCCCAAGAGCCTTGAGCCGTTCAGCGACGGCGGCGGCGCGGTGACGCTCAAGGCGCTGCTCTCGGACCAGGTCCAGGTTGCGGATATCTACACCACCACCCCGTCCATCCCGGACAACGACCTCGTGGTGCTGGAGGACCCGAAGAACAACTTCATCGCCCAACAGGTCCTGCCGCTGTACAACTCGGCCAAGATGACGGACAAGGCCAAGGAAACCCTGAACGCTGTGTCCAAGGTCCTCACCACGGATGACCTCATCAACCTCAACCGTGCCGTCAGCGGCAGCCAGAAGCAGAACCCGAAGGACGCCGCGGACGCGTGGCTGAAGGAGAAGGGCTTCGTCAAGCAGTAGCCGGCACGGCAGGGAATCGAGGCAAGGGGAGCGCGGCGGCAACATGCCGGAAGCGGACCCGCCCGACCCCCGCCGGGCCGTCGACGAACTGACGGCGACTTGATGCCGACGTGATGACATACCGACGACGCCGGTGGCCGGGCCGGAAACCCGGCCACCGGCGTCGTTGTTACCGCCGGGGCCGGGTGTGAGTCATGTCTCAGCGGAAGTACATCCTCCATATGGCATATTTGATGGATGGCAGAATTCAAGCAGTCCACCAAGCTTCATAATGTCCTTTACGACATCCGTGGACCGATTCTTCAGGCCGCCCAGCAGATGGAGGCAGAGGGTCACCGGATCCTCAAACTGAATATCGGAAACCCGGCCCCGTTCGGGTTTGAAGCGCCGGACGCGATCCTGGTGGACATGATCCGCCACCTGCCGCATGCCCAGGGCTACAGCGACTCCCGCGGCATTTTCTCCGCCCGCACCGCGGTCTCGCAGTACTACCAGACCCGCGGGATCCAGAACATCCACGTTGATGACATCTATTTGGGCAACGGCGTCAGCGAACTCATCACGATGTCGCTCATGGCCCTGCTCGACGACGGCGACGAAGTCCTGATCCCTACCCCGGACTACCCGCTGTGGACTGCCTCGGTCGCCCTGGCCAGCGGCAAGCCCGTGCACTACCTCTGCGACGAGGAGTCCGGCTGGCAGCCCGACCTCGAGGACCTGGAAGCGAAGATCACGCCGCGCACCAAGGGCATCGTGGTCATCAACCCCAACAACCCCACGGGTGCGGTGTATCCGGAGGCGACCCTGAAGAAGATCGTCGCCCTCGCCGAAAAGCACGGGCTCGTTCTCTTTGCCGACGAAATCTACGAGAAGATCCTCTACGAAGACGCCGTGCACGTAAACCTCGCCTCGCTCACGGGCGACGACGTCCTGTGCCTGACCTTCAGCGGGCTCTCCAAGGCTTACCGGGTCTGCGGCTTCCGGGCCGGCTGGATGGCCATCTCCGGGCCGAAGAAGGCCGCCGCGGACTACCTTGAGGGCATCAACCTGCTCGCCAACATGCGCCTGTGTGCGAATGTTCCGGCGCAGCACGCGATCCAGACCGCCCTCGGCGGTTATCAGAGCATCAATGACCTGATCCTGCCCGGCGGGCGGCTCCTGGAGCAGCGAAACAAGGCCTACGACATGCTCAACGCCATCCCGGGCGTCAGCACCCAGCAGGCCCGCGGTGCCATGTACCTGTTCCCGCGGCTGGACCCAGAGGTCTACCACATCCGCGACGACGAGAAATTCGTCCTCGACCTGCTCCGCGAGCAGAAGATCCTCCTCTCCCACGGCAGGGCGTTCAACTGGGTCCGGCCGGACCACTTCCGCATGGTGACCCTGCCCAACGTCAAGGACCTCGAGGAAGCGATTAACCGGATGGCGGACTTCCTGAGCCGGTACAAGGGGAACTAGGCTTCGGTCAGCAGCGCAATGGGGCACTCGCCCCCGCGGCCCGCGCTGCGCCAACCGGAAAGAGGCGTTGATGGCAGGCTCCGCGACATTCGATGACCACCCCTCGAAACTCCTGAAGGTCGGGAAGGGCTTTAGCCTGAAAGCGCTGGACCCCGAATCGACCCCCGGCTACGCCGGCGAGAAGCCCGACGGCGAGGAGCTGCTGGACAGGCTGGACGACAAACTCGCCCGGCTCCAGGAGCAGCTCTTCGCCGAGTCCCGGTTCGGGGGCACCAAACGGATCCTGCTGGTGCTGCAGGCCATGGACACTGCCGGCAAGGGCGGCATCGTCACCCACGTCATGGGCGCCATGAATCCGCACGGCGTCCAGCTGAAGTCCTTCAAGGCACCCACCCAGGAGGAAAAGTCGTACGACTTCTTGTGGCGGATTGAGAAAGAAGTGCCTGCGTCCGGGATGGTAGGGGTCTTCGACCGCTCCCACTATGAGGACGTCCTGATTCACCGCGTCCACCGCTGGGCCAGCCCCGAGGAGCTGGAGCGCCGGTACCGGGCCATCAACGAGTTTGAAGCCCGGCAGACGGGGGCCGGGACCAAGATCGTCAAGGTGATGCTGCACATCAGCCGCGACGAGCAGAAGACGCGCCTCCTGGCCCGTCTGGACGACCCAGCCAAGCTCTGGAAGTACAGCGGCGGGGACCTGAAGGAGCGGGCCTTCTGGGCGGACTACATGGACGCCTACCAGAAGGCCTTCGACAAGACCAGCACCGAGCTGGCCCCGTGGCATGTGGTGCCGGCCAACAAGAAATGGTACGCCCGCATCGCCGTGCAGCAGTTGCTCTTGGAAGCCCTCGAGAGCCTGAAACTTCAGTGGCCGGTTCCGGACCTCGACGTCGACATGGAACGCGAATTGGTGCTGCGGTCCTGAACTGCGGTCTCTAAGGGGCGGATTCCTAGCTCTCCTCCACGGCCTGGTCGCGGGCCGCGGCGAGCCGCTTGCGGGCGCCTTCGAGCCACTGTTCGCAGCGCTTGGCCAGCGCCTCGCCGCGCTCCCACAACGCGAGTGACTCCTCCAGGCTGGCGCCGCCGGCTTCCAGCTTGCCGACCACGCCGACCAGCTGCTCGCGGGCGTCCTCGTAGCTCAGGGCCTCGATGTCGGCGTTGGGGATTGATTCTGCTGCCATGCGGGTGGTGCTCCTTGGTTAGTGCGGGGTCTGGTTTTGTGCGAAATCCGGCTAGTGCAATGTCTGATGATTGCCGTGTCTGCTCACAGCAATGTCGGGTTGTTCCGGGGCCCGGGATGCGCTCTGCGGAGTCGCTCCGGCGGGTCACTCCTCGGCCGGCACCTGGCCGCCGGTGGACTGTGCGCTGAAGCGGCCCCCGGCCACCCGGACCGTCAGGTCCGTGCCGGCGGGCGCCTGCGAAGGGTGCCGCACGACGTCCCGGCGGGTCCCGGGGGCTGCGCCGGCGTCGGCGAGCTGGACCACCGCGTAGCCGCGATCGAGCGTCTTCTGCGGCGAGAGTGCCCGCACCTGGGCCTTGAGGTGGACCAGCTGGTCCGCGGCCCGGACCACAGCTGTGCTGATGGCCGAGTGCGAGCGGACTTTGAGCCGTTCGACGTCGTCGTGGCGCTGGGTGATCATGGCGTCGGGGGACAGCAGCACCGGGCGGGAGCGCAGGGACGCCAGCCGGTCGCCCTCGCGTTCGACGAGCCGGACGACCCCGCGGCGGAGCTGATCGCGCGCCTGCCGGACCCGGGCAAGCTCCTCGACGACGTCCGGAACGATCCTCTTCGCCGCGTCGGTGGGGGTCGAAGCCCTGAGGTCGGCAACATCGTCGAGGATCGGCCGGTCGGCCTCGTGTCCGATGGCGCTCACCACGGGGGTGGACGCGTCCGCGACGGCCCGGATGAGTTCCTCGTTGCTGAACGGCAACAGGTCTTCGAGGGCGCCTCCGCCGCGGGCAATGACAATGACGTCGACCTCGGGATGGGCATCGAGCTCGCGCAACGCCGCGATCACCTGGGCGACGGCGGTGTTGCCCTGGACCGCGACTTCGCGGATCTCGAATTCAACGGCCGGCCAGCGCAGGGCAGCATTGCGGAGCACATCCTTCTTGGCATCGGAATCACGGCCGGTGATCAGGCCGATCCGGTGCGGGAGCAGCGGGAGCCGCTTCTTGCGGGAATCGGCAAAGAGCCCCTCGGCGGCGAGGGCCTGCCGCAGCCGCTCGATCCGGGCGAGGAGGTCGCCCAGCCCCACAGGCCTGATGTCCTTCACGGACATGTTCAGCCGGCCCGTCTTAAGCCAGAATTCGGCCTTGAGCAAGGCCACCACCCGGGAGCCGCGTTCCAGCGGCGCGTCCTGGCGGTCCAGTACGGTGGTCCAGACCGACGCCGGCAACGAGATTTCGGCGTCGATGTCCCGCAGCGTCAGGTAGGCATTGCTGCCCCGCCGGTTCAGCTCGATCACCTGCCCCTCAACCCAAGCCGAGGGTGCGCGGTCGATATGCATCTTGAGCTTCTGGGACAGCAACTGCAGCGGCCAGGGATTGTCCGGGCTGGTCTGGGCCGCGGTGGCCGGAAGCGTGGTGGCCGCCGCCCCTTCCTCAGGCATGCGTGGGCTCCGTGGCGGAGAGTGCCTCGTGGAATGCCTTGTGCATATGCGTGCGTGTCCTTTGCCCGGGCGGGACTGCCGGCATCCGCTTCCCGTCGGGGAGCGCCGGCCGGGAGCCGGAAGTTATCGCTTTCAACTCTATCCATAGCTTTACTGTCCATAGCTTTACCAGCGGGGCCCGACTTTATGGTCATGCGCGGGACCACCATAGGATGGGTGGGACCCCAACGACCTCCTAGGAATCCCTTGCGCACTTTTGTCTCCGCTGCCGCCGTCCTCGTCGGGCTCTTGATGGCCGCCGTCGCCGTTCCTGCCATGTGGGTGGACCGGAACATCGTCCAGGAAGACGGTTTCGTTGCCCTGACCGCGCCGCTGGGCAAGGACCCGGCGTTCCAGCAGCGGCTGGCCACGGCCGCCGTCGACGCCCTGGCCTCCGGCGCCAACATCCCCGAAGCCCTCACCCAGCTTGCCCGGCCGGTCCTGGACAACGCGGCACAATCGCTGACCGCGCTGCCCGGCTATGCCGACGCCTGGGCGGAAACGTTGCGCAAGAGCCACCGCCTGACGTTCGCCGACCCCAGCACGGTGCCACCGGACGCGGACGTGACCTCGTCGCTGACTCTTGATGTGGCACCGCTCGTGGGACTCGTGGCACGGCAGGTTTCTGAGGCAACCACCCTGCCGCTGGAGGGCCCCGGCCAGGTGCTGATCCATATCGGGCAGTCCAACCAGCGCCAGCTCATCGAACGGGTCACCGTCTACGCCCCGATGGGATACGCCGTCGCAGTCGGCGCCTGCATCGCCTTCGTCATCGCGTTCGTTGCGGCCCGACGCCGATGGGCCGTTTTGGCAGGCATGGGTGTCGGGGCGCTGGTGCTCGCCGGGGTATGGAAACTTGCCAGCGACGCTGCCGGTACAGCCGTCGCCGCCACCTCGAGCGGCAACGATGTTGCGGAGCTCTTCAAGAGCGAGTTTGTCGCGGCGTGCTCAGCCGGTTTCGGGCAGTGGATCGTCGCTGCCGCCGTGGCCGGAGCGGCCCTGCTGGTCACGGGAATTGCCGTCCGCGTGACCGGGGCCCGCAAACGGGGCAACTTCGAACACCGGTAGCATGGGAGCATGACCTCCACCGCTGTATCCGTTCCGATGCCATCCGTTCCGCGCCGGCGGCGTTCACCGGAAGACGTTCTGGCAGCGGCCCCTGTCGCCGGCCCCAAAAAGGTTCTCCTGGCAGCCCCGCGCGGCTACTGCGCCGGCGTTGACCGCGCAGTCATCGCGGTGGAAAAAGCGCTTGAGCACTACGGCCCGCCCGTGTACGTGCGCAAGCAGATCGTGCACAACGTCCACGTCGTCAGCTCCCTGGAGGAGAAGGGTGCGATCTTCGTTGACGAAACCGACGAGGTCCCCGAAGGCGCCCTCGTGATCTTTTCGGCGCACGGCGTCTCACCGGCCGTCGTCCAGTCAGCGGAAGACCGCGGCCTGCGGACCATTGACGCGACCTGCCCGCTGGTCACCAAGGTGCACCGCGAAGCCGTCCGGTTCGCCAAAGACGACTTCGACATCCTGCTGATTGGCCACGACGGCCACGAGGAAGTGGAAGGCACCGCCGGCGAGGCGCCCGAGCACATCCAGATCATCAACGGCCCGCACGAGGTCGACAAGGTCACGGTCCGCGATCCGGAAAAGGTCATTTGGCTCTCGCAGACCACTCTCAGCGTTGACGAAACCATGGAGACCGTCCGCCTCCTCAAGGAGCGGTTCCCCACCTTGCAGGATCCGCCCAGCGACGACATCTGCTACGCCACCACGAACCGGCAGGTGGCCATCAAGAAGATCTCCCCCCAAGCGGACCTCGTGATCGTGGTGGGCTCCGCCAACTCGTCCAACTCGGTCCGCCTCGTCGAGGTGGCGCTGGAATACGGCGCCAAGGCCTCCTACCGCGTCGACTTCGCCAACGAGGTCGACGAGGCTTGGTTCGAGGGCGTCGCCACCGTCGGAGTGACGTCGGGGGCCTCCGTCCCCGAAGTGCTTGTCAAGGACGTGCTGCGGCTCCTGGCCGACTACGGCTATGGATCGGTCGAGGAAGTCGTCACGGCCGAGGAAGACCTCCTCTTCTCCTTGCCGAAGGAACTCCGAGCCACCCTGAAGCAGGCCGGCGATGTCTCCCGCGCCCTCGGCGGCCGCGGCACCCGCCCCGAGCAGTCGTAGGGTCCGGGCCCAGAACCTGGGCCCGGAACCCGGCCCGGCTCAGGCCGCGGACTCTTCCGACTCGTCACGGGGCTGCAGCTCGGGTGCTGCGACCGCCCGCGGCGTGACCTCGACGGCCGGGGGAGTGACCAAGCCGGTGGCTTCGAGGGAGTTCAGCTTCCTGGCGGTGGGCAGGACCCGGGCTTCGAGGGTCCCGACCATGGAGTTGTACCGCTCCACCGAGGTCTTCAGCGAGGACCCCAGCTTGGTGACGTTCTCGCCGAGTGTGCCCATGCGGTCGTAGAGCTGCCGGGCGAGCTCGAAGAGTTCCCGGGCGCTGTCCGTCAACACGTCCTGCCGCCACGTGAACGCCACGGCCTTCAGCACAGCCAGCAGGCTCCCGGGCGAGGCCAGGACCACGTTTTTCGACAATGCATAGTCCAGCAGCGCCGGATCCGCCGAGAGGGCGGCGGCCAGAATGGACTCTGCCGGAAGGAAGCAGATCACCAGCTCCGGGGAGTTGCCGGGGATGTCCCAGTACTTCTTGTTGCCCAGCGCGTCGACGTGGGCCTTGAGGGCCTTTGCGTGGGCGGCGAGGTGCGCCTGCTGGCTGCCGGACGGCTGGGCGGCCTGCCGGCCCGCGGGCGCCGCGCCGAGCTCCTGGGCTGCGAGATAGGACGCGAGGGGTACCTTCGCGTCGACGACGAGCTGCTTATCTCCGGGCAGCTGCACCACGAGGTCGGGCCGGAGGCTGCCGTCCGTCCCGGCGCTGTGGGCCTGCCCGCTGTGGACCTGTTCGTGGAAGTCCACGTGGCGCAGCATCCCTGCTGCCTCGACCACCCGTCGCAGCTGAACCTCGCCCCACTGGCCGCGTGCGCTGTTGGACCGCAGGGCAGACTCGAGCGCATGCGTGGACCGCAGGAGCTGCTCATCGGACAGGCGGGCCTCCTGCAGCTGCTGCGCGAGCTGGCCGTACTGCTCCAGCCGGTCGCGTTCCAGCAGGGAGACCTGCTGCTGCACGGCCGTGAGTTTTTCCGCCACCGGTGCCAGCGCCCGGAGCACACTTCCGTCCTGGTTCCGGGATTCGCCCAGCTCCCGGTTCTGGGCCGCGAGAAGGCGCCGCTCGGCGTCGGCGGCGGCGAACTGCGCGCTGACCTCCGAAAGCCGGGCCGATACGCCGTCGAAGTCCTGTTCCACGGCGAGGTAGCGCCGGCGGAGCAGAACGAAAACGACGGCGGCGCCGGCAACGGCGCCCGTGAGCAGCATGAGCAGGGCAAGAATCAGTGCAAAAGCATCCATGACTTCACTGTTGCACGCCCCTGTGACAGTTTTAGCGCCGACGCCCGGATGACGCCCCGAACGGGCCCGTAAGACCGCCCGTAAGAAGCCAGGAAGGCGCCCGGAAGGCGCCCGGAAGGCGTCCGGAAGGCGCCCGGAAGGCGTCCGGAAGGCGCCCGGAAACGTCCCGGAACTGCGCTCCTGCCGGTTTCGGACCTGCCGCACTGACCCCCTGCCGGACCCGCCACGGCGATCACCAGCCTGTGCGGGTAGAATATATGCTCGTGGCTCTTACTATTGGCATCGTCGGACTGCCCAACGTCGGCAAATCAACTCTTTTCAACGCACTGACCCGCAACCAGGTCCTCGCGGCGAACTACCCGTTCGCCACGATCGAGCCGAACATCGGCGTCGTGAACCTGCCGGATGCCCGGCTTGAAAAGCTGGCCGGCATCTTCGGCTCCCAGCGCCTGCTGCCTGCCGCCGTGTCCTTCGTGGACATCGCCGGCATCGTCAAGGGCGCATCCGAGGGCGAAGGCCTGGGTAACCAGTTCCTCGCCAACATCCGCGAGGCCGAGGCCATCGCGCAGGTCGTCCGCGTGTTCGATGACCCGGACGTCATCCACGTCGACGGCAAGGTCGATCCCCGCTCCGACATGGAGACGATCAACACCGAGCTGATCCTGGCCGATCTGCAGACCATCGAAAAGGCCATCCCGAGGATCGAAAAAGAAGTCAAGATCAAAAAGCGCGAGGCGGCCGAACTGGCAGCCATCCTGGCGGCCCAGGCCGTCCTGGAACGCGGCGACACCATCTTCTCCTCGATCAAGAGCGACAAGCTGGAGATGGAGCACCTCAAGGAGCTCGGCCTCCTGACCGCCAAGCCCTTCATCTACGTCTTCAACGCCGACGAGGGGATTCTGGGCAGCCCGGAGAAGCAGGCCGAGCTGCGCGCGCTTGTGGCCCCGGCGGACGCCATCTTCCTGGACGCCAAGCTCGAGTCCGATCTCGTGGAGCTCGACGAGGCAGAAGCCCGCGAGATGCTGGAAATGAACGGTCAGGATGAGTCCGGGCTGGACCAGCTGGCCCGTGTCGGCTTCCACACCCTCGGGCTGCAGACCTACCTCACGGCCGGTCCGAAGGAAACCCGCGCCTGGACCATCCGGCAGGGCGACACCGCCCCGCAGGCGGCCGGCGTGATCCACTCCGATTTCCAGCGCGGTTTCATCAAGGCCGAGGTCGTCTCCTTCGATGACCTGATCGAGGCCGGCTCCATGGCCGAGGCGAAGGCCCGCGGCAAGGTCCGGGTCGAAGGCAAGGAATACATCATGGCCGACGGCGACGTCGTCGAATTCCGCTTCAACGTCTGATGTCCTCCGCCCGGCAGTGCGGTAATTCTGCCAAGTAAAGACGGATTAACTGGAAGGCCCCGATTTTCGGATCGGGGCTTTTCCTGTGTCCGGATCTATTAATCTTTTCCATCCCGGCCGTCAATGTTTCTGTGGAACGATGGCCCTGCTGAGCCTGTCCAATGTTGCAGCTCGGTAACGAACTTTACAGTGAGTCAACTTTGGTGGCTCTTGGCCGCATTTGGGGTTTACGCTTCATGCCATGTGAGACGGCCCACACTGCCGCTGGGGGAGTGTGGACGTCTGTCCGGCGCTGTAGGCGCCGGTCTCACCCACACCACAGAAACAAGGAGGCGGAATGCGCTTGGGTCGTATTTCCAAAGCAGTGGGCGTGGCGGCAGTAGCTGCCATCGCCCTCAGCGCCTGCGCAGGCAACAGCGGCGGGACAACCCCGTCAACTGCGGCCGCAGCAGGCAAGCAAGGCGGATCGGCAACCGTAGTCGAGGTCAACGCGTTCAACACGTTCAACCCGAACACGGCTGACGGAAACACTGACATCAACTCAAAGATCAGCTACGCCACGCACTCAGGGTTCTTCTATATCGACAACAAGCTCAACGTCGTCCGCAATGAGAAGTTCGGCAAGATGGAAAAGGTCTCGGACGACCCCCTGACGGTCAAGTACACCATCAATGACGGCGTGAAGTGGTCAGACGGCACGCCTGTGACCTCGGCCGACCTCCTGCTGCAGTGGGCCGCCTTCTCCGGCTACTACAACGACGCCAATGCGGACGCCAAGACCGGAACGTCCTACTTCTCCTACGCCGGTGACCCCACCGGCCTGGCGCTTACCGACTTCCCGGAGCTCAGCGACGACGGCAAGTCCATGACGCTGAAGTACTCCAAGCCCTTCGCCGACTGGGAAATCGCCCTCGGCGGCCCCGGCGTCGACATCCCGGCCCACGTCCTCGCCAAGAAGGCGGGCCTGGCCGACGCCAAGGCATTCGTCGACCTCCTCAAGGGCACTCCCCGCGGCGACGCCAAGGCCCCCAAACCGGCGAACGCTCAGCTCAAGGCCATGGCAGACCTGTGGAACACCGGCTTTGACACCAAGACCCTGCCGGCCGATCCGAGCCTCTACCTCTCCAACGGCCCGTTCATCGTCAAGAGCGTCAACCAGGACCAGTCCCTGACCATGGTCAAGAACCAGGACTACAACTGGGGCCCGACACCCAACCTCGACGAAATCACCGTCCGTTACATCGGTGAGGCCCCCGCCCAGGTCCAGGCCCTCAAGAACGGCGAAGCCGACATCATCGCCCCGCAGGCGTCCGCTGACACCGTGGAGCAGCTCAAGGCGCTTGAGAGCCAGGGCGTGACGGTCGACGTCGGCAACCAGCTCGCGTACGACCACATCGACCTGAACTACTCGGGCCCCTTTGCCGACAAGAACGTCCGTGAGGCGTTCATGAAGGCCGTCCCGCGCGCGGACATCGTCGACAAGATCGTCAAGAAGCTCGACCCGAAGGCTGCTCCGCTTGACTCGCAGCTCTTCGTCCCGGACCAGGCCCCCTATGCCGACTCCGTGAAGAACAACGGATCCTCCGCCTACCAGGGCGTGGACATCGACGGCGCCAAGAAGCTCCTCAACGGTGCCACCCCCACGGTCCGCATCATGTACAACAAGGACAACCCCAACCGTGTCGATGCTTTCTCCCTGATCAGCGAGTCCGCCACCAAGGCCGGCTTCAAGATCGTTGACGGCGGCCTCGGCAAGTCCGACTGGGGCAAGGCCCTCGGTGACGGCACCTATGACGCCACCATCTTCGGCTGGAGCAACTCCGGTGTCGGCGTGTCCGGCGTCCCGCAGATCTTCAAGACCGGCAACGACTCCAACTTCAACAAGTTCAGCGACCCGGCAGCGGACAAACTGATGGACGAACTGATTGTCACCACCGACAAGAGCAAGCAGGACGGCCTCGTAACGCAGATCGACAAGATGATCTGGGATTCGGCCTACGGCCTTCCGCTCTTCCAGTCGGTTGGCGTGGACGCATACAGCGACCGCATCACCGGTGTGAAGTACATGCCGAACCAGACCGGCGTTTGGTGGAACTTCTGGGAATGGGCACAGAAGTAGCCCGCGACCGCAAGTAACACTGCTGGAAAGGCGTCGGGACCACAGCTTTCGGTCCTGGCGCCTTTCTGGCGACCTCCCTGGCGATGCCGTGGTTCCGCCGCCACATCGGCGGGAACCGGCCAGACTCCGCGACCGGCCCGGGCAATCCCCGGGCCCGAACTCCGAGGTTCTACACCAATGGTGACCTACATCTTCCGGCGGCTTGTGACTGCCGCCCTCATACTTCTCGGCGCATCCTACTTCGTGTATCTCCTGACAGCGGCGTCCGGCGATCCCCTGGAGGAGTTCCGTGCCAGCAACTCGCCGCAGAAGCAGCAGCTCATGGACGCGAGAACCGAGCTCCTGCAGCTGGACACCCCCGCCCCGCTGCGGTATTTCAAGTGGTTCGGCGGCGCGGTCCAGTGCCTCGTTCCGTTCGCCAACTCCTGTGACCTCGGAAAGAACATCGCCGGCCAGCCCGTCACCGAGGCTCTGGGCTTCGCGCTCGTGCAGACCCTGACGCTCGTCACCGGGGCCACCGTGCTTGCCATCCTGATCGGCATCACGCTGGGCATCGTCACCGCGCTCCGGCAGTACAGCACGCTGGACTACGGCGTGACCTTCATGGCCTTCCTGTTCTTCTCCCTGCCGATCTTCTGGGTGGCCGTCCTGCTCAAGGAATTCGGCGCCATCGGGTTCAACAACTTCCTGCGAAACCCCGAGGTCCCGCTGCCGACGGCACTCGGCATCGGCGTCGTCGCCGGCGCGCTGACAACGGTCGCGGCGGGCGGGGCCATGAAGCGCCGGCTGCTGACCGGTGCCATCGTCTTCGCCTTCGTCACCGCGGTGCTGATCTACTTCTCCGCCACCGAATGGTTCAAGACCCCGGGCCTAGGTCCAGTGATCATCGCCATCGCCGGTGCGGGCATCGCCTTCGCCGTCACCCTGCTCTCCGCCGGACTGAAAAACCGCAAGGCCCTTCAGTCGGCCCTGATCTCCGTCGGCGTCGGCGTCGTGCTGTACTTCGTCCTGCAGCCGCTGCTCAACGATGCGACGTTCCTCATGATCGTGATCCTGGCGGTCGCCTTTGTCCTGATCGGCATGGGCATCGGCTACGTGGTGGGTGGCTACGACCGGGGGCAGTCCATGCGGGCCGCGGCGATCACCTCCTTCCTGGTGGGCTTCCTGATCCTGCTGGATCGTTACATGCAGGCCTGGCCCAGCTACTTCAACAACAGCCGTGTGCGCGGCCGGCCCATCGCCACTATCGGTGCCAGCACACCGAACATTGAGGGTGACTTCTGGGTCCTGAGCCTTGACTCCTTCACCCACCTGATCCTGCCCACCCTGGCCCTGATCCTCATCTCGCTGGCCAGCTACACGCGGTTCACCCGCGCCTCGATGCTGGAAATCATGAACATGGACTACATCCGCACGGCACGGGCCAAAGGCCTGAGCGAGCGGACCGTCGTCATGCGCCACGCCTTCCGTAACGCCCTGATCCCGATCGCCACGATCGTCGCCTTCGATATCGGAGCACTGATCGGCGGTGCAGTCATCACCGAAACAGTCTTCTCGGTCCGTGGCATGGGCTTCCTCTTCCTGGACGGGATCGCTCATGTCGACCCCAACCCGGTCATGGGCGTCTTCATCTGCGTCGCCATCACGGCCATGGTCTTCAATCTGATTGCGGACCTGGCCTACTCCGCACTGGATCCGCGCGTAAGGGTAAAATCATGAGCCAGCCAAGTCAGCAGGAAGTAATCATGGCCGAAGACGGCTCGCGGATATCAGCCGCGGCAGGAATAGAGCCGGTCCTCGAGGCAAAGGGCCTCAGCCAGGGCCAGATCGTCCGGAAGCGGTTCCTCGGGCACTCCGGCGCCATCATCGGCCTCGTGGTCTTCGCCCTCATCTTTGTCATGGCCTTCACCTCGGTGGGTTACCTGGGCATTCCGGGCTGGTGGAAGTACACCCACGAGCAAGTCTCCCCGCTGGTCAACGACGGCGCACCGACGTCCTCGCTATGGCCCCTGGCCTGGGGCGAACATCCGTTTGGCCAGGACAGGATCGGCCGGGACCTGTTCGCCATGACCATGCGCGGCGCACAGCAGTCCATCACCATCATGCTCGTGATCGGCCTCATCGCGGGCCTGATCGGCGCGGTGGTCGGTGCCATCTCCGGCTACTTCAGGGGCTGGGCAGAGGCCATCCTGATGCGCGTGACTGACGTCATCATCATCGTTCCGGCCCTGCTGCTAGCCGCCGTCATGGCGCAGCTCGCCGGCCGCCGGGACCAGGGGAGCTGGTTCGCCTCCTTCGCCAGCACCAACGGCGTCCTGGCCCTCGGAATCTTCCTGGGCCTGATCAGCTGGGTAAGCCTGGCCCGCCTGATGCGCGGCGAATTCCTGTCACTGCGAGAACGCGAGTTCGTGGATGCGGCCAGGATTTCCGGCGCCAGCAATGCCAGGATCATCTTCAAGCACATCCTGCCCAACGCCGTCGGCGTGCTGATCGTGAACGTCACCCTGACGATGTCCGCGGCCATCCTCACCGAAACGGCACTGAGCTACCTCGGCGTCGGCGTCAAGGCCCCGGACACTTCCCTGGGCCTGCTCATCTCGCAGAACCAGCAGGCCTTCGCCACCCGGCCCTGGCTCTTCTGGTTCCCGGGCATGTTTATCGTGCTCATCTGCCTCAGCATCAACTTCATCGGCGACGGCCTGCGCGATGCCTTTGACCCGCGGCAGAAGAAGTTCAACGCCAAGAAGGCGGTGGACCACAGGGGGACTGCCGTGCAGGCAAGTGCTGTCACAGCCCCCGACGGTCCCGGGTATGAGCAATCCGGGCCCGAGGGATCACAGTACGACGGACCTGCCGACGGAACACAGGGCAAGTAGATGCCGGCCCCCTGCGGCAGGTCCGCGCTAGCCGGCGGTAACCGCCAGGTAGCTCGCCGCCAGAAGCAGTACGACGGCGCCAATCGCCACCCAGCGGACGGTGACGGTCGCATCGGTGGCGGCAGCGTCGTCTGCGGCGAGCTGTCCGCTTTCCACCAGCTCATGCCACCGTGCCCGCACCAGCATGGCGGCCTGGCCGGAGTCCGTGGTCTTCAGGTCGCCGGGGCGGACCGACCTGCCGGGTCCGTAGGTGGTTGCCGGCAGGCCGTGGAGGTCTTCCGGGCGGCCATTGCGACCGCCCCAGATTCCGGGAGCGGGCGCGGCCCAGGAGACGTAGCTCTTCCGGGCCGTCACCAGGGTGAGTGCAAAGCGGGTATCAACGTGCACCAGCGCGGCCCACGGAACCTCGATCGAGCGGAACGGATTTTCCAGGGTGACGCCGGAATCGTGCACCACCACGGACGGCATCCAGAACAGTTGCCAGCCCATGAACGCAATGAAGGCCAGCGGGGCGACGCCCGCCAGCGCTCCCGGCCCTGCCATGACAACCGTGGCGACGACACCGAACGCGGCCACCGTCCACGACAGCCAGGCGAACCATTTGTTCGTCCGTGCCTTGAAGACTTCAACATTTCCGGCGTGCGGCGCAGTGCTCATGCCCCCAATAATTCAGTATTCCGAGCCGCAGCACTAATTCCCGGTGCACCGGCGGCTCGGGCGGAAGGATGGCCCCATCATGACTGACTTCATTACCCTCGATCCGCCGGCGGCACCCGCGCACGGCAAGGGGGAAATCGTCCTGGAGGTCCGGGACCTCAGCGTGGATTTCGGCGTGGACAAAAAATGGGTCCCGGCTGCGATCGGCCTGAACTACGAGGTGCGGGCCGGCGAAGTGCTCGCCATCGTGGGGGAGTCCGGTTCCGGAAAGAGTGCCAGTTCAATGGCGCTGCTGGGCCTGCTGCCCAGTAACAGCCGTGTGACCGGAAGTGTCAAGCTCGCCGGCCGGGAGCTGCTGGGAACCAATGAGGCCAATATCCGGGCCGTCCGCGGCAAGGACGTCGCGGTTATCTTCCAGGAGCCGATGACGGCCCTGAACCCGGTCTACACCGTGGGGTCGCAGATTGTGGAAACTGTGCGTCTGCACAACGAAGTTTCCCCGGAAGAAGCGCGGCGCAAGGCCCTGCGCATGCTGGAACTTGTCGAACTGCCCGATCCCGAGAAAGCCTTCCGGTCTTACCCGCACCAGCTCTCCGGCGGGCAGCGCCAGCGCGCCATGATCGCGCAGTCGCTCTCCTGCGACCCGAAGCTGCTGATTGCGGACGAGCCCACCACGGCCCTCGACGTGACCGTCCAGGCCGAAATCCTTGACCTCATGCGCAACCTGCGCAACAAGCTGGACAGCGCCATTGTGCTCATCACGCACGACATGGGCGTGGTGGCCGACCTCGCCGACCGGATCGCCGTCATGCGCCGGGGACTCATCGTGGAGACGGGCACCGCGGCGCAGATCTTCCACAACCCGCAGCACGAATACACCCAGGCCCTCCTGGCCGCGGTCCCGCACCTGGGCCAAGGCGGTTCGGATTCGGTGTCGGACGTCGATGTCACCGCCGCCCTCGCCGCCGCCACCCACGCCGAGATCCTCTCCATTCCGGAAGACGAGCTGCTCCGGCGGGAGCGGGAGAACGCCGCTGCCCTGGCCGCGGCCGAGGCCGCCAAGCCAAAGGGTGAGCCGGTCCTGGAACTCACCGACGTCGCCATCGAATACCCCAAGCAGGGCCGGGTGCCGGCCTTCCGGGCTGTGGAGGGCGCCAACCTGGTCATCTACCCCGGGCAGGTGGTCGGCCTGGTCGGCGAGTCGGGCTCGGGCAAGACCACCATTGGCCGCGCCGCCGTCGGCCTGCTGCCGGTGGCGGCGGGCACCATGCGCGTCGTCGGGCAGGACATTTCTGCCGCCAAGAGGAACGGCCGGCAGCTCCACGAGATGCGCCGGCATGTCGGCATGGTGTTCCAGGACCCGTCCTCGTCCCTGAACCCCAGGCTTCCCATCGGGGAAAGCATCGGCGAGCCGATGTTCCTCGCGGGGGTCGCGAAGGGCGCCGAGCTGCAGCACCGGATCGAGGCACTCCTGGACCAGGTCGAGCTTCCGCGGGACTACCGCAACCGCTACCCGCACGAACTCTCCGGCGGCCAGAAACAGCGCGTCGGGATCGCGCGCGCACTCTCGCTCAAGCCGAAGCTCATGGTCGCCGACGAGCCTACCTCGGCCCTGGACGTCTCCGTCCAGGCCAAGGTGCTCGATCTCTTCCAGAACCTGCAAAAGGAACTGGGCTTCGCCTGCCTCTTCGTCACCCACGACCTCGCCGTGGTGGACGTGCTCGCGGACCGGATCTGCGTCATGCAACGCGGCAGAATCGTCGAACAGGGGACCCGGGACCAGATCCTGCGCAACCCGCAGGAGCCCTACACCCAGCGGCTTCTGGCCGCGGTTCCGCTGCCGGATCCGGACAAGCAGCGCGAGCGCCGCGAGCTGCGCGCGCAGCTGCTCTCGGGGGCCAGCTAAGGTGTGCCCCGGGGGCTGAAAACCGCCTACTTCGAGTTAATCCGGAGTAACCCGGATCACACTTCGGGCGAATACTACCAGCCGGTAGCGTGTGACTTGAAATACTTTGCGCGTGACGCTAGCAGTCATGAGGTTGTCGGATCACGGTTTGGCAACGGAGTTCCAACATTTGGACATTTTGGGGCTAGGCTACTTCCTTATGTAGGCCACGTCACAGGGGATACCCCTGTGCCTGCCTTCGGGGAAGCATAAGTTTTTCCCTCACGAACTCCCACAACTCATAGGAGGCGGAATGCGTTTTTCGCGCACTTCCAAAGCACTGGGCATGGTGGCTATCGCCGCCCTCGCCCTGACCGGATGCGGTGCCAGCGGCTCCGCAACCGGTAGCGGCAGTAACGGCGGCGACACCAGCAAAGTGATCCTCGCCGACGGCTCCGAACCCCAGCGTCCCCTGATGCCGGCCGACACCAACGAGGTCGGCGGCGGCAAGGTCATCGACATGATCTTCGCGGGTCTGGTCAGCTACGACCCCAGCGGCAAGCCGGTCAACGAGCTCGCCGAGTCCATCGAGGGCAAGGACGGCCAGCACTTCACCATCAAGATCAAGAAGGACCAGAAGTTCACGAACGGCGAGGCCATCACGGCCAAGACCTTCGTCGATTCCTGGAACTTCGGGGCCGCAGCAAAGAACGCACAGCTCAGCGGAGGCTTCTTCGAAAGCATCAAGGGCTACGACGAGGCCAGCGCAGAAGGCTCCACCGTCGACACCATGTCCGGCCTGAAGGTCGTTGACGATCAGACGTTCACCGTCGAACTGAAGCAGCCGGAATCCGACTGGCCGCTTCGCCTGGGCTACACCGCGTTTGTTCCGGTTCCCTCCGGCGCCCTGAAGGACCCGAAGGGCTTTGGCGAGAAGCCGGTCGGCAACGGCCCCTACAAGCTTGCGGACGGCGGCTGGCAGCACAACGTGCAGATCCAGCTCGTTCCGAACCCGGACTACAACGGCCCGCGCAAGGCCAAGAACGCCGGCGTGACCTTCAAGATCTTCCAGAACGACGACGCCGCCTACCAGGACCTGCTGTCCAACAACCTGGACATCCTGCAGACCATCCCGACCAGCGCGCTGAAGAACTTCAAGTCTGACCTCGGCGACCGCACCATCAACAAGCCGTACGCCGGCAACCAGACCATCGCCATCCCGGAATACCTGCCGGAGTGGAGCGGCGACGCCGGAAAGCTCCGCCGCCAGGCGATCTCCATGGCGATCAACCGCGACGAGATCACCAAGGTGATCTTCAACGGTGCACGCCAGCCCGCCAAGGACTTCACCGCTCCCGTGCTTGACGGCTACAGCGACGCGATCCCGGGTGCTGACAACCTGAAGTTTGACGCCACCAAGGCCAAGGAAGCTTGGGCCAAGGCCGACGCCATCCAGAAGTGGGACCCCAACGAGACGTTCACCATCGCCTACAACGCCGACAAGGGCGGACACAAGGCGTGGGTTGAGGCTGTTGTCAACCAGCTCAAGAACACCCTCGGCATCAAGGTTGAAGGCAAGCCGTACTCCACCTTCAAGGAAGCCCGCAACGACGCCACCGCCAAGACCCTCACCGGCTCCATCCGCGCCGGCTGGCAGGCAGACTACCCGTCGCTGTACAACTTCCTCGGCCCGATCTACAAGACCGGAGCCGGCTCCAACGACGCCAACTACGCGAACCCGACGTTCGACAAGGCCGTCTCCGACGGCCTGAACGCCTCGTCCGTCAGCGACGGCAACAAGGCCATGAACAAGGCCCAGGAAATCCTCCTGAACGACCTGCCGGCCATCCCCCTGTGGTACCAGGTTGCCCAGGGCGGCTGGAGCGACAAGGTCACCAACGTTGACTACGGCTGGGACGGCGTCCCGCTGTACTACAACATCACCGGTAAGTAACACCTGAGCGACGGCGGGGGCCGCCCACACTGGGGCCTCCGCCGTCGTCGTGCTTTTCGCACGCCTAATTTTTCTTGATGCCCGACTCTTCGGGCGAACTTTTCGCAGCCCTGCCGCCGTGAGTGAACCGGCGCCGGTCTGCATCCATAGTGAAAAGGTTCTTTGATGAACAACTCCGCCGCATCCCTGGACAGGATGCCTGCCAACGAGGGTGTGACTCGCTGATGTCGACCTACATCCTCAAGCGTTTCCTGCAACTGATTCCCGTCTTCCTCGGCGCAACACTGCTGGTCTACTTCCTGGTCTTCAGCCTCCCCGGCGACCCCATCGTGGCACTGTTCGGCGACAAGCCGGTCAACGTGGCCGTCGCAGCCAAGCTGCGGGAGCAGTACCACCTGGACCAGCCGTTCTGGATGCAATACCTGCTCTACCTCAAGAGCATCTTCACGTTCGACCTCGGCCAGGACTTCTCCGGACGTCCCATTGCAACAGTGCTTGGCGAGGTCTTCCCCGTCACGGCGCGGCTGGCCATCATGGCGCTGATCTTCGAGGGTGTCTTCGGCATCGTCTTCGGCCTCATCGCCGGACTGCGGAAGGGCAAGTTGTTTGACGCCACGGTTCTGATCGCTTCACTGATCGTGATCGCTATTCCGATCTTCGTCCTGGGATTCCTGCTGCAGTTCACCATCGGCGTCCAGCTGGGCTGGGCCAAGCCCACAGTTAGTTCCGCCGCTACGATCCCGGACCTCATCCTGCCCGCGATCGTGCTGGGACTGGGATCCTTTGCCTATGTGCTGCGTCTGACCCGCACGTCGGTCATCGAAAACATGAACGCCGACTACGTGCGCACCGCCACCGCCAAGGGCTTGTCCCGGTTTCAGGTGGTCCGCGTCCACATCCTGCGCAACTCCCTGATTCCCGTCATTACTTTCCTGGGCGCCGACCTCGGTGCCTTGATGGGCGGCGCGATCGTGACCGAGGGCATTTTCAACGTCCCGGGAGTAGGCAACCGGCTCTACCGGGCCGTCCTGTCGGGCGAAGGCCCCACCGTGGTCTCGATCGTCACCGTCCTGGTGCTGATCTACTGCCTGTCCAACCTGCTCGTTGACCTGCTTTACGGCTGGCTTGACCCGAGGATCCGTTATGACTCCTGAGAACACCACCGCACGCCACGCCGTCGCCACCCGTCCGGCCCGCCGGATGGAGCACTTCGTGGCCGATGTCTCCGAGACTCCGCTCCAGGCAACGGACCGGGTCAAGGACGAAGCCGCACCGCTGAGCCTTTGGGGCGAGGCCTGGAAGAACCTGCGCAAGCAGCCGCTCTTCCTCATCTCCGCATTTCTGATCCTGGTGGTAGTGGCGGTCTCCCTCTTCCCTGCGCTCTTCTCGCCGATCGACCCGACGTCGGAGGCATGCCAGCTGGCCAACTCCGACGCCGGCCCCGCCGCGGGCCACCCCCTGGGCTTCACCCAGCAGGGCTGCGACGTCTATGCCCGCGTCATCTTCGGCACACGCTCCTCGGTGACGGTGGGCCTCTTCACCACCATCGGGGTCCTCCTCATCGGCTGCATCCTGGGTGCTGTGGCCGGCTACTACGGCGGTTGGGTCGACTCCATCCTTGCGCGCATCAATGACATTTTCTTCGCGCTGCCGCTGATTCTGGGCGCAATCGTGCTCATGCAGCTGCCGATGTTCCGGACGAACCGGACGGTCTGGACACTTGTGCTTATCCTGGTGGTCTTCGGCTGGCCGCAGATCGCCCGCATCACCCGCGGCGCCGTCATCGAGGTCCGCAATGCCGACTTCGTCACGGCCGCCCGGTCACTCGGCGTCTCGAAGTTCGGTGCCCTCATGCGCCACGTCCTGCCGAACTCGCTGGCTCCGATCATCGTCGTGGCCACCATCTCTCTGGGCACGTTCATCGTGGCCGAATCCACGCTGTCGTTCCTCGGCATCGGGCTGCCGCCCAGCGTCATGTCCTGGGGCAACGACATCCAGGCGGCGCAGTCCTCGCTCCGGTCCAACCCGATGCCGCTGCTCTACCCGGCCATCGCGTTGTCCATCACCGTCCTGAGCTTCATCATGCTGGGCGATGCCCTGCGTGATGCGCTCGATCCCAAAGCCCGCAAGCGATGAAAGGGGACACCATGAGCGCCTCTGTTGAAATCCAGGAAGTGGAAGACGCCATTGAGCGCCCGCTGCTTGAAATCAAGGATCTGGCAATCGGCTTCACCACCAGCAACGGCGCGGTTAACGCCGTCCGCAACGCTCACCTCACCATCATGCCGGGCGAAACCGTCGCGATCGTGGGCGAGTCGGGTTCCGGCAAGTCCACCACCGCCCTGGCCGCAATCGGCCTGCTCCCGGGCAACGGCCGCGTCTCGGCAGGCCAGATCCTCTTCGACGGGGAGGACATCTCCAACGCCAGCGAAAAGCGGATGATCGAACTCCGCGGCAACAGCATCGGCATGGTCCCGCAGGACCCGATGTCCAACCTGAACCCGGTCTGGAAGATCGGCGACCAGGTGCGCGAGACGCTGAAGGCCAACGGGCTGCCCAACGGCCCCGACGACGTCGCGAAGGTCCTGTCCCAGGCCGGGTTGCCGGACGCCGCCAGCCGCGCCAAGCAGTACCCGCACGAGTTCTCCGGCGGCATGCGCCAGCGCGCGCTGATTGCGATCGGGCTCTCCTGCCAGCCGCGGCTGCTCATCGCGGACGAGCCGACGTCGGCGTTGGACGTCACCGTGCAGCGACAGATCCTCGATCACCTGGACAAGATGACCACCGAGCTGAGCACCGCCGTGCTGCTGATCACGCACGACCTCGGCCTCGCCGCCGAGCGCGCCGACCAGGTAGTGGTCATGTACCGCGGCCAGGTCGTCGAATCCGGGCCGTCGCTGGAGCTGCTGCAGAACCCGCAGCACCCGTACACCCAGCGGCTGGTCGCCTCGGCGCCGTCGCTGGCGTCCCGGCGCATCCAGGCCGCCAAGGAACTGGGCGTGGAAACGGACGACATGCTCGCCTCCGCCGAGACCGGCGTGGTTGAACCGTCAAAGACCGACGAGATCCTGCAGATCCAGGACCTCAAGAAGGTGTTCAAGCTGCGTTCGGGCCTGGGTAAGTCCACGGACTTCACCGCCGTTGACAACGTCTCCTTCAGCGTCAATCGGGGAACCACGACGGCGATTGTGGGGGAGTCGGGGTCCGGCAAGTCCACGGTGGCGCAGATGGTCCTGAACCTCCTGTCGCCGACCTCGGGCAAGATCATCTTCGACGGCGTGGACACCTCCACGCTGAACAGCAAGGAGCTCTTCGCCTTCCGGCGCCGGGTGCAGCCGATCTTCCAGGACCCGTACGGTTCCCTGGACCCGATGTACAACATCTTCAGGACCATCGAGGAGCCGCTGCGGACCCACAAAATCGGGGACAAGGCGAGCCGCGAGAAGAAGGTACGGGAACTCCTGGACCAGGTGGCGCTACCGCAGTCCACGATGCAGCGGTACCCGAATGAGCTCTCCGGCGGCCAGCGCCAGCGCGTCGCGATCGCGCGGGCACTGGCACTGGACCCCGAAGTGATCATCTGCGACGAGGCCGTCTCGGCACTGGACGTGCTGGTGCAGGCGCAGGTGCTGAACCTGCTCGCCGAACTGCAGTCCCGGCTGGGCCTGACCTACCTGTTCATCACCCACGACCTCGCTGTGGTCCGGCAGATCGCGGACCACGTGTGCGTCATGCAGAAGGGCAAGCTGGTGGAGACTGGTTCCACGGACGACGTCTTCGATGCGCCGCAGCAGGAATACACCATGGCCCTGCTCAACGCCATCCCCGGTGCCGGCCTCATCCTGCCGCCGGAAGTCGCCTGAGCCTGTAACACAGCTGACAGGTCCGGGCGGCAGATGCGCCTGTAACAGCAAGCCTGCACCACCAAGTGCGCCTGTACGTCTGTAACAACAAAGGAGCCGGTGTCCGCCCGTAAAGGCGCGCACCGGCTCCTTTGTCGTGCAGGTTCCCTTGGTGCTTGATGCTTGGTGCTTGGTGCTCCGGTCCGGCCTGACCGGGCCGGCGTTAGTGGGCCAAGCCGGAGACGAGGCCGGCGTCCTGGTATTCCAGTCCCATGGACTCAAGTCGCTGGCCGAAGACGGCGCCGAGAGCCGCATGGCCCTGCCTGTTCAGGTGAACCCCGTCCGCCATCGAACCCGTGAGGTTGTAGCGGGTGAGCCAGTCTCCGGCGCTGACGAACGGCAGTCCGTGCCGGCTCGCCACGGTCCCCAGCAGCGTGTCCACCTGGCTCCGGCGTCCTCCGCCGAAGCTGGCGCCGCGCGCGAGCGTGCCGACCATGAGCATCCGCGCCGCAGGATAGCGCTGGCGGATGCTGGCGATCAGCCGCTCGGCATTGGCGACGATCTGCGAGTCAGTGGCGCCGCGTGCGGCGTCGTTTCCGCCGCCTTCAATCACCACCAGGGGAGGGGTGCCGTAGGGGAGCTTCCAGTCACCGCGCTGGAGCGCGTCAATGTAGTTGCCGGTCTTGCCGTTCGACGCCACGTAACCGGTGCCGCCCCGGCCGCAGAAGAAGACTTTGTACCCCGCCGCGGCCAGGCCCTGCCTGGGCCAGCCGAAGGACGGCTCCGATTGGGAGTCGCCAATCAATACCGCGATGTTGCTGGTGTCCTTGACGATCACCTCGTCGCGGCCGTTGGCAGGATTGCGGTAGATCGAACCGCCGGCCAAGTCTGCGGGATTGATTCCGGAACCGACCCGGGTCTTTCCCGGCGAGCCTGCAGCCACCGGCACGCCTGCGCCGTTGGCTGCGCCACCGGCCTGGGCGGCCGCCCGTGGCGCGGCCGAAGTGCCCGCGTCGGACGCAGGTGACGAAGAAGCCTGCCCGCAGCCGCCAAGAACTACGCCTACGGCGATCATCGTTGCGACAAAGCGGGACAGAGCCGAGGCGTTTCGCATGAATGTCTCCGGGCTTGCTTGCTGCTATGAGAGCAATGATGGGGCATGGGAGCGGGAAAATCCAGTGACTTTACTCACAGGTAACAATCGACTTTCGTGTGTCCTTCCGGCGCTGTCCACCTCGGCAGGGTCGGCCGCCGGATCATCGGGCGTTCGCATTTTAGGCCAATAAATAGCCTAGCCCTTAGACTTGTATCAGGTGCCCTGTGTCGAAAGGGCGTATCCGTCGTGCGTTCCGGTTGGAAATGTCGCGATACCACAGCTGACTTCACCACTGAATCGAGCAATAACGCATGTCTGAAACCACCACCAACACCGCGGTAGCCACTGCATCGCGCAGTGACCTGCGCAACGTCGCGATCGTGGCCCACGTTGACCACGGCAAGACCACTCTGGTCGACGCCATGCTCAAGCAGACCAACTCCTTTGCCGAGCACAACCACCTCGAGGACCGTGTCATGGACTCCGGTGACCTCGAGCGTGAAAAGGGCATCACCATCCTGGCCAAGAACACCACGGTGGCCTACAACGGACCGTCCTCCCAGGGCGAGACCATCACCATCAACGTCATCGACACCCCCGGCCACGCCGACTTCGGTGGCGAGGTTGAGCGCGGTCTGTCCATGGTCGACGGCGTCGTCCTCCTCGTCGACGCATCTGAGGGCCCGCTGCCCCAGACCCGCTTCGTGCTGCGCAAGGCACTGGCCGCGCACCTGCCGGTGATCCTCCTCGTCAACAAGACCGACCGCCCGGACGCGCGGATCGAAGAAGTTGTCCACGAGTCCATGGACCTGCTCCTGGGCCTGGCCTCTGACCTCGCGGACGAAGTTCCGGACCTGGACCTGGACAAGATCCTGAACGTTCCGGTCGTTTACGCCGCCGCCAAGGTCGGCCGCGCTTCCCTCGAGCAGCCCGCCGACGGCACCGCCCCGGAGAACGAGGACCTCGAGCCGCTCTTCAAGGCCATCATCGAGCACATCCCGGCTCCGACCTACAACCCGGACGGTGTCCTGCAGGCGCACGTCACCAACCTGGACGCCTCGCCGTTCCTCGGCCGCCTCGCGCTGCTGCGCATCTACAACGGAACCCTGCGCAAGGGCCAGACCGTGGCCTGGGCCCGTGCCAACGGTGAGCTGAAGAGCGTCAAGATCACCGAACTGCTTGCCACCAAGGCACTGGACCGTGTTCCGGCAGAATCCGCCGGCCCCGGCGAGATCGTCGCCGTCGCAGGTATCGAAGACATCACCATCGGTGAGACCTTGACCGACGTCGACAACCCGCAGCCGCTGCCGCTGATCACTGTTGACGACCCGGCCATCTCCATGACCATCGGTATCAACACCTCCCCGCTGGCCGGCAAGGTCAAGGGCGCCAAGGTCACGGCCCGCCAGGTCAAGGACCGCCTGGACAAGGAACTGATCGGTAACGTCTCCATCAAGGTGCTCCCCACCGAGCGTCCTGACGCCTGGGAAGTCCAGGGCCGTGGCGAGCTCGCGCTGGCCATCCTGGTCGAGCAGATGCGTCGCGAAGGCTTCGAACTGACCGTAGGCAAGCCGCAGGTTGTGACCAAGACGGTCGACGGCAAGATCCACGAACCGATGGAGCACATGACCATCGACGTGCCGGAAGAGTACCTCGGCGCCGTCACGCAGCTCATGGCAGCCCGCAAGGGCCGCATGACCAACATGGCCAACCACGGCACCGGCTGGTGCCGCATGGAGTTCATCGTTCCGGCGCGTGGCCTGATCGGTTTCCGCACCAAGTTCCTCACGGACACCCGCGGCGCCGGCATCGCGGCCTCCATCTCCGAAGGCTACGAGCCGTGGGCCGGCCCGATCGAGTACCGTACCAACGGTTCGATGATCGCCGACCGCGCCGGTGTTGTGACCCCGTTCGCGATGATCAACCTGCAGGAGCGCGGCTCCTTCTTCGTCAAGCCCACCTCCGAGGTTTACGAAGGCATGATCGTGGGCGAGAACTCCCGCGCCGACGACATGGACGTCAACATCACGAAGGAAAAGAAGCTCACCAACATGCGTGCAGCTTCCTCGGACACCTTCGAGAACCTGACGCCGCCGCGCGACCTGACCCTCGAAGAGTCCCTCGAATTCGCCCGCGAGGACGAGTGCGTGGAGGTTACCCCGGATTCCATTCGTATCCGCAAGGTCATCCTGGACACCAACGAGCGTGCCAAGGCCAACCGCGCCCGCGCCAAGGTCTGATCCCGGTCTCCGGGCTTCGGCTGACACGTGACTAAGAGAGCTGCCGGTATGGCAGGCGGCATTGCCGCCGCC
Organism: Arthrobacter sp. H-02-3; assembly: GCF_003097355.1. Classification (GTDB taxonomy): domain Bacteria; phylum Actinomycetota; class Actinomycetes; order Actinomycetales; family Micrococcaceae; genus Arthrobacter; species Arthrobacter humicola. Next base: position 45,542 of record NZ_PYUI01000013.1, read on the forward strand.
GTGCCGGCAGCTCTTTTTGTTGCCCTGGCCGGCACCGCCCTGCACCGGCACGATCTGCTTCTGGGCGGCCTGCAGGTTCCGTGGGGCGCGGCCGCGGCCCTGCTCCTGCTGGGCTCGGCCGAGGTCTGGCTCGGGGCCGCGTTCCGTTCCATCATTCCGATAGCCGTCTGCGGACTTCTCTGCTACGCACTGACCGGCTGGTGGTCCACCCTGGAAACGGGCAAGCGCCTGGTCATCGGCGATACTGCGGGCAACATCTGGGTTTTCGGCATCGCCGGCATTACCGTGGCCATGCTCGCCTGGTGCCGACGCTACCGGCTGCCTACGGGCTAAGCGCGACCCTATTCGCTCCCTGCACCCGCTCCCTGCACCCGCTCCCTGCACCCGCTCCCTCCACCCGCTTCATCCACGGGACATGCTCATTTTCGCCCGCTCGAGTGGGCACAACGGCATCATGTCCAGCGCAAAGCTGGTTCGCGGGACATGCCTAGTCCTCACCGGTGGACATGCCCTGTGCTACTTCCGGTGCACGGACATGCCCACCGTCACTCCTGGTCGACGTCCTGGCAGCAATGGCTCTGCGGTTCCAAGTTCTCCACATAGCGCTGGATCGGACTTCTCGGGCGCGACGTGCGACTCCACCATGGGTGGATGGCCAACATCATCGAAGTGCTTTCCAAATACGACGGCGTCGCCCGCGCCAAATACCTTGCAGCGGCGGGTGTCTCCGATTTCCAGCTCAAGTCCGCGATGGCCTCGGGAGTCGTATCCCGCGTCGCCCGTGGCGTCTATGCGCTGCCCGGGGCTGACGAGCAGCTGATTTCCATCCGCTCCCTTCCGGCAGAACCGGCCTGCATCACAGCGGCCCACTGCGGCGGCCTATGGGTTCTCTCGGCCCCTGCCCAGCCGCACGTAGCCCTCACCCACAGCCGGAGCTACCAGGGCTTCGTCTGTCACAGATCGGCCACACCGCCGACTCTCCTGGACGCGGTCATCCAATGCCTGCGCTGTTTGCCGGAACCCGACGGGCTGATCATCGCCGAGTCCGCCGTCGTACTCAAGGGACTTCAGATTGGTGCCCTGCGCCGCCGGCTGGATGGCCGGAACGATGCCCGGGAGCGGCGGATCGTGTCGGCCATCGTTCCGCAATCGCAGTCGCTGATTGAGTGCTTGGCCCGGTTTCATCTGCGGCGTGCCGGCTTCCACGTCGAATCACAGGTCAACGTTCCGGGCATGGGGCATCTGGACCTGATGGTCGACGGCCGTCTTGGGATTGAGACCGACGGGGCCGGATTCCACATGGACAAAGTCAGCTTCGAGGAGGACCGACGGCGCTGGAACGTCACCACTCGCCGCGGAATCCCGACACTGATCGTAAGCTACCCGCTTCTGCGGGACCATCCCGAAGAATTCATCGCGATGGTCCGTGAAACCCTCAACAGGTTGTCGGCAGCTGCTTAGAGTCGGACGCAATTTCCGCCTTCACGCGTCCTGCAGGGCCCCCTTGAGATACGTCCTTCCACCATGGGACATGTCCTGCGCCGTGGCAGTCCGTCACCGGACATGTCCCTGGCTGCCTCGTTCCGCCGTTGGACATGTCCCGCACTGGCCGTCAGTGATGGACATGATGCCGGGATGTCCATGGCTGGCAACAAAGGGAGAGCATGTCCATCGGTTGCGGGCAATCAGAGGGGGCATGTCCGGTGGTCGGAGCGAGGGGAAGACATGTCCACGGGGTGCGGGCAGGTGAGAAGCGCGTGTCCACTGCCAGAGCCCGGGGGAGGGCATGTCCATTGGTAGAGAAGCTATGGCCGGATATGCACGCGGCTGGCAACAAGGGGAGGGCATGTCCATTGGTTGGGGGCAATCAGAGAGGGCATGTCCATCGGCTGAGGTGCGTGGAGGGCACATGTCCATGGGCTGAGGTGTGGGGAGGGCACATGTCCATGGGCTGAGGTGTGGGGAGGGCATGTCCACTGGCCGGCCCGGTCAGGGCGACTGGACCCGCGGGGCGCGGCGCGGCGGGGCCGGAGGGACTTCCTTGGCGGCCACGACGAGGGGGAGCGCAATGACGACGTCGGACCGGCGGGTGCGGACGGTGCACGCGCCGTCGGCCCGTTCCACGAGCTCGCCGAGCGCATCCGTCAGGCCGCCCTCGATCCGGTAGCGGACCACAACCCGGGTGCCGAGCGGGGCGCCGGAGAGGAACTGCTGGGGCAACGGCAATGGCGAGCTCATCAGATCATAGTAAGACGTGGACCGTGTATGACGTCCCGCTAGGTTCGCGGGAACAAGCTGGGAGATAATAGGCTCAGAAGTCAGCAGCCCGGCGCTCAGGCCGGGCAAACCATCCGGCCGGTCGCCGGGAACCAACGTGGAGAGGCCAGGGACGTGACGTACGTAATCGCGCAGCCGTGTGTAGATGTCAAAGACAAGGCATGTATTGAGGAGTGCCCCGTCGATTGCATTTACGAGGGTGAGCGTTCCCTGTACATCCACCCGGACGAGTGCGTGGACTGCGGTGCCTGCGAGCCGGTCTGCCCCGTCGAAGCGATCTACTACGAGGACGACACCCCGGACGAGTGGGCCGATTACTACAAGGCCAACGTCGAGTTCTTTGACGAGCTCGGCTCGCCGGGCGGAGCCGCTAAGGTCGGGAACACCCACACGGACCACCCCATGATCGCCGCCCTGCCGCCGCAGAACCAAGACAACTAGGGCGGCGCTGCAGTGGCATCCGCGGTGCGCACTTTCGGCCTGAGCCTGCCCGACTACCCGTGGGAGGCCATGGCGCCCTATCTCGCCACGGCGTCCCGGCACGCGGCAGGAACCGTCAACCTTTCCATCGGCACGCCGGTGGACCCGACGCCGGCCCTCATCCAGGACGCGCTGCGCGCCGCCGCGGACGCTCCCGGTTATCCCACGGTGCACGGAACGCCGGCACTGCGGGAGGCGATCGCCGGCTGGTTTGAGCGCCGGCGCGGCGTGCCCGGGCTGGATCCGCAGAACGTGATGCCGACGGTGGGATCCAAGGAACTCGTCGCGTGGCTGCCGTTCCTGCTCGGCCTGAAGCCGGGCGACGTCGTGGTCCGTCCCACGGTCGCTTACCCCACCTATGACATCGGCGCCACCTTCGCCGGTGCCGAGCACATCGCCGCCGACGACCTCGACGAGCTCGACGCCGGGACCCGCGCCCGCGTGCGGCTGGTCTGGGTCAACTCTCCGGCGAACCCCACCGGCAGCGTCCGGGACATCGCTTCGCTGCGACGGATCGTCCGGCAGGCCCGCGAGCTCGGCGCCGTCGTCGCATCCGACGAATGTTACGCCGAACTCGGCTGGGGTGAGTGGGACGTCCAGCGCGGCGGCACCCCGGTCCCCAGCATCCTGGATCCGCAGGTCGCCGAAGGCTCCCATGATGGTCTGCTCGCCGTCTATTCGCTCAGCAAACAGTCCAACCTTGCCGGTTACCGGGCCGCCTTCGTCGCCGGCGATCCGGCGATCATGGCGAATCTGGTCAACAGCCGCAAGCACGCCGGCATGATCGTCCCCTACCCGGTCCAGGAAGCCATGCGCGTCGCACTGGGCGACGACGCCCACGTCACGGCGCAGAAGGACCTCTACAGGGGCCGGCGGGAGCGGATCGTCCCCGCGTTGGAGGGCTTCGGGCTGACGATTCATGAGTCCCGCGCGGGCCTCTATTTGTGGGCCACCGCCGGCGAAGCGACGTGGGACACCGTGGGCAGGCTCGCGGACCGCGGAATCGTCGTTGGCCCCGGGGTTTTCTACGGCGACGCCGGCAACGGATTCATCCGGGTGGCGCTGACCGCAAGCGACGAGAGGATCGACGCCGCCGCGGCGCGGCTGGCCAGCGGAGCGTAACAATGCTGTGACGCCTACCACATGTGGCGTCTTTTCGGTGCTTTGGAGTCCTCTCGGATTAGTGCCACCCGCGAAGTGACGGTACTTTTTAACTGACGATCAATGGTGGCTTTCCACAAGAAGGCAGCGCAGCCTTTGGAAATCCTGTCCGCACAGGATCCGCGGGCAGCTTCACCAGATGTTGGACCAGCTTTCGACAGAGGCCCCGATGCCTCATGAGGAGACTCCATGACTGAAACCACCAGCGCAACCCTGCGCCATGCCGGCGGCGAGCTCGAGCTCCCGCGCATCAAGGTTGTAGAAGGAAACGAAGGCTACGACGTTTCCAAGCTGCTGAAGCAGACCGGCGCCGTCGCCTTCGACCCCGGTTTCATGAACACCGCGGCCACCACCTCGGCCATCACCTACATCGATGGTGACGCCGGCATCCTGCGCTACCGCGGCTACCCGATCGAGCAGCTGGCTCAGCACTCGAGCTTCCTGGAAGTTTCCTATCTGCTGATCTACGGCAACCTTCCGACCCCCACGGAGCTGGAGTCCTTCGACCAGCGGATCCGTCACCACACCCTGCTGCACGAGGAGCTCAAGGGCTTCTTCAGCGGCTTCCCGCGTGACGCCCACCCGATGCCGGTACTGTCCTCGGCTGTGTCCGCGCTCTCGACGTTCTACCAGGACTCGCTGGATCCGTTCAATGCCGAGCAGGTGGAGGTCTCCACCATCCGCCTCATGGCCAAGATGCCGGTCATCGCCGCCTACGCCCACAAGAAGTCGATCGGCCAGCCCATGCTGTACCCGGACAACTCGATGAACCTCGTGGAGAACTTCATGCGCCTCAGCTTCGGCCTGCCGGCCGAGCAGTACGAGGTTGACCCGGTTATCGCCAAGGCCCTGGACCTGCTCCTGATCCTGCACGCCGACCACGAGCAGAACTGTTCCACCTCCACGGTCCGGCTGGTCGGCTCCTCCAACGCCAACCTGTTCGCGTCCGTCTCCGCAGGCATCAACGCCCTCTTCGGACCCGCCCACGGCGGCGCCAACGAGGCCGTGCTGAAGATGCTGCGCCAGATCCAGGCCGACGGCATCAAGCCCGAGGACTACATGGAGAAGGTCAAGAACAAGGAAGACGGCGTCCGCCTCATGGGCTTCGGGCACCGCGTCTACAAGAACTACGACCCCCGCGCCAAGATCATCAAGGCCACCGCCCACGAGGTCCTCAGCAAGCTGGGCGGCAATGACGAGCTCCTCGACATCGCCATGCGCCTTGAAGAGAAGGCCCTTGGCGATGACTACTTCATCCAGCGCAAGCTCTACCCCAACGTGGACTTCTACACCGGCCTGATCTACAAGGCCATGGGTTTCCCCGAGAAGATGTTCACCGTGCTGTTCGCAATCGGACGCCTGCCGGGCTGGATCGCCCAGTGGCGCGAGATGATCAGCGATCCCAACACCAAGATCGGCCGTCCGCGCCAGCTCTACATCGGCGAACCGGAACGGAACTACCCTTCGGTGTAGCGGACCGGCCGTTTACGGCAGCGCCGCACAGCAAAGCATGACGCCGGCCGCGCACCTCTCGCTGAGGTGCGCGGCCGGCGTCGTGCTCGGGGCGCGCCGTGCCAACGCTCCATGCCAACGCTCCATTGTGACCAGCGCCATTGTGACCAGGGCCGTTGTGACCCGCGCCACGTGCACGGGGGAACCGGTGTGCCCCGGGGCGGCAACGGCACGGACGTGCTAAAAAAGACCAGTGCCTAAATTTGTCGACGCCGTAATCCGGCGCCAGGAAGTAGTAGACGCAGTCTTCAGGATCATTGCTACGGATGGTCTTGAGCGGGCCTCCCTGCGCGAAGTTGCCGACGAAGCGCAGCTGGCCGTCGGCTCGGTGCGGCACTATTTCGCCAGCAGTGACGAGCTGTTGTCCCACGCGTTCGCCATTGTGGTGGACCGGATTCTTGGCCGCCTTGCCGCCGCGGACGCCCGGGTGGGAGAACTGCCGCCCGGCTCGGCCGAGCACCACAACGCCGTAGCCGCGCTGCTGGATGAGTTTCTTCCGCTGGACGAGGAACGGGCCGTCGACGCATGCGTGTGGATGGCCTTCAAGAACGCCGCCCGGACCCGGCCGTTCCTGGCCGCCGAGGCCGACCGCAGCCATCGTGCCGTGGCCGCAATAGTCGGCGGCCTCATCCTCGGCCTGGCCGCCGGGGCAAATGGCCGCGACAGTGACGACGCCGCGGCCGGGATGGACCAGCAGGTGCTCGTCACTGAAGCCGAGCTGCTGCTGGCCGTCCTGGACGGGCTGACGATGCACGCCCTCCTGCAGCCGGAGTGGATGACGGCCCGCATGTGCAAGGATGTGCTGGAGGCCCATCTCGAGGGCCTGAGCCGCCGGATGGCGGACCGGGCCCCAGCCGTTAACGTGCACTAACAACAGGAATAGACTGAGATAGTACGTCTTGCCAAGGGAGGCAATTGGATGCACCACACCGGCGGACCGGGCTGGCGGATCACCATGGATACATCTGGTCCCATGCTCATTGCCCTCTACGTTCGTGACGCCGCCGGACTGGACACCGCGGGGCATCCGGCACTGTGTCACGTGGCGCCGAAGATCCGAGCCTCGGACCATACACACCTGATCGCAGAGGTGGGAGGCACGGCCGTGCTCAAGACCGAGTGGGAGGCTTGGTGGGAGCAGCTGCTGAAGGCCCACCCGGAAATGTCGCCCGAGCTCACCCCGCCGGGCTTCGGGTCGTTCAGCAATTCACCGGCGCTTCGCCGCGTGCTGCAGGCGCACTTCGGCGCCGCGCTGACGTGGGCCCGGGAACGCCGCGCGGAATACCTGGCCCTGGAAGCGGAGCGCGAATCCAACAGCAACAATGAGCTCCTGGCCGACATGGTGGAGGACCGGTTGCTGGAAGTGGGCCGCCCGGCCCGGGATTTCAGCCTGACGATCATCGAACTCCCGCTGGCGGAGCCGCGGGCCTGGTACCTCGAGCCGGACAAGATTCTCATGAGCCAGGAGCTTTTGTCCGAGCCGGAACTGTTCCGCAGCTATGTCCAGCCGGTGGTCGATCTCCTCGTGTGAGCCGGTCGCCCGCCGCTAGCTGGCGGGCGCGTCGGCGACGGTCACCCGGACCTGCCCGGCCGGGACCTGCGCCGGCTGCCAGCCATCGCGGGACTTCCGGTTCCATGCGCGGCCGTCCACCTCGACACTGGTGATGGACAGCGCTTTGGCGTTGGCCACGGCCCATTGGGCTATAGTCCAGGCCTGGGTGCCGTCGGCCTCCACGATCAAGATCCGGCCGTCCGTCGACGTCGGCACGTCACCGAGCGCCGCCGTCAGCTTTGCGGTGACGGCGGCCGGATCCCCGGCGGTGTCGGGAGACCGCAGCGAACAGTCCAGGCCGGCGGGCGTCTGGCCGCTCAGTGCCGAGGCGAACGCGCGGGCCATCCCCTCATGCTGGGCGTAGGCACCCGGGTAGGCCGAGTGCTGGACTTGCTGGGCGGCGTCGGTGATGTCCAGCGATTGGTAGCCGGAGATCTCCACGAGCGCATCGTAGAACGCATTGCTGGCGTGGTATGGGTCCATCACCTGCGCCGTGGTGCCCCAGCCCTGGGACGGCCGCTGCTGGAAGAGCCCCCGTGAGTCGGGGCCGGCTTGGTCGCCGTGGCCGATGTTGCGCAGCTTGGATTCCTGCATGGAGGTGGCCAGCGCGATGCTGGCGGCGCGGGCAGGAAGCCCGCGCCGGACCGCCACAGCCGTGATGAGGGAGGCGTTGGCCGCCTGATCGGTGGCGAGGTCATCGCCTCCGCTGCCCACCGCCGTGCAGCGTTCGGTGATCAGCGTTTCCGAACGCTGCAGGAACGCCACCGCGGTGTAGATTGCTCCTGCAACCATCGCAAGGGTCAGCAGAAGGACGATCCGGCGTCGCCAGCTCCCACGTCGTGCCACGAAACTTACTCCCTCAGGCCCTAGCGGGCTGCGTCATCGGCTGCTTCATCGACGGGCGCCCCGCCGGAGCGGCCTTCACCGCCCGCCATACCGTACCAGCCGGTCCGGTCAGTTGGCGTGCAGGTCCGCGTTGAGCTCCACGGTCTGGCCCTTGCGGGGGAGCGCCTCGACGGCGCCGGTGGTCGAATTGCGGCGGAAGAGCAGGTTCGGAACCCCCGAAAGCTCTACGGCCTTGACTACCCGGCTCGTGTCCTCGCCTTCGGCATCCCGGGGGCTAATGACTCGCACGCGCGTCCCGGCGGTGACGTAAAGGCCTGCCTCCACCACGGAGTCGTCGCCCAGGCTGATGCCCACGCCGGAGTTGGCGCCGAGCAGGACCCGTTCCCCGAGGGCGATCTTTTCCTTGCCGCCGCCGGAAAGGGTGCCCATAATCGAGGCACCGCCGCCGACGTCGGACCCGTCACCGGCGACGACGCCGGCCGAGATGCGGCCCTCGACCATCGAGGTGCCCAGGGTTCCGGCATTGAAGTTCACGAAGCCCTCGTGCATGACCGTCGTGCCTTCGGCGAGGTGCGCGCCGAGCCGGACACGGCCGGCGTCGGCGATCCGGACGCCGGAGGGGACCACGTAGTCCACCATGCGGGGGAACTTGTCCACGCCGAAGACGGTGACGGCGCCGCGCTTGCGAAGGCGTGCCCGGGTGAGCTCGAAGTCCTCGACGGCCGCGGGACCGAAGTTGGTCCACACCACGTTGGGGAGCTTGCCGAAGATGCCCTCAAGGTTGATGCTGTTGGGCTGGACCAGCCGGTGCGAGAGCAGGTGCAGGCGGAGGTATGCGTCCGCGGTGTCAGCCGGTGCCTCGTCCAGGTGGATCTGGGCGAAGACGACCTTTTGCTCGGTGCCGCGGTCCGGGTCGGTGCCGTTGGCCGCGATATCGATCAGCGACTGGTCCGCATTGGCCACGTCACGCAGGCTCGGCGCCGCGACTCCCAGCGCCGGAGCCGGAAACCACACGTCCAACACGGTGGCTTCACCATTGCGGGTGGATACGGTGGCCAATCCGAAGCCATGGGCAGAACGGGCGTCAGAGCGGGCGTCGGCGGGCACAGCGGAAGAAGCAGTTTCAGTCATGGCCCAAGTCTAACGAGAGCGTCCTTGCGCGCTGAAACGTGAGTCGCCCAAGTGACCCGCGGCAGGGGCCGTTGTGACGCCTGAAACGGCCCCTGCTGCGGGTCAGTCGGGAGAGGCAGGCGAGCAGATAAAGTGGGACGGTGACCCCGACGAACCACCGCACCCCTGCCAGCGCCCTTGACCGCAGTTCAGGGCATCCTCCTGTCCACTTGGACCTCCGCCAGGATGTCGCCCTGCTCACGGCCGCCCTGATCGACATCAACAGCGTCTCCGGCAACGAAATGGTGCTGGCCGACGCCGTGGAGCGTGCCCTCGGGCTGCTGCCGCAGTTGGAGCTGGTCCGCGACGGCGATTCGATCATCGCCCGCACCAACCTCGGCCGCGCCGAGCGCGTGATCCTGGCGGGGCACCTGGACACCGTGCCGCTGCCCATCACGGAGGGCTCGCTTGGGACCGTGCCGGCGTACTGGCCTTCAGGGGCGCCGGGGGAGGGCATCCTCTACGGCCGCGGCGCCACCGACATGAAGGGCGGCGTCGCTGTGCAGCTGGCGCTTGCGGCCACCATGTTCGACGCCGGCGCGGAGCCGGACAAGGACGTCACGTTCGTCTTCTACGACCACGAGGAAGTCGAGGCAGTGAAGAGCGGCCTCGGCCGGCTGGTGCGCAATCACGGGTCCCTGCTCGGCGGTGACTTCGCGATCCTGCTCGAGCCGACCGACGGCACGGTGGAAGGCGGCTGCAACGGCACGATGCGCTTCGAGGCGACCACACTCGGGGAGGCCGCCCACTCGGCCCGGGCCTGGATGGGCAGCAACGCCATCCACGCGGCCGCCCCGATCCTGGCCCGGCTGGCGGCGTACGAGCCGCAGACCGTGACGGTCGACGGCCTCGACTACCGGGAAAGCCTCAACGCCGTGAAGATTCACGGCGGCACGGCCGGAAACGTCATCCCGGACAAGTGCGTCGTGGAAATTAACTACCGTTTCGCCCCGGACAAGACCCCGGACGGGGCCGAGGCCGTGGTGCGGGAGCTGCTGGACGGATTCGACGTCGTTCGCACCGACAGCGCTGCCGGGGCGCGGCCGGGACTGAACCACCCGGCCGCCGCGTCCTTCGTGGCCGCCGTCGGCGCGGAACCGAAGCCCAAGTACGGCTGGACCGACGTCGCACGGTTCAGCGAGCTGGGCATCCCGGCGGTGAACTTCGGGCCCGGCGATGCTCGGCTGGCGCACAAGGACAACGAGCACGTCGAGGCGGACGCCATCCGGGAATGCCTGCGGGCGCTGCGGACCTGGCTCAGCGCCTAACCGCACAGCGCAACGCGCGCACGCGGCGGAGCACGCGGACCGCGCACGTCAGGACGCAGAAAAGGTCCGGAACCCGTGGGGTTCCGGACCTTTTCAGCGTCTAAAGGCCTTACTTGGTCGGGATCCCGGCGACCGGGACGTGTGCCACGCCGCCGGCGGCACGCTTGGAGCCGCGGCGTTCGAGCCAGATGGCCAGGCGGGAGACCGCAAGGTCGATCGCGATGTAGATGGCCGCGGCGACGAAGAACACCGGGAACAGGTACTGCGGGCCGAGGAAGTCGGCCATGACCTGCACGGCCCGGAGCAGCTCGCCGTAGGCGACGATGTAGCCCAGCGAGGTGTCCTTGAGCAGCACCACGAGCTGCGCGACCAGCGAGGGCAGCATGCGGCGGATGGCCTGCGGCAGCTCGATGGTCAGCCGGGACTGGAAACTGGTCAGGCCGATCGCCAGGCCGGCCTCGCGCTGGCCCTTGGGCAGCGACTGGATGCCGGCGCGGATGATCTCGGCAAAAATTGCGGAGTTGTACAGGACCAGGCCGGCCACGACTGCGACGAACGAGCTCGTGGCAAAGACGAGCAGAACGAACAGCATCATGAGCACCACGGGCATGCCCCGCAGGAATTCCAGCACCACCCTGATGGGCATCCGCACCCAGGCGTTGTCCGAGATGCGCAGCAGGCACACGAGCAGGCCCAGCGGGAAGGCAATGACGGCCGCCACGGCCGCGGCGGCGAGCGTCGCGCCGATGCCGTTGCCGATCAGCACCCAGACATCGGGAATCTGGAAGACCGCCCAGCGTTTGGGGTCGAAGATTCCCTGCTGGGCCAGGGTCATGACCGCCAGGACGAGGAGGCCGCCGATCACGATGACGCCGATGATCGAGCCGATCAGCGAAATCCGGCGGGCTTTGGGGCCGGGGACGTCGTAGAGAACAGAGCTCATCGCGCGATTGCCACCTTTCGTTCAACGAAGTTGGCGAGGAAGCCAAGCGGGACGGTTATCAGCAGGTAGAAGAATGCGATGCCGACCAGGACCCACACGACGGCGTCGCCGTTGGCGTTGGCCAGCTGCTTGCCGTAGCCGAAGAGTTCCAGTACATAGAACGCGCCTGCAACGGAGGAGTTCTTGACCAAAGCGATCAGGATGTTGATCAGCGGCGGGATCACGGTGCGCAGGGCTTGGGGGAGGATGATGAGGGTGAGCACCTGGCTGAACTTCATGCCGATGCTGCGGGCCGCTTCGGCCTGGCCCACCGGGACGCTGTTGACGCCGGACCGCACGGCCTCGGCAATGAAGGCCGAGGTGTAGGCGCTCAGGGCGATGATGGCGGCGACCTCGAACTGTTGGAACGTGATGCCGAGGCGGGGCAGGACCACTGCCGCGAAAAAGAATGCAATGGTCAGCGGGGTGTTCCGGACGATCTCGACGTACACCATGCTGAAGCCGCGCAGCGCGGCGACGGGAGAGACTCGGGCCGCCGCGAGCACGGTGCCGACGATCAGGGCAATGATCCCCGAGACCACGGACAGGAAGAGGGTTCTGAGAAAACCGTCCCAATACTGGGGGAGGTTTTCAATGATGACGTCCATAAGTTCCTTCAGCTGCGTTGACGGGATTCCAAGCGAAAGACGGCAGTGGCGGCCGCCGGGCTGCGGGGTAACCGCGGGCCCGGCAGCCGCCACAGTCGGCTAGTAGCGGTCGATCGTGGGAAGCTCGGGCGCGGTCTTGATGACGGTGCCGGCGGTGTCTTCCCAGGCCTTCTTGTAGGACCCGTCCTTGGCGAAGGCTTCCAGCTGGTCGTTGATCCACATGCGGAAGGCCGTGTCGTCCTTCTTCAGGCCGATGCCGTACGGCTCCTTGGTGAAGGTCTGGTCGGAGGCCAGCTTGAAGGCATCCGGTTCCTTGGATACAAACCCGGCCAGAATGACGTTGTCCGTGGTGACGGCTTCAACCTGGTGGTTGCGCAGCGGCTCAAGGCAGGCGGAGTAAGTCGCGGCAGGAACCAGGACTGCTCCGTACTTTTCCACGATCGTGGCGGCCGGGGTGGATCCGGTCACGGAGCAGACGTTCTTGCCCTTGAGGTCCTCGGGCTTGGTGATGGAGTTGTTGTCCTTGTTCACCATGAGGGCCTGGCCGGCCTCGTAGTACGGGCCGGCGAAGTCAACTTGGGTCTTGCGCTTGTCGTTGATGGTGTAGGTGGCGACGATCATGTCCACCTTGCCCTGCTTGAGGAACTCCTCGCGGTTGGCGGAGACCGTTTCAACCCACTCGATCTTGTCGGCGGGGATGCCCAGCTTGGCGGCAATCAGCTTGCCGATTTCGACGTCGAAGCCGACAGGCTTGCCGTCGAGGCCCTTCTGGCCGAACAGCGGCTGGTCGAACTTGGTGCCGATGGTGATCTTTCCTGCGGATGAAAGCTTGGCCATGGTGGAATCGGCAGCAAAGCTCGGCTTCTCGGCTACAGGCGGATTGGTGGTAGTGGAGGAGCTGCCGCCACAGGCGCTCAGGGTGAGCGCCAGTGCTGCGGATGCGGCAACCAGAAGGGATTTCCTCCGGGTCAAAAATGCCTTCATGACATTCCTTTCATTGGTCGGCCGCCTTCCGGCGGCCGGGGTGCGAACTCGCGAGCGATGAACTCAGTGCGTCAGAAGTTTGGACAGGAAGTCTTTGGCCCGGCTGCTCTTGGGGTTGGTGAAGAATTCCTCGGGGGTCGCGTCCTCGACGATCTGGCCGTCGGCCATGAACACGACGCGGTCGGCAGCCTTGCGGGCGAAGCCCATCTCGTGGGTGACCACGATCATCGTCATGCCCTCCTTGGCGAGCTGGACCATGACGTCCAGGACCTCGTTGATCATTTCCGGGTCGAGGGCGGAGGTGGGCTCATCGAAGAGCATCACCTTCGGCTTCATCGCCAGGGCGCGGGCGATGGCAACACGCTGCTGCTGCCCGCCGGAGAGCTGAGCGGGAAGTTTGGGGGCCTGATGCCCGACGCCGACCCGCTCCAGCAGTGCCATGGCGTCTTTGTCGGCCTCAGCCTTGGAAACGCCCTTGACCTTGATGGGGCCGAGGGTGACGTTTTCCAAGATGGTCTTGTGGGCGAACAGGTTGAAGGACTGGAAGACCATGCCGACGTCGGCGCGCAGCTTCGCCAGTTCCTTGCCCTCCGCAGGCAGTTCCTTGCCATCGATCCTGATGTCGCCGTCGTCGATTGTCTCAAGGCGATTGATGGCGCGGCAGAGCGTTGACTTGCCGGAACCCGAGGGGCCGATGACAACAACAACCTCACCTTTGCGGACATTCAGGTTGATGTCCTTCAGGACGTGCAACTGGCCGTAATGCTTGTTCACGGCCTTCAGGGAGACGAGCGCATCGCCGGGCACTTGAGTAGTCATATAAAGAATCTAACGAAGATTGACAAGATATGACGGCAATCACTGAGTTTGGTGCAGATCGTGATTCAAGAGATACCTGTAAGCCCTGGTCCCCGGCGCGGCCACTGCCCGCTCTCCGGCCGCTGTTTTGCGGCTCTGGGCCGCAGGCGGTCGCAGCCTGCCGCCGGGCGTGGCGCCGCCGCGCCGAAGCCGCGGGCGCGGTGTTCCGCGCTAGCCTATGGGCATGAGTACCGATCCGCAGCACGGCCCCGAGCAAAACCCCGAACAGAACCCCGCCGGAAAGCCGGCCCGCGAGGTCCGAAGCACCCCGGCGCCGAACGGGATCCGCCATAAAGGCCCGCTCGAGCTGCGCCGGAAGGCCGCCAAGGTCACAATGTCGGACCAGACCCTGCTCGACACCAAGGGGCCGGGCCAGTTCGTTCACACCGATCCCTGGCGCGTCCTGCGGATCCAGAGCGAGTTCGTGGAAGGGTTCGGCGCCCTCGCCGACCTGGGCCCGGCGGTCAGCGTCTTCGGCTCCGCCCGCACGGTGCCCGGAACCCTCAACTACGAGCTCGGCGTCGAGGTCGGGCGCAAACTGGCCGAGGCCGGACTGGCCGTGATCACGGGCGGCGGCCCGGGGTCGATGGAGGCCGCCAACAAGGGTGCCGTTCAGGGCAATGGCGTTTCGGTGGGGCTCGGGATCGAGCTGCCCTTCGAACAGGGCATGAACCAGTGGGTGGATCTGGGCATCAACTTCCGGTACTTCTTCGCCCGCAAGACCATGTTCGTCAAGTACGCCCAGGGCTTCATTGTGCTCCCCGGCGGCCTGGGCACCTTGGACGAGCTCTTCGAGGCCATGGTCCTGGTCCAGACCCGCAAGGTCACGTCCTTCCCGATCGTCCTCGTGGGAACCGCGTTCTGGACCCCGATGCTCGACTGGGTCCGGGACACCCTCGTCACCGAGGGCATGGTGTCCGAGGAGGACCTTGACCTCGTGCAGGTAGTGGACGATCCTGCGCTCGCCGTCGAACTCGTCGTCGAGGGCGCGGCCCGTCACCGGAACCCGAACGGGGGCTCCACCAACGGGAACGGCACCGGAAACGGCAACGGAAAGGGCGGCGGAACGCGTGGCTGAAGCGCCGGGCTGAGCGCACCGGCGTCCGGCTTCTGGCACGATGGTCTAGTGAGTCTCTTTCTGGTCTTCCTTGCGATTGCGCTGATCGGCGTCGCCGTCCTTCTGGGTACCGGCCTGGCGCCGAAAATCTTCCGCCGGGACACGGCCGGCGGCGCTGAGGTGCCCTTTGAGGACGGTTTCGACGAGCCGGTCGCGTCCCTGCCGCCGGTCCTGCTGCCTGACCGTGCGGCCGCGACGGACATCGACCATCTCCGATTTGCCGTCGGGCTGCGCGGCTACCGGATGGACCAGGTGGACCAGGTCCTTGACGATCTGCGGGACCAGATCACCGTCAAAGACCAAAAGATCGAGGCGCTGGGGGAGGAACTGGAACGCCTCCGCCGGCCGACAGAGCAGCGTCCGTGAGCCACGTGGAGGACCCGGAGACAGTCCCGGCACTTGACGCCGGGGGACAAAGGGGCCTGAACGCGGCGGCGTGGAGCAGCATCGCGGCCGCCGGCGCCCGGATGTCGCGGTGGCCGTGGTGGGTCCAGGTGGCCGGCCTGTATATCGCCGCCCGTCTGGTCAGCGCCTGCATCTTCATGGCCGCCGCGCTGCACCAGGGCGTGAATCCCTGGTTTCCCGCGAAACCGGACTACTGGAACTTCATCAACATCTGGGACGCCCGTTGGTACTCCGAAGCACTGCAGAACGGGTATCCGGCGCTGCTGCCGACAGACGCGGCCGGCACCGTTCAGGAGAACGCGTGGGCTTTCTACCCGCTGTTTCCCGTGCTGGGCAGGGTGGTGTCCGGGCTGACGGGCACGGGTCCGGCATGGTCCCTGACGGCCATTGCGCTGGCCGCCGGGCTGGGGGCAGCCCTCGTGGCCTACAGGATTTTCCGGCACCGGGCCTCCCACCGCACGGCACTCTGGGGGATCATCTTCCTGGCGGCATTCCCGGTGGCGCCGGTGCTGCAGGTGCCCTACGCCGAATCCCTCAACCTGCTGCTCCTTGGCGCCGCGCTGCTGCTGGTCATGGAGCGCCGATACCTGTGGGCCATGCCCGTGGTGCTCCTCATGTGCCTTTCCCGGCCTACCGGGGTCCCGTTTGCGGTGATGATGGGGCTGTTGTTCCTCTACCGACTCTGGCAGCGCCTGACAGGGCGCCCCCCGCGCGGGGTTCCCGTCCACACCAACGCGCAGCTGTGGTCCCTGGGCGGGCTGACAGCCGTCAGCGGGGTCGGTGCGCTGCTGTGGCCGGCCATCGCCTGGGCCGCAACCGGTGATCTCGGGGCCTACACCAAGACCGAAACCGCATGGCGCGGCGATGACCTGGTGCCGTTCAAGCCATGGTTCGACACCGGCATCATGCTCTTCGGGCCGACGCTCGGAGTGCTGGCCCCGTTCCTGTTCGTGGCCGCCTTTACGCTTTTCATGATGTCGCGGCCCGTGGTTGCGCTGGGCGCTGAACTGAGGCTTTGGTGCTGCTGCTACATGGGTTACCTGCTGGCCTTCCTGCAACCGCAGACCAGCACGTTCCGGATGCTGCTGCCGCTGTTCCCGCTCGCCCTCAGCGCCGCACTGCTCTCGCGCTCCCGCGCCTACCGGGGAGCCGTGGTGGTCATGTTCGTCCTGCTGCAGATCGTCTGGATTGTGTGGCTGTGGGCGTGGGCGCCGCTGCCGGGCGGAGGGGACTATCCGCCGTGACCCACGGCACCATTTCGCGTTGCCGCCCCGGCTTTCCGGGGCGCGCTGGAAAGTCCAACGATTAGCTCCGGGCGCATTGTTACGCGATAATAGAGGATAAGCAAGGACAAGAAGCACACTGAGTTTAATCGCGAGCGGTTTGATGGCAAGCGGTTGATTCGCAAGCGGTTTATTCGTAAGCGGTTGTGAGCGGGTCTGTCACGGCGGCCTCCTGGAGCGCTGCCGGACGGCTTGATTGACCAAGCGGACGCAGCCCGGCCGGGCTGGTATGTCAGGGACTAATGGAGGGGATATTCCTTATGGCGGCAATGAAACCACGCACCGGCGACGGCCCTATGGAAGTGACGAAAGAGGGACGAAGCTTGATCATGCGTGTTCCGCTCGAAGGCGGGGGGCGGCTCGTGGTCGAGCTCAACGCTGCTGAGGCGACAAACCTCAAGGAATGCCTCGTCGGCGTCACCGAATAGCTTCACACCAAGAGCTTCGCAAGAGGGCGGGGTCCCAGCCACCAGGCTGCGGACCCCGCCCTTTTCTGCTTGTGCGTCCCCTGCTTGTGCGTCCCCTGCTTGTGCGTCTCCTGCCTGTGCCTGGCGCGTGGTTCCTGACGCTTACTTCTTGACGGCGATGAGCAGGCCGTCGCCGGTGGGCAGCATGGCGGAGGCGAGTCGGTCGTCGTCGCGGATGGATTTGCCGATCTGGCGGAGCACAACGGTGGTGGCGTCCCGGGCGGCCGGGTTCGCCACACGGTCCTTGTCGAGGGCGTCGTTGACGATCAGCAGGCCGCCGGACTTGAGCAGCCGCACGGCCTGCTCCACGTAGCTGGGGTAGTTCGGTTTGTCGGCATCGATGAACACGAGATCGTAGGCCCCGTCCGTCAGCCGCGGCAGGACGTCGCCGGCGCGGCCCGAAATGGTGCGCGTGCGGTTGGCGGGGCTGCCGGCTTCCTGGAACGCTTCGCGCGCCGCCTTGAGGTGTTCGACGTCGACGTCGATCGTCGTCAGGACGGCCTGCGGACCGAGCCCGCGCAGGATGCACACGCCGGACACCCCGGCGCCGGTTCCGATCTCCACGGCGGTCTGTGCCTTGGACGCCGCTGCCAGCACCGTCAGCACGGCACCCACGCCTGGGCCGATCGGCGTCACGCCAAGCTCGAAAGACCGTTCGCGCGCGTGCAACAGGACCTCATCCTCGGCAGGCAGATCTTCTGCGTAGGACCAGCTCGTGGACTTATCGGCGCTCATGGGTAATCGCTTTCTGGGCGGCAGGGGAGTACTCCCTACAGCGTACTGTGTCCGACGGGACGCGACACGGAGGCGGCGGGGCCGTGGCCCCGGCAGACGGGCAGGCGATCCGCCTCGGGGCAGACGTTCTGCCTTCGGCGGAAGACTGCGTCGCGTCAGGAAATTCCCAGCTTATTTTGAAATGATGGGTATCCGCTCATCCGCGTGGTGATCGGCGTCGAATGAAGAGTGCAGGAACCTGCGCGAGCAGGCACCGTTCAGGCGTAGGTACCATCCATGAGGGGAGCGGACGATGTCGGTTCTGACACCTGTCCCGGCAACTGAGGCAACTGATCCAACCGGCCAGCCCGGCACCGCGGCGGAAGCCGAATGGGTACGGCCCACCTGGGAGGAAGTGGTGACGAACCACTCCGCCAAGGTCTACCGCCTTGCGTACCGGCTGACCGGAAACAAGTACGACGCCGAGGACCTCACCCAGGAGGTGTTCGTCCGGGTGTTCCGTTCGCTGGAGAACTTCAGGCCGGGCACCCTGGACGGCTGGCTGCACCGGATCACCACCAACCTTTTCCTGGACCAGGCCCGGCGCAAGAGCCGGATCCGCTTTGACGCCCTAGCCGACGACGCCGAGTCGCGGCTCCCCGGCCGGGAACCCGGCCCGGAGCAGAGCTTCGAGTTCAACAACCTCGACGTCGATGTTCAGGCCGCGCTTGAAGAGCTGCCCCCGGACTTCCGGGCCGCCGTCGTGCTGTGCGACCTTGAAGGCTTGTCCTACGACGAAGTCGCCGCCGCGCTGGACATCAAACTCGGCACCGTCAGGTCCCGCATCCACCGCGGCCGGACGATGCTGCGCGAAAAGCTCGCGCACCGCGACCCGCGCCCTGCACAGCAGGCCAAGCAGTCCCTCAAGCCGCGGCTCAAAATGCCGCGCATCGCCGGCCTCCTCTGAAGCGGTCCATGGGTCTACTGAAACGTTTGCTGGGCGGTTCCGGCTGCAGGTTTTCGGGCAGGACCGGCCGTAGCCGCATCGGCGCCACCCGGAAGCTGTCCGCCGGCCACCACGATCACATGGAGACCTGCGCCGAATGCCGCGCCCGGCAGCAGCGCGAGCGCCAGTACCTGGAGAGGCTCCGCGGCGCCGCCGTGCCCGAGGCCAGCGAGGACCTGACCGCACGGCTCCTGGCACGGACCGAGCAGTTGGCCGCCGAACGCGCAGCCGCAGAAGGCACAGACTCAGCACGAGCTGATACTGCACCGGCGGACACAGCCCGTGCAGGCACAGCCCCTGCAGGCAGCGCGCGGGCGGACACGGAAGGCGCGGAATCGGCCTGGGCGGAATCGGCCTGGGCGGACACAGCGCCGGGAGGCACGCATCAGGCGCCAGAGCGTTTGCCCGCAGAGGACTTCACGACAGATCGGCCAGGGACGGACCGGCCGCTTGGCGGTTGGCCGGCGGAGGCCGCGCATCCCCAAGGCGGCCGCCGCCGCGGCCCGCGCCTGCCCGCACTGGCGGCTGGAGGGGCCGTCGCTGCCCTCGCCCTCATGGCCGGCACCGCATACTTCATGGGAGGCGACGCCACAGGCCTGGCCGACGGCGCAGAGACCTCCAGACTCTCCCACCCCGACACCGCAGGGCAGCTCGCCACCGGAGAGCCGCTCGCCACGGGGAACCTGTCTGATGTCGACGGCTCCAGTGGCGGCGGAGCCGGCACCGCCGGCGTCCCGGGGGACGCGGGAAGCGGACCCTGGGTTGGACTCGGCCCGGGCGGCGAACCCGATTTCGCCCCGGCCGGGGCGTTGAGCGCTGGGCAGCTTGCGGCTTTGCGGGCGCAGGGATGGACATGTCCGGAACTGCGGGACCTAGGATTCCACCTGATGTGGGCCCGGGCCGGTGTCATGTCCGGGGACGAGGTCCTGGAACTTCGCCTCACGGACGGCCGGCACTTCGCCACGGTCCTGGAACAGCACGATTCCGCGCCGCGGGTGCCCGGAACGCCAGCGGCACAGGCCCGGGCGGATGCTTCGCCAATCAACGTGCTGACGGGCCACACCGCCATGACGGACGGCTTCACGGTGGCGAAGGCCGGTACGGCCGCAGCCCCGGAATCCGGGCCTGACGCCCGGCCCGGGGCCGGACCCGGGGACAATGCGCTCTGGGTCAACCCCGGCCCGCCCTACCGGGCCATCTACCAGACCGCCGCGGCCACCTACACGTACGTGTCGGACCTGCCGGCCAATCAGGCCGGCGACGGCGCTGCCGCCCTCACCCGGGTAAGCAGCCGAGCCTCGGCGCCCGCGTCACGCGACGGAATCCCGGAACGGATCGAGCGCGGGCTGAGCCGAATCCTGGAGCACCTGGCCCCGTGAGGCAGCAACGGGGTCGACATCGTAGGCATCCCGACTTCGCGAAGTCGTCGCCAGCCCGAACGAGAGGGTAATCTTCCTAAAGTGCTTGGAATCAATGGACCGGAGTTCTTACTTCTGCTGATCATCGGCCTTCTGGTGATTGGTCCCAGCAGGCTGCCCGAATACACCCAGAAACTTGCCAATATCGTCAAGGAAGTGCGCCGGATGGCGTCGGGTGCGCGGGAACAGATCAAGGAAGAAGTCGGCATCGATATCGACGAGGTCGACTGGAAGAAGTATGACCCCCGGCAGTACGATCCGCGCCGGATCATCAAGGAAGCGCTCCTGGAGGACGACACCAAGCCGGTGAGCTCCGGGGCGCCCGTAACGGTTTCCGCGGCTGCGGCCGCCACTGCCGTCGCCGAACACCGCCCGGCCCGGGTCTTTGAGCGGCTGCCCGCGGGCGAATCAGCGCCCTTCGACTCAGAAGCGACCTAGGACCTCACGCGGCCCCGCCCAATATGCGGCCCGGCCCGAATGATCCTGCCCCGGTCTGCGGACGCCAACAGTGGCGCCAGCCGTCTGCCTCAACCTGCCGCCCCGGTCAGCGGGGCTGCAGACCCAGCGGCATGCCCTTGAGCCCGCGGGGCACCGACGCCAGCTTCCCGGCGATCCCGGCCAAGACAAGGGCAGCCGGCGTCTCGGGACGGCCCAGCACGAGCGGCACCCCGGCATCTCCGCCCTCACGCAACAGGACTTCGAGGGGAATCTGGCCCAGCAACGGGACGTCATCGCCCACGGTGGCGGAGAGGCGCTCGGCGAGCACGGCGCCGCCGCCGCTGCCGAACAGTTCCATCCTGCCGCCGTCGGGCATTTCAAGATAGGACATGTTTTCCACGACGCCGGCCACGGTCTGGCCGGTCTGCGTGGCGATCGCCCCGGCCCGCTCGGCAACATCCGCGGCGGCCGCCTGCGGGGTGGTCACGACCAGGATCTGGGCCTTGGGCAGCAGCTGGGCTACGGAGATCGCGATGTCGCCCGTGCCCGGCGGCAGGTCCAGGAAGAGGGCGTCGAGGTCGCCGAAGTACACGTCCGTGAGGAACTGCTCCAGCGCCCGGTGCAGCATCGGCCCGCGCCACGCGACAGGCTGGTTTCCGGTGACAAACATGCCGATGGAGATGACCTTGACCCCGTAGGCCACCGGCGGCAGGATCATGTCGTCCACCCGCGTGGGGGCCTGGGTGATGCCCATCAGCGCCGGGACGGAGAAACCGTACACATCCGCGTCCACGATCCCCACGCGGAGCCCCTGGGCCGCCAGCGCGCACGCCAGGTTGACCGTCACCGAAGACTTGCCCACTCCGCCTTTGCCGCTCGCGACGGCGTACACCCTGGTCAGGGAGCCGGGAGCGTTGAACGGGATGCCGCGCTGGCCGCCGGAGCCGCGCAACTGCTCCTTGAGGGCGTCGCGCTGCGCCTGCGTCATGACTTTCAAGTCAACATCGACGCCGGTGACGCCCGGGACGGCGGACAGGGCAGCTTCGGCGTCCGCGGTGATGGTGCCGCGCAGCGGGCAGCCCGCAATGGTCAGAAGCACCACAAGCCGCACCCTGCCGCCGTCGGAGATCTGCACCGACTCCACCATGCCGAGCTCGGTGATGGGGCGGCGGAGTTCAGGGTCAATCACGGTGGCAAGTGCCGCGTGCACTGCCTGTTCCAGCGGGGTGCTCATGCGGGCGATGCTCAGCTTTCGGGGAAGGTGCGGTGTGCAGGCAGGCGGGCGGGGTCGGCAGCATCCGCAGCATCGGCCGTGAGGCTCGACGGCGGGTTCGCGGAGTGGTTCAACGGCGGGTTCGCCTTCCGGTCCTCCTGCGCGGTGTCCCGCTTGCCGCCGGTCTTGACGCGGGGAATCTGCTGGGTCCTGGGCCCGCGCTGCTTGTCGCGACGCTCCTTCAGCTTCTCCTTGACCTTGTCCCGCGGGGTCTCGTGGGCGCCGGCAGAAGGATCATGCGTGCGCAGTTCTTCCTGCGCCTCCAGCATGTCCTCCAGCAGGCTGCGCAGCTCGGCGCGGACGTAGTCGCGGGTGGCGACCTCGCGCAGCGCGATGCGCAGGGACGCAAGTTCCCGGGTCAGGTACTCGGTGTCGGAGAGATTGCGCTCAGCCCGCTGCCGGTCCTGCTGGAGCGAGACCTTGTCCCGGTCGTCCTGGCGGTTCTGCGCGAGCAGCAGCAGCGGAGCGGCGTAGGAGGCCTGGAGGGAGAGCATGAGGGTCAGCAGGGTGAAGCCCAGTGCCCGTGAATCGAACTGCCATTCAACCGGGGCCCACGTGTTCCAGCCCAGCCAGAAGACACAGAACACGGTCATGTAGAGCAGGAACTGCGGGGTGCCCATGAAACGGGCGAAGCCTTCCGTGGCATGGCCGAAGGCGTCCGGGTCGGGACGGAAATTGGGCAGGATACGTTGCCGGCCGCTGAGAGGCGTGTCCAGGCCGCCGGAAGTCCTGCTGCCGGGGCGGACGTTGGAGGTCCGGGGTGCGGTGGGATCAGCCAATGCGGCCTCCAAGCTTCCTTATCGGGGCGTCGTCCTCGTGGGCGCGCCAGTCGTCCGGCAACAGGTGATCAAGCACGTCGTCAACAGTCACCGCCCCCACAAGCCGTCCGTCCGAGTTGACCACGGGGAGCGAATTGAGGTTGTAGGTGGCCAGGGCCCGGGCCACCTCACTGATATGGGCCTGGTCGGAAACCGGTTCCAGGCTCTTGTCCACGAGGTTGCCCAGCGGCTCGGGCGGCGGGTAGCGCAGCAGCTGCTGGATATGCACGACGCCGAGGAAACGCCCGGTGGGAGTTTCCAGCGGTGGACGGGCAACAAAGATCGAGGACGCCAGCGCGGGCGAGAGTTCCTCCCGGCGGACGTGGGCGAGTGCCTCGGCGACGGTTGCCTCCGGGGGAAGGATCACCGGAACCGGCGTCATGAGGCCGCCGGCGGTGTCCTCGTCGTATTCGAGCAGGCGGCGGACGTCCTCGGCGCCTTCGGGTTCCATCAGCTGCAGGAGTTCCTCGGCCTGCGCGCTGGGAAGTTCGGCGAGGAGGTCCGCGGCGTCGTCGGGATCCATTTCCTCCAGGACGTCGGCGGCGCGGTTGATGTCCAGCGCGGAGAGGATCTCCACCTGATCGCCTTCGGGCATCTCCTGCAGGACGTCGGCGAGCCGTTCGTCCTGGAGTTCACTGGCGACCTCGAAGCGGCGCTTGTCGCTCATTTCCTGGAGTGCTTCGGCGAAGTCGGCCGGCTTGAGGTCCTCGTGCGTCGCCACGAACTGGGTGGCGGCCTGGGGCTCGGTCTTGGCGCCCTGTTGGGCATCGGCCCAGTCGATGATCATGGTTTCGTTGCGGCGCAGCCGGCTCAGCGGTGAGAGGGAGTGGCCGCGGCGTACGAAAAGCTTGCTCACGAACCAGTCGCCCGAGCGGTGCTTGTCCATGGCGATGTCCTCGATGGTCGCGTCTCCGCTGCCGTCCGCGAGGGTCACCCGGCGGTCGAACATTTCAGCGACCACAAGGGTTTCCGCACCGCGCTGTTCGAAGCGGCGCAGATTGACCAGGCCGGTGCAGATGATCTGGGTCTGGTCGATGGACGTAATCCGGGTCATCGGCACAAATACGCGCTTCTTCCCGGGGACTTCGACGACGATGCCCACCACGTGCGGGGCGCCCCTGGTTCCCCGGGAGAGCACCACGACATCGCGCAGCCGTCCCAGACGGTCGCCCAGTGGGTCAAAGACGTCCAGTCCGAGGAGGCGCGCGACAAACACCCGCGTAAGATTCGTGCTCACTCATACAGGCTACCCAGTCTGCTCTCTTTTAGCTGAATTTCCAGCCGTATACCAGCCGGATGGGTGAGAATGGGCGTATGTCAAACATTTTTGGTGCTCCCAGGGCCGGTGCCCCCAACGGCTCGGACGAGGCCCGCGCCGTCCCGAGAGGCGACGTCGTCGGTTCCTACAACTCCTACCTGGATGCCCAGAAGGCGGTGGACTACCTGGCGGACCAGCAGTTCCCCGTGCAGATGGTGTCGATCGTGGGCAACGATCTGAAGATGGTCGAGCGGGTGACCGGCCGCCTGACCTACCCGCGGGTCGCCTTGTCCGGCGCCCTCAGCGGCATGTGGTTCGGCCTATTCGTCGGCGTCATGCTCTCCTTCTTCTCCACGACCCCCGGGTATTTCTCGATTGTGACGTCCGTGCTGATGGGCGCCGCATTCTTCATGCTGTTTGGCATCGTCACCTACGCCATGCAGCGCGGCAAGCGCGACTTCACCTCAACCAGCCAGGTGGTGGCGACCAACTATGACGTGGTGGTCTCCTTCGAGGCCGCCGGCGAAGCGCGGCGCCTGCTCCACCAGTTGCCCATGACGCCTCATGACGCCTCCGGCTACCGGCAGCAGGAACCCCAGCAGCACACCCCGCAGCAGCCGGGCCCGCAGCAGCCAGGCCAGCTGGGCCATGCACCCCAGCGCCCGGCGGGCTGGAACGATCCCTACGGCCAGAGAACGCCGGAGCCCGGCAGCGAGCCGGCCGGACAGTACCAGGGCGGCCAGCCCCAGCAGGCCGGGACCCCGGGCCACGCCCCGGCGGCCCCGGGCACGGAGGAAGAACCGGCCCGCCCGGCAGGCCGGGTCTCCGGCGTGACCTACCCCGACCTCCCGGACGGCCGCCCGCAGTACGGGGTCAGGGTCACGGACAGCGACAAACCCGCGCCGGGCCACGACGGCCAGCAGCACTAACCCGCGGCAGAGGAAAGCTTCAGAAGAGGCCTGCACGAGACAATCGGCGAAGGAAGACTCACAAGAAGCTAGCCTCACAAGAAGCTGCAGACGCAGAAAAGGGAGGGTCCCAGGGACCCTCCCTTTTCTGTGCTTCTTCGGCTCGTCTGACGGACGCTACGGCGTCTGGCCGTCGAATTCCAGGTAGATGCCCGCCATCCAGGACTCGACGTCGTCCGCCTTGCGCGGCAACGCAGCGCTGAGGTTGACCGGGCCGTCGGCCGTCATGAGGATGTCGTCCTCGATCCGGACACCGATGCCGCGGTATTCCTCGGGGATGCCGATGTCCTCGTTCTTGAAGTACAGGCCGGGTTCGATCGTGAACACCATTCCGGGTGTGAGCACGCCGTCGAGGTACAGGTCCCGCTTCGCCTGCGCGCAGTCGTGGACGTCGAGGCCGAGGTGGTGGCTGGTGCCGTGCGGCATCCACCGGCGGTGCTGCTGCCCTTCGGCGCTGACGGCTTCCTCCACGGAGACGGGCAGGAGGCCCCATTCGGCGAGCCGCTCCGCGAGAACGGTGGTGGCTGCGGTGTGGATGTCCCGGAATTTGGTGCCCGGCTGGGCGGCCGCGAAGCCGGCGTCGGCGGCGTCGAGCACTGCCTCATAGACCTTGCGCTGGATCTCGGTGAACTTGCCGTTCGCCGGCAGGGTGCGGGTGACGTCGGCCGTGTACAGGGAATCGGCCTCGACGCCGGCGTCCAGGAGCAGCAGTTCACCGGCAGCGATCTTTCCGGTGTTCCGGGTCCAGTGCAGGATGGTGGCGTTGTTGCCGGACGCGGCGATGGTGTCGTAGCCGAGCTCGTTGCCGTCCTCGCGGGCCCGGGCGAAGAACGCCCCTTCCACGACGCGCTCGCCGCGGTGGTGGGTCAGCGCCCGCGGGAGTGCCTTGACGACCTCCGTGAAGCCTGCCACGGTGGCGGCCACAGCGGTCTTCATCTGTTCGATTTCCCACTCGTCCTTCAGCAGGCGCAGCTCGGAGAGGGCCTCGCTGAGCTTCTCGTCCAGGGCATCGAGGACGCTCAGGTCAAGGTTGTCAGGATCCTTGGCGGTGTTGTAGCGGGCGGTGTCCACGAGGGCGTCGATGTTCTCGTCAACCTTGCGGACCAGCCGGATGGAGATGCCGCCGATCTCGGGCGCACCGACGTTCTTGGTGATGGCGAGTTCGAGTTCGCTGATGTCCGCGGTGTCCAGCCCGAGCCGGGCCTTGAACTCGGCCAGGGTGGGGCGTGCGCCGATCCAGAACTCCCCGGAGCGGGAGTCGGCGTAGAACTGCTCGGTGT
Source organism: Arthrobacter sp. H-02-3 (assembly GCF_003097355.1). Taxonomy (GTDB): domain Bacteria; phylum Actinomycetota; class Actinomycetes; order Actinomycetales; family Micrococcaceae; genus Arthrobacter; species Arthrobacter humicola. The sequence continues at coordinate 71,685 of NZ_PYUI01000013.1, forward strand.
CGCGGCCGGCCAGCGGGCGGAAGTACAGCGTGGCGTGGTGGTTGCCGCCGTCGTCGCCCGTGCCCTCGGCCACCGGCTCCAGGATCAGGACCGCATCGGGCTCGTGGTCCACGCCGAGGCCGGTGAGGTGCGCGAAGGCCGAGTGCGGCCGGAAGCGGTAGTCGCAGTCGTTCGAGCGGACCTTCAGCGGACCGGCGGGGATGACCAGGCGTTCACCTTTGAACTGGCCTGAAATGGCGCGGCGCCGGGCTGCTGCGTGGCCGGCGACGGCGTCCCGCTCGGGGAGCTGCTGCATGGCCGGCGCCCAGTTGCTGGCCATAAAAGCCTTGAAAGCGTCGGAACTGGGCCGCTGCGAGCGGTTGTTGACGCGCTCTTCGAGGGGCTGGGAAGCGGAGACTTGGGTGTTATCTGCATCGTTCACCGTCCAATAGTCTCACCAGCGCCGCGGCTTAGGCCAACGGCGCGCTCCCGCTGCACGGCAACTGCAACGCGCGGGCGCAGGGCATAGACGCGCGGGGCCGGGGCTTTGGACCGGGCCATCTACTAGGCTGGTGAGGTGAGAATTGACCTGCATGCGCACTCGAACGTTTCCGACGGCACCCAGGCGCCGGCCGACGTCGTTGAGTCCGCTGCCGGCGCCGGGCTGGACGTCGTCGCGCTGACCGATCACGACTCCACGGACGGGTGGGCGGAGGCCACCGTCGCGGCCCGGAAAACGGGGGTCGCCCTGGTCCCGGGCATGGAGATCTCCTGCCGGACCCGGGAAGGCATCAGCGTCCACCTGTTGAGCTACCTGCATGACCCGGCCCACCCCGGACTCCTTGAGGAAATCACCAAGGCCAAGGACGCCCGGCACACGAGGGCCCAAAAGATGGTCACCCTGCTGGCCGAGGACTACCCGCTGACATGGGACGACGTGATCCACCACGTCGCGCCGGGCGCCACTCTCGGCCGCCCGCACATCGCTGACGCCCTCGTGGCCGCAGGCGTTGTGGAGGACCGGGCCGAGGCCTTCAGCTCCATCCTTACCTCACACTCGCGCTATTGGGTCCAGCACTACGCGCCGGATCCGGCGCTCGCCGTCGAACTGGTCCGGGAAGCCGGTGGCGTGCCGGTTTTTGCGCACCCGGTCGCGTCTGCCCGCGGACGGATCGTGGGGGAGGGGACGTACCGGGAAATGATCGACGCCGGGCTGGCCGGCCTGGAAATCTACCACCGGGACAACCCCGAGGAGGGCAGGGTCTTCCTGCGCCGCATCGCCAAACGGTACGGCCTGCTGGTCACCGGGTCCTCGGACTACCACGGCGCCGGGAAGCCGAACCTGCTGGGGGAAAACCTGACCTCGCCCGAAGTCTTTGCCCGGATCGAGGAACTGGGCACCGGCTCCGCCGTGGTGCGCTGAGCCCTTCCCGAACCTGATTGCGCTATCACTTGTGGTCGGTCAGAGGCCCGGTTAGCCGCCACAAGTGATGGCGCATCGCGACGAAAGGCGGGCGGGACCGCGGGTCAGGCCCCGGGGTCCGGCGGGAACGCGGTGAACTGCGCTTTCGCGGCCAGTCGTTTGGCCATGACGTCGACGGCCGCCTGGTTTTGGTCCACGCACACGAACCTGCGGTCCAGCTTCGCAGCCACGGCGCCGAGCGTGCCGGAACCGGCGAAGAAGTCCAGGCACCAGTCGCCCGGCCGGCTCGAGGCGGCGACCACGCGCCGGATGAGGCCCTCCGGCTTCTGCGTCGGGTAGCCGGTCTTCTCCTTGCCGGTGGGCGAGACGATGGTGTGCCACCACACGTCGGTGGGAAGCTTGCCGAGCTCGCGCTTGGCGGGGGTGACGAGCCCGGGTGCCATGTAGGGCTCACGGTCCACCTCAGCGCTGTCGAAGTGGTACTTCGCCGGGTTCTTGACGTAGACAAGGATGTTGTCGTGCTTGGTGGGCCAGCGGTATTTGGCCCGTGCACCGTAGTCGTACGCCCAGATGATCTCGTTCAGGAAGCATTCGCGGCCAAAGATCGCGTCCAGCATGACCTTCGCGTAGTGCACCTCGCGGTAGTCCAGGTGCAGGTACAGGGTGCCGTCGTCGGCCAGGAGCCGCCAGGCCTCCACGAGCCGGGGCTCGAGGAAAGACCAGTAGTCGCTGAAGGCGTCGTCGTAGCTGTGCAGCGCGCCCTTGATGGTGTCATAGGACCGGCCCTTGAACCCGACGCGGTCACCCTCGCCGCCGGCGTTGAGGACCATCCGGGTTTCCTGGCGCCGCTGCACCCGGCCGGTGTTGAAGGGCGGGTCCACGTAAATCAGTGTGAAGGCGCCGTCCGGCAGCGTGGGGAGGTATTCCGCGTTGTCCGCGTGAACCACCAGGTTGCTGCCGTCCGGCGCCCAGACGGTGTCAGTCATGGAGGGGATTAGGCCTCGGCGCCGCTCGGCTGTGCGTCGCCGCCGGCCACGACTTCACCGTTGCGGCGGCGCGTACGGGTGCGGCGACGCGCACGGGTTGCACGGTCCACCTCGGTCGGGGCCTTCGCCGGCGCGGCGCCGGCAGCAGCCTCGGGGCCCTGCCCGCCGGCAGTGGAAACGGTAGCGGCTTCGGCGTCGGCGGGACGACGACGGCGGTCGCCGGAGCGTCCGCCTGCCTCGGTGCCGCTGCGGCGGGTGTCCCGGCTGCCGGTGCGGCTGCCTTCACGGGCGCCGTCACGGCTGGCGGTGCGGTTACCTTCGCGGGCGCCGGTGCGGCTCCCCTCACGGGCGCCGTCCCTTCCGCTGTCCTTTGCGCTGCTGCGGGTGTTCTTCTTGCCGGTCTCGCCGAGGTCCTCGAGAACCTCCGCGTCGACGCCGGCCAGCACGCGCTTGTCGCGGGGCAGGCGGCCCTTGGTGCCCTCGGGGATGTCGAGTTCCTCGAACAGGTGCGGCGAGGAGGAGTAGGTTTCCACGGGCTCGGGGAAGTTCAGGCCCAGGGCCTTGTTGATGAGCCCCCAGCGCGGCATGTCATCCCAGTCGACAAAGGTCACAGCGGTGCCCTTGTTGCCGGCGCGGCCGGTGCGGCCGACGCGGTGCAGGTAGATCTTCTCGTCCTCGACGCACTGGTAGTTGATCACGTGCGTGACGTCGTCGACGTCGATGCCGCGGGCGGCGACGTCGGTGGCCACGAGGACGTCCACCTTGTTGTTACGGAAGGCGCGCAGCGCCTGTTCGCGGGCGCCCTGGCCGAGGTCGCCGTGGATCGCGGCAGCCGCGAAACCGCGGTCCACGAGTTCCTCGGCCACCTTGGCAGCGGTGCGCTTGGTCTTGGTGAAGATGATGGTGCGGCCGCGACCGCGGGCCTGCAGGATCCGGGCAACAACTTCGACCTTGTCCATGCTGTGGGCACGGTAGATCAGCTGGCGGATGTCGCGCTTGGTCAGGCCTTCGTCGTCCGGGTCCGCGGCGCGGATGTGGGTCGGCTGGGTCATGTAGCGGCGGGCCATGGCGATGACCGGGCCGGGCATCGTGGCCGAGAACAGGAGCGTCTGGCGGACCGCGGGGGTACCGGCGATCAGGGTTTCGACGTCCGGCAAGAACCCGAGGTCCAGCATTTCGTCGGCCTCGTCGAGGATGACGATCTTGACGTTCTTCAGGCTCAGGTGCTTCTGCTTGTAGAGGTCGATCAGGCGGCCGGGGGTGCCGACGACGATCTCGACGCCCTCCTGCAGGGCATCGACCTGCGGCTCGTAGGCGCGGCCGCCGTAAATGGTGGCGATACGGGCGTTGCGCTTCTTGGCCGCGTTCTCGAGGTCCTTGGCTACCTGGACGGCGAGTTCGCGGGTGGGCACGATCACGAGGGCCTGCGGGGCGCCGGGCACGGCCAGCTTGTCGAAGCCGGCGTCGTCGCGGCCAACGACGCGCTGCAGCGCCGGGATGCCGAAGCCGAGGGTCTTGCCCGTGCCGGTCTTGGCCTGGCCGATGATGTCGTGTCCGGCCAGGGCGACCGGCAGCGTCATTGCCTGGATCGGGAAGGGGTGGGTGATGCCGGCGTCGGCCAAGGACTCCACGATGTCCGCGCGGACGTTGTAATCGGCGAACGTCTTTTCGGCAATCTCGTGCGGCTTTTCGTCCGAAATGATGGTTTCTTCGGGCTCGATGGTCTCCGTGCCCGACTCATCGGTCAGAAGCTGGTGCGTGTGCAATTCACTCACAGGTGAGTTTCCTTATTCATTTTGGGCTGCGCTGCTTGCTCAACGGGGCCGGCCGTGGCCGTTCCGGAGCACGCTCAGGCGCGCAAGCAATTCCAGTGGAAGCCGATCGCGGGCTATCTAAATGCTGGCACTGGGGACCAGCGGGTGTATCTCAAGATCGCGTAGGGGCGGGCTTGTTGAATTCGGAAATCATGGAAATCAACGACCGGGCATCCATATCTACCTCTCCAGTCTAGCTGTACGAGACCCGGATCCTCGACTGGAGGCGCGATCGCGCCGCAGAGGGGGCCCCGGCGGCGGTCCGTCAGCCGACCAGCTCCAGCCGGATTTCGCGTGTGGCGATGTCCGAGGACACCACCCGGACCCGGACCTGGGTGCCCGGTTCGAGCTCGCCGGGGCACCTTGCGGTCACGGCGGGCTCGGCGATCTGCACGATTCCGGACGGGCCGTTCCCGTTACCGTTGGACTTGCCGCCGTTCCCGTTGGTGCCGCTGCCGCTGGCGGTCTTTGCCGGTCTGGAGCCGGAGATCACGACGGCGTCGAACTCCTGGCCGACGTGGTTGACGAGCAGCGCTGCTTCCACGGTGTCCAGTGCGAGCCGCTCCAGTCGTGCGGCCAGCTGGTCCGAGGTGGCCATGATGGCCGGGAGGGACGGCAGGGCTTCCCGGGCCCAGGACGGAACCTCGGTGCCGTTGCTCAAGGCCTCGCAGATCACCAGCACGAAGCGGTCGATCAGCCGCCGCAGCGGCGCGGTGGAGTGGGCGTAGGCCGCGCCGATGGCGGACTGCACGGCGGCCTGCGGCACTGTGCCGTCGAAGGGCGTGTAGCCGGCCCCGCGGAAGAGCATGCCGGCCGAGTGCACGATGGCCAGCTGCCGGGGATCCGTGGGGTCGAGGGTCCGCAGGTACTCGCCATAGGGCGTTTCGCCGTCCCAGGGCTTGCCGAGAGCGTGCGTCTGGCGGTGGAAGTGCCGCAGCGACGCCTCGTCCGGGGCTGGCATGGTGCGCAGGATGCCGACCTTGCCCTGGAGCATCAGCCCGGCCGCCGCCATCCCGGTCATGAGGGAAATCTGGGCGTTCCAGTCCTCCACCGGAAGCGGCGGGGCCGCCACGATCCGGTAGCCGCCGTCGGGCAGTTGTTGGATCTCCTGTTCCGGCATGTTCAGGCTCGCGCCGCCACGGAGGCGTTCCAGCTCCACGCGCTTGATGCCCACCTCCTTCAGCAGCTGCAGCAGGGGCGTTGCGGTGCCGGCGTCGAGCTCGGCCTGGACACCCTTGTAGCTGAGCTTCGCGCGGCTGCGGACCTGGGCCCGGCGCACCAGCACCGAGGTCACCTCCGCCGCGGCGTCGAGTTCGAACTCCCAGACGAATGCCGCGCACAGCTGCCCGGCGAGCAGGCTACCGGCGGCCTCGCTGATGACCTCCGGATGCAGCGGGATCCGCCCGTCCGGGGTGTAGAAGGTCTGGCCGCGGCGGCGGGTCTCGGCGTCGAGCGCCCCGCCCGGCGCGACGAAGGACGGGACATCGGCGATGGCGTAAAGCACGTTGTAGCCCTCGCCGTTGCGCTCGATAAACAGCGCCTGGTCGAGGTCGGTGGAGGACGCCGGATCGATCGTCACGAACTCGACATGGGTGAAGTCCAGGTCCGGCAGCTTGTGCTCGGCCACCGCCGCCTGCGCGTCGCGCAGCACGTCCTCGGGGAACGGACCGGGCAGTTCCAGCGTGGTGCGCAACGCCTTGAGAGCCCCGGCAAGCTGGTTCTGCTGCTCGTGGATACTCGGGGTCAGGCGATGATGGGACACGAAAATCAGGTTAGCCCGATTTCCGCTATTAGTCTTGGATTATGAGCCCAATCCCGGACGATCCTGCCCGCTACAACAGCTTCCTCACGGATCTGCTGGGAGTGATGGCGTACGGGGAGCTTTCGGCCTTCGAACGGCTGTCCTCGGACGCCCGCTATTCACCCACGCTGCATGACCGTGCGGTGCTGGGCAGGATCGCGGTGGTCGAGTTCCAGCACTACGAACTCGTCCGGGCCAGACTCGAGGCCATGGGCCTGGACACGGAGGCCGCCATGCTGCCGTTCCAGCCGTCCGTGGACCACTTCCATGAGCGCACACGCCCGGCGGACTGGTACGAATCCCTCATGAAGGCCTACGTGATCGACACCGTCTCCGCGGACTTCTACCGTGCCGTCGCCAGGCACGTCGACGCCGCGACCCGGGAACTGATCGAGCAGATCCAGTCCGCCGAGGAGGCCACGGCCGTGCTGCAGGAGCGGCTCAAGGCGGCCCTGGCCGATGACCCCCGGCTGGCGTCGCGCCTGGCGCTGTGGGCCAGGCGCCTGCTGGGCGAGGCACTGACCCAGGCCCAGCGGGTCAGTCTCGAACACGCCTTCCTCGGCGGGCTCTCAGGCCTGGACGACGCCGGCGCCAGGGAACTGGTCAGGGCTCTGACGGCCGAACTCGCCACAAACCACTCGCGCCGGATGGCCGCGCTGGGACTCGCGGGGTAGCTCCGCCGCCGGGGCGGAAACCCGAACGGAACCTGTTCAGGAATCGGCGGCATCCAGCGCCGCCAGCAGTGCGCCGGCTGCGTGGGCCGGATCATCGGCGTCGGTGATTGCCCGGACCACGACGATCCGGCGGGCACCGGCGTCGACTACCTGCTCAACATTGCCAAGGTCGATGCCGCCGATCGCAAACCACGGCAACAAGCTTTCGACCCCGCCGTCGACCGTGCCGGTTCCCTCCCCATCCGCCCGGCCGGTCGCCTCGGCGGCGTAACGCACCAGGTCGAGGCCGACGGCGGCGCGTCCAGGCTTGGTGGGAGTGGCCCACACGGGTCCCACACAGAAGTAGTCGAGTCCCTTGCGGCCGGGGGAGGACGCAATGGCAGCGTCCACCTGCTCCGGGCTGTGGGTGGACAATCCGACCACGGTTTTCTTGCCGAGGAGGCCGCGGGCTGCGTCGAGCGAAATATCCTTCTGCCCGATATGGAACACCGGAGCCCCGGACAAAGAGGCGATGTCCGCCCGGTCATTGACGGCCCAGAGCCGTCCGTGCCGCTGCGCTGCGGCGTGCAGGACCTCCAGGAGCTCCAGTTCCTCGGCCGCCTCAAGCGACTTGTCGCGCAGCTGGATGATGTCCACCCCGCCGGCGAATGCGGCGTCCACAAAGTCCTCGAAGTCGCCGCGGTCCTGCCGGGCGTCGGTGCACAAGTAGAGGCGGGCGGTGGTGTGGAGGGAGTCCTGGCTCATGACACCAGCCTAGTTCCTCTAAACTGGGCGCATACCGCGGGAGCCCGCAGCGGCCACGTCATCGCTGCACGGCTGAGAGGGCGTCAGAGCCGACCGCTTGACCTGATCCGGCTAGTACCGGCGTAGGGAAGGAATTTTTTATGGGCACAAGAGCCAGCCGTGAAGCCGAAGCCGCAGATGACGCCGCCTACCGGGTTTGTGACACGGGCCCCGGTTCCGCAGAGGACCTCACCGCACAGGACGCATCCGCACAGGACGTCGCTGTTGACGTTGCGGTGATCGGCGGCGGGGTGATCGGCCACGGCATCGCGTTCGAGGCCAGCCGTGCGGGCCGGTCCGTGGTGTTGATCGATGACGCGCCCGGCAGCGGGGCCAGCTGGGCCGCCGCCGGAATGCTGGCCCCCGTCAGCGAACTGCACTATCAGGAAGAACAGCTCCTGGAACTGATGCTCGAGTCCTCCCGGCTGTGGCCCGCCTTCGTGGCCGGGATCGATGCCGGTGCCGGGATCGACGCCGATGCCAGTGCCGCCAGCGGCCCGGGATCCCGGGCAGGGTCCAGTACCGGCTACCTGACGACGCCGACCCTCGCCGTCGGTGCCGATGCGGCGGACCGGCGCGCGCTCGCGGACCTGAGGGAAGTCCAGCAGGACTCCGGCCTCACCGTGGAGCCCCTGACCGTGCGCGAGGCCCGCAGCCGGGAACCTTTGCTCAGCCCCGGTATCTCGTGCGCATTCGATATCCCGGCCGACCACCAGGTGGACCCCCGCATGCTGATTGCCCGGCTCACCAGGCTGCTCGACGCGGAGGGCCGCTGCAGATTCGTCCGTCGGCGCGCGGCGGGGCTGCTGTGGGAGGACGGACGCGTCGCCGGTGTCCGGCTCGCGGGCGGCGGTTCCGTGCGGGCCGCGGAAACCGTGGTCGCCAACGGGCTCGGCGCCCCCGACCTTGACGGGCTGCCCGATGGACTGAAACTCCCGCTGCGGCCGGTCTACGGCGACATCCTTCGGCTCCGCGTGCCCGCGCACCTGCAACCACTGCTCACGGCCACCGTGCGTGGCATGGTGCGCGGGGTGCCGGTGTATATCGTCCCGCGGCAGGACGGCACTGTGGTGATCGGCGCCACCCAGCGCGAAGACGGCCCGTCGGATCCGCACGCTGTTTCCGCCGGCGGCGTGTACCGGCTGCTCCGAGACGCTCAGCAGCTGGTGCCCGCTGTAGCCGAGCTGGAACTACTCGAAGCCACGGCGCGCGCCCGCCCCGGCACACCGGACAACGCCCCGATGCTGGGGCGGGTCTCGCGCCCGGAAGGCGGGGACGTCCCGGGCCTCATCATCGCCACGGGATTCTTCCGGCACGGCGTCCTGCTGACCCCGGCAGCCGCCGTCGTCTGTCGTCAACTCATGGACGGTATGCCGGACCCGCGCTGGGCCGGGTTCCGCCCCGACCGTTTCTCCCGCACCCCGGATGCGTCCGGGGACAGCCCCAACAAGGAAGCAGCATGAACATCAGACTGAACGGAACGGAGCAGAGCGTCGCCGACGGCGCCTCCGTCAGCACACTCGTCAGCCAGCTCACGGGCCGGAGCATCGGCCCCGACGGCCGGGCCGCCGACGGGCAGAAGCTCGGTGTCGCGGTGGCCCGCAACGCTGAAGTGGTGCCCCGCAGCCAGTGGCACGCCACCGCGCTCGCCGACGGCGACGACGTCGAACTTGTTACGGCAGTCCAGGGAGGATGACCAGCATGAACGAAACGACTCTTGCAGGATCGCCGGCCCGGCCGGCTGCCGGGGCCCTCGCCGATCCGTTCGTGGTGGACGGCGTGACGCTCGGATCCCGGCTTATCATGGGCACCGGCGGTGCGCCGAGCCTGGACGGGCTGGGCGCGGCGCTTTTGGCTTCCGGGACGGAACTGACCACCGTGGCGATGCGCCGCTATTCACCGGCGGAAACGGGATCGCTGTTCCAGCTGCTCGTGGACCACAACATCCGAGTGCTGCCGAACACGGCCGGTTGCTTCACCGCCAAGGACGCCGTACTCACCGCCGAACTGGCCCGCGAGGCCCTGGAGACGGACTGGGTCAAGCTCGAAGTCATTGCCGACGAGCACACCCTGCTGCCGGACGCGGTCGAGCTCGTGGACGCAACTGAGCAGCTGGTGGCCCGCGGCTTCAAGGTCTTCGCGTACACCAACGATGACCCCGTGCTGGCCCTGCGGCTCGAAAACCTCGGGGCGACGGCGGTGATGCCGCTGGGTGCCCCGATCGGCACCGGCCTGGGCATCCTGAACCCGCACAACATCGAGCTGATCGTCTCGCGGGCGTCCGTGCCCGTGGTGCTCGATGCCGGAATCGGCACGGCCTCGGACGCGGCCCTGGCGATGGAACTTGGCTGCGACGCCGTGCTGCTGGCCACGGCCGTGACCCGTGCCCAGAATCCCGCGCTCATGGGGGAGGCCTTCAAACACGCCGTCATCGCCGGCAGGCTGGCGAAAGCGGCCGGCAGGATCCCGCGGCGCGAACACGCGCTGGCGTCCTCGGCGATGGAAGGCCGGGCCGAGTTCCTGTAACGTCTGCGTTCCTCTGAAGGCCGGTGAGGCTGGCAGGTCTGACCTGGTTCCGCCAGCAGGACCGCTTCATCACAGATCTTCATCACCAGGCGGAGCCTTGCATCGCCCATCGGCGCCTGTCATCGCCGATAAGCGCCTTGCAGGCCCGTGGCGGGCGAGGGAAGCCATAGCCCCTACGGCGTCCGCGAGGAACTCCGATGAGTCCGCGTTGAACTGCCGGGATACTGCCCCCGCTGCCAGGAACGCACAGGGACAAACAGCGAGCACCGACCTATCAGAGAACGACTACTAGTCCGGGCGGAAGTATTTGTTGCGTCGGGGTGTTTGGCGGGGGTCGACGTGGGGTGGCGGGATGAACCAGGGGATGCCGCTGCGCATCTGGATGGTCCATTGTTCCTTGTGGATCAGATGGTGGTGGTGGGAGCACAGGAGGGTGCCGTTGTCCGTGCTTGTGGACCCGCCGCGGGACCAGTAGGTGATGTGGTGGGCTTCGCACCAGGGTGCGGGGATGGTGCATTGCGGGAAGGCGCAGCCCTGGTCCCGGGCGGTGAGGGCTTTGCGGATGTGGGGCGGGAAGATCCGTGCGGTGCGTCCGATGTCCAGGATCCGGCCTTCTCCGCCGAGCAGGACGGGGATGATGTCGGCGTCGCAGGCGATCTTGCGGATGGTGGAGGCGGTGACGGGTCCGGTGAACATCAGCGTTCCCGTTCCCGTGCCCGGGCCGGGCGTGGCAGCGGGGTCGTTGGGGGTGCCGGTGCGGTCGAGGCGGCCGAGGAGGTCCCGGTAGTCGATGGTGGCCATGACCTGTGGCCGGAGTCCGCCGGCGGCGGGCAGGGCCCCGGCGGCGAGGGCGGTGTCGCAGGCGCCGACCAGGCCGTCGAGCAGTCGTTGCGGCCGCGAGCGGCGGTCCAGGACGTCGGCCGCACCGGCCGTGGTGCTTACGGCCGCGTCAGACCGGGCGGCCGCTCCGACGGCGTGTCCGCTACCGTCACGGATCCCGCCGGCCGCGGCCACGTCAGTGACCGCGCCGTCCGTTTCCACGCAAACCCCGCCGTCTCGTCCGGCAGAGGAGACGTCCGCCGCCGCGCCGGTGGCCGCGCCGTCGCCGGTGCCGGGGTCGGCTGTTGCGTCCGGGCCGGGATCGGTTCCTGCGCTGGTGCGGGGGTTGGTGGCGGTGTTCATGGCGGTGATGAGGTGTTCGAACTGGTCGGTGGTGGCGAAGATTTCCAGGTGGTGCAGGCCGTGCCGGGGTTTGCGGATGAAGGCGCCCTGGAGCCGGCGGAGGGCTTCCTCGGTAGGTTCGGCGCCGTCCTGGTCCAGGGCGTCGGTCCAGCGCCGGGCGATCCGGGTCAGGAAATCGGGGTCGTTCTCGATCGCGGTCAGGGTCAGGGCGTGTTCCATCGCGGCGGCGGTCCCGGGCGGGCACAGGTGCCGGACCCGGTCCAGGGCGGTGGTGATGATGGTCGCGGTCCGGGACGCGATCTGCCCGGCCGCGACGGCGGCGCCGAGTTCCTCGTGCACGGCCGGGACCGGTGCTCCGGTGAGTCCCTGGCGGGGCAGCAGGTCCGCGGCCTGGGTCAGCCGGCGCCGGGCTTCGGGGGCGCTGATCCGCAACCGTGCCCGCAGGAACTCGGTGGTGCTCTTGTAGCCGTCGTCGGCCGCGGCGCACACGCCGGCCGGCCCGCCGCTACTGTCAAATGCCGTCCAGCCGTGCGTCCCCACCTCAGATCCGGCCCCGGCACCGTCGTCTCTCCCAACCCCGGATTCGCCGTCGAATCCTATGTCGGTCCCGCCATCGGTTCCGGCGGGGGTGTTTTGTGTCCAGCCGGTGAGCCAGCCCGCCGGCGCCGCCGTTTCGGCGGCCCAGCCCGCCGGCGCCGGCCGGGTCCAGGTTGTTTGTTTGCGGGTCCGGTCCACCGCGGCGGCGGCGATGAGTTGGAAGTATTCGACCGTCCGGGAGAGTTCCTCCACGCGGCCGGCGAAGTCCGCGGCTTCGACCAGGGAGAACCGGGCCGCCTCGGCCGCCGCCGGGCCCAAGGATCGCAGCAACGCCAGCGCCGATTCCACCGCGCCGCCGGCACCATGGCCCGCAGCGCCGTTGGCGGCAGCAGTCGCGGCGCGGCCCAAAGTACCGTTCCCGGCATGGTCTGCGCCACCGACGTGTGATGCTTCAGACTCCCCGGCCGCGGCGGCCGGGCGGGGAAGCCGCGTGGACGTGACCGGGCCGGCCCACGGGGCCAGCTCCGGGATGAACGCTCCAACGGCTTTCATGTCTCAACGATCCCAGAGGGGTCCGACAAAAAAGACCGAACCGGTGCGGCCGCGACGCGACGCCGCATCCGGCTGCCGCCCCGGCAGGCAACGGCGGTACGATGCCGGGCAACGTAACTCCGCGTACGACAAGAGTCGACTTCATCAAGGCGGGCGGCCTGCCGGAGCCGCCGGTGCTCAACGAAACGTGACCACGCACCCTGCTGGGCGCGTGGTCACGGATGTGCAGGTAAACCGGCTGAGCCTGCCCAACGAGGGCGGACGAGGGTCCGCCCTGACGAGAAAATGGGCCCCGTCCTGCTGGCTGCCGGCCAGGACCCGCTAAAGCTTCAGGATGGCGGTGAGACGCTCGGTGTCGTGCCGGGCCCGGGTCCTGCCGAGGTACACCACGGCCGCGATGGAGGCTGCGGCACCGAGGATCAGCGGCAGGATCCACGGAATCCAGGTCAGGCCCGGCTGGTAGCCGAACCCGGCCGCCATGAAGATGATCCAGCTCAGCATGCCGACGAAGGCGGCCACTCCGGCCGGCACACTGATGCCGTACTTCGTGTGCCGCTTGTCGTTGGCCCACACCACAAAGCCCACAGCAACGGTGATCATGGCGACCACAATCAGGGAAAGCATTCAGGACCCCTCGGGCTAAGAAAACGACAGTGAAGAAAACCGCAGTGAAAAACGGGCGCTAGAGGGCGCCGAAACCAACGCGGCGGGCCTCTTCTGCGCCGATTTCCACGTAACCCAGCACATTGGCGGGGACGATGACGAGGCGGCCCTTGTCGTCCGTCAGCCGCAGCTCGCTGCCCTTGGCGATCGCGTCGCCCACCACCTTGGCGACGGCGTCGGCGTCCTGAGCCGATTCGAGCACAATTTCGCGGCCAATGTTCTGAATACCAATCTTTACTTCCACAGCGGGGCCTCCCAGCCAGTCAAAGTCGAATAAATGTCTAAGGTCAATCTCTAGTTGTAGTCTAGGTCTCTTTGGGGAAGCGGGAGATTCCGCGCCAAGCTAAACGGTAGATGAGGTCGCTGGCCACATCGAGGTCCAGGTTTCCGTCGGTTTCCAGCCAGTACCGGGCACTCACATGGGCCATTCCGGCGAGTCCGCGACCCAGGAGCTGGGCCTCGAGCTCCGGCAGCTTGGTGTCCTCCGCGATCACGCGGGCGACGGCGTCGGCAAAAGTCTTGTTGAACGTTTCCAAACGTGCGCTGACGTCGGGATCGTTGATCAGGTCCGATTCGAAGACGAGCCGGTGTGCCTGGTCGTCGTTGGCGATGAATCGGAAGTAGGCGCGCATGACCGCCTGGACGCGCTCGTCGTTGTCGCTGGTGGAATTCAGGGCGCCCAGCAGGAGATCGATCAGCTTGCTGAGATGGCTGTCCAGCAGGGCCAGGTAGAGGTCCCGCTTGGACGGGAAGTGCTGGTACAGGACAGGCTTGCTGACGTGGGCGGTCTCGGCGATCTCATCCATGGCGGCACCGTGGTAGCCGTTCGCCACGAAGACTTCCTGCGCCGCCGCCAGCAACTGCGCCCGGCGTTCGTCACGGGGGAGACGTGCCGAGCGCTGTCCGCTCCGCGTCTGCCCGGCCGGCGGCTTGCCGGTCTCGTCCCGCTCCACCGGTGCCTGATGAACCACTGTCGGCCTTCTTTCCCTCTTCACCCAATAACGCGCAAGTACACTCAGCTGCATTGCACTGAACTACATTGCACTGAACTACACTTTACGCGTGGGTAATATGACCTGGTGGTATCTTCGGGCATAGATTGAAGTATGGCTTCCAAGTTCACCGCCACCGGCGCCCCCGCAACCCTCCAGACGCAGCTGGATACGCAGCCTGGACCGCTGGTTGACCCGGCAATCGATCTCAGCCCGGACGAGGTGGAACGCTACTCGCGGCACCTGATCATTCCGGAAATCGGCGCAATCGGGCAGCGCCGGCTCAAGAACGCGAAAGTCCTGGTGATTGGAGCCGGCGGCCTCGGTTCTCCGGCCCTCCTCTACCTCGCCGCCGCCGGGGTCGGCACCCTCGGCATCGTCGATGACGACGACGTCGACCTCAGCAACCTCCAGCGGCAGATCATCCACGGCGTCGCGGACGTGGGCCGGCCCAAGATCGAGTCCGCCCGTGACGCCATCGCGGCCCTGAACCCGCTCGTGGACGTCCGGCTCCACAACGTCCGCCTTGACGCATCCAACGCCCTGGAGCTCTTCGCCGGCTACGACCTCATCCTCGACGGCGCTGACAACTTCGCCACCCGCTACCTCGTCAACGATGCCGCCGCCATCCTCGGCAAGCCCTACGTCTGGGGGTCGATCTTCCGCTTCGACGGCCAGGTCAGCGTCTTCTGGGAACAGTACGGGCCCACCTACCGGGACCTCTACCCGGAGGCGCCGCCGGCCGGCTCCGTGCCGTCCTGTGGGGAAGGCGGAGTGTTCGGCATGCTGTGCGCCGCCGTCGGAGCGCTTATGGTGACCGAGGCCGTCAAGCTGATCACCGGCGTCGGGCGGTCCCTGCTGGGCCGGCTGGCGCTCTATGACGCGCTGGGCGGCACCTGGCGCGAGATCAAGGTGGCCCGGGACCCCGAAGCCGAGCGCATCACGGAACTCACCGATTACGAGGCGTTCTGCGGGATCACCCCCACGGCGGATGCGGGCACCGAACACACCGTGACGGCGACCCAGCTCGCCACGATGCTGGCCTCGCGCAAAGCCGGCCTCAAGGACTTCCACCTAGTGGACGTGCGGGAGAGCGGGGAGTACGAGATCGTCCGCATCGACGGCTCGGTGCTGATCCCGCAGGGCCGCATCCTGGCCGGCGAAGCGTGGCAGGACCTGCCCCAGGAGGCGGAAATCGTCTTCCACTGCAAGGCCGGAACACGTTCCGCGGCCGTCCTGGCCGCGGCCCGCGCGGCCGGGTACGAACGCGTCAGCCACCTCGAGGGCGGCATCCTCGCCTGGGTGCGGGACGTGGAACCCGGGAAACCGGTGTACTGAGGCTTCCGGCCCTCAGGTGCCGCGGCCTTCGGGCCATCCATCCACGGCACCTGACAAGCACCGTCCGTCGAACGGCACCTCCAGCGAAAGGCTTGGTCATGAGCGAGGAAAACACCCTGACACCCCAGCAGAAGATCGGCTCCGGCTTCGGCCGGGATTCGACGGCGGCCGAGGTCGTTGCCGGCATCGACCTGACCGGGAAGACCGCGATGGTCACGGGCGGCTACTCCGGGCTCGGCCTGGAGACCGTGCGGGCCCTGGCGTCAGCCGGCGCCACCGTTGTGGTGCCGGCCCGACGGCCGGAGCACGCCCGCGACGTCCTCGCCGCGGCCGGGCTGACGCCGGGAACCCGCGGAGGCGATGTCAGCGTGGCCGAACTGGACCTTGCCGACCAGGCCAGCGTGAAGGAGTTCGCCGCCGGCTTCCTGGCCGACGCGGAACCCGGAACCCGGCGCAGCCTGGACATCCTCATCAACAACGCGGCCATCATGGCAAGTCCGGAGCACCGGGTGGGGCCCGGCTGGGAGTCCCAGTTCGCCACAAACCACTTGGGTCACTATGCCCTCACCAACCTGCTGTGGCCCGCGCTCACCGCGGCGGAGGGTGCCCGCGTGGTCTCGCTGTCCTCCACCGGGCACAAGCTTTCGGGGATCCGTTTTGATGACATCAACTTCGATGCCGGCTACGACAAATGGCGGGCGTACGGCCAGGCCAAGACGGCCAACGCGCTCTTCGCCGTCCAGCTCGACGCCCTGGGCCGGGACTTTGGCGTGCGGGCCTTCGCCGTGCATCCCGGCGGCATCATGACGGAGCTGCAGCGGCACCTGCCGCGCGAGGAAATGATCGCCGCGGGCTGGATGGATGAGAACGGCAACGTCGACGCCCGGTTCAAGACCCCCGCGCAAGGCGCGGCCACCTCGGTCTGGGCCGCAACGTCACCGGCCCTTGAGGGCATGGGCGGCGTCTACTGCGAGGACTGCGACATTGCCGAACCCACCGTGCCGGGACCGCCGGAGGCGAGGATCAGGGGCGTGGATGCCCATGCCGTGGACCGGGAGGCTGCCGCACAGCTGTGGCAAGTGTCGGCCGACATGACCGGAATTAACGCGTTCGCCGGGTAAGCCGCCTAAGGGATGTGAGCCGTGGTGGCGCCGTCGGAAGCAACTAGCCCTACTGGCAACTAGCCAACGGGCAACAACGAGCGTCGCCATCACGAGCCAGCGCCGCGGGGCAATAACCGAGGGGCAGGAATGAGGGCCGCGGGCAGTTACGCGGTTTCGCGGATGTCGCCGGCGGCGGGGCCGTGCTCCGCGTGGCTGTGCTCCACAGGGCAGTCGGCCTCGGAGGCTGCAGAACCCGGGACCGTCGCAGCGGTCGTCGCGGGGGAGGGCTCCACCGTAATCCCGTACAGTGCCTCAAGACCGGCAACGTAGGCGTCCTGCTGTCCGTTGGCGGCGAGTTCGCGGGCCCGGACGGTGGGGACATGCAGCAATTGCTTCACCATGCGGCGCAGGGCGAATTCGACTTCCTCGGCCGCGGCGGTGCAGCCGTGCCGGGCGCGGACCTTTTCCATTTCCGCATCCAGGACGTTCATCGTGTGGCGCCGCAACGCAACGATCGCCGAGTCCACGGAGCGTGCTTCGCGCTCCTGCTCGAAGGCGCTGGCCGCACCGGACACAATGCTGCTGGCCTGCGCGAGCGACTCGGCCTGTTCCTGGGGCGCCGCGAGCCGGACGGATTCCAGCGTGAGGAGTTCGACGCCGTCGAGCTCGCCGACCGCGGGGTCGAAGTCGTGCGTCAGGGCGAGGTCGATCGCGATGAGCGGCTGGGCCGAGCCCGACCGGATCCGGGCGAGGTCGTCCGCTTCGACCCGGCTGTCCGAGCCGCTGCAGCCGATCATGACGTCGGCAGCGGCGACGGCAGCCGGAAGGGTGTCCTCATCCAGGGCGGCGCCGCCCCGGGTGGCGACGAAACCGGGCGCACGGCCGGAGGAGGAGTAGACCGAGACATCGGTGCAGCCGCGTTCGCGCAACAGTGACATGGTGGCCCCGGCGTAGGCGCCGGTCCCGAAGACGACGGCCTTCTTGGCGGACCAGTCCGGGTTTTCCGACAGGTCGGTGGCAAGATCCAGTGCTACGGAGACGATGGAGAGGCCGCGGGAACCAAGCGCCGTCTGGGCGCCGACGTCCTTGGCGGTCTTGGACGCCGCCTGGAACAGCCGCACCAGTCCGGAGCTGGCCGTGCCTTCATGCTGGGCCGTGATCAAGGCGCGGCGGACCTGGCCGGCGATTTCGCGTTCGCCCACCACGGCGGAGTCCAGTCCGGAGCTCACCGCGAAGAGATGCTGGCTGACCTCGGCACCCGTGCGGGTGCTGAAGGCGCGGGAGACCAGCTGATCGTTGAGTCCGCTGGCTCCGCTGATCTGGGAGATGAGGGCAGCCCGGGCTGCGTCGACGGCGTCCGGATGCGGGGCTTCCCCGTAGATTTCGAAGCGGTTGCAGGTGGCAAGGACAACGGCACCCGCCACGGCCGGCGATCCGGCGAGGGCGGATGTGGCAAGCCCGGAAGCGCCGGTGCTCAACTGAGCAACGGTTTCGAGGTCGATGTCGGCGTGTGTAGCCACCAATGAGAAAAGAACCACAGCACGACCATCATAGCTTTTTCGCGCCTGTGTAGAACAACTATCCTGGCGTGGGGTCCGGCACCCAAGGCTGTGATCCCCGCCACGCCGCGGCCCTCGTGGCCAGTGTGACAGCCCGCGTGACAGGCTGTCGTTATCTTTTGGGCGCAAATTTGGGCACAATCGAAGTCATGACTCCAAGCGCTGCGGCACATGCCGGCACGACAAAATTCAGTACGTCCGATCATGGCGCAGCCGATGACGCCGCCGCAGTAGACGGCGCAGTGGCCGGCGCCGGCGGCCTAGACGCCGGACACCCGCTGATGGACGGCCGCACGGCGGACTCACCGCTAATCACCGCCTACCGCGGCGGCAAGCCCTCCCGCCGTCCCGTCTGGTTCATGCGTCAGGCGGGCCGCTCGCTGCCCGAGTACCTCAAGGTCCGCGAGGGCGTCGCCATGCTGGACTCGTGCCTGCGCCCGGAACTGGCTTCTGAGATCACCCTGCAGCCGGTCCGCCGTCACGACGTCGATGCCGCCATCTTCTTCTCCGACATCGTCATTCCGCTCAAGCTGGCCGGCGTCGGCGTGGACATCGTGCCCGGCGTCGGTCCTGTCCTGGACGTGCCGGTGCGCACGGCGGCGGACGTCGCCGCCCTGCCGCAGCTGACGTGGGAGGCCCTGGAACCCATTCGTGAAGCCGTCCGGCTGACCGTGGCCGAGCTCGGCAACACCCCGCTGATCGGCTTCGCCGGCGCACCCTTCACGCTCGCCGCGTACATGGTGGAAGGCAAGCCTTCCCGCGACCACCTCGGCCCGCGCACCATGATGCACGCCGACCCGGAAACCTGGACGGCATTGGCCAACTGGGCCGCCGACGCCTCCGGCATGTTCCTTCGTGCGCAGTTGGAAGCCGGAGCCTCCGCCGCGCAGCTCTTCGACTCCTGGGCCGGTTCGCTGGGGTTGGCCGACTACCAGCGCTACGTTGCCCCGGCGTCGTCCCGGGCCCTGGACCACGTCCGGGACCTCGGCGCACCGCTCATCCACTTCGGCACCGGCACCTCGGAACTGCTCGTCGCCATGCGCGACGTCGGTGTCGACGTCGTGGGGGTCGACTACCGGTTGCCGCTGGACGAGGCCAACCGCCGCCTCGGCGGGACCGTTCCGCTGCAGGGCAACATCGATCCCGCACTCCTCTCCGCGCCCTGGGAGATCCTGGAAGCGCACGTCCGCGACGTGATCGCAGCCGGCTCCGCAGCGCCCGGCCACGTGGTGAACCTTGGCCACGGCGTGCCCCCGGAGACGGATCCCGAGGTGCTGACGCGCGTCGTCGAACTCATCCACTCCATTTCACCGGAGTAGGAACATGGACGCAGGCGCCGCCGTAACGTCCGCGGCGGGTACCGCTGCAGAGGGCACCTCCCGTCACGGGACCGCCGTCGTGGTCGGGGGAGGGATCTCCGGCTTGCTTGCGGCCAGGGAGTTCGCCCGGGCGGGCCTCCGCACCACAGTCCTGGAAGCCAGCGACGCTTGGGGTGGCTGCGTCGGCAGCCATGCTGTGGCGGGGCTGACCCTGGACAGCGGGGCGGAGTCCTTCGCTACCCGCACGGCCGCGGTGGCCGATCTCGCCGCCGAGCTTGGGATTGCCGGCGACATCGTCGCACCGAACCCCGGCGGTGCCTGGGTGCAACTGCCCGACGGCCCGCGGGAACTGCCCAAGACCGGGGTGTTGGGCATCCCGGCCAGCCCATGGGACCCGGAAGTCCGCCGGTCCTTGGGACTGCTGGGCTCCCTCCGCGCCTCCATGGACGCCGTGCTGCCTGCCTCGCTTGGCACCGCCGACGAGGCCACCAGTGTGTCAGCCCTGGTCCGCGCGCGAATGGGCAGGCGCGTGCTGGACAGACTCGTTGCGCCCGTGGTCGGCGGCGTCCACTCGGCCGATCCCGCCGTGCTCGACGTCGACATGGTGGCCCCCGGGCTGCGGGCCGGTATCCGCCGGCACGGTTCCCTCGCCGCCGCCGTCGCGGCCCAACGCAGGGGAGGAGCCAACTCGAGCGCCGGCGCAGCCGCACCGGGGACGGGCAGTTCCGCCGGGCTCCAGAAAGCCGGCGCCGCCGTCGCCGGCCTGCGAGGCGGGATGCACACCCTGGTGACTGCCCTTCTGGCCGACCTGCGCCGGCGCGGCGTCACCCTGCTCAGCGCCACCCCGGCCCGGTCCGTTCGGCGCACAGCGGGCGGCTGGCGGGTCACCACGGATCAGGACACGTACGACGCCGGGTTGCTCGTGGTTGCGGTCGAAGGCCCCGCCGCCGCCGGGCTGCTTGAAGAATCCCTGCCGGAGCTTGCGGGCCTCCGCCCCGAAACCGGACCCGATGTCAGCCTGGTCACCCTCGTGGTGGATCTCCCGGCGCTCGACGCGGCGCCACGCGGTACGGGCGTGCTCGTGGCCCCGCAGAGCCCCGGGATACAGGCCAAAGCGTTGACGCACGGCACCGCCAAATGGGCTTGGCTGGCGGACCGGACCGGGCCGGGCAGGCACGTGCTCCGGCTTTCCTACGGGCGGGGAGTTGCGCCCGTCGGGACCACGGAATACGGCAGCCCGGGAGCGGCTGTGCCGCGCTCGGAACCGCCGCGCTCAGACGAGGAACTGTTCCGCGCAGCCCTGGCCGACGCCTCGGCCCTGCTGTCGGTCCCGGTCACCGCCGGGGACGTGGTGGGCTGGGACGTGGTCCGCTGGGCCGGTGCGTTGCCGTTTGCGTCCCTCGGCCACAAACAGCGTGTCGCCGCCGTCCGGAGCGTCTGCGCCGCGGACGGCACCCTCGCCGTCGTGGGCGGATGGCTGTCCGGCAACGGGCTGGCGGCGATCGTGGCCGACACCCCTCAGCAGGTTCGCACCCTCCTGACCTAAAGGGGTGCCGCCCCGACCGCTGTTTCCACACACGCGGATGCCCCAAACGCCGCCGTCGGCCCGTCGCCTGCAGCCACTTCGGGGACCCATTCCGAAGTCCCTGACGCCCCCTCAGCCGCAGAAGTCACAGCGGCCCCAAATGCACCCTGAACCCCTCTAGCCCCCTGGATTACTGCCCGGTATTCCGCGGAATTAGGCTGGTTTTTCCTCGCGGTCGATTCCGGCTAGGCTCGATGACCATGGTTATTTTCAGGTCCAACGTGTCAACAACGACGACCCGGCGCCATAGGAGTCTTCGACGCGGCGCAGCGGCAGCCGCGCTCGGGGCGGTACTGGCTGTTTCCGCAGGAGTTCCTGCTTCGAATGCTGCCACTGGTTTATCCGCAGCGGCATCCACCCCGCCGTCGACCCAGGGTTCCTTGACCCTCGGCCTGGGTGACGTGCTGGACAGTCTGCTCGGCTCCTCGCCGACGCGGAGCCCGTCGCCCACACCGAGCCCCTCGCCGTCCTCCGGCTCGGACGAAGAAGCGGAGCCGATGCAACCGCCGTCCCGCAGCAGCAGCCCGGAACCCACGATCCCCGAGTCCGGCAGCCCGGAGCCCAGCAACCCCGGGTCCACGGCTCCCAGCACCAGCGCGCCGCCATCCGGCACCCCGTCGGCCAACGTGGCCCCGCCCTCCGCACCGCAAAACCCCGGCACGCCGGTCACGGCGCCGGGAGCGCCGGCCGCGGACGGGGCAGCAGCCGGATCCGTCCCCGGACAGGTGCCCGGCCAGCCGTCCGCAGGTGGCAACGCTGGCAGCGCTGCCACCGGGACCGGGCCCGGAACTGCCGGGCAAGCCGGAAGCGGCGCTGGCACGCCGGCGCCGGCATCGAATACTGCAACGCCCCGGCCCTCCTCCACCGGTTCGAACGCGGCCGGTTCGAAAACAGCACCGGCCACAGCCGCGGGCCACTCCGGCAGCACGTCGCTGCAGGCCACGTCCGCTGTGGAACCGGCCGGACCGTCCCCGCTGATCGGCTGGGGCATCGGCCTGGTGGCGCTGTCAGTGGGCGCCGGCGTCATCGCTGTCCGGATGCGCAGGACCTGACGGCATCCCGGCTGCCCGGATTCCAGGGCAGTCGCCCCCGGCTTGTGAAATAAAGCACTTCTACGCGTTGTAGAAGTGCTTTTTTTCGACTTAGCTGGAGAGAGGAGGCAGACTGGTAACCATGAGCCACACTTCTGCCGAATCTGTCACTAAAACCGGAATGCCCGTCCCCGGAGAATCAGTCGCCGGGGCCTCGGCGCCCGACGATTCAACCGAGCAGTTCTTCACCCTCTGGACCGTTTTCAAGCGGTCCGCGGACACCGCCCGCGACGCGAATGCGGCCCAAGACTTCGAGTCCCTGCTGGCACGCCTCGCCGACGCCGGCGTGGTCCACCGCGGCAGCTACGACGTTTCCGCCATGCGCGCGGACGCGGACATCATGATCTGGCTCCACGGGCCCAAGCCCGAGGCCCTGCAGCGGGCCGTCCGGGACATCCGCCGCAGCACGCTCTTCACCGGGACCGAGATCGCCTGGTCCGCCATGGGCGTCCACCGCGAGGCGGAGTTCGCCAAGAACCACACGCCCGCCTTCTCCCGCGGCGTCGAACCGGCCGAGTGGCTGTGCGTCTACCCGTTCGTCCGCTCCTACGAGTGGTACCTCCTGCCGGACGCCGAGCGCGGCGCGATGCTTCGCGACCACGGCCTCCTGGGCCGCGACTTCCCGCAGGTCATTTCCAACACCGTCTCCTCCTTCGCCCTGGGCGACTGGGAATGGATCCTCGGCCTGGAAGCTCCGGAACTCGTGGACCTCGTGGACCTGATGCGCCACCTGCGCGCCACCGAGGCGCGTCACCATGTGCGCGAGGAAATCCCCTTTTACACCGGTCGGCGCGTCAGCGCCGCCGAGATCGCCGAGGTCCTTGCATGAGCCCGCTGGATCCCCAGGAGACCGCCACGGCGGTGACCGCCGTGAACCCCGTCACCGAGGCAGGCCGGATGGCTCCCAAGGAGTACGACGCCGTCCTCCTCGCCTCCTTTGGCGGCCCGGAAGGCCAGGAGGACGTCATCCCGTTCCTCCGCAATGTCACCCGTGGCCGTGGCATCCCGGACGAGCGGCTCGAAGCGGTCTCGCACCACTACCGCGCCAACGGCGGCATCAGCCCCATCAACCAGCAGAACCGCGCCCTCAAGGCCGCCATGGAGGCCGAACTTGCCACCCGCGGCATCGAACTGCCGGTCTTCTGGGGCAACCGCAACTGGGATCCCTACATCCCGCAGACGCTCCAGGAGATGTACGACGCCGGGCACCGCAAGGTCCTCATGGTCACCACGAGCGCCTACTCCTGCTACTCCAGCTGCCGCCAGTACCGCGAGGACATTGGCATGGCCCTGACCGAAACCGGGCTGGACGGAAAACTCGAAGTGGACAAGGTGCGGCAGTACTTTGACCACCCCGGCTTCGTCGAGCCGTTCATCGAGGGCACCGCCGCCGGCCTGGCCGACGTCCGCGCACAGCTCACCGCGGCCAGCACCCCCGACGCCCCGGTGCACATCCTGTTCGCCACCCACTCCATCCCTACCCGCGACGCCGAAGCCGCCGGCCGCTCCGAGGGCGAGCCCCGCCACTTCGAGGAAGACTCCGCCTACGTGGCCCAGCACCTCGCCACCGGAACCGAGGTCATCCGCCGCGTCGAAGCCGAGACCGGCCTGACCGCACCGTGGTCCCTCGTCTACCAGTCCCGCTCCGGCGCCCCGCACGTCCCGTGGCTCGAACCCGACATCAACGACGCCATCGAGGAGCTCGCCGGCCAGGGCGTCAAGGGCGTCGTGATCGTGCCGCTGGGCTTCGTCAGCGACCACATGGAGGTTGTCTGGGACCTGGACACCGAGGCACTGGAGACCTGCGGCAAGCTGGGCCTGGCGGCCACCCGCGTCCCCACCCCCGGCACGCACCGGAAGTTCGTCGGCGGGATCGTGGACCTGATCTGCGAACGGACCGCGGCGAACAACATCGCGGACCGGCCCCACCTGACCAAACTCGGCCCCTGGTACGACGTCTGCCGGCCCGGCTGCTGCGCCAACTTTCGTGGCGAAAAGCCCACCATCGCGGGCGCTGACACCAGCATCGGCACGGGCCACGATCCCTACCCCGCCGCAACGCCCGCAGCCGCGGATATGGCGACCCCGGCGGCTGGTCAGGCAACGCTGTGACCGTCCGGATCGGAACCCGCGCCAGCAAACTGGCCCTCACCCAGACGCAGCAGACCGCGGACCAGCTGGCCGCCGTCGGCGGGTTCGCCGTGGAGCTTGTCCACATCCGGACCGACGGTGATGTCCTTACCGGATCGCTGTCCCAGATGGGCGGAACCGGCGTGTTCGTGGCGGCCCTGCGCGACGCCCTGCTGCAGAACGCATGCGACGTCGCCGTGCACTCGCTCAAGGACCTGCCCACCGGGCCGGCGCTTGGCCTGACGCTCGCGGCGACGCCGAAACGAGTCGACGTCCGCGATGTGCTCTGCGCCCGCGACGGGCTCAAGCTCGCGGACCTGCCCGCCGGCGCCAGCGTGGGCACCGGTTCCCCGCGGCGCGCAGCCCAGCTGCGCGCCGCCCGTCCGGACCTGGACATCCGGGACATCCGCGGCAACGTCGACACCCGGCTCGGACGCGTCCCCGGCTTGCCGGGCAACACGACCGACGCCATGGTGGACGGCAAGTCCTGCGACCTCGACGCCGTCGTCCTCGCCGCAGCCGGGCTGCACCGGATCGGCCGGCTGGACACGGTCAGCGAATACCTCGAGACGGACATTATGCTGCCGGCCGCCGGGCAGGGATCCCTCGCGATCGAATGCCGCACGGCCGACGCGCCCCGCAAGGCCGGGTCCACCGAAGGGTCCCAGGGCGTCCTCGCCCAGGCCCTCGCAGCCCTCGACGATCACGACACCCGGCTCGCCGTCACCGCCGAGCGGGCGCTCCTGGCCCGCCTTGAGGCAGGCTGTGCCGCACCGGTGGGCGCCTACGCCTACCGCAAGGGAAGCATGCTGCACCTCGAAGCCGTGGTCTGCGCCGTCGACGGCACCGCCACCGTCCGGGACCGGAAGGCCACCGACGGATTGACCGAGGTGGGGGCCACTCTGCTGGGGATCGAACTGGCGGAAGTCCTGCTGGCCCGCGGCGCCGCCGATATCGCGGACCTGACCGCATCCTGAACCGGGGGATCCAGCGCATTATGGGACGGGACCGCATCATGGGACGGGAAAATGCCCTGAATGAGGGCAGCAGCGGGCCGGCCACCCACGACCAGGGAGCCCTCGCGGGAGCCCGGATCCTGATCGCCCGCAGCCCGGACCGCGCCGGCGAGCTGGTCGCGGCCCTGCGCCGCCTTGGCGCCGAGCCGGTGCTGCTGCCCCTGATCGACTTCGAGGTGGCACGCGACCAGCACTCCCTCGACGTCGCCTTCGATGCCTTGGGCGCCGGCGCCTACAACTGGCTTGTCATCAGCAGCGCGACCACCGTCCAGGTGCTGGAGGCCAAGGCCGCGGAGCGTGGCTCCACCTTGGGCGCCTGGCTGCCCGGGCACGTCCAGGTGGCCACGATCGGCCCCGCGACGCGGCAGATCCTCGAGTCCCGGGGTGTCAGCGTGGACCTCGCACCGACGGCACTGCAGTCGGGCGCCGGCCTGCTCGGCGTCTGGCCCGAAGGCCGCAACAGCGTGTTCCTGCCCCAGGCGGACATCGCCGATTCCAGGCTCCGCCGCGGGTTGGAAGCCCGCGGCGCGTCGGTGCAGGCCGTCACCGCCTACCGGACGGTGGACTACCCGGCTGATCCCGGCCTGAGCCTCCCGGCCTGCAGGCCCCCGCTGGAGGAAGCCGACGCCGGGCCGCCGGCCGAAGTCCTCACGGCCGCCGACGCGAAACGTGAGATCCGGGCCGGACGGCTCGACGCCGTTGTCGCCGCCTCGCCGAGCGCGGCCCGCCGCATCCACGCGGACCTCGCCCCGCTCGGCGCGTGCCGGTTCGTTGCGATCGGACGCTCGACGGCGGGCGAGGCGGCCGGTCTTGGACTCACCGTCGCCGCCGTCGCCGAAGCTCCCACCGCGTCCGGCCTCGTCGCCGCCGTCGTCCGCTCCCAACCATCCCAGCATCCAGCGAAGGACAACACATGAGCTTCCCGACCCACCGGCCCCGCCGGCTTCGCACCACCCCCGCCATGCGGCGCCTGACCGCGGAGCACCGCCTCTCCGCTGCGGAACTGATCCTTCCCGCCTTCATCCGCGAAGGGCTGACCGAGCCCAACCCGATTGCCTCGATGCCCGGCGTGCAGCAGCACACCACCGATTCGCTCAAGCGGGCCGCTGCCGAGGCCGTGCGGCTGGGCGTCGGCGGCATCATGCTGTTCGGTGTCCCCGCCGTCCGGGATGCGCGCGGCACCGCCTCCCTGGACCCCGACGGTGTGCTGAACAAAGCCATCAGGGACGTCCGCGCCGAAGTTGGCGACGAGCTTGTGATCATGAGCGATGTGTGCCTCGACGAGTTCACCGACCACGGCCACTGCGGCGTCCTGGACGCCAACGGCTACGTGGACAACGACGCGACCCTGGAAATCTACGGCCAGATGGCCGTCGCACAGGCCGACGCCGGCGCCCACGTCCTGGGGCCGTCCGGCATGATGGACGGCCAGGTCGCCGTCATCCGGCAGGCCCTCGAGGAATCCGGGCACGCCACCACCGCCGTGGTCGCTTACGCCGCTAAGTACGCCTCGGCGTTCTACGGCCCGTTCCGCGAGGCCGTCGACTCGCAGCTGACCGGCGACCGCCGGACTTACCAGATGGACGCCGCCAACCGCCGGGAAGCCATCCTCGAGGTGGACCTGGACCTGGCCGAAGGCGCCGACATGGTCATGGTGAAGCCCGCCATGAGCTATCTGGACATCCTCGCCGACGTCGCCGCCATGAGCCCGGTACCGGTGGCCGCCTACCAGATTTCCGGCGAGTACTCGATGATCGAGGCCGCAGCAGCGAACGGCTGGATCGACCGCCGGGCCGCCATCACCGAATCCGTCCTGGGCATCAAGCGCGCCGGCGCCAACATGGTGCTGACCTACTGGGCCAGCGAGCTCGCCGGCTGGCTGAAGGAATCCCGGTGAACACCGCGACTACGCCTGAGCCGGCACCCGGGGAGAACCCCACGGCCCCGGTCGGGCCGGAACGCATCCTCCTGGGCCTGAACACCTTCGGTGACGTCGGCGTTTTCCCCGACGGCCATCCCGTCCCGCACGCCCAGGTCCTGCGGCAGCTCTTGGAACAGGCCGAGCTCGCGGACGAGGTCGGCCTGCACGCCTTCGCCGTGGGGGAACACCACCGCCGCGACTTCGCGGTCTCGGCCCCGGAAGTCTTCCTCGCCGCGGCGGCTGCCCGCACCAAGCACATCCGGCTCGGCTCGGCCGTCACCGTCCTCAGCTCCGATGACCCCATCCGGGTCTTCCAGCGCTTTGCCACGGTGGACGCCATCTCCAGCGGCCGGGCCGAAATCATGCTGGGCCGCGGTTCGTTCATCGAATCCTTCCCGCTGTTCGGCCTGGACCTGGCCGACTACGACGTCCTCT
The DNA here is from genome assembly GCF_003097355.1 of Arthrobacter sp. H-02-3. GTDB lineage: Bacteria > Actinomycetota > Actinomycetes > Actinomycetales > Micrococcaceae > Arthrobacter > Arthrobacter humicola. The sequence goes on from NZ_PYUI01000013.1 coordinate 99,094, forward strand.
TCGAGGAAAAGCTCGAGCTCTTCGACAAGGTCCGGGCGCAGAAGCCGGTCCACTGGGAAGGGCGCACCCGGCCCGCCATCAACGGCCTGAGCGTCTACCCGCCCCTGGAACACCACCTGCTGCCAACCTGGATCGGCGTCGGCGGCACCCCTGAATCCGTGCTGCGCTGCGCAGAATACGGCTACCCGATCATCTTCGCCATCATCGGCGGCCAGCCGCGGTCCTTCGCCCCGTTGGCCGGCCTCTACCGCGAGGCCATGGGCAAATACGGGCACCCGATGCAGCAGATGGCCACGCATTCACCCGGCCACATCGCCGCTACCGACGAGGAAGCACGGGAGGAGTTCTTCCCGCACTGGATCGCGATGCGCAACAGGATTGGCGCGGAGCGCGGCTGGGGCCCAGGCAACCGGGCCGAGTTTGATGCCATGTGCACGCCCGAGGGAGCACTCTACGTGGGGTCTCCGGATACCGTGGCCGCAAAAATCGCGCTGCTGAAGAAGAACCTCGGCGTGGACCGCTTTGACCTCAAATACAGCAACGGCACCCTGCCGCACCCGGCCATGATGCGCTCGATCGAACTGTTCGGCACCGAAGTGGCGCCCCGCGTCACCGCACTGCTGGCCAAGGCCGCAGGAAAATGACCCGGCCGCAGAACTGAAAGAATAGGAACCATGACTTCCAGCATGCCTCGCAACGAGGAACTCTTTGACCGCGCCCGCCAGCTGATGCCGGGCGGCGTGAACTCACCCGTGCGCGCCTTCGGCTCCGTGGGCGGGACGCCGCGGTTCATGGTGTCCGCCAAGGGCGCCTATCTCACCGACGCCGACGGCGCGGACTACGTCGACCTCGTCTGCTCCTGGGGTCCGGCGCTGCTGGGGCACGCCCACCCGGAGGTCATCGCCGCCGTGCATGCCGCCGTCGACCGCGGCCTGTCCTTCGGTGCGTCCACGCCCGACGAGGCCAACCTGGCCGCGATCGTCAAGGAGCGCGTCCCGGCCGCCGAACGCGTCCGGATGGTCTCCACCGGCACCGAAGCCACCATGACCGCCATCCGGCTGGCCCGCGGCTTCACCGGCCGGAACCTCGTCATCAAGTTCGCCGGCTGCTACCACGGCCACCTCGACGGCCTCCTCGCCGCGGCAGGTTCCGGCCTGGCGACCCTCGCGCTGCCCGGCTCGGCCGGCGTCACCGCCGCGACGGCGGCCGAGACCCTCGTGCTGCCGTACAACGACCTCGACGCCGTCGAGGCCGCCTTCGCCAAGCACGGTGACAGCATCGCCGCTGTCATCACCGAGGCCGCCCCGGCCAACATGGGCGTGGTCACCCCCGGCGAGGGCTTCAACGCAGGTCTTTCCCGGATCACCCGGGGGCACGGCGCCCTGCTGATCCTCGACGAGGTCCTCACCGGGTTCCGCACCGGCTACTCCGGCTACTGGGGCCTGACCGGCGGGGCCGCCGACGCCGCCGAGCCGTGGACCCCGGACCTGCTGACGTTCGGAAAGGTCATCGGCGGAGGCATGCCGACGGCGGCCCTCGGCGGACGCGCCGACGTCATGGACTACCTGGCGCCCCTGGGCCCCGTCTACCAGGCCGGCACCCTCTCCGGGAACCCGGTGGCCATGGCCGCCGGCGTCGCGACCCTCACCCACGCCACCCCCGAGGTCTACTCGTTCGTGGACGCCCGCTCCCTGGAGCTCTCCGCGGCGCTGTCCTCCGCCCTCGACGCCGCCGGCGTGGACCACTCCATCCAGCGCGCCGGCAACCTGTTCTCCGTGGCCTTCGGCACGGGCGCCCGGGGCGTGCACAACTACGACGACGCCCAGGGCCAGGAAGTGTTCCGCTACGCCCCCTTCTTCCACTCGATGCTGGACTCGGGCGTCTACCTGCCGCCGTCGGTCTTTGAAGCCTGGTTCCTCTCCGCCGCGCACGACGACGCCGCGATGAACCGGATCTTCGACGCCCTGCCGGCCGCGGCGAAGGCGGCCGCCGCCGCGAAAGCGCAGCGTCCCTGATCGTTAGCCGACCGAAGCCTTAACAACTGATGGCACCCGCAGCGGCGGGTGCCATCAGTCGTTAACGCTGCGAACGCCGGCAGCGCCGGAAGGGCGGCAGGCGAACTAGAGAACGTCCGCGAGGAATCCCTGCAGCCGTTCGGTCCGCGGGTTCGTGAAGATCTGTTCCGGCGGGCCGGACTCCACGACGACGCCGCCGTCCATGAACGTCACAGTGTCCGAAACGTTGCGGGAGAAGCCCATCTCGTGGGTCACCACCACCATGGTCATGCCGCCCTTGGCGAGGTCGGCCATCAGCGCCAGCACGCCCTTGACGAGCTCCGGGTCGAGGGCCGAGGTGGCCTCGTCGAAGAACATCACTTCCGGCTTCATGGCCAGGGCGCGCGCAATGGCGACGCGCTGCTGCTGGCCGCCGGAGAGGTTGGCGGGACGCGCGTCGGCCTTGTGCTTGAGCCCAACGAGGTCGAGCTGCTCGAGAGCCTCGGCCCGGGCCTGCTCGGCCGGCAGCTTGCGCAGCTTCCGCAGCGCGAGCGAGACGTTGTCCACGACGGTCTTGTGCGGGAACAGGTTGAACTGCTGGAACACCATGCCGATCCGCTGGCGAAGCTCGTCCGGGTTGTCCTTCAGGACCGAGCGGCCGTCCAGCAGGATGTCGCCCTGATCCGGTTCGATCAGGCGGTTCATGACGCGCAACAGCGTGGACTTGCCCGATCCGGAGGGGCCGATCACCGACGCGGTGGTGCCCTTCTCGACGTGCAGGTCGATGCCGCGCAGGACATGGTTCGAGCCGAAGGACAGGTGCAGGTTCTTGCCGGTCAGCGAACCGGAGGCGAATTCGCTCATGGCTGTGCTCCCTTCCCGATCAGGGCCGCGGCGTCGTCCGGCTGCCGTTTCTCCGGACGGCCGGTGCGCAGGCGGTTGTCGATGTAGTTGACCAAGTGGGTGAGCGGAACGGTCAGGATGAGGTACATGAACGCCGCGGCGATCAGCGGTGACAGGTTCCCCGTGTTGGCGGCGGCATCGTTACCGATGCGGAAGATCTCGCGCTGGCTGGCGAGCAGGCCCAGCAGATAGATCAGGGAGGAGTCCTTGATCAGCGAGATGAACTGGTTGACCAGGGCCGGCAGCACGCGGCGGATGCCCTGCGGAATCACCACGAGGCGCATGGAATCGCCGTAGCTGAAGCCCAGGGCCCGGGAAGCTTCCAGCTGGCCCTTCTCCACGCTCTGGATGCCCGAGCGGAAGATCTCGCCGATGTAGGCGGATGCCATGAGCGTCAGGGCGAGGATACCGAGCGGGAACGGATTGGTGGATCCGGTCAGTTCCCTGACCACCGGTCCAAGCCCGATGCCGATGAGGAGGATGACCACAATGGCGGGGACGCCGCGGAAGATGTCCGTGTAGATCCGGGAGAGCCAGCGCAGCGCAGTGATGCGGGACGTTCCCATGACGGCCAGGACCATGCCCAGGATGCACCCGAGCACGCCCGAGGAAACCGCGAGGATCAGGGTGTTGGGCAGGCCGACCATAATCATGTTCGGCAGGACGGCCGCCATCGCCTCCCAGTCAAAGAAGGTCTTTACGAGTTGATCGAGTGCATCCATGGACTAGGACTTCGGAACGGTGACAGCCTTGGAACCCGGGGACCACGTGGCCGGGGTCTCGCGGTCCGGGTACCATTCCTTGGTCAGCTTGGACCAGGTGCCGTCGGCAATCACGGCGTCGAGGCCGGAGTTCAGCGCGTCAATGAGTGCCTGATTGTCCTTGTTCACGGCGTAGGCGGTGAAGTTCTGGGTGTTCACGACCGACTCGGCAATGACGGTGCCGTCGCCTTCCTTGACCTGGCCGGTGGCCTGCTGGGACGGTGCGACCCAGGCGTCAACCTGTCCGTTCTTCAAGTTTGCGTAGGCGGTGTTGTAGTCCTCGAAGCGGACCGGCTCGATCTGGAGGGTGTTCGTGACGTAGTCGTCCTGCACAGTGCCCTGGACTACGGCGATGCGGGTGTCCTTGGTCAGGTCCTTGAAGCCCTTGACGTTGGAGTCCTTCTTGGCAACAACGGCCATGTAGCCGAAGTCGTAGCCGTTGGTGAAGCCTACGGTCTTGCGGCGGGCATCAGTGGTGGAAATCGACGAGGAGCCGAGGTCGAACTGCTTGTTCGCGACCTGGGAGAGCAGCGACGCGAAGCCGGTCGACTTGAACTCCACCTTGAGGCCCAGCTTGTCCGCGATCGCGCGCAGGAGCTCGTTGTCGTAGCCGGTGAATTTGCCGGACTTGTCGATGTAGATGTTCGGCGGGGCGTCCGACAGGGTTCCCACGGTGAGGGTTCCGTCGCTGATCAGGCCGAGCTTGGCCTTGTCAATCTTGTCCAGGGGGGTGACGTCCTTGGTGGTGTACTTGTCCAGGGAGGTCTGGTCGCTGCCCTTGAGCGCATCCGTCGGTGACGCCGTGGTCTGCGCCGACCCGCCGCCGCACGCTGCAAGGGAGACCGCCACGGCGAGTGCCACGGGAACGGTTGTCAGCCACTTCAAGGCTTTGCTTTTCATCACGCAATCACTTTCGTCTGAAATTCAGTGGGGCGCGGGGCGACTCATCGGGCCCCGGCTGCTGGCTTGGGCGCCGGATGGGCAGGCAAGCCGCGAAAGATAATTGTGTCATCCGGTGTGGACGCGGATTCAATCCGAATTAATCAGCGCGGGAGTGCGCCCACCGCGAAGTATCTTCATCCTCCTGCGTCATGGTCAGTGTTCCGGGTAGCGCCGGACGGGTACGGCGGAATCATTGGCGTGGAAGGGCCGGGCAGTTGGGGGCCCCGGGGCGTGTGAGTTCCGTCTCAATGGCTGGAATTGGGCGCCGGGGAAGACTAAGTAAGTCTTTTTGCCGCCCAACGTTTCGTATTAAGAAGTTTTCGCGAAGGGCAGACCGGCAGTTTAGAAGTCGCCGCGGCTGGCGTCTTCCGGGGGCAGGACGGGCCAGTCGCCTTCAATGACGGCGGCCGGTTTGGTCTTGCGCAGGTAACTCTGGAAATCCGCGGCCTGGGCCGAGGCCCATTCGACCTGGAGCTGGTGCAGGTTGGCCGCCGGCATCCTGAGCTTGGGGAATTTTCCGGCCATGGCGTCGAGCATGCGCAAGGTTGCCAGGGCGTCGGCGGCCGAGGTGTGGGCGTTGTCCAGATTGATGCCGTATTCCTCACACAGGGCGGTGAGCGTGCGCTTGCCCTTGCGGTACCGGTCCACCTGCTTGTTCATGATGTACGGGTCCAGGACGGGGAAGCGGCTCAACTGCGGGACGCCGTAGCGGGCCGACTCGGCCGCGAGCACGGTGAAGTCGTAGCTGGCGTTGAAGGCTATGACGGGTACGCCGTCATCGAACAGTTCCTGCAAGACGGCAGCGAGCTCCCGTGTCACCTCGGCGGCAGGTCTGCCCTCGCGGCGGGCCTGCTCCGTGGTGATGCCGTGGACGTCGCTGGCCTCGGTGGGAATCTCGACGCCGGGATCGGCGAGCCACTCATGCTCCTTGATCACCTCGCCGCCGGCGTCCACGACGGTGACGGATGCGGTGACGATCCGCGCCGAGCGGGAGTTGCGGCCCGTTGTTTCGAGGTCGAAGGCTGCGCGGGGAAGGCTGTTCCAGGTGCTCATGCTTCAACGCTACCTTCTGCCTCCGACAGTTCTTGACCGCTCCCGGCGCGTGCCGTCCGGGTGCGGGGCCTGCACTGACGCGACCTGTGGCCAGCTAGGCTGGATCGATGCGAACGGAGTATGTGGAGGCGGTGCTGGAGCTGGTGGCGTTGATCCCGGCCGGCACCGCGGTGGCCTACGGCGACGTTGCGGAACTGCTTGGCTCCGGAGGTCCGCGCCAGGTCGGTTCCGTCATGAGCCACTATGGCAGCCACGTGCCGTGGTGGCGGGTCCTGAAGGCCAGCGGGGATGCGCCTCCCGGACATGAGCGCGAGGCATTGACGCTCTATCTGCAGGAAGGCACGCCGCTGCTGGGCAGTCACGCCGATTTCCTCCGGACCGGCGAGGGCCGCTGGCGCGTGAACCTGGCCGCCGGCCGATGGGTGCCCAGCGACGCCGACTTCGACCGGATAGATGCCATCACTGAGCGGCTCGAGCGGGAGTTGCATAAATTGTCGGTACCGGATGATGAGATGACTGTGTGAGTAAAGTGACCGAGGTTCAGCAGCCCGAAAGCTTCGATCCGGGCCTGCAGCGGTCCGCGTCCCATGCCCATCAGGGAACTGGCACGGGAAAAGGAACGGGAACGGGGCAGACAGCGGGTGTGGGGCTGCGGTTGTTGCCTCCCCGGACCCACCACAGCGCGGTCCCGGTGCTGTCGCCCGACCAGCTCGCCGTCGTCCAGGTCCCGCCGGGCTCTGGCCCCGTTCTGGTGCCGGGCGCGCCGGGCACGGGGAAGTCGACGGTCCTCGTCGAAGCCGCCGTCCACCGCACCCAACGTGACGGCCTGGACCCGGAACGGATGCTCATCCTGGCTCCCGGCAGGCTCGCCGCCGATACTCTCCGCGACCGCTTCACAGCCCGCCTGGACCGGAGCCTGAGCACGACGCCGGCCCGCACCTGGGCGTCGTACGCCTTCGATCTGATCCGCCGCGCCAAAGCGGAAGGCATCCTGCCGCTGCCGCGCCAGCCGAAGCTGCTCTCCGGCCCGGAGCAGGACCTCATCATCAAGGAACTGCTCGAAGGGCATGCGCTGCCCGGCCTCGAGCTGCCATGGCCGGAGGATCTGGGCGCCGCCCTGCAGACCCGCGGTTTCCGGCAGGAAGTGCGCCAACTCTTCGACCGCATCATCGAATCCGGGCGGACGGCGGAGGATCTCGTGGCCCTGGCCCGGCGGTGCAACCGGCCCGACTGGATTCCGGCGGCCGCCCTGTACTCCGAGTACCGTGACGTCCTGGACCTGCGCATGCCGGAGGCCTTCGACCCCGCCGGCATCATCACCGCAGCACGCCAGATCTTCCAGGACGCCCCGGATTTCCTCGCGGCCGAACGCGAGCGCCTCCAGCTGATCCTCGTGGACGACATCCAGGAAGCGAACCCCGCGGTCTTCGAACTGCTTGCTGACATCGCAGCCGGCAAGGACGCCATCATCACCGCCTCGCCGGACACCGTGGTTCAGGGCTTCCGGGGGGCGCGCCCGGATCTCGTGGCCGAGCTTCCCCGTCTCCTGGCCGCCGACGGAGTGATCCTGGAACGTCCCCTCTGGATTGCGCATCGGCACGCCCCGGCCGTGGCGGAGTCGTGGCTGTCGGTGGCCGAGCGCATCTCCCTGCGGTCCGGTGGCCTGTCCGCACGCCGGCTCGAACAACCTGAGCCCCTTCCCGCGCCGGCCCCCTCCCCGGACCCCGCTCCGGATCCCACGCCGGACCCCGCTCCGGGCGGGCCGTCCCGTGGCGCCGACGTCAATCCGGGGACGGTCGAGGCACACCTGCTGCCGTCTCCGGTCCATGAACTGCGGTATGTGGCGCAGCGGATCCTCGAAGCCCAGCTGAACGACGCCCGGGACCTCGGGGACATCGCCGTGATCGTTCGCAACGGCGGCCAGTTGAGCCAGCTGCAGCGGTACCTGGCCGGCCAAGGCATTCCGGTCCGGATTCCCGTGGCCGAATCGGCGGTCCGGGACGAGGTCGCGGTGCGTCCGCTGCTGGATGCCTACGCCGTGGCCCTTGACCCGGCCGCGCTCACGCCAGAGTCGGCCGTGTCCTTGCTGACGTCCCGGATCGGCGGTGCCACCTCGATTGAGTTGCGGAGGCTGCGTCAATCGCTCCGCCGCGAGGAACTTCTCGGCGGCGGCGGACGGACCAGCGACGCCCTCCTTGTCGAGGCCCTGCTGGAGCCCGGAGCGTTGGCAACACTGGGCATCGAAGGACATTCGGCCCGCCGCATTGCCCGGATGATCCGGGCCGGGCGCGACGCCGCCGAGGCCCCCGGCGGTAACGCCGAGACGGTGCTGTGGGCGCTCTGGCATTCGACCGGACTGGCCGCCCGCTGGACCGAGGCCGCCCTGGCCGGCGGGTCAGCCGGTGCCAGGGCCGACCGTGACCTCGATGCCATGATGGCCTTGTTCCATACCGCGGAGCGCTTCGTCGACCAGCTGCCCGGTTCCGGACCGGAGCAGTTCCTCGAGTACTTGCTCAGCCAGGAGCTCCCCATGGATACCCTCGCCGCCAGGGCGCAGCTGGAAGACGCTGTGGAACTCATGACCCCTGCCAGTGCCGCCGGCCGGGAGTGGCCTGTGGTGATTGTGCCAGGGCTCCAAGAGGGCGTGTGGCCCAATACCCGGCTGCGTGGCGAACTGCTCGGCAGCACCTTGTTCGCCGACGCCGTCGAACACGGCGTCGAGTATGCCCTGCAACTGGATCCGTTGAGCCGGCTGCGCGAAATCCGTTATGACGAACTGAGGAGCTTTTCCACCGCGGTGTCCCGCGCCCGCGAGGTGCTGATCTGCACGGCGGTGTCCTCGGAGGACGAGCAACCGTCCTCCTTCCTGGACTATGTGGCGCCGCTGCGCCCGGGGCAGGACCGCCGGGGCTTCACCCCGGTGGAGCGTCCGCTGACCCTCAGGGCCCTGGTCGCGGAGCTGCGCCAGTATGCACAGCTGGATCCCAAAGCTGCCGAATCGGCCGAAGCCGCGGCCGTGCTGGGCGTCCTGGCCACCGCTCGGCCGCCGGTTCCGGGCGCACACCCGGCGAGCTGGTGGGGACTGGCCGGGTTGTCTTCCGACGAGCCGGTTGTTCCTGCCGGCGGAACAGTCTTCGTCTCGCCCTCGAAGGTCGAAACCGTGCAGAAATCGCCGCTCGACTGGTTCGTGCAGGCCGCCGGCGGAGAAGCCGCCACGGATTTTGCCCGCAGCCTGGGTACCTTGGTCCATGCCATCGCGCAGGACCTCCCCGATGCCTCTGGAAGCGAATACGTGGCGGAACTCGTCCGGCGCTGGCCTACCCTGGGGATGAAGGACAACTGGGAGGGCAAGCTGGATTTTCAGCGTGCCGAGTCCATGGTCCGCAAGCTCGCCCAGTATGTCCTGATCATGCGGAGCGAAGGCCGTAGTCTGGTCGGCGTCGAGCAGGACTTTGAGGTGAAGCTGCCGGACCTTCCGGCGGAGCCCGTCGCCGGACCTGAGTCCGGCGACGGCGGGAGCGCGGGCCCGGCCCGGCCCGCCGTGCTCCGGGGCCAGGTGGACAGGCTGGAGATCGACGCCGAGGGCCGCCTGGTGATCGTGGACCTCAAGACCGGTAAGCGCCAGCCGGGCAAGGCGGATCTGGAGCGTCATCCGCAGCTCGGCGCCTACCAGGCCGCCGTGCTGGCCGGCGGCTTTGCCGGCCCCGACGACGGTCCGCCGCCGCTGCCGGGCGGTGCCGTCCTGGCCCAGCTCGGCACGACAACCAAAAGCCCGGGCATCCAGGCCCAGGCCCCGCTCGACCCCCAGGACAACTGGGCGCTGGAGATGGTCGGCGACGCCGCCCAGGTGATGTCCGGCAGCACCTTCCAGGCCCGCCACGATCCGTCCAAGGGAGGCCACGGCGGCCACGGCTGCCGGCTCCCCGAAGTGTGCCCGCTGTGCGTGCGGGGAAAGCAGGTAACTGAATGACCCCCGAGGCGCCGCCGACCGGCCTGGCAGACCCACATGCGGCACCGGACGCGGCCCGCGATACCGGGCCCCTTCCCGACCCTCGGTTCAGCCCGGAGGAACTGTCTGCAATGCTGGGGGAGAAGAACAGCCCCACGGCCGAACAGTCCCTGATCATTTCCTCGCCCCTCACGCCGCGGCTCGTCATTGCCGGGGCGGGCTCCGGGAAGACCGCCACCATGGCGGACCGGGTGGTGTGGCTCGTGGCCAACGGCTGGGTCAGGCCGGAGGAAGTCCTCGGCGTGACTTTCACCCGCAAGGCCGCCGGTGAGCTCGCCTCCCGGATCCGGGCCAAGCTGGCCGCGCTGCAGCGCATCGCGGCGGCCGACACGGGGAATGCCGTTTTTCCTGCCGGGCTGCTGAGCGCAGATGCGCTCGAACCGAAGGTCTCCACGTACCACTCGTACGCGAGCGGCATTGTCTCCGACTATGGCCTCCGGCTCGGGGTCGAACGCGACGTCGTGCTGCTCGGCGGCGCGCAGTCGTTTCAGCTCGCCAGCGAGGTGGTGGAAGCCTTCGACGGCGACTACGAACACTTCCGGTCCGCCAAATCGACCCTCGTCAAGGCCGTGATCCAACTGGCGGGGGAGTGCGCGGAGCACCTGCAGGACCCGGCCGGGGTCCGGGGCTGGCTGCAGGAACGGATCGCCGCGTTCGAGTCGCTTCCCTACGTCGCCGACGCCAAGAAGAACCCCACCCAGGCCGCCGGCGACCTCAGCGCGATGCTGCGCACGCGGGCCAGCGTCGCGGATATGGTGGGCCGCTATTCCGAGGCGAAGCGGGCCCGCGGTGCACTGGACTTTGGCGATCTCGTGGCCCTGGCGGCACGGGTGGCCCGCGAGATTCCGGTCGCCGCCCAAACAGAGCGCCAGCGCTACAAGGTGGTGCTGCTTGATGAATTCCAGGACACATCGCATGCCCAGCTGGTCCTCTTTTCCCGGCTCTTCGGCGACGGGCATGCCGTGACCGCGGTGGGGGACCCGAACCAGTCCATCTACGGCTTCCGGGGAGCATCTGCGGGACAGCTTTTCCACTTCGTCCGCGAATTCCCGATCCGTGTCAGCGGTGAAGATGCCGGCAGCGCAGGCTCCGGCGGAGACCAGGGCAGGGGCGCGGCCGGCGCGGCCCCGCGCTTTGCCGTGGCGCCGACGTCGTACCTGACCACCGCGTGGCGCAACGGGCGCAACATCCTCGCCACGGCCAACCTCATTTCGGCGCCGCTGAGCAAGGCCGCGGCCAGCCTCGGGCCTGCCGGGGCCCGGGACACCCCCGACGCCGTCGAGGTCCCGCCCCTGCAGCCCAGCCCGGGCGCAGTCCAGGGCAGGGTCGTCATGGGACGGTTCGCCACGGACGAGGCCGAGGCGGCGGCCATCGCGGGGGACGTCCTGAAGTTCCGGGTGACGGACTTCGATGCCGCGCAGGCCGATCCGGTGCCTCCGGCCATGGCCGTCCTCTGCCGGCGGCGGGCACAGATGGAATGTATCCGGCGCGAGTTCGAACTTCGCGGCATACCCTACGAAATCGTCGGGCTCGGCGGGCTGCTGGACACCCCCGAAATCATCGATCTTGTCGCCACGCTCCGCGTCCTGGCCGACCCCGGCCGCTCGGACTCCCTCATGCGCCTGCTGGCCGGTGCGCGGTGGCGGATCGGCCCGGCGGACCTGATGGCACTGCGGGACTGGTCCAGTTTCCTGGCCCGCCGCCGGGGCCGCCCCGGCAGCCCCGATACCGACGACGCGGGGCATGCCGCCGAGGATACTGACGACGACGCCGTGATTGAAGGCGACATCACGGACTCCGCCAGCCTGGTCGAAGCTCTGGACTGGCTGCCCCGCGAAGGCTGGACCTCGGCGCATGGCCGCAGGCTCAGCCCCGAGGCCCGCGACCGCCTGCAGCGGCTCTCCGACGAGCTCCGGCAATTGCGCAGCTACATGGGGGACGACCTCACCACCTTGCTCGGCGAGGTCGAACGGGCCATGCTCCTGGACATCGAAGTCGCGGCGCGGCCCGGGATCAGCATCCACCAGGCCCGCCGTAATCTGGACGCCTTCCAGGACGCCGCCGCCGGGTTCCTGCACACCTCCCAGCGGGTGGACGTCCTGGCTTTCCTTGCCTGGCTGGAAGCCGCGGCTGCAGAGGAAAACGGTCTCGATGCCGCAGCGCCCGAGGTGAACCACGAAGCCGTCCAGCTCCTGACGGTGCACGCCTCCAAGGGCCTGGAATGGGATGTCGTGTTCGTTCCCGGGCTCAACTCCGGGGCGTTTCCCAGCAGCAGGGACTCGCGGTGGAGCAGCGGAAGCGCGGCGTTGCCGTGGCCGCTGCGCGGTGACCGCGCCGACCTCCCCCAATGGGACCTGGATCAGCCGGACCAGAAAGGCTGGCTTGACGCGGAGAAAGAGTTCAAGTCCGCCGTCCAGGTGCACGGCGAAGCCGAGGAACGGCGCCTGGCCTACGTGGCCTACACCCGGGCCAAACATGTGCTCTGGATTTCAAGTGCCGCATGGGTGGGATCGCGCGCCGGACTGGCTGAAATGTCACCCTTCCTTGCCGAGCTCGAGGGCCTCACGGCGGAAGGCGCCGCCGAAATTCATCCGTTGTCCGTCAGCGAGGACGCGCTGCCGGCGGAAAGCCCCCTGACCTCCGAACTTGAAGTCGCCGCGTGGCCGTACGACCCTCTCGAAGGGCCGTCTGACCCCCGGACGGGCAAACGGCTGAGGCTTGTCAGGGGACGCCGTGCGGCCATGGAATCAGCCGCGGCGCGGGTCCTGCAGGCGATGCTCGACGCCCCCGGGGCCGGCCCTGCCTTCGACGCCCATGACGGCCCTGACGGCGGCCCGGAAAACGTCCCGGATCCGGTCCGGGAACGTTCCGGCGGTGACGAGGAACGGCGCCCTGCCCTGCGCGGACCGGCGGCCGGGTGGGCCAAGGAGGCGGCCACTTTGCTCGAACGACGGTCCCGGCGTTCGGTGGTCCAGGATGTGCATCTTCCCGGCCATATCTCCGCGTCCACCCTCGTGGACCTGGACGATGATGCGGACTCGGTTGTGGCCCGACTGCGGCGGCCGGTTCCGCGCGAACCGGGGATGTCAGCCCGAAAAGGCACGGCCTTCCACGCCTGGGTGGAGGAATACTTCGGCGCAGCCGGCATGCTGGACCTGGGCGAGGCGGCCGGGGCTGATGACCACATCGACGAGGCCTACGGCCTGGATTCCATGGTGGAAACCTTCCGCCAGTCCGAATGGGCACACCGCGCCCCGGCCCATGTTGAGGTCCCGGTCGAGACTCGGATTGGCGACGTCGTGGTCCGGGGCCGGATCGACGCCGTGTTCCGCGATGCTGACGGCTGCTGGGACCTTGTGGACTGGAAGACCGGGCGGCGCCCGTCTGCAGCCCAGCTGAAGGTGAAGGCTGTCCAGCTCGCCGTGTACCGCCTGGCCTGGGCCCGGCTCAAAGGGGTCCCGCTCGAGGACGTCCGGGCGGCGTTCTACTACGTGGCCGACAACCAGGTGGTCCGTCCGCATGACCTCGGATCAGCGAAGAAGCTTGAGGAAATCGTGGCCGCGGCGCTGGGCAGGACAACGGTGGCGACGGCGAAGGATTCCTAGCCGGGATCTGCCACTGGTTCCGGCGGGGTCCTAGCGGGACGTTACGTCCACTACGGTGATGGCGGCGGTTGACGTGTTGTCTCCGGACTCCGGCTCCTTCACTGAGTCCGGTTCCTTGCCCGAGCCCGGCTGCACGACGGCGATTGATTGCGTCGACGCGTCTCCGGTAGCGGGGGCTGCCGCCTGAGCGCCGTCGTCCCCGGCCGCGCCGGCGTCGTCCCGGGTATCAGCCGTCGCCACATCAGCCTGCGGGACTGCTGCGGCGGCGTTGTCACGGGGGCTTGCGTCGTTCGGTGCGGCACTGGTGGCCGTCGTGCCCTCGCCGGCGGTCTGTCCGCCGGCGCCAGGCCCGGGCGCGTCCGGGGTGCCGGAAACGTCCGGGGTGTCGGCATCAGGCCGGGAGTCTGTTCCTGCCTTGGTGAGAGGCTGCACGGCCGGGCCCGGGGGAGCGGCGTCCGCATCGCGGGGGATGGGCGTGACGTGCACGGCGGGCTTGGCACCGGTCCCCGGACCAGGCGCCGAAGCACTGGGAGCGGGAGAGGCATCCGGGGCGGGTGCCGGCTCCAAAGGAAGCAGCGTGACCTTGCTGACGGCAGGCGCCGTTCCTGCGCCCGGCGATGCCGGAGCGGCAGGAGCCCCTGACGCCGTCGTGGGCGCACCGGCACTGACGCCGCCTCGTTCCGCGCCCGTTTCGGGTGCCTCGACCGGCCGCGGCAGCGGTTCCACACTGATGGGCTGGCCACCGTATTCTGCGACGTCGTCGGCCAGCGCGGCGAGCATGGACTCTGCTTCGTCAATCATGTCCTGGTTGCCGGCCGCCATGCCCTTGACGAGGTACTGGGCCAAAGCGAATTCGGCGGACAATGCCGCACGCCGCAACAGGTGGGCATCGGGTACGTCGCGCCGGCTGGAGGTGTAGTGATCCAGGACGGCGTTCACAAAGTCCTGTTCGTTCGAGGCGACCAGCCAGGCCATATCGTCAGCCGGGTCGCCGATGCGCAGGTCGGTCCAGCCCGTAACGGCGGTCACGCGGTCGCCGTCCACCAGCAGATTGTCCTCGTGGAGGTCCCCGTGAACAACGCAGGGATTGAAGCGCCAGAGGGAGACGTCTTCCATGGCGTGTTCCCAGCGCCGCAGCAGCAGCGGGGGGATCTTCCCGGTAGTGGCGGCCTGATCGAGTTCGTTGAGGCGCCGCTGGCGGAATTCGTTGGGCGTGTAGCTCGGCAGATCGGCATTGCTCACGATCGACCGCGGAAGGTCATGGATTGCAGCCAGTGCCGCCCCGATTTCCCGGGCGAGGGCGGGGGAGCCGCTGCTGAGGTCGTCAAGGGAACGGGTGGCGCCGGCGAGGTGGGAGTACACGAACGTGCTGAGCTGGCCCTGCCGGACTGTCCCCGCCACCGTGGGCATGAGGAACGGCAGCTCGGCCCGGATACCGGGGGCGAAGGCCCGCAGCACCAGGAATTCCGTTTCCAGCCGGGCGCTGGCCTCGGCGTGCCGGGGGGAACGGACGCGCCAACGCTTGCCCTCCGAGTCCAGCAGGAGGGCCGCGTCAAAGTCTGCCGGATCGTCGGGCGCGGAGCTGACGGCGGTCGGGGTCAGGCCGGGTACCGCCGCAGTCGCTACAGCTGCCAGTTCGATTGGTTTCCTTCTCACCCTCCCACGGTAGATTGAGCGGCGCCCAAGACAGCGATGCCCTCCGGCGAGTCTTGAGATCGGTGCAAAAACAGGGAGAAAACAGGGCCAAAACAGGGCCAGCGCCAGGGCAAACGGCATAACCCGGGCGCCCCGCGGGAGTGCCCGGTCGCGTGGGCGGCAAATGTCAATTGTCGGCCCGAGTCAGTACGGTGGGTACATGAGTCTTGCGGAGTCACCAACCCCGTCCCCGAAGTCAGGGAATACGCCCGCTGAACCCGCGGCACCCGAAGGTGCGGCACCCCCGGTGCAGCTTCTGCCGGCAAACCACCTGATGGACACGGTCCTTCCGGTGCGCCCGGCCCTGATCGACCGCGGGTCCGCGGCCCGGCTGAAACCCGGAATGCTCGCGGAGGTGCTCGGCACGGGGTCGGCGCGGGCCATGGTGCTCTCCGGCCGCCAGGCCCTGGTCAGCGACCACAGCCTCGTCCTGCTCAATGCGGCCGAACTCGGCGAACATCTGGCCAATACCCCGTACGCCCCGGAGCACGTCATCTACCTCGGCTCGGCCCTGGCAGGTTCGGACCTTGAAGCCGGCACGGAGCTGGTCCTGTTTGTGCTGCCGGCCCAGTTCGAAGTGCGGGCCGAGGAATTCGAAACCCACATTAGCGGAATCCCCGCCGATGCTCAGTGGGCCGGCTTCCGCGAGGTCGCCGCACGCTTGAACCCCACGGACACGGCACTGTTCATCGAAGCCAGCGCCATCGCCAATTGGCATGCCACCCACACTCATTGCCCGCGGTGCGGCACGCCCACGCAGGCGGAAGCCGGCGGCTGGGTCCGCCGCTGTCCGGCCGACAACTCCGAGCACTATCCCCGGACGGATCCGGCGATCATCGTGACCGTGGTGGGGTCCGACGGGAGGCTCCTGCTTGGCGGCGGCGGTCCCCTCGACGCCAAGAACTATTCCACCCTCGCCGGCTTCGTCGAACCGGGGGAGTCGCTCGAACAGGCCGTGCGGCGCGAGATCGGCGAGGAAGTCGGGGTCCGCGTCACCGCCTCCCAATACCTCGGGTCGCAGTCCTGGCCGTTCCCCGCCTCCCTGATGCTCGGCTTCACGGCCACGACGTCGGACACCGAAGCCCGGCCCGACGGCGTCGAGGTCACCCGGGCGCGCTGGTTCAGCCGCACCGAACTGCAGGAAGCCGTCCTCAGCGGCGAGATCGTCATTTCCAGCAGGCTCTCCATCGCCCGGTCCCTCATCGAACACTGGTATGGCGGCGTCATCCAGGACGCCGCAGACAGCGCCTGACACGGCCTGCCCCCATCCGCAGGACACCGACTACCGACTGAGCAGCAAAAGTGACCACAGAGAAATTGAACTTCAGCACCCTCCTCGGCGGCGAGACCGCCGGATCCGGCGGCACTGTATCCGGCGGATCCATGTCCGACGCACTGCCCGCAGCGGACACGCGCTCGCTCGAGGAACGGATCCTCGGTGGCCTCGACGCCGAACAGCGCGAGGTCGCCAGCACCCTGCAGGGACCCATATGCGTGCTGGCCGGCGCCGGGACGGGCAAGACCCGCGCCATCACGCACCGGATCGCCTATGGAGTGCACTCGGGCGTGTACAGTCCGCAGCGGCTCCTGGCCGTGACCTTTACCGCCCGGGCGGCCGCCGAGATGCGCAGCCGGCTCCGTGACCTGGGCGTCGGCAACGTCCAGGCCCGCACCTTCCACGCCGCGGCGCTGCGCCAGTTGCAGTTTTTCTGGCCTCAGGCAGTGGGCGGAACGCTGCCCAACCTTCTGGACCACAAGGCGCAGATGATCGCCGAGGCCGCGCGGCGGCTCCGGCTCAGCACGGACCGCGCCTCCATCCGCGACCTCGCCTCCGAAATCGAGTGGGCCAAGGTCTCCATGCTCACCCCGGCGAACTACCTGGAAAACGCCCAGGGCCGCGGCACTCCGGGCGGCTTCGACCTGACCGCCGTGGCGAGGGTTTTCCAGTCCTACGAGGACGTCAAGACCGACCGCAACGTCATCGACTTCGAGGACGTGCTGCTGATCACCGTCGGCATTCTTCAGGAGGACCCCAAGGTGGCGGCGACCGTCCGGGAACAGTACCGGCACTTCGTCGTCGACGAATACCAGGACGTCTCGCCGCTTCAGCAGCGGCTCCTGGAGCTGTGGCTTGGAGGCCGCGACGACCTCTGCGTCGTGGGCGACGCCAGCCAGACCATTTACTCCTTCACCGGTGCCTCTCCGAAGCACCTGCTCGGCTTCAAGGCCATGTATCCCGAGGCTCACGTCGTCAAGTTGATCCGGGACTACCGCTCCACTCCGCAGGTGGTCAAGCTCGCCAACGACCTCCTTGCGGGCCGCCGCAGCGGCGGCCCTGTGGCGGACGCCGCATGGGCGACGCCGCTGCAGCTCGTGGCCCAGCGGCCCGCCGGCCCGGTTCCGCAGTTTACCGAATGCTCCGACGACGAGGCCGAGGCCGCCACGGTCGCCGCCCGGATCCGCGAACTGCTCGACGCCGGCACACCGGCCAGCCAGGTCGCCGTCCTCTTCCGCACCAACGGACAGTCCGAAGCCTACGAGCAGGCGCTGGCCGCGGCAGGAATCGGCTACCAGCTGCGCGGCGGTGAACGGTTCTTCGCCCGGAAAGAAGTCCGCGACGCCATCCTGCAGCTCCGGGCCGCCACCCGGGCCGCTGCCGAAACCGCCACTCCCGAGCCGCTCGGGCAGCTGGTCCGCGACATCGTGGCCTCCCTTGGCTACACCGACGCGGCGCCCCACAGCGGCGGCGCCCTGCGGGAACGCTGGGAATCGCTGGCCGCCCTCGTGGCGCTGGCCGACGAACTCGTCATCAGCCGCGGGGAGCAGTTCAGCCTCTCCGACTTCGTCAACGAGCTCCAGGAACGGTCTCTGGCCCAGCACGCACCGACCGTCCAAGGCGTCACCCTGGCGTCGCTGCACGCCGCCAAGGGCCTGGAATGGGACGCCGTGTTCCTGGTGGGACTCAGCGAGGGGCTCATGCCGATCTCCTTCGCGGACACTCCGGAATCGGTGGATGAGGAACGCAGGCTTTTGTACGTGGGCATCACCCGAGCCCGGGAACACCTGTCGCTGTCCTGGTCCACCGCCCGGACACCGGGCGGGCGGGCCAACCGCAAGCCCTCACGCTTCCTGGACGGCCTGCGACCCGACTCGGTGGCCAGTTCGCACCTCCGCGGCAAGGGGGCCGCGCCGCGCCGGAAAGCCGCCGTCCCGGCGTCGTGCCGGGTCTGCGGAAGCATGCTCTCCAGCGGCGCGGAACGCAAGGTGGGGCGTTGCAACCAGTGCCCGCCCACCTACGAGGAACAGACGTTCGACGCGCTGAGGCAATGGCGGAAAGACGTCGCCCTGGAAGCCGACGTCCCCGCGTTTGTCGTGTTCACCGACGCGACCTTGACCGCCATCGCCGAGGCCCGCCCCGAATCCCTGGAACAGTTGGCCAAACTCGCCGGCGTGGGCCCGTCCAAGCTGGAAAAGTATGGCGAGGCCGTCCTGACGGTCCTGGCGGAAAACACGGGGCACTGATGGCCGGCCCGACTGCACCGCTGACCACCGCCGACGGCTCCCCGGTGGTCGTCCGCCGGTCCGCCCGCCGCCGCCGGACTGTTGCCGCTTTCTGGGAAGACGGTACGGCGGTGGTCGCCATCCCCGCCTCGTTCACCAGGGCCCAGGAGCGGGAATGGGTCCACCGGATGCTCGAAAAGCTCCGGCGCCAAGGAGCCCGCGGCGCGGCCGGTGCCGGCCGGCGGCGCCCCCGCAGCGATGCCGATCTTGCCGCCCACGCCACCGAACTTTCCGCGAAGTACCTGGGCGGGAGGGCGGTGCCGTCCTCCGTCCGCTGGGTCACCAACCAGAACTCGCGCTGGGGTTCGGCCACCCCGTCGGAAGGAACCATCCGGCTCTCGGCCAAACTTCAGCCCATGCCCCAGTGGGTGATCGACTATGTGCTGCTCCACGAACTCGCCCACCTGCTGGTGGCCGGCCACGACGCCGCCTTCTGGCGGCTGCTCACGGCCTACCCCGAGACGGAACGAGCCAAGGCATTCCTCGAGGGCGTCTCGTTCGCGACGTCGCGGGGCCTGGCGCCCGGCGGGGGATACGACGAAGCCCCGGACGGAACCGAAGTCCCGGCCGGGGCCAACTAGCTACGCTTTGGGGCCGCCACCCGCGTCCGGGCCGCCACCAGCGTCCGGCCCGCCGTCGCCGCTCTGGTCTTCCTCAGTGGCCGCCGGCGGTTCCTGACCGGAACCGGCGGACTCCTCCGGTGCGCTGGGGGCAGATGTGTCGGAGGCGGCGGAACCAGTGTCAGCGGGCTCGTCGAAGCCTCCGTTCAGCAGCTTCTGCAGGGCGTCATCGACCTCGCTGTCGCTGGCTTCGGCAAGCTTGCGGCGTTCGCTGAAGCCCTGCGGATCATCCAGGTCCTCCGCTGTGGGCAGCAGATCAGGGTGTTGCCAGACGGCGTCGCGGCCCTCGATCCCGCGTTCGGCCTTGAGCAAAGCCCAAAGCGTGGCGGCCTCGCGGAGCCGGCGCGGCCGCAGCTCAAGCCCCACGAGGGAGGAGAACGCGTGCTCCGCGGGGCCCCCGGTGGCCCGGCGCCGCCGGACGGTCTCGCGCAGTGCGGCGGCGGAGGGCAGCAGCTTCTCGGTCGCGCCCCACGTGAGTTCGTCCACCCAGCCCTCCACTAAGGCGAGGGCCGTCTCCAGCTTCTCGAGGGCCTGTTCCTGGGCGGGCGTGCGCTGCGGCATGAAGACACCCTGGGAGAGGGCCTCCTGGATGCCTTCCGGGTTGCTGGGGTCGATATCCCGTGCCAGTTCCTCGATCTTGGACGTGTCGATGTGGATCCCGCGGGCGTAGGCCTCGATCGCGCTGAGGAGATGTCCGCGCAGCCACGGGACCTGCACGAACAGCCGGGCGTGGGCTGCCTCGCGCACTGCCAGGAACAGGCGGATGTCGTTCTCGGGCAGGCTGAGGCCCTCACCGAATTTCGCCACGTTAGCCGGCAGGAGCGCCATTTCGAGGTCGGCCAAGGGAACGCCGATGTCCGTCGAGCTGACCACCTCGGCCGAGAGGGCACCGATCGCCTGACCCAGCTGCATGCCGAAGATCGCCCCGCCCATGTTCTGGATCATCGAGGAGGCGCCACCCATCATGGATTTCATTTCCTCGGGCATCTGCTCGGTCATGGCGGCGGAAAGCGCGTTGGCAATGCTGTTGGCGACGGGCTCGGTCAGCCGCTTCCACGTTCCAAGGGTCTCCTCGACCCATTCGGCACGGGACCAGGCCCGGCCGATCAGTCCCGTGGCCGGAAGCCCCGTGACCTGGTCGAGCCAGAGCTCGGCGAGCCGCAGCGCCTCGTCGACCTCGCGCGACTGCTGGGACGTGACCGAGGGGTCCGATCCGCTGGCGGCCACGCGGCGGGCGTTCTCATGGGCCAGCTGCCAATTGACGGGCCCCTCCGACGGAGCGCTCATCATCGCCTGCACCTGCGAGAACATTTGGGCCAGGAGGTTTGGGTCGTCCGGGAGGCCTGCGGCCTTGGCGAGTTCAGCGGGGTCGATGTTGCCCATGCCCTGACCGCCCATCAGGTTCTTGAGCATTTCTGCCAGGGGATCCTTGGGTTCCTCGTCGCCATTGGACGGATTGAGTGGGTTGGAGGTCATGATCCCGCCGATCGTCGGTGTGGCTGTTTCTCAACTTCACGGTACCCCCCTGCAAGAGCGGCTGTCTGCCGAAACCGCGCCACGTTCGCTGTAGGCAAAGAGCCTTCCGGGCCGCCCAACGCGTAGTCTTGGAAGTTGGAATATTTGCACGCGGCAGCCTCGGGTTAGGCTGTGGCCCAGGTGCGGGCTCAAAGCGTCCTGTCAGGATGCCTTGGCAGGCTTGTCCTGACAGGATTGTCCTGTCAGGAATCCCGTCAGGGGCCGCCGCCCCCGCGCCGGCACGGAGAGGTCGTTCAATGACAATCACCCAAGGTGAGCAGCCCGCCAGCGACCCCGCGGCCGGGCCGGTCCGGGGCAGAAGGATCCGCCTTCCGGGCACCGGCGCCCCGCGGAAGCGCGACAACCGCTCGTCAGCCATGCTCGTCTCGGGGCTGCTGACCCTGGCGCTGGGCATCACCGCGGTGAGCCTGCCGGTGCCCTACGTGGTCGAGTCTCCCGGGCCCACGTTCAACACCATCGGCGAGGACAACGGCAAGCCGGTCATCAGCGTCACCGGCCACGACACCTTTCCCGCCAAGGGCAACCTGGATCTCACCACGGTCTATGTCGACGGCGGCCCCAACGGTCCGGTCAGCGTCTTCGAGGCGTTTTCGGCGTGGCTCAACGGCACCAAGGCCGTCTACCCCCAGGAACTGCTGTTCCCGACCGGGGTGACGAAGGAACAATCCCAGCAGGAGAGCGCCACGGCGATGACCACCTCCCAGGAGAACGCCGTGGCCGCAGCACTGAAAGAACTGAACATCCCGTTCGATCAGAAAATGCAGGTCGCCGGGCTCCCGGACGACTCCGCCTCGAAGGGGTTGCTGCAGTCGGGCGACGTTCTGGTCTCGATCAATGACAAGCCCATCACGTCCCTTGGCGTAGTCCAGGCAGAACTGGCCGCAGGCAACGGCAAACCCGTCAAGGTCATCGTGGACCGCGCCGGCAGCCAAGTGCCCGCCACCATCACCCCGGCCAAGAACAGTGCAGGCCGCTATATCCTCGGCGTCATACTGCAGTACAAGTTCACCTTCCCCTTTGACGTCAAAATCTCCCTCGACAAGGTCGGCGGCCCCAGCGCCGGCATGATGTTCGCCCTCGGCATCATTGACACTGTCACGCCCGGGGATCTGACCGGAGGCAAGCACATCGCGGGCACTGGAACCATTTCCCCCGACGGCGCTGTGGGGCCCATCGGCGGGATCGCCCAGAAAATGCAGGGGGCACGGTCCGGCGGGGCCACGCTGTTCCTGGCGCCGGCTTCCAACTGCGAGGACGTGGTGGGCCACATTCCCGGCGGGCTTCAAGTCGTCAAGGTGGAGAACCTCACGGACGCACGCAAAGCAGTTGAACTGGCCGCTTCAGGCGGCGACACATCAGGCCTCCCCGTGTGCACCAGCAACTAGACTGGCCGCGGAACTAAGCACCCGCGTCACTCGTGGCACTAATGACGGCCGCTGCCGTTCGTCCGGGACCCTGCTGTAGGGCACTGACGGAACGGCGGAGGAGGCCGTTAGAATGCATCAACCCTGCATTACGGCACTTTGTCGCAGGACTGAATCACAGCAGCGACGAATAACTAAAAACCCGCAGTAGACGACCAGCTATGAGGTACCGAGTTTGTCCCGTCCCGCCAGCACTGTCCCGCCCGGAAGACCCCAGACACGACGCGGCGCCCTGACGCCAACGCTGATCATCGTGGCCCTGATCGTGGTCGGATTCATCTTCTTCGCCAATGTCTGGACGGATGTCCTCTGGTACCAGCAGCTGGGCTTCTTCGAAGTGTTCCTGACCGAAAACGTGTCCAAGATCGTGATCTTCCTGACCGGGTTCGCCGTCATGTTTGCCGCCGTCTTCTTCGCCATCCGCATTGCCTACCACGCGCGGCCGGTCTATGCCCCCGATTCGGAAATCCGGGACAACCTGAACCGCTACCAGGTCCAGCTCGAACCCATCCGGCGCGTGGTGATGGTGGGTATTCCCATCCTCTTTGGCCTTTTCGCCGGAAGCGCCGCCGCCAGCCAATGGCAAAAAGTCCTCCTGTTCCTGAACCAGGAGCCGTTCGGCCAGAACGATCCGCAGTTCAACCTGGACATCAGCTTCTACCTCATGACGCTTCCCTTCCTCGGCTTCGTCACCGGGTTCCTCATCAGCGTCACGGTGGTCGCGGGACTCGCCGGCATCCTGACCCACTACCTCTACGGCAGCATCCGGATCATGGAACGCGGGATATTCACCAGCCGTGCCGCACAGATCCACCTGGCCGTCACGGGCGCCGCCTTCCTCGTGCTGCTGGGCGTCAACTTTTGGCTGGACCGCTATTCCACGGTCCAGAACAACGGGGGCCGCTGGGCCGGTGCGCTGTACACGGACGTGAACGCCGTCATTCCGACCAAGTCCATCCTGGCTGTGGCCGCAGGTCTTGTGGCCGTGCTCTTCATCGTCGCCGCAGTGATCGGCAAGTGGCGGCTTCCGGTGATCGGCACCGCCATGCTGGTCATCACGGCCATCCTCGCCGGCGGTGTCTACCCGTGGGTCATCCAGCAGTTCCAGGTCCGGCCCTCGGAGCAGACACTGGAGAACGAATACATCAAGCGGAACATCGCTATGACCCGTGCCGCCTACGGCTTGGATAAGGTCCAGGAAAGTCGGTACAACGCCACCACTAACGCCACCACCGGTGCATTGGCCCCCGATGCGCAGACCACCGCCAACATCCGTCTGCTGGATCCGAACCTGATCTCTGATGCGTTCTCGCAGCTGGAGCAGTACCGGCCCTACTACCAGTTCCCCAAGGCCCTGAACGTGGACCGCTACCAGATCGACGGCAAGACCCAGGACACGGTCATCGCGGTCCGTGAGCTCAACCCGGACGGGCTCGCCACCAACCAGCAGTCCTGGCTGAATCGGCACGTGGTCTACACGCACGGCTATGGCGTCGTCGCAGCCAAGGGCAACACGTTCACCGTGGACGGCAAGCCGGACTTCCTGCAGGCGGGCATCCCGTCCACCGGCGTGCTCGGCAACGACACGACCTACCAGCCCCGCATCTACTTCGGCGAGAATTCGCCAGACTACTCGATCGTCGGCGCGCCGGCGGGTGCACCCCACCGTGAGCAGGACCGGCCCGCGGCCAAGGAAGGCGACGGCGAAACGCAGTACACCTTCACCGGCAACGGCGGCCCGAACGTCGGCAGCTTCTTCAACAAGATCCTTTATTCGATCAAGTTCCAGTCCTCCGACATGCTGCTCTCCGACGGCGTTAACGCCGACTCGCAGATCCTCTACGACCGCAACCCGCGGGACCGCGTGGAGAAGGTTGCACCGTACCTGACGGTGGACGGCAACGCCTACCCCGCCGTCGTCGACGGCCGGGTGAAGTGGATCGTGGACGGGTACACCACCAGCCCGTACTTCCCCTACTCCCAGCAGGAGCAGCTGTCCGCCGCCACGGCCGACTCCCAGACCGCCGCGAACCGGACGGTAGCCCTGCCGAACAGCTCGGTGAACTACATCCGCAACTCGGTCAAGGCCACCGTGGATGCCTATGACGGCTCCGTCACGCTCTACGCGTGGGACGACCAGGACCCCGTACTGAAGGCCTGGCAGAAGGTGTTCCCGACGGCCCTGAAGCCGTATTCGGAGATGTCCGGTGCGCTCATGAGCCACGTGCGGTACCCGGAGGACCTGTTCAAGGTCCAGCGCGAGCTTCTTGGCCGCTACCACGTGACCAACCCGGACGCCTTCTACACCAACAACGACGCGTGGTCCGTCCCGAACGACCCCACCGTCCAGGACGAGGTCAAGCAGCCGCCGTACTACATGTCACTGAAGATGCCCGACCAGGACAAGCCGGCGTTCCAGCTGACCTCGTCGTTCATCCCGCAGGTGGTCAACGGCAACGCCCGCAACGTGCTGTACGGCTATCTGGCCGCGGACTCCGACGCAGGCAACCAGAAGGGCGTCAAGGCGGCCAGCTACGGCCAGCTCAGACTCCTGCAGATCCCGCCGGAAACCCAGGTCCCCGGCCCCGGCCAGGCGCAGAACAAGTTCAACTCCGACCCCACCGTTTCGCAGGCCCTCAACCTGCTCCGCCAGGGTGCGTCCGCGGTGCTTAACGGCAACCTCCTGACCCTGCCGGTCGGTGGCGGCATGGTGTACGTCCAGCCCGTCTATCTGCGGTCTACGGGTGAAACCTCCTACCCGACACTGCAACGGGTCCTCGTGGCGTTCGGCGACAAGATTGGCTTCGCGCCGACGCTGAACGAGGCACTGAACCAGCTGTTCGGCGGAAACTCCGGGGCGGCGGCAGGGGACTCGGCGAACAAGGGACAAACCCCGGCCACCCCGGGAGGCACCACGCCGGCTCCCGGAACCACGGATGCCAAAGCGGAGCTGAAGGCCGCCCTCGATGACGCCAACGCTGCCATCAGGGCGGGCCAGGACGCCCTCGCCAAGGGTGACTTCGCCACATACGGTGACCAGCAGAAGAAGCTCGCGGCGGCCCTGCAGAAGGCGCTCGAAGCCGAAGCGAAGCTGGAAGCGACGCCGACACCGGCACCGGCAGGCGTCGCGTCACCGACTCCGTCGGCCAGCCCGTCGGCGACGGCCGGCGGCTAACGCTGCAATAGGACCGGGCGCACGTTGCCCGGAAGGCCACACAGGCCGGGACTGCCTTTAACGAAGAGGCTGTCCCGGCCTGTGGACTTTCAGGGCGGCTCACACGGGCGGCGAGATGCACATCACGTCACCTCGATTTGGCCTGAAGTTCACCGGCAGGTAGAGTTGATAGTGCGACGCGGGGTGGAGCAGTTCGGTAGCTCGCTGGGCTCATAACCCAGAGGTCACAGGTTCAAATCCTGTCCCCGCAACTGGAGAAAAGGTCCGGAACACTGGAAACAGTGTTCCGGACCTTTTGTCTTAAGCTCCGGGCCGCTGTGTGGTGTCCCTCGGGCGCAAATCCCTCACCAGTCCCTCGGCACCGCCACGTTCCGTGGCTGTGCCGGATCAGCCCCGCGCAGGGGCCCGCGGGGGCAGGTGGTCATGGCGCCTCCGAAAGTACGGTAGTGTTGATCAAGCGACGCGGGGTGGAGCAGTTCGGTAGCTCGCTGGGCTCATAACCCAGAGGTCACAGGTTCAAATCCTGTCCCCGCAACCAGTAAGCACCAGCGGTGCACAGGAAAGGCCCGGATCATCAGATCCGGGCCTTTTCCGTTGCCTGCCTGTCCCGTCGCCTCACCTGTTGTCCGGCGGTCGCGCACGGGCCCAGTAGCGGCAGGTGCCGGGCCTCAGCCGTCCTTGAGCCGCTGGTAGGTCGCCAGTGCCCTGGCCCGGGTTTCGGCAAGGTCCACGATGGGTGCCGGATAGCCGGGGGCGGCGCCGTCGGCCTTCCAAGGCTCATGGACGGCCTTGTCGTCCAGGCCGGCAAGCTCCGGGACGAACTGACGCAGGTAGCGGCCGGCCGTGTCGAACTTCTTGCTCTGGGTGACCGGGTTGAAGATCCGGAAGTAGGGCGAGGCGTCGGCGCCTGACCCGGCGACCCACTGCCAGTTCGCCGGATTGCTCGCGGAATCGGCGTCCACCAGCGTGTCCCAGAACCAGGCCTCGCCCAGCCGCCAGTCGGCCAGGAGGTTCTTCACCAGGAAGGATGCCGCCGCCATCCGCACGCGGTTGTGCATCCAGCCGGTGTGCCAGAGCTGGCGCATGCCGGCGTCGACCAGCGGATAACCGGTGCCGCCCTGCTGCCAGGCCGCCAGCTCGGCTCCCGAGGGCGGCTGCCACTCGAAGCGGTCGAACTCGGGCCGGTAATTCCGGGTCGCCAGGTCCGGGTTCTCGTAGAGCAACTGCCAGCAGAATTCCCGCCAGCCGAGTTCGGAGCGGAAGATCCCGACGTCGGCCGGTGCTCCCGGCGCAAAGTGTTCGCGCAGTGTGTGCCAGATCCGGAACGGGCTGATTTCGCCAAAGCGCAAGTGCGGGGACAGCCGGCTGGTGCCTTCGACGCCGGGGATGTCGCGGCCGGTGCCGTATTCGGCCGCGGGCCCTTCCACGAAATCCGCCAGGCGGCTGTGGGCGCCGGCTTCTCCCGGTGTCCAGGTGGCGGCCAGGCCGGCGCTCCAGTCGGGTTGCCGGGGGAGCAGGCCCCAGTCGTCGAGCGGCTCGCTGGCAGGCAGCCGCCCGTCGCCGGTGCGTGCCGGGGCCGGCAGGCGGCCCGGCGGCGCTAAGGGCAGACGGGGTTCGGGGCCGGCTACGCAGGCCCTCCAGAACGGCGTGAAGACCTTGTAGGGCCCCCCGCTGCCGGTCCGCACGGTCCACGGTTCGAACATGAGGTTGGCCTGGAAGCTTGTTGCTCCGATGCCCTCCGCCGTGGCCCAGGTCTTCAGGCCTGCATCCACAGCGCGTTCGGGCGCACCGTAGCGGCGGTTCCACAGCAAGGTGTCGGCCGAGGTTTCCGCGGCGAGGTCCTGGATGATCTGCGCGGCAGGGCCGCGGCGGAGCACCAGCCGCGAACCCGCGGCCTCCAAATCGGCGGCGAGTGCGGCCAGGGAGTGATGGAGCCACCATTTCACGGCTCCGCCCAGCGGCCGGACGCCGGGCGATTCCTCGTCGAGGACATAGACAACGGTCAGGGGTGTGCCCCGGGCGGCGGCCTCCGTCAGCGCAGGATTGTCATCCAGCCGGAGGTCGTCACGGAGCCAGACAAGGGTCGCAGACATGGGTCCACGGTACACGCGGGAGCCACAGGCCCGGCACAACAGGCCGGGCACAGCCAGGGCCGGATCCCGGCGGCAGAACCTGATGTGTCAGGCTGGGCCGCCGGAGTCCGGCCCCTGATTCGTTCCTTGGCGCCGGCACTGGGCGCCGGGTGGCCGTTTAGAGCTTGTCGAAGTCGGCCTCGTCGACCGTGGAGCCGGAGGCAGCACCGTTGCCGGTGCCGATGGCCGCGGGGGAGCCGCCGGACTTCATCGCGGCCAGCCGGGCCTCGATCTCGGTCTGCTCGCCCATGTCTTCCAGCGAATTGAACTGGGCGTCCAGGCTTGAGGCTGCAAGCTCCTGTTGGCCACGGACCTTGGCTTCCTCGCGGCGGATCTTCTCTTCGAAGCGGCCTACCTCCGATGTGGGGTCCATGATGTTGATGCTCTTGAGGGCATCATGGACCTGGCTCTGGGCCGCGACGGTCTTGGACCGGGCCACCAGCTCATTGCGCTTGCTGGTCAGTTCGTTGAGCTTGCCCTTCATCTGGTCAAGGCCGTGCTTGAGCTTGTCCACCACTTCGGTCTGGGCCGCGATGTTCGGCGCGGCGGACTTGGCCTCGTTTTCAGAGGCGATCTGGCGCTGCAGTGCAACCTTGGCGAGGTTGTCGAACTTCTCCGCGTCACCGACGTCACCCTTGGCGCGGTATTCGTCGGCTTTGCGGGACGCGGCGAGGGCCTTGTTGCCCCAGTCCTGGGCGTTGCGGATGTCCTCGTTGTAGTCGTCCTGAAGCATACGCAGGTTGCCGATGGTCTGTGCCACAGCGGACTCAGCCTCCGCAATGTTGTTCGTGTAGTCACGGACCATCTGGTCCAGCATTTTCTGCGGATCCTCGGCCTGGTCCAGCAAGGAGTTGATGTTGGCCTTCGCCAGCTGCGCCATGCGGCCGAAGATGGACTGCTTAACCATGGTGTTACCTTTCGTCCTGCTCAGTTGTCTCACTGATTCCAGTGAACCGTTGATGTGTCTCTTCTATCCGCTGTGTGGTCTATCCGCTGCCCGGTCCGTTGCGCCCGGCACGTGGGCCAAAAAGGCTAGAAACTGCCGGAGTCGCCTCCACCAAAGTCGCCGCCTCCGCCGAAGTCGCCGCCACCGCCCCAACC
>NZ_PYUI01000014.1 GCF_003097355.1 Arthrobacter sp. H-02-3
CGCCCCGCCCGCCCGCACCACCGGTTCCCGACGCCGGGGCAAGTCACGCATGGACCCCACACGCAACAACACGGCCGCCGGCATCGCCGCCTGGCTGCTGGCCCTGCTGTTCGCGGTACCGGTCCTGTGGATGATCCTGACTTCGTTCCACTCGGAAACGGACGCCGCGACGAACCCGCCCTCCATCGCCGCCGACCTTAACCTGGACGCCTACAAGGAATTCTTCGGGGCAACTTCCGGCGTCAGCCCGTGGCCGTCGCTGGTCAACTCCGCCACCGCCTCGATCTTCTCCACCGTCCTCGTCCTGTTGCTGGCCATCCCGGCCGCCTACGCGCTGTCCATCCGGCCGGTGAAGAAGTGGACCGACGTCATGTTCTTCTTCCTCTCCACCAAGATGATGCCCGTCGTCGCGGCCGTCCTGCCGCTCTACCTTTTCGCCAAAACCGCCGGGGCGCTGGACAACATCTGGTTCCTGGGCCTGATGTACACGTCGATGAACCTGCCCATCGCTGTGTGGATGATGCGCTCCTTCCTCGACGAAGTGCCCGTTGAAATGCTCGAGGCCTCCCAAATCGACGGTGCGGGCCTGTTGCTGACGATCCGGAAGGTCGTCGCCCCCGTCGCGATGCCCGGCATCGCCGCCACCGCGCTGATCTGCTTCATCTTCAGCTGGAACGAACTCCTCCTCGCCCGGGTCCTCACCGGCGTCGTGGCCGGCACCGCCCCGGTCTTCCTTACCGGCTTCGTCTCAGGACAAGGACTGTTCCTCGCCAAGGTCTGCGCCGCCGCCGTCGTGATCTCCCTGCCCGTACTCTTCGCCGGTTTTGCCGCCCAGGACAAACTCGTCCAGGGACTCTCCCTCGGCGCCGTCAAATAGCGCCGTCAAGTAACCGGCCCCCTTCGATTCTCAAAGGAATACTTCGATGACAACGTCAACCGCACAGTCCCGCACCTCGGGGCATTCTGAAGTACCGGCCACCATGCGCGCCGCCGTCCTCAAACGCCAGGGCGACATGGCCATGGAAACCCTGCCCGTCCCGAAGCTGGAAGCGGACCAGGTCCTGGTGAGGGTCGCCGCCGTCGGCGTCTGCGGCAGCGACGTCCACTACTACGAGCACGGCCGGATCGGGGACTACGTCGTGGACCACCCGCTGATCCTCGGCCACGAGCTCTCCGGCCGGATCGCCGCCGTCGGAAGCGATGTTGACGCGGGCCGCATCGGCCAGAGGGTCGCCGTCGAACCGCAGCGGCCCTGCCGGAAATGCAGGCAGTGCAAAGCAGGACGGTACAACCTGTGCCCCGACATCGAGTTCTATGCCACCCCGCCGGTCGACGGGGCCTTCGCCGAATACGTGACCATCCAGGGCGACTTTGCCTACGAGATCCCGGACAGCGTCAGCGACGAGGCAGCCGCCCTCATCGAACCGCTCTCCGTCGGCCTCTGGGCCTGCGAACGCGCCGGTATCAAGCCCGGCAGCCGCGTCCTGATCGCCGGCGCCGGGCCCATCGGCATCATCGCCGCCCAGGCCGCCCGCGCCTACGGCGCCGCCGAAATCTACATCAGCGACATCGCCGAAGACCGCTTGGCCTTCGCCCTGAAACACGGCGCCACGCACGCCCTCAACGCCAGGACCGACAGCGTCGAAGGGCTCGACGTCGATGCCTTCATCGACGCCTCCGGCGCCCCGCAGGCCGTCCGCTCGGGTATCAAAGCCGTGGGCCCCGCCGGCAGGGTCATCCTGGTCGGGCTCGGAGCCGACGACGTCGAACTCCCCGTCTCCTACATCCAGAACCACGAAATCTGGCTCTCCGGCGTCTTCCGCTACACCAACACCTGGCCCCTTGCCATCCAACTCATCGCCGACGGCAAGGTGGACCTGGACATCCTGGTCACCGGCAAGTTCACCCTCGCCGAATCCGAAGAAGCCCTGAAGGCGGGAAAGCAGACCGGCCAGCTCAAAGCCGTCGTCTACCCGGGCCGCTAGGCTCCGCGGCTCCGGGACATCAGCAACCACTCTCAGCACCAACCTGCAAGGAAGCAGACATGCCACCACCCGAGAACGGTCCCCACCCAGACCTCTCTGACAACGTCCCCCTGGTCACCGTCGTCGGCGAATCACTCGTCGACATCATCGATGACCCGCGCCGAGGAACCACCACGCCCGAAACCCACCCCGGAGGCAGCCCCCTGAACGTTGCAGTCGGCTGCGCCCGCCTGGACCTCCGAACCAGCCTCATCACGCACTTCGCCGAAGACCGCCATGGGCGGTTGATCGCCGAGCATCTGGACAGCAACGGCGTCCGGGCCATCGTCGGCGGTTCCCTGCCGACGTCAACCGCGCTGGCATCCCTGGACGCCACCGGAGTCGCGCAATATTCGTTCTCCGTCACTTGGGATATTAACGCGGCCTCCATCCCGGCCCTGGCTGCAGTGGAGAGCTCACTCCATGTCCACACCGGCTCCATCGCGACGGCGCTCTCCCCGGGCGGCACGTCGGTACGGGGACTGATCGAGGCGGCACGGCCCCACGCCACCATCAGCTTCGACCCCAACTGCCGGCCCGCCATCAGCCCCGAAACGGCTGCCGCCCGCCAACGGGCAGAGGACTTCGTTGCCGTCGCCGACATCGTCAAAGCCAGCGACGAAGACCTCCGCTGGCTCTACCCCGGCAGGACCCAGGACGAATCGATGGCAGCGTGGCTGGAGCTCGGACCATCGTTAGTGGCACTGACCCGTGGCGCCCAGGGCCCGGTGATCCTCACCCGGCGCTGCCGTGTGGAGATGCCGGGAGAGTCCGTCACCGTGACCGACACCGTCGGGGCAGGGGACTCCTTCATGGCCGCACTGATCTCCGGACTCGCGCAAATGGACTTACTCGGAGCCGCATCCAGATCACGCATGCAAGACCTTGGCCCGGACGAACTGATCGCCTTGGCCGCATACGCGAACAGAGCCGCTGCGATCACTTGCTCCCGGCAGGGAGCAAATCCACCCACCTCCGGAGAATTGGGATCGATGACCGGATTCTTTGCTGCATCGGCAAACTTTGGCCGTCATGCGGAGTCGAAGCCCCGATTTAGTCCCCGGCTTTGAGGCTTCCTGCTGTGATGGTGGCGAGGTCGTCACGGAACATTTCGGGCTCGTTGGCGACAGGGAGGTCCACAATGTCTTCGGCTGCGTCGAGAGATTCGACTGAGTCTGGTCTCAGGGAGGTGAAGACGGCGGTGAGGTCGTCTTGTTCGGGTCCGTGGTCGGCGACGAGTTCGAGAGTCTTGTGGTCGGCGGCATCAATATCAAGACTGTCGATGAGGACGCGGGCGATCTGGTCCCTGGCGATAACGCCGTCGGAGGGTGAGCCGGACTGTCGCTTGTCGCCCTGGAGCATGACGACCTTCCGCTGGTCGGGTTGATTGTAGTCAAACCAGCCGGGGCGCACGATCGTGTACGGGTTACCGCTGCCGCGGATGAGGCGCTCACTGCGCAGCTTCCACTGGGCGTAGGCGACGCCTGGTCGTGTTATCCCGATGGCGGTCATGAGCGCGATGCGTGGCCGGCGGCCGCCCAAGGCTTTCAGGACGTTGGCGACGCCGGCGTAGTCGTTATCCCGCACGTCGCGTTCGCTGGTCGTGGATCCGTGGGTGAAGACGATTGCGTCGACTCCGTCGACGGCCGGCCCGAGGGTTTCGGGACGAGTCAGATCCCCGATCACCAGGTCCACACTTTCGGGGAGTAGGCGGGCGGCGCGGGTCTGGTCGCGCACGAGAGCCCGGACCGCGTAACCCCGTCGCAGCGTCTCGGCCACTGCGTGGCGGCCGATGCTGCCGGTGGCGCCAACGATGAGCACGGTGGAGGGACGGTCGATCACTTCTTCTCCTTGAGGGGGATCCTCGGGGTGGGCTGCTGGGTCGCGGCCCAACTGGCGAGGACTTTCAGAGCGTCTTCGGAGGGTGTCCCGGGATCTGCTGTGTACACGTTGATGCGCAGTCCCGGGTCTGCGGGCAGCTCGAGTGCTTCAAAGCTCAAGTCCAAGTCGCCAACGATCGGGTGGTGGAGCCGCTTCCGGCCGGCGCGGTGGTACTTCACATCGTGACGGGCCCACCGGGTGCGGAACTCCTCGCTGCGGGTTGAGAGTTCACCGATCAGATCCGTGAGGTCCTTGTCGTACGGGTTTTTCCCGGCCGTGGAGCGCAGGACTGCGACGACGTCGTCCGCTGCGCGTTCCCAATCAGCGAAGAACTCCCGCGCTTTCGGATTCAGGAAGGTGAAGCGTGCGCTGTTCGGCGGAGTGGGCCCCTCTGCCATCATGTCCAGATAAAGGGCACGCCCCAGTTCGTTGGAGGCGAGGACATCCCCTCGGTCGTTGCGGACCCAGGCCGGCGCCGTCGTGATCGCATCGATGACGCGCTGCACGCTCGGCCGCACCGTCTGGGGGCTGCGCTTGCGCCGCACCCGGGGGGAGGCGGTCGCGGCGCGGGCAAGGTCAAAAAGGTGGGCCGTTTCGGCGTCGTCGAGCTTCAGGGCACGCCCGAGGGCTTCAAGGACACTGTCCGAGGCGCCGGAGAGGTTTCCCCGCTCAAGGCGTATGTAGTAATCGATGCTCATTCCGGCGAGCATGGCGACTTCCTCGCGGCGCAGGCCGGCAACGCGCCGGTTGCCGCCATAGGCCGGCAGGCCGGCCTCCTCGGGCGTGATCCTGGCACGGCGGGAGGTCAGGAATTTCCGCACGTCGTCGCTGTGTGTCATGGCATCCACGCTACGCGCGGTCGATGGGACGAGGGAGGGACTGGCATTACCCGGAACGACAGTGACTCCCGGCCCGTAAGGAATCAAGGTTGCATTGAAAGCATGAAACCTGCACCCGCAACCGCTCCCCACCCGGCGGCGATCCTAGCGATCATCCTCGTCAGCTACTTTATGATCCTGCTGGACAACTCGGTCATCTTCACCGCGCTGCCGAGCCTGCAGGCCGATCTGCGGCTGACGACCAGCGAGCTTTCCTGGGTTCAGGATGCGTACACGCTGGTCTTCGGCGGCCTGCTCCTCCTTGGCGCCCGTGCAGGCGATCTGCTCGGACGGCGGCGTGTCTTCGTCTTCGGGCTGGTGGTGTTCTCGATCGCGTCCCTGCTGATCGGCGTCGCCCCGGCTGGGTGGTGGGCGATCGCCGGCCGCGCCGTCCAGGGTATCGGAGCCGCGATCGTCGCGCCCGCATCACTGTCCTTACTCACCGCGAGCTTCCCGGAGGGCCGTGAACGCACCCGTGCCGTCGCTTTGTACGGTGCTACCGCGGGGATCGGCGCAAGCCTGGGGCTGGTCATCGGCGGCGCGCTGGCCCACTGGATCTCCTGGCGCGCCGGGTTCTTCGTCAACGTACCCATTGGCGCCGCGATGATCGCGCTCGCGCCGCGGTTCATCCCGGAAACAGGCCGGGCCCGCGGCCGCTTCGACGTGCTCGGGGCGCTCAGCGCCACACTGGGTGTCGGCGCTCTCGTGTTCGGCATCATCAACACCACCGACGCCGGCTGGACCTCACCGGTCACAATCACGGCCGTCAGTGCCGGCGTCGTGCTCCTGGTCGTGTTCGTGCTAATCGAGCGCAGGGCGGCCCAGCCGATCATGCCCTTGCGGCTGTTCGCGAGCCGCCGCCGCACCGGCGCGTACCTGGCACGTTTCCTGTATCTGGGCGCAATGATCGGGTTCTTCTTCTTCACCACCCAGTTCCTGCAGGAAGTGCTCGGCTTCGACCCGCTGCAGGCCGGCATCGGATTCCTACCCATGACGGCGGTCAACTTCGCCGTCGCGATGAGCATCCCCCGGCTCGTAGGCCGGATGCCGGGCTCGGTCCCACTCCTGACCGGGATCCTGCTCACGTTGACGGGGATGTTCTGGCTCAGCCGAGCCGGAGTCGACTCCGCATACCTGACAGGGGTGGCTCTGCCGATGATCCTCATCGGGGCCGGTCAGGGCCTCGCTTTTGCTCCACTGACCTCGTTCGGCATCACCGGCGCCCCCGCGTCCGACGCCGGCGCCGCATCCGGACTGGTGAACACCTTCCACCAGGTCGGCACCTGCCTCGGGCTTGGTATCGCGGTCGCTGCCGCAGCGACCGTCCCGACCACGGGTTCTGCCGTAGCCCACCTGGCCGCGCAGGTCAGCGTTGCGCTGACCACGGGCAGCGTCCTACTGTTCCTTGCCCTGGCCGTCACCGCTACCCTCATCCTGCCAGCAGACTTGGCTGCCCGCCGCACCAGGGCACCCCGGATTGCCGTGCCCGTACCGGAGGCCGAGCGCGTCCGCTGAGCTGGCCGGCCCGGCAAGCCCAGGGCAACACCAACGAGCGGCACCCCTCGCGGTGCCGCCTCCCGCTCGATGGAGGTAATGATGTGCCCTCCCGCAACTCCCCACCTCTGAATACCGTGAAAGGCATGGACATGAAACTTACTCTCAACAACGGCATCACGATGCCCGCCCTCGGTCTGGGCGTCTTCCAAAGCGCCCCCGAGAAGACCACGGCCGCCGTCGAGGCCGCGCTTGCTGCCGGCTACCGGCATATCGATACCGCCGCCGCGTACGGCAACGAGCGGGAGGTCGGTGAGGGCATCCGCAACTCGGGCCTGGACCGTCCAGAGGTGTTCATCGAGACCAAAGTCTGGGTCAGCGACTACGGCCACGCCGAGACGCTTCATGCTTGGGACAAAGCGACGGGCAAGCTCGGCGTTGACTACTTGGACCTGCTCATCCTGCACCAGCCCGCCCCGGACCGGTTCGAGAAAACCATTGCCGCGTACAAAGCACTTGAGCGCCTGCTCGCTGACGGGCGCGTGCGGGCCATCGGCGTCAGCAACTTCATGCCGCACCACCTCGAGCAGCTGCTGTCCACCACCGAGATCGTCCCGGCCGTGAACCAGATCGAACTGCACCCGTACTTCACCCAGCCGGACGTCCAGGCAGCCGACACCGAACACGGGATCCTCACCCAGGCATGGTCACCGATCGGCGGCATCACCTTCTACCCGGGATGGGGCGAGGACCGCAGGAACGTGATGGAAGACCCGACGATCACCAGCATCGGACAAACGCACGGCAAGAGCCCAGCCCAGGTCATGCTCCGCTGGCACTTGCAGCAGGGCCGTTCAGCCATCCCGAAGTCGACCAACCCCGCACGCATCGCCGAGAACTTCGACGTCTTCGACTTTGAACTCAGTGCCGACGAACTCGCCGCCGTCGACGCGCTCGATACGGGCGTGCGCAACGGACCGGACCCCGACGAGGCCCGCGAAGAGCGCTTCGCCATGGTCATCCCCGAAGCCTGAGACAGAGAGTAGACACCACCATGGAATATCGCCCACTTGGCCGCACCGGCGTGCAGGTCAGTCCCTTATGTCCGGTTTGACCGCCCGCACACTCACCGACGCCACGATCTGGGGATCCAGGTCCACCTGGCACCTGACGCTGCGTTCCTGGTTCGAACCCCACGGAGACGACTGGGTCATAGCACGCACCGTCGCATCCACCTGGTAATTCCCGCGCAGCCCGTCCATTTGACGCACGAAAGATTCCAAACCGAAAGAAGGATCATCATGACTGACCAACCCAAGCAGCTCGGTGGCGGCCGAAAGATGTTCGGCGACTTCGCGCCGAAGCTTGCCGAGCTCACCGACGACGTGCTCTTCGAGGACGTCTGGAACCGGCCTGAACTCTCCGCACGGGACCGCAGCCTCATCACCGTGGCCGTGCTCACCGCTGGCGGAAACACCGCCCAGCTGGGCTTCCACCTCGGCCGCGCCATCGAGAACGGCGTGACCCAAGAGGAGCTCATCGAAGCCATCACCCACGTCACGCTCTACGCGGGCTGGCCCCAGGGCATGTCTGCCATGGGCGTCGCGCCAAGCAGCTCTTCACAGACAACAAGTAAGGAACATCATGAACATCGAACCCTCCGTGCCCACCACGAAAAACCCGGCGGCCCAGTTCGCCGGGGACGTCTGGCTCGACCCAATCGCGCTGCCCCACGAGTCTGACCAGACGATGGTTGTCGCGACCGTCCGCTTCGCGCCCGGAGCACGCACAGCCTGGCACTCGCACCAGCACGGTCAGTATCTGCGCGTCACCCAAGGTGTAGGCCGTTTCGGTACCCGAGACGGAAAGATCATCGAAGTCCATCCCGGCCAGACGCTCTACACCCCGCCCGGCGAGGAGCATTGGCACGCCGCCGCCCCGGGCTGCTTCATGGAACACATTGCCATGATCCAAAACGGCGAAGACCCGTTCAAGACCACCACGTGGCGCGAGCACATAACAGACGACGAGTACAACGGCCGCTAACCGCGGCTTTCCCCCCAAGGGCTTCGGTGTTTTCAGCGCCGTCGGGTCTGGACCATTTTCCCTATTGGAGGGACGCCGTCAGGCGCGCCAGGTTGTCGAATACTTTTTGGGCTATGGGCCGCCGGATCCAGTCCTCGAGCTGCAGCTCACGGCTTTCCACGCGGTACCCGTCTTCGATCCGGCGAATTGCGTCCACAAAACCGCGCCCGTGCACAAGGACGGAAACTTCCATGTTGAGGCTAAAAGAACGGACATCCATGTTGCTGGACCCAATCACCGCAACCTCCTCATCGATGGTGAAGTGCTTAGAGTGCAGTACCTTTGGCGCCCGGTAAAGGTAAATCCTGACGCCGGCGCGGAGCAGTGCTTCGTAGTAGGAACGCTGCGCGTGATAAACCATGCTCTGGTCCCCGACCTCGGAAACAAAGAGCTCGACGCTTAGCCCCCGCGCGGCTGCCGTGACAATAGCCATCAGGATGGATTCGTCCGGGACAAAGTATGGACTGGTGATGCTGACGCGACGCTCAGCTTTGTGGATTAGTGTCGCGTAGAGCTTCAAATTGTTGTCGTTGTCGAAGCTGGGACCACTGGGCAGGACCTGTGCGTCAACGAGCGCGGAACGTTGGCTGACTCCTAGGGGGCTCGAATCCAGTGGCAGTATCACACCCGTTTCGCTGTACCAGTCCGTTGCGAAGACCGCATCCAGCTCCCGGACCACAGGTCCCTCGACGCGCATCATCAGCTCGTGCCACTGGAGCCCGCGCTTCAGGTTGCCCTTCGTGTCGTAGCTCGCGTCGATGACGTTCTGGGACCCAGTGAACCCCACGCGGCCATCGACGACGAAGATCTTCCGGTGATTGCGCAGGTCCGGCCTCTGCCATTCGCCGCGCCACGGCCGCACCGGCAGCATGGGGCGATATTCCGCCCCTATCTTCTGGAGGAAGTCCAAGGTTTCTTTCCGGCCGGGGAACTTGAGGCCAGCCAGATGATCGGACAGAACCCGGACGTCAACGCCGCGTGATCTTGCTCGGGCCAACGCTTGAAAATACGGCGCCGTCGTTGCGTCCAACACCAGGATGTAAAACTCCACGTGCACATAACTGGTGGCCGAATCGATCTCAGCGATCATGGCATCGAAAGTGCCGTTGTAGTCGCCCAACAGGGTCGCACTGTTGCCCGCGACCATAGGGAGCGCCCCAAGGTTGCTGTTCAACACTACCGCCGAATGTAGCCACTCCGGCCAGTCAAGGCCGCGGCTAATCAGCGGGCTGCCTTCAGTCCGCGCCAGGACCAGAGCGTTGACTTCGCGCTGTTTGTCCCGGCGCGCCTTGGGCAGTTTCGAGTAGCCCACAAAGAAATACGCGACGGCACCAAGGACCGGTATGAAAATTATGGCGAGCACCCAGGCAATTGCAGAGGACGGACGGCGATTCATCGACACGAGGACAGCTGCGACGGTCACGAGCAATATGTGGGCCGCGAGCAGGAGCAACGCAAACGTTTCAGCGTCCTGGAAGAATCCGCGCACGGCTGCCTACTTCGATGCCGCGAAGGCCGTCAAACCAGCACCCGGCTTTTGATTCTTTCAAACTGATCGCGAAAAAGGTCACCGATGATCGCAAATACACAAAACAAGTAGGCAAAGAATACGGACGCAGCGAAGAACCACCAGAAAATATCCCACGAGTTTTCCCAGAAACTCATTTGTGTTACCTGCTCTCAAAGATGCGGTCTCGTTTCCGGGACGGCCTGGCCCTCAGCCCTACCCGTGGAGGGTATGACTATTGTTGGCGTTAAGCCCGGCATAGACCTCACCCGCTGCGGGTGAAATCCCGGAAATGTTTGGAGCGAATTCCGGGAACGAGTTCATGAGCGTCTGGCCGAAGGGCTGCTCACAAATAGCTTGAGAAGGGAAAATCCTTACGCTTTCAGGAGCCAGAGCGGGTGAAACTTTTGTCAGCTCGTGGTTCGGTGCCTTTCAGTGGGTGTGTGCTCGCTCGCTCCCCAGCTTGCGAGGAGGCGGAGACGTTCCGCTGAAGGGGAGCCTGGCTCTGCGGTGTAAACCATAAGCACGAGGCCTGGCTCGGCGGTGATCGCGAGTTCCTCGTACGCCAGGGTAAGTTCCCCGGCCACGGGGTGATGGAAGCGTTTTGTTCCGGAGCCATGGGTGCGTACGTTGTGCGCGCCCCATAGTGCACGGAAGGTCTCGCTTCGTGTCGAGAGCTCTCCGACAAGGTCCTGCATTGTGCGGTCGTGAGGGTCCCGGCCCGCTTCGGCACGCATGATGCCCACGCACATCTCGCCAAACAGCTCCCAGTCGGGGTAGAAGTCGCGCGAAGCCGGGTCCAGGAACTGAAACCGCGCGAGGTTCGGGGTGCGGCCACTGTCTCCGATCACCGGCGAGTAGAAGGCGCGCCCCAAGGCGTTTGTCGCAAGCAGGTTCTGGTACGGGTCGCGGACGAATGCGACACCCTCGGTGATCGCTTCCAGCGCCCACTGCAGGCTCAAGCGGGCCCCGGCTTGGGCGGTGGCGCGTTTGCGGAGCCTCCCGGAGGTCGGGATGCCATCTGCCGCCCGGGCCAGGTCGAACAAGTGCGCCCGCTCGGTTTCATCGAGACGAAGGGCGCGGGCGACGGATTCGAGCACGGACGCGGACGCGCCCGCGATGGAACCGCGCTCGAGCTTCGCGTAGTACTCCACGCTGACGTCGGCGAGTAGCGCGACTTCGCTGCGCCTCAGCCCGGCCACCCGACGATTCGACCCTGCGGCAATGCCGGCGTCTTCCGGTGTGAGTCGTGCGCGCCGCGACATCAGGAACTCTCGCACTTCAGCCCGGTTATCCATGGTTCAAGGGTAAATCGGCAGGGAGGAACGAGGGGTTCCCTCTCGGTACACCCCTCAACAGAGACTCCCCCGCGCACGGAAAGAAAGTTGGACTGGTTGGACCCGATGAACAGGAGAGCAAATTATGCGTGGTGTTGTCATGTACGGCGCCGTCGGACTCTCGGCGATCCTCGCCGCCAAGCAGCTCGGCGCCAAGCGCGTCATCGCTTTCAGCCGGCACCCGGAGCGCCAGGCGCTGGCCCGTGAGTTCGGCGCAACCGACATCGTCGAAGAACGGGGCGACAAGAGAGCCGCAAATATCAAGGAGATGACCGGCGGATACGGCTACAAAGCCATGGACGAGCGCCGCGCCACCACAGTGCTGCTCACAGTCTGATCCGTGGGATCGACCTCCCGCCGCGTCCGATCTCCAAGCCCGATCCCCGGCATCACCGCCCCGCACGAAAGGAGCCACATGACAACCGTCCCCACACGAACACCTGCGCCAGAAGTCAGGGAACAGCAAAAACTGCCTTTGGTCGCTCTCGTCGTCCTGGCCGCAATGGGGTTCATCCTCGTCGCTACCGAAACCATGCCAGCCGGCCTGCTCCCCGTCATCGCAGCAGGCCTCCACACAAGCGAAGGAACTGTCGGTCTGCTCGTCAGCGCCTACGCCCTCGGGACGGTCCTCGCCACCATTCCCGCGATCACCCTCACCCGCGGCATGCGACGAAAGCCGCTGCTGCTCGCGAGTATCGCTGGACTCCTGATGGCCAACACGCTCACCACGTTCTCTCCTGAGGCGACACTGTCTCTCGTCTCACGATTCCTCGCCGGCGCGTTCTCGGGAACCATTTGGGGAATGCTCGCTGCCTACGGCCGCCGCATCAGCCCGCCCCAAAACGCCGGGCTGTCCCTGGCCATCGTTTCCACGGGCGCTCCCCTCGGGTTCGCTTTCGGCACCCCCCTCGGCGCCTGGATCGGAACGACCTTCGACTGGAGATGGTCCTTCGGCGCGCTCTCCGTCCTCGCACTCGTCGTCGGCGCACTGATCATCGCATTCGTCCCTGATGCCCCCGGGCAACCGGCCACGTTGCGGCTTCCCCTGGGGCGCGTGTTCCGGATCCCCGGAGTCGCTCTCATCCTCACCGTCATCGTCGTCTGGATGCTCGCCCACAGCACCATCTACACCTACGTTGCCCCCTACCTCCGCGCCACAGAAACCGGCCTCTCCGCCGACCTCGTCCTACTGATCTACGGCATCGCATCGGTCATCGGCGTGGCCATCACCGGAGCGCTGCTGGACCGCCGCCCCCGGCCCCTCCTGCACCTGAGCGTCACCGCGTTCGTCGCATCCGGAGTCATCCTGCTCATGGGGCACGCATCGGCCCTGGCCATTGTGATCGCCGCCGCCCTCTGGGGCGTCGCCTTCGGCGGCGCGTCAGCCCAGCTGCAGGGCCCGCTGACCACCGCGGGAGGCGAAAACGCCGACGTCGCCAACGCGTTCCTCCCGGTCGCCTTCAATCTGGCAATCTTCGGCGCCGGCATCCTCGGCGCACTCCTCCTGACGCCATTCGACGGGCTGGCGCTACCGGTAGTCATGATCGCCCTCGGGATCGCAGCCCTCCTGCTCACCCTGTATGGCCGCCGGTCGGCATTCCTCCGCGGCCTCTGAGCAAATCCAGTTCCTGCAATGAGGGCAGGCACGGATGAAGGGACTCTGCAAATAGCGCTCAAGCGTGCACCACGGGCCACGACGCACTCAACCTGCTCCCCAGCTGAGCCACAACAGTACGCAGCGAAACACTGCTAAAGACGACCGACTAAGCCCCTCAGCGGTCAGCCCGCGCCCTGGCCCTCGCGGGCCACCTCTTCCAGAATCCTGGCCGTCGGCGCTGCCGTCATCAGTTGCCCTATCACCTCGGGTTTGTCCCACACCTGGCTGCGCAACGTTTCCAGAAAGCCGGTCGCGGCGTCCTTGGTGTCGAAGTCGAGGAGCACGGCCACGCTGTTCTGGTCCTCCGTGTCCCGGAACACCCGGATAGACCGGGCGCCCGAGGCGGCGCGGCCTGCGGGATCGGTGTCGAAGACTTTCTTCCATGCCTCGTAGTCCCGGACCGGATAGCTAATCTGCAGGGTGAACATCGTCGTTCCTTTCCCTCGGGCTGTGTGAGGACCACGATAGGCCGTACCGCGTCATCCCGGTAGGGCCGGAGGGTGGCCCTGCTCCCCTGCCGCGCGGCCTCGAAACCTTCGGCTGTCGCTAGACCAAACCCTTCGGGCCGGCCGTGGCAGGTCCGACCGGCCCGGTATAAACGGGGCCGCGGGGCCACTGTGTGCTCCGCCGCGTCCTCGAGCCCAGACCTACGCCCTCGTTAATGGGCTGTGCTCCCGCAAGCGGCAGAGGCGGCGCAGCCGGAATCCGATCGCGAAGATCCAGGCCATGAACGTGACCAGAATGACCCGCTGCACGAGACCTTTCCATTCGAACAGGCCGTTCCCGGGCTGCTGGCTGATCTTGAGCAGAACGATCCCGAGAGTAAGGACCACGCCGCTGAGAAGTGTCCACCCCGCCATGGGGCGCCAGGCCGGGTCCCTGCGGAAGCGCCGGTAGAAAACGAAGCAACTGAACGGCGCGAACGTGAAGACGATGGCGCCGAAGATACCGTGCACCATGCCATGCGGACTGGTTTGGCCGAACATCGCCGACGGGTCGGTGACGAACGGCCCCGAGGCAATCAGGCTGACGCCGATGCCCTGCACAAGAAACGGCCCGGCAAGGGAAGCCGCGCCGGCGCTGAAATATGCGGCCAGACCGCGGCCGAACATCAACACCAAGGCGCCCGTCAGCACGAAGTTGAGGACCTGGACCCACCCATAGGAGCCAAGAGACAGCTCGCTGACGAACATACCCGTCCAGGAGTAGCCGGGGTACAGCCACCCGTAAACGGTGAAGACGGATACAAATAGAACGGCGCCCGCCATGCCCGCCACGGCCCCCACCCGGACGCGCCGTCGGGCGGCCGCCGACAGTCTGGGGACAGGGCTCGAGATCACAAAGTGGAGCCTAGTACGATCCGAGGCTCATACGACACGGCATCGGGAAGCAATTTGGTCTTTACGCTGATGGTGACATG
The DNA here is from genome assembly GCF_003097355.1 of Arthrobacter sp. H-02-3. Lineage (GTDB taxonomy): Bacteria > Actinomycetota > Actinomycetes > Actinomycetales > Micrococcaceae > Arthrobacter > Arthrobacter humicola. The sequence continues at coordinate 14,284 of NZ_PYUI01000014.1, forward strand.
AGCATTCACGGCTTCGGGTTCGCGCGTCTCTCGTGGCCGCGAGGATCGTCCAATACGGCCGCAGCTGATCAGCGCTCCCAAGACGTGTCAGGGCCGGTCACCTTGTTCATCGCCACGTACGGTCGGACCCGTGTCCCGTCATCGCCCTGCCGTGTGTGGCATCGGAAGCGTCGGCGTGGAGGAGTCCTAACTTGAAACGAGGTTGCTCATGGCGAGGGCGATGAACAGTGCGACGACCAGCAGGGGCGTCAGCACGAAAGACATCACCGCCCACCACCAAACTTGGTGGGCCGATGCCGAACCGCCGACGGCGATCGAGGTGAGGATGTCCGACGGGAACACCCCCAAGAGCAGGAAACCGAGCAGGAAACCGAGCCGGAACGAGTCTTCCGGTTGGACCTCTTCAAGCCTGCCCATCCATTTAGGGGCGTGGACGGCGTTGGTGTCTCGTACTTACGCACCGCTACGGCCAGCGGGAGGACCAGGATGATGATGTCGAGGGTGGATTTCGACGTCCCCCGGTTCGATGCTCCGGCGCCCACGCGGTAGGTGATCGTCGATATTGAGCGGCCCGCTCACGGGTGGTTGCGTCGGCCGATCAGGACGAAGCGGCTTCGATGATCTTCTCGTCGCCCTCGTTCACGGCCTTGACCACGGCGTCGTAGTCACCAGTTTCGATGGCTTTGCTGACCTTCTTGGTGGCCTTGTCGACCGCCTTGTCGACGCGGTCGAGGTAGAGGTCGTCGACGACGGCAACGATCGCCGAGGAGCCCGGCGGCAGCCACTCGTCCGCGTTGACGCCGATGGACTTCTCCTCGTGACGCTTCGCGATGGCGCCAACACCTGCGCCGATCCCAGCACCGATCACGCCGGACAGCAGAAGTGGCGGAGCGAACAGTCCGACCACCAGCCCGCCGATGGCGCCGGCCTTGGTGCCGCCGGCGACTAGTCCGCCCCCATGCTCCTTGACCTCGGTCTTGCCCGAGGCGTCACGCGACAGTACGACCGCAGCCGCCACAGCCGCGTCGTCCATGCTCTTGATCGCCTTGAAATCGTCTGCCGCCGAGCCCGTGTCGGCGTACGACGAAACGAACAAGATGTAGTTGTGCTCTGCCATGGTGTGCCCTCCACTTGGGTCTGGCCGGCGTAGCGGCCACCCCGCTTCCTACTGGATGCTGTCTCCGGACGGTCTCAGACAGAACCACCTCCCCCCGACTGCAAGCGGCCTGTCGCGCCCAGACCGGCGCCGTACGCACACCGGTCGTCGGGTAGGTCCAACTCTTGCCCCGACAGGCTCGCACCGGCAGGGCCCTAAGTCACTGGTTCAGCGAAGAACCCTCTGGCAGGCATCAGGGCCGCAATGCCTTGGCTCATGGTCGGACTTGAGGCCGGCGCAGGAATACCCGGCCCGGTTTTATCCGGCGAACCGGGCTGCCTGCCAGGTGGGCACCTGACCTGGCCGCGGCGCGCTTTTCAAGCGGTGTCCCGCAAAGCGCCGAACAGCATGTGCGGGGATCATCGGATGTCTCACTCACACAGCTGAGCGCTGAGGCGGCGCGGACGGCCTACTCGCCGAGCTCACTGGCTCCCGAAATGCCTCATTGACGCGTTGATCCTTCTAAATCTGTTGCACGGTGAGGTCAGGGGGCGCTGTGCCGCCGCCGGGCCGGGCCGGGACCGCAGCGTGGTCTTGACGCGGCGCGGGCCACAAGCGTATACAAGGGCCATCCCGGTGTCGTCGCGGGGGTTATGACCGTGGAACAAACTCAGGCGGCGCGGGGACCGTCATTATGAACCGTGGCGGAGCAGCGAAGTGAGGTGTGAGCGATGACCGGATTAGCCGCCCTCCGCTTCGTGGCACTCGGCTCGGCAGGCTTCGTCGCCGCGGAAGCAGGGATTGCGGACGAATGGGCGTACTACTTCGGCGTCTTCGTGATTGTGCTGGCCCAGTGCGCCGGTGTACCGCTTCCCGCCGTGGCCGTACTGCTTGGTGCCTACGCCTCGGCGCGCCACGGCGATCTGAACCTTGCTGCCGTTATCGCGGTCGGCAGCCTGGGCGCCATGCTCGGGAGCACTATTGGCTACGTACTTGGGCGGGTGGGAGGCCGTCCGTTGATGCTGCGACTTGCACGGCGCTTCCACGCCGACGAGAATCGCATCGTCCAGCTGGAGTCGTTCTTCGATCGGCACGGCGGAACAGCTTTGTTCTTCGGCCGCTGGGTCATTGTCGTCCGGCTCTGGGGTGCCATTGCCGCGGGGGCTGCCAAGATGCCGTGGCCCAAGTTCCTGCTGTGGAACATCACGGGGTCCATTGCGTGGGTCGCGAGCCTCAGCGTTCTCGCCTATCTGGCCGGGGCGCTGGCCCATGCCATCGGTGACGCTCTCGACATCGGCGGCTGGGTGCTGGTCCCCATCGTCGTACTTGGCCTGGTGATCTTCTGGCGCCGGCGCAGACGCCGGAAGCTCAAGTCAGCGCAGGCGTCAGGGGATGACGTGCCCGACGCCGAATGAAGCCGGGGCCTAGCTGCCCCCGCGCGGGATCAACCTCGGCCCCGACGCTTGAAGGTTCGGCCCCCGTAGTCCCCGGTTAGGCGGCTGTTCCTGTCGCCGCATTCGCCGTGCGGTACGAGGATCCAAGTAGGAACGCGGGTTCCTCCGCGCAGGGTGGAAGGGGCAATGTCCACACTTTAAAGCAAAAGCCCCTCGGACGAGGAGTGCTGTGCCCGAGGTGGGACTCGAAACTGCATTTCCTCCCCTGCAAACACTGGACTCCCCCGGAAACACGCGGAATTCGGTCCGATCCAACTCCAGTACGACCACGTCCGGAGCTCAAAGTGTGTACGTTGTTCACACTTCCCCGCCCACAACCTGGATGAGACGGAATGAGGTCCTGATCTCTCTTCCTAGGAGACTTTCGCGTGCCATAGTCTGGGCACGCCAGCCTGCGGCCGAAGGTGAAAAGGCGGAAAGCAGGACAGAAGACGCGTAGAAGGGACCAACCATGCTGATCTGTGCAACCTGCGCCGTCGAACGCGACGAACCTACCCCGGGGGTCTGCCCGATTTGCGCCGATGAGCGGCAGTACGTGCCCGAGGACGGCCAAAAATGGCTCACGCTGGACGGCCTGGCGCAGGAGGGCCAGCAGACAGTGTTGAAGGAGAACGAGCCGGGACTGACCGGGATCACGACGGAGCCCAAAGTCGGGATCGGCCAGACCGCCCAGCTTGTGGTGACACACGAGGGTTCGCTGCTGTGGGATCCGGTCGGATATGTCGATGACAGCGCTGTGCAGGCAGTCCTCGAGCGGGGCCCGGTCCTGGCGATCGCCGCTAGCCATCCACACATGTTTGGTGTGCAGGTCGAATGGTCGCATCGGCTCGGTGGCGTCCCCGTACTTGTGGTGGACGCGGACCGGGGATGGCTGGGACGCGATGATCCGGTCATCGAATGCTGGTCCGGCAGTCAAGCTATCGCCGAAGGGTTGACACTGCACCAGACCGGCGGACACTTCCCGGGCAGCGCGGTGGTGAACTGGGCCGCAGGGGCCGGCGGCAGAGGAGTTCTGCTGACCGGTGACAGCGTGTATCCGAACCCGGACCGCCGCTCCATCGCCTTCATGCGCAGCTACCCGAATCATTTTCCGCTATCCGGCGCGGTGGCTTTGCGAATCGCCGCGCAGCTGGGAGAGCTCACGTTCGACCGGATCTACGGCAACTTCAACAATGTAATCGCCTCCGGCGCAAAGGCCATTCTTCACGATTCAGCCCAACGGCACGCTGCTTGGGCGCGAGGAGACTTCGACCATATGACCTGAACCGCCGTCTGCACGAGTGCTTGGAGCGCCTGCCCCTGGCCGTTGTGGCGGTTGCGGACGGCTGAGATGTGCTGCCTTGGATGATTAGTGGAAGTGCTTGAGGAAGCCTTGGGCCTGTTCCTTTTTCTTGAGGAGGAGGAGTCGTCGCTGGCCAGGAAACAGTGTGGTGGTGGCGATCTTCTCGGACTTGGCGGCCCGGCCGCCCCGCGGATCCATCAGCCGAAATACTCGTCTCGAACGGCGGCTTGGGTCCATCATGGGGAGAAGGCGTCAGCTCGGCGTTCCAGACGTGTTGGGGGTATGTCCATGAACCACAGGAATTCATTCGTGCTGCCGATCAGCTCGGTGCCAGCTGACCGCCGCTCGCTGTTGAAGGCAGTCGGCGTCGGAGCTGCGGGCATGGCAGGGATGCCGCTGCTGGCCGCCTGCACCGACCAAAGAGCCAGTCAATCTGGCGCCTCCGGCACGCCGTCGGCCTCGCTCCTGCCGGCACCGGAACCACAAGTCAAACCGCTCCTGGACCAACAGAAGGTCAATGACGCCGTTGCCAAGCTTGACGGGATAGTCCAAGGGGCCATGGACAGCACCGGAGTCCCCGGAATCGCGGTGGCAGTGGTCTACCGGGACCAGGTGCTGTACGCCAAGGGCTTCGGCGTGCGGGAGTCGGGCAAGCCCGAGACAGTCGACGCGGACACGGTCTTTCAACTGGCCTCGGTGTCCAAACCGCTGGCTTCCACGGTGGCGGCCGTAGCCGTGGGCCGCAAGGCCATCTCCTGGACTGACCCGGTGATCATGCACAGTCCGGGGTTCGCCCTCAAAGACCCTTTCGTTACGGCAAACGCCACGATGGCGGACCTCTTGTCCCATCAAAGCGGACTGCGGACGGGAGCGGGTGATCTGCTGGAAGACCTCGCATTCGACCAGTCCTACATTCTCAGCCACCTCAACCAGCAACCGCTCGAGACATTCAGGTCAAGCTACAACTACAGCAACTTCGGCTACACCTCCGGCGCCAAGGCCGCTGCCGATGCCATGAAAATGCCATGGGCAGACCTCGCCGAAGACGTGTTGTTCAAACCCCTTGGCATGACCTCCACCAGCTACCGCCATGCCGACTACCAAAAAGCGACTAACAGGGCTCTCATCCATGTGCCCGCCGGCAACAAGACCTGGGTCGCCAAATACAGCCGGGACGCCGACGCCGAAGCACCCGCCGGCGGCGCCAGCTCCTCCGTGAATGACCTGGCCCGCTGGATCCGCCTGCAGCTCGCCAACGGCAGTTTTGAAGGCAAGGACGTTGTAGACCCTGACGAGCTTGGCGTCACGCATGTCCCGCACGCGGTGTCGGGCCTTCCCGCGACACCGGCCGCCCGCACCCGCTTCTACGGCCTGGGCTGGAACGTCTCCTACGACGATCACGCCCGGCTCCAACTCGGGCACTCAGGAGCCTTCAACCTCGGTGCCGCGACTGCCGTCTCCATGCTGCCGGGCGAGCAGCTGGGCATCTTGGCCCTGACGAACGGCCGTCCGCAGGGCATTCCGGAAGCCATCTGCGCCGCATTCCTGGACACCGCCCAGAACGGCGCCGCGACAGTTGACTGGTTCGGATTCACCGCGGGCGTCTTCCAGAAGATCGACGAGGCGGACAAGCCAAAAGTCGACTACTCCCAGGCGCCCGCACAGGCCAAACCGGCGCGGGGCAGCGACTTCTACATAGGCAGATATGCGAACCCCTACTACGGCCCGCTCAGCGTCGCGGTGGAGAACGGCGGGTTGTTCATGGAGCTCGGCCCCGCTGGCAGCACCACCAGGTTCCCCCTCAACCACTTCGACGGCGATACCTTCAGCTTTGAATCCATCGGGGAGAACGCCAACGGCCTCGCAGGGGCAATCTTCGCCTCTGCCGCAGGTGCGGCGCCCGGTGCCGGCGGCACGGCGTCGAGCGTGAGGCTCGACTTCTACGATCCGACCGGACTGGGCACCTTCACCCGTGGCTGATTCCGGCCTCCGGGAACGCCTTCCGTAGGCTTCCAAGGCACACATTGCCCGGAGCCAAGTTACCCAAGCCGATCAACAAACGCTCGCCCAAGGACGACGAGTCTGCCGGGTTCAGGACTCTCGCAGAAGTGGCGATCAACCGTATCCCGCAGCGGACCGGGATCTTTGCCGTGGCCGCCAGCCGGAATCGTGAATGCGGACAGATCCTAGGAGGCCGTGGTCTCTAGGTTCACCCGGCGGTCCCCGGCACACCGTTACTGATCCTGGATACGGTCACAGGGCTACGTGTTGAGGTCCCAGTGGACACGGATTGCCTCTGCAATCGGTCCGGCCGTGACTTCGACTCGCAGAGCAACGGGCGCGGTCCCTGTCTCTTCGATAACAGCGTCGTGGTAAACGCGGCCGCATGAGGGACACAGGGTGTAGATATCCTCGTCCTCAGGCCATGCAGCCAGCCCCGCGGGCACGGGAGTGTTTGCGTCGTTGTGAACGGGAATGCCTTGTGAGTTGGCCTGAATCAATCCCTGGTTGCTGACGGTATTGCCGCATACGCAGGTGATGGTGGTGACGTCATGATCGATGACCTCAGCGAATTCGGTGTCCATGATGAGCTCCCCGGTGTTGGAAGAAAGCGTTCTGTCGTAGATTGTGCCTGCGGACCCAGCTGCAGGGGTCGTGCCGCATCCTGCTTCAGCGGTTCAGGTTCCGCAGAACGTCCGGTAAGGGCCGAAGCTTTCCGGGGCGGCGGCGGCGTAGTGCTCGAGACCAGGCCGCTCGTCAAAGGGTGAGGCTACTGCGTCCATCAACCGTTCCAACGGACCCGTATTCCCGCCGGTAGCGGCAGCCAGGGCCTCCTCCACCAGGTGGTTCCGCGGGATGTAGACGGGGTTGACCCGGTCCATGGCGTCAGCGTCCGGCGCGAAGGCACGCCAGCGCCTCGCCCAGGCATCGAACCCTGCCGGGTTCAGAAGCTGGCCGCGTGCAGGTTCGGCCTGGCCGCGGGCGGCTTGGCCGAGATGACGGAAAAACGTTGTGTAGTCCGCCCTTGACTCCTGAACCAGAGCCACCAGTTCGTCCACAAGAGGCGAGGTCACCTCATCGTCGAGCCCTTCACGGAACCCCAGCTTGGCCTTCATTCCTGCCGACCAGGCTTCACTGTACTGCCGGCGGAACCCCCTAAGTGCTTCCATCGCGAGCTCCACCGCCTGCTCCTGGTCATCGTGGAGCAGAGGCAGGAGAGACTCTGCGAGCCGGGCAAGGTTCCACTCCGCCACCACCGGCTGATTGCGGTAGGCATACCGTCCGGTCTCGTCGATCGAACTGTAGACGGCGGCGGGGTCGAACCCTTCCATGAAGGCACACGGCCCGAAGTCGAGGGTTTCGCCCGAGATCGTCATGTTGTCGGTGTTCATGACCCCGTGAACGAACCCTACGAGCATCCACCGGGCCACCAGTGAAGCCTGGGCTGATATGACCGCCTGGAATAGTGCGAGATAACGGTTCTCGGCGTCCGCGGCGACCCGGTAATGACGGGTTAGTGCGTATTCGGCGAGGCGGCGAAGGAGTCCTACGTCGCCCGTGGCCCGGGCGTACTGGAAGCTCCCCACACGCAGGTGGCTGCTGGCAACCCGAGTAAGAACGGCGCCTGGCAGGAGCGTCTCGCGCTGCACCGAACGCCCCGTCGCGACGACGGCGAGGGATCGCGTGGTGGGGATGTTCAGCGCGTGCATTGACTCGCTCACGATGTATTCGCGCAGCATAGGACCGACCGCTGCCTGGCCGTCGCCGTTTCGCGCAAACGGCGTGCGTCCTGATCCCTTGAGATGGATGTCGCGGAGCTGCCCGTCCGCGTGCCCGATCTCGCCGAGCAGCAGTGCGCGCCCGTCGCCGAGACGGGGTGCGTACCAGCCAAACTGGTGGCCGGCGTAGGCCTGTGCCACCGGGCTGGACTCCCCAGGGATGGCGTTGCCGATCAGCAGACGCAGACCCTCAGGGCTCCTGAGAAAGGCCGGATCGAGACCTAGCTCGGTGGCAAGGTGCTCGTTGAGCACCAGAAGGTGCGGGTCGGGAGCCTCCTGCGCGCGCCACGGAATGGCCATCTCCCTGAACTCCCGGGCGAAGCGGCCATCAAATGTGACGGTTGAATGCGCGATGTCACTCATCTATTAAGGATACGGGCGACACTGTCAGCAATGTCGCCTGGCCGGATCCGCTCGCCGCCGCAAGGCGATCCACTGCAGCGCTCAAGGTCAGCTGCCGCAACACTGCGAATCGGTGTGGACAACACGGCTGCCCTGGTTCTCATGAGTGCCGCGAACAGTCCTGACACACTACATGCGGATGTCCCGCCGGATTCTTCGGAGAGGCATGTCACACAGACTGCATGGGCGCATGAACTCGTGTCAGCAGAAGTAGGCAACGCGAGGGTCGCGGATGAGCCACGGAATCACACGGACAAGGGTGTGGACCCTGTACACCCCCTCTTGGCCGGACAAACGTCCGCCGCCCGCTCCCCCAAAGCAACTGAGAGGGCGAACCGGGCGAAACATCTTCAAGGAGATTTCCTGCACGTCATGTCAACACCACAACCCCACGGCATGAATAGGTACAAGACCAATCACGCACACCAGACCACGCCAGAAAGGAGACCCGGATGACCCCACATCCCAGCAGGCGGAGGGTCCACTAGCTGCTGCGGTTGAACCTCGATGCCACGCTACGAGCGCCCACCGACAATTAGAACGCACGCCAATTTAGACTGCACCCATGAACGAAACTCACAGAACCAACACAGACCCGGCTTTCGAAGCTGCCTACGAGGCAGCACAAAAGAGTCTCCGAGAGGGCGGCATCCCGATCGGCGCTGCCTTGGCCCGCGGCGGGGAAGTGGTTGCCAGCGGCCACAACGAGCGTGTCCAGCATGGTGATCCAATCGCCCACGGCGAGATGTCTGCGCTGCGGGCTGCCGGACGCCAGAAGAGCTACCGGGACACGACCCTCTACACCACTCTGGCACCGTGTGCGATGTGTACCGGGACCATCATCCAGTTCAAGATTCCGCGCGTGGTGGTGGGCGAGGCCGAGACGTTCCCCGGCGAATTCGATCTCCTGCGCTCACGTGGCGTCGAAGTGGTGGTGTTGAACGATACCCGATGCGTCGAGATGATGCGCGCCTTCCAGGATGAACACCCTGAGCTGTGGGCGCAGGACATCGCCGAGTAATCAGCAGCAGAACGGAAGAACGGTGAAAGGGGTCGCGACCATGCCAAAGCCATCGAGTGCCGCGATATCATGTGCCTGTCGCCTGGCGGTCCAATATCCACCCAGCCCCGTTGGCGCGCACCGAGCTCGTCCGACGCCGGGAATCCTCGACGACGGCGACCGGCGCCTTCGCTTCAGACCAGTTGCGCCCGGTCGCCCGTCCGATGACGCGCCAGAGGAATCTGGGTGTGGAAGACAGGGCCAAACTCGCCAGCCGCTTGAAACACCTGGATTCGCCCGCCCCTGGCATTCACCGCCATGGGCCTTCAGCCCGTGGACTCATTCGGCGGTGCCCGTCTTCGCGGCGTATGCAGTGGCTTGGGCCCGCACCTGGCGAATGTAGGGATCGGACTGGTTGTAGGAGTAGATGGCGTCCGTCCACCCTTGCGCGGTTGTGAGGTCACGTCCGTGGCCGCACAGATAGGTCGCCGCGCTGAGGGCGGCGTCGTCAATATTGAACGGGTCGGCTTTTCCGTCCCCGTTCCCGTCCCGCCCTACAAGATGCCAGGTGGAGGGAATGAACTGCATGGGTCCGACGGCGTGGTCCCAGCGGGCGTCGCCGTCCAGGGCACCCGCATCCGTATCGGCGATGGTGGCGAATCCGGCACCATTGAGGCTCGGGCCCACAATTGGGCCGCTCGCCTGCCCTGCGGTGTTAAGGCTGCCGCCGCCGTAGGTTCCGTGCGCGGATTCGACAAAGCCGACAGCTGCCACGGTGTTCCAACCGATCCCGCACATCGGAGCGGAATCGTTGGCCGTGGCTGCCGCAGCAACGTAGGCCCGGAGCGCGCGGGCAGGGATCCCGGTCTGCGCGGCAGCCCGGATGAGCCACTGGGCATCCGGGCTCCGGGTTACGTTCACTGCGGTGGTGATGCCGGCGGAGAACATTTCGAGTTTCGCCCCCGCGCGCGGCGGTGGAGAGAGGGCGCCGCGGACGTCTGCGCCGGCCTGCCGAGTTGCCCAGAACGAGAACGCGGTGATGACGCAAACCGCGAACAGGCTGAAAACCATAAGGCGTTTTAGACGGAGCACGGACTAATCAAACCATCCAAACTCCGTGACTGGTTGACGAAACGGTTCTCATCGGAGCAAGGACGCCGTCGGGTCGGTCGCGGGTGCTTTGGCCGGCCACGCGGACCTGGCACCAAACGCTCCATAGGCACCACGGCGTCCCACCGTTCCGCCACGTCGTCGGCCATTCCCCGGCGGCATTCGCACATTGCTTTCCACCGCAGCTTCTGGGAAGCGTCGGAGAATGCTTTGCTGCCTCGACTGTGGCCGGTCACTGAAGCGCACTTGACCATTGCCCTGGCCGAGGACAAGGCCACGCGCGCGGATCCGGTCCGCGCACATGAAGTGCATGCACAACTCGTCGCCACCTTGCGAACCGGCGATATGGCGGCCATAGAAGCGGCCTTCACGACGCACACCATGGACAGCGCCGAGGAACTGATTGCGCTGCTGAGCGGAGACGACAAAACAGTATGAGGATATTGGTCATCGGAGCGAGCGGGCTTCCGGGAACGGCCGCTGCCAGCGCGCTGGAAGGGCGCCACGAGGTTCTCCCGCCCCCCGGTCCGGAGAAGTCGAGGTGGATCTGGCAAGTTCAGCGACCATCGCGAATATGTTCGACCGCGTCGGCAAGGCGGACGCCGTCGTAGCATGCACTGGGATCCTCGAATCGTTTGTGATGGCCACGGCTGCCGAGCTTCCCCCGGCTCGTCGTAACTGACCGTCCCGGCCCGGAAGCAACCACGACGCCGGCCGGTCGTCGCCTAAGGCGACCGGCCGGCGTTGCACTTTCTCGGTTTGTGGGGCTAGTTCACTGCGGAGAGTGCTTCGTCGTAGATGTCCAGGGCCCTCCGGACTTCCTCGGGTGTGACGACTGCCGGCGGGACGACGTGGATGCGGTTGTCGGCGATGAAGGGCAGGAGCCCGCGGTTCAGGAGTTCAGCTTTGACGCGCCCCATGTAGGCGGGGGTGACGGGCTGGCGGGTCTGCTGGTCCTGGACGAGCTCGAGGGCCCAGAAGACGCCGCGTCCGCGGACTTCTCCGATGACCGGGTGGCGGGCGGCGAGGGCGGCCAGGCCTGGCGTGAGGTGGTCGCGGCCGATGTGTGCGGCGTTTTCCACGATGTTGTCCTCTTCGAAGGCGTCGATGGAGGCGACGATGGAGGCGGCCGCGAGGGGGTGGCCGGAGTAGGTCAGTCCTCCGGGGAACACCCGCTCATCGAACGTGGCAGATATATCCTCGGAGATGATGACACCGCCGACGGGGACGTAGCCTGAGTTGACGCCCTTGGCGAAGGTGATCAGGTCCGGCTTGACGTTGTAGGCGTCCAGGGCAAACCAGTCGCCGGTGCGGCCGAACCCTGCCATGACTTCGTCGAGGATCAGCATGATGCCGTGCTGGTCGCAGAGGGCGCGGACGCCTTCCAGGTACCCGGGCGGCGGGAGCAGGATGCCGGCGGTGCCGGGAATGGTTTCCAGGAGCACTGCCGCCACGGACTGCGGTCCCTCGAGTTCAATCGTGCGGCGCAGGTGCTGCAGCGCGCGCTCGGACTCCTGTTGCGGCGTCTCCGCCCAGAACTCAGAGCGGTACAGGTAGGGTCCGAAGACGTGGACGTGGCCGCGGGAGTACTCGTTGGGGATCCTCCGCCAGTCGCCGGTGGCCACGATCGCGGCTCCCGTATTGCCGTGGTAGGACCGGTACCGGGAGATCACCTTGTCCCGTCCGGTGTGCAGGCGTGCCATGCGGATGGCGTTCTCGTTGGCGTCGGCGCCGCCGTTGGTGAAGAAGATCTTGTTCATGCCTGCCGGTGCGTGGGCCAGGATCCGCTCAGCGGCCAGCCCGCGGGTGTGGTTGGCGTGGGCCGGGGCAACGGTGACCAGGGCGTCGGCCTGCTGTTTGATTGCCTCGATCACGCGGGGGTGCTGGTGCCCGATGTTCGTGTTGACCAGCTGGCTGGAGAAATCCAGGTAGGTCCGGCCGTCATGGTCCCAGACAGTGCTCCCCGAACCGCCGGCAATGACCAGGGGGTTGAGGGCGCCCTGTGCCGACCAGGAGTGGAAGACGTTCGCCCGGTCCAGGGCGATCACGTCCGAGTTGGTGATAGGTGCGGCTAGAGCGGTCCGGCTGTGGGCCATGATGGTTCCTCTCGGGGACGGTGTAGTGCGTTCCCCTTCATAGTCCGCCGCAACACCCGGTCATGTCCTTGTACATTTGTATACTCGTGGCTATGAGGTTCGACGATCCGGCAGGGGTGGCCTAAGTGCTGCCCACCATTAACGCCCTGCTGCACACCCGGGCCCTGAATCTGCGGCTCGTGGTCCCCGACCCGGCCAGTCCGGCATTGGACGCGCCTGTGTCCTGGGTGCACAGCTCGGATCTGGATGACCCGACGCCGTTTCTTGACCCGGGACAGTTGCTGCTGACCGACGGGACGCAGTTCCCGGTCAGCGAAGCGGCCGCCGACGCATATGGCAGCTACGTCAGGCGCCTGGTGGACCACGGAATCTGTGGCCTGGGCTTTGCCACCCAGGTGATCCATGGAGTGCTTCCGGAAGGACTGGTAGCGGCTTGCCGCGAGCAGGGCCTGCCTCTGCTGGAGGTGCCGGACCGCACGCCGTTCATTGCCGTTATCCGCACGGTGGCGGACTGGCTGGCGAAGGAGCAGAACGCCAGGTCCGAGTGGTCACTCCAGGCGCAGCGGGCGATCGCCCGGGCGGCGCTGCGCCCGGACGGGCTGCGGTCGATCCTTGCGGAGCTGGAGCGGCAGCTTCATTGCTGGGTTGCCCTGTTTGATGCTGCGGGAAACCACCTCCTGATGCCCAACAGCCGCCCGGTGCCGTCGGATCTGATGCCGGCGGTCCGGGAAGCCGTACTGCGCGCACTGGAGCAGGGCAACAGGTCCGTGGCCCAGCTGACGGTGGAAGACCAGCAGGTCACCCTGCAGACCCTGGGCCGGCGGCACAGTCTCAGGGGGGTCCTGGCCCTGGGTGCCATCGAGCCGCTGGATCCGGCCCGCACGGACATCATCAACAGTGTGATCGCGCTGGCCAGCCTCGCGCTGGAGCAGGCGCGGACACTGGACACGGCGCGCAGGCACCTGCGATCGGGTGTGTTTGAGCAGATGCTCTCCGGAAACACCGAGGTGGCCGCGCGGACGGCACGGCAGGTGTGGGGAAAGCTGCCCGGCGAACCGGTAGTCGTGACGGTGGCCCAGCCGCCGCGGCAGGGACAGAACCTGTTTGAGGCCCTGGAGCTGCTTTCCGATGACCACCGCGGCGCGGTTTTCTACGCACAGCGGGGTGAAACGGTCGTCGTGCTTGCCAATCCGGTGCACCAGCTGGAGGTGGAGGCGGTCCTGGGAAGATATGGCGCCAGGGCCGGGACGTCGGCAGAGACTGCCTTTGATGGCCTGCTGCGGGGCGTGAAGGAAGGCGAGAAGGCACTGGTCCGGGCGACCGAGTTGTCACGGGCGGTGGTCACCTTCGCGGATATTGCAGGTGGCGGCATGCTTGGGCTGCTCCCGCGGGAGGAAGCTGAATCGGTGGCACGCCGGCTCGTGGATCCACTGGTGAAGCACGACGACGTGGAACAGTCACAGCTGCTGCCGACAGTTGCTGCGTGGCTGGCCAATAACTGTGTCTGGGACCGTACCGCGCGCCAGTTGGGCGTGCACCGGCACACGTTGCGGAACAGGGTTGCGGCTGCGGGCAGCATCCTGGGTCTGAACCTGGACGGGCTGCGGGACCGGCTGGAACTGTTCACGGCGCTCCAGTTCCTGGAGATGGACGAGGGGCACCCGGAGCGCTGAACGCGCCGCGTGCCCCTCAGTCGGTGACGCCGGGACTCAGTTCTGGGGGAAGCCCAGGTTGATTCCGCCGTGGCTGGGGTCGAGCCAGCGGGACGTGATGGCTTTTTCCTGGGTGAAGAACTGGAAGCCCTGGATGCCGTAGGCTTTGGCGCTTCCAAAGATGGAGGCCTTGAACCCTCCGAAGGAGTAGTAGGCCACCGGGACGGGGATGGGCACGTTAATGCCCACCATGCCCACCTGGACTTCATTCTGGAAGCGGCGGGCCGCGCCGCCGTCGTTGGTGAAGATCGCTGTTCCGTTGCCGAATGCGCCGGAGTTGATCAGTTCCAGGCCCTCTTCGTAGGAGCTGACGCGGACCACGGACAGGACCGGCCCGAAGATCTCCTCCTGGTAGACGCGCGAGGTCACCGGCACGTCGTCAATCAACGTCGGGCCGAGCCAGAAGCCGTTCTCGTCGCCGTCGACCTTGATGTTCCGGCCGTCCACCACGACTTTGGCGCCGTCGGTCTCGGCAAGGTCAATGTAGGAGGCGACCTTGTCCCGGTGTTGCCGGGTGACCAGGGGGCCCATGTCGCAGTTCCTGCGTCCGTCACCGACCTTGAGCGTGGCCATGCGGGAGGTGATCTTTTCGATCAGCTGGTCCGCCACCGGTTCCACGGCGACAATGACGCTGATGGCCATGCACCGCTCCCCCGCCGAGCCGAATCCTGCGTTGATGGCCGCGTCCGCGGTGAGCTCGAGATCGGCATCCGGGAGAACGAGCATGTGGTTCTTGGCGCCGCCGAGGGCTTGGACGCGCTTGCCGTGGCGGGCCGCGGATTCGTAGATGTACTGGGCGATGGGGGTGGAACCGACGAAGGAGATCGCCTTGACGTCCGGGTGCTGCAGCAGTCCGTCCACGGCTTCCTTATCGCCGTGCAGGACGTTGAAGACACCGTCCGGAAGGCCGGCTTCGGTGAAGAGCGCAGCGAGCCAGTTGGCAGCGGACGGGTCTTTCTCGCTGGGCTTCAGGACAACAGTGTTGCCTGCCGCGATGGCGATGGGGAAGAACCAGAGCGGCACCATGGCCGGGAAGTTGAACGGGCTGATGATGCCCACGACGCCCAGCGGTGACTTGGTGGAGTAGACATCTACGCCGCTGGAGACGTTCTCGGAGTGCTCGCCCTTGATCAGGTGCGGGAAGCCGGTGGCCAACTCGACGACTTCCAGGCCGCGGCTGATTTCGCCGAGGGCGTCGAAAACCACTTTGCCGTGCTCCGAGGTGATGATCCCGGCCAGTTCGCCCTTTCGCTCATTGAGCAGCTCCCGGAACCGGAAGATGATCTGCTGGCGCCTGGTGATGGACAGGTCCCGCCATGCGGGGAATGCCTTGTGGGCCGAGGAGATTGCCGCCTCGATGTCCGCGGCGGAGCCGAGCCCGACCACTTTGGTCTCCTTGCCGAGGGCCGGATCAAACACCGGGGCCGTACGGTCGCCCGACGAGGGCATCTCCTGTCCGCCGACAAAGTGCGGGACAACCTGCAGTTCGTTGATATCAGACACAGTCTTCTCTTTCTACGGTGGGGAGGCGATGGAAATCATCTGTTGCCACCGTAAGCGCACGCCCGCGCCCGCAGTGCTATACAAATGTCCATCACGGAGAACACCGCTTACCAAAGGTCCAAGGACCGACCGGTCCGCCGCCGCCTTAGTGTAGGGCCCAGTCTTCCGGGGGATCGAATCAGGCGCCCTATGCGAATGGACGTAGTCGTATCCGATCCCCGCGTCCCTAGACCTGCTCGGAACGGCCGTGGGCGCGCCAGCCGCCGCGGTCGAGGATGCGCCAGTTCACGTTCGGCACTCGTGCGCCCGGCGAAGACCCCGGGCCGGCACGAGCGGTCCCGCAGCCGGGCGGCCGGGATCGTGGCCCCAGACCGGTCCTCGCTGTCCCGCAAACGCTAGGTGGAGTCTTGTTGGCGGGACCGAACCCGCGCCTGGTTGGTGAACCTGTGTCCGTCGCCAAGGGCCAGTAAATGGACAAGAAGATGATCGCCGCTGAGCGGGCTGGTGGTGAACGGTGCAGCCCCGACAACCCCATTGGCAGGGCGCGAACGGCACCTCCAGCAAATTCCGGGCCGATCACCCGCATTGGCATTAGATGCATCCTTGGACGGGGCGGTGGATGCCTGGAAGCCCGTGGCGGCGACTGAAGGGGCCTTCGTCTCATTCACCAGCGATGGGACGAAGTTCGACTGCTTGTGCCGGCGACCCGATCCGGCTGCTATTGGCCGGGATGGGAGAAGGTAAGGCTTGCGATGTGGTCGAGGAGCGTGTCGCGGTCGAGGCCCAGAAGGGCCGAGGCGAGACTGGCGACCAGATCAAGCACGTCCTCGCTGCTGGCGGTGCCGGCCAGTACATCCATGACCAGGCCGTCCTCCTGGGCCACCAAAGTCCGCGCAATCTTGGCAGGTTCCAGGACCGGAAAGAACTCACCGGCCCGCATCCCATCGACGATGATTCGTTCATACGTCGCTTGCTGGGTACGGGTGAGTTCCGCTTGGATCCGTCGGTGTTCCAGGTCCCGGAGCGAATGGGTCCAGTATTCGTAGAGTATCCGGGACGCGTCGTCGTCCAGCCCCGCAGTGGTGCCTGCGCTGATGACGGCGGCGAGCCTGACGGTGGGACTCATGGCGGGGTCCGCCGCCTCCGCCAGACGCGCGAGGAACCGGTCGGATGAGGCCTGGACGGCCGCAGCGGTGATCTCCGCAAGGCTTCCGTAGTAATACAGGACCGCGTTGGCGGCCATGCCCGCCTCCGCCGCAATCGCCCGCAGTGTCGCAGCCTCCGCGCCGTCCCGGGCCGCAACGGCCTGTGCTGCTGCCGCAATCTCCCTGCGGCGCACCTCCCTCTTGCTGAGATCTGCCATTGCCATTCCTCCCCCGGGCCCGATGCCTATTGACAACGAGTCTAGACCCGTATTGAATGGCATTCAAATTTGAATGTGATTCAAATAACTTTGATTCGATGAGGAGTCTCCGTGTCACATCCCCTTCCACCCCCCGCCGCTCCACCCGCCACCCTTCCGGCCGCCACTGCGAGCAAGGGACTGAAGGCCGGCTCGATCGGCATCGGCCCCACCGTGGCGCTGGGCCTAGCCGCCGTGGCCCCCGCGTACAGCCTGGCCGTCACCCTGGGTTTCGTTGTCCTGGCGGTCGGGTCAAGCACTCCCGCCGCATTCCTTCTGGGCTTCGTGCCTATCCTTTTCACGGCCTTCGCATTCCGGGACCTCAATCGGGAAATGCCAGACTGCGGCGGGGTTTTCGTGTGGATCTCACGGGTCTTCGGCCCGTGGTCGGGCTGGTTCTTCGGAGGCTGGGTCCCCCAGATTGCCACCTTCATCTCCAGCGCGGCCCTGGCACAGGTTGCCACGACGTATCTTCTGACCTTTCTGGGGCTTGGCTGGGCCGCCTCGCAACCGGTCATCGTCGCGGCCATCGCGTGCGGGCTGATCGCCATGAGCGGCGTCGTGGCGGCGCGGGGAATCGAACTCTCCGCTTGGCTTCAATACGCGCTCATTGCCTTGCAACTGGTTGCCCTGGGCGGTTTCTGCATTGGGGCCTTTACCGCCATGGCCGCCGGCACCGCGGCGGCGGGCGCCGAGCAGCCACGGCTGGACTGGTTCAACCCCTTTGCCTCCGGAGATCTCTCCGGCCTGGTCCACGGCGTCATCCTGTGCCTGTTCATCTACTGGGGCTGGGACGCGCTGATAGCGGTCAATGAGGAAACAACCGACCGCAAGGGAACACCCGGGCGGGCCGTGGTCATCACGACGGTGATCCTGCTGTTCTTTTACGTCGTGACCGCGACGGCAGCCGTCGGATTTGCCGGAACCGCCGGCATCACGGATCCCGCAACCGTCTCGGACGTCCTGTCCGTGCTCGGCCCCCAAGCCACCGGCGGCCTCTTCGGGCAGGTCATCATCCTCGCCGTGGGCACCTCGGCATTGGCGGCGCTGATGACCGTCGCGATCAGCAACCCCCGGTCCTGGCTCAGCATGGGCACGTACGGCGCGCTGCCCGCCGCCACCACGAAGATGCATCCCTCCAGGGGGACACCCACCACGTCAATCATCTGGTGGGCGCTCCTCAGCATTGCCGTAACGGTCGTCCTGACAGCGATCAGCGCCGACTTCATCGGCCTGGCCATTCTCTCCGTCGGCCTGATGATCGCCGCCTACTACGCCGCGACGGCGCTGGCCTGCGTGGTGTACTTCGCTCCCCAGATGCGCACCTCTGCCTCCGCCCTTGTGGTCAAGGGCATCCTCCCGGGCATGGGCGCCCTCCTGATGACTGGAGCCTTTGCGTACACCGCCGTCGACATGCTGTCCCCCGACTACGCCGGCCTCTCCTGGCTCGGCATCGGAAGCGTGTTCTGGATCGGCATCGGCGCCCTCGCCCTCGGCGTCCTGGTCATCGCCATCATCCGGCCCGGTCTCCGGCCCTACTTTGCCGGACAAACCATCCCCCGCGGAACCTTCTCCACCCGACACGAACTGCCATCCATCCTGAGCAGCGAAACCGAGGCATAAATGCGCGTCCTGTCCATTGCAGCAATCCAGACCAAACCCGTACCCTACGACGTCGAAGCAACCTGGCAACGCTTCGCCGCCCAGGCCGAAACGGCCAAGGACCTTGGCCCCGAGGTCGACATCATCGTCGCCCCCGAACTTCTGCTCGCAGCGCCCGGAGAATTCCTGGTCCCGGACCCTGAGGCCGAAACCCGCTCCGCCGGGCCCATCCCCAGCGCGCTCACCGACCGGATCGCGGACCTGGCCCGCCGCCTGGGGGTCTGGCTCGTGCCCGGATCCCTGCTGGAAACCGACGGCGGGAACACCTACAACACGGCAATCGCCGTTTCCCCCGACGGCGAGATCGTGGCCCGGTACCGGAAGCTCTTTCCCTGGCGCCCCTTCGAAACGACGACGCCGGGCGACTCGTTCGTGACCTTCGACATCCCGGGCCGGGGACGCGTAGGCCTCGCCATCTGCTTCGATGGAAGCTTTCCCGAGGTCGCTCGGCAACTGGCATGGCTCGGAGCCGAGGTCATCATCCAGCCCACCCTCACCACAACCCGGGACAGGGCGATGGAAATCGTGATGTCACAGGCCAACGCCTTCGCAAACCAGATCTACGTCGTCAACGTCAACGGCGCCGACCCGTCAGCCGTCGGGGAGAGCGTGATTGTGGACCCGGAGGGCACCATCATGCAGCAGGCCAGAGGAGGCGAGGAAATCCTCTTCGGCGTCCTGGACCTCGACCGGGTCACACAGGTCCGCCGCTACGGAACCCACGGCATCAATCGGCCCTGGGCTCAGCTCCACGACCAGGAAGGAATCCTCGCCTTCCCCATGTACGGCGGCGCACATTTCCAGCCCCCGGCGTGGAGCACCCCGGACCCGGACGGTTCACGCGTGAACCAGCTCAGCCCCTCAACGGCCTGACCGCTTTTCCACGGCCGCGCCCCACCACCACGACGAGTGCGTACCTCCGGTCCCGGAGGTACGCCCTCGTTGCCAGAAACGACCATCGCCGGCACGATCTCATCCGCACCCGCCAGCTGTCGGCCGCTATCAAGCGGTGTGACCCTTGCCGCCAACGTTCTAGGCGCGTGCGCAACATTCAAGATCAGGGGAAGTCTGATGCCCAATAACCTCAAATCCGCGGACACTGTCATCGTTAATGCCAGGGTGCACACCCTCGATGCACGACAACCATCTGTTAGCACAATCGCCATCGCGAACGGCAGGATCCTCGCCTCTGGCGGCAACCATCTTCTTGGTGAGCACCGGGGTCCACGAACACGAGTGCACGATGCCAAGGGCCAAACCATCACGCCGGGACTCATCGACGGGCACATCCACCCCATCCAGGGTTCGGAAATCACGGTCGGCGTCGATTTCGGTCCAGTGTCAACGTTCGAGGGCTTCCTCGCCGTCCTGCGCACCGAAGCACTTCGAGTGCTTTCGGAGGATTCGAAGGGGTGGGTCCGCGGATGGAACCTTGATTACGGCGTCTTTGAAGGCAGGCGAATATCCGCTGACCTGATTGAGGAGTCGGTCTACGGCCTCCCGACGTACATTCTGCTCTTTGACCTTCACACCGCACTGGCGAGCAAAAAAGCTCTGAGACTGAGTGGCATCACGGGAGGTCGCCGGTTTTGCGACAATTCAGAGATAGTTGTTGACGACGCCGGGAACCCCACCGGGGAATTGCGGGAAGCCACCGCCTACGACTTGGTTGGAGCCGTCGCGCCGGCTCTTTCTGCAGCGCAGGCCGTTGAGAGGGCCCGGGAGCTGATCTCCTGCTTGTCGAGAACCGGGATTACCTCAGGAACGATCATGGATGGTGACCTTGCTTCGCTCGATTTCATCGACGAGATCGATAGCACCGGATCGGGGCTGCCGGTCAGGCTGGTTTCCGCACTCGAGCATCGGCCCGGCCTGACTGCTGAAGAAGCCCGGCCCTACTTCCTGTCAAGGGATCGACGGGGTCGCCGTTGGCGCGGGGGGCTCGTGAAACTCTTCCTGGATGGTGTTATCGATACGGGAACCGGCTGGCTCTATGAACCGGACACGTTGGGCGGCGGACTGAGATCATTCTGGCCCGATCCGGCTGAGTATGCGGCAACCGTCAAACAATATGGCGACGCAGGATTTCAGATCGCGACGCACGCTATCGGTGATCGTGCCATTGGTGCTGCGATAGACGCATACGTCTCGGCCGGCGTGCGGTCCCGGCGGGGAGCCCCGCACCGGATTGAGCATCTGGAGTGCCTTGCGGACAGGGACCTCGCACGCCTGTCCACGGCAGGAATCACCGCATCGATGCAGCCCCTGCACATGCAATGGCGAAAGCCGGACGGATCCGACTCATGGTCCAGCCGCCTGGGGGCCGAGCGATCCAAACGGGCCTGGAGGATCCGTGACGTCATAGATTCAGGTGCTCCCGTCGCGTTGGGCTCGGATTGGCCGGTGGCTCAATACGACGCACGCATCGGCATGGCATGGGCCCGCCTGCGTCGCATCCCGGGCCAGACCGATGCGCCTGTCTTTGAATCTTCACAAAGGTTGACGGCGCTCGAAGCGCTCAAGGGCTTCTCGGTCTGGGCCGCCGAGGCCCAAGGAGACTATGACCAGGGAACCATCCGGCCCGGGAACAAGGCCGATCTCGCGATATGGGCCGACGATCCCCTTCTGGTTTCCGCCGACGACCTCATTGACCTCCCGATCGAATCGACCTGGGTGGATGGAGAAAGTGTCTTCAGCCGCCAAGAATAGGCCGACGCCACCGCCCTATGGTGCCGCCAACAACCACTGACGGACCCTCTTTTTGCGCTCCATCCCAGCCCGACACCACAGGCGTTCACCCTGACCTGACAGGACGCGCTGCGAACCAATCCCTAACCTGCGCGGTACCGCAAGTCCCCACGGTTATGCCCGCCGCGGACTCAATGAGCTCCGCAGATCAGTGAGGTTGCCCTAGCGAGCCTTGAACCTCGCGCGCTCCTGGAAGAACAGCACGGGCTTGCCGTCCGAGTTGGCATAGGCGGGGCCCCAGAGAGCAGCTTCGGGGCCAGCGACGGTGCGACCCCATGACGATCGCGTGAATGCGCTCAGCGTTTGTCTTGACAAACTTTCCCAGGTTGTCTCATCACAGTCGACCCAAACTGCTGAATCGAGCCGGATGGGGGCGATTGGCTGCTGTGGTTCTGGTGGTTTGCTTGCTGGTGATGGGCCGCTCACAGAGTGCGCCAAGGCAGCAAGTGTGTGGGAAATTTCTTTGTTCGACAACGCCGGTTGGCGAGCGGATACTGAAGAACCATGAAGCCTACCCAATGCGGGTTGCGCATCCAGCTTCTCGGCTCGTTCATCGTGTACGTCAACGGGAACGCCGTCGAGAACAGCCACTGGCGGCTGCAGAAGGCAAAGGCCGTGGTGGCGATGCTGGCGCTGGCGCGTGGTCAGCGTGGCCGTCGCGAGCAGGTACTGGACCACCTGTGGCCTGACATGGAGCCGGTGGCCGCCGCACGGAATCTGCATCAGACCCTGTACGTCGCTCGC
Source organism: Arthrobacter sp. H-02-3 (assembly GCF_003097355.1). GTDB lineage: Bacteria > Actinomycetota > Actinomycetes > Actinomycetales > Micrococcaceae > Arthrobacter > Arthrobacter humicola. The sequence goes on from NZ_PYUI01000014.1 coordinate 36,274, forward strand.
CGTACGCTCGCTGGGGCTGGAGCAGGCCGCGACGGGCTGCTCGCCATCCGCGGTGAAGTGGTCGTGCTGGATGACACGGGCCCGGTCGATGTCGATGTCCTGCAGTTTGAGCGTTCGGCCGTGGCAGCGTTGGCTACAGGTGTCGAGGCAAGCCTGCGCGATGCGGCCGACTTGTACAGTGGTGATCTTCTGCCGGATCTGCCGGATGCGGATTGGCTGACGACACGCCGCGATGAGCTCCGGGAAATCCATCGCGAGGTACTGGTGAAGCTGGCGTCCACGGTCGCGCAGCGCGCACCGGAGGAAGCGTTGGTCATCCTCACCCATGTCCTCGAATCCGATCCCCTCCACGAGGGAGCCGTGCGCGCGCAGATGGTGGTGCTGGCTGGAATGGGCCGGCGGTCGGAAGCATTGGCACGATATGAGCGGCTGGTCGACGAACTCCTCGACGCGTTCGGGACCGACCCGGACACCCGGACAATGGGACTGTTTCGCGAGTTGTTGACCGGCTCGCCGCCCGAGGAGCGCCTCCACCAGCCCGCCGGCGTGACCGGCGAAGACGATGCCATCGGTTATCTGCCATCCCCGTTGACAAGCTTCATCGGGCGCGAGCGTGAGCTCGTTGACGTCGAGCGGCTGATGGGCCATGCTCGCCTGCTCACCCTCACCGGGGCAGGCGGCAGCGGCAAGACCAGGCTGGCCTTGGAGGCCGCGAAGACAGTTCGTCCTGAGTACGTGGATGGAGTCTGGTTCGTCGACCTCGCGGCCGTTGGGGAGTCGCTGCTGGTGGCCGATGCCGTAGCCGAGGTCCTCGGGTTGGATTCCGGCGCGGCACCAAGCCGCGTGCAAGCGCTGGTCGACCAACTGCGGCGACGCTCGCTGCTCCTCGTGCTGGACAACTGCGAACACCTGCTCGCGGCCTGTGCGCAACTCGTCGTCGTGCTGCTTGACGGATGCCCTGGGGTTAAAGTGCTGGCCACCAGCCGGGAGCCACTCCATGCCGACGGGGAGTACACCTACCGGGTGCCGTCATTGCCCCTGCCCTCGGCCATGCGGACCGACGCTCTCGACCTGGCCGTGCTGGGCCGTCTGCCCTCTGTCCGGCTTTTCGTTGAGCGGGCAGCGCAGGTCCGGCCGGGTTTCGCGCTCGATGCCGACAATGCGCAGGGGGTGACAGAGTTGTGCCGACGGCTCGACGGGATGCCGCTGGCCCTGGAATTGGCCGCGGCCAGAACCGCCGTACTCGAACCCGCCGAGATCGTCCAGAGATTGGGCGATGCTTTGTCCATGCTCGGCGGGGGAACCAGCGGCGTCACGCGGCACCAGACGCTGCGTGGCACCTTGGAATGGAGCCACGAACTGCTCACCAAACCGGAGCAGGTTCTGCTGCGCCGGCTGTCTGTGTTCGCGGGTGGTTTCACCCTCGACGCTGTGGTATCGGTCTGCGCTGACGCGCCCCTCCAGCAAATCGAACTGCTCGACCTGTTGGCCAAGTTGGTGGACAAGTCTTTGGTGGTCGCGGAAAGGAGGGGCGCCGGGACCCGATACCGGCAATTGGAGACGGTCCGCCAGTTTGGCCACGAGAATCTCGATCATGCAGGTGAGGCCGCTCAACTGGCGGCTGCGCATTGCGCCTACTTCCTTGCCGTCGCCGAATCCCACAATCCCGAACGGGCCACCGGGGTGGTCATCGAACAGCCGAAGGTGCTCGACCGCGAGCACGACAACCTGCGCGCTGCGTTGCGCTGGTCATGCGCCCACGAGCCCGAGACCGCGCTCCGGCTCGCCGCCAGCCTGTGGCGGTTCTGGTTCGTCCGCGGTCACGCGGTCGAGGGAGCACGGTGGGTCGAGCGTGCCTTGGCGGTGGCTCCCGACTCGACCCGGCCTCGGGCGGCCGCTCTGATCGGCCTGACCGGGCTGGACAGCCGGCAGGGCCGCAGCGATCGGCATCGGGCGCTCGGCGCGGAGGCCCTGGCAATTATGCGGGAGATCGGCAACCCCGACGAGGTGGCGATGGCCCGGCTCATTGAGACCTCGCTCGCCTGGAGCACTTTCGACCTGGACGAGGCCGAACAGCTGGCAGCCGACGTCCACACCGAGGCAGTCGAGGGTGGCAGACCCGAACATGCCGCTGCCAGCAGTTGGCTGCTCGGCCAGTGCGCGTTGTCCCGGGAGGACGGACCACTCGCAGCCCGTCACCTAAACACCTGCCTGAGCGAACTCGCACAGTCTGAGACCAGCACTCCACCCTTCCTGCCGGTGATCACGCCCAGCCTGCAACTGGTCCCGATCGCCGGACGGTTGGTCCCCTGCGTCGAGGAGACCCTGCTGTTGGGCCGGCGGGTTGGCGTCATCCAAGCCAAAGGCTACGTGCTGTCCGCGATCGGCTACGCGGCCAGGCTTTCGATGGACACGCAGTCTGCGATATCCGTCATCACCGATGCAGCCGAACATTTCGCCGAGTTAGGAGATGACCTGGCTAAGGCGCAAACACTTCACCAACTTGGCTGCATTCTGCGCGACTGTGGCGACCACAGCGCGGCCGATGAGGCCCTGTCCTTGGCGCGGGAGCTTCGGCTCGGCCTGGGCGACCGGCGCGGCGAGCTGCTGACGGAGATTAATATCGCCCTGCTCCGCGCCATGGGTGGTGATATCGCCCGCGGCCTGACAGACGCTCGGCGTTGCCTTTCGGGGTTCGAGTCCGCGGGAGATCAGGTGGGGATGGGCGCCACGCTGACCATTCTCGGTGCCGCCGAACTGATCTCCGGGGAGGTCCGGGCAGCGCGGGAAATGTACAGGCTGGCAGCGGAAAGGCTCGACCCGTGGCGGCGACACACTGGCTGGCAACGGTTGATGGTGGCAGAGCTATCCAACGAGCTCGGCGACCCGCATCGGGCGGCCCGCGAAATTGACAGGGCTGGAGCGATTTTCGACCGAACGAGATGCGTCATAGCCGGTCAGCGGCTGGCCGCACTGCGAAGGCGGGGCCCGGATGATGATGTTGAGACGGCGTTGAGTTCTCGTTGAGGACGGTTCACTAGCGTTATTCCTGGATCTGGCAAATGGATCTGACAAACCAACAGCAATCAGGAGGAACGCATCGTGACAACGACGCAGACTGGGCCGACCCGCATCGGCGAGGCCACCATCGCCGAGTTCGCCGCCGGCCTGCGCGGCAAGGTCGTCCGGCCAGGGGACGCGGACTACGACCGCGAACGCAGCATCTGGAACGGGGCGCACGACCGCCGCCCGACGCTCATCGCACGCTGTGCGGGTGTGGCAGATGTGATCCGCACGGTCGATCTCGCGCGCAGCGAGGGGTTGCCGTTGTCGGTTCGCGGCGGTGGCCATTCGATCCCCGGGTTTTCCACCGTCGACGACGGTATCGTGCTGGACCTTTCGCTGATGAAGGGGGTCCAGGTAGACCCTGCCCGCCGCCGCGTGGCGGCACAGGCAGGGTGTACCTGGAAAGACGTGGATGCAGAGACCCAGCAATTCGGGCTTGCGGTGACCGGTGGCCTGGTGTCCTCGACCGGCATCGCCGGCTTCACCACCGGCGGCGGCATCGGCTGGCTCGTGCGCAAGCACGGGCTGGCCAGCGACAACATGGTCGGCGCCGACGTCGTCACCGCTGACGGGCAGTTTATTCACGCCAGTGCCGACGAGCACCCCGATTTGTTCTGGGGACTGCGCGGCGGCGGCGGCAATTTCGGTGTGGTGACGTCCTTCGACTATCAATTGCACGAAGTGGGGCCCATCGTCCTTTCCGGCCTGGTTTTCTACCCCGCAGAAGAAGCGGAGCAGGTGTTGCACGGCTATCGGGCGGCCTGCGCGGCGGCCCCCGATGAGCTGACCACGCTGGTCAACATGACCACGGCACCGCCGGTCCCGTTCCTGCCAGAATCGGTGCACGGCAAGCCAGTCATCGCTGTGGGAGGGTGCTGGTCCGGCGATCTCGATGCCGGCGAGGCCGCCACCGCGCCCTTCCGGTCATTGGGCACGGTCATCGCCGATGTGTTCGGGGCCAACCCGTACGCGGGGTGGCAACAGGCGCTCGATCCGCTGTACCCGCGGGGCGTGCACAACTATTTCCGCTCGGCATTTCTTCGCGCCGCCGACGACGCGTCCGTGCGCGTGCTGTTGGACTCGTTTGCCGCATTTCCCAACGCCATGACGGAGATTCACCTGCACCACCTTGGCGGCGCGGTCGGCCGGGTTCCGGCCGAAGCAACGGCCTTTGCACTCCGCGACCAGGAATTCGTCATCAATGTTATTGCGCGCACGCCGACGGCGGAAGGCTTCGCGGATGTCGTCGAATGGGCCCGGGGTGTGACGTCCGCGCTCGGTCCGGATGTGGCGGCCTACGTGAATTTCACAGGTGAAGCGAATACGGCGCTCGTCCGGGCGTCGTACCCGGCGGACACATACCGGCGGCTCGTGGAACTGAAGAACGAATACGACCCCACCAATCTATTCCGGTTGAACCAGAACATCGCCCCCACGGTGTGACAGCACTGCCTGCGTGAGACGTGGATGATCGACCGAGGATCGGGAAGCAACCTGACAACCCGCGCCAGAGGCACCTCGCTTCCCCCGGGCAACTGACCGGTAACGCCGCCGTAGCGGAGGTCTTGTTATCGCTCAATTTCTCAATCATCAAAAGGTGCCAATTTCACCAACATTGACACGGCGGATGGGCCCGCGGCACCCAGCAAACCCCTAACCTGAAGTTGCGTGAGTTGAGGCAGGAAGATCCCCGGGTTTCCGGGGATCTTCCTGCCGGTCTCGTGGGAAGCAGGCAAGGAGCGAGCCACAAGGCAGCAACGGCAGGTAACTCACTCCGGTCTGGACAACGTGCGCGCCGCCCGGTCGTTATGCGGGCGATGTTTGGGAGCCTCGCAAACGCTATGCGGGTTCCCACAAATAGCTGGCCGGCTCAGTCGCCGACGGCCTCGCGGCCGCGTCGCACGATGAGCGGGTCGGCGTCGTGGACCACCGAGGTGTCTTTGCCGTCGTAGTCGAACTGGTTGAGGAAGAAGCGCATGGCGTTGATCCGCCCCCGCTTCTTGTCGTTGGACTTGATCGTGATCCACGGAGCATGGTCCGTGTCGGTGCGCAGGAACGTCTCCTGCTTGGCCGCCGTGTACTCCTCCCACCGGTCCAGAGAAGCCAGGTCCATCGGCGAGAGCTTCCAGCGCCGCACGGGATCGATCTGCCGGATCGCGAAGCGGGTGCGCTGCTCATGCCGGGTCACCGAGAACCAGAACTTGGTCAGGTGAATGCCGGAGTCCACCAGCATCCTCTCGAAGAGAGGTGCCTGAACCATGAACGTCTCGTACTCCTCTTCCGAGCAGAATGCCATGACCCGTTCGACATTCGCCCGGTTGTACCAGGAGCGGTCAAACATCACGATCTCCCCCGCCGAGGGCAGGTGCTGGATGTAGCGCTGGAAATACCACTGGCCCTGTTCACGGTCGGAGGGTTTGGCCAGCGCCACCGCCCGGGCCGAGCGGGGATTCAAGTGCTCGGTGAAGCGCTTGATCGTTCCGCCCTTGCCGGCCGCATCCCGGCCCTCGAAGACGATCACATGCCGGTGCTCCTGGTCCTGGCCCCAGTACTGGAATTTCAGCAGCTCAACCTGCAGCCGGTATTTCTCCAGCTCGTAGTCCTCACGGGACATCCGTTCCTCGTAAGGGTAGCCCTCCCGCCACGTCTCCACGGCCGAACCGCCGGGATCGATCAGTTCCGGGTCCTCGCCCTGTCCGCCGCGCACCGAGTAACCGAGCTCAACGAGATGGTCTATGGCGTGGCGCAGATTGTCCCTGACCCACGATTGGTCCCCTGGTGTCCACTGCGCGGCCTGCGACATCCGGCTCTCCTTCCGGTCTCGACCAACCGTGACGGCATTCTAACAGGGCGACCCGTCGAGCCGAAGGACACCGCCGGAACACCTTGTCTTCGGTTTGCGCAGAGAACACCGCGTGATGCCGGCGACTTGTCCGCGGAGGCAACCCGCACGGCAAACGGGCACGCCGTTCCCGGCACCGTGTCCGGAAGGGATGCCAGCGAGGGCCGGCGCCTCCTGCGCCCCTGGAAGCCATGGCGAGGCGGATCGTCTGGTAGCCGCCAGGGCCGCGGTCCACGGTTCAGCGATCAGCATCATCCCGTCAAACACCGGGTCGGCGTCAATCAAACTCGAAGAACGCCGACAGCATGTCGACCCTTTCCGAGGCTCGGGCCGTCCGACGCCGGGAATCACCGACGACGGCGACCGGAGCCCTGACTTCCGGTCAATCGCGCCGCCCAGCACCATTGATACCCACGGCTGAGGATGCGCCAGAGCATTCCCATGGCCGATTCGGCCATGACCGTCAAGAACAAGACGCAACAACCCGATCCGCGGGCCAGGGTGCGCACAATGTACACACCCTAATTTCGCCGTCCCAACTCCCCTCCACCCGACTACCGCCCCCACATCGCAGGGGCGCCGCTTGCCTTTTAGTACCGACAAAAATCGGCTGTCTGGAAGTAGGCATGATCGCCCTGCGTGTGGGCATGCGCCAGCACTGTTGCGCCCCACCTCAGGGATGGTGTTGTTATCCAAGTCACATTGCGTCTATCGTTGTCGGGGGCCACAGCGTGGTGGCCCCGATTTAGAGCGGAGAACTTTGTGAACGAGAAGCTTCGGGTGCTGGTCCGCGTGGACCTCGACGGCGCCAAGGCCCACGTCAGGGTCCAGGGCCACGTGACGGTTCAGAGCGTCCATGGCCTGTATGACGTGGTCAAGCGCGCCAGCTCACTCGCCTCCGGACTGGCGCTGGAACTCGACGTGACCCGTGCACAAATTGAACCCGACGCCATGGGAGAGCTTCACGCGTGCGCAAAGTCGCATCACCTGCCGGTGCACGTCGACCCGCTTCAGCAGGACTATCGGATCAGCATCCTGACGCCGGACCACGCGACGTCCGCGGCCCCATCACTAGCCCTGGCAGCCTGACAAGCCCGCACCAGCTGCCGCAACAAGCCCCGCGGTAGCTCACAACCCGGTTCCGCGGGCCTGAATCCTCCACGCACGCAGCGCGCCTATCGCTAGCATGCGACGTGAGCAACGGGACGATACGCCTACAGATCGTCGCCGCCGCGCAGGAGATACAAAGACCCTAAATCAATGCGTCTCCCGATAAATACGTGGGATACGCACGAACGCTTGACTGACGTCGTGACATGAGCCCTTGCGGAGTCAGACTCGAGTGGCCACCTGGTACCGATATCCACCGCAGGGCAAGGAATTCTGGAACCACGACCGGCGCCAGCCGCCAGGGCGGTGCTCGCCGAAGCACCTCGACAGACTAGGCGCTCCTGTTTCCTTGAGCGAATGAAGGCCACGGTCCTGCGGTGGTCTTCCGCGAAACTAGGGCTGGCTGAATCACCATGTGCACCGGCTCTGTCCAGCCGGCCGCGACGCCCATGTCGAGGCGGGAGTGTTCGACTGTGGTCATGGAGATTGGCGCCAGGGAGCTAATAAAGATGTTGTCGAAACCCGCCACCGAAAGCTTGTCGGGAACACGGACATTTGCATCGTCTATGCGGTCTTCAACAATTATGCGCCCCCGGAAGAGCGCATTCAGGTCCGGCCATTCAACGGCCGCGAGGGCGAAGGGACGCTTGACTGGAGAAACACCCTGTCGCGCGTCCTCGGGAACATTTAGATGAACGCGCGCACCTAACGGCCCTACTTGACAATGTTTCTGAGTATGCTCACTATTGAGTAAGCTCACTTTTATCCTTTCGCACGTCATAGAGGAGCAGCACGCCATGAGGGCATTCGTCGTCACCAAGTACAAGGAGCCGCTGCGCGCAGCAGACGTCCCTGAGCCGACCGTCGGCGACCGCGATGTGCTGGTCCAGGTCCAGGCAGCTGGCCTCAACCAATTGGACGAAAAGATCCGCCTGGGTGAGTTCAAGCAGATCCTCCCGTACAAGCTCGAGCTGATCCTCGGCAACGATGTCGCCGGCACAGTGATCCGTGTCGGGGCGAAGGTGCGCGGATTCAAGCCCGGTGACGAGGTCTACGCCCGCCCCGACAAAGACCGCATCGGCACGTTCGCCGAGCGCATCGCCATCACCGAGGCCGATCTGGCACTGAAACCCGCATCGATCAGCATGGAGGAGGCCGGCTCGCTGCCGCTGGTTGCACTTACGGCGTGGCAGGCCCTCGTTGAGCAAGGCAACGTGCGGCCGGGGCAGAAAGTTCTCATTCACGCCGGGGCCGGCGGGGTCGGGTCGATCGCGATCCAACTCGCCAGGCACCTCGGCGCCACCGTCGCGACCACTGCAAGCGCCTCCAACGCCGACTTCGTGCGCGACCTCGGCGCGGACACGGTGATCGACTACCGTACGCAGGACTTCGAGCAGGTCCTCGCCGGGTACGATCTGGTGCTCGACAGCCTCGGCGGGGAGAACCTCGTGAAGTCACTGCGCATCCTGAAGCCCGGCGGGAAGGCGATCGGAATCGCCGGTCCGCCGGACCCGGCGTTCGCGCGCAAAGCCAGCCTGAACCCTGTGCTGCGCCTGGCCATCGCGGGGCTCAGCAGCAGGATCCGGCGGCAGGCGAAGAAGCTCGGCGTCAGCTACGAGTTCCTCTTCATGCGTGCCAGCGGAGACCAGTTGCGCCAGATCACCGCCCTGGTTGACGACGGCGTGCTGCGCCCGGTCGTGGGACAGGTCTTCGACTTCGCCCAGACCCCACAGGCGCTCGAGTCGCTGGCCAAGGGCGGCCTCCGCGGCAAAGCCGTCGTCACCCTTCCCTCCTGAGCCACCGGCAGCCAGACCCCTCACAGACCACCCAGGAGAACAACCAGCATGAGCAGCACCGACACCCCGAACGGCTCCGTCGACACCTCGTACGCGAAGGCGGCCACACGCACCATCACCGCCGGTGGCGTCACCTACGCCTACCGGGAGCTGGGGCCCAAGGCCGGCATCCCCGTCGTGTTCTTCGTGCACCTTGCCGCGACCCTGGACAACTGGGACCCCCGCATCATCGAGCCCATCGCGAAGAACCGCCACGTCATCACCTTCGACCAACGCGGTGTCGGGGCCTCCACCGGAAAGGTTCCCGACAGCATCGAGGCGATGGCCGATGACGCCTATACCTTCATCAAGGCCCTCGGGTTCGACACGATCGACATCTTCTCCTTCTCAATGGGCAGCATGATCGCCCAGGACCTGGTTCTCAAGCATCCCGACCTTGTCCGCAAGCTCGTGCTGGCCGGTACCGGGCCGCGGGGCGGCAAGGACATCGACAAGGTGGTCAGCACGACCTACTGGGACCTCCTTCGCGCGACCCTGACGCGCGCGGACCCGAAGGAGTTCCTGTTCTTTAACCGCAACGCCACCGGCAAGCGGGCCGCGAAGGCGTTCATCAAGCGCCTGCAGGAGCGCACGGTCGACCGCGACAAGCCGATCAGCACCAAAGCCTTCCAGACGCAGCTGAAGGCAATCCAGAAGTTCGGCCGCTCCGCGCCGTCGGACCTGTCGAAGCTCACTCATCCCACCCTCATCGCCAACGGCGACAACGACCGCATGGTGCCGTCGATCCTGTCCGAGGACCTGCACCGGCGCATCAAGGGATCCGAGCTGATCATCTACCCCGACTCGGGCCACGGCGGCATCTTCCAATTCCATGACAGGTTCTCCCCCGTCGCCGTAGAATTCCTCGCCCACTGAACAGCACGCACCTGACAGGATCCCGCTAACAGAGCAGAGAGGCACCGTGGCTCTGCCCGCCCGTGAATACGGGCGGGCAGAGCCATTGGCGTGAGGCCTCGTCGCGCTGGCCAGCTCGAACAGGGGCCGCACAAACGCGTCAGCAGGGTGATCAAAAGTATCGCCACCCCTGACGCGGCCTCTGGCTGGTGGCTGCCCCGGGATGTCAGGCCAACCCCGGATCCACCGTCGTTCAGACACTCCCCACCCGTTCTGTCGTCTCTTGTTGGGGGCATCGTGGACCGCGGCATCCTCTGGCAGGTGTGGTGCCACCGCGCCCACTTTTGGTGAACGCGGTGGCGCCGGATGTTCGCTTATGCGTTCGTGTCCACCAACTGCGGGTAGACCGCTTCGAGGGGGGCGCTGAGTCCGGCCTTGAGCTGGACTGACGTGTCGTCGGCGAGGACTTCGTACTCCCCTGCCTCGGTGGCGTCGAACACGGTGCGCACCAGCACGGCCGGGTCGAGCTTCGAGCTGGTGGCGTGCGCGGCCATCGCGGTGTCGACGTATGCGACGTGGACGCCGACGACGTGCACGCCGGCGGGGGCGAGTTCGAGGCGGAGGGAGTTGGTCGCTGACCAGAGGGCGGCTTTGGTGGCGCTGTAGATGCCGGCGACGGCGTACCAGCTCAGGGCCGAGTGGATGTCGATGATCGTCGCTTCGTCCTTCGCCGACAGGACCGGAGCGAACGCGCGGGCGACGAAGAGAGGTCCGAGGAAGTTCGTCTCGACGCTCCGGCGGATCTCCTCGTCCGTGTGGGTGAGGATCCCGGCACTGGGAACCGACGCGCCGGCGTTGTTGATCAGCACGGTCACGTCCGGTGCCGCCTCGACCGCTGCCTGGATCGAGGCGGAGTCGGTGACGTCCAGGGCGAGTGGAACGATGCGTTCGTCGTTCCAAGTGCGGGGGGTGCGGGCGGAGGCATAAACCTTTGCAGCTCCCCGGGCGAGGGCTTCGTGCACGAACTGCGTGCCGATTCCGCCGTTGGCTCCCGTGATGAGGACGACTGCTCCGTTGAGTGATGGCATGGCTTTTTCTTCTTTCTGAGGGGTGTGGGTTGGGTGAGGTCGGTGGCGGACGGCCCGCGGCAGACGATTAGGCGTGTGCCAGGGCCGGGTAGTCGGTGTACCCGGCCGCGCCGCCGCCGTACAGGGTGCCCGGGTCCAGCTCGTTCAGCGGTGCGCCGGTGCGCAGGCGCTGAACAATGTCGGGGTTCGCCAGGGCGAATCGGCCCAGCGGCGCGATGTCCGCGAGCCCGGCGTCGATGTCGTCGGCGATCTGCTCGCGTTCGCGCCCATACCGGACGACGAGGATGGCAGCAGGCCACGTGTCGCGGAAGGACCGAAGCAGTTCGTCGTCACCGAGGTGATGTACGTGCAGGTACGCAAGGTCCAGGGTGGCGAGTTCGCCGACCAGGTGGCGGTACTGTGTCCGGACGTCCGCGGGGTCCCCTTCGTTGATTCCGCCCAGCGGGAACGCCGGTGAAATGCGGATGCCGGTCCGCTCTGCCCCGATCTCCTCGGCCACCGCGCGGGCGACCGCGACGACGAACCGGGACCGGTTCTCCACCGATCCGCCGTATTCGTCCGTGCGGTGATTCGAGTTCGGCGAGAGAAACTGGTGCAGCAGGTACCCGTTCGCGCCGTGGATCTCCACGCCGTCCGCTCCCGCTGCAATAGCGGAGGCTGCGGCGTGGCGGAACCCGGCGATGGTGGCCTGGATGTCGTTGGCGCTCAACTCACGCGGCACCGGCGTCTTCTGCGGGCCCGTTGGAGTGAACATGTCCTGATCAGCCGAGATCGCCGACGGCCTACAGGCCGGCGGTGGTGCGGGGTGTTATCCGGGTGCGACATGCGGCCGACGTGCATCAGTTGGATGAACAGCGCTCCGCCGCCGGCATGCACCGTGTCGGCGATCTTTCGCCATCCCTCGATGTGTTCGGGAGTGTAGATGCCGGGGGTGTTCAAATAGCCCTGGCCGTCCTCGGACGGCTGTGTGCCCTCGGTGATGATCAGCCCGAGCGAGGCGCGCTGGCCATAGTACTCCGCGGCCAGTTCCCCGGGGGTGCCGTCCGGGTTCGCACGGCTTCGGGTCAGCGGGGCCAAGGCAAGCCGGTGGGAAAGTTCCACCCCGCCGAGAGTGAATGGCTGCCAGAGCGTAGATGACGTGGTCATGAGTGCATAGTCCTTTGCGTTGATGGGTAATCGGCCATTACCACCCGGGCGGATCGTTGTAGCCCGCCAACGGCGTGGGAGAATTAGCGAAGAGTTCAACCCGTTACAGTAATGACTATACTCATAACTGAGTGCAGTCAGAATATATTCCCGGAGGATCCATCATGTCTCTCGCCTCCCAGCCGGTCGGACGGCGTGAGCGGAACAAGCAACAAAAGCTGGACCGCATCACCGCGGCAGCCAGCGAGCTGTTCGCCGAGCACGGCATCGAGGATGTCACGACCCAGCAGATCGCCGACAAGGCGGACATCGGCACCGGGACCCTGTTTCTCTACGCCAAGTCCAAAGGTGAACTCCTGCTGCTCGTGCAGAACGCACACTACGCCGAAGCACTCCAGCGGGGTCGGGCGGATGCCGAAACCATATCGGATGTCCTCAATGCGGTGATGGCCATCGTCCAGCCGATCGTGGAATGCAACCGCATCCAGGTCGACAACGGACGCACTTACCTGCGGGAGATGGTCTTCGGCGATCCCGAGGAGCCTCGACACAGCGAAGCTCTGTCCATCGTCGCGCAGACCGAGGAGGCCACCGCTGCCGTCCTGGGCAGGCACGAGCAGGCCGGTGCGGGTGATGCCGCAACGATGGCCCGCATCGTCACCGCGATCATGTTCCTCAGCATGGCGGCGAGCGTGAACGCCGCCTTGAGCATCGACGATATTGTTCGGGACATCCGGGCCCAGGTCGGCGTGCTGCTGTCTCGCTGACGCCGTCGGCAAGGCAGTCTCCGGGCGCTTGCCGGCTTAAGGGCCCCCTCTGCGGAACAGCGACCCGACGCCGGCCCGGGCGGTCCGCCCGAACAGCAAGCGCTCGCACCGACGTCCGGATTTCCGCCGGCCGCCTGCGGTCGTGGATCGGCAGGCACTATTCAGCAACGATCTTGTCGCCGGGCTACTACCCGACAAGTGCTGAAGCCAGCTTGTGGTTCCCGGGACCTGTAGTCGCATCGGGCATCCCGGGCAGGCGGAGCGCTGGGGTGGATCCATCCGGAACATCCGCGTGGACCGTGAGGTCTTCGCCGTCCAGTTGCCAACGGACTATGGCCAGCCCGTACGGGGTGATCCGGTCAGCTTGTGCTCCGTGATGCCAACGCCAAGCTGCGGAGCGATGAGTGTTTGTGCTGCACGAGACCCAGCTGATCCTCACCGTGCTGCGCAGCGGCGATGACGCTCGTCGGGCTCGTCAGCAGCCACAGGAGCGGCGGATGATGAGCTCCGTGGGCAGGAGTTGGATCTTCCCGTCCGTGTCGTTGGGCGAGAGGGCTGCTTCGAGGACTGCATCGGCGATTCGGTTGATGGGCTGCCGGACGGTCGTGAGCTGGGGCCAGCTGAATTCGGATTCCGAGGTTCCGTCGAACGAGACGACGGCGATGTCATTTGGAATGGACAGGCCGGCTTCGTGGATGGCACGCAGTGCGCCTACTGCCAGCAGGTCGGAGCTAGCGAAGATGGCCGTGGGCAGCTTCGGCAGATCAAGCAGTCGACGGGTGGCTTCGTAGCCGCCCTGCCTGGTGAAGTCGGTGAATTCCGCGGGCCCCTCGGGCAGGCCTGCCTCGCGCAGCGCCTTCTTCCAGCCGTTGTGTCGTGGGTCCACGCGGGAGGGGTCGATGTCTTTGCCGACCAGAATGGCAATGTCCTTGTAGCCGTGGCCGATCAGGTGCTGCACGCCGATTGCGGCTCCCTGTTCAAAGTCGGTACTGATCGTGGGGATACCGTGCGCGGCGCTGGACTGGTCAATCAGGACCCTCCGAATTCCTTGGACCGGCATGGCGGCGACTTCGCTTGGGCTGAGTACGGTGGCGAGGATGATCGCGTCGACCTGGCGTGATACCAGGTTGAGGGTATTTTGGCGCTCGGTGTCGGCGTCCGTGCGGGAGTTGGCGGCCAGGAGTGCGTACCCGCGGGAGCCGGCCGCCTGAGCGATGGCGTCAGTGAGCTCAGCGAAATAGGGGTTGGTGCTGTCGGGGACGATCATCCCCAACAGCCGCGCGGAACCGATGGTCAGGGCGCGGGCGGTCGCGTTGGGCTGGTAATGGAGCGCCTTGATAGCTTCGCGCACCCGGGCCGCAGTTGTTGCCGCGACCGGCTTGGGTCCGCCGTTGATGACGTAGCTGACAACTGCCGTGCTGACCCCCGCATAGCGGGCAACATCGGTTCGCGTTACCCGTCCGGTTCCGGCCTGTACCTGCGGATTTGCCATGTAGACCACCTTCCACTCCCTTGTTCTCAGTAGTCTACCCGCGTTGACCGGCTTTCTTGCCGAACTTGACCCGCATTTCCTGGCCTCAATGAACCGCTTGCGGGACTGAGTCTACCCGGGTAGACTCACTTTTGAGCCCATGAGCAGTGATCCTCCTCACGTTTCTCGCCTGACGATATCCAGGCATTTTGCACGCATTCCAGAAAATCTCAGCTTCTCCGAAGGGATCAATGATGACCATTCCGAAATCACCGAGCGGGGCGCGGATCCTCGCCGCGGCTGCCGCTGTCTCTATCGCGGCCTTGGCGCTCACCGGCTGCGGCGGGCCGGGAACCAGCAGCACCGGCAGTACCGGAGCCGCCGTCACGGCTGGCTCGGGCGAGGGCACGATTAATGTTTGGGCGGTCGACGGCCAGGCGGCCGAGAACGACGCGTTGAAGAAGATTATCTCGAACTTCGAGAGCTCCCAGAGCAAGATCAAAGTGAATCTCAAACTCTTTCCCTCCGACCAGTACACCAAAGCCGTGAACTCTGCAGCGCCGGGTGATTTGCCGGATGTTCTTGACTTCGACGGGCCCACCTTGGCCAGCTTCGTGTACAACGGCAAGATGGCCCCGCTGAAAGGGTCCGTGTCCGACGCGACGCTGTCGAACCAGACCGACTCCATCAAATCGCAGAACACTGTCGATGATGCCGTCTACGGCGTCGGCATGATGAATGCCGGCCTTGCACTGTGGGGCAACAAGAAACTCCTGGACGCCGCCGGCGTTGCCTACCCCACCACTCCTGAAAAGGCCTGGACCGCTGACGAGTTCACGGGAGTCCTGGACAAGCTAGCCACGGTGGTTCCGGGCGGCAAGCCGCTGGATCTTTCGGAGCAGTACGGCTTTGCCGGCGAATGGGGAACCTGCTGTTCGGCGGGCCCGGTCATCTGGTCCGGCGGCGGCACCATGCTCAAGGACAACAAGGCATCCGGAGCGCTGGACTCAGATGCCAACGTGAAGTCCCTGACACAGTTCGCCAGCTGGAAGAAATACACTGACCCGAACGCAGACGGACTCGCCTTCACGAGCGGACGCGTCGCTTTGAGCTGGGTCGGACACTGGACCTACCCGACATACAAAGCCCTGGGCAGCGATCTCGTCTCCATCCCCCTGCCGAACTTCGGCAAGGGCACCAAGACCGCATCCGGAACCTTCGCCTGGGGCATGGGCGCCACCACCAAGAACGGCGCCGCGGCCGGGAAGTTCCTGGACTTCCTGATGACTGACCAGAGCGTCAGCACCTACACCGACGCCAATGGCGCCCCTCCCGCCACCAAGACCGCGCTGGCCGCATCCACTCTCTACGGCCCCGGAAAGCAGCTGCAGCTCCTCGGCGATCAGCTGAGCAAGGCCTGCGGCACCGAGGACCAGATCAGCGACACCTGCGTCAGCGTCACCCGGCCGGTGACGGCAGGCTACCCCGTCGTCACGGATCAGGTGGGCAAAGCCGAGGCAGCCATCTACGCGGGCAAGGACGCCAAAGCGGCCCTGAGCGCCGCCGCCCGCGCCATCGACCAAAACTTCGCCGATAACGACGGATACAAGAAATAGACCTCCGGCAGTCGTCCGGCCGCCGCATCCAAGGCGGCCGGCCGGGCCTCTCCGGACTCGCTCCCAGCGAAAGCCTCCATCATGACCACTCAAACTCGAACGCACCAGATCCAGGCCACCACGGTGCCGGCAAGGCGCCGGTCGGCCGCCGGTCTTTCCGGGCACCGGCTCGCGGGCCCGCTCTTCGCCAGCCCGGCCCTGCTCGGACTCGCTATCTTCCTTGTCGCACCTTTCGTACTCGCACTCGTGCTGTCCTTCTACCGGGTGCAGCTCAACAGCCCGCGTCCGGCGCGTTTCGTCGGATTCGAACAGTACACGCGCTTGTTCACTGATCCTGACCTGGCTGCAGCTTTCGGCCAGGCGCTGCTGAACAACTTCACATTCGCCCTCATCGTCGTACCTGTGCAGACCGTTTTGGCACTGGCACTGGCCGTCCTCGTCAACCGCAAACTGCGCGGCATGGTGATCTTCCGGACATTCATCTTCATGCCCCTGGTCTTCCCGCTGGCCTTGACAGCCGTGATCTGGCGGCTCATCTACTCCAGGGGAGACCAAGGACTCCTCAACGCCATCCTGGGTCTCTTCAGCGGCGGCTCATATACCGGCCACGACTGGCTCGGCGATCCCTCGACAGCACTCGGATCGATCATCGTCATGTCGATCTGGCAAAGCGTCAGCTTCCAGATGATCATCGTTCTCGCGGCGCTGCAAAGCGTACCGACCGAACTCTACGAGGCGGCATCGCTCGACCGTGCCAACAAATGGGCTCAATTCCTCAATGTCACGGTGCCTGGCATCAGAAACACCCTGATCTTCGTCGCTCTCATCACCACGATCTTCTCCTTCCGGCTCTTCGACCAGGTGTATCTCCTGAGCCGGTCCGGGAGCGTCGACCGCGCCTCGACCGAGACGGTGATGACCCAAATCATCAATACCGGCTTCGACAACAACAACGTGGGTCAGGCCGCCGCCATGACCGTCATATTCATGCTGATCATCACCGTGATCGCAATCATTCAACGCGCCGCGGTGCGCCAGCGAGGAGGCGTCTGATGACGATTTCAAAGAGTTTGAAGTCAGGGCGGCGGGGCGGCAGCATGAAACGCACACGACGTTGGCAAACCGCACTTCACTACCTGATATTGACCGCGGTCTCGCTGTTCTTCTTCCTGCCCGTCTACTACCTGATCGTCGGAAGCTTCCGCCCCTCCGCCGAGGTCCTCAGCGGTATCAGCGGCTTCGTCCCCACGAACCTGTCCTTCGACAACTACACAGGTGTCTTCGAGCACCTCAGTTCAGAGGCCACCGGGTACTTCGGACAGTTCGCGGCCGTCTCCATCATCGTTACCACCGTGGTCGTTGCCGGTAGCCTGGTCGTGAACTCGATGGCGGCCTACTCCTTCGCCCGGATGCAATGGAGGGGAAAAAAGGTCCTCTTCCTGCTGGTGATTGTCCTGACCATCATCCCGTTCGAAGCCGTCGCCCTGCCCCTGTACTTCATGTTCTCCAGCCAGCGTGACACCGTTTACATCCAGGCGATCCCGTTCATTGCCAACGCGTTCTCGATCTTCCTGTTCTACACCTTCTTCCTCGACGTCCCCGGCGAGATCGAAGAGGCAGCACGCCTTGACGGCGCCGGGCCATTCCGAACGTTCTTCCAGGTCGTGGTTCCCATCACCAAGCCGGCCTTTGCCACCGTCGCCATCCTGACCTTCCTGGCCCAGTGGGGCTCGTACCTGTGGCCGGTCCTCATGGTCTCGGACCCGACCGTGCGGCCGTTGCCGCTGGCAATCAGCATCTTCCAAAACCAGCAGCCACCCGAGTGGGGCCAGGTACTGGCCTTCGGAACGATGTTCATCGTCCCCGTCCTGGCGGTCTTCCTGATCTTCCAACGCTGGTTCGTCGCCAGCATCAGCAGCTCCGCAGTCAAGGGCTAGCGCTTCCCCACCGCGGCCCCGCCCGGGCGGGCCGCCACCAACAGAAAAGGTGATTTCAATTGGTTTTCAGTCTCAAGGACTCATGGGTGTGGGACTTCTGGCTTGCCGACGACGGCTCCACCTTCCACATGTACTTTCTCCACGCTCCCAAGAGCCTGGGCGATCCGGCGCTCCGACACCGCAACGCCCGGATCGGGCATGCAACCTCGCAGGACTTGATCAATTGGGTCCCGCTCGGCGTCGTCCTTCAGCCCGATAACCCCGGTGCCTTTGATGCAACCTCGACCTGGACCGGAAGCGTGCTCCAGGGCCCTGACGGCATCTGGCGGATGTTCTACACCGGAGCCAGATTCTACGAAACCCACAACATCGAAGCCATCGGCGTCGCAACCTCCCCGGACCTCCACACCTGGACCAAACACCCGGCCACCGTGATCGAAGCCGACGGACGCTGGTACGAAAAATACGGCGATTCGACCTGGCCGGAAGAGGCCTGGCGGGACCCCTGGGTGTTTGCCGACCCGGCCGGCAACGGGTGGCACATGCTGATCACAGCCAGGGCCAACACCGGTGACGTCGACAACCGCGGCGTCATCGGCCATGCCGTATCGCCGGACCTGGAGACCTGGGAGGTACGACCGCCCCTGAGCCGGCCCGGAGCCGGCTTTGGACACCTCGAAGTCCCCCAGACCACCGTGATGGACGACCGGACCGTCCTGTTGTTCTCCTGCGGAGTGGACACGCTCGCGGCCAAGAAGGCAGAAGGATTCGGCGGCGGTGGGATCTGGAGCCTGGAAACGGATCAAACCAGCGGACCTTACGAAGTCGCATCCGCGGCGATCGTCACCACTGCGCCGCTCTACAGCGGGCGCCTCATCCAGGACCGGGCCGGCCAATGGATGATGATGGCCTGCCATGACGCCAACAGCGACGGCTCCTTCGAAGGCGTCATCTCGGACCCACTGCCGGTCCACCGGGACCCGGAACGCGGCGGCCTGACCGCGATGGCACCACAAACCAGCATCGAAACCGGGCGTTAGCCCGTGACGAACCTGACCGCACCAACGCATGAGGAGTTCCATGCCAACCGATAGCCGGGACGCGATCCTGCAACTGACAGCCGCCGGAGTGTCCGTGCTGATAGGCGCCACGGGCGGCCAACTGCCCGCCATCGTCCACTGGGGAGCCGGACTTCCAGCCTTGACCGCCCAACAGGCCGAAACCCTGGTTGGGGCCAGTGTCCCGGTGACCAGCTCCAACACCGTCGACCTGCCGCCCCGGCCGGGTCTGCTGCCCGGGCACTACAGCGGCTGGACGGGACGTCCGGGATTGCGCGGCTCCTTCGATGGCATCGGCTGGTCACCCAAGTTCCGCACCCAAACCGTCGCGCTGAACGGCACCCCGGTCACAGCATCCACCTCCTCCGGTCCCGGACTCCTTGAAATCAGCGCCCTCGACGACACCGAACGGCTGCGCCTGGACCTGACACTGGAGCTGCTTCCCGGCGGCCTGCTGCGCAGCCGGGCACAACTGACCAACCTCTGCGACGAAAAGTACACGGTCGAAGACCTCGCACTGTCCTTCCCGATTCCCGCGGAAGCCACGGAACTGCTGGACTTCGCAGGCAACCACAACTACGAACGCATCCCCCAGCGGGGCACGCTGCGGACCGGCACGCACCTGCGCGAGAACCGCAAGGGCCGCACCGGCGCCGACAGCGCGTACATCCTGCACGCAGGAACCCCCGGATTCGGATTCGGCCACGGCGAAGTCTGGGCCGTCCACACGGCCTGGAGCGGAAATCACCAGCACTACGCCGAACGCGTCTTCACCGGCGAGCAACTGCTCGGCGGCGGGGAACTACTCCTGCCCGGCGAAATCCGGCTGGGCCGCGGCGACAGCTACACAAGCCCCTGGATCTACGCCTCCTATGGGACCGGACTCGACGAGGTCGCGCACCGCTTCCACACCCACGTGCGCAGCCGCAGCCCCCAGGTCTCGGCTGAGCGGCCGGTGACGCTCAACGTCTGGGAAGCCGTCTACTTCGGCCACGACGAGGACAAACTCATCGACCTGGCCGAGCGCGCCGCCGCCATCGGCGTCGAACGCTACGTCCTTGACGACGGATGGTTCGGTTCACGCCGCGACGACACCTCCGGGCTGGGCGACTGGGTGGTCTCACCGGACGTGTGGCCGACCGGACTCCACCCCCTGGTGGACCGCGTCCACGCTCTTGGTATGCAGTTCGGCCTGTGGTTCGAACCCGAGATGGTCAACCCCGACAGCGACGTCGCCCGTGCCCACCCGGAATGGATCATGGCCGCCCGCACCGAATGGCCGGTGGAGTCACGCCACCAGCAGGTCCTCAACCTCGGCATCCCCGAAGCCTACGAGCACGTCAAAAAGCAGATCCTCGCGCTCCTGGCGGAGTACCGGATCGACTACATCAAATGGGACCACAACCGCGACCTCATCGAAGCCGGAAACCAGCTCGAAGCAGGCCGCCCGGGCGTTCACGCCCAGACCCTCGCGTTCTACGCCCTGCTTGAGGAAATCCGGTCACTGCACCCGGAGTTGGAGATCGAATCGTGCTCATCGGGCGGCGCCCGGGTCGACCTGGGCGTCCTGGAACACACGGACCGGGTCTGGGTGTCGGACAACATCGATCCCCACGACCGGCAGACCATGCTGCGCTGGACCACGCAACTGCTGCCGCCGGAGTACATGGGCTCCCACATCGCTTCGGGGCGCTCCCACACCACCGGCCGCCAGCACGACCTGGCGTTCCGGGCAGGCACCGCCATCTTCGGACACCTCGGTGTCGAGTGGGACCTTGCCAAGGCCTCACCCGAGGAGATATCAGGCCTGCGCCGGTGGATCGCCTTCTACAAGCAGGAACGTAGCCTCCTGCTCACCGGGGACGTCGTCCGCATGGACGGTCACGATTCCAACGCCCTGTTTCACGGCGTTGTCAGCAGGGACAGGTCGCGCGCGATTTTCGCGGCTGTGGCACTCGACAGCCTTTACCCGGATCCTGCCGGCCGCCTGAAGCTCCGCGGACTCGACCCGGACGCAACGTACCGGGTGGAACCCGTCTTCCCCGGGACAACACCCTCCGGGCTTCTGCCGCCCGAATGGTGGGGCCAGCCGGCGGCCTCCGGCCGGGCGATCGAACGCACGTCCCTGCGGGGAACCACTCAGGATGACCTGACTTTCCCCGGAGCCACCTTCCCCGGCAACGTCCTGTCAAAGGTCGGCGTCGCATCCCCGAGGATCCACCCCGACCAGGTAGTCCTCTACCGCGTCACCAAGACCGACTGACGCAGCGCCAACCTATACCGGAAGACGCGCACCTCGTGTCCTGTGAGGCCGGGGCCACCACTACGACCCCTCAGGGGCCGAACAATTGACGAGTTCTTGAGCAGCAAAGGGAACCATATGATCACGCCACTCGAACCAGGACAGACCTTGCACGTCACCGGAAGCAGCGCCAGCAACATCGAGGACGAACTGAGCGCCGCGGTGGTGCTGCTGCGCCAACGAGCCCGCGACGCCCGGCAGGGCATCCTCATCACCCGGCTGGGTCCCGGCACATACACCGTCGCCTGCGATGCCAGCGTCCCCTACGGCGTCACAGATGAACGCGATATATGGACCTCCCAGGGACTGTGTTGCGGCCCTGACGCAGCCGCTAGAGACCTCCCGCAGTGACCCTTCCGGCCGGCTCGTTCCTGCCTATTTCGACTCCTCACCCGTGTGCCAACCCGGCTTCTTCCAGCGGCAGGCAGAAAGGCACCCATGACATATTTGGCAGCTGATACCCGCTATGACTCCATGCCTTACCGCCGCGTGGGGCGCAGCGGCCTGAAACTTCCGGCCATCTCCCTGGGCTTGTGGCACAACTTCGGCGACGACAAGCCGTTCGAGATCCAGCGGGCCATCCTGCGCCGCGCCTTCGACCTCGGCGTCACCCACTTCGACCTCGCCAACAACTACGGGCCGCCCTATGGCAGTGCCGAGACCAACTTCGGCCGGCACTTCAAGGACGATTTCGCCCCGTACCGGGACGAGCTGATCATCTCGAGCAAGGCCGGCTACGACATGTGGCCCGGTCCCTACGGTAACTTCGGCTCCCGCAAGTACCTGCTGGCCAGCCTGGATCAGTCGCTGGGCCGGATGGGCCTGGACTACGTGGACATTTTCTACAGCCACCGCCCGGACCCGGAGACGCCGATGGAGGAGACCATGGGCGCCCTGGACCAGGCCGTGCGTTCCGGCAGGGCACTCTACGCCGGCATTTCCTCCTACACCCCGGAACAGACCCTTGAGGCGGCGCGGATCCTGAAGGAGCTGGGCACCCCGCTGCTGATCCACCAGCCCAGCTACTCCATGCTGAACCGCTGGACCGAGAACGGCAGCCCCAACCTCTTCGAGGCGCTGGAGCAGGTGGGCGCGGGTTCCATCGCGTTCTCGCCCCTGGCCCAAGGCATGCTCACCGACCGCTACCTCACGGGCATCCCGGCCGACTCCCGTGCCGCCCAGGACAAGTCCCTGGATGAATCCATGATCACCACGGACAAGCTGGACCGCGTGCGCGGCCTCAACAGGATCGCCGAGGGCCGCGGGCAGACACTCGCGCAGATGGCCATCGCCTGGATCCTGCGGGAACAGGGCAACGGATCGTCCGTCACGTCCGCACTGGTTGGCGCGTCCAGCGTCCGGCAGCTCGAGGACACCCTGGCCGCGATCAACAACCTGGAGTTCACGGCCGATGAGCTGGACGCGATCGATGAGTTCGCCGTCGAATCCGACACCAGCCTCCAGGCCGAGAAGGATCGGGCCGTCCGCAAATGTAGGGCAATGTGAACCTAGGACGTCCAGGTTGTAGCCCTGCGCTCCCCCGGCGCAGCTGCAGCACCCTCCACTCTGGAGGGTGCTGCCACTAATGACGGCCTGGCCGCCCTGGCTAGCAGTTTCACCGTGACCTTTGCCCAGGCTGGCGAGTTCGACTACATCTGCGCCCTCCACGACTACATGGGCATGATGGGAACGGTGGAAGTCCGGCGGTGACCGACCCGAGCACCGGACCGGTGGACCAACAACGCGGGATACATAGGCGCTGATATCGGCGTTTGGGCAGCGAATTCCCGGTGACAGTTGATGTCACTCCCGTCGCCCAAACCTTCGGAACAGAGGGTTGCCGGCCGGGGGCCTGGCTCTTAGGAAGTTCGCCAGCCGAGCTCGCGCTCAGGAATGATGAGCTCCGTCGCTACCTTAAGCTCCATGCCATCAACGTGACACAGCCTGCGAAGCCCGTAGCCGTAATTCCCTTAGAACAGCGGCCATGGCACCGCCGGCATCTCACCGCTCGGAGCCGGAAACCGCCCTGCCAAGCGCAACCGGGCGCAGCGCGCGGCGAGCGATGCAATTTCCTCGGCGCTGAGCAACTCCGCCAGGTCTCGGCCCAGCCCACCGTGCAGTCCCTCGCTCACACGATCTATGCCGTCGCGTTCCTCGGAGTTCAGAGAATCTCCCAGCCATCCCCACAGCACCGTGCGCAGCTTGTGGTCACGGTGAAAGGTGAGCCCATGGTCCACGCCATGCCGGTGCCCGTCCGTCATGGCAAGAATGTGGTCGCCTTTGCGGTCGGCATTGTTGACGACCAGGTCGAACACCGCCATGCGTCTGAGCGCTGGCGAGTCTTCGTGAACGAGAGCGACCATCCGTCCGTTCTCATCCAGTCCCTCGAGAACCTGTTTCCAGCCCGTCTCGGGCACGTGGTCCGTCGCGACCAGGTCCACAGCATTCTGGGCCGGGTCCTGCTCCTGCCAGAGCTGCACCATTCCTTCACCCATCGGACCATCGCGCAGCCAGGTGTGCGGCACGACGTCCCAGCCGAAGACCTGCGAGACCAGGTAGGCGGCCACCTCCCGGTAAGCCAGACTGCCATCGGGAAAATCCCACAGCGGACTTTCGCCTGCTATCGGCTTATAGACGACCACCACGTCGCCGATGCTGCCCAGAAATGTCGCGTTTGAAGCCGTCGTAATACGGCCGGTGAGCGTCAGAGCGGCGGTCACTAGGTCCGGCGCTGGCATCAGAGCTCGGGCAGGGTGCAGGTGTGCCCGTCGGCGTCTATTGGGTAACCGCAGAGCGGGCACGTCGGACGCCCGGCGCCCACGATCTCACGGGTGCGCTTGGCGAAGGCGCGGGCGGTCCCGACCGGCATTCGCACCAGCAGCATTTCGTCGGGCTCGTTAGCGCCGTCCTCATCGAGCGATTCGTCATCAGCATCAGCATCGACATCGGCGATGGGGTAGGCCTCTATTACGACCTGGGCCGTGGTTGGGTCCCAACCTAAGCTCATGGCGCCGGTGCGAAACTGCTCCTGAACGGCCTCGAGCTGGTCATTGTCGACAAGTTCAATGGGAGTACTCGTGGGAACGCTGAAGGGGTTGCCCTCGACGGTGATGAGCTGGTCGAGAATGTCGTCGATCTTCTCCGCGAGCAGAGCCGACTGCTGCTTCTCCAGGGCAATACTCACCATCTGCGTCCCTGCGCGCACCTGCAGGTAGAACGTGCGCGCCCCCGGAAGGCCAATGGTGCCAACGACGACCCGATCAGGCCAGGCAAACTCGTGAACACGTGTAGGCATGTCAGTATTTTAGGCACATGGGGTTCATGGCGCCTTCTGCCCTGCACCGCCGCCCACCGGCGCGTCGCCAGAGTGGATGCCGTTCGAGAGCCACGACAGATCACCCGCGTCGGTGTTGGTCGCGTAGACGCTCGGCCGACTGGCGCCGTAGCGCACGATCGATACGGAGGCGGGGCCCACGTTAATACGCTGGAACAGGTCAAGGTGCATGCCGAGCGCGTCGGCGAGGATTGACTTGATGATGTCACCGTGACTCACCGCCACCCACACGGCCCCTGGCCCGTACTCGGCTTCGAAGGCCGCATCGTGGCGTCGAATCGCTGCCACCGACCGAGCCTGCATCGCGGCCATGGATTCGCCGCCGGGAAAGACGACGGCGGACGGTTGCGACTGCACAACCGGCCACAAATCCTCGGTCGCGAGATCACTGAGCCTGCGGCCCTGCCACTGGCCGTAATCGCACTCGGTGAGATCGGGATCGACCGGCGCGTACGGCGTGCCGGCCTGGCGATCGAGGATGAGCTGGGCGGTCTGCTGACAACGCTCAAGAGGGCTCGACACCACCCCGACCACGGGCACGGCCGCGAGCCGGTCTCCGGTCAGAGCCGCCTGGTCCCGCCCGATCTGGTCCAGGCTGACGCCGACGGCCCGACCGGCCAGCAGTCCAGTGGCATTGGCTGTGGTGCGGCCGTGCCGCACGAGAATAACTGTCGCCATCCACCCACCCTAACCACCCGCTCGATGACGGTGTGAACCGTACCGGGTCGCGCGCCGAAAATGCAGACGGCGATGACGGCGAAAATAATGGCTGCGGCGGCGGGTTAAGAGGTGGGAAGACTGTGGCAGCAAGGCCTACCAATTCCTACAACCCGCCCTCGAAGCCAGCCCGCCAACCGACTGGCCAGGCTCACCGGCCTCATGATCGGCTCCGGATCAAGCCGCGGTGCTGGCGAAGGCGGCCGCCGTCTCTTCTGCGTTGATCCCAACGTCGAACGCGGCACCTACGCACCAAGTGGCGACATAGTTCTCGACTTGCGAAAGGTGCCCGTTTGCGGTCCTGGCGCAGCCCGGGTTAGCTGGCCAAGAACATGCAGAAGGGGTGTCCGGCCGGGTCCAGATGCACCCGCACATCGTCCTGCGGCTGGTAGCCGGCCAGCACCGCGCCGGCAGCCTTAGCGTGGGCGGTCGCCGCGTCCAGGTCCTGGACGGCGATGTCCAGGTGCATCATCGGTTGCTGGGCCCCGGGCGGCGCAGGCCAGACCGGACGAACGTAGGCGCTGTTGCTCTGGAAGGACAGACCCGCTCCCCCGGCTGGAGAGACTAGCGTCACCCACTCCGGCTCGTCCTGATCAACGGCCCAGCCCAGCAGCCGCTGGTAGAAGGCCGAGAGTTCCACCGCATCGGGGGAATCCAGGACGATTCCGGATAACTTCAACTGCGGCATTTCGGTCATGGAGTCCCCCGCTGGGTTGCCTTCAACGATTCGTGCCAGTATGCCACCAGCCCGGCACACGGGAAACCTGCTGGGCTCGAACGCATCTGCCCGGACATTGGCCGAGGACCGCGGCACGGCCGGTGCGGGACTCGATGGGTCTGACCTCGTCGGCGTTATGCGCACTCCTGCGGTCTCGATCCCATTACCACCTCGACAAACCGCCGCCGTCGGCGGGTAGCCTTGGTTCATGGCCTCATCCGCACCCACCCTCGCGACGCGCTGGGATCCGCTGACCCCGCGCGCCGCTGCCGAGCTGCTCGGTCTGTCATCGGCGCGCTGGTGGCTCTCCGGCGGGGTGGCGCTTGACCACTGGCTCGGCACGAGCACTCGCGAGCACCACAATACCGATGTCAGCACGACGGCTGCCGACCTGCCCCGGCTGGTGCACGACATTCCGGCGCCGTTTAGCGCTTGGGTTCCGTCAGGCGACGGCGTGATCCCCTGGGCAAAGGCCGATATGGATGCCGATCTGCAGCCGGTCCGTATCCACGACGACGCGACGGGCGCATGGGTACTGCAGATCGACGTCGAGGACGGCACGGACCGCGTCTGGGTGTACCGCCGAGATCCGCGACTGCAGCTGCCGTGGGATCGTGCCGTGATCGACGTCGACGGGATCCCGACCGGGGCGCCCGAGGTGCAGCTGGTCTGGAAGGCGCTGCGTCCCCGCCCGGAGGACGACGCCGACAAGGATGCGGTGCTACCGATGCTCTCAGACGAAGCCCGCGCCTGGTGGGAGCACGCGATTCTGACGATCCACCCGCACTCGTCATGGTCCATCCACGTGCGTAGCCCGTTCGCTCCGGGTAAGGCCAGCTGGAACAGGACGAAACGCTAGCCTCCCGCTTGAGCCCGCCGGCGATGGGAGCCCTGACTTACTCTGCCTGTGCAGTGTCGATGAGATGGCCTAGAGCCCAGCCGATTCTCAAGAGCGGGTGGTGGCATCCTCCTCCCAGGTCATGCTGCCCGTGCCGCGGATAGCAGCTGCCTTCATCAAAAAGAACCTCACAATCTCGAGGTCGACTGGCGACGCCGGGTCGCACCGTCCCCAGAGACCTCTTCAGCCGAACCGATGCAGCATGAGGGGCCCGTCCGATCTTGAGACGACCGCAGACAGTAGCGGCTACGACTTGTATTCATCCGCCGCAACCGCATCAAGCACCAGCGAGCGGAACCATCGCTGCGCCTGCGAGAGACTGGCCTCGCGCCGCGTGTACAACTCCACCGGTGTGCTCTGACCGGACCAGGGCAGCTCGGCGATGCGAAGGCGGGGGAACCAGCCGCAGAACACCCCCGCTACATGGCGAGGCAGCAGCACGACCAGATCCGTCGCCTCGAGCACGGCGGGCACGGTGCCGTATTCCTCCATGGTCAGCACGACCTGGGACATCAGGTCGTGTTCGGTCAGCGTCTGCACGGGATACACGTGCCCGCCACGGGCGGAGACCCGCACAAAGCGCCGCCCCGCGAACATGTCAGGCCCTGTCGCGGGCAGCGGATGCGCCCCGGACGACAGCGCCACGTATTCGACCGAACGCACGTGCGTCCGCCACAGCCGCGGCGTGGTGATCCGCGACACTGTCAGTGCCAGATCGACGGTTCCGCGGATCAGACCGCCCTCGACCTCGTCCGAATCGAGACGTTCCACCTGAAGCCGCGGATCGGCGCCGACCCGACTGAGGGCGGTCATGATCGGCGGGAGGAAGGTCTGCTCGCCGATCGAGGTGAGTCCGAGGACGAGTTCGCCGCTGAATCCGGTCGGCTCGAACACCTCCGATCCGATGACGGTCGCGTCTATCTGTGCCAGGGCGTTGTGTAGGGGCCCAAACAGTTGCGTCGCCTTCGCGGTCGGCACCATGTCGTTCCCCTCCCGACGGAAGAGCTCGTCGCCGAACCGTTCCCTGAGCCGCTTCAGGGAGTAGCTGACCGTGGGCTGTGTTACGTGCAGCCGGCCGGCGGCGGCCGTGACGCTGCGCAGCTCGTACAGCGTGACGAATGTCCGGATCAGGTTCAGGTCGGTGAACGTCATCTCATAGATCCCATCTATGGCTCTGTCTTTGCATATCTATTGGATCACAGTGGCCCGCATCCCCTAAAGTCAGTTTTAGGCAGCACCGATTCAACAACGTGCAGCTGCTCTCGCACCGCTTACACTCAGTGACAAGGACGACACGCGTGATTATCGACATCCACGGCCACTACACCACAGCTCCAGCACAGCTCGGAGCCTGGCGTGACCTGCAGATCGCTTTTACTGAAGGACGCGCGGACGCTCCTGACCCCGCGACCCTGCGCATCAGCGATGACGACATCCGTGAGACCATCGAGGCCAACCAGCTCAAGCTCATGAACGAGCGCGGCAGCGACGTCACCGTATTCAGCCCTCGTGCCTCGTTCATGGCGCACCACATCGGAGACCTCGCCGTGAGCGAGACCTGGGCCCGGATCTGCAACGACCTGTGCGCCCGCGTCAGCGAGCTCTACCCCGAACGCTTCCTGATGGGGGCGATGCTCCCCCAGTCCCCCGGTGCGGATCCCGCGACGAGCGTTGCCGAGCTTACTCGCGCCGTCGAGGAACTCGGTGCGGTCACCGTGAACCTCAACCCCGACCCGTCCGGCGGCAACTGGACGTCCCCGCCGCTGACCGATCGCTCGTGGTACCCGATATACGAGAAACTCGTCGAGTACGAGATCCCGGCCATGGTGCACGTCAGTACATCGTGCAACCCGGCCTTCCACACGACCGGAGCGCACTACCTCAACGCCGACACCACCGCGTTCATGCAACTGCTCCAGGGCGACCTGTTCCGCGACTTCCCCGAGCTTAAGCTGGTAATCCCCCACGGCGGCGGCGCCGTTCCCTACCACTGGGGGCGCTTCCGCGGACTCGCAATGGCGCTGGGCAAGCCTGCGCTCGAGGAGCACCTGCTGGACAACGTGTTCTTCGACACCTGCGTGTACCACCAGCCGGGCATCGACCTTCTCACCAACGTCGTCCCGACCGAGAACATCCTCTTCGCGAGCGAAATGATCGGCGCCGTGCGCGACATCGACCCGCGCAGCGGACACTACTTCGACGACACCAAGCGGTACGTCGACGCCACCACGAACCTGAACGACGCGCAGCGCGCGCAGGTGTTCGAAGCCAACGCCCGCCGTGTCTACCCACGGCTTGACCGCGCCCTCACTGCGCGCGGACTCTGAGAGGACCATCCATGCGACTGAACAACCTCGGCATCGTCCGCACCAACATCGAACGGCCGGATCCCAGGGACGTCGAACGGCTTTCGCAGTTCGGCGTCGCCACCATCCACGAGGCGATGGGTCGAGTCGGGCTCCTGCGTCCCTACATCAGGCCGGCCTACACCGGCGCCAAGCTCTGTGGTCCGGCAGTGACCGTGCTGCTGCAGCCCGGTGACAACTGGATGTTCCACGTCGCGGCCGAGCAGGTGCAGGAGGGCGATGTGATCGTCGCCGGCTGCACCACCGAAAGCGAGGACGGCTTCTTCGGCGAGCTGCTCGCCACCTCGCTGACCGCCCGCGGCTGCAAGGGCCTGGTGATCGACGGCGGTGTCCGCGACGTCGCCGATCTGGAGAAGATGGACTTCCCGGTGTTCTCCCGCGCTGTCAACGCCAAGGGCACGGTCAAAGCCACCCTCGGATCGGTGAACATCCCCGTAGTGGTCGCGAACGCCGTGGTGAACCCGGGCGATGTGGTCGTGGCCGACGTCGACGGCGTCGTGGTTGTCCCGCGCGAGCTGGTCGGAGCGGTGGCAGACGCTAGCCAGAAGCGCGAGGATAACGAGGAAGCCAAACGCGTAAAGTTCCGCGAGGGCGTCTTGGGCCTGGACATCTACGGCATGCGCGAGCCTCTCGCCAAGGCCGGCCTGGAATACGTGGAGAACTGAAGATGACACACGGCGACACCACCGGAGATTTCGAGAAGTCGGAGGGCTGGCTCGACTGGTACGACGGGCCGAGCACCCCGACGTTCCGGCTACCAGAGGGCTCTGTAGACGCCCACTGCCACGTGTTTGGGCCGGGCGGGCAGTTCCCCTACGCCCCTCAGCGCAAGTACACCCCGTGCGACGCCTCGGCGGACCAGCTGTTCGCCTTGCGAGACCATCTGGGCTTCGACCGCAACGTCATCGTGCAAGCGACATGCCACGGTTCCGACAACCGAGCCCTGGTCGACGCATTGCAGCGCAGCGCAGGTCGCGCCCGCGGCGTTGCGACCGTCCGCCGTGACGTGACCGACGAGCAACTCGCCGAGCTGCATGAGGCCGGGGTACGGGGCGTCCGGTTCAACTTCGTCAAACGCCTGGTCGACCGCGTGCCCACCGACTCGCTCGAGGAGATCGTGGCCAAGATCGCGCCACTCGGATGGCACGTTGTGATCTACTTCGAGGCCGAGGACCTGCCCGAGCTGTACGACTTCTTCTCGTCGATCCCGACCGACGTGGTCGTCGATCACATGGGACGGCCCGACGTGACCAAGGACCCGGACGGTCCCGAGTTCGAGCTGTTCCTGCGGTTCATGCGTGAGAACACCAACGTGTGGACCAAGGTCTCCTGCCCCGAGCGTCTGTCCGTCACCGGACCTCGCGCTCTCGACGGCGAGCAGCACGCCTATCGCGACGTCGTGCCCTTCGCCCGCCGCGTGGTCGAAGAGTTCCCCGACCGCGTCCTCTGGGGAACCGACTGGCCGCACCCCAACCTCAAGGACCACATGCCCGACGACGGGCTTCTGGTCGACTACATCCCGCAGATCGCGGTGACGTCGGAACTGCAGCAGCAGCTGCTTGTCGACAATCCTCGCCGCCTCTACTGGCCCGAAGGAGCATGACATGACACTCGACAAACCGTACAAAGACGTTCCCGGCACGATTATCTTCGACGCTGAGATGGCCCGGAAGGGCTACCACCTCAACCAGTTCTCGATGTCGCTGATGAAACCGGAGAACCGCGAGCGGTACCTGGCCGACCGCGGAGCCTACCTCGACGAGTGGCCCCTTTCGCCGAAGCAACGCCAGGCCGTGCTGGACATGGACCTCAACGCCATGATGGCCGAGGGCGGGAACATTTACTTCCTGAGCAAGATCGGCGCCACTCACGGCCTGAGCTTCCAGCAGATGGCCGGCTCGATGACCGGCATGTCTGAGGCCGCCTACCGAGACATGATGCTCGGCGGTGGGCGCCGCCCGGAGGGAAACCGCCTCAAGGATCTCGACGGATGGACGCCTCCGTTGCCCGGCGAGAAGGCCGAGACGATGCGGCCGGATGCTCCGGCGAAGTACACCTCGGCGCTCTTCACCTCGCACGTGCCGGCGATCGGCGCGGCGATGGACCTCGGCAAGACCGAGGAGCCGTACTGGAAGAAGGTGTTCTCCGGCTATGAGTGGACGCGAAAGTGGGCCAGGGAAAACCTGCCCGACGTCGTCATCCTGGTGTATAACGACCACGCCACGGCCTTCGACGCCTCTATCATCCCGACCTTCGTGCTCGGCACCGGCGCGGAGTACCCGGTCGCCGACGAGGGCTACGGCCCCCGCCCGGTGCCCGCCGTCAAAGGCTATCCCGAGCTGGCCGCACACATCGCCCAGTCCGTGATCCAGGACGACTTCGACCTCACGCTCGTCAACGAGATGGTCGTCGACCATGGCCTCACGGTGCCGCTGTCGCTCGTGTATGGCGATGTCGAGGAGTGGCCCGTCAAGGTCATCCCCCTCGCCGTCAACGTGGTGCAGTACCCTGTGCCGTCCGGACGTCGCTGCTACGAACTCGGGCGTGCGCTCCGCCGTGCGCTCGACAAGTGGGACGGTGAGCCGCTCAACGTGCAAATTTGGGGAACCGGCGGCATGAGCCACCAGTTGCAGGGCCCGCGCGCTGGCCTCATTAACGAGGAGTGGGACAACGCGTTCCTGGACCACCTCATCGCCGACCCCGTGGGCCTCACCGAGTGGCAGCACATGGAGTACGTCGACGAGGCCGGGTCCGAGGGCATCGAGCTCGTCGACTGGCTCATCGCGCGCGGTGCGATGGATGATCAGTTCGGAGGCGAGAGCCCCGAGGTGAACCACCGCTTTTATCACGTGCCCGCGTCGAACACCGCCGTCGGCCACCTTGTTCTCACGAACCCGACCGACTGACCGCATCCGCGACAAAGGAGCCCCCCATGACTGAGAAGATCCGTGTGGCCGTCGTCGGCGCCGCAGGCGCCTTCGGCATGAAACATCTCGACGGCCTAATGAACATCCCCGATGCCGAGGTGACCGTCGTCAGCGGCACGCGGCTCGAACCGACCCAGGCGGTCGCCGAGAAATACGGCGTCGCCAACGCCGTCGTCGGCTTGGACGCCGTGCTCGAGCGCGACGACGTCGATGCGGTGATCCTTGCGACGCCCACGGGACTCCACGCGTCTCAGACCCAGGCGGTGCTCGCCGCCGGCAAGCACGTGCAGGTCGAGATTCCGCTGGCCGACTCGCTCGCCGACGCCGAGGCAGCGCTTGAGGCAGCTGAGTCATCCGATCGCGTCGCAATGGTCGGCCACACCCGCCGCTTCAACCCCTCGCACCAGTTGGTGCACAACCGGATCGCCGCGGGCGAGTTCAGCGTGCAGCAAATGGACGTGCAGACGTACTTCTTCCGCCGCACCAACACGAACGCGAAGGGCGAGGCCCGGTCCTGGACCGACCACCTGCTGTGGCACCACGCCGCGCACACCGTCGACTTGTTCGCCTACCAGGCGGGCAGGATCGTGCAGGCGAACGCGATCCAGGGCCCGGTCCACCCCGAACTCGGCATCGCGATGGACATGTCGATCCAGCTCAAGAGCGAGTCGGGCGCGATCTGCACGCTGTCGCTGTCGTTCAACAACAACGGGCCGTTCGGCACGTTCTTCCGCTACATCGGCGACACCGAGACCTACATCGCGCGCTACGACGAGCTCTACAACGGCCGTGAGGAGTCGATCGACGTGTCGCACGTCGCCGTCAGCATGAACGGTATCGAGCTGCAGGATCGTGAGTTCATCTCGGCTATCCGCGAGGGACGCGAGCCGAACTCGTCGCTTCGCCAGGTGATCGACTGCTACCGCGTGCTCGGCTCGCTTGAGAAGCAGCTGGCGTGAGGCTGCCCTCCACCGGGCTCGGCTGCATGTCCCTGAGCCACGCGTACGGCGTCCCCCCGTCGCGTGACGAGGGGCTGGCGATGCTGCGCGCGGCTCTTGATGAAGGCATCGGGATGCTCGACACGGCGACGCTCTACGGTGGCGGCCGCAACGAGGAACTTGTCGGTGCCGCGATCGCGGGGCGCCGCGACGAGGTGTTCCTGGCGAGCAAATGCGGGATGGCATCCGTCGACGGCGTGAAAGTCATCGATGGACGCCCCGATACGCTGCGCGCACAGGTCGATGCTTCGCTGAGCCGGCTCGGTGTCGACTACATCGACCTGTACTACCTGCACCGGTGGGACAAGAAGGTGCCGATCGGCGACAGCGTCGGCGCGCTGGCCGAGATGGTCGCCGCGGGCAAGATCGGCGCAATCGGCCTGTCCGAGGTGTCGGTGGCGCGGCTGCGCGAGGCGCAGGCAATCGCCCCTATCGCGGCCGTGCAGAACGAGTACTCGCTGTGGAGTCGCAATGCCGAGCTTGGCATGCTCGACGCCACTCGCGAGGACGGCGTGACTCTGGTTGCGTTTTCGCCGGTCGCACGGGGCTTCCTGGCCGATGCTATCAAGGACCCGGGCGAGATGGCCCCGAACGACATCCGCTGCAGCATGCCGCGCTTCCAGCCCGAGCACTGGGGTGCGAATGCTGCGCTGCTGGACTCCTGGCGAGAGCTGGCCGCGGAGGCCGGGTGCACGCCCGCACAGCTCGCGCTGGCCTGGCTGCTCTCCCGCGGCGATCACGTTCTGCCGATCCCGGGAACAACGAGCATCGCGCACCTGCGTGAGAACATGGCGGCGGTCGGCATCTCTGTCGACGGCGCGCTGCTGGCGCGGGCCGGTGAGCTGATTGGCACGGCCACCATCTCTGGCGCGCGCTATTCACCAGCATCTGCCGCCGAAGTCGACGCCGAGACCTTCGAGGATGCCGCATGAGGGCGATCTCGTCGATGGCCACCCGCCACGTTCTCGCCGACCTCGCTGAAGCTGCCGCCGCGGCGGGGCTACCGCTTCTACAGATCGAATCCGTCGGCGGAGTGGACGCCGCCCGGCGGGTTGCCGCCGGCGAGCCGTTCGACCTTGTGTTCCTCGCTGTGGACGCTCTCCAACGCCTCGCTGCCGAGGGGCACGTCGATCCGGCCTCCATCGCCCCGATCGTCCTGTCGGAGGTAGCCGTAGGCGTGCCCACACGCAGCCCCGATGCAGCCAAACGTCCCGAAGGCACGGCCTTTGCGAATGCCGATGAGCTTCGCAGCGCCCTGCGCAGGGCATCCCGCATCGGATACTCCACCGGTCCGAGCGGAACCGAACTGTTGCTAATGATCGACCACTGGGGCATGACCGATGAGGTCCGCGACCGGCTGGTACAGGCCCGTCCAGGCGTGCCCGTGGCGCGCCTGCTCGCCGAGGGCGAGGTCGATCTCGGCCTGCAGCAGCTCAGCGAGTTGGTCGGGCAGCCCGGCGTGCGCATCCTCGGCGTCCTCCCCGCCGACTGTGCGATCAGCACGGTCTTCGCGGGTGCTGTCGCGACATCCTCCAGCAACGCGGCGGGCGCTGCGGAGCTGTTGGCCTTCTTCCGCTCCGACCTCGCGGCGTCCATCAAGTCCTTGCACAGTTTTGGCGCGCCCTGAAGTCTCGCTGTGACGGATTGGCTGTCATGACCGCCCTAGAACTCCTCAGCGATAACCACTACCCCGCGTCCTCGGCCGCTAGGATGTGGTCATCTGACCCGTCAGAACAGCAGTTCACTCTGTTTCTTGGCTGGTCGTTTGTGCCGATATCGGGTGTTCCGCGTTGTCACGCCTTCTGCTTGCAGGAACGACCCACAGGACTAGCGCGATGGCTGTCGCGACAGCCCCGCCCATCATGATCGCTGTCCATCCTCCGAGCTGCCAGAGAGCGGTCGCGAGCGTCGAACCGGCGGCCCCGCCGATGAAGTTGCTCACCACATACGCCGTATTGAGACGGCTGCGTGCCCCATGGTCGACGGCAAGAACACGGGCCTGAGTCAAGGTCGAGACCGCCCGCACCGCAATGTCCAAAAGAATGATCACTGCGAGCAGCACGATGATGGATGTGGCCCAGATCCAGGCGAGGAAAAGGCACACCAGGGTCAGCACCAGAGCTGCGCTGATGGCGGGCGTGGACAAGCCTCGATCGTGCAGGCGCCCGGATCGTTGTGCCGCGACGGCGCCGGCGATTCCCGCCAGCCCGACCAGGCCGATCGTGGTGACGGAGTACGAGAACGGTGGGGATGCGAGCAGAAACGTCAACGCCGTCCAGAAGAGGGTGAGCACGCCGAAGGCAGTTCCAGCGACGAACAGTGACATGCGAACGGAGGGGTGCCGTTTGATCACGCCGAAGGTAGAGCCGAGCAGGGCTGCGTAACCCAGCCTGGCCCGCGGAGCCATCGGTGGAATGGTCCGTCGTAGAAGGACCGCCGAGGCAAGGGCCAGGGCGGCAGCTACGGCGTACGGCGCCCGCCACCCGAACGCTTCGGCGAGAAAGCCACTGATCGTGCGGGAAGCAAGAACTCCGATCATCAACCCTGAAGCGACGGTTCCGATCACGTGACCGCGCTGGCCGGGCTGGGCAAGGTCACCGGCAAGGGGCGTCAGCAGGGGCCCCGACACTGTTGTGAGGCCAACCAGGACCAGTGCGATGAGCAACACCTCAAAAGTCGGAGCTACCGCAGCGGCAGTAAGGGCGGCGGCGCAGAGGAGCATCATCAGTGGCAGGAGACGTCGACGGTCCACGACATCACCTAACGGAACGATCAGGAAGGTGCCGACGGCGTATCCGACCTGCGCGGTCGTGACCAGCAACCCGGCGGTCCCAAGTGACGTTCCGAACGAGGACGCTATCTCCTCAAGCAGCGGTTGTGCCCAGTACAGGTTGGCCACGGCTGCTCCACCCGCGACCGCAAAGAGCAGGATCATGGCTTGGTTGATTCGTGCCGGTACCGGCGCAGTTATTGACTCCAAGGGTTGTCCTTCTAGTCGGTGTTGGCTGGAAATCATCCGCAATGTTTTCCCTGTCTGAATCGTGGACGGACTTAGAGGCTGGCTTCGGCGTCCTGTTGGGACGTTGCCCGAGTCTGGGCCAGGACCGGGAGCGTCAGTAGACCGAGGACCCCCATGATGATCGCGATGGTCAGCGGGCCGAGGACGCCCAGAGTCGATTCGAGCGCCGACGCGCCAAACCATGTGCCGATTGCCGTTCCACCGTTGAACGCAGATACGGATACTGCGGCAGCCAATGTTGGCGCACCGTGGGCACAGCGGACAGCGAGGCCGGTTCCGACCGGCGGTATGCCCATACCGGCAATGCCCAGCAGGAACATGAGAACAAACATGGCATAGGCGTTCGCTGAGAACGGGACGAGCAACCCCATCAGCACCACAGTGCCTGCGGTGGCCGTGATGAAGGTGGTGACCGGGCGCTTGTCGGCGTACCGTCCGGCAAGGTTGGTTCCGATGATGGCGCCGAGGCCGAAGACGACGAAGATCAGGGGCACGACGAACGGGAGCCGTTGCCGGGTCGGCACTGCCGGAGTAGTGGATGTCGTCATACGCGCAAAACTTCTTTCGGTGGAGTGGAGGCCGGAACCGACAAGTTCCGTCCCTTCGACGATCCCGTACCTGCCCTGCGCGGAGAAGGCCCTGTTGAGACATGGTCTGGCAGGTCCTGTTTCGTCTCTTCCGTTCCTCGTAACGTCAGCAAGGCGGCCCATTCGAGAACGCCGACCCCTTGAGAAGGAATGTCTTTGAACACCACCACCACACTCACCCCAGCGGGAGTCCGCCATTCAAGGGCAGCGCTGCTCGCCGCCGTCACCGGATTTTTCGTCATCACGCTCGATGCCGTGGTGGTCAACGTTGCTTTGCGCCAAATCAGCCTCGACCTCGGGGCGACGATCACCGGTTTGCAGTGGATCGTTGACGGATACACGTTGTTGTTCGCCTCGTGCTTGTTATCGGCCGGAGCGTTTTCTGACCGGGTCGGAGCCAGGCGTGCTTACGCAATCGGCATGACCGCGTTCGTGGTCACCTCGCTGGGATGCGGACTCGCGCCCACCGTCACTGTGCTGATCGTGGCGAGGATCCTGCAGGGAACTGCGGCGGCAGTGATGCTTCCCGCGTCGATGGCGTTGATCGGCGAAGCTTTCCCCGACCCCGCGAAGCGGGCACGCGCCGTCGGGATGTGGGCCATGGGAGGGGCACTGGCTTCAATCTCCGGACCCGTGCTGGGCGGGTTGCTTTCGCTCGTCGACTGGCGGTTGATTTTCCTGATCAACTTTCCAGTCGGGGCGGGGGCATTGTTGCTGCTCCGGCGCGTTCCACGCTCGCCCCAACGGCCTGTCCCTGTCGACTGGGCCGGACAGGTGACTGCGATCACCGCCATGGGTGCCCTCACCTACGGTGCCATCGAAGCCGGAGCTGCCGGCATCACGGCACCGCCAACGATCGTTGCGTTTGGCTTATTCGTCCTTGCAGCTGCAGGCTTCGTCGTTTCGCAGCGCCGCGGAGCGCACCCCATGGTGCCGCTGCCGCTGCTGGGCAACCGGACCCTGGCCGTGTCCACGGGCATTGGCTTTTCCTACATGGTGGGCTACTTCGGCCTGCCGTTCGTCATGAGCCTCTACTTGCAGCAGGAACGCGGGCTCTCACCGGTGGAAACCGGAGCGGTCTTCGTTCCCATGATGCTCGCCGGCGCGATCCTCACGCCATTCATCGCCGGACTGTCCCAGCGCTGTGGCGCACGGACACTCATTGCCGCCGGGATGGGCCTGATGGCCACAGGACTCACCCTTATCGCCCTCCTCCCAGCCGCCGCACCGGTCGGGGTACTGGCCGCTGAGATGATCCTTGTGGGTCTCGCCGGCCCCCTGGTCATCCCGACGATCACCGCCGTCCTGCTGAACAGCTTCGATTCACAACGTGCGGGCACCGTGAGCGGCATCTTCAACACCAGCCGTCAGATTGGCGGGGCCTTGGCGGTTGCGGTGTTCGGCTCCCTGCTCGCCCGCTCCACCACCTTCCTTCAAGGCTTCTCCACCAGCCTGCTGATAGCGGCCGGTCTCGCCCTGGCAATGGCAGCCCTCGCCACCCGCCTGCCCCGGCGATGAACGCAGCTGAGCGTTGGGGGGACCTGACAGGTCCTGTCAGCACCCAAGGCGGCAGGCCTACCCTTGGAGCTATGGATTCCCGCTCCGAGATCAGCAGCTTCCTCACCTCCCGACGCGCCAAACTCACGCCCGAGCAGGCAGGTGTCCCGCTCTACAGCGGAGCCCGCCGCGTCCCCGGCCTGCGCCGTGAGGAAGTCGCATATCTGGCTGGCGTCAGCGTCGACTACTACGCCCGTCTCGAACGCGGAAAAATCTCCGGCGCGTCCCGCGAAGTCATTGAAGCCATCGCCCGCGCCCTCCAGCTCGACGAAGACGAACGCGACCACCTGCTCGACCTCACCCGGATCACCCAACGGCGCGCGCCGCGACGGAAACCCTCCAACCGCAGCACCGTCAGGCCAGGTATCCAGAGTGTCCTGGACTCCATCGATGCCCCCGCCTTCGTGCAGAACGCCCGACTTGACCGCCTCGCCTCCAACAGAATCGGCCGGGCACTCTACTCACTGCCTGACGACGGATCCCGCGACCGCTTCAACTACGCGCACTACCTGTTCCTGGACTCACGAGCCCAACGGTTCCACCGCGACTTCGACACCGCCAAACACAACGTCGTCGCGCTCCTGCACGCCGCAACGGCCAAGGACCCCTACGACAAGGAACTGATCGAGATCATCGGCACCCTCTCGACCCAAAGCGATGAGTTCCGCTCGCTCTGGGCCTCCCACGACGTCTTCCGCTACCGGTCCGGAGCCAAAATGCTCACCCACTCGGCCGTCGGCGACCTCGAATTCGGCTACGAATCATTCGAACTCTCCACAGACCCAGGCCTGGTCATGCTCGTCTACACCGTCGAACCCGGATCCGCGACCGCCGACGCCATGCGAATCCTCGCCAGCTGGACCGCACCCACCATCCACTCCCACTGAACCGGTCGCCCTGTGGAGACAGGAACCTGGAAAGGCTCAAGCAGGACCTACCGAGGCGCCGGCTGCAGCTCGTCAGTGAACCGGTGCCGCCAGCCCTGGGGCTACGGCTTGTTAGGCGTCACTTGCGAGCGTGCGACGAGTCCAGATCGCTGGTCCGCAACAAGGTCGCCTCCGTCCACCAGGTCTGCACTATCGTTGCCCGGCAGCCTTGGACAATCCTGCCTGCCGGCCGCCGAAGTCGTTGCCGATCTGCCGCGCGGCGTCCTGCAGGAGCGGAACGACCGTTTTCTCGATGGCTTCCGCGGGGGCCCGGTGCGTCTGCAAGGAGACGTTGATGGCCGCGACGACGTCGTTGCCGCGCCACACGGGCACGGCCACGCCGCGCAGGCCCTCCTCCAGTTCCTGTGACACCATCGACCAGCCCTTGACGCGGGCCGAGTCTATTTCTGCCCGGAGCTGGTCGACGCTTCCGATGGAACGCTCGGTGAAGCGCTGCAGATGGACCGAGTCGAAGTAGGCCTGCAGTTCCGGTTCGGATAGCGCCGCCAGGAGGACGCGCCCCATCGACGTCGCCCAAGCTGGGAACCGAGTGCCCACACTGATGGAGACGCTGAGCAGCCGCGGAGAGGGCACGCAAGCCACGTAGACGACGTCGGTGCCGTCCAGGATGCACAGCGAGGTTGTTTCGTTGAGCCGCGCTGCCAGGGACTTCAGGTGCGGCTCCGCCACCCTGGGGAGCGTCAGGTTCGCCAGGAATGACTGGCCGATGTCCAGCGAGCGTGGCGTCAGCTCGAAGTGCGGGCCGTCGGCGCGGAGGTAGCCCAGATCCGTCAGGGTCAGCAGGAACCGCCGCGCGGAGGCCCGGGTCATGTCCGCTTTGACGGCGACCTGGGAAACGGTCAGCCGTGGAGACTCCGCGGTAAAGGCGAGCAGGACGTCGAAGGCCTTTTCCACCGACTTCACAAAATACGCCGGTTGCTCCTCCATGGACTCCCTGTCTTCTTGAACCTGCACTAGGGCCGGCAGATACCGAAAGGCCGCAGGCTTTTACGATCATATAAGGCCCGGGACAACGACGGCGGCGCACGCGTTCCGGCGTCGGCTGTCTGTCAGCCCTTCGTCCGGATGGCGGCGAGCGTGCGCTGTATCAGGGCGTCCGCCTGCGGCGCCAGGTCCAGGAGCGGGATCATCGCGGCCGCCTGGGCTCGGAGGTGGTCCCAGCCGTCGGCACAGCACAGTCCTTGGTCCCTCGCGGAGGCTATTGTGCCGGTCACGTGTCCGGCGTAGACGAAGTCGTAGACGAACGCGTCCCCGGCCAGCCGGCCCCCGCCCCAGACAGGCGCGTCGTCGCTCCCTTTGCCGACCGGCGTCGCGTTGACGATCAGCGAGGCCCGGGACGCCTGTTCCTGCGCCTCCGCCCACGAGGCCGTCTCCGCGTCCATGCCCAGGCTTCCGGCGAGTACCCGCAACTCCCCCGCGGCGTCCGGGTCCCGGTCGGAGATCGTGACCCGCCCGGTCAGCCCCTTGAGCGCCACAAGCGCTGCCCGGGCGGCCCCGCCGGCCCCCAGCATGACCGCATGCCGCTGGTGCCGGCCACCGAGCAGTTCGGCGACGGCGGCAACGTCGGTGTTGTGCGCGGCCAGCCCCTGCCCGTCCCGGATGAGCAAGTTGGAGGCGCCGCTCAGCCGGACCGCTTCGGTCGCAACGTCGGCGGCCTGCGCGGCCCACTGCTTGTGGGGCATCGTGACATTGGCGGCGACGACGTCGGATTCCAGCAGCCGGGCGCGGACCCCGGCCATGGGCACGTCGCGAGGCACGTCCCAGGCCTCATAGCCCCAGCTACTGCCGAGTTGTTCGAGGACGGGATTCCACAGCCCCGGCGACATGGCCTGCGAGGCTTCTGAGCCGATGAGGAACAGCCGGGAGGCTGGTGTCTGGTTGTCCATGGTGCCGCCTTTCAGGGAGGGGAAGCCGCCGGGCGAAGCAATCAGTCGTTGTGAGGCACCTCACGCTGCGGTATGCTATTCCATAATCGCATACCGCACAGCTGCTCGGTATGCGCACACACTAAAAAATCTCCCATCTCCAAATCCCCGTCTTTCAGTGCGGAAGGACCAGCACCATGACCAAACTCGCAACCAGCCCCACGGTCGTCGAGGAGGAGCGCAAGCTCAAGCGAGCCAAGAAGGCTGCCCTGGCCGCGTTTCTGGGCGGCGCCCTCGAGTACTACGACTTCTTCATCTACGCCACCGCGGCATCGCTGATCTTCTCCAAGATCTTCTTCCCGCCCGGCGACCCCACGGCTGCCCTGCTGGCATCCTTCGCGACCTTCGGCGTCGCCTACGTGGCACGGCCCTTCGGCGCGGTGCTCTTCGGCCACCTCGGCGACAAAATCGGCCGCAAGTCCACGCTGGTCCTGACCCTGGTCATGATGGGCGCGGCAACCTTCCTCATCGGCATGCTGCCCGACTTCAGCACCGCCGGATACTGGGCACCGGCCCTGCTGGTGCTGCTGCGCCTCATGCAGGGCCTCTCCGCCGGCGCCGAAACCGCCGGAGCCTCCGCACTGACCATGGAAGAGGCCCCCACCGGCCGCCGTGGCTTCTTCGCGAGCTTCGCAATGAGCGGCATCTCCTTCGGCATCGTGCTGGCCTCGCTGGCGTTCCTGCCGGTTGCCGCCATGAGCGAAGCCGACCGCCTCGCCTGGGGCTGGCGCATCCCGTTCTGGCTCTCCATCTTCGTCCTGATCGTCGCGTTCCTCGTCCGCCGCACGCTGGAAGAACCGGAGGTCTTCGAAGAAAAGCACGACCACGGCGAACTCGTGAAGCTGCCCTTCGCCAAGATGTTCAAGACGCACCCGGCGCAGTTCTTCCAGGTCGCTCTCATGTCCTTCCAAGTGGTGACCAACACCTTCATGCAGTCCTTCGGCCTGGCCTACGCCGTGTCCGTCGGGGTGAGTGCATCGACCATGCTGACGGTCAGCATCCTCGGCAACGTGATCGCCGTCGTCACGCAACCGCTCGCGGCCCGCCTCTCCGACCGGTTCGGACGCCGCCCGGTCTTCATCACCGGCGTCATCGGGTCCGGGCTGATGATCTTCGTCTACTTCTCCGTGATCTCCACCGGCAACGTCCCCATGATCTTCGTGGCCAGCACGCTGATCACCGCCGGCACCTACGCCGCCTCGAACGCCGTCTACCCCGCCTGGTTCTCCGAGCTGTTCAACGTCAAGGTCCGTTACTCCGGAATGGCGATCGGCCTGCAGATCGGCATCCTCTGTGCCGGCTTCACCCCGCTGCTCGGCACCGCGCTGGTCGGTGGGGACAAAGCCAACTGGGGCCCGGCCGCCTGGATCGTCGCCGCCTCCTCACTCTTGGCCGTCGCCGGCGCCGCATGGGCCCGCGAAACCAGCAAGACCCCGCTGCGCGAACTCGGCAACCCCGTCAACTGATCGCGGAGCTGCCCTGCGAAACATCCAGCACGGAGCGACGACAGCGGGAAGGAGGTTTCCAGCGGTCGTTGCAACACTGCTGATCGATGGGCAGTCGTTTTAGATTACGCAGGCGCTCGGCCGGGGTACCCCAGTCGAGCGTTTTGCGTAGGCGAGCCGTTGATTCCCTGGAGCCGCCGCCGAATGCTCTTGGGAAAGCCGGAATGAGCGGCACAAATCAGCAGAGACGCCCGCCCTACGAGTTGACCTGGGGTGCGGTAAAGGATCGGCGCACTAACCCCACGGGACATCTAGCGCCGCGAAAGCCGGACCCATATCCGCGCCCGCACCCGCGAAGGCATGCATGTCGCCAAGGCCAAGGGCGGTAGAAGGCCGATGTCGGAGGCACTGATGACTTGCCCTTGAGCTCCCTGGCCCGGGCAGCGGCAGCGTCGTCGACCTTGCGGGACCTTCCGCCGTGGCGGTTGTTGGCCGCGGCGGAAGGCCGGCCCGGGTGCCCCGGCGGCCTGGAGTGCCGTGAGCTGCAGATCAAGGTTCTGTTCACCGGTGGAAACCCTCGCATACCCGATACTCGCCATGGACATCCCCGCATTCTCTTAAAGCCGAGCAATTTGCCGTTGTGAGACTATCCGTTGATGGACGGGTTTTGAGACAACGATGGTCTGTGGCTTTCGGCGTTAAATGGCGGCGTTTTCACAGCGCTATTTGGCGCATGGTGCAGCCTGGAAGGGGATCTCCTATCGGACGGCCGCACCCTTGGCACGGGCGGGAAGCCTTTGCGCATCGGTAGGCTAAGCCCATGGCGCTGGGGACGCGGCGCAGCCGCAGACAGTTCGGCCACACGGAGTGGTCCTGGATGCGTACGCGTTCAACAAGGGCTGGCTGATCGCCACCTCGCTCTGGGTAGTTGCGGAACCGGGTGCGGGCGTCCACAATGACCTCATGCCTGCCGAGTCCTACTCCGCACCGGTTCGCGAAGAGCTGCAGTTGAGCCGTGCCGATGCGTATGCCCGCGGCCGCCAACTGCGCCGGACCACGCCGCGTAGTGCACTCGCCGAGCGGAGCACGGCACATCGTGACGCCGTCGCTCATATCCGCGAACAGAACGAAGACCGCAACCAGGAACTGGTGCCCCTGCGGATGGAGCGCATGCTCGAGAACCCCTTCGCGTTCTACCGAGGGACGGCCGGGCTGATGGCCATGGACCTCGCCCGCGACGCGCACTCGGGGATCGTGGTCGCGGCATGCGGTGACGCGCACATCAGCAACTTCGGCTTCTATGCCTCCCCGGAACGCAAACTCGTCTTCGACCTCAACGACTTCGACGAGGCCGGCGCAGCCCCGTGGGACTGGGACCTCAAACGGCTCGTCACGAGCGTGGTGGTCGGTGGAATGCACGCCGAGTACACGGAACGCGAGGTGCGCAAGGCAGCACAAGGGACCGTAAGGGCGTACCGCAGCGCACTGACCACGATGCTGGAACGAAACCCGTACGAGCGCTACTACATGCATAGCAACATCAAATTCGCCCGCAGCCTCCTGAGCGCGGACGCCCAGAAGGTGCTGCACCACGCGATCAGGACGGCCAGGAAGCGCACCAACCAGCGGGCCGTGCGTCGCACCACGCAGATAGACCACGACGGTCGCCTGCGTTTCGTTGAACGGCCTCCGGCAATGACGACTGCGCCCGCGCAGAACACCGAAGTGGTAGCGCGCCTGTTCGCCGAATACCGCCGCACGGTCAGTCTCGACGTCCGCACCGTTCTGGCCCAGTACACCCCCACCGATCTCGCCCGCCGTGTGGTCGGCGTCGGGAGCGTCGGGACCCGTTGCTTCCTGCAGTTGCTGCAGTCCCCCGATGGGGATGCGCTGCTGCTCCAGGTGAAGGAGGCCGGGCAGTCAGTGTTGCAACGTTACGGCGGCATCCCGCAGCCGAGCAGCAGCGCGCAGGATGTGGCAGCACATGGTCAGGGTACCCGCGTGGTCCAGTTCCAACGGGTGTTGCAGGCAGTGTCGGATCCGTTCCTAGGCCATCTGCAGAACGACGAACGCGACTACTACGTGCGCCAGTTCCATGACATGAAAGGATCGATCGACCTGGCGGGACTCGACTTTGTCCCGTTCTTCGACTACGTCCGCACATGCGCACTCCTGCTCGCACGCGCCCACGCGCAAAGCCCCGCGGCAGGCCAGATCCTCGGCTACCTGGGCAAATCCGAGGCCGCCACCGAAGCTGTTGTCGACTGGTCGTTCAGCTACGCCCGGCAATCGCTGCTCGACT
Source organism: Arthrobacter sp. H-02-3 (assembly GCF_003097355.1). GTDB lineage: Bacteria > Actinomycetota > Actinomycetes > Actinomycetales > Micrococcaceae > Arthrobacter > Arthrobacter humicola. The sequence goes on from NZ_PYUI01000014.1 coordinate 81,107, forward strand.
ATGAGGCCCTTCGCGCTGCGCACTGACCGTCAGGTGCGGACACTGACCGACCGCGTTCGAGCCACCCGGCCGGGGTACACACGTCCCTCGCCGGGAAGCACCCGCCGCAAGCCCGGCCCCGGGTGCGCGGCCGGCCCAACACGGCCACTGCGCTAGTGCGGAGATTGAACTCGGCATGCACTCGGCCGCAGGCCCATCCCGATCAATGGACGCACTGCGCGGCCGGACCGGACGGTGCTGCCCCGGAAGGTTCTGCCGGTTCTTGCCGTGGTCTTTTCCGCCGCCGCCTTGGGTTCGGTGGTCCTGGCCGTCGTTGACCTGGCCGTCGGCAGGGCAGCGGCCGGCGATGGATTTATTGCGGGGCTGAACGGGGCGATGGCCGCGCTCTTTTGGAGATGGCGGCCACAGGGGCGTTAAGGCGAACGAGCCGGCACAAGGTGCCGGGTTACAGGCATCGGCGTCAGCCCGGGGGCGTCACGATAAGTTCAGGGTGCGGCCGCCCGGAACTGACTCGCGAATGAATACCCCATAGGGTATCATTGTGCTGGAAGGGCCCCGGAGATCTCCCCCAATATCTCCGGGGCCCTTCCCCGTCCGGGCAAAGATCCGGTGGTCTGGCCGACGACACGGTGGCACCGGATTCCGGATCGCCGGTGGAAGAAGGCTAAACCTATCCCGACATGCCTTAGCCGCCCATGCATTGGCCAACCAAGCCCCTAATTCAGCAGTCTCCTAGGGGGAATCTGCCATGCGGGGTCAGCGCCAGCCGAGCTGCGGCGCCACATACTTCAGGATCGACTCGATGACGTGGGCGTTGTAGTCGACACCGAGCTGGTTGGGGACCGTGAGCAGTAGGGTATCTGCGCTGGCGATCGCCTCGTCCTCCGCCAGCTTCGCGGCCAGCTCATCCGGGGCACCCGCGTAGGACCGGCCAAAGACCGCGCGCGTTTTCTCGTCGATGTTGCCCACCTGGTCGGAGCTGTGGCGGTCGCGGCCGAAATATTGCCAGTCGCGCTCGTCCGTCAGTGCGAAGATGCTGCGGCTGACCGAGACGCGCGGCTCCCGCTCGTGCCCCGCCTCCTTCCAGGCCTGGCGGTAGAGCTCGATCTGCTCGGCCTGCTGGACGTGGAAGGGCTTGCCGCTCTCGTCATCCTTGAGCGTGGAGCTCTGCAGGTTCATGCCGAGCTTCGCCGCCCAGATAGCCGTGGCGTTCGAACCGGAACCCCACCAGATGCGCTCGCGCAGGCCCTCCGAGTACGGCTCCACGCGCAGCAGTCCCGGAGGGTTCGGGAACATCGGGCGGGGGCTCGGCGCCGCGAAGCCCTCGCCGGTGAGTACCTCGAGCAGACGTTCAGTATGCCTGCGGCCCATGTCGGCGTCCGACTCGCCCTCGCCGGGGGCGAAGCCGAAGTGACGCCACCCGTCGATGACCTGCTCGGGTGAACCCCTACTGATGCCCAGCTGCAGCCGTCCGCCCGAGATCAGGTCGGCCGCGCCGGCGTCCTCCGCCATGTAGAGCGGGTTCTCGTAGCGCATGTCGATCACGGCGGTACCGATCTCGATGCGGCTGGTCCGTGCACCGATCGCAGCGAGCAGCGGGAACGGGGAGGCATGTTGATGCGCGAAGTGGTGGACGCGGAAGTAGGCGCCGTCCGCCCCCAGCTCCTCGGCCGCCACCGCGAGGTCGATCGCCTGCAACAGCGCATCCGACGCGTTGCGCGTGCCGGACTCCGGGTGGTCGGTCCAATGGCCGAAGGACAGGAATCCGATTTTCTTCACACCACCAACCAACATGGCGGCAGGAGCTCCTATTCCCGGTTGGGAGCGCCATCCGATGCAGTGCACCTGCCGTCCGGCAGCACAGTGACCGCCACCGTGGTCCTCAACGCCGCCAACGAGCGGGAACGCCTCCTGGAGGACCCAGCCCTGCGCCTGAGCGAGGAGAGTCACCTGCTGAACATCGGTGGGATGGGTCAGGTTGCACTCGTGGCCGCTCCCGCCCCCCTACACGACGACGACCTGCTCCACAAAGCGGAAGAGGTGGCCCGATCCGCCCAGACCGCTGTCGTCGTCGGCCTAACAGAGGAACAGGAGAGTGAGGCTGCGGACAAAGAAACGCTCTCCCTGCCGGGACGACAGGACGAGCTTGTGCACCGGGTTGCCGCAGCAGCAGCACGGACCGTAGAAGTCGCAAACGCCGCCACCCCTATCCTTATGCCGTGGTTGCAGGAGGTTGACGCGGTGGTTATCGCAGGGCTCCCCGGGCAGGAAGGTGGTAACGCAATCGCTGCCGTCCTCATCGGCGAGCGTGAACTTACGGGGCGGCTTGTTACCAGCTACCCGTCGGCTGACGGCGCTGCACCCGTCTGGGAAGTGCTTCCGGGCGCAGTGCTTCGATCCGCAGAAAGGCAAGAGCTAGTCCCACGGAGACAAGGCCAAGGATTAGGAGGCCAAGGCGATCCCTTCGCACAGGTGCATCGTTGAGCTCCGCCGCCCGGAGGATTGCTTGGGAAAGGAAGTAGATTCCCACGACCATCAGGATGTTCGCGCAAAGGTCCAGGAGATTGCGACCGCCGATGGCTGCATCACCCGGGATGTAAATCGGGTCGACATTCAAGGAAGCGCGGTTGCTATCGCCACGGCAGCGACAAGAATGCTGTGGTCTTTTCTGGTGCGGGCCCCGGGCAGGAGGCACAGTACAAGGCCCCAGATGACCGAAGCTGCGACGGTCTGGATCACCCGAAAACCTGTTCAAATGATCTGGGCTCCATGGTGCTCTCACGTATTGCGTCGGCCAGAAGATCTGCCAGAGTCTCTGCGGCAACCTCCAAGTCGTCCACGAAGCTGCTTCTGGCTAACGCGCGTGACACCATCTCGCCGTCGAGATTTGGGAAGAGGCTCCCAGCATAGGCTGAGGAGATACCCAACTCATCGTGACGCAGGATCATGTGTCCAAGCTCGTGAAGGACAAACTGCTGCTTGTGCAACACCGAGTCTGTAACGGCGTGCAGAATGATTTCCCGGGTATCCGTCGACAGCCACAGGCCGCACACAGACGTGCCATTGAGGATGGTCGTGGCTTCTATCTCAATACGTCGACGGCGTCGGGCTGCAACTATCGCAATGAGTCCAGCCAAGGTCAGATGGCTGGGTAGGTGCAGCGTCTGAAAAGCCTCCGCCGCTATGCGCGCTGGCCCCGATCCGTCAATTGTTTGCCGGTCCATACCGCCCCCTCCTTGCAGCTAACAGCAAGCGTGACTGCCAACAATGACCGTCACCGTGGCGCCTCGGGCGCCGCACCGTCAATTGAACGCTTCTGCTCTGGACATGTCCAGACGAAGCGCGATTCTTGCCGTCAGCTCCGGGGACTGAGTCATACAGACCTTCGAACCTTGCCTTAGCAGCTACGGCAAATGCCCGTATCGACGGCGGTGGACCCTTCACCAAATCTCATGACGCACCGGCAGGCTGCGTCTACTGCTCAAGAAAGATCCCCACGTGGCAAAGGCACCGAAAAGACACCCAGCCTGGCCTGCTGGGCGCCCCTTGGGTACTGCCGGATTAGTGGTTAGGTTCGTCAGCCAACGCGTCGATGTCATAGGCATAGTCGTTGACCGCTCGGTTAATTTCTCGCTCATCAGCCCGGGGGCTCAGCTTTGCTTCAGCGCGCTTGAACGCCTCAAACGCAGCCTGGCGCTGGGCATAGGCCTCGCGGTCCTGCTCGATAGTCGCTTCTCCGTTACTCCAAGCCAGGTGAACTTTCGCCCAGTTGCGTAGGGTATCGGCGTAAGCCTCAGCGGCCTTAATGTACTCGTTTGTGGGTACGACAGTCATGGCCCCCATCCTAGGGCAACAGGCTAGCGCCAGACCTGGACGACTTTCCCCTCAGCGCCGACCGCGACATGCTGGCCGCCGTGCCCCTTGTCGAGTACGCAAAACGCACGGAAGGCCTGGCGGGAATCAACAGCAGGGCAGTCAGCTTCGTTGACCAAATCAACTGGGAAGGCGTCGCCAATGCGAAACGTACCGGGTTTGTTGTCGCTCATCACGGCTCTCCTTGGTGGGATCGATTAGACCCCAGTCTAGGGGCGGAGAAATCCGGGGATGCCCCACCTAGATGTACTCGGCCAGGACGTTGGTTACACCTAGAGGCCCTCGCGATGGGACGCGGTGGCCTCGCCGCTGCTCCGGACGCCACTCCCGGGCTCAACCGTTCAAATCGTGGCACGGACGGGAAACGTCACCTCGGCTCAGTTGGCTGGGGCGAGCCTGACTTTTGCTCGGCTACCGATAAGCCGTTCTTTAGCCGCCGGGCGATGGCCGGCAGAGAGGGGCGTGCCTGTGCTTCCCGGAAGGATCTCACTCAACTTCGCGATTTCCAGAATGTGCTCGGAAGTGAAAATGATCTTCCCTTTTCCCCAGCAGGCATGGGGGAAGCGGCCGCTGGTCGCGCCATCGCGCAGCCATGACTCCGTGCAGCGCATGAGGGCCGCAGCTTCGGCCGGCTCGAAGAATTCGATGTCCATGGAAACCTCCATCAGGAAGAAGCTGGTTTCCAGTTTCATGCCGGCAGAAAGACTCGCCGACATGACCGGAAGCAGCCACGGCATAACGCGACAACAACGCCATCACCTGACAGTGACGTCAACCAGCCATCCGCCGATCACCCTCACTGGTGAAAAGCCGTCACAGAGCGCTCCGTGGCGTCGGCACCAGCTTGGAGGGCCTCCGGCATCAAATGCCCGTAGACCTGCTCAGTAGTCCTTGTAGAGGCGTGCCCCAGCCGCCGCGAGATGGTGAACAAGGGCACGCCGTCCTGAATCAGCCAGGAGGCGTGAGTGTGACGGAGGTCGTGGATCCGCGGGTTTTTCTTCAGGCCGATTGCCTGGGCAGTGCGAACGGCTGGGACCCAGTAGTGGTGCCAGTAGAGCTTGTGAATGATGCGCCCGCCTTTGGGCGTCGTAAACACAAGGTCCTTTCCCGGCCTGCTGGCGACCAGCGGGATCAGCAGCTCCACGAGCGCCGGGTTAAGCCCGATGGTGCGCTTGCCGGCACCTGTCTTCGTGGCACCCACGTAGAACTTCGACTGCCCGTCCCGCTTCCAGGCCTTGTTGATCCGCGCTGTCGGCGGCTTGGAAAGCAGGTCCACGTCCGCCACAGTGAGCGCAGTGGCCTTTCCGAACCGTGTACCGGTCATGACCAGGAAATTGGTGAAGGGCTTGTACCGCTCCCCCATCCCTTCCATGATGAGGCTGAACTCAGCATGGGTAAGGAACATGGCCTCGTCCTCGGCCTTCTCCATCGCCGGCAGCTGCACGCCCCGGCAGGGATTGCGTGAAATGTAGCCCAGCATCTCTGCCGTGTTCATTGCTGCCGAGATCAGGCCATGGATGTTATGGATCGTCTTCGGCGCAAGCCCCTTCGCAGCCATCGACTTCACCCAATGGGCGAGGAGGCGATAATCGAGCTTGTCCACCGGAACATGGCCGATGACATTACGCACATGGAGATCCAACATGGTCTGGTACGTCTTGGTGGTTCCACTGGATGGTCGGATCAGAAGATCGATGTGCTCCTGGATGACTTCAGCAACGGTCGGTGTGCGCTTGGCATTGGAGAGGATGGCATGCTGCGCAATCTCGAAGGATTGTCCGTTGGCGTCCAGAAGCCTCTTCAGAGTCTCAGCTTCGACGAGAGTGGCGACGGTCAGGCCCTGCTGTTCGCGGCTCTTCGGGTCCCGCCAGAGCACCATGTAGGACGACGTACCGTCCTTTTTGGTGCGTTTTCGAATGCTTGCCACACAAAAAACGGTACGCCGCCGTCAACACTTTGGGCGGTTTTGTCAACACCCAAAGCGAAAACAGGCCTTTGACCTGAGGAAACACTGTGCCCGAGGTGGGACTCGAACCCACACACCTTTCGATACCGCATTTTGAGTGCGGCGCGTCTGCCAATTCCGCCACTCGGGCGCGGAGTACACCAGTGTAACAATCACTCAACCACAGTGCTGTGAGCAACGCGATCGCTTCCAGTGCGCGAAATTACTCTACATGCAGATAGGCTGAATTCCGGAATCGCGCCAGTGACGCCGCATCGAACCAATCCGGTCCAAGTACATCGGCGGACGAAACCTATGATGGTGTAGTTCCCGCCGTACCTTTCCAAGGAGTTCCCGTGTCAGAACAGACGGAGTCAACACCCACTTCCCAGCCGGCGCGCCGCGTTGTTGTCGCCGAGGATGAGACTCTCATCCGCCTGGACATCATCGAGATCCTGCGCGGTGAAGGCTACGACGTCGTCGGCGAGGCAGACAACGGCGAAAAGGCCGTGCAACTTGCCGAGGAGCTCAAGCCCGACCTCGTCCTGATGGACGTCAAGATGCCTGTCATGGACGGCATCTCGGCCGCAGAGAAGATCGTCAAGGCCCGGATCGCCCCCGTGGTCCTGCTCACCGCGTTCAGCCAGAAGGAACTTGTGGAGCGGGCCCGTGACGCCGGCGCCATGGCCTACGTGGTCAAGCCGTTCACCCCGGCGGACCTCATCCCGGCGCTGGAGATCGCGCTCTCCCGCCACGAGGAGATCAAGGCCCTCGAAAGCGAAGTCACCGACCTGCAGGAGCAGTTCGCCACCCGCAAGCTCGTGGAGCGCGCCAAGAGCCTCCTGACCACCAAGATGGGCTTGACGGAGCCTGAAGCCTTCCGCTGGATCCAGAAGACCTCGATGGACCGCCGCCTGAGCATGCGCGAGGTCGCCGAAACCATCATCAACCAGGTCAACTAGCCGCAGCCCGGCCGCACAACCGCGGCCGCAAGCTGCGAATCTACAAAGCACCAAAAAGGGAGGATCCCCGCCAACCGGCGGGGATCCTCCCTTTTGCGCTCAAGCGTTCAGGACTAGCCCTGGCCGCGGTTCTTCTTCTTCTTTTCCGGCCAGGGGCCGAGCTTGTCCTTGGTCACGGCCGCTGCACCGTGGCTGCCGGCGTCGGCGAGGTCGCCCACCTTATGGACCTTCAGCAGGTTCGTGGAACCGGCCTTTCCGGGAGGCGAACCGGCGGCGATAACCACCATGTCACCGTCCTCCACCAAGCCCAGTTCCAGAAGGCTGCGGTCAACCTGGGCGGTCATCTCGTCGGTGTGGCCCACCATCGGGACCAGGACCGGCTGGATGCCCCAGGTCAGCGCGAGCTGGTTCCAGACGTGCTCCACCGGAGTGAAGGCGAAGACCGGCCGGATCGGGCGCAGCCGGGAGAGGCGGCGGGCGGAGTCGCCGGACTGGGTGAAGGTACAGATGTACTTCGCTTCCAGCTGGTCGGCGATCTCGACGGCGGCACGGGTGATGGCGCCGCCGCGGGTCCTGGGCTTGGTACCCAGCGGGGGGACGCGCTCCAGGCCGTGGACCTCGGTGGATTCGATGATCCGGGCCATGACCTTAACGGTCTCGATCGGGTACTTGCCCACGCTGGTCTCGCCGGAGAGCATCACCGCGTCGGCGCCGTCGAGCACTGCGTTGGCGCAGTCGGAGGCCTCGGCGCGGGTCGGGCGCGGGTTGTCGATCATGGACTCGAGGACCTGGGTGGCCACGATGACCGGCTTAGCCCAGCGGCGGGCCAGTTCTACGGCGCGCTTCTGGACGATCGGCACTTCCTCCAGCGGAAGCTCCACACCGAGGTCGCCACGGGCCACCATGATGGCGTCGAAGGCGTCGATGATCTCGGGCAGCTGCTCCACGGCCTGCGGCTTCTCGATCTTGGCGATGACCGGCACGCGGCGGCCTTCCTCGTCCATGATCTCGTGGACCCGGACGATGTCCGAGGCATCGCGAACGAAGGACAGGGCAACCATGTCCACGCCACGGCGCATCGCCCAGCGCAGATCGTCCTCGTCCTTTTCGCTCAGCGCCGGCACGTTGACGGCCACGCCGGGCAGGTTGATGCCCTTGTTGTTCGAAACCCAGCCGCCGACAACCACCTGGGCAACGACCTTGACGGCGTCGACCTCGATGGCGCGCAGGGCAACCTTGCCGTCGTCGATCAGCAGGGCATCGCCCGGCTGGACGTCCTCGGTGAGGCTCTTGAGCGTCGTGGAGCAGATGTCCTTGGTGCCCGGAACGTCCTCGGTGGTGATCGTGAACGTGTCACCGACCTCCAGGAGGTGCGGTCCGTCCACGAAGCGGCCCAGGCGGATCTTCGGGCCCTGCAGGTCGGCCATGATGCCCACGGCCTTGCCCAGCTGCCCGGCAGCCTTGCGGACGTTCTCGTAGGTGTTGTCGTGCACGGAGTAATCACCGTGGCTCATGTTCATGCGTGCCACGTCGACGCCGGCTTCCAGCACGGCAAGCGTGTTCTCGAAGCTTGCGATTGCCGGTCCGAACGTGGCCACGATTTTAGCGCGTCTCATATACCTACCCTAGTGGTCTGTTGCATGGATGAAGTTGAAGCGAGTGTGAATCCCTGATGACCGAAATCCAGTGACCGGAAGGGCTACAGGACGGCCATCGCCCTGTCGGTCGGTGCCACCGGGGCCGGCAGGATGGTGCTGCCCATCAGGAACTTGTCCACCGCGGCGGCGCAGGCGCGCCCCTCGGCGATGGCCCAGACGATGAGCGACTGCCCGCGGCCGGCGTCCCCGGCAACGAAGATGCCCTCGGTGTTGGTCATGTAGTAGCCGTCGCGGGCCACGTTGCCGCGGCCGTCGAAGTCGGCGCTGACCTGCTCGGTGATCCCCGCCGGCTCGGCCCCCGTGAAGCCGAGGGACAGGAAGACGAGGTCCGCCGGAATGATCCGCTCGGTGCCGGCCTTCGGGAGGCGCTTGCCGTCCACGAATTCGGTCTCCGCGACCTTGACGCCCGTGAGCTTGCCGTTTTCCCCGACGAACTCGACGGTGGAGGCGAGGTAGGTGCGTTCGCCGCCTTCCTCGTGCGCGCTGGCGACCTCGAACAGGGTGGGGAACGTCGGCCACGGCTGGTGGCCGGCACGCTCGAGGGGCGGCTGCTTGCCGATGGCCAGGGTGGTCACGGAGGCGGCCTGGTGCCGGTGCGCGGTGCCGAGGCAGTCCGCGCCGGTGTCGCCGCCGCCCAGGATCACCACGTGTTTGCCGGCGGCGTTGATCTGGTTCTCCACGGTCTCCCCCGCCACCACCCGGTTGGCCGGGACAAGGTAGTCCATGGCGAAGTGCACGCCCTCGAGCTCGCGGCCCGGGATCGGCAGGTCACGCGGGACGGTGGCGCCGGTGGCGATCACGACGGCGTCGTACCGGCGGCGCAGCTGCTCCCACGTGACGTCGGTGCCGACGGCCACGCCGGTGCGGAACCGGGTGCCCTCGGCCTTCATCTGCTCCAGCCGGCGGTCCACCTGCTCTTTTTCCATCTTGAAGTCGGGGATGCCGTAGCGCAGGAGCCCGCCGATCTTGTCGTCACGCTCGTACACAGCAACGGTGTGGCCCACGCGGGTCAGCTGCTGCGCGACGGCGAGTCCGGCCGGGCCGGAGCCGACGACGGCGACCGTCTTGCCGGTCAGTCGGGCCGGCGGCAGCGGGTTGACCCAGCCGTTCTCGAAGGCCTGGTCCACGATCGATACCTCGACCTGCTTGATGGTCACCGCGGGCTGGTTGATGCCCAGCACGCACGACGCCTCGCAGGGGGCCGGGCAGAGCCGGCCGGTGAACTCGGGGAAGTTGTTGGTGGCGTGCAGCCGCTCCATCGCTTCCTCGCCCTTGTCCCGCCAGATGAGGTCGTTCCATTCCGGGATGAGGTTGCCCAGCGGGCAGCCCTGGTGGCAGAACGGCACGCCGCAGTCCATGCAGCGGCCGGCCTGGGCCTTCAGGACGCCCTTCTCCTGGGCTTCGTAGACCTCTTTCCAGTCCATGATGCGGACCGGAACGGGACGGCGCGGCTGGGTTTCACGCTGACGTACTTTCAGAAATCCGCGTGGATCAGCCACCGGTCACCTCCAGGATTCGAGACCAAACTTCTTCGCCATCGGGGTCAAGGCCCTCTTCGATGGCGTCAAGACGGGTTTGCAGGACGGCCGCGTAGTCGCGCGGCAGCACCTTGGTAATGCGGGCTGCGGTGTCGTCGAAGTTCTCGAGGAGCCGGGCCGCGTTGAGCGATTCTGTTTCCTCGACGTGCTTGACCAGCAGTCCATGGACAATGTCACGGTCCTCGGCGTCGAGCTCACGCAGCTGCAGCTCGCCGGACTCGAGGGCCTGCTTGTTGACGCGTTCGGTCTGCAGGTCCAGCACGTAGGCCGTACCGCCGGACATGCCGGCGCCGAAGTTGCGCCCGGTGCGGCCGATGATCAGCGTCTGGCCACCGGTCATGTACTCGCAGCCGTGGTCGCCGATTCCTTCGACCACCGCGGTGGCGCCGGAGTTGCGGACCAGGAAGCGTTCGCCCACCTGGCCGCGCAGGAACATCTCGCCGCTCGTGGCGCCGTAGCCGATCACGTTGCCCGCGATCACGTTGCGTTCGGCCGGGAACACGTTGGTGCGGTCCGGCCGGACGATGATGCGGCCGCCGGAAAGACCCTTGCCGACGTAGTCGTTCGAGTCGCCGAACATGCGCAGCGTGATGCCGGCCGGCAGGAAGGCCCCGAGGGACTGGCCAGCGGTGCCGTTGAGCGTGATGTCAATGGTGTCGGTCGCCAGCACGTCGGTGCTGAACGTCTTCGTGACCACGTGGCCGAGCATGGTGCCGACCGAGCGGTCCGTGTTGATGACGTTCACCGAGATCTTCACCGGGGTGCGGTCGCTGAGGGCTTCGGCCGCCATGGCGATCAGGCGCTGGTCGAAGTGCTTGTCGAGCTCGTGGTTCTGTCCGGTGAGGTTCCGCAGCGGGGCGTCGTCGTCGAACTCGAGGCCGTGCAGGATCGGATCCAGGTCCAGCCCTTCGGCCTTCCAGTGGTTGATCGCGTCGCGGGAGTCGAGCATCTCGGCGTGGCCGATGGCCTCCTCGATGCTGCGGAAACCGAGCTCCGCGAGAATTTCACGGACCTCCTCGGCCAGGAATTCGAAGAAGTTCACCACGAATTCCGGCTTGCCGCTGAACCGTGAGCGGAGCTCGGGGTTCTGGGTCGCGACGCCCACCGGGCAGGTGTCCAGGTGGCAGACGCGCATCATGATGCAGCCGGAAACCACCAGCGGGGCGGTGGCAAAGCCGAACTCCTCGCCGCCAAGCAGCGCGGCGATCACGACGTCGCGGCCGGTCTTGAGCTGACCGTCCACCTGCACCACCACGCGGTCGCGCAGGCCGTTGAGCATGAGCGTCTGCTGTGTCTCGGCCAGGCCGAGTTCCCACGGGACACCGGCGTGCTTGAGCGAGTTCAGCGGCGAGGCGCCGGTACCGCCGTCGTGTCCGGATACGAGCACGACGTCGGCCTTCGCCTTGGTGACGCCGGCCGCCACGGTGCCGATCCCGACCTCGGAGACGAGCTTGACGTGCACGCGGGCCGAGGGGTTGGCGCGCTTGGCATCGTAGATCAGCTGTGCGAGGTCCTCGATCGAGTAGATGTCGTGGTGCGGGGGCGGCGAGATGAGGCCGACGCCGGGCGTCGAGTGCCGCGTCCGGGCCACCCAGGGGTAGACCTTCTGCGCCATCAGCTGGCCGCCTTCGCCGGGCTTGGCACCCTGCGCCATCTTGATCTGGATGTCGTCCGCGTTGGACAGGTACAGGCTCGTGACGCCGAAGCGTCCGGAGGCGATCTGCTTGACAGCGGAACGGCGGGTGGGATCGAGCAGGCGGTCCACGTCCTCCCCGCCCTCACCGGTGTTGGACTTGCCGCCCAGCCGGTTCATGGCGATCGCGAGGGTCTCGTGGGCTTCCTGGGAGATGGAGCCGTAGCTCATGGCACCGGTGGAGAACCGCTTGACGACGCTGGAGACGGGCTCCACTTCTTCAAGCGGCACCGCGGGACGGAGGCCGGCCTTGAACTTCAGCAGGCCGCGCAGGGTCATGAGGTTCTCGGACTGGTCGTCCACGCCGCGGGTGTAGGCCTTGAAGATGTCGTAGCGGCGTTCACGCGTGGCGTGCTGCAGCCGGAAGACGGTCTCCGGGTTGAACAGGTGGGGTTCGCCGTCGCGGCGCCACTGGTATTCGCCGCCGCCGAGCAGCGGCTGGTGCGGCAGTTCGATCCCGTTCTCGGGGTAGGCCATCCGGTGGCGCGCCAGGACTTCGGCGGCGATGACATCGAGGCCCACGCCGCCGAGCTGGGAATGCGTGCCGGAGAAGTACTCGTCCACCAGATCCTGGCCGAGGCCGAGCGCTTCGAAGGTCTGGGCACCGGTGTAGGAGGCCACAGTGGAGATGCCCATCTTGGACATGATCTTCAGGACGCCCTTGCCGAGGCCCTTGATCAGGTTGTACACGCCGTCCTGCGGGGTGACGCCGACGACGTCGCCAGAGGCGATGAGCTGTTCCACGGATTCCATGGCCAGGTAGGGGTTCACGGCCGAGGCGCCGTAGCCGATGAGCACGGCGACGTGGTGCGTCTCGCGGACGTCTCCGGCCTCCACCACGAGGGCGGTCTTGGTGCGGTTGGCGCTGCGCAGCAGGTGGTGGTGCACGGCGCTGACAAGCAGCAGCGACGGGATCGGCGCCCACTGGGCGTTCGAGTCGCGGTCCGAGAGCACCACGTACTGGACGCCGCGGTTGATCGCGCCGGAGACCTGCTCGCAGATTTCGGTGAGGCGGGCGCGGAGGGCGTGCTCGCCGCCTTCGGGGCGGTAGAGTCCGCGGACCTTCATGGCGACCTTGTCGCCGTCGGCGCTCTCGATGTTCGCGATCTTGGCGAGCTGGTCATTGTTGATCACGGGGAACGGCAGCGAGACCTGCGGCTGCCGGACCTGCTTGGTGTCCAGCAGGTTGCCGTTCGGGCCGATCGCGCACGTCAGGGACGTGACGAGCTCTTCACGGATGGCATCCAGCGGCGGGTTGGTGACCTGCGCGAAGGACTGTACGAAGTAGTCGAAGAGCAGCCGCGGGCGCTTGGACAGCACGGCCACGGGGGTGTCGGAGCCCATGGCACCCAGCGGTTCGGCGCCGGTGCGCGCCATCGGGCCGAGCAGGATCTTCAGTTCCTCGGTGGTGTAGCCGAAGGTCCGCTGGCGGATGTTGACCGACGCGGCCGTGTGGACAACGTGCTCGCGCTCGGGGAGGTTCTTGAGGTCGATCAGGTTGTCCTTGAGCCATTCGGCCCAGGGGTTCGCCGCGGCGACCTCGGCCTTGACCTCGGCGTCGTCAATGATCCGTCCGGCCCCGGTGTCCACCAGGAACATCTTGCCTGGTGAGACGCGGCCCTTCTTGACCACTTTGGAGGGTTCGACGTCGATCACGCCGACTTCGGAGGCGAAGACGATGAGTCCGTCTTCGGTGATCCAGTACCGGCCCGGGCGCAGCCCGTTGCGGTCCAGCGTGGCGCCGACCAGGTTGCCGTCCGTGAAGGAAACAGCGGCGGGGCCGTCCCACGGCTCCATGAGCATGGAGTGGTACTCGTAGAAGGCGCGGCGCGCCGGATCCATGGTGGCGTGGTTCTCCCACGCCTCCGGGATCATCATCATGATCGAGTGGGTGATGGGCCGGCCGGAGAGCCAGAGCAGCTCCGCAACCTCGTCAAAGGAGGCGGAGTCCGAGGCGCCGGGGGTGCAGATCGGGAACAGCTCTTCGGGCGAGTCGCCCAGCAGCGGGCTGGCGAGCTGCGACTGCCGCGCCCGCATCCAGTTGCGGTTGCCCTTGACGGTGTTGATCTCGCCGTTGTGCGCGATCGTGCGGAACGGCTGGGCCAGCGGCCAGGAAGGGAACGTGTTGGTGGAGAAGCGCGAGTGGACGATCGCGAGCTTGGTCTTGAAGCGCTTGTCCGAAAGGTCCGGGTAGAACGGTTCCAGCTGCGCGGTGGTGAGCATGCCCTTGTAGACGATCGTCCGCGAGGACAGCGACGGGAAGTACACGCCGAACTTGTTCTGGGCGCGCTTGCGGATCCGCCAAGCGCGGGAATCGAGCTCGTTGCGTTCGAGGGTTTCCCCGGTGCTGGAGGCGAAGAACGGCTGGGAGAAGTGCGGCATGCAGGCCCGGGCCATCGCCCCGACGAGGTCCGCCACGATCGGGACTTCGCGCCAGCCGAGGACCGTCAGGCCCTCATCGGCGGCGAGGCTTTCGATTCCGGCCCGGGCGGCGTCGGATTCGCGCTGCTCGGCCGGCAGGAAGGCGGTTCCCACGACGTACTGGCCGGGGGCGGGAAGCTCGAAGTCGGTGACTGCGCGGAAGAATTCGTCCGGGACCTGCATGAGGAGGCCGGCGCCGTCGCCGGTGCCCTCATCGGCGCCCACGGCGCCGCGGTGCTCAAGGTTGCGCAGGGCGGTCAGGGCCGCGTCGACGATGTCGTAGCCCGGCTCACCGCGCAGCGTGGCGATGATGGCCAGGCCGCAGGCGTCCTTCTCGTTCTCCGGGTTGTAGAGCCCGGCCGCGGCCGGCATCGACGCAAAACGGGCGAAGGGTGACGTTGCGGCCGTCGGCTGGTCCGGATCGGACCAGCTGGGGCTGTGAAGAGTTTGGGTCATTGGAGACGTCCTTCCTCCTGATCGTGCGTATGGGAGGGACAACATTGGCCCCACTCGGCACGCCGGTGTGATGGGCGCAACAGAGTGTTTTTCTAACTGGAATTGTAGGCCAGCCCGGCCTTCTGTAGTAACAGTTACGCAGGTACTGGCCAGGGCTTGCGTGGACAGCGCCTATCTGCTGTCCACAACATTCCCTCTTGCCACGACGCTGTGGTGTCGGGTCCTGCGAGCGGTGGCTCCGCAACCCGAGTTGCCGGTGCCGAGTTACTTGGTGCCCTCGGCCTCCGGCGCGGTTTCGGTTGCCTGGCGGCCGGATACTCCGGCTGCCGGATCTCCGGTGGCGGGCTTGGTGCCGCCGGTGGAGTCCTTGCTCGCGCCAGCATCTTCGTCCGCAGGTGCGGAGACAGACGCGGGTGCGGGACCTGGTCCGCTTTGGTTATCTCGGAGATTACCACGGGATTCACTATCTGAGACAAGTGTGTCCGCATGGCGGATAGATGTTGCGCCGGTGGGAACAGCGTCAGCAGTGCCTTTATCGGCAGTGGCGGCAGCACCGGTTTCGACGGCGGAGACCGCCGCGGGAACCGCTTCGGCGTCAGGCTTCCCGGCCGTCCCGGCGGTTTCGACGTCGGCGGTTTCGGCTGCCGGTTCCCGGCCCGGGAGGAACGGGGTGTCCGGTCCTGAGGGCTTGCGCAGCCCGAGGAGGATGAAGGCGATCAGGGCACCGATGAGGACGAAGATGCTGGTCCAGACGTTGAGCCGGGTGGTAATGCCGAACAGGCTGATCTGCTCGGCGTCGTCGATCCGCATGGCTTCGATCCACACCCGGCCCAGGGTGTAGTAGACGGCGTAGAGGCAGAAGAGACGGCCGCGGCGGAAGTTGAACCTCCGGTCCAGGGCCAGCAGGATCACGACGCCGGCCAGGTTCCACAGGGACTCGTAGAGGAACGTTGGGTGGAAGAGTGTGTCGGCGGGCATACCGGCCGGGAAATTAGGGCTGTTGGGGTCGATCTGGAGCCCCCACGGCAGCGTGGTGGGGCCGCCGAAGAGCTCCTGGTTGAAGTAGTTCCCCCACCGGCCAATTGCCTGGGCCAGCAGAAGCCCGGGGGCCGCGGCATCCATGAAGGCGCTCAGCTTCACCCCGGCCCGCCGGCACCCGATCCAGGCGCCCACCGCGCCGAGGACGACGGCGCCCCAGATGCCCAGGCCGCCGCGCTGGATCTGCGGAATCAGGGAGAGGTCTCCGGTGCCGTTGAAGCCGGGGCCGAAGTAGGCATCCGGTGAGGAGAACACGTGGTAGAGCCGTCCGCCGATGATGCCGAACGGAATGGCCCAGATGGCGATGTCCCACACGCTGCCCTCAGGCGCGCCGCGGCGCGCCCAGCGGACGGAGGTGAGCCAGAGGCCGGCAACGATGCCGGCGAGGATGCAGAGGGCGTAGGCGTGGATGCGCAGTGACCCCCACGGCAGCGGGATGTCGAATCCGGACCAGCTAGGGCTCGGAATGCTCGCGGGAATCATCGCCGCCGCGTGGAGGACTGACTGCATTGCTTACGCTTCTTCCTTGGTAAGGCCAGTGCTGAGGTCTTTCGTCAAGGCGGCTACCGCATCCACGCCGCCGTCCCGGATGGCCGCGACGAGGGCGGTGCCCACGATCACGCCGTCGGCGTACTCGGCGATCTCGCGGACGTGGTCCGCATTGGAGACGCCCAGGCCCACGCAGACGCGTTCGGCGCCCGCGGCGTGCGCGGCGGCCACAACGTCCTTGGCCGCGGAGCTGACCGAGGTCCGGGCGCCAGTGACGCCCATGATGGAGACGGCGTATACGAAGCCGCGGCTGGCCTCGACGGTACGCTTCATGCGTTCCGGGGAGGACGAGGGCGCCACGAGGAACACGCGGTCCAGTCCGTACTTGTCCGAAGCCGCCATCCATTCGGAGGCTTCGTCGGGGATCAGGTCCGGAGTGATGAGTCCGGCTCCCCCGGCCTCGGCAAGGCTGCGGGAGAACTCGTCCACGCCCATCCGGACCACGGGGTTCCAGTAGGTCATGACCAGGACGGCGGCGTCAGTCTTGCTCGTGATGCCGCGGACGACGTCGAAGACCTGCCGGACGTGGAAGCCCTTCGCGAGGGCCTCCGTGGTGGCCGCCTGGATGACCTGGCCGTCCATGACCGGATCCGAGTACGGGATGCCGATTTCGATGAGGTCGGCGCCGTTCTCGGCCAGGGCGATGCCGGCGGCAATGGTGTCTTCGACGCTCGGGTAGCCGGCCGGCAGGTAGCCGATCAGAGCTGCCCGGCCCTGGGCCCGGGCGCGGTCAATGGCGGCCGCCGACTTGCTGGCGTGCTGTGCGGCGGCCTGGTTGGCGCCGTCGTGGATGGTGCTCACAGCTGTTCCCCCTCTTTGGCGATTTCGGCTTCGGGTGAGTCCTTGTCCAGCAGGTCGAACCATTCCGCGGCGGTGGCCACGTCCTTGTCGCCGCGGCCGGAGAGGTTGACGATCACGATCTTGTCTGTTGCTTTGCCCTCGGGGCCGGCCTCGGCCGCGAGCCGCTGGCCCACCTTGATGGCGCCGGCGAGGGCGTGCGCGGACTCGATGGCGGGGATGATGCCCTCGGTGCGGCAGAGGAGCCGGAAGGCCTCCATGGCTTCGCTGTCCGTGATGGGCTCGTAGCTGACCCGCCCGATGTCGGCCAGGTAGGAGTGCTCGGGGCCGACCCCGGGGTAGTCCAGGCCCGCCGAGATGGAGTGCGATTCGATGGTCTGGCCGTCGTCGTCCTGCATGAGGTAGGACCGTGCGCCGTGCAGCACGCCCGGCTTGCCGAGGGTGATGGTGGCTGCGTGGCGTCCGGTTTCGACGCCCTCGCCCCCGGCTTCGAAGCCGTAGATCTTGACCGAGGGGTCATCGAGGAAGCCGTGGAAGATGCCGATGGCATTGGAGCCGCCGCCGATGCAGGCACAGACGGCGTCCGGAAGCCGGCCCGTCTGGTCCAGGATCTGGGCCCGGGCTTCCTCGCCGATGACTTCGTGGAAGTAGCGGACCATCGCCGGGAACGGGTGCGCGCCGGCGGCGGTCCCCAGCAGGTAGTGGGTGGTGCCCACGTTCGCGACCCAGTCGCGCAGGGCCTCGTTGATGGCGTCCTTGAGGGTCTGGGAGCCGTTGGTCACCGGAATGACCGTCGCGCCCAGGAGCTCCATGCGGGCCACGTTGAGGGACTGCCTGCGGCAGTCCTCGGCGCCCATGTAGACAACGCATTCCAAGCCCAGCAGGGCTGCCGCGGTGGCGCTGGCCACGCCGTGCTGCCCGGCGCCGGTTTCGGCGATGACGCGGGTCTTGCCCATCCGCTTGGCCAGCAGCGCCTGGCCCAGGACGTTGTTGATCTTGTGCGAGCCCGTGTGGTTGAGGTCTTCGCGCTTGAGGAAAATCCGGACTCCGCCGGCGTGCTCGGCGAAGCGCTTGGCCTCGGTCAGCAGTGAGGGCCGGCCCGAGTAGTTCTTGTTCAGGTCCGCGATCTGGGCGGTGAACTCAGGATCGGCCTTGGCCTTCTCGAAGGTGTCCTCGAGTTCGTCCAGGGCTGCGATGAGCGACTCCGGCATCCATCGGCCGCCGTAGTTCCCGAAGTAGGGTCCCGGGGCGTGCCGCAGGGACGGTTCGCCCTGCGTGGGATGTTCCTGGGGGCGGTCGCCCTGCAGGAACGCGTCCACGGCACTTTCGTCTGAGCCGGTTGCTGGCGCATCGACCATCAGTCTCACCATCCTGTTCCACTGCTAGCTTCGGGGATCTGCACATGAGATCCGCTCGTTGTCCGGGCAACTGCGGGCCCGGAACCGCTCGCGGCCCGGACGCAAACGCCCGGACCGGCCTGCCTCAGGCGCGGGCGGCGATTGCCGTTGCGCCGGCGGCCATGAATTCTGCGATCCGTTCGCGGGGGGTCGTGTCGCTGACCAGCGCCTCGCCCACCAGGACCGCGTTGGCGCCGCGGGCTGCGTAGTGGCTGACGTCCTGGACATCGCGCACCCCGGACTCGGCGATCACGAGCGCACCGGCGGGAATCCCGCCGGCCAGCTCCGCGAAGACGGAACGGTCGACGTCGAGCGTCTTGAGGTTGCGCACGTTGACGCCGATGATCCGGGCCTCGGCGGCCACGGCGCGCTCGATTTCCTCAGCCGTGTGGGTCTCCACCAACACGTTCATGCCGAGTTCGCGGCTGAGGGCCGTAAACTCGCGCAGCTGGGCGTCCGAGAGCGAGGCCACGATCAGCAGGATCAGGTCGGCGCCGTGGGCACGGGCTTCCCAGATCTGGTACTCGTCGAGCATGAAGTCCTTGCGCAGCAGCGGAATGTCCACGGCCGCCCGGACGGCGTCGAGGTCGGCCAGCGAGCCGCCGAAGCGGCGTTCCTCGGTCAGGACGCTGATGACGGCGGCCCCGCCGTCTGCGTATTGCGCGGCGAGGGCAGCGGGATCGGCAATTTCCGCGAGCCGGCCCTTGGACGGGCTCCGGCGCTTGACCTCGGCAATCACTTTGAGCTGGTCCCGCGGGCTTGAGTTCCCGCCCAGGGCTGCCCAGGCATCGCGGGCAGGTGGCGCCGCTGCGGCGCGCTCCCTCAGTTCCGCGAGCGTGACGAGGCGCTGGCGCGTCTCCATATCCTCCCTGACACCGGCATTGATGTCGTCGAGAACGCTCACGCTCAGTGGCCGGAGTTCTTCAGCTTGCTGCCGCCGACGCCGTAGCCGGCCTTGCGCATGACCCAGCCGGCCAGCAGGCCGATCACCATGACGACGGCGCCGGCAATAAAGACGGGCGTGTTGGCGATGACGAAGGCGATGGACGCAATGAGGGCGCCGATCAGCATCACGATCACGCAGGTCCACGCGGCCGGGCTGTTGCCGTGCCCCGGCGCTTCGCTGTGATCGACGTCGTCGTAGACGCCCTTCGAAGCAGCGGACGTGGATGCGGAAACAGTGGCTTTGCTCATTGAAATCTCCTCAGGATGAATACTGCTTACATTCTGCCATTTTTTGGCTGTGTGTTTTGGCCGCCTTGCTGGTCGCGTTACTGGCGGCGCTGCTGGGCGCGCCCGCGGCATCGGCTCAGGTGGGGTCGTCACCTCGGGACAACCGGTCCCAGCTGTCAATCTCGTCCGCGGGCGCTGCGGCGGTAGTACCACCAACTGCGGTCCCGCCGTCGGCGCGCGTGGCGGCTGCCGCGTCATATTTGGTGCGGCTCTTCCAGTACCGGCCGGCCGGCACGATCGCGAGGGCGCAGATCCCCAGCAGGGACCCGGCGACGACGGCCAGGACGGGGAAGACGGTGACGTCCACCTGGACGTTACTGCCGCTGATTCCGGTGGCGGCCGCGATGGATCCCTGGGCCGCGGCCAGCGGGTCCGCCAGGACGACGGCAGCCGCGGCGACGATGCCCGCGGCGGCCAGGACGATGATGACCGTGATGACCCAGCGCGCCACGCGCCCGGCGATGGAGGCCGCGAGACCCCCGGCGAGGGCAACGAGGGCCAGGGCCGTGACGGTCGTGGCGGCCTTGCTGCCCTGGACCTGCAGGCCGTTCTGGCTGGCCACGGCGCCGCCGAGCTGGGCGGGATCGAGGTGCACCGTCAGCCAGGTCTGCGTGGTGGTCCCGAAGACGGCCAGCGCCAGGGCGGCGATCACCAGGACAAGGGTGGACTTGCGGGCCCAGCGAGGAACGGCCGGCCTTGCGGTGGTCTTGACGATGGCTCCCGGCTCCCCCATCAGTTGTCCGCCCCGGCGTCGGTCACAGACGCGGCGTCGGTCACAGCAGCGGCGTCGGGCACCTGGTCGGCGGTGATGTTGTGCAGCGAACCGGCGGTGTGGACGGCGCGCAGCGGCGCGGCGGCCTTGTTGACGGTTTCCTGGGCCTCGGTGGGGTTCACCGAATCGGCAACGATCCCGCCACCGGCCTGGACGTACGCGCGGCCTTCCCGGAGCAGGGCCGAACGGATCGCGATCGCCATGTCCATGTCGCCGGCGAAGTCCAGGTACCCCACCACGCCGCCGTAGATTCCGCGCCGGTGCGGTTCGAGCTCGTCCAGGAGGCGCAGTGCCCGCGGCTTC
Source organism: Arthrobacter sp. H-02-3 (assembly GCF_003097355.1). GTDB lineage: Bacteria > Actinomycetota > Actinomycetes > Actinomycetales > Micrococcaceae > Arthrobacter > Arthrobacter humicola. The sequence goes on from NZ_PYUI01000014.1 coordinate 101,743, forward strand.
GGGGCCCCGGAGAGGGTGCCTGCCGGGAACGTGGCCTTGAGGACGTCGTAGGCCTTGGCCTCCGGAGCCAGCTTGCCGACCACCGTGGACACGAGGTGCATGATGTGGCTGAAGCGTTCCACTTCCATGAACTGCGTGACATCGACCGATCCTGCAACGCAGACCTTGGAGAGGTCATTGCGGGACAGGTCGACCAGCATCAGGTGCTCGGCACGCTCTTTCTGGTCCGCCAGCAGTTCTTCGGCCAGCGCCTTGTCCGCTTCCACCGTTTTGCCCCGCGGGCGTGATCCGGCGATCGGGTGGGTGATGACCTCGTCCCCGGTCACGGTGACGAGGGCCTCCGGCGAGGAGCCGACGATCGTGTACTCGCGGCCCGCGGCATCTTCGAAGCTGAAGAGGTACATGTACGGGCTGGGATTGGTGTTCCGCAGGACCCGGTACACATCGAGGGGGTCCGCGCCGCATTCCATTTCGAAGCGGCGCGAGATCACCACCTGGAAGACCTCCCCGTCCACGATCGCCTCCTTGCCGCGGTCCAGGGCGGCGAGGTAGTCGGCCTCGTCCCAGCGTTCCTGCACGCTCGAGGCAAAGTCGAGCGCGGCGGTTTCCAGGACGGAGACGGGCTGCTTGACGGGGCTGCTGATCTTTTCCAGCAAGGCCTTTACGCGGGCGACGGCGTCATGCCAGGCGTCGTCGACGCGCTCGGAGCTGTTGTCGAAGTTGATGGCGTTGGCGATCAGCAGGACTGTGCCGTCCATGTTGTCGTGGACCGCCATGTCCGTGACGAGGTTGAGGGCCAGCTCCGGCAGTTCGAGGTCGTCCTCCGGAGGGCTGGTCAGTTTCTCCCAGTGCCGGACGGTTTCCCAGCCCAGGAATCCGACCAGGCCGGAGGTGAACGGCGGGAGGCCGTCGAAACGGTCGGTGCGGAGCGCCGCCACCGTGTCGCGGATGGCGTCCACGGGGTTGCCGTCCAGCGGCACGCCGACCGGGGGCTCGCCGAGCCAGTACGCCTGGCCGTCCTTGGTGGTCAGGGTGGCGCGGGAGCGGGAGCCGATGAAGGAGTAGCGGGACCAGGATCCGCCGACCGCCGCCGATTCCATCAGGAACGTTCCGGGCTGGCCGTGGGCGAGCTTGCGGTAGAGCCCGATGGGAGTTTCGGCGTCAGCGAGCACCTTGAGCCGGACGGGGATGACGCGGCTGTGGCCTGCGAGTTCACGGAACTCTTCAAGGCCAGGGCTGATGATTCCAAGGTCCTGCATGGCTGTGCTTTCCGCCTGTTCTTTAGTGGGACCCGTAGCGGATCCGGTCGTGGGATCCTGCCGGTGGTCCGGTCAGTGAAGCTGTGGGGGTGCCGGAGTGCTGTGCCGGGTTTCCGCGCCGGGGGCGCTTAGCCGCCATGGCCGACGACGGCGTCGATCTCGCGGCCATCGAAGCAGGTCCGGGTTCCGGTGTGGCAGGCCGCGCCCACCTGGTCGACCCGCACCAGCAGGGCATCGCCGTCGCAGTCCATCGCGAGCGACTTGACCCATTGGACGTGCCCGGAGGTGTCGCCCTTGCGCCAATACTCCTGGCGGGACCGTGAATAGAAAGTCACACGGCCGCTCGTCATGGTGCGGTGCAACGCCTCGTCGTCCATCCAGCCCAGCATGAGCACCTCGTGGGTGTCGAACTGCTGGACGATCGCGGCCACCAGGCCGGCGCTGTCGCGCTTCAGGGCGTCCGCCAGTCCGGCCGGCAGGGGGCTGGCCGCGGAATCCGGGGCCGACGGCGCTGCATTGGATGCGGCGTCGCCGGATACGACGGCGTCGGTGTCGACGGCGTCGCCGGGGACAGCGTTGGCGGGGCTGGTGGCGGGGGCGGGCTGCTCAGACATCAGATCAAGTCTAGTGCCTCCGGGCAGGCCGCTGGCCTGCGGGTCCACGCCGTCGCTTAACACTCCCGCCTAACACTTGGCCGCTCTTCGACGCGCCTTCCGCGTTCCCCCGCCGCTCCCCCACCGGATGAAGCCGTCACGCACCCCTGCGGCGGCGATTCCTGTGCCCACGCGCGGCCGTCTCGTGCTAGTTTCACAAGTGATGCATTTCGTCGAACCGTCCCGAGAAGTCCTGGCCGAAACCCTGCTGGCAGCCGGCCCTGATGCCGCCACGCTCTGCACGGGGTGGCTCACCCGCGACCTTGCCGCGCACCTATACCTGCGCGAGCGGAAAATCGCCGTCGGACTTGGCCTGCTGATCAAACGCCTTTCCAAGGCCTCGGACCAGGCCACGGCCGAACTCGCCGGCACGCTGAAGACCCACGAGGACTACGCCAAATTGGTCAACGCCTTCCGGGCCGGTCCCCCGGCGCTGTCGCCGCTGCGGATCAAGGCACTGGACGAGAGCTCCAACCTGATCGAATACTTTGTGCACACCGAAGACGTGCGCCGCGCCGTGGACCGCTGGGCACCGCGGGCCCTGGACGAGGCCTACTCGGACGCTCTGTGGGACGAACTCGTCAAGCGGGCGGCCATCCTGTACCGCGGCGTGGACCTGGGCATTGTGCTGGTGAGCCCTTCCGGCCCGCGGCACGTGGCCAAGCGAGCCCCCGTGTCGGTGGCCATCGTCGGCGAGCCCGGGGAACTCCTCATGCACGCCCACGGCCGCACACGCCACGCCCTCGTGACCTTCGAAGGCCAGCCGGATGCTGTCGCGCTCCTGCAGTCCGCCGAAGTCGGCCTCTAACTCCCCCACAACAAAGCAACGCGGGGTCACCTACCGCCCATATTCCCCTCCGGGATGGGCGACAAGCGACCCCGCGTTGTTGTAAGCGGGCGGTGGGCCGACGCCCGCAGGGTTCCCTGTCCGTGGAGCCGCTCCGGCGAGGGCCCCAGCCCGAGCTTGCGAGGGCAGGGAGCCGGTGTGGACTTGCGAGGATAGGGGGCGGGCGGTGGGCCCACGCCCGCAGGGTTCCCTGTCCGAGCTTGCGAGGATAGGGGGCGGGTGGGGACTAGCGGACCTCGAAGCCTGCCTGCCGGATCGCGGCCTTGACCTGGGCGATCATGTCGAGGGGCCCGAAGTGGAAGACCGACGCCGCGAGAACGGCGTCGGCGCCCGCTGCCACGGCCGGCGGGAAGTGCTCGGGTTTGCCGGCGCCGCCGGAGGCGATGAGCGGCACCTTGACCCCCGCACGGGCGAGCCGGATCAATTCCAGGTCAAAGCCGTCCTTGGTGCCGTCGGCGTCGATCGAGTTGAGCAGGATCTCCCCAACGCCGCGGTCGGCAGCTTCCCGGGCCCACGCGATGGCGTCGATCCCGGTCCCCTGGCGTCCGCCGTGGGTGGTGACTTCGAAGCCGGACGGGGTGGGCTTCGAACCCGGGCGGGTGCGCCGGGCGTCGAGGGAAAGCACCAGGACCTGGGACCCAAAGTGCCGGGTGATCTCGTCGATCACGTCCGGCCGGGCCACGGCGGCAGTGTTGATGGCGGCTTTGTCCGCGCCGCAGCGCAGGAGCTTGTCCACCTCGGCCACGCCGCGGACACCGCCGCCGACCGTGAGCGGGATGAAAACTTCCTCGGCGGTGCGGCGGACGACGTCGAACGTGGTCTCCCGGTTGCCGGACGACGCCGTGACGTCAAGGAAGGTCAGCTCGTCGGCGCCGCTGTTGTCGTAGCGGTGCGCCAGTTCCACCGGGTCACCGGCGTCGCGGAGCCCTTCAAAGTTGATGCCTTTGACCACGCGGCCGGCATCGACGTCGAGGCACGGGATGACGCGCACGGCAACAGTCATGACTTCTCCTGATGTTTGCTGGAGGGACTCGGCAGGTGGGCGCTCAGATGCGGCAGGCGTGGATGCTGCTGACCAGGATGGCGCGGGCGCCGAGGTCGTAGAGCTCGTCCATGATCCGGTTGGTTTCCCGCTTGGGCACCATCGAGCGGACGGCCACCCAGTCCGAATCGCGCAGCGGCGAGACGGTCGGCGACTCCAGGCCCGGGGTGAGTCCGGCGGCCTGCTCTACGAGCTCCTTACGGATGTCGTAGTCCATCAGCACGTACTGCCGGGCCACGAGCACGCCCTGAAGCCGGCGGATCAGTACCTCGGTGGCCGGGTTCTGCTCGCCCTTGCGGCCGATCAGCACCGACTCGGAGTTCAGGATCGGCTCGCCGAAAATCTCCATGCCGGCGGCCTTGAGCGTGGTGCCGGTCTCGACGACGTCGGCAATTGCGTCCGCGACGCCGAGGCGTACGGAGGATTCTACGGCGCCGTCGAGGCGGACCACCTTCGCTTTGATGCCGCGCTCGGCCAGGTAGCCGCGCAGCAGACCGTCATAGCTCGTGGCGAGGCGCTTGCCCTCGAGCTGTTCGATGGTGGTGAAGTCGCCCACGGGGCCGGCGAAGCGGAAGGTGGACGCGGCGAAGCCCAGCGGCAGCAGTTCCTCGGCCTCGACCTCGGCGTCGAGCAGCAGGTCACGGCCGGTGATGCCGACGTCGAGTGTTCCCTGGCCCACGTACACGGCGATGTCGCGCGGACGCAGGAAGAAGAACTCAATGTCGTTGTCCGGGTCCACCATGACCAGTTCGCGGGTGTCGCGGCGCTGGCGGTAGCCAGCCTCAGCAAGCATGGCGGAGGCGGCTTCGGACAGGGATCCCTTGTTCGGGACGGCAACTCTAAGCATGGGAAAGTCTCTCTTGGGTGTGGAAGGTCTCTGTTGGGCACGTCGGCCACGCGGTGCGCGGGTTCCGCCGGATGAGTCCTGGCGTTTTCCGTGCGGGCGCGGCTACAGATGCTTGTAGACGTCTTCCAGGGTGAGTCCTTTGGCGAGCATCAGAACCTGCAGGTGGTACAGCAGCTGCGAAATTTCCTCAGCGGCGGCTTCATCGGATTCATACTCGGCAGCCATCCAGACCTCGGCTGCTTCCTCCACGACCTTCTTGCCGATGCCATGGACTCCGGAATCCAGTTCGGCGACGGTGCGGGAGCCTTCCGGGCGGACGGCTGCCTTTTCACTCAGTTCTGCGAACAGCGACTCGAAATTCTTCACGCCCCCAAGCCTACTTGCTCCCGGCGCGGGAACGCCTGCCGGGCCCTTGCATGACGAACGGGATGTGAGGCATTGCACACCATGTCAATCACAGGCGGGGCGGCCGGCGGGCTGCCGGCCGCCCCGCCTGGAGCTGCAGTTGTGCGGGCTCCGGTTGTCCGGGGCGAATTGTCTGGAGCGAATTGTCTGGGTGAAGCGGTACTTAGCCGAACTGCTTGAGGGTCACTGCCGTGGCCAGGGCGGCGGTGACGGCCTCGTGCCCCTTGTCCTCGGTGGAACCCGGCAGGCCGGCCCGGTCGATGCCCTGCTGTTCGGTATCGCACGTCAGCACGCCGAAGCCCACGGGGACGCCGGTGCGGACGCTGACCTCGGTCAGGCCCAGGGTGGCTGCCTCGCAGACATATTCGAAGTGCGGCGTCCCGCCACGGATGACGACGCCGAGCGCCACGACGGCGTCGAAGTGCGGTGCCAGCCGGGCAGCCGCGACGGGGAGCTCAAACGTGCCCGGCACCCGCAGGACGGTCGGCTCGCTGATGCCGGCGTCCTTCGCGGCACGCAGGGCGCCGTCAAGGAGCCCGTCCATGATCTGGGTGTGCCAGCTCGCGGCCACGATGGCCAGTTTGAGCCGCGAGGTTTCCTCCGGCTTGAACGTGCTGAGGTCGATCTGGGGGGCGCCGTGGCCACTCATGGGAATTCCTTGCTGTTGAGTCTGGTGGTTGGTCCGCCGCCAGTCCGCCCTGCCGGGCAGCTTAGGCTGCCGGGCACGGCGGGCTGGCGGGTGAAGCGGGGCGGAACGGCCCGGAGGGCCGCCGGGTCAGTCCTGGTCGTGCTCGAATCCGGCCGGAGCCGGTTCAACGTCCAGAACCAGGCGGTGGTCCATCCGGTCCTTTTTCGTCTGCAGGTAGCGGATGTTCTGTTCCCTGGAAGGAACCTCAGTGGGGACCATCTCCACCACCGTGACGCCTGCCTGGGCGAGCCGGTCCTGTTTGTCCGGGTTGTTGCTCAGGAGCCGGATCTCGTGGAGGCCCATATCGGCGAGGATCTGGGCCGCCGCCTTGTAGCAGCGCGCATCGACGGGCAACCCGAGCTGCTCGTTGGCCTCCACAGTGTCGAATCCGGCCTCCTGCAGGGCATAGGCCTTCATCTTGTTCGCCAAGCCGATCCCGCGGCCCTCCTGGCCGCGCAGGTAGAGCAGCGTACCGCCGAACTCGTTGATCATCTCGAGGGCATAGGCCAGCTGTTCGCCGCAGTCGCACCGGTAGGAGCCGAACACGTCCCCGGTGAGGCACTCCGAATGCAAGCGGACCAGCGGGGCCATCCCATCCACAGGTTGCATCGGTGAACTGACCGCCAGGTGTTCGGCGCCGGTGGCCAGATCGGTCCAGGCCTGGGCCACGAAATCGCCAAATGCGGTGGGCAGTTGGACGATGGGTCCTGCGCTGACCGGATGCGGCTGACCTGCCATGGCCGTTTCTTCTCGTGTCTTAGAAGTCGTCACTATTTCTCCTCCATCAGACGGGATCCGCTGCGTAGCTGTCGTGCTGCCCTGCTTCGAGGTAGGCCACCAGATCCGCAATCGAAATCAGGGGGCAGCCATGCTCAATGGCGAAGCCGCGTAGTCCGTCCAGCCGCATCATTTCTCCGTTGTCATACACCAGCTCTGCAATCACTCCCACGGGTTCCAGTCCCGCCAGCCGGCACAGGTCCACGGCCGCTTCGGTGTGGCCGGGACGTTCCCGTACTCCCCCCTTAACGGCGCGGAGGGGAAAAACATGCCCGGGACGCGTCAGGGATTTCGGCTGGCTTTGCGGGTCGGCCAGGATCCGGGCTGTCAGGGCGCGGTCCGTGGCAGAAATTCCGGTGCTGACTCCGACGGCGGCATCACAGGACACGGTGTAGGCGGTGCCCTTGGCGTCTTCGTTGACGGCCACCATCGGCGGCAGCGCGAGGGCGTCGGCCCGGTCGGCGGCCAGCGGTACGCAGATCACGCCGGAGCTGTAGCGGACCGTCCAGCCCATCAGTGCCGGCGTCGCGTGCTGGGCGGCGAAAATGATGTCGCCTTCGTTCTCGCGGTCCTCGTTATCCACTACGAGGACGGGACGCCCGGCGGCCATGGCGGCAATGGCGTCCTCGATCGGATCGAGGCCCGTCCTGCCTGAGTCTGCAACGGGGTCTGCAGCCGGGTGTGCAGGTGAGTCTGCGGCTGAGTCCGCCGCGGCGGGGCGGAGTTCTTCAGCCAGGACATGGCCTGCCTGGTCCTTGACGCGGCTCATTTCGCTGCCCCGTCCGTGAGTGCTGCTTCTTGGGCTGCTTCTTCGGCGGGCGCCGCGGACGCCCGGTGCGCTGCGGGCGACGTTCCGCTGGCAAAGGACAGCAGGCGTTCGGTGTATTTCGCCAGCACGTCAACTTCAAGGTTCACCCGGCCGCCGAGGGGCTTGCCGCCCAGGCCGGTCTCCGTGAGGGTCGTGGGGATCAGCCCGACTTCAAACCAGGGCGCCGGATCGTTCGCGGGGCTCACGGCAGTGACCGTGAGGGAGACGCCGTCGACGGCGATGGACCCCTTTTCGGCGATGTACCGTGCCAGTCCGGCCGGCACACCGAACCGGAGCCGGTCCCAGTTGCCGAGGCCCTCGCGTTCCAGAAGCTGCCCGACGCCGTCGACATGCCCCTGGACAACGTGACCGTCCAGCCGTCCCCCGGCCGGGACGCAGCGCTCCAGGTTGACGGGATCGCCGGCAGTGAGTTCACCGATGGTGCTGCGGTTGAGGGTTTCGCCCATGACGTCGACGCTGAAGTCTTTGCCGTCGATTTGCGTGGCCGTGAGGCAGACGCCGTTGACCGCGATGGAACCACCCAGGGCGAGGCCGTCCGTGGTGCCGGGCGCGTGGAGCCGAACGGTGGCGCTGACGTCGCCGTTGCGCTCAACGGAAAGCACCTTTCCCTGCTCGGCGATAATTCCGGTAAACATCAATTGCCTCCTGCGGCGGTGTCCGCGCCATTGCGTTGCGGGGTTGTATCGGATGAAGTAGAGGTGGCGGCCGGGCTCTCCACGCCGGGCGCGCTGGCGGGGCTCGCGGGGCCCGCCGGGCGAAGATGCAGCCGGAGGTCGCGGCCGAGCATCTGGACGGCGCCCCCGGACGCGGAGTCCCATTCCCACGGTTGGGCATCGGCCAGGGTGGTGATGCCCAGGTCGTCGAGCGCGGGCGTTCCGGAGCCGAGCAGCGTCGGCGCCAGGTAGACGATGAGTTCATCGACCAGACCGGCGGTAAGGAATGCGCTCAGGATCCGGGAACCGCCTTCCACCATGAGGTGCCGGACGCCGCTCTGGAACAGCTGGTCCAGGGCCTCGCGCGGATCACGGGTCGCCAGATGCAGGACGTTGCCGTCCGCGCCGTGGATGGCCGCGTCCTCGGGTATGCCTCGGTAGCCCATCACGGCGCGCAGCGGCTGCTTGCCGGACTCCTCGCCGTCAGAATTCCGGGCCGTGAGCCGGGGGTTGTCGACCAGCACCGTCTGCGTGCCGACCAGGATGGCGTCAATCCGGCCCCGGAGCGCATGGTTGTCGGCGAGGGACTCCGGGCTGGAGATCCACTGGCTGGTGCCGTCGTCGGCAGCAATGCGGCTGTCGAGGGTCTGTGCGATATGCAGCGTGACGAAGGGCCGTTTGGCGGCGACGGCGTCGAACCAGCGCCGGTTTAAATCCAGCGCGGCGTCGGCCGCCAGCCCGGACCGGACGCGGACACCCGCGGCGCGGAGCGTCACGGCGCCGCCGGCGGCCGGGTCATGGGGGTCATCGATGGCGTAGATGACGTCGGTGATGCCGGCGTTGATGATCGCCCGGGCGCAGGGGCCGGTGCGTCCGCAGTGGTTGCACGGTTCCAGGGTCACCACCATCGAAGCACCGCGGAGATCCAAACCCGCCGCCTGCGCCTGGGCAATCGCGTCAGCTTCGGCGTGGGCAGTCCCTGCCCCGCGGTGGTACCCGGTGACGAGAGGCGACCCGTCCGTTCCGAGGACGACGGCGCCCACGAGCGGGTTGGCGCCCCGCGGACCCTGCCCCGCGGCAGCGAGGGCAGCTTGCATGGCCGCACGTTCCGCGGCGCTGAAGGGGGCTCCGGCGTCGGGCTCGCCCAAAGGAGCTGTGGTGGCCAGGTGACTGCCGCTCATGCCATCACCCCCACGTCGGGGACGGCCACAGTGGAGACGGTCATCTTAGAGGCTGCCCATACCCGGCGGCGCATGCCGCCGAGGGCCGGGGCCAGCCCAGAGATGTTGCCAGGCACTTCACAAAGAATCAGGACAGATCCGATTACCGGGACCTGTGCTTGGAAGAGCCATCGCAGAAAGTTCATGTGTGTCGTTCCTTCCCTCTAGAACCGCGATGGCTCCGGGGGTATACGACAGCACAATTATGCGGCGCCGTCTGGGCGCCGCAGTAACAGCTGTACGTGCTTCTCTCATCCAGACTTTAACTGTCGGTATCGGAATTTCACCGATTCAACCGTCTGCCGGCACCTTTCCGAAGAGAGGCACTGGCGCGCGGGTCGCGGACTATCACCGCCGGTTCGGACTTACACCGACCCCGGAGCACGTATGTGTGTTGTTATTCTGACACAACCCGGGCTGGTCTCCGGCTATTCCCGGCCGCGTACATTACGGTCCGAGTAATCTTTGCGGCAGTCCGACCCCGTACCGCCCCCGCGCCGCTGCCCGGCCCGCGCCGTCCTCAGCGGCTGCCGGCAACCCTGAGCCGTTCAATTGCGTCCGCGGGGTCAGTTGCGCCGTACACGGCCGAGCCGGCCACGAAGACGTCTGCGCCGGCCTCGGCGGCCCGGAAAATCGTGTCCGCGGTGATGCCGCCGTCCACCTGCAAAGCCACCTTGAGGCCCGAGCGGTCGATCGCGGCCCTGGCACGCCGGATTTTCGGCAGGGTCAGGTCCAAGAACTCCTGGCCGCCGAAGCCCGGCTCCACTGTCATGATCAGCAGCATGTCGAGTTCGCCGAGCATGTCCAGGAACGGTTCGACGCCGGTCCCCGGCCGGAGCGCAAGCCCCGCCTTGGACCCGCGTGCCCGCAGTTCGCGCGCCAGCTTGATGGGGGCAATCGAGGCCTCGGCGTGGAACGTCACGGACGCCACGCCGGCGTCGGCGTAGGCCGGGGCCCAGCGGTCGGCGTGCTCGATCATCAGGTGCGCGTCCAGCGGGATGGGGCTGATTTCCTGCAGGCGCTGCACCACGGGCAGGCCCAGCGAGAGGTTGGGCACGAAGTGGTTGTCCATGACATCGACGTGCACGGCATCCGCGTTGCTGATCCGGCTCAGCTCCGCCTCGAGGTTGGCGAAGTCGGCGGACAGGATGCTCGGGTTGATGCAGCACTTGGTCATGCGGGATTCCTTGTCGGTCTATCGGTCGGATGGAAAGTCGCTGTGCGGACATGCCGTTCTGCTGAAAATCGGTCCTGCCAAAATTCAGTCCAGCGGGCATGTCCTGCGGAACGGGGCTATGGGCAAGTATCGCCCGTGTTCAGGCTTTCTTGTGGATGAGGGCCAGGAACATGGCGTCTGTGTGGTGCACGTGGGGCCAGAGCTGGGCGGTGAGCTCGTGCCCGGCCTCAAGGTGGCCGGTGAGGCTGACGCTGTCCAGCGCGGCGCCGGCGTCGAGGAGTTCGAGGTCCTCCCGCTTACGCAGGGCATCACTGACGACGGCGGTCGTCTCCGCCGGGTGCGGCGAACACGTCACGTACGCCACCACGCCGCCGGGCTTGACGGCGTCGATTGCGGAGTTGAGCAGCTGGCGCTGCAGCGGGCCCAAGTCCACGAGGTCCTTGGGCGTGCGCCGCCATCGCGACTCCGGGCGGCGGCGCAGGGCCCCCAGACCGGTGCACGGGACGTCGACGAGGACCCGGTCGAAGGACTCCGGCTGCTCGGTGCCGAGGTCCCGGCCATCTCCGGTCCTGACCTCCCAGGCGTCCCGTGGCACAGCAGACAGGGCCTGGCGGACCAGCTTGGCCCGGTGCGGAGCAAATTCGTTGGCCAGCAGGTGGGCACCCCGCTGCCGCGCGAGGGCACCGAGAAGGGCAGCCTTGCCGCCGGGGCCGGCGCACAGATCGAGCCAGCGCTCCCCCGCGCCTTCGCTACCCGGCGCGGCTTCCGCGCCGAGATCGACAGCGGCCATGGCGCGGGCCACGAGCTGCGAACCGACGTCCTGGACGCGGGTACTCCCGTCCCGCACGGAGGCGAGCCGGCCGAGGTCACCGCCGCTGGACAGCGCCGATCCCTCCACGAGCTCGCCCGGGGTGGCCCCGCCTTCCAGGGCCTCGTCCAGGCTGCCGACGCCGGGCAGCGCCACGAGGTTCACCACGGGCGCGGCGTTGTCGGCTTCGAGGAGCTCATCGATCTCAGCGGCCGGCCGGCCGTGGGCCACGAGCGATTGGCGCAGTGCGCGCACGATCCACTCCGGGTGGGCGTAGCGGATGGACGCGATCGTGGTGGGATCGGTCTCGGTACTGAGCAGCAGGTCGAGCCATTCTTCCAGCGTGCGGGCCGAGACCTTGCGCAGCACCGCATTGATCAGGGCCGACGGGCCGGCCCCGATCACGGCGCGGGCCAGCCCCACGGTCTGGTCCAGGGCGGCGTGGGCGGGCACCCGCATCGCGAGCAGCTGGTGCGCGCCAATCCGCAGGGCATCCAGGATTGCCGGGTCCAACTGGTCCAGCGGCCGGTCGACGCAGCGCGCCAGGATGGCGTCGTAGGTACCCTGGCCGCGGAGAGCGCCGTAGCTGAGCTCGGTGGCAAAACCGGCGTCGCGCTTATCCAGTCCGTGGTGCCGGATCCGGGCGGGCAGCACGAGGTTCGCGTAGGCGTCCTCGGCTTCCACGGCACGGAGCACTTCGAAGGCTACTAGCCGCGCCGGATCGGCCCGGCGGGTGCGCTGCGAGGGGGCACTCTCGGTGAAGCCGCGCTGCGGGCCGCGGTTGCGTTCCCGGCCTTGGGCGTTCCGCCGGCTGCCGCCGCGGGCACCACCCTGGCCGCCTGGCTGGGAGCCGGGCTGGTGGCCTCTGCCGCGGCCGCTGCCGCTGGTTCCGGACTCGCTCATTCGAATACCACGCTTTCAAGTGTTGCCTGTCCGCGCGCCCAATCAGCGGCGGCCATCATTTTCTTGCCCGCAGGCTGGATCCGGGTCAATTCCACCGGGTGCGAGCCCGTGCCCACCACGACGCGTTTGCCGTCCAGGGCCAGCTGTCCGGGCGGGAGCGCGGAAGCTTCCGGCGCGGGCAGCACCGGCTCGAGCTTGATCCGCTGGCCCTCCAGCATGGTCCAGGCGCCGGGCTCGGGCGTCACCCCGCGGGCCCTCCGCCCGATCGCCAACGCAGGCTGCCGCCAGTCAAGCCGGCCATCTTCGAGGCTGAGTTTGGGGGCCAGGCTGACATCGCCCTGCTGCGGCAGCGCGACGGATTTGCCGGCGTCGATGGCGGACAGGGTCTGGGCCAGCAGGATCGCGCCACTACGGGACAGCCGTTCGAGCAGGGCGCCGGCGGTATCGCCGGGGTGCACCGTTTCGGTGAGCGTGCCGAACACGGGTCCGGTGTCCAGCCCCTCCTCAAGACGGAAGGTGACTGCGCCGGTGACGTCGTCGCCTGCAATGACGGCGCGCTGCACGGGGGCGGCGCCACGCCAGGCCGGCAACAGGGAAAAGTGCAGGTTCACCCAGCCGTGGCGCGGAACTTCCAGGGCCGCGCGCGGAATCAGGCCACCGTACGCAACAATGGCCGCGACGTCGGGCGCAACGGCGGCAATGCGGGCAGTGACCTCGGCGTCCACCTTGGCGGCGTGGATGATCTCGATCCCGAGCTCGGCGGCCCGGGCTGCCACGGGTGACGGCGTCAGGATCCGTTTGCGGCCCAGCGGGGCGTCCGGGCGCGTGAGGACGGCGACGACGTCGAACCCGGCCTCGATGAGGGCGTCCAGGGACGGGACCGCGACAGCCGGGGTTCCCGCAAAAAGAACCCTCACGGGGTGATTCCGAAGCTGGACCCGCCAAAGCTCGTTCCGACCGACTTCGCGCGCTTCGTTGTTGTCTGTTCGGTAATGGCGTCGTAGTTGGCATTGCGGATGGCGCGCAGGGCGGCCTTGCGGTCGTCGCCCTCGAGCCGATCCGTATAGAGGATGCCGTCCAGGTGGTCGGTCTCGTGCTGGAAGCAGCGCGCCAGCATGCCTTCGCCCTCCACATTGACGGGATTGCCGTGGAGGTCCACGCCGGTCACGCGGGTATGCCGGTGCCGGCGAACGGGGAAGCCGAGGCCCGGGATGGACAGGCACCCTTCGACCTGGTCCGGCTGGAAGTCCTCGCTGTTTTCCAGCACGGGGTTGATGATGTGACCCTCAACGCCACCGATCCGGTACGTGAAGACGCGCTGGCTCACGCCGACCTGGGGGGCGGCCAGGCCTGCGCCCTCCACGTCCTCCATGGTTTCGGTCATGTCAGCGACCAGCTTTGCCAGTTCAGGCCCGAATTCCGTCACGGGATCGGCGACTGTGCGCAACACAGGATCGCCGATGATGCGGATATTCAAAATGGCCATGTGCAGTCTTTCCTCACGGTGGGCAGCTAGGGATCCAGTCCAGTTTAGTTGCACTCCGTAGAGTCCTGGACTTCAGCCGGATAGGCGTCCGGGGAGTCGAGTGCGGGGATCCGCGTGCGCCGGGCTGGTGGAACGCCGGCGTTCGGTTCGCGGGGACCGGGCCGCCGGACCACACGGCGTGTCCGCAGGGCCTGTCCGCAGCGGTCGCGGCGCCGGCCCGCACGGCCGGGCTGCAGTGTTCGCCGCGCCGGACGGCCGGGCTGTGGGGCCGGCCTGTAGGCTCCGCACCGTTCGCAGCGCAGGCGTATAAGGCTCGCAGCGCCGGACCTCTCGCTTCATTTGGGGCGTCAAATGAGATCAGCGTGTTTCTTCACGTTTGGGGCCCGACGGTAGACGGAAAACGGTCTCAGGGGCGACCGCCGTCCCCTGAAAGCGGCCGCAGGACGTAGCTCCGAAAATCTGAAACCGCCCTCACTTCTCCACTCCTGCTTCGCGTGAGAATGTCAGACCCCCGGAGGAGACTGGTGTCATGGAAGCCGCCAGGGGTTTCATTCCGTTCGGGGACGACGGGCAGGGCACGGATCGGTGCGCCGGTCGCGCTGCAGGCTGCGGCGCGGATCCCGGCACGGGCCGCGGCGCATGTGCCGGTTCGGGTCCGGCCCGGTGGTCGGGTGTGGGTGTTGCCCTGGCCGCGTTGGAGGCTGTGGGTTCGACGGCGGTTCAGGATGCGGCGTTGTGGGATTTCCGGGCCGCGTCGGACTTTGCCGGGCGGGTGGAGGAGCTCTCGCGCCGGGCGGAGTTTTTGCAGCTGGTGGCGGCCGGCGCGGTGGACCGGACCAGGACGCAGTCCTCCGCGGCGGCGGGGGCTGCGGCGGGGGCCTGCATGTCGTGGACGACGGGCTGGCGCGACGACGCCCCCGGAACCGCGGCCGCCGGCGGCGCGTCGTCCTGCACGGTGAGTGCCGGGACCGACGGCGGAATCGACAGCGGAATCGACGGTGTGCCCGGTTCCGCGGCTTCGCCCGACGCGCTGACCGGGGAGGGTGTGCCGTCGGATGCGGCCGGTGACGCGGCGGTGGTGGATGACGGGTACCGGAACACGGCGGAGTTCCTGCGGGCGCGGCTGCGGATCAGCGCGCCGGAGGCTAGGCGCCGGCTCGCCCTCGCCGGGGGCCTGCTGCCCCGCCAAGGACTCACCGGTCAGCCCGTCCCGGCCGTGCACGCGGAGCTTGGTGCGGCGGTCGCGGCCGGGCAGGTCGCGTCCCGGGCCGCGACGATCATCACGGCGGCGCTGGAGAAGGTCCGGCACGCCTGTGACGCCGGGGTGTTGGGGCGGATGGAGCACGCCCTGACGCGCACGGCCGCGGAAAACGACGCGGACTTCCTGGCCCGTGTCGCCCGGGGCTGGGCCGACGCGCTGGATCAGGACGGCGCCGAGCCCTCCGAGGAGCTGCTGCGCCAGCTGCAGGGCGCCTTCATCCGGCGCCCGCGCCACGGCCTGCACCACCTTGAGATTTTCGCGACCACCGAACAGTTCGAATACCTCCTCACCGTCATGAACACCGGCACCAACCCCCGCACCGGCACCACAAACACACACGCCGCCGCTTCTGAGGGATCGGCCGCCGGCGCCGCTTCTGAGGGCCCCGCGGCCGGCGCTGAGGGCTCCGCCACCGGTGCCGCCGCCTCGGATGGCTGGGCCGCAGGTGCAGAGACGGTCGCTGGCCACGGCTGGGCGGTTGATGCCACCCGCGGTGCCGCCGCTTCTGCTGGCTGGGCCGCAGGTGCCGAGACCGCCGCCGTTCACGGCCGGGCAGGTGATGCCACCGACGCTGAGGCCACACCCGCTTCTGCTGGCTGGGCAGCCGAGCCCGCCGGCACCGCTTTCGCCGTGGGGTGGGCTCCCAGTGCGCCCGCCGGCGAGTGGCCGGTCACGAATGCCGGCGCCGGCGTGTCGGCCTGTGATGCACAGGCCCCGGCCCCGGTGACTCATGCCGTTCCGGACGACGCCCCCGCCGGAGCGGGGCAGCCGGTGTGCGAGGAACATCCGGGGGCGTCGGGGCTGGATCATCGGTCCCGGCCCCAGCTGCTGCTGGACGGCCTGGTCGGTGCCTGCGGGATCGCCCTCGCCACCGGCGGCCTGCCCGCCGCGGGCGGGCTCCGCCCCCAGGTCATGGTCACCATCGACTACCGCGACCTGCTGACCCGGCTCGGCACCACCCCCGACGCCCAGACCGGCCCGACAGAAGCTCAGGAAACGGCCGGCGGGGCAGACGAAACCGGTGCGGCCGGCGCGGCAGACGCGGGCGGCGCGGCGGGCGAAGCCGGTGAGGCCGCCGGCCAGAGCGGCCCGGCAGAAGCTCAGGAAACGGCCGGTGGGGCGTTCCGGCCCGCGGGGGCGGTGCGGGAAACGGGCTCGCTGCTGTTCACCGGACCCGTCACCGCCTCCACGGTACGGAAGATCGCCTGCGACGCCGACATCATCCCCGTCCTGCTCGGGGGTGAGGGACGGATCCTGGACATCGGCCGGGCGTCCCGGATCTTCCCGCCCCACCTCCGCAAAGCCCTCATCGCCCGGGACCTCGGCTGCGCCTTTCCCGGCTGCACCATCCCCGCACCCTGGTGCGAAGCCCACCACATCACGTACTGGTCCCGCGGCGGGACCACGGGCACGGAGAACGGGACCCTGCTCTGTTCCCATCACCACCACCTGATCCACAAGGAGGCGTGGACCATCCGGATCCGGACCGGGGTCCCCTGGTTCATCCCGCCACCCCACATCGACCCCGGCCAGAAACCCCGCCGCAACCACTACTTCACAC
>NZ_PYUI01000015.1 GCF_003097355.1 Arthrobacter sp. H-02-3
TGCGCCCGTCCGAACGGCACCTGCCGGTGGACCGCTGGGTCAAGCCGCAGGAATTCGTGGACCTGCAGCAGGAAGCGGACGAGATCGGCTTCCTGGGCGTCATGTCCGGACCCCTGGTGCGCTCCTCGTACCGCGCCGGCCGGCTCTGGGCCACCGCGATGCGCAAGAAAGGCTGGGAAATCCCGGCCCAACTCGCCCACATCGAAAGCTCCGGCAGCACCCGCCAGGAAGCCAGCTCGTTGCTCGCGGCGCATTCCTGAATCCTGTTCCAGAACCCTTCCACTTAGGGGCCGGCACCGGATGATTCCGGCGTCCGGCCCTTAGCCATGAATCACGTAGAATTAAGGCACTATGGCGAATTCCCCTGACTCCAGCAGCTCCAGCCCGGCTTCCGATGCTCCGAAGCGCGGTCTTTTCTCCCGCAAGCCCAAGGAAGCAAAGGCCAAGAAGCCGAGCCGGCTGAAGCAGATCGGCGAGGTCTTCCAGATGACGCGCCGCCACGATCCCATGGTTCCGTGGCTCATGCTGCTGGCGTTCCTGGGCGTTGTCGCCGCCAGCCTCCTGGTCGGCTTCCTGCTCGATAACTGGATCACCGGCCTGATCATCGGCATCGCGCTGGGCGCCATTGCCGCAACCTTGATCCTGTCCCGCCGCGCCGAGCGCGCCGCGTTCGCGCAGATCGAGGGCCAGCCGGGCGCCTCAGGTGCCGCGCTGGGCACGCTCAAGCGCGGCTGGATCACCGAGGATCAGCCCGTTGCTGTCAACCCCCGCACGCAGGACGCCGTCTTCCGCGCCATCGGCCGTCCCGGCGTCGTGCTTGTCAGCGAAGGTCCCAGCAACCGGGTCAAGCCGCTGGTCGACGCCGAACGCAAGCGGCTCTCACGCATCCTGCCCAACGTCACAATCCACGTGATCGAAAGTGGCCGCGGCGAGGGCCAGGTGCCGCTCAGCCAGCTCGCCAAGAAGATGAACAAGCTCAAGGGCGAACTGACAAAGACTGAGGTCAGTGCCGTGTCCAAGCGTATTTCCTCGCTCGGCGGCCGCCTCCCCATCCCGAAGGGCATCGATCCTTACAAGGCCCGCCCGACCCGCGGACGCTAGGCCCTGCCCGCAGCCTCATAGGCAGCACTGCACGCCGGCTGTACAGGATCGCCCCGGTTCGCGCCCCCTTCAGGCCGCCAGCCGGGGCTTTTCCATGACCGCCCGACGGCGACCGGCCACGACGCCCGCACCACGACCGTCAGCACCAAGAACTTCAGGAACCAGGAGACCCGCATGAAACTTCCATCGACCGCCGCCATGATCCGCGTTTTCCGGTGGCTGGCGGTTGCCGAAGCGTTCAGCTGGGCCGCACTGCTGACGGGCATGGTCCTCAAGTGGGTGACGCGGACGACGGAACTGGGCGTGGAGGTTGCTGGTCCGATCCACGGGGCGTTCTTCATCGGCTATGCCATCGCGGTGTTGAGTCTGTGGGCGATGCTTCGCTGGCCGTTCAAGGTTGCCGTGCTCGCGGGCGTCTCCGCCGTCTTCCCCTTCGCGACGGTCTGGTTTGAACGCTGGGCCGGGCGCGGCGGCCACCTGGGGGTGCAGGTCGGCGAGGCTGCGCGGACGCCGGCCCAGGAGACGGCGGGCGTCTAGTTCCGCCCGGGACCTCGGGTTCTGTGCGCCCTGGCAACATCGCTGCGCCCATCTGACGCATATGACCGCTATCCCGGGACGTTTGACGGCCATTCGTGGAGAACCGCAGCCAAGAGGTGGCGGCCGACCGGCCATACGTCGCAAACGACGAGGGAACGCCCCGCACTGACAGCCTGGGACCGCCGTCGGACGCGGGCAGGAGCTACATCCGGACGAGCACGGTATTCATGGCTTTGTCGTGCAGTCCGCGCTGGTCCGGGTCGAAGATGACGGCCGGAATGACGAGGCACAGCAGAAGGGTGCGCACCAAGGCCGCGAGCGGGCCCGCCGGGCCGCCGCCCAAGCGCAGCACGTGGATGCTTACGATCCGGTGGCCGATGCTGTAGCCGAGGGTGCCGACGAGGAGGATCTGTTCGACGGCAAACACGGCCAGCGTGGCCCAGGAGTCGCCAGCGAAGGCGAAATTGCTGATCAGCAGCGCGATGCCCCAGTCGATGCAGATCGCCAAAATGCGGCGGCCCGCGCGGGCGATCGAGCCTGGCCCGGCCTCGGGCAGTCCAAGCCGTTCCCCCGGGTACTTGGAGATGCCGGATGTGTCCGGCCCGCTGAGCCATGAACCGATGTCTTTGCGATCTACCACCGTCCAAGCTTATCGGGTCAGGGCCGTCCACAGTGTGGGCGGCCCTGTGTCACACTGTGGAACTGGATAGGTCACACTGTGGACCGGCGACTAGCGTTTACCTGTCAGGGCGTTCTGTAACCTCCCCGAAACAATACGGACACTGCGGGGAAACCCCATGTCCTTAGGGTGGTAACAGTTGCTAGCGGTTCAGAAGCGGGGATGCTTTTTTGCCTTCCCGCTGTTGGACTGCCCTGGACCAATGTGCCTGACGGCCAGATCTTTCATATGCGTAAGGAGCATAATGTTCAAGACTGCGGACGAAGTCCTCAAGTTCATCAAAGACGAAGACATCAAATTCGTCGACATCCGCTTCACCGATCTTCCTGGCGTTCAGCAGCACTTCAACGTGCCCGCCAAGAGCGTTGATGCCGACTTCTTCGTCAATGGCCAGCTCTTCGACGGGTCTTCGATCCGCGGCTTCCAGGGCATCGCCGAGTCTGACATGCAGCTCATCCCGGACGTGACCACGGCATTCCTCGACACGTTCCGCATGGAAAAGACCCTTGCGCTGAACTTCTCGATCGTGAACCCCCGCACTGGCGATCCGTACCACCGCGACCCCCGCGGCGTGGCCGAGAAGGCCGAAGCCTACCTCGCCTCCACCGGCATCGCCGACACCGCCTTCTTCGCCCCCGAGGCCGAGTTCTTCGTCTTCGACAACGTCCAGTACCAGTCCTCCCCGCAGGGCAGCTTCTACAAGATCGACTCCGAGGAAGCTCACTGGAACACCGGCCGTGAGGAAGAGGGCGGCAACCTCGGCTACAAGACCCCGGTCAAGGGCGGCTACTTCCCCGTCTCCCCCACCGACAAGCAGGCCGACCTCCGCGACGCCATGTGTGTTGCGCTGGATGAGGCCGGCCTTGAGGTCGAGCGCAGCCACCACGAGGTCGGTTCCGCCGGCCAGGCTGAAATCAACTACAAGTTCACCACCCTGACCCACGCGGCTGATGACCTGCAGAAGTTCAAGTACGTCATCAAGAACACTGCCGACGCCTGGGGCAAGTCCGTGACCTTCATGCCCAAGCCGGTCTTCGGTGACAACGGCTCGGGCATGCACTGCCACCAGTCGCTGTGGACCGGTGGCGAGCCGCTGTTCTACGACGAGAAGGGCTACGCCGGCCTGTCCGACACGGCCCGCTGGTACATCGGTGGCCTGCTGAAGCACTCCTCCGCAGTGCTCGCCTTCACCAACCCGACGGTTAACTCCTACCGCCGCCTCGTCAAGGGCTTCGAGGCCCCGGTCAACATGGTCTACTCGCAGGGCAACCGCTCCGCCGGTATCCGCATCCCGATCACGGGCTCCAACCCGAAGGCCAAGCGCATCGAGTTCCGCGCTCCGGACCCCTCCTCCAACCCGTACCTGGCATTCGCTGCCCAGCTGATGGCCGGCATTGACGGCATCCGCAACCGGATCGAACCCCCGGCTCCGATCGACAAGGACCTCTACGAGCTCCCCGCCGAAGAAGCCAAGGACATCCCCAAGGCTCCGGGCACCCTCGAGGAAGCCCTGGAGGCACTGGCCGAGGACAACGAGTTCCTCCAGGCCGGCGGCGTCTTCACCCAGGACCTGATCGACACCTGGATCGAGTACAAGTACGAGAACGAGATCCGTCCGCTCTCGCTGCGCCCGAACCCGTACGAGTTCGAGCTCTACTACGGCGTCTAGCCAGATCACAGGGCTAGACAGCGTTTAGCCCGCAAGGGGTCCTCAAGACCCTGGACACATCAAAGGCCGGCACCAGGTTCACCACCTGGGGCCGGCCTTTTGTTGCGTGAGTTCTGCGGCTGTCCATAGTCCGCATGGCCGGGAGGTTCAAGGAAAGCCGAAGGTTCTTGGGCCACAATGGCCTTCCCGGCTGGCCCGGGTCGCGTCGCTGTTGCCGAACAGTGGCTAGTTGTCGGTGCTGGCCCTCCCTGCCTAGCGTGGGAAGTGAGATCCGTGAAAAGACTTACAACCTGGATTCAAGGACTACTGGTCGGCCTCACGGTTTCTGCCCTTATGCTCGCGGGCGTGACGCCGGCGCAGGCAGCGACCAAGGTCACCGTCCTGGATGTGTTCTTAGCTGTCGGGCAGTCAAATATGTCCGGCCGCGGCCTCCCCAGCGGCACCACAGATGATCCGGCGGACCCGAGGATATTCCAGTACGGCGCGAAGCTACGCACATTCCGGAATGCCACTATCCCCTTGGACATGCTCGACGTCGCCAAAGGCATCTCCCCCGCCACGACCTTTGCCCGCGGGTACGTGAAAAACCAGCCCGCCAACGTCGGAGTTCTCATCATCCCCGCGGCGCGCGGCGCCACTGCGTTTACCAACAGCGTGGGAACCCCGACCTGGAATGTGGGCACCGCCTCCGCCCCGGAATTCGACCTCCCCGCGCTGGCAGTCACACAGACCCGCGAAGGGATCGCGGCGGCCGTGGCGGCGGGCTACACCGTGAAGCTCAAGGGCATCCTCTGGCACCAAGGCGAAGGCAACTGGTGGATGTCGACCTCGGCATACAGTGCGAAGCTTGACGAGCTCATAGGGTACTTCCGATCCCAACTGGCCGCCCCTCAACTGCCCTTTGTGGTGGGGGGCCTGGCGCCGGAGGGAATCGCGGCCCAGCCGGGTTTAGCCAACGTTGACAAGTCACACAAGGGAACCCCCTCACGAGTCGCTTACACCGCGTTCGCACCGTCCATGGCCGGGGGTGTGAACGACGGTGACGCGTTCCATTTCTCCCGGACCGGCGACGAGTTCCTGGGGAGAACGTACCTCACCGCCTTTTGGCGGGCAGCCAAAATCACCTACGGCCCGGTACCGATCATCACCGGTACCGCGAAGGTCGGTTCCACCCTCACCGCCGTGCCCGGCGCTTGGGCCGTGTCCCCGGTTACCCTGAGCTACCAGTGGTACCACTCGGGGACTGCGGTCGTTGGCGCCACGGCTGCCACCTATGTGGTCCCCTCCGGCGATCTGGGACGGACCATCACCGTCAAGGTCACCGGCTCCAAGACCGGCTACACCACGACCTCCAGGACCTCCGCCGGCACCAAGGTGGCGCAGTAGCATCGTGCGGGGTGCCCACTCCCCAAATCAGCGCTTGAGATCAACTGACGCACCCGGCGTACCGGTCAAGGTGCGCTTCCGGTCAGAACGCCCGGTACATGATGCGTTGCGGGCCGGCGTCGCCGCCGTCGTAGCGGCCGCGGTCCTCGAAGCCGGCCTTGCGGTAGGCGGCGAGGCCGCCGGGGTTCCCTTCGTTGACGGAGAGCACGACGCCGG
This sequence comes from Arthrobacter sp. H-02-3, assembly GCF_003097355.1. Lineage (GTDB taxonomy): Bacteria > Actinomycetota > Actinomycetes > Actinomycetales > Micrococcaceae > Arthrobacter > Arthrobacter humicola. The sequence continues at coordinate 5,589 of NZ_PYUI01000015.1, forward strand.
CCTGGCCGGTTCCGAGGCCGGCCGTCAGTTTGGCTGCCTCCCGCACGGCGGCCTCGGCTGCGAGGGTGCCCAGCCCCCGGCCCTGATGTTGCTGGCCAATCAGGAAGCCCCGCAGGAGCCAGACAGAGTCGTCGTCGGGCCAGCCCGCCAGGGTCGCGGCGCCCCGCTGGAGCGTGAGCACGCCCACGGCTGTTCCGTTGACGTCCACGGCGAACGGGTACCGGGACTCTTCTTCCAGCGCAATCAGCATCATCCGCAACGGGTCGCCAACAAACTTCCGCTGGCCTTCGCCGAGTTCCAGCAGCGCGATCTCCCCCAGCTTGACGGCCCGGGCGTCGTCATCGAGGTTCTTGATGGGCAGCAGCCACACGTGTTCAGCCATGTAGCCAGCGTACCCATGCCGGCAGCGCCTGCCGCCGCGAGCGGCCTGCGGCTGAAGTCAGCTACAGCGCGGCGTCCTTCGGCGGGCCGGCCGGATCCATCCAGAAGACCTCCCAGAGGTGGCCGTCCGGGTCCTGGAAGCTGTGCGTGTACATGAAGCCGTAGTCCTGGGCCTCCTCCGATGCCTTGCCTCCGGAGGTCAGCGCCGTCCGGATGACCGCATCCACGGCCTCACGGCTCTCCAAGGAAAAGGACATGATGACCTCGGCGGCGTCCGCCGTGGGGGCCACCGACTTGGAGGTGAAGGTCTTGAAGTAGGACTCGACGAGCAACATCACGTACGCGCCGTCGTTGACGATCATGCAGGTGGCGTTCTCATCGGTGAAGTCCGGGTTAAAGGAGAAACCCAGTGCGGTGAAGAACTCAACAGTGGTATCGAGATTCCGGACGGGGAGGTTCACAAACAGTTGCCTGGCCATCCGCCCAAGGTAGCACCGGGCGGCGGCATCTGTCAGTCCGGAGTGTGTCAGTGACTCGCGGGCCGCGCCGATCGGCGCTACTGGCCGTAGAAGGTCCGTTCGAAAACCGACCGTGCACGCCGGCTCAGCCGCAGGTAATCCTCTTCGAGTTCCGCGGCGTTGCCTTGCCCATAGCCGCACCACCGTGCCACGGCTTCGAGGTCGCGGCGGGAGGAGGGCAGCAGGTCCGAGGTCCGGCCGGTCCAGATGACATTGGCCGAACGGATCCGACTCGCCAGCCGCCACGCCCGGAGCAAAATCACGACGTCGCCGGCGTCGATCAGGTCCAGGGCCGCGGCCGCTTCGAGGGCCTCCACGGTGGAGGTGGTCCGCAGTTCCGGGTGTTTGCCGGCGTGCCGAAGCTGGAGCAGCTGGGCCAGCCATTCGACGTCGCTCAGGCCGCCGCGGCCCAGCTTCAGGTGGCGGGCCGGGTCGGCGCCGCGCGGCAGGCGCTCCGCCTCGACCCTGGCCTTGACCCGCCGGACCTCCCGCACGTCCTGGTCCGACAACGATTCCGGGTAGCGGATCGGATCGATCAGGGCGATGAAGTCCTCCGCCAGGGCGTCGTCGCCGGCCATCGGGCGCGCCCGCAGCAACGCCTGGGCCTCCCAGACGAGAGACCACCGGCGGTAGTACTCGGCATAGGACTCCAGGGAACGCACCATGGGCCCGCTCTTGCCCTCCGGGCGCAGGTCCGCGTCGACGGACAGCACGCGTTCGGCCAAGATCGCCGGTTTGAGCGGCTGGGTCAGCAAGCTTGAGAGCTTGCCCACGATCTGCGAGGCCTGCGCCTGCGCTTCCTCTTCCGGGACGCCGGGCAATCCCCGGTGTACGTACATGACGTCGGCGTCTGAGCCGTAGCCGATCTCCCGGCCGCCCTGCCGGCCCATCGCCACCACCAGCACGTGCGTCTTGAGCGGTTCCTCGGCGGTGATGATCGTCTCCGCCACGCGCAGCGCCCCCAGGACGGCTGCCCGGTCGGTGTCGGCGAGGGCTTCGCCCACCTGGTCCTGATCCAGCAGTCCGGCACTGTCCGCGATGGCGATGCGGAGGATTTCGCGGCGCCGGATCAGCCGGATCAGCCGCATGGCGCTCTCCGGGTCCGCGTGCCGGGACATCTTCGAGGCGATCTCGAGCCACTGGGATTCGAAGCTAAGCGGGACAAGCTCTTTGTCGGTACCGAGCCACGCCACAGACTCCGGCGAGACCTCCAGCAGGTCCGCGATCAACCGGGAGTTGGCGAGCACATGGCAGAGCCGCTCTGCCGCCGCCGTCGAATCGCGGAGCATGCCCAGGTACCAGTGCGTCGTGCCGAGCGCCTCGCTGACGCGCCGGAAGGCGAGCAGACCGCCGTCGGGATCCACGCCGTCGGCGAGCCAGTCCAGCAGGATCGGCAGCAGTTGGCGCTGGAGCGCCGCGCGGCGACTGACCCCGGCCGTGAGGGCCTCGATGTGCCGCATGGCGCCGCGGGGATCGAGGTAGCCCAGGGCCGCGAGCCGGCCTTGGGCGGCTTCCGGAGTGAGGCGGGCCTCTTCGCTGCTCAGCGTCGCAACCGTGTTGAGCAGGGGGCGGTAGAAGATGCGTTCGTGGAGTTCGCGGACGGAGCGCTTGGTCTTTCGCCACGCGCCTACGAGGGCGTCCGGTTTGGGCCGCTCGGTGGAGAACGGACCCAACACGGCCTTGGCAAGGGAGCGCAGGGACGCTTCATTGACCGGCATGAGGTGTGTCCGGCGCAGCTGGAAGAGCTGGATCCGGTGCTCGAGGAGTCGCAAGTAGCGGTAGTCGCGGTCGAATTCCGCGGCGTCCGAGCGGCCGATGTACCCGCCGGCGGACAGCGCGGCGATGGCGGACGTGGTGTCCCGGCAGCGCAACGATTCATCGGACTTGCCGTGCACAAGCTGCAGAAGCTGCACCGTGAATTCGACGTCGCGCAGTCCCCCGCGGCCCAGCTTGATCTGCCGCTGTTCTTCATCGGCCGGAATGTGCTCGGTGACGCGGCGGCGCATGGCACGGACGGATTCGACAAAGCCTTCCCGGCCGGCCGAGGACCAGATCAACGGCGTCACGGCGGCCTCATAGCGTGCCCCCAGCGCGGCGTCGCCGGCGATGGTCCGGGCCTTCAGCAGGGCCTGGAATTCCCAGCTCTCGGCCCAGCGCGCATAGTAGCTCTCGTGCGAGGCCAGGGTCCGGACCAGTGGGCCGGACTTGCCCTCGGGCCGCAGATTCGCGTCCACTTCCCACAGCCCTGGTTCGCGGCTCGTGGACATGATCGCCCGCGAAATACCCGAGGCGAGGGCCGTGCCGATCATGGTTGCCCGGACGTCCTCCAAAGTGCCGGAATCGATCACGTAGATGACGTCGACGTCGGAAATATAGTTCAGTTCGCGGGCGCCGCACTTGCCCATGCCGATCACGGCAAGCCCGACGTCGGCGACCTCCTTGGCGTCGAACTTCTCCGCCGCCTCGGCCCGGGACACGGCGAGGGCCGCCTCCAGGGCGGCGCCGGCAAGGTCCGCCAGTTCCGCACCGGCAGCCGGCATGAAATCGAGGGGATCGGCCGCGCACAGGTCCTTGATGGCGAGTTCCACGAGCCCGCGCCGGTATGCCGTCCGCAGGGCGGCGTAGGCTTCCTGCCCGCTGAGGGCCGCCACCGGCCGGGCAGACTTCGGATCCGCCCGCACTGACTGCAGCAGCCGGGCCCGGAGGGCTGCCGGGTCCGCGGCCAGCGGTTCCGGGCTGACACGGGCGGCGAAGGCGTCAAGGTGCTCGGGGTGGCGGATGAGAAATTCGCCCAGCGCCTCGGAGGCACCCAGCACCCGGTACAGCGGTTCGCTGGCTTCCGGATCCGCGACGGCGAGCTTGCGCAGCTGCGGGTGCTTCTCGATCAGCCGGACCAGGGACTGCAGGGCCGTGTCCGGGTTAGCCGCCAGCTGCAGCCCGGCAAAGAGGGCGTCCTGGTCGAGCCCCTCCAGTTCCCGGGCTGCCAGGAACCGTTCCCCCTTGTCGAGATCACTGAAGCCGGCGGCTATGAGGCGTCGTGCCAGGCTCACCGGGGCCGCCTACAGAATGCCGAGATTGCGCTGCAGCTCGTAGGGCGTGACCTGGAGGCGGTAGTCCTGCCATTCCGCACGCTTGTTGCGCAGGAAGTGCTCGAAGACCTGCTCGCCGAGGATCTGCGGCATGAGTTCGGAGTCTTCCATGGTCCGGATGGCGTCGTGCAGGCTCGCCGGCAGCGGATCGTGCCCCATGGCGCGGCGCTCGGCCGAGCTCAGCGACCAGATGTCGTCCTCCGCCGCGGCGGGGAGCTGGTAGCCCTCTTCGATGCCCTTGAGGCCGGCGCCGAGGAGCACGGCGTAGGCCAGGTAGGGGTTGGCGGCGGAGTCGATGCCACGGTATTCGATCCGCGCGGACTGGCCCTTGCCGGGCTTGTACAACGGGACGCGGACCAGCGCGGAGCGGTTGTTGTGGCCCCAGCTCAGGTAGCTCGGCGCCTCACCCCCGCCCCACAGCCGCTTGTAGGAGTTCACGAACTGGTTGGTGACGGCCGTGAATTCGGGCGCGTGCTTGAGGATGCCGGCAATGAACTGGCGCGCGGTCTCGGAGAGCTGGAACTCGGAACCGGCCTCGTAAAAGGCGTTCGTGTCGCCTTCGAAGAGCGAGAAGTGCGTGTGCATGCCAGAGCCCGGGTGGGCCGTGAACGGCTTGGGCATGAAGGTGGCATAGGTGCCCTGCTGCAACGCGACTTCCTTGATTACCGTCCGGAACGTCATGATGTTGTCCGCGGTCTGCAGGGCGTCCGCGTAGCGGAGGTCGATCTCGTTCTGGCCCGGGCCGGCCTCGTGATGGCTGAATTCCACCGAGATGCCCACGGATTCGAGCATGGTCACGGCGGTCCGGCGGAAGTCCTGGGCGACGCCGCCCGGGACATGGTCGAAGTACCCGCCCTCATCCACCGGGACGGGAGAGCCATCGGGGCCCGGTTCCTGGGACTTGAGCAGGTAGAACTCGATTTCGGGGTGGGTGTAGCAGGTGAAGCCCATGTCCGCGGCCTTGGCGAGGGTGCGCTTGAGGACGTTGCGCGGATCCGCGGCGGAGGGCTCGCCGTCGGGCGTCAGGATGTCGCAGAACATCCGCGAGGTCGCCTCCGTCTCACCGCGCCAGGGCAGGATCTGGAACGTGGCCGGATCAGGCTGGGCGAGCATGTCCGATTCAAAGACGCGGGCCAGGCCCTCGATCGAGGACCCGTCAAAGCCGAGTCCTTCTTCGAAGGCGCCTTCCACCTCGGCCGGGGCAAGAGCCACGGACTTGAGCGATCCCACGACGTCGGTAAACCACAGACGCACAAACCGCACATCGCGCTCTTCGATCGTCCGCAGGACAAACTCTTGCTGGCGGTCCATACTGGCCTCTTTCCGGTTCTTCCATCCGTGCCCCAGGCCCGCCTTTCATGGGCCCCGCGGCTGCTCACGGTTCACTTTACTAAGCATTGGCACCGATTGCTGAAGGCGGCCCTCCGCGTAACACACCGTTAACACAAAGTCGGAGAATTTCGCGCCGCCTGGCGGGAGTGCGCAGTCGCCACGGCGGCCCGTGTGACGTGATTCACCGGCGACGGCCGGTTGCCCGGTAGCTGTGGTGCCCGGTATCGCATTACGCTCGTGGCATGGCCACCAGCAACAGCTCCGATTCCAGCACGCCCGCAGAACTTCCCGCCCCTTACGGCAGCGGCCCGACGGCGGCTTCCGCGGGCGCCGCGGCCGGCGTTGCCGGGGCACCGGAGGTTTCGCGGAAGCCGGTGGCACGGATCCGCACCCACCATCTGCACCAGGCCAAGGCCAACGGCGAGCACTTCGCCATGCTCACCGCCTACGACCAGTACACCGCGGAGATCTTTGACCAGGCGGGCATCGAGGTCCTGCTGGTGGGCGATTCGGCCTCCAACAACGTCTTCGGCAACGAGACCAGCCTGCCCGTGACTGTGGACGAACTCCTGCCGCTGTGCCGGGCCGTGGCCCGCTCCGCGCGGCGCGCCCTGGTGGTCGCGGACCTGCCCTTCGGCAGCTACGAGGTCTCCGCCCAGCAGGCCGTCGCCACCGGCGTGCGGTTCCTCAAGGAAGGCCTGGCCCATGCCGTCAAGATTGAAGGCGGAAAGTTCTACGCCGACACCGTCCGCGCCATGGTCCAGGCGGGGATCCCGGTCATGGCCCACATCGGCTTCACCCCGCAGAGCGAGCACGCCCTCGGCGGCTACCGGGTCCAGGGCCGCGGCGACGACGCCGCACGCCTGATCGAGGACGCCGTCGCGCTGGCCGACGCCGGCGCGTTCTGCGTGCTCATGGAAATGGTCCCCGCCGCCACGGCGGCCGCCGTCGACGCCGCCGTCGACGTCCCCACCGTCGGCATCGGCGCCGGCAACGCCACCACCGGGCAGGTCCTGGTCTGGCAGGACATGGCGGGCCTGCGCGGCGGAAAGATGGCGAAATTCGTCAAGCAGTACGCCGACCTTCGGACCTCGCTCACCAACGCCGCCAAGGCCTACGGCGAGGACGTGCGCTCCGGCCACTTCCCCGGCCCCGAACACTCCTTCTAGGCGGCTGCAGCCGACACCTCATCCTTCGCAGGTGATGTGTCGCGTCTCCACTCCGGGCAGGCTGACCATTGAGGTCTGCATCAGACCTCAGTGGATGTTCCGCCGTTCCGGCCGTAGTCGTGCCGGAGGAGCTGCGTCAGGCTCCGGCGGACACGATGGGAGGAGTATCGATGGGCACCACTAGCTTCTGGGACATTCTGGTGTGGAGTTTCTGGTTCTTCATCTGGATCGCCGCACTGACGGTGTATTTCCGCTGCTTGTTTGATATGTTCGGCGACCACTCGCTCAGCGGCTGGGCCAAGGCCGGCTGGGCGATCTTGATGATCTTCTTGCCCTGGCTCGGCGCCTTCATCTACCTGATCGCCAGGGGGCGCAGCATGGCGGAGCGGCAGATGGCGCGAATGGCCGAGCAACAAGCTGCCCAGCAGGAGTACATCAAGCAGGCCGCAGGCACAACATCCACCCCGGCCGCCCAGATCGCAGATGCCAAGGCGCTGTTCGATTCCGGTGCCATCAACCAGACCGAGTTTGACTCCCTTAAGGCAAAGGCTCTGGCCTGAGGCGACCAGACCTAGCCTGATAACGCACTACGCCGGGGTGGGGGCCGATCCGTGTGAGAATCACCTGGCTGGGTCACTCCTCGGTGGTTCTGGATCTCGACGGGGTTCGGGTCCTGACGGATCCGTTGCTCCGCCCTCATGCCGGGTTGTTACGACGCCTGGCACCGCGGCCGGACCCGGTGTCGTGGAGCCACCCGGACGTGGTGCTGGTCTCGCACCTGCACCACGACCACGCCGAGTTGGGCTCCCTCCGCATGCTGCGCGGGGCAACGTTGATGAGCGCCCCGGCGAATGTCGCCTGGTTGCGTCGCCGGAGGCTGCCTGACACGGCTCCCTTGGGGGACGGCTGGACCCCGGTGGGCGCCGGTGTCGAGATTCGCCAGGTCCCCGCCGAGCACCGCAGCCGTCCCATGCCGCATCGTCCCAACGACGCCAACGGCCAGCTGGTTCGAGGGCCGTCCGGCAGTGTCTGGATAGCCGGTGACACCGGGCTATATCCGGAGATGGCCGCGATGTCCGCCATGGCGGGCGGGACGATCGACGTCGCCCTGTTGCCGGTCTGGGGGTGGGGACCGAGGCTCTCGGCGGGACACCTGTCTCCGGAGACTGCCGCCCGGGCCGTCGCTATGAGCGGCGCGAGATTCGCCGTGCCGGTCCACTGGGGAACGCTGCACCCTCCGTTGATCGCACACTTTGCCCGGAACTGGCTCGAACAGCCCGGGCTCCGGTTTGCGGCCGCCGTGGCGGAGCAGGCTCCCGACTGCACAGCGGTGGTCCTCGCCCCTGGCGAGTCCTGGGTGGAGCCCGTGTGAGCCGAGGACCCGAAACTGCGCCCACCCCCAACGGGGCGTCCTCAGCGATGCGGCATGTGCCACTCACCCAGTCCAGGTGCTTAATTCCAGTCGCTCAACCGCGGGACGCCGTCGTGGCACGCTGCCCACAGGACTCGAGCATCGCCACCAGCAACCGATGGAGTTCATCGGCACCTTCTATCCGCTCCGGCAGCGTCGCCATGAGATCGGCCGGGCCGAGCAGCACGGCCCGGTCCTGCCAACCGCCGAGGCCCCCGTGGGATCCGACGAGTCCTTCGAACGCCGCGACGTCGTCGGTCACGGGGCTGATCGTGCTGTTGACGTAGAGATCCGGTGCCTCGGGATGCTTCAACGCCCGTCGGAGCACCAGCGCCGCGTGCGGCCCGAAGGGTGCCAGCGGATCGGTGCCGTGCACTGCGCCGCTGGCCAGGTTGAGGCGCCCGCCGCTACCGATCGCCCATGCCCGGCCGTCTTCATCGACGCCGGCGACGAACCCGACGCCGGGATGGCCCGCCAGACCCGGGACCAGGGCCGGCCACCGACTCTCGAGGGCCTCGAGAGTCCATCGCCGGTCGCCCCGGACGTAAACCAAGCCCAGATTCCCCGAGCCCAGCACCACAACCGGCTCCTCGGCGGCGTCGCCGGGCGCCGAAGTCTGCTGTGCCTTGGTTAGAACCTCGTCGGCACGGCCGGCGAGCTTCCCGGTCATCCCCCGGGCCGAGATGTCGCCGGCGATGGAGTCCGCGCGCCCCAGCCCTTCGACCGAAGTGTCCACGCTCTGGACGTTGGCATGGATGAGGTCTGCACACAGGTCACCGAGCGTCTGGCCATACCGGTCGGCGAACGGGGTGCCCTGGGACTGGCCATGGTCCGAGAGCACGATCAGCCGGTAGCGGCGGGGAGCGGACCCGGCGAGCTGAGCCAACGATCCCAGCGTGCGGTCCAAGCCATCCAAGGCGGCGAGCGATTCGGGCCTGAACATGCCTGCGTGGTGCGCGATCTCGTCGTAGTCGACGTAGTCGACATAGATGCTCCTCGTGCCTCTCCGCAACTCCTCTGCCACCAACGCCGTGTTCAGGTCACGCAACAGACTGTTAGTGACTGCCCGCAGCAGGGCGAAGGTCCAGTCCCGATGCACTCGCGGGTCAAGGTCCCGCTTGACCTGTCGTCGGGCCTGCCAACGCTCCTTAAGAATCTCCCCGACCGTTCGTGTGAAGCTGCGCATAAACCCGCTCGGCGAGGTGAAAAACCAGGCGAACGCCCGGCGGGTCTGGGCGGAGCCGCGCCCGACCCCTACCCGGCTCATCGTCAATAGCGATCGGGGCGCGTCCCCGGTGAACAGGTTTGAAATGGAGACGCCGTCGTCGTAGAGCAGGCCCTTGCCGGTGCTGTGCCTCTCCTCGATCACCCGGGCGTCTGCCGGGCGGTTGGCCACCAGGACCCGGTTAAGCTCACGGTCGTACCACCGGAAGGCCGGGATCCCGTCCACGGTGCCGTGCAGAATGCCCAGCTGGCTGGCCGGCGTGGTGCACGGCAGCTGGGGCGTCCATTCGCGGAGCTGGTAATCCCCCGTCGCCAGCCAGCGCCGGATATTGGGCACCGCCCCGGACTGGACCGCCCATTGCAGCACCGGGAAGGGAACACCGTCGAGTTGGACGAACAAGATGCCGTCAACCTCCGGATCGGGCACGCTTTCCTGCCGGCGTGCCCTGCCGGCCAACGAGCTGATCAGGCCGTCATCTGTACCGGCTGTAGTAGCCCACGAGATGATCGTGCCCACGGCCGCGCTGATCCAGGTTGCCGCCAGGGCGGTCCCTGCGGTCGACTCGATGCCGGGAACCAGTCGGATGGCGACGTACATGATCAGGGCCTGGCCGACCAGCGCGGTAAGCAGCACCGCCAGCCAGCCCACCCGGGCGGAGATCTCCACCAAGGCCGGGCGGAGGACGAGGCCGACGATGCCGGCCACTGCTGCCACGGCGGCATAGGCCCACCAACTGTTTGCAGAGAACCCCGGCAGCAGCGCGCCGGTGACGATCAAGGCTACAGTCGATCCGCCCCAGGCAACGGCCAGCCTCGCCAGGTCGGCGATTCGGACGCCGCGGGTGCGGGTATCGCGCGTCGGCATTGTCCCAGTATGGCCGGACGGACCTGTCCGGCACTCATCCTCACGGGGTGAGAATGACGGTGAGAAGGATCAGTCCGCCAGCCGCGGCGTCCGGTCGGCGATTGCCGTGGGAGGCTCTCGGCGATTCAACCCGACGCGGCTGCGGAGAGGGCAGGGCACGGCTGCCGCGCACCCGCAGGGACGGGCTAGTCGTCCTCGCCCTTGTCCCACGCCTCGTTGCGCGCCTTGACCTTTTCGAGCGCGTGTTCGGCTTCCTCGCGGGTCTTGTACGGTCCGATCAGCTGGCTCCAGTCGGACATCGCGTCTTCCTCGATCTCGTGAGTGTTGACGTTGTACCAGTATTCGGGCATTGGTGCTCCTTCGTGCCCCGGATAGTCCCTGGGCTCTAGTCCCGGTTGAAGCTCCGGAAGATAGTCCGGCGTCGTTCAGTTTGTTCTCCGGGCTCCATATGTTTCCGGGCTGTGTTTTCTGGGCTGTGTTTTCTGGGCTGTGTTTTACGGGCTTCGCCCGACGGCTTATATGATCAATCTATGCCTTCTCTAGCCTCAACTGCACCCATCGGCACGCTTGTCCCGGGGACAGTGAGCCCGCAACTTCCAGTACCGCCGTCCATCCCGCGTCCGGAGTATGTGGGCAAGCCGGGTCCTGCAAAGTTCACGGGATCCGAGGTCAAGTCGCCGGAGACCATCGAGAAGATCCGGATCGCCGCCAAAATCGCGGCACAGGCCATCGTGGAGGTCGGCAAACACATCGCCCCCGGCGTCACCACCGACCAGCTGGACCGGGTGGGCCACGAGTTCCTCCTGGACCACAAGGCGTATCCCTCCACCCTCGGCTACCGGGGCTTTCCGAAGTCACTATGCTCCTCGCTCAATGAGGTCATCTGCCACGGGATCCCCGACAGCACGGTGGTCCAAGACGGCGACATCCTGAATATCGACATCACGGCGTTCATCGGCGGTGTGCACGGCGACACCAACTACACCTTCGTGGTCGGCGATGTCGACGAGGAATCCCGCCTCCTCGTCGAGCGCACCCAGGAATCGCTGAACCGCGCTATCCGGGCTGTAGCCCCGGGACGCGAAATCAACGTGATCGGCCGGACCATCGAGTCCTACGCAAAACGCTTCGGCTACGGCGTGGTCCGCGACTTCACCGGACACGGCGTCGGCGAGGCTTTCCACACGGGGCTGATCATTCCGCACTACGATGCCGCCCCCGCATACAACACCGTCATGGAAACGGGTATGGTGTTCACGATCGAGCCGATGCTGACCCTGGGCACCGTTGACTGGGACATGTGGGCCGACGACTGGACTGTTGTGACCCGCGACCACAAGCGCACCGCACAGTTCGAGCACACCCTGCTCGTCACGGAGTCCGGCGCCGAGATCCTCACATTGCCCTGACCCTGCTCCACACGGCATTTCCCCTGAAGATCCACATCTTCACCCGCCGGCCCTGGCCGGTCCCCTAGCCCGCCCCTGCCACGAACGGAATGATATTGGCCAAGAAGGACGAGAAGTCGAAGAAGAACGCCCCCCTGATCGGCATTGACATCGGCGGGACCGGTATCAAGGGCGGGATCGTGGACCTGAAGAAGGGCAAACTGATCGGCGACCGCGTGCGCTTCCCCACGCCGCAGCCCTCCACCCCCGAGTCCGTGGCCGAAGTCGTCGCGCAGGTCGTCGCGGAGCTCACCGCCCGTCCCGACGCGCCCGACGCCAGCAGCCCCGTGGGCGTCACATTCCCGGGCATCATCCAGCACGGTGTGGTTCACTCGGCCGCGAATGTGGACAAGTCGTGGCTGGAGGCCGACATCGACGCCATGCTCACGGCGCGTCTCGGGCGCCCCGTCGAGGTCATCAACGACGCCGACGCCGCCGGCCTCGCCGAGGCCCGCTTCGGTGCCGGCGAAGGGGTCGCTGGCACCGTGCTGGTGATCACTCTGGGCACCGGCATCGGTTCTGCCTTCATCTTCGACGGCAAGCTGGTTCCCAACGCCGAACTCGGTCACCTGGAGATCGACGGCTTTGACGCCGAGACCAAGGCATCCGCCGTGGCCCGTGAGCGTGACGGCCTCAGCTGGGAACAGTACAGCGTGCTGCTGCAGCGCTACTTCTCCCACGTAGAGTTCCTGTTCTCCCCCGAGCTCTTCATCGTCGGCGGCGGCATCTCCAAGCGTGCCGACGAGTATCTGCCGCACATGAAGCTGCGCACGCCGATCGTCCCGGCCGAGTTGAAGAATGACGCGGGCATCGTGGGCGCAGCCATCGAGATTGCGCTGAAGCACAAGCTCGCCAAGTAGCACATCGCCGGATAGCCAAAATGAGCTATCACTCCGGGTCGTTCTGAACGCTGGGAACGACCCGTAGTGATAGCTCATTTTTGGTGGAGCCGGTGGTGGCTGCGGCTTCCCCTCCGCTGCCACCACCGGAGTCTGTGGCGGGATATAGGACCTGGTGAGGGGGACGCCACCACCGGGCCAAGAATTTACGACGACAAATTTACGACGGCGCTTGGAGCGGGCTCTTCTTCGGGTTCTTGCCGTCCCTGCCCTTGGACTCGGCCTCATGGCGAAGCAGGGAAATCGCGGCTTCGAAATCCTCCAGCGATTCGAAGGCCTGGTAGACGCTGGCGAACCGCAGGTAGGCAACCTCGTCCAGGCGCTGCAGCGGTTCCAGGATTGCCAGCCCGACTTCGTGGGCTTCGATTTCGGCGGCGCCGGAGCCGCGGATTGCCTCCTCGACCTCCTGCGCCAGCATGGCGAGGTCGTCTTCGGTGACCGGACGGCCCTGACAGGCTTTGCGGACGCCGTTGATGACCTTGCTGCGGCTGAAGGGCTCGCCGACGCCGGAGCGTTTGATGACGGTCAGGCTGGTGGTTTCCACCGTGGTGAAGCGGCGGCCGCATTCGGGGCACTGCCGGCGGCGACGGATGGCGGAGCCGTCGTCGGCGATCCGGCTGTCCACCACGCGCGAATCAGGGTTACGGCAGAACGGGCAATACATGTCAATTCCTCCCCGGTCGCAAGCCTGAACGGAGCACAGCGCCGTGTGCCCCCGCGATCAGTTTACGACTAGATATAGCTGAATAACAAGCCTGTAATTACTACATGTAGTGGTCTGGGCGGGTGGTTACCTGGCGGCGAAGCGCGCCGTGACGGCCTCGCCGTGGGCCGGCAGGTCTTCCGCGCCGGAGAGGCTGACGATGTGCCCGCTGACCTGCTCCAGCGCGGAGCGGGAGTAGTTGATCACCTGGATGGCCCGCAGGAAAGTGGTTACGTTCAGGCCGGAGGAGAATGCCGCCGTGCCGCTGGTCGGCAGCACGTGGTTGGAGCCGGCACAGTAGTCTCCAAGGCTGACGGGGCTGTAGTCCCCCACGAAGATCGCCCCGGCGCTGCGGATCCGGGCCGCCACGCGGGCGGCATCCGCGGTCATGATTTCAAGGTGTTCCGCGGCGTACGCGTCGCAGGCGGCAATGCCCTGCTCCAGGTCCTCCACCAGGACGACGCCGGACTGTGGGCCGGAGAGGGCCTCGAGGACGCGGCTGGAGTGCTTGGTGGCAGCGGCCTGGCGTTCGAGTTCCACGCGGACTTCGGCCGCAAGGGCCTCGGAGTCGGTGAACAGGACCGATGCCGCCTTGGGGTCGTGTTCGGCCTGACTGATGAGGTCCGCCGCCACGAGGGCCGGACTGGCGGTCGAGTCGGCGAGGATCGCGATCTCGGTGGTGCCGGCCTCGGAATCGATCCCCACGACCCCCTTCACCAGCCGCTTGGCGGTGGCCACGAAAATGTTGCCCGGACCGGTCACGACGTCCACGGGATCGATCCCGGGAAGGTCACCGGCGTCGGAGGCCCCGGCGGGGATGCCATAGGCGAAGGTGGCGATGGCCTGCGCCCCGCCGATCGCGTAGACCTCCTCGATGCCCAGCAGGCACGCGGCCGCCAGGATCGTGGGGTGCGGGAGGCCGCCGAAGTTCTTTTGAGGCGGCGAGGCCAGCGCAATGGATTCGACGCCCGCTGCCAGGGCCGGGACGACGTTCATGATCACCGAAGACGGGTAGACCGCCAGCCCGCCGGGGACATAGAGCCCCACGCGCGCCACCGGCACCCAGTTCTGGCTGACGACGGCGCCTTCTCCGAGTTCGACGTCGACGTTCGCCGGGCGCTGGGCATCCGCGAAGCTGCGGGCCCGCCGGATGGATTCCTCGAGTGCCGCGCGCACGGCGGGGTCCAGACCTTCCAAAGCCGCGCGCAGCTCCTCGGCCGGGACACGGGGGTGGGCCTGTTCGACGCCGTCGAAGGACAGTGCCAGTTCCCGCAGTGCGGCGAAGCCCCGCGTGCGGACGGCGGAGATGATGTCCTGGACCTTGTCCTCGGCATCTGCCATGGTGCCGGACTGTGCCCGCGGTACGGCAGCGCGCAGCCCGGCGAGGGACAGGTGCTGGCCGCGCACGTCCACCGTGCGGAAGTTGAGGGCGGCGGGAATCGGGGTCACAGGGCTGTCAGGAGTTAGGCTCACCCGATCATTTTACGTGCCCCGCCGGGGCACTCCGACGCTGTGACGCGGCCCGGGCGCGCGGCCGCCGGCCTGAAGCCTGGCCGGGCGCCAGGCGCCAGGCGCAGGGTTTAGGAGCGGGCTTTGCCGCCGGAGCCCGGAAAGAGGCTGTTCAGGAAGATGGCCAGGGCGATCGCCGCCGGCCAGATAGCGAGGACCGCGTAGGAGCGCAGAGAAAAGGCGACGCTGGCGCTGGCCGAGGTATCGGCCGGGGCTCCCCACCACTGGGCGCTGAGCAGACCGGTTCCCCACGCGAGGAGCGAGCCGGCAGCGCCGGCCAGGACCACCAGGATTACGGTGCCGGGCGCCGGCTGTGCATGTTTGGAGCCTGCGACGAACGACCCGGCAATGCAGCCGGCGAGCAGGCACAGCCCTGCCAGCACGAGGTCCCGGGGCAGCCAGGTTGCCGTATTGGTGCCGGCGGCAAGGTCCGGGTTCCGGGTCAGCAGGTTCAGTCCCGACGGCGCCAGAAGCCACCAAAGCAGCCCCACCGGAATGCCGGCCGCGGCGATGACCGCCGCTTTCCGCCACGGGGTTCCGGCGTGTCCGGGCTGCTGTACGGCTTTCATCTCGGCGGGCAAGGTCAGGGGCCGGTCCGGGTGCGCGGGCTCCCCGGTGTGCTGAACGGGGCCGTCTACTGCGGGCTGTGTCATGCAACAAACGGTAACAAGGATTCCCCGGCCCGGCACATGACGCCGCGTGGCAGCACATGACGACGGGGGTAAACAAATCTCCCACTTGATCGGAGGCGGAATACGCTGGCAGTAGGAACCATGACACATACGTGCAGCAGGGAGTTGGATCGCAGTGGCCACAGATGACGGAATCTTCGAGGGGACATTCAAGGAAATGTTCCGCCGGCACGCGGCCGGCGTGGCGATTATCACCGCCAACTACAACGGCGTCCCCTTCGGATTCACCGCGACCTCCGTGGCTTCCCTGTCTGCCAAGCCGCCGCGCTTCACGTTCAACATGGCCAGGACGTCAAGTTCGTGGCCGGCCGTGGCGAACACGAGCTACATCGGGGTCCACATGCTCGGGCTGGAGAACCAGGAGCTCGCAGACCGCTTCGCCCGGGCCGGCAACCGGTTCGACGGGGACCACTGGGAGTTAGGACCCCACGAAGTGCCCGTGCTGAAGGGCGTCACCGGCTGGTTGATCGGGCAGGTCCAGATGCGGTTGTCGTTCGAGAACAACGCCGTGGTGGTGGTCGAAGTGGTGGAGGGTCAGGTCGGCGAAGACGGCGCTCCCCTGCTTTATCACTCCGGGGCCTACAGCCAGCCGGTTCCGCTCGACTACGAGATCTGACAGAGGCCGCGACGGGCCACGGCACATTAAAACTTCCCTAGTGGTGCATCCGGATACGGCCTTTGGCCGGTAGTAAGGGTGTAAGCACAACCACCGCCCCATGTGGGCCTCGATGAGGAGTTGGAAATGCGCAAGACACTTTCTGCAGCCACCGGAGCAATCACGCTACTGGCAGCACTGTCGCTGGCCGCCCCGGCCCAGGCCGCGACCTGGCACCACCGCGACGATGGAACAGCAAAACTGTCCGTCCTCCACGGCGTTCCGGGCCTTACCGTCGACGTCTGGGTCGACGGCAAGCTCACCCTGGATAACTTCACACCGGGCACATTGGCCGGGCCGTTGAACGTCCCGGACGGAGACCACAAGATTGCGATCACCGGTGGCGACGCCACCAGCGCCGACAACCCCGTGATAGGCCCGGTCACAGTGGACCTCGAAGCAGGTCGGGACTACACAGCGGTCGCACATCTGGCCGCTGACGGGACCCCCACGGCCACCCTTTTCACCAATGACACCTCCACCAGCCCGGATGGAAAGGGCAAGCTGACCGTCCGGCACGTCGCTGCGGCCCCCGCCGTCGATGTCCTGGCCGGTGGGACCGCGGTCATTGAGGGACTTACCAACCGGCATCAAAAGACCCTCACCCTCAAGGCCGGAAACGTCTCCGCGTCGGTCGCAGCAGAGGGAACCACTGACCCGCTGATCGGCCCCGCCGACGTCAAGGTCACCGAGGGAAAAAACACCATCGTCTACGCCTGGGGAAGCCTCGCGGACAACAACCTTGGGGTCGCCGTACAGGTAGTGGACTCCTCATCGCGCGGACACAAAGGCCACCACGAGTAATCCATCCGGAGCTCCAGCAGACGTCCTGTTCTGTCGCCAGGTGGGGTCACGTCGACCGTGGCCCCACCGGCACGCGTACCGTGACATCCTGGAGAGCTGACCCCGTTCGACCATGGCGGAGTCCCCCGGAGCGGCATAATGTGGTTCAACAAGGCCCATTGCCGCTCAAAGGAGCACCTGATGGAGGCTGCCGCATCGCATGATTGGGACGCCCATCTCGATCACGCATTTGCCGGCGGCGACGAACGCGTCCTCGCGGAGGCGTACCGAAGGTTTGGTCCGCTGGTCTACACGCTGGCGCTGAGATCCCTGGGAGAGCGTGCCGCTGCCGACGACGTCACCCAGGAGGTTTTCATTCGGGCCTGGAAATCACGGACCACTTTTCGCCCCGAGGCGGCACGGCTGCCGGCGTGGCTGATCGGGATTGCCCGCAACGCAATCTCCGACGCTTTGTCCGCCCGCTCCCGCCAGCGCCATCTCGAACAAGCGGCCATTCTCCTGGTGGCTGCCCCCGTTTCCCGCCCAGATGCTGGGGACGTCGAAGAGGTCGCCGACCGCCTGACGTTGGACGAAGAACTGGAGCACTTAGGGGATCCACAGCAGACAATAATGCGGCTGGCGTTCTATGAAGATCTGACTCACGACCAGATTTCGTCGCGTCTTAACCTGCCGCTCGGAACCGTCAAAAGCCACATCCGGCGCAGCCTCACCCGCTTACGCACCCGCCTGGAGGTGGAACATGGAACACCTTGACGCCGAACTTCTCAGTCTGCTGGCCCTTGGCGAGTCCCTCGGCACAGACACCGACGCCGACCACCTCGCCAGCTGCCTCGTGTGCAGCGAAACCCTCCGAGGCCTGCAACATGCGGTGCACATTGCCACCCTCGACACCGCAGGCATCGAACTCGAGAAACCCGGCAGCCAGAACTGGGCCGCCATCCATCAGGCCCTCGGCCTGTCGCCGACCCTCGCGACGGATCCCCTGACCCAGCCCAGCGCAGGGCCCCTGTCCCACCGAAGAAGCCAGCCCCGGCGGAAGCGCCCCTGAACCACGGCAGCGGCACAGAGTCGGCACCGACACCACTGCGGCCCAGCGCCAAAGACAGGTACGCCCGTCCCGGTCTCTGGATTACCGCGGTTGCCGCCGGAATCGTTCTCGGCACGGCCGCCGGATGGACCGCCGCCGGAGTTCTCGGACACAACGGCACTACTGCGCCCACCTCCACCCAGTCGGGTCCGACATCGACAGTCCTCGCCCAAACGTCCCTGACTCCACTGCCCGCGCACACCGGGAGCGGAGATGCCCTGGTGGAGCAACTCCCCGATGGAACCCGGCACCTGATCATCCGGCTCTCCAACGACCACATCACCGGATTCCGGGGAGTGTGGGTCGGCTCTGCCGACCTATCCAAGATGGTCAGCCTGGGTGTCCTCGACAATGAATCCGGCACCTTTACCATCCCCGCCGGCGTCGACCTTGCCCAATACCCCATCGTCGACGTGTCCAACCAGCCGTACAACGGGAACCCGGCCCATTCCGCCGACAGCATCGCCCGGGGAACCCTCAACCCGAAAAACTGATCCTCGCATACCATGCGTGAACCTTGGGGGTGGCGAGCGGCCCCAGGGTGTCCTGGACCTCTCAGCCTTGCCTAGTGGCCACCCGCACCTGCATTTCAGTTATCCAGGCACGTCGGGCCGAGCAGCACCTTAAGGTCGCCAAAGAGGGACGGACTTGGGTTCACGCGCAGGTGCACCGGCAGGCCCATGACCTCCACCCGGGTGTCACCTTGCAGGTGCAGCCGGACCTCGGAGTTTCCGCGGTGGGTGCGCAGGACGTCGCCCAGCTCAGTGACGACGGCCTCGGTGGCCTTGTGCGTGGCCATGGTGATCACCACCGGCCCGTTCTGGCTGTCGCTGAGGTCCGGCACGGACAGTTCCATGCAGTTCAAGGTGACGGCGCCGTCGTCGCGCCGTTGCAGGCGGCCCTTGACCACCACGATCAGGTCCTCCGCCAGCACCGAGGCGATGGGGCCGTAGACCTGGCCGAAGAACATGACCTCCATGGAACCGGCGAGGTCCTCGATTTCGGCGCGGGCGTAGGCGTTGCCGCTGGCCTTGGCGATCCGGCGGCTGAGCGAGGTGATCATGCCCGCGATGGTCACGATCGCGCCGTCCTGCGGGCCGTCTTCGGCGATGATCGAGGTGATCGACCGGTCCGCGTGCTGGCTCAGGAGCCCTTCGAGCCCCTGCAGCGGGTGGTCGGAGACATACAGGCCGAGCATGTCCCGCTCAAAGGCCAGTTTGTCCTTTTTCTCCCATTCGGGAAGATCGGGGATTTCCGTGCTGAGTGAGGCCTCCGGCTCCTGGTCCTCAAAACCGGCGAAGAGGTCAAACTGGCCGATCGCCTCGTTGCGCTTGAGGGTGATGACGGAGTCGATCGCTTCTTCGTGGATCATGGCCAGGGCGCGGCGATGGTGGCCCAGCGAGTCGAAGGCACCTGCTTTGATCAGGGATTCAATGGTGCGCTTGTTGCAGACCACCGCGGGGACCTTCATGAGGTAGTCCTTGAAGGACGTATACGCGCCTTCCTTCTCGCGCGCCGCCACCATGGCCTCGACGGCGTTCACGCCGACGTTGCGGATGGCGCCCATGCCGAAGCGGATGTCGTTGCCGACCGGGGTGAAGTTGAGCGCCGACTCGTTGACGTCCGGCGGTAGCACGGTGATGCCCATGCGGCGGCATTCGTTGAGGTAGATCGCCGACTTGTCCTTGTCGTCGCCCACGGACGTGAGCAGGGCGGCCATGTACTCCGGCGCGTAGTGCGCCTTCAGGTACGCGGTCCAGTACGAAATGACGCCGTAGGCGGCCGAGTGCGCCTTGTTGAAGGCGTAGTCGGAGAACGGCAGCAGGATGTCCCAGAGGGTCTTGACCGCGGCCATGGAATAGCCGTTGTCCTGCATGCCCTGGGAGAAACCGGCGAACTGCTTGTCCAGCTCGGATTTCTTCTTCTTGCCCATGGCGCGGCGCAGGATGTCGGCCTGGCCGAGGGTGTAGCCGGCGAGCTTTTGCGCCACGGCCATGACCTGCTCCTGGTACACGATCAGGCCGTACGTGCCGCCGAGAATTTCGGAGAGCGGCTCCTCGAGCTCCGGGTGGATCGGAATGACTTCCTGGATCTTGTTTTTGCGCAACGCGTAGTCGGTGTGCGCGTTCGCGCCCATGGGACCGGGCCGGTAGAGGGCCAGCACCGCGGAGATGTCTTCGAAGTTGTCAGGCTTCATCAGTTTGAGCAGGGACCGCATGGGTCCGCCGTCGAGCTGGAAGACGCCCAGCGTGTCGCCTCGGGCCAGCAGTTCGTAGGACTCCGTGTCGTCCAACGCCAGGGTTTCAAGGTCGAGATCGATGCCCCGGTTCATCTTGATGTTTTCCAGGGCGTCGGAAATGATCGTCAGGTTCCGCAGGCCCAGGAAGTCCATCTTGATCAGGCCGAGGCCTTCAGACGTCGGATAGTCGAACTGGGTGATGACCTGGCCGTCCTGGAAGCGGCGCATGATCGGAATCACGTCGATGATGGGGTCCGAGGACATGATGACACCGGCGGCGTGCACGCCCCATTGCCGCTTCAGTCCCTCAATGCCCAGTGCCGTCTCGAAAACCTTGGCGGCTTCAGGGTCGGTGCTGATCAGCTGCCGGAAGTCGCCGGCTTCGCTGTAACGCTTGGCCTCGGGGTTCTGAATGTCGGCCAGCGGAATGTCCTTGGCCATCACAGCCGGGGGCAGTGCCTTGGTCAGCTGCTCGCCCATGCTGAACGGGTAGCCCAGCACGCGCGAGGAGTCCTTGAGGGCCTGCTTGGTCTTGATGGTGCCGTAGGTGACGATCATCGCCACGCGTTCGTCGCCGTATTTCCGCGTGACGTAGTCGATCACTTCGGAACGGCGCCGGTCATCGAAGTCGACGTCGAAGTCAGGCATGGAAACGCGGTCAGGGTTGAGGAAGCGTTCGAAGATCAGGCCATGGTGCAGCGGATCGAGGTCGGTGATGCGCATGGCATACGCCACCATGGAGCCTGCGCCGGAGCCACGTCCGGGACCCACCCGGATGCCGTTGTTCTTGGCCCAGTTGATGAAGTCAGCCACCACGAGGAAGTAGCCCGGGAAGCCCATCGAGGTGATGACTTCCAGCTCATAGTCGGCCTGCTTGCGGACCTTGTCCGGGATGCCCTGGGGATAGCGGTACTGCAGTCCCTTGTCGACTTCCTTGACCAGCCAGGACGTTTCGTCCTCGCCCTCGGGGCAGGGGAAGCGTGGCATGTAGTTGGCGCCGGTGTTGAACGACACTTCGCAGCGCTCGGCGATCAGAAGCGTGTTGTCGCACGCCTCCGGGTGGTCGCGGAACAGCTCCCGCATTTCCTGCGGGGATTTCAGGTAGTAGCCGCTGCCGGAGAAGGCAAAGCGGGAACCGCCGTTGTCGTAGGTCGGCTCCAGGAGCGTGGAACCGGACTGGATCGCCAGCAGGGCCTCGTGCGCCTTCGCGTCGTGCTCGTGCGTGTAGTGGAGGTCGTTCGTGGCCACGAGCGGCAGGTTCAGTTCCTTGGCCAGGCGCAGCAGATCGCCAGTGACCCGCCGCTCGATGTCCAGGCCGTGGTCCATGAGCTCGCAGAAGTAGTTCTCAGCGCCGAAGATGTCGCGGAACTCGGCCGCGGCCTCCACGGCTTCCCGGTACTGCCCCAGCCGGAGCCTCGTCTGGACTTCGCCGGACGGGCAGCCGGTGGTGGCGATCAGGCCTTCGGAGTATGTGTTCAGCAGTTCCCGGTCCAGCCGCGGCCATTTGCCGAAGACCGAGTCCAGGGAAGCGATCGAGGAGGCCCGGAAGAGGTTCCGCATGCCCACGTTGTTGTAGCTCAGCAGGGTCATGTGCGTGTACGAGCCGCCGCCGGAAATGTCGTCCTTGCGCTGGTGCTCCTCGCCCCACCGCACGCGGCTCTTGTCCGTGCGGGCGGTCCCGGGAGTCACATACGCCTCGACGCCGATAATCGGCCTGATGCCCTTGTCCGTTGCCCGCTTCCAGAAGTCGAAGGCACCGAACAGGTAGCCGTGGTCCGTCGTGGCGAGGGCCGGCATGCCGAGCCGCTCGGTTTCGTCGAACAGTTCACCGAGCCGGGCGGCGCCGTCCAGCATCGAGTACTCGGTGTGGTTGTGGAGATGGACAAACGAGTCGTTGCTGGAAGTCACCGCACCATTCTAGTGCCGTGCCGCGGCAGCGGCGTGCAGCCGCGACGGCGGGGCTCAGGCCTGCCCGGATTCCAGGACCTCGAGGGCATACTTCAGATCCTGCGGGTACTCGCTGGTCACGGTGACCCGCTCCCCCGTCCGCGGGTGATCGAAGGACAGTGACCGGGCGTGCAGCCATTGCCGGGTCAGCCCCAGGGTGGCGGCCAGCCGCGGGTCCGCGCCGTAGGTGAGGTCACCGGCGCAGGGGTGGCGCAGCGCGGAGAAGTGCACGCGGATCTGGTGGGTGCGGCCCGTTTCGAGGTGCACCTCCACGAGCGAGGCCTTCCCGAAGGCTTCCAGGACCTCGTAGTGGGTAACGGAGTCACGGCCGTCCTCGATCACGGCGAACCGCCAGTCGTGGCCCGGGTGGCGGCCGATGGGGGCGTCAATGGTGCCCGCCAGCGGGTCCGGCAGGCCCTGGACGACGGCGTGGTACACCTTGTCCACGGTTCGTTCTTTGAAGGCCCGCTTAAGAACGGTGTACGCGTTTTCGGTCTTGGCCACCACCATGACGCCGGAGGTGCCGACGTCGAGCCGGTGGACGATCCCGGCGCGTTCGGGGGCGCCCGACGTCGAAATCCGGTAGCCGAGTCCGGCGAGGCCTCCCACCACCGTGGGACCTACCCAACCGGGCGAGGGGTGGGCTGCCACGCCGACCGGTTTGTCAATGACAACGAACTCGTCATCGTCCAGCAGGATCTTTAGGCCGTCCACTACTTCCTCCACGATTTCCAGGGGGTCCCGACGGTCCGGCACCACGACGTCGAGCACGGTGCCGGCGGTGAGCTTGAGGGACTTCCCGACCCTCTTGGCGTTGCTGCTGACATGGCCTTCCGCGATGAGGACAGCAGCCTGGGAGCGGGAGATGTCCATCATTTTGGACAAGCCGGCGTCCACCCGGGCGCCTGCGAGGTCCTCCGGGACGGTGAATTGCCGGTGCCCTGCAGGTGCAGAACCGGACTCCCCGGCCGGGTCCTCGGGGTTAGACATCTCGGGGTCAGACATCCTTGGCCACCGCTTCCTTCGTGTGGCGCGAACCGTCCAGCGAGATCCCGCGCAGCGTGAGCAGGCAGATGATCACGACGGCGGAAACGACGGCGGAGTCGGCGATGTTGAAGATCGCGAAGTTCGGCAGCTGGATGAAGTCCACCACATGGCCCATCGCGAAAGACGGCTCGCGGAAAAGCCGGTCCGTCAGGTTGCCGAGTGCACCGCCGAGCAGCAGCCCGAGCGCCAGCGCCCACCACAGCGAGCCAAGCTTACGAAGCTGCATCAGGATCGCGACGGACACCGCCGCCATGATGATCGTGAACACCCAGGTGACGTTTTCGCCGATCGAGAACGCCGCCCCGGAGTTGCGGATGTAGAACCAGTGCAGCAGCGGCGGAAACACGGGGATCCGCTCGCCCTCGGTCATGGTGGTGGTGACCCAGAGCTTGGTCAGCTGGTCAAACACGTACGCGAACACCGCGAAGGAAGCGAACAGGACAAACAGCTTCGCCCGGCGCCGCCGGGTAGGCACGGGCTGTATGGCCGCGGCAGGCTGTGTGGCGTCTGGTGATGGTGCGTCAGTCATAGGGCTTTCGTTCGGGAGCCAGTACGGAGACCGGGGTGTGGTGCCCGGCACGCCGGCACCGGAACCGGTGGCGGCACCGTGCGGGAATGAACCGTGCAGGAATGAAACAGTGCGGGAAAAAGGAAAAGCCGGCGGCCGAGGAGTCCCCAGCCACCGACTTTCAGAATACTTGGTTTTTTGCCTTAGCTGGCTTCGCCGACCTCAGCGGCGGCAACGGAGCCGCGGGCATCGAGGTCACGCAGCTGGCCTTCGATGTAGGCCTTCAGGCGTGAGCGGTAGTCACGCTCGAAGCCGCGCAGCTGCTCGACCTTGCGTTCCAGCACGGAGCGCTGCTGCTCGAGGGCACCAAGGATCTTGCGGGACTTTTCCTGAGCATCGTTGACGAGGCTGCTGGCCTCGATCTGTGCTTCAGCGATGATCTTGTCCCGCTGCTGCTCGCCGTCGGCGATGTGCTTGTCGTGCATCTGCTGTGCCATGGCGAGCAGGCCGGCGGCTGACTCGGAAGCCGGGGTGACCGCGGTGCGGGCCGGTTCGACTGCCTGGGCTGCCTGGGCGGCCTTGGCGGCCTGCTCGGCTTCCTTCTTCTTGGCGGCTTCAGCGGCCGCCTTTGCCTTGGCCTCAGCCTCAGCCTTGGCGGCGTCTTCCTTTTCGGCCTTGACGGGCGCCGGGACCTTTTCCACCACGGGGGCGGCGGCTGCGGAGCTGGCAGGCGTGCCGGCGCCGAGTTCGGCGAGCTTCTTGCGGAGCTCGTCGTTCTCCTGGTTCAGGCGCCGGAGTTCGACGACGATCTCGTCCAGGAAGTCATCTACCTCGTCCTGGTCGTAGCCTTCGCGGAACTTGGTCGGCTGAAAGCGCTTGTTGACAACGTCTTCTGGCGTCAAAGCCATCTGGTCACCTCGTTGGTCTAGTTAGTCAGTAGGCCTTCCGGCCGTCAAAACTACGGTACCTAAATATGGTCTGGTTCCTCTAATTCAACACCGCAGTGTCAAACCGGAGTTTCTAGCAGTTCGGGCCTTGGCCCGGGTCAGTCGCCTGCGTGGCCGCGGCGGCTGCTTATGCCGCGGTCGGCCGGGCCTACACCAGGCTCTTCACGATCCCCATCGCCAGGCTCACGACAACGAACAGCAGCAGGAACCCGATGTCGAGCGAAACACCGCCCAGCCGGAGCGGCGGGATGAGCCGGCGAAGGAGCCCGAGGGGCTTGTCCGTGACCGAATACACGGCATGGGCAGCAACGAGCGCCACACCGCGCGGCCGCCAGTTCCGGGCAAACATCTGTACCCAGTCGTAAACCAGGCGGATGATCAGGGCCACGAAGAAAAGCAACAGTGCGATATAGACGAGCCCGAAAACAATTCCCATGAGCTAACTCATATCTCCATGTTCATTCCGGATACCGCAGTGTCCTAAGGAAAGTACCGCTTCTATTTCAACACGAATAATTCCGCACGGATGCCAGGCGGGTGTCCCCGCCTGGCATCCGTGCGGAATTATCGTCTCTAGCTTTGGTTGAAGAAACTGGCCTGCGTCTCGCTGACCTTCTTGTCATCGCCAATGACTTCGATGTACGACGGCGAGAGCAGGAAGACCTTGTTCGTCACCCGTTCGATGCTGCCGCGCAGACCGAAAACAAGGCCGGCGGAGAAGTCCACGAGGCGCTTGGCATCGGCCTCGCCCATGTCGGTGACGTTCATGATGACGGGGATGCCGTCGCGGAAGCTTTCGCCGATGAGCTTGGCGTCGTTGTAAGACCGCGGATGGATCGTGGTGATCTGCCGGAGGCCGGTGGTCTCTTCGCGGCTCGATGCCGCACGCTTGATGGGTGTCACAGGTGCGCGATATTCCTCTTCAGCGGCGTAAGGCTCTTCCCGGGGGACCTCGCGGACGGGCGCGGGCGCACGTCGTTCCTCGCGGTCCTGCTCCATGGATTCGTCCTCATCCTTGTGCGGTGTGGGGTGCTCAGACTCGTAGTGTTCGTCGCCGTCGGCGAGCCCAAGATAGATCATTGTCTTGCGCAGAGCGCCAGCCATGCTCGACTCCTAATCTTGTCCGTAAGCGGGCCGCTTAATGACTAGACAGCCTTGGAATCCCCGCCGATACCTTCCAATACGTCGAACTTACCGCAGGCCCGGACGCGGACCGAGAATATCGGAGCCAATGCGCAGGTGTGTCGCCCCGAACCGGATCGCCTGCTCGAGGTCCTGGCTCATGCCGGCGGAAATTCCCGCGGCCTCCGGAAATTGTTCTCTCAGCCGCCCGGAAATGCCGGCCAGTTTCTCGAAGGCGGCGGCCGGGTCCGCACCGAGCGGGGCCACGGCCATGACGCCCGCGAGCCGGAGTCCAGCGGCTCCGGCCAGTTGTTCGGCCAGTGCGGGAACGTCGTCGGGGGCTGCGCCGCCGCGGTGCACGCCGGCGTCGTCCTCAAGACTGACTTGGATGAAGCAATCCAGGGGCGGCCGCCCTGTGCGATCGCTTTCGACCGCCATCGCTTTGGCCAGGGCCGTGGCGAGGCCGGCCCGGTCCACGGAGTGCACGGCCCCGGCGTATCTCACCACGGACTTGGCCTTGTTGCTTTGGAGCTGGCCGATGAAGTGCCAGTTCAGGCTGAGGTCTTCCAGTTGCGCTGCCTTTCCGGCGGCTTCCTGGTCCCGGTTTTCCCCGACGTCTGTGACCCCCAGCGACGCCAGCCGCCGGACGTCCTGCGCCGGGTGGAACTTGGTGACGACAATCAGACGGGGCGGCGTCGACTGGCGGCCCGCGGCCGCAACGGCGGCGTCGATCCTGCGGCGGACGGCAGAGAGGTTTGCCTCAAGCTGAAACAGTCGGGGACCTTCCAGCGCGTCCTCACGGTTCTCCCCCGGCCGCTCCCCCGATATTTCCCCCGGAGGACCAGCCAGCCCTGTGGGACGGCCCTCAACCGGCTCAGTCATGGCCCTGTGCTCTCTTTCCGTGTGTCGTGTCCGTCCACACCAGCCCGGCGAAGCGGCCGGTGCGGGGGTCTCGGCGGTAGGAAAACAGGTTCTCGTCCTCGAGGGTGCAGCCCCCGGAGTATTCCACCGCGACATCCGCCGCCTCCAGCTGGCTCCGGACGCCTGCCGGCAGGTCCAAGCCCGGCGTTCCGGTGGAGGTGGTGCACCACGTGGCGGGGACGGCCGCGGCAACGTCGGAGCGCAGACCGTCGGGGACCTCGTAGCAGCGGCCGCACACGGACGGGCCGATCCAGGCGCTGATACTGTCCGCGCCGAGCTCACGCAGGCGTGCGACGGCGGCCGGCACCACTCCGGCGGCCACACCGGGGCGCCCGGCGTGGACTACCCCGAGGACGGGGGCGCCGGCCGGACCGTCGCCGACCAGTACCACCGGCACGCAGTCCGCCACCATGACCGCCAGCGGCTCGGTCAGGGAGACCATCGCGTCGGCGGTGGGGGCGGCCGGTTTGTCCGCCGCGGTGTCCGATTTGCTGTCCGCTGCCGCGGGGCGGGCATCGCCCGTCGCGGTGCCGCCGCTGATGGTGGCGACGTCAGCGCCGTGGACCTGGTTCATGTACCGGAAGACGCGCCCGCCGAGTCCCGCGGCCGCTTCGAGCTCCTTGCGCCGGCGGCGGACCGCGCGGGGGTCGTCACCAACGTGAAGTGCCAGGTTCCCGGCTCGGGCGTCGGTGAAGGCCACCCAGACGCCGGGCCGGACTTCAGCCTGCCAGGAAAACAATCACACCACCGCCGTCAACATGTCAGGAATTCTTGCGTTCATACGTTCCACCGTAACCCGGCGAAAAGCAGCATGGCACCGCCGGACGGCAGTGCCATGCTGAAGCCGAACGACTTACTTGAGGAAGTCGGGGACATCCAGGTCATCGGAGTGGCGGCCGGACAGGTCCGGCTCCACGACGGCCGGGAGGTCGACGTCGAAGCCTGAATCGGCCGGTACCGCGGAGGGACGCTGCTGGCCCCAGCCGCCGTAGCCGGAAGCGCCCACAGTGGCGTGCAGCGGCTGGACCTGGGCGGAGGCGGGTGCCTGCGCCGGAGCCGGGGCCGCGGACGTGGGTCGCTGCGGCGCGGCCGGCAGGGACTGGTCCATGGACGGCGAGGTGGCCTTGACGTCGTCGAAGCCGGCGGCGATGACGGTGACGCGTGCCTCGTCGCCGAGGGCGTCATCGATCACGGCGCCGAAGATGATGTTGGCCTCGGGGTGGGCGACTTCCTGGACCAGACGTGCTGCTTCGTTGATTTCGAAGAGGCCGAGGTCCGAGCCGCCCTGGATGGACAGCAGGACGCCGTGCGCACCGTCGATCGATGCTTCGAGCAGCGGGGAGGCGATAGCGAGCTCCGCGGCCTTGACGGCCCGGTCTTCGCCGCGGGCCGAACCGATGCCCATGAGCGCGGAACCGGCGCCCTGCATGACGGACTTAACGTCCGCGAAGTCGAGGTTGATCAGGCCCGGGGTGGTGATGAGGTCGGTGATGCCCTGGACACCGGAGAGCAGGACCTGGTCGGCGGAGCGGAACGCGTCCAGGACGGAGACGTTGCGGTCGCTGATGGAGAGCAGACGGTCGTTCGGGATCACGATCAGGGTGTCGACTTCGTCGCGCAGGGCGTCGATCCCGGCTTCGGCGGAGCCGGCCCGGCGGCGGCCTTCGAACGTGAAGGGACGCGTCACGACGCCGATGGTCAGGGCGCCCAGGGAACGGGCAATCCGGGCTACGACGGGCGCGCCGCCGGTGCCGGTGCCGCCGCCCTCGCCGGCGGTGACGAAGACCATGTCTGCGCCCCGGATGACCTCTTCGATTTCATCGGCGTGGTCCTCCGCGGCCTGCCGGCCCACCTCAGGGTTCGCGCCAGCACCGAGTCCACGGGTCAGTTCACGCCCGACGTCGAGTTTGACGTCGGCATCGCTCATCAACAATGCCTGGGCATCGGTGTTGATGGCGATGAATTCGACGCCGCGAAGACCGACCTCGATCATGCGGTTGACTGCGTTCACGCCACCGCCGCCGATGCCGACGACCTTGATGACGGCCAAGTAATTCTGCGGAGCTGCCACGTTACGTGTCCCTTGTTCGTGTACTAATGCGAAAACTGATCGAGCGGTGCTTGAAGCTTTGAACCTTAACCTTCGAGTTGAAGGTTATAGTTATGTCAAGTAACTCATGTCTGTGACGGTATTTCCTATGCCGGGGACATTCAATAACCGGGGCCGCGTGTCGCGGTAATACCGGGCAAATAGCCCCTGTATGTAGTCCTGCCGGGTGGAAGCGATGGCTGG
The DNA here is from genome assembly GCF_003097355.1 of Arthrobacter sp. H-02-3. Lineage (GTDB taxonomy): Bacteria > Actinomycetota > Actinomycetes > Actinomycetales > Micrococcaceae > Arthrobacter > Arthrobacter humicola. Next base: position 34,399 of record NZ_PYUI01000015.1, read on the forward strand.
CTATCGCGTGACGGGGTGCCGGGGGACGCTGACATCGTAGACCTTCACGGGGTTCGCCGGGTCTGCCGGGACCTTCAGGAGGGCTGCAAGGACCCGTGCCTTCAGCTCCTTCTCCCCCGCGTTGCCCCAGACAATCGTCTGCCCGTCGACGAGTCTGAGCTCGACCGCGTCGGCGGAGGGGGCGGAGGCGTTGGAGAGCCGTGCGAGCACATCCGCCGGCAGCGCTCCCAGGACCGCGGTGATGGCCTGGAACAGGTCCTTGGGCAGGGTGCCGCTGCCGCCGTCGATCACCGGGAGCGAAACCGAGGTGGGATCTTTGGTGGTGCTGAGTTGGACGCCGTCCACGTCCACGAGCTGGAAGGTGTCGCCCTGCTTGACCAGGGCCACCGGAATGCGCTCGGTGACGTGCACCTGCAGGGTGGAGGGCGGCAAGGCCTTCACGCTGACGTCCTTGATCTGGACCAGCGGCTTCAGGAGTGCGACGACGTCGTCCTCGCTGATCTGCGGCAGTGGCTTGCCCTGGAGCGGCGCCAGGGCGGTCTGGACCTGATCCGCGCCCAACAGCCTGGTGCCCTCGACGGTGACCGTCCGCAGGGCAAGCACGGGCGAATAGATGGCGGCCGCGACGATCCCGGCGATGAGCACGGCGATGATGCCAATGGTGCTGAGCAGGATGCGTTTGCGCCGTTTGCCCTTGGGTTCCGGGAAGGACAGCACCTTGCCTGCGCCGATGCCCGGCATGCCCTGCGGGCTCTGGGGGGACTGTGGGTTCTGAGGATTCCGAGAATTCTGGGGGGTCTGCGGCTTCGGCGCGTATCCGCCCGCCGTGTCGCCGGCGCTCTTGGACGCCGAAATGACGTCCGTGCCGGCCCCGCCGGACGGCGGCCGGGAACCGGGTCCGGAGGCATTCGGCCCGGAGGCATTGGTCCCGCCCCGGTAGGTGGGGCGCCGCGTGCTAGCCACCGGCGGCCTCGACCGTCAGGGCATCGACGATCTGCGGCCCGTAGGCCGTGACGTCGCCCGCGCCGGCCGTGAGCACGATGTCTCCCGGCGCGGCGGCCGCCAGCACCGCCTGCACCGCTTCCGCGCCGGGACCGACGAGGCTGCCGCCGGAGCCCAGGTGTTCGGCGATCAGCCCGCTGGTGACGCCGGGAATGGGATCTTCCCGGGCCGGGTAGATGTCCAGGACCAAGGCCGTGTCCGCCGTGTTGAGCGCCTCGGCGAATTCGCGGGCGAATTCGCGGGTCCGGGAAAACAAGTGGGGCTGGAAGAGCACGTGGACTTTGTGCTGCCCGGCCACGGAGCGTGCGGCGGACAAGGCGGCGCGGACTTCCGTCGGGTGATGGGCGTAGTCGTCGTAGACGCGGATGCCGCGTCCCTCCCCTTTGAACTCGAAGCGGCGCGAGGCGCCGGAAAAGTGCGCGAGTGCCCCGGCAGCGGTTTCCGGTGCGACGCCGAGTTCGATCGCGACCGCGAACGCTGCGGCGGCGTTGAGCGCGTTGTGCCGGCCCGGAACCTGGAGTTCGACGCCGAAGGTGCCCGCCGCCGTCGTAATTCCGATCCGGCCCGGTCCGGTGTCGTGCAGCCGGACAGCGGCGTCCGCCCCCGTCCCGTACAGGACCACACGGGTGTTGCCGCGAGCCGCGGTGCGTTCGGCGAGGGCCCTGGCGCCGGGATCATCCGCGCAGGCCACGAGCACGCCGTCAGCGGGGAGCAGGGCCGTGAAGCTGTCGAAGGAGGCATAGACGGCGTCCGCGGTGCCGTAGAAGTCCAGGTGGTCCGGCTCGACGTTGGTCACCACGGCGATCGCCGGGCGGTAGTTCAGGAAGGAGCCGTCCGACTCGTCCGCCTCGGCCACGAAGATCCCGGAGGCGCCGTTTGCCGCGTTGACGCCGAGGGCCGGAACGTTCGCGCCAATGGCGAAGGACGGGTCGAGTCCCGCACCCTGCAGCAGCACGGTGATCATGGAGGTCGTGGTGGACTTTCCGTGGGTTCCGGCGACCGCAACCACGGTGTCGTCCGCCATGGTGGCGGCCAGGGCCTCGGAGCGGTGCAGCACGGGGAGCCCGGCGGCTCGGGCGGCGACGAGTTCGGGGTTGTCGGGCCGGATCGCGGAACCGGCCACCACTGTCTGGGCGTCGCCAAGGTTGCCGGGCGCGTAGCCGACGGCGATCCGGGCACCGGCGGCTGCGAGGTCCGTCATGACGGGGAGCGCCTTCGCGTCGGAGCCGCTCACCGGGATTCGGCGGGCCACCATGATGCGGGCGACGGCGGACATGCCGACGCCGCCGATGCCGATGAAGTGCACGCGGCCGAGCGATGCCAGGGAAGGCGTGCCGTGTTGGGGCTGGGTCATAGCTTTACCGCTTCCTGCTGTGCTGGTTCATGCCGTGCTGGTTCTTGCTGCGCTGGTTCTTGCTGTGCTGGTTCGACGTCGCGACCTCGAGGACGAGATCGGCCATGCGCCGGTCCGCGTCCCGTATGCCGAGGCTTTCGGAGCTGGCGGCCATCCCGGCCAGCCTGTCCTTGTCCAGCAGCAGGGGGATGATGTTGTCGCGGATCCAGTCAGCGGAGAATGCTTTGTCGTCCACGATCAAGGCGCCTCCGGCGGCGACGAGGCCCGCGGCGTTCAGTGCCTGCTCGCCGTTGCCGATGGGCAGGGGGACGAAGACGGCGGGAACTCCCACGGCGGCCACCTCGCTTACCGTGGCGGCGCCGGCCCGGGCCAGCAGCAGGTCCGCCGCGGCGTACACGGTTTCCATGCCGTCCACGTATTCGACCTGCCGGTAGCCGGCAGCCTCGAGCGGTTTGCCGTCGGCGTCGTGCACGGACTTGCCGCGGCCGGTGATGTGCAGGGTCTGCACGCCGGCCTCGGCGAGGGCCCCGACCGCCGCGGCGAGGGACCTGTTGATGCTCTGGGCGCCCGAGGAGCCGCCCGTGACGATCAGCGTCGGTTTGTCCGGGTCCAGTCCGAGCGCCTGCCGCGCCCCGGCTCGCGCAGCAGCGCGGTCCAGGCCCGAGATCTCCGGACGCATCGGCATGCCCACGTGGCGGGCGCGGCCGAGTTTGGTCGCGGCGAAGGCAACCGCCACGTGGCCTCCAAGGCGGGCACCGACCCGGTTCGCCAGGCCGGGGCGGGTGTTCGCCTCATGGACCACGATCGGGATCTTCCGGCGCCGGGCCGCAAGGTACATCGGCGTGCACACGTAGCCGCCGACGCCTACCAGGACGTCGGCCCCCGCCTCGTCCAGGATGGTGCCCGCCTGCTTCACGGCGCCGGCCATCCGGCCGGGAAGCCGGAGCAGGTCCACGGAGGGCCTGCGCGGGAGCGGGACCCGGCTGATCGTGGCCAGATCCAGCCCGGCGGCCGGGACCAGCCGTGCTTCCATCCCGCCGGGGGTGCCGACGGCCAGGAGCTGCACCCCCGGCCGGGACTGGCGGAGGGCGCCGGCGATGGCCAGCAGCGGGCTGATGTGACCGGCGGTTCCGCCGCCGGCAAGGACCACGGACAAGGGCGACTCGGTGTTCATGAAGGGCTGTTACGCTTTCGTGCGGTTTTTGGGGGCGGGTGTCTTGGGGGCCGGGTTCTTGGGAGAAGGGTTCCGGGGTGCACTCCGCGCCGGGTTCCCGGTGCTGCCCGGCTTGGCGTTCGCGGGTGATTTTCCGGCGGGCTTCGCGGCCGGACGCGCGGCGCCCTGGCTGGATGCCTTGGTGGCCGCCCGGGCAGCGCGGGCGCGCCGCACCGAATTTGCGAAGGCGGCCGGGCCGAACCTCAGCATCTTTTTAGGCTGCATGCCCGGGTCCATCTGGGCCCGGGCCAGGGACAGGACGACGCCGATGGCACACAGCGACATCAGCAGGGCCGAGCCGCCGTAGGAGATGAACGGCAACGGGACACCGATCACCGGCGCCAGCCCCGTGACCACGGCCATGTTGACGCTCGCCTGGCCCAGGAGCCAGACCATGATGGCGCCGGCCAGGACGCGGTGGAAAATATCGTGCTGTGCAACGACCACACGGTAGATGGCGGTGCCGAGGATCGCGAAGAGGACCAGGACGACGAGTGTCCCGACCAGTCCGAGTTCCTCGCCGATGATCGCGAAGATGAAGTCGTTGTGGGCTTCGGGAATCCAGCTGTACTTCTGCCGGCTCTGGCCGAGTCCGACGCCGAACCAGCCGCCGGAGGCGAGCCCGTACAGGCCGTTGGTCGACTGGTAGTTCAAGTCCGAGCCGTCGGCGCAGGTCTGGCCGGTCCATGACAGGATGCGGCACATGCGGTTCGGGTTGGTGACGGCAAGGATCGTCGTGAATACGGCCAGCGCCGCACCGGCAATCGCGAAGAGGTAGAGCCGGACGCCGGCGAAGAACAGCGCGGCCGCCACGATGATCATCACAATCATCGCCGTGCCGAGGTCGTTTCCGGCGAGGATGAGCCCCAGGATTACCGCAGCCCCGGGAACCGCGACGGGAATGAGCGCATGGCGCCACTCGTGGAGGAGCTTGGCTTTGCGGTCGAGCACCGTGGCCATCCAGAGCGCCAGCGCGAGTTTGGCGGCTTCGGAGGGCTGGAAGGTGAACGGGCCGACGTCGATCCAGTTCTGGTTGCCCAAGGCGCTGCGGCCCACCAGGAGGACCAGGCCCAGCAGGGCAACGGCCAGGAACATGACCGGCCACGCGAAGCGCCTGAGCCAGACGACGTTGACGCGAGAGAGGACAAACATCGCAAAAACGCCAATCGCGGCGAATCCGCCCTGCTTCAGGGCGGCGGAGTACGGTGACTCCCCCGCCGCGATGGCTTCGACGCTGGAGGCGGAAAGGACCATCATGATTCCGATCGCCGTCAGTGCCAGGGTGGAGCCGAGGATCAGGTAGTACGTGGACCCGTTGCGGGACTTGCCGTTGCCTTCCAGCGCAGACCAGAATCGGCGGTACCAGGCCCGCACCCTCGCTGCGGGAGTGCCTGCGGGCTTGCGGGACGGTGTCCCGGCGGGCACCGGGAGGGCGCTGCTACCGGCGGATTTGCCGCTGGCGGCGCCGCCTGCGGCGGGCCGGGCCGCCGTCGTACGTGTGGGCGTGCTGACCATTGTTACTCCTCGCTGGTCTGAGCCTGCCCTTCCACGAGCTCGCGGACAGCTTCGATGAAGGCATCGCCACGGTGAGCATAGGAAGAGAACTGATCCATGGAGGCAGCCGCCGGGGCCAGCAGCACAGTGTCACCGGAGGCGGCCAGCTGCGCCGCCGAGGCAACGGCCTGGGCCATCACAGTCTCGCTGAAAATCGGCGAAGGGCCTGCGTCGGCTTTGGCCGTTCCGGCAGTCTGCACGTCTTCAGTCTCACCCTTCGTCGGCCCGATCACGGGGACATCCGGCGCGTGTCGCTTCAGGGCGGACTGCAGATCGCTGGAGTCCGCACCGATCAGGACCACGGCTTTGAGCCGGTTGGCGTGCTCCTGGATCAGGGAGTCGTAGTTCACGCCCTTGGAAAGGCCTCCCGCGATCCACACCACGTTGTGGAATGCGGACAGCGACGCGGCGGCGGCGTGCGGGTTGGTGGCCTTGGAGTCATTGATCCAGAGCACACCCTCGTGGCGGGCCACGAGCTGGATCCGGTGGTCTCCCGGGAGGTAGTTCAGCAGGCCCTTGCGGACCGCCTGCGGCTCCACCCCGTAGGCGCGAACCAGGGCTGCCGCCGCCAGCGCGTTGGCCACCATGTGGCGCGGAGCCACCGGGCCGAGGTCGGCGGTGGAGGCAAGTTCGGCTGCACTGTCCTTGCGTTCGGCGATGAACGCACGGTCCACCAGGAGCCCTTCGACGACGCCGAGCATGCTGACGGCCGGCGTCAGCGTGGTGAAGCCCACGGCCCGGCAGCCCTCCACCACATCGGCGTCCTCGACCATGCGTTCGGTCTCGATCTGCTCGGCATTGTAGATGCAGGCCTTCTGCGTGTTCTCGTAGACCTTGGCTTTGTCCGCCAGGTAGGAGGCGTAGGAACCGTGCCAGTCCACGTGGTCTTCGGCGACGTTGAGGCACACGCTGGCCACCGGCGACACGGAGTGGCTCCAGTGCAGCTGGAAGCTGGAGAGTTCGACAGCAAAGACGTCGTAGTCCACGGGGTCGCGGAGCGCGTCCAGGATGGGGGTCCCGACGTTGCCGACGGCGATCGCCTTAAGCCCGGCAGCCTGGAGCATGGACTCGGTCAGGCCGACCGTGGTCGTCTTGCCGTTGGTGCCGGTGATGGTCAGCCAGTCGGCCGTCTTGCGGCCCTTGCGTTCGCGGAGCCGCCAGGCGAGTTCGACGTCGCCCCACACCGGGATGTGGGCGCGCGCCGCGGCGGCGAGCAGGGCCTGGTCCGGGCGCCAGCCTGGCGAGGTGACCACCAGGTCCGGCTTCTGCCCGTCGATCTTCGGAACGGACTCCACTGCCTCCTCGCCCAGCAGGACGTCGGCCGCGCCGACGATCCGCAGGGTGTCAGCCTGTGCCAGCGCCTTGGGGCTCGTGGCGGCGTCAACCACCACCACCCGGGCGCCGAGCTCGATCAGGGTGTCGGCGGCGGCGAAGCCGGAGACGCCGATCCCGGTGACCACGACGCGCAGGCCGGCCCAGTCGGAGTCCCAGGTGGTGAGCTCCTGCAGCCGGGGTGAAGTGGTGAGCGGGACGGGGATAGGACTGGTCACAGGAGCACCACCCATTCAGCGTAGAAGATGCCAAGGCCGGCTGCGACGAACAGGCCGCACAGGATCCAGAACCGGACCACCACGGTGACTTCGGCCCAGCCCTTGAGTTCGAAGTGGTGCTGCAGCGGTGCCATCTTGAAGAAGCGTTTGCCCTTGGTGAGTTTGAAGTAGCCCACCTGGATGATGACCGAGAGGGTAATGAGGACGAAGAGCCCGCCGATGAAGGCCAGCAGCAGCTCGGTCCGGGACAAGATGGCGAAGGCTGCGACGGCGCCGCCGATGGCCAAGGATCCGGTGTCGCCCATGAAGATCTTCGCCGGGGAGGTGTTCCACCAGAGGAATCCGACCATTGCCGCGCTGAGGATGGCTGCCAGCAGGGCCAGGTCCATGGGGTCGCGGACCGAGTAGCAGCCGCCGCCGGCCTGCCGCGGGGAGCCGCAGGCCTGGTTGCTCTGCCAGATGCCCATGAGCGTGTATGCCCCGAACACCATCACCGAGGCGCCGGCGGCCAGGCCGTCGAGGCCGTCGGTGAGGTTCACGCCGTTGGTCGCAGCGGTGACGATCAGGTTGGACCACAGGACGAAGAGGATGGCGCCGAGCACGGTTCCGGCGAAGGCCAGGTTGAGCCACGGGATGTCGCGAACCAGCGAGATCTGGGTGGAAGCCGGCGTCAGGCCGGCGGCATTCGGGAAGTTCAGCGCCAGGATGGCAAAAATAATGCCGACCGCCGCCTGGAGGATCAGCTTGGCCTTGGCGTTCAGTCCAAGGCTGCGCTGCTTGGTGATCTTGATGAAGTCATCCAGGAACCCGACCAGGCCCATGCCCACCATGAGGAACAGCAGCAGCAGCCCGGAAGCGCTCGGCCCCGGGGAGTGCGGGTTCATCATCCACATGACCAGGTGCGTCAGCCCGTAGCTGACGAGGACCGCCAGGACCACGACGGCGCCGCCCATGGTGGGCGTACCGCGCTTGGTGTGGTGCGAGGTGGGTCCGTCATCCCGGATGAATTGTCCGTAGCCCTTGCGGACCAGGAACCGGATAAACAGCGGGGTGCCCGCGAACGCGAGGAGCAGCGCCATTCCAGCGCCCATCAGCAGTGCAATCACAGCTGTGCCCTCCCTTCGGTGGCGGTTGCGGCAGGTCCCTCAGCAGGTCGCTCGGGAGAGGTCTTGGGGGCTTGTGGAGGTAATGCTATCCGATCCCCCAGGTGGCGCAGCCCGATGCCGTTCGAGGACTTGAACAGGACCAGGTCACCCGGTTGGAGCTCGGCCTGGAGAAGGTCGTAGGCCTCGTCCGCTGTCTCGGCGAAAACGCATTCATCGCCCCAGGAGCCTTCGTTGACGGCAGAGACATAGAGCGAGCGGGCCTCCCGGCCCACCACCACGAGACGGGAGATGTTGAGCCGCACCACCTGGGTGCCGACCGTCATGTGCTCGCGGATGGAGTCCGGGCCAAGCTCCAGCATGGCGCCGAGGACCGCCCAGGTGCGGCGGCCGCGGCCCAGTTCGGCCAGCGTCCGCAGCGCCGCGCGCATGGACTCCGGGTTCGCGTTGTAGGCGTCGTTGATGACGGTCACGCCGTCGGGGCGCTCCGTGCGTTCCATCCGCCACCGGCTGGCGGCGGTCTGGGCGCTGAGTGAGGCGGCGATCTGCGCGCCGGGAATGCCGGCGGCGTGCGCCGCGGCCGCGGCCGCGAGGAGGTTGGCGATGTGATGGGCACCAATCAGCTTGGCGCTGACGTGGTACCGGGTGATCCCCTGCCCTGTTGTGCCCTGCTGTGCTGGTTCCTGCTCTGCTGTTCCTTGCGGGGCGCTGTCGCCGGGCAGGTAGAGCTCAAACTCTGGGTGGCCTTCGGCATTCAGTTCGATGCCCTCGGCCCTGACCACATCGGATGGGGCCACGTCCGGCTGGCTGCCGTTGTCCTGGCCTATGTCGGCCGGGCGGGAAGTGTAGCCGAGCACACGGGCCCGGGTCCGGGCGGCCATCGCGGCGACGCGGGCGTCGTCGAGGTTCAGCACGGCTGTGCCTTCGGCAGGGAGCGCCTCCACGAGTTCGCCCTTGGCGACGGCGATGTTGTCGATGCCGCCGAATTCTCCGGCGTGCGCGGAGCCGACGCCGAGGACCACACCGATCTCCGGCCGGACCATGTCCGCGAGGTACCGGATGTGGCCGATGCCCGTGGCGCCCATCTCGATGACGAGGTAGCGGGTGCCGAAATCGGCCTTGAAAACGGTCAGGGGCACGCCCACTTCGCCGTTGTAGGACCCCTGCGGCGCAACGGTGGCGCCGCCGGCATCGGACGCGGCAAAGATGCCGGCCAGCAGGTCCTTCGTGGTGGTCTTGCCGGCCGATCCCGTGATGCCAATCACGGTGAACGCGGCGCCGGCGGCCGCGCGGTGGGCGCGGATCCGGCGGACGGATTCAGCGGCCAGGGCGCCCATCGCAAGGACAGCGTCCTCGACGACGACTGCCGGGTACATTGCCCCGGCGGCGTCGGCGACCTCGCGCTCCACGAGCGCAAGGACGGCGCCCCGGTCAAAGGCGGCGCCGACAAAGTCGTGCCCGTCGGCGCTCTCCCCGGGCTTGGCCACATAGAGGGAACCCGCCGTGGCCTCGCGGGAGTCGGTCACCACGGAGGCGGGGGTAAGGCCCGGTTCCGCGGCCAGCCGGCCGTTGGTTATGTCGGCGATTTCCGCCGCTGTAAGTGCAATCATCTCGGTTTAGGACTCTATCCGGTGGTCTTCAAGAACGGTGAATCCCCGGGCTGTCAAGGCGTTCCGGAGCTCCACCCGGTCATCCAGGGCCAGGTTGACGCCCTTGACCTCTTGCCAGACCTCGTGGCCCCGGCCGGCGACGAGGATGGTGTCCCCGGCTCCGGCGAGCTCCACGGCCTTCAGGATGGCGGCGTCGCGCGGGAAAACCTCCAGGACGGTGCAGTCCAGGCCTTCGCTGTCCTTGGCCGCCAGGGCGCCGGCGAGGACGTCCTGGCGGATGGCCGCCGCGTCCTCGTCGTGGGGGTCGTCGTCGCTGACAATCACGGTGTCGGCCAGCCGGGCCGCGATGGCCCCCATGGCGGGCCGCTTGCTTTGGTCGCGCTGCCCGGTGGCACCGAAGACGATGATCACTTTGGACCCGGGTGCCGGGGAGCGGACGGCCTCAAGGGCGCGTTCCAGGGCGTCGGGGTTGTGGGCGAAGTCCACCACGGCTGCCGGGGCCGTGGACACGAGCTGCATCCGGCCGGGAACGGCCACCGTGAAGGGATCGCCGGCGTCGAGGGCGGCCTGCACGGCGGCGGGCTCGTGGCCGCCCGCGAGCACCATGACGGTGGCCAGGGCTGCGTTGGCGACGTTGAAGCTTCCCGGCAGGCCGGTGTGGACGCGCAGCTCGGCGCCGTCGCGGTGGCGGAGGATGAAGTCGGAGCCGAGTCCCCGCGGCGTGCTCCGGACCACGGTCCAATCGGCGGTCCAGCCGGTGTCCGCGGGACCGCTGGCAGTACCGCCGGTCGGGGCAGTGCTGGTGGCGAGGGTCGTCACGGGGATGCCTGCGGCGGCAGCAAGCCTGCGGCCCCAATCATCGTCCACGGTCACGACGGCGGCGCGGGCGCGTTCCGGGGTGAACAGCTGGGCCTTGGTCTGGAAGTACTCCTCCATGGTCCCGTGCAGGTCCAGATGGTCCTGGGTGAGGTTGGTGAACCCGGCGACGTCGAAGACCACGGCGTCCACGCGGTGGAAGGAGATCGCGTGCGAGGACACTTCCATGGACGCGGCATCGAGCCCGCGCTCACGCATCAGGGCGAGCAGGGCGTGCACATCCGTGGATTCCGGGGTGGTGAGCAGGCTCGGGATCGGCTCGCCGCCAGCCAGGATCTCGATCGTCCCGATCAGTCCGGTCCGCTTGCCCAGTGCCCGCAGGAGGGCATTGATGAAGTACGTCGTGGTGGTCTTGCCGTTGGTGCCCGTCACCCCGAAGAGGGCCGGGGCGCCGGCGCCGTCGGGCCGGCTCCGGTAGATCAGCGCCGACAGCCGGCCGACCACGTTGCGCGGCTCGGCGGCGAGCAGCACGGGAACGGGGATGTCGTTGGAGAGCGCCAGCAGGCGCGCCCCGGCGTCGTCCGTCAGCACCGCCACGGCACCGGCGTCGACGGCGTCAGCCACAAAGTCGGCGCCGTGCCGCGTGGCGCCTGGCAGGGCCACGTACAGGTCGCCGGGGCGGACCGCCCGGGAGTTCAGGGAGATCCCGGTGACCGGGACGGCGCTGGATGCCCCGGGAACGACGACGCCGATCGACTCACCGATGGCTGCCAGCGGCACTGCCGCAACAGCAGCGGGCCGGAAGCCCGGGGTGGCGTCGTGGCCGGACGGCGCGGAAGCGTCGGGGGCGGTGAGCTCAGACAAGTGGATCTCCGTTGTGGTGCTAGTGGATCGGGCGCTTTTGGATCGGGCGCTGCGCACGGAGACGAACTCCGGCCCGCAGGCACTGGGGTGTGGCGCCGGACGGGGACGTCCGGGTGCCGGGTGGAACAGGGGCTACTTGGCGTACTGCGGCAGCCGGGCGGGTTCGCCGGTGGAGGGCTGGACGTTGAACGTGCGCAGCGTCTGGCTCATCACCGAACGGAACACCGGTCCGTTGGTGATTCCGTAGATGCTTCCCTTGGGTCGTTGCAGGACCACCTCCACAATAAACCGCGGATCGTCCATGGGCGCCATTCCGATGATGGAGGCGGTGAAGCCGCAAAAGCCCGATTTGCCGTCGTCGCAGGGCGATTCAGACGTACCCGTTTTGGCGCCCACCCGGTACCCGTCGATGGCGGCTTCCTTGATCTCGCCTTCGGTCACGGCGCTTTCCAGGATGTCGCGGACCTGCTTTGCGGTGTCCTTCGAGACGACCTGCTGCGGGTCCTTGGCAGGGACTTTTTCCTCGGTCCCGTCCGGGTCGATGTAGCTGTCGATCAGCCTCGGCTGGAGCATCACGCCGTCGTTGGCGATGCTTTGATAGGCCCGGACGGTCTGGAGGGTGGATTGGGCGACGCCCTGGCCGAAGAGGACGGTGTACTCCTGGCGGCCGTCCCACTGGTCGGCCGGGGTCAGGATGCCCTTGGACTCCGCCGGCAGGCCGATGTCCGGCGCCTCTCCGATACCGAACTTCCGCAGCCAGTCATAGCGCTGGTCCTTGCTCAGGCGCTGGCCCACCATGACGGTGCCGGTATTCATGGAATATCCCACGATTCCTGCCAGTGTGCGTTGCTCGGTGCCGTGCTCGAACGCGTCGCTGAAGGTTTGCCCGTCCACGGTGTAGGTCGGCGGAATCGTGAAGGTATCCAGCGGGCTGGACTTGCCTTCCTGTATCACGGCCGCGGCGGTGATCATCTTCTCCACGGAACCGGGCTCGTACGCGGCGGTGACGGCCCGGACGCCGCGGTCCTGGGGACCGACCTTGCCGGGGTCGTTGGGATCCGGGGCGTCGGTGTCCGCCATGGCAATGATGTTGCCGGTCTTGACGTCGGAGACAACGATGACGCCCCACTCGGCGCCGAGTTTGTCCTTCTGGCTTTGGATCGCCTGCTGGGAGAAGTACTGCAGGTCCGAGTTCAGCGTGAGCTTGATGTCCTTGCCGTTGACCGCGGGCGTCAACTGGTCCACGCCGACGGGGATACGCAGGCCGTCCGCCCCGATTTCGAAGACGCGCTTGCCGGGCGTGCCTTTGAGGATGTCGTCCTGGGTCTGCTCGAGCCCGGCCTGTCCGGTGGTGCCGTCCTGGAGAAACCCGACGATCCCGCCGGCCACGGAGCCGTTGGGGTAGACCCGCTTGCTGGTGCCTTCGGTGACAATGCCGGGAATCTGCAGCTTCGATATCTTGTCTTCGACATCGGGTTTCAAGTCCTTGGCCACGATGTAGTAGCGCTTAGTGCCGGTGAGGGCATCGCGCAGGGCATCGCGGTCCATGCCGAGCACTGACGCGAGTTCGGAGATGCCCTGATCCCGGGTGACTGTAACGAGTTCGTCCTTGCCGTTGACCGTTTGGAGCCGGCGGAAGGAATCGGTCTTGGTGTTGACGGTCTGGTCCACCACGATGTTGTAGCGGATGACGCTACTGGCCAGGACCGTGCCGGACGAATCGAGGATGCTGCCGCGCTCGGCGGGCAGCTCAACGGAGGTGAGCCGGTTATTGAGGGCAGCCTCTGCCATGCCCCCGACGTCCAGCCCCTGGACCATGAACAGCTTCCCGCCGACCACCAGCAGCAGCGTCAGCATGATGCCGAGTCCCACGCGGAGCCGCCGGGTGGCGTTTGGGGCTTTCGCCTTGCTTGCCTTGCCGGAGTTCTGCGCCACGTTGAATCCTTGCTGCTTGCCTTGCTGGTGGTCAGTGAACGTTACTGTCCGGGAACCTTCTGCGCGGGGGCCGGAACCGAACCTCCGTGGAGTTCCGCGGCCGGAGCCGGTGCGGCGGGTGCGGCCGCCCCGGCCGCCGGTGCCTGAGCTGTGCCAGCCGGGACTCCGTCGGCCGTCTTGGTGTCAGCCGGGACTCCGTCCGTCGTTTTGGTGTCGGCCGGTTTGCGCTGGGCGAGCGGTTCCTTGTCCGAGACCGGCGGAACGACCGTGAGCTGCCCGGCGACAGCCGGCGCGGCGATGACGGCGCCGGTGGCATCGCCCTTGACGGCCGGCTTGGCCTTGCCGGTGACGCTGAGGGTAGAGAGGTCGATCTGGCCCTTCGCAAGGGAAGCAACCATGCCCAGCTCGGTGGCTTTGGCCGCGAGGTTTTGCGGGGCGTCGAAGTTCTGCACCTGCTGCGTCAGGTCCTGGTTCTGCTTCGTCAGGGTGGTCTGCTCACCGCGGAGCTGGACCAGCTGGTACTGGGCGGAGGAGACGGAGATATTCAGGACCAGCACGGCCATGAGGGCAATCGCCAGGAAGCCGAAGCAGAGGACCACGAACGGCGCGCGGCGCTTGCGGGGTGAGGAGCGGACCACCGACAGCGGAGTGCGCGACTTCCGGGTCTGGTCTTGGCCGGGTCGGAGGCCCGGCAGGGCGCGGGCGGTGGCGCCCTGGGCAACGGGGTAGCTGTTGACGGCGGCGTTGCTCATGCTGCTCTCCTGGCTTTGATGCGTTCGACGGCGCGCAACCGGGCGGAAGCTGCGCGTGGGTTTTCAGCGATTTCAGCGGGGGTGGGCACCTCGGTGCCCTTCGTGAGGGTCTTTAGTTCGGCTTTGTGCTCTTCGAGCTCAACCGGGAAGCCAAGCGGGGCAGAGGACTTCGAACCGGATTGGAAGAACCCCTTGACGATCTTGTCCTCCAGCGAGTGGTAGGACATGACGACGACCCTGCCACCCAGGGCGATGGCGTTGATGGCAGCCGGGATGGCGCGCTCCAGGACATCCAGTTCCTCGTTGACCTCGATCCGGAGCGCCTGGAAGGTGCGCTTTGCGGGGTGGCCTCCGGTCTTGGCTGCACCGGAAGGCACCACGGACCGGATCTGCTCGACGAGTTCACCGGTGGTGGTGAAGGGCTTCTCGGCGCGTGCGGCCACGATCCTGTTCGCGATGCGGCCGGCAAACTTCTCTTCGCCCCATTTCCGGATGATCCGGACGAGGTCTTCTTCGCTGTAGTTGTTGACGACGTCAGCGGCGGTCTGGCCGCGGCTGGTGTCCATCCGCATGTCCAGGGGTGCGTCGAACGAGTAGGCGAAACCCCGCTCCCGCTCGTCCAGTTGCAGGGAAGAGACGCCCAGGTCCATGAGCACGCCGTGGACCTCGTCGAAGCCCAGCTCCTCAAGGACGTCAGGGATTTCGTCGTATACGGCGTGAACGAGGTCGGTCCGGTCCGCGAAGGGCGCCAAGCGCTCCCCCGCCAAGGCCAGGGCTTCCTCGTCACGGTCAATGCCGATCAGGTGGAGGTCCGGGAAGCGCTGAAGGAGGGCCTCGGAGTGGCCGCCCATGCCAAGAGTCGCATCGATGACCACAGGGGTCTCGCCGCGGCTCCGGGCAGCTTCGATGCCGGGGGCCAACAAATTGATGCACCGGTCCTTGAGGACCGGCACATGGCGTTCGGACGTAGGCTTCGCCTGGTCGGGATCAGTCATACCTTCGTCCTTTCGTTGACCTTCGCGGTTGCGCGTTGCAGGTTGCTCGTTGCCAATTGCGGCTCTTACGCAACGTTCCTTGGTCCAGATCCCCATCCGCGCCTACCCTGCGCCGGCCTGGCTCCGGGGAAGTGAGCCAGGACAACAACCGGATGGGCGGCTGGAGATCTCGATCAAGGAACGTTGTGAACTGTAGGTCTATTGGGGGTTCAGAGAATCCCCGGGATGGCGTCGTCGGTTTCCGAGAAGGCGGTTTCCTTTTCGGCCAGGTACTCACTCCATGCCTGGGCGTCCCAGATCTCCGCACGGGATCCTGCGCCGATGACGGCGAGTTCCCGGCCAAGACCTGCATACTCCCGGAGCGCCGGCGGAATCGTCACGCGCCCCTGCTTGTCAGGTACCTCGTCCGAGGCTCCAGAGAGGAAAACACGGATGTAGTCACGTGCCTGCTTGGAGGAAATTGGAGCCTCCCGCATCTGCTCGTGAACCCGGCCGAATTCCGCCTCACTGAAGACGTAGATGCAACGTTCCTGGCCCCTTGTGAGAACCAGCCCGCCGGCAAGTTCCTCACGGAACTTCGCGGGGAGGATAATTCGACCTTTTTCGTCCAGACGTGGCGAATGTGTGCCGAGAAACACGGCCCACCGCCTGTCTGTTCTAGGAAGCCCAACGTCCCCTGTGCTGCCACTACCCTCTTACGTCCTCCACATTACTCCACATCGCTCCACAGTCAACGACACGCCCGGGATGTTTGCACAAATATGCGGATGTTTATCCCCTTTCTTCCCAGCATTTGCAGGGAAACAAGATTGGTGGGGGAAAGTGGAGGGATTTTGCTTGGAGTACCTCAGCCGGCGTTGGAGATTAAGGCCACAGGCCTGGCTCCGGCCCGAAACAATTCCGGGGAGCCCGTTTTGCATCCCGGCCACAGGGAAATTGCCGCTTTAAATGGCGAAAGACCCGCCGAAGCGGGTCTTTCGCCGTCCGCCCGCAGACCGGTGGCGGAAAGTGGAGGGCCTACGCAGCCCTCACGGAGCAGTTCAGGATTCTCCCCGGTGCCGTTCGTCCCAGCGCTGTTCGAGATTGCTCATGAACGAACTCCTGGGTTTGCCCTGCTTACCGGCGCTCCTGCCCTTGCCAACACCCGTACTGCGCATCGTGGCGTAGTACACACCGGCGCCCATGACCACAAACCCCACTACGCCGACGAGGATGATTTGCGTCCAGACTCCCGTCAGCAACAACAGGACGCCCGCGAGAGTCGCGAGCACTCCGATGACGAGGTGACGGGTGGACCAAGAGCGGCCGGAGACTGATCCCATCGAACTGGCGAATTTGGGATCGTCCTCATTCAGCTGCTTCTCAAGTTGCTCAAGCAACTTCTGTTCGTGCTCCGAGAGCGGCATCACGACCTCCTCAAGTCTGCCAACGTCGGGACTTGACGTGGCCATTGCCCTAAACCCCTAACGCCCGGGATTCCGAAGTGGTTCCCGTTCACCGCCATTGGTGAAAGGGGCGACTCAAAAGTCCCGTGCCAGCCTCAGGCGGCGAGGTCGTCACCCCAACGATCGATCCAGTCGTCCTAAACCCTAGGTATTAATAAGGATAGATTGTTGCGGCCCGTTCTGAAAGACAGTCTTAAGGCCCTGTCTGCGCTCTCAAGGCCATGGGCGTTGGTGCCGCGACGGGCCGGATGGCTCATTCGGTCGAGCCCCCGGGATCAAGGAGCCGCGCGGGTAGAACCGACTTATTCCCGAATTTGCGGGTGACCGCGTCGAGGGCTTGTTCGGCGGCGCGCCAGTTGTCGTCGCGGCGGTCCAGGCTGAGCTGCAGGGGCGCGTGGGCGGCCTCTTCCAGCTGTTCCGCCCGGATGCCGATGAGCCGGACTGTCATGGGCCGCTCGCCTACCGATTGCAGGAGCTGCACCGCCACGGCGTAGAGCAGCTGGGCGCTGTCGATCGGGGTGTTCACGGTGCGGCTGCGGGTAATGGTGGAAAAATCCGCGTAGCGCAGCTTCAGCGCCACGGTGCGGGCGTGCATGCCGGCGCCACGGAGGCGTTCCGCCGTCCGGTGCGAAAGCCGCAGCAGTTCGCGGTGGAGCAGGACGTCGTCGGCGGTGTCCGTGACGAACGTCTCTTCAGCCCCGATGCTCTTTTCCAGCCGGACCGGTGTCACGGGCCGCGGATCGATGCCCCAGGAGAGCCGGTAAACATGCTCTCCCGAGGCTCCCAGCAGTTTCCGCAGCGTGGGCAGGGGTGCCGCCGCGACGTCGGCCACGGTCCGGATACCCTTCCGGGCAAGGACCTCGACGGTCTTGCCGCCGACTCCCCAGAGCGCACTGACCGGAAGGCTGTGCAGGTACGGGACGGTGTCTTCGGGCCTGATCAGCATCAGCCCGTCCGGTTTGCAGCGGGTGGAAGCGATTTTGGCCACAAACTTGCTGGCGGCGATGCCCACCGAGGCCGTGATTCCCAATTCCCGGGACACACGGGCGCGGATCAGTTCGCCGATCTCCCGCGGCGGGCCGAGGCGACGGATGGCTCCCCCGACGTCCAGGAACGCCTCGTCCACGCTGAGCGGCTCCACGAGGTCGGTGATGGAACCGAAGATGGCCATGATCTGGCCGGACACCTCGTAGTAGAGCTTGTGGCGGGGCTCGATGATGACCGCCGAGGGGCACATGCGTGCCGCAACCGCCATGGGCATCGCTGACCTGACGCCGAACGCCCGGGCTTCATAGGAGGCGGAGAGCACCACGGACCGGTCCGCCGGATAGCCGACAATCACGGGCTTTCCCTTCAGCCCGGGACGGCTGCGCAGCTCCACCGAGACGAAGAATGCGTCCATGTCAACGTGCATGATGCTGCTGCGCCGGAGGTCGCGCAGTGATTCGTCGCTGAGACGCGCCTGGGGCCGCATATTGGCGTGCACAGTTGGCTGCACTCCGCCCCTTGCTCCCTGGTGTTTGTCTGCGTCCGGCCCCACGTCTTCAATCCTATGCCCGGGGACTGACTAAACTGGAGGCTGATTCCGCGTCGACACCAGGAGGAAAGTCCCTGTGAAGGTATTTGGACAGCACAAACGTGCCACGGCGGCCCTCGCGGCGGCGGGCACGTTACTGGCCTTGGCCGCATGCACGCCGGCCAGCACCGGGACTCCGGCGGCGTCGTCGACGTCGACGTCGAGCTCTGCGGCATCGCCGCAATCCTCCACTACGGCTCCGCCCAGCCCCTCCGCGGAGCCTGGCACCTCAGCCACCGTCGGCGCGCTGGTTCCCGGCTTCCCGCAGACGCTCCTGCCGCTCATGCCCGCAGCCAAGGTGGTGTCCAGCAGCTTCGACAAGACCACCGTGCCGGCCACCGTGGCACTCGTCGGAAGCATTACGGCGCCGGCCGCCGACGTCTTGGCCTTCTACACCAAGGGGCTGGAGGCGCAGGGCTTCAAGGCCGTTCCCGGTGAAACCGTGGGCACGCTGCCTTCCAAGGACTTCCTTCGCGGCGACAACGAGACCGTGAACATCTCCGTCATGGAAACCGGTGGCGTGTCCACGTTCACCATTGGCGCGAACGTCGCTGCCGAGTCCGTCAAGTGACCCTCGCCGAACAGCTGCGACTCGAGCAGACGGCCTTCGTGGCCGCCGTCGCCGGCAAGCTCACGGATTTCCTGACCAGCCGCCAGGCGGTCATGTCCTCGATCTCGCAGGACATCGATCCGCTCATGGGCTCGATCTCCAACCTGGTCACCGGCGGCAAGCGCCTCCGGGCCCTCATGTGTTATTGGGGTTGGCGCGGCGCCGGCGGGGAGGCTGGCGCGGCCGAGGTAGTGACGGCGGGCTCGGCCCTGGAGTTGTTCCAGGCCGCGGCCCTGATCCACGATGACATCATTGACCGCTCCGATACCCGGCGTGGCGGCCCCAGCGTCCACCGCCGATTCAGCGAACTGCACGAGACCCAGGGCTGGGCGCTGGACAGTGAGCGGTTCGGCCATGCCGCCGCCATCCTGACCGGCGATCTCTGCCTGTCCTTCAGCGAGGAATCGTTCACGGAAATCGGGCACCGCGCCGCGTCCGGTAGCCCCGCGCGGCTGATCTTCAACCTCATGCGCGCCGAAGTGATGGCCGGGCAGTATCTGGACATCCTCGAAGAGGTCGCCGGGCCGCGGCGGGACCGCGCCGGTGCGGTCAGCCGGGCCCAGTCCATCATTCGGTTCAAGTCGGCCAAGTACTCCACTGAGCACCCGCTCGCGCTGGGGGGCGCCCTTGCCGGTGCCGGCGACGAGCTGCTGCGCGGCTATTCAGCTTTTGCCCTGCCGCTCGGCGAAGCGTTCCAGTTGCGCGACGACGTCCTTGGCGTCTTCGGCGACCCTGTCACCACCGGCAAACCTGCCGGTGACGATCTGCGCGAGGGCAAGCGCACGGTCCTGGTCGCGTTCGCCCTGGACCAGGCCTCGCCGGCCGAATCAGAGTTCATCGATGCCAAGCTCGGTAACCCCGAGCTCAGCGATGCCGACATTGCGGAGATCCGGCGGATCATCGTGGACTGCGGTGCGCTCCAGGCCACGGAAGTACTCATTGAGGAGTTCGGGAGGGCGGCCTTTGCCGCCCTGGACCTCCTGCCGCTGGAGGAGCTGCCCAAGACCGCGCTCCGCAAGCTGGCGGAAGCCACGGTCAGCCGCGCCGCCTGACCCGAGTCCCCGCCCCCGGACCCCGGGCCGGGAAGACGCGAAACGGGCCGTGCACAACGACATACGCTGCACACGGCCCGCAACTGCCAAAACACGACGCGTTAAATACGCGTTAATTACGTGTTAAACAGGACTGGCAGTCATGAAGACGACCGGACCTCGTTGAGGCTGCCGGTGCGATCAGTTCATGACTGCCAGGGTGCTCCTACCAGGCCAGGGACTGTGCCCGGCGGCGGATCTCTGTCTTGCGGCCTTCACGGAGGGCATCGATCGGCCGGCCCCGCAGGGATTCGTCCGGAGTGAAGAGCCAGCTGATCAGTTCCTCGTCCGAGTATCCGGCGTCCGAGAGGACAACGATGGTGCCCTTCAGGCTCTCCACTGCGTGGCCGTCCTGGATGAAAGCCGCCGGTACGGACCGGATGCGCCGGTCGCCGATTCTCACGGCCGCCAGCGCACGCTCGTCCAGAAGTGCATGGACCTTGGTAATAGATACGTTCAGAAGCTGTGCGACATCGGGCAGGGGCAGCCATTCGCCCACGAGGCTTTCTACATTACTCACGGATAAAGATTGCCACGGCGGGGGCCCCGCCGCCTAGTCGGGGTCCGGGTAAATGCCAGCCCGTCATAGCCAACCGGCCACGCCGGGAATGCTGCTCCGCTCCACCCGAAGTCCCGCCGGGACTCTCCGGAACTCCGCCGGGACTGCCCGGGCGCTCCCGCAGCACCAACAGGATCCGTAGGAGGGACTGACAAGGGGCTCCCCTGGGTCTCCGACGCAACTCCGTGCGGAGGCCGACGTGCCGACACGGCGAAAATCGCTTTGCGGAATATCAAACAGTTCTTGTGCTAATTGCCAATTCATGAGACATTCACATAGATCACATTTGTAACAGAAATAACTTTTGTCACACTGGTAACACCAGTTGTACCGGCCTGACCGCAGCGTTGCCGCTGAGAAGAGGATCTTTCCAATGACAACCTCACGTGCGCCACAGCACCACCCGAGGCCCAGCCTGCCGCTGATCGCGGCGACGACGGCGGCGCTTCCCGCCGTCGTGCTTTCCTCCCTGGCGATCGCCCAGCCTGCGGCTGCCGAACCCCGTGCGCGTGCCGTCCCGGCAACCCTCGCGGCCGCCATGCGTGCACAGGCGAAAGCTGAGGTGGCCACGTCCCTCAAGGCGTCAGTGATTCCCGCCGCTTCCGTGCCGGTCACGCTGCCCAGCGCCCTGCGGCCGGCGCAGTCGGCGGTTCCCGCCCAGTACACGATCGCCCGCGGCGACACCATCAGCGCCGTTGCCGGCCGCTACGGCCTGGACACCTACGCCGTGCTCAAGCTGAATAACCTGCAGGCCAACACCATCATCTACCCCGGGCAGAAGATCAAGCTCACGGGTTCTACGGCGGCCACACCGACCGTTTCAAAGCCGGCCGCTTCCGCCTCAGTGACGTCGGCCCAGGCCAGCGTCTACGTCGTGAAGTCCGGCGACACCCTGAGCGCAATCGCCGCCCGCCACGGCGTTGGGCTGTCCGAGGTCTTCAAGTGGAACGGGCTCGGCATGGGCTCCGTCATCTATCCCGGCCAGAAGGTCAAGGTTAGCGGCGGTTCCAGCACGCAGGCGCCGTCCGCTCCCGCGGCACCGGCCCCGGCAGCCCCGTCGAAGCCCGCAACGGCGCCCGCCAGCTCCGGTTCCTACACCATCAAGTCCGGCGACACCCTCTCCGGCATCGCGGCTCGCAACGGCGTCCGGCTCTCCGACGTCCTGTCCGCCAACCGGCTGACCATGTCGAGCATTATCTACCCGGGCCAGAAGCTTGTCATCCCGGGCGCGTCCACCCTCTCCCCGGCCTCGACGACGCCTGCCGCGACCCAGCCTGCCGCAACGACGCCGCTCGTGCCCAGCACGTTCCTCGGGTTCACCTACCCGGCTGCGGTGGTCAGCTCGGCCAACCAGAACAAGGCGCTGCTCAACGCTTCCCCCGTCCCCACCCGCGAACAGATGAAGTCGATCGTGGCGGATACGGCACGGCGCATGGGCGTCGACGCCAGCCTGGCCCTCGCCTTTGCGTACCAGGAATCAGGCTTCAACCAGCGCGCAGTGTCCCCTGCCAACGCGCTCGGCACCATGCAGGTCATCCCGTCCTCGGGCGAGTGGGCCTCGGAGCTGGTGGGCCGCAAGCTGAACCTGCTGGATCCGTACGACAACGCCACGGCAGGCGTTGCGATCATCCGTCAGCTGGTGCGCACCAGCTCTGATCTGGACAATGCGATCGCCGGTTACTACCAGGGCCAGTACTCGGTCAGCCAGAACGGCATGTACGAGGACACCAAGGCCTATGTCGCCGCCATCAACGCCAACCGGACGCTGTTCAGCTAAACAACAGGGTTCCGCTAAATACAGGCTCCCGCACGGCGGACCTCTTCGCTACGGGCCCGGATCGCATGTTGGTCCGGGCCCGTTTCTGTCCACCGACTAGGATTGTATGGTGCAGGAATACGTGTCGGACGCTCTCGTCGGGAACCTGGTGGACAACCGCTACCGGGTTCAATCCAAGCTCGCCCGCGGCGGGATGTCCACCGTGTACCTCGCCACGGACCAGCGCCTCGAGCGCGATGTCGCCCTGAAGGTGCTCCATCCCCACCTGGCCGACGATCCGCAGTTCCTGGACCGGCTGGGACGCGAAGCCAAAGCCGCAGCCCGGCTCTCCCATCCCCATGTGGTGGGCGTCCTGGACCAGGGCGAAGACGGCCCCCTTGCCTACCTCGTCATGGAGTACATCAAGGGCCACACCCTGCGGGACGTCCTCAACGAGAAGGGCGCCCTCTCACCGCGGCTGGCCCTGGCGCTGATCGACCCTGTGGTCGAGGGGCTGGGCGCCGCGCACGCCGCCGGCATGATCCACCGCGACATCAAGCCGGAAAACGTCCTGATCGCCGACGACGGGCGGATCAAGCTCGGCGACTTCGGCCTGGCACGCGCCATTTCGACTTCCACCAGCACCGGCGCCTTGATCGGGACTGTCGCCTACCTCTCCCCCGAGCTCGTGCTGGGCAAACAGGCGGACGCCCGCAGCGATATCTACTCCGTCGGGATCATGCTCTACGAAATGGTCACCGGCCGGCAGCCGTTCGACGGCGAGGTGCCCATCCAGGTCGCCTACCAGCACGTCAATTCCACCGTGGAGGCACCGTCCGTTCAGGTGCCGGGGCTGGCCGCAGAGATCGACGAACTCGTCCGGTGGTGCACGGACCGGGACCCGGACAAGCGCCCCGTCGACGGGAACGCGCTGTTGTCCGAACTCCGGCACATCAGGACCAACCTCAGCGACGCCGAACTCGACCTCCAACCGCCGGCAGCAGTCCGCAGCCCGCTGCCGGCCGTCGCCGCCCCGCCGAGCCGCCCGCCAGCCGGTGCCGTCCCGGCGTCGGCCGTGCAGGACACTGCCTACGTGAGGCCCCCCAACGACATGCCCACCGAGGTGTACGGCGGCCTCCAACAGCCCACGGAGATGATCTCCCGCGGCGGCAACCCGACCACCGTGATGACCAACGGACCGAGGCGTCCCGCCTACGGGCCGTTGTCCACCCCGGAAGACTTGTCCACTCCGGAAGACGGGGCTTATCAGGGCGCCGCAGGGTACGACGAACCCGGCGACGTCGGCACCGCCACCAGCAAGCGCGCCCAGCGCAAACTGGACCGGGACGAGGAAAAGGCGCGCCAGCGCGCCGCGGCCACGCCCACCAAGACCCTTCATGAGGGAAACCGACGACGCCGCGGGCTGGTCTGGATTGTCCTCCTTGTGGTCGCGGCGCTCCTCGCCGCCGTCGCCGGCTGGTTCTTCGGCATGGGCCCCGGCTCGCCCGGAACGATTCCCCCGGTGGCCAACAAAACTGTGGCGGAGGCCCAGGACCTGCTCCGCACGGCCGGGTTCCAATCCACCGTCAAGGACGTGTTCGACGACAACGTCTCGCCGGGCCTGGTGGTCGGCTCCGAGCCCAAGGCAGGCGAGGTCATCCGGAAATTCCAGCCAGTGTCACTTGCCGTGTCCAAGGGCCCGGAACTGTTCCCGCTGCCGGACCTTACGGGGAAGACCCTGGACGACGCCAAGACCGCCCTCAACGGCGCCGAAATGGCCTTGGGCCCGGTCACCGAGACGTTCGATGAGACGGCGCCGGCCGGGACTGTCCTGGCCCAGGCGCCGCGCAGCGGCAATCCCGTCAGGCACGGGACTCCGGTGGGCCTGACGGTCTCGAAGGGCCCGCAGCCCATTCCGGTTCCGGATGTCCGCGGCCAGGAGCAGGGTGCCGCTGTGAAGGCCCTTGAAGCCGCCGGGCTGAAAGCCGTCGTGGCCCCGGATCCGGTGAATGACCGCACCGTCCCGAAGGGGGCGGTGGTGGCCCAGGATCCTGCCTCCGGCAACCTGACCAAGGGCGGATCCGTGACGCTGACGATTTCCAAGGGACCGAAGCTCGTCCAGGTACCGAGCTTCATCGGGAAGCAGGCCTCGGACGCCCAGAAAGCCCTGGAGGACCTCGGCTTCAAAGTCCAGATCGACAACATCCTGGGCGGGTTCTTCGGAACGGTCCGTGATCAGCGTCCGGTGGACACAGCCGTCCCCGAAGGCTCGGTCATCACGCTCACCGTGGTCTGACCCGATTCGGCAGCCCCCTCGGAGCAGCCCCCGCACACGAAAAAGCTCCGCCCGGCTGGACCAGCCGGGCGGAGCTTTTGTGACAGGACTTTGGTTTCTGTCAGGACTTTAGACAGTGCAGCGGGTCAGCGCTTGGAGAGCGCACCGGCCACGAGGAACGCCATTTCGAGCGACTGCATGTGGTTCAGGCGCGGATCGCAGACCGATTCGTAGCGGTCCAGGAAGGCTTCCTGGTCGATCGGGTCGGCCCCGCCAAGGCATTCGGCGACGTCGTCGCCCGTCATCTCCACGTGCAGGCCGCCGGGAACGGTGCCGAGCGCGTGGTGGACCTCGAAGAATCCGCGGACTTCGTCGATGACGTCGTCGAAATTGCGGGTCTTGTAGCCGTTGGGCGAGGTGACCGTGTTGCCGTGCATGGGGTCGGTGACCCACAGGACCTGTGCGCCGGAGGCGGTGACGCGCTCGACGATCGGCGGCAGTTTCTCGCGGATGTTGCCGGCGCCCATGCGGGTGATGAAGGTGAGCCGGCCGGGCTCGCGCTCCGGGTCCAGCTTGTCGATCAGGCGCAGGGCGTCGTCGCCGGTGGTCGACGGGCCGAGCTTCACGCCGATGGGGTTGCGGACGCGGGAGAGGAAGTCGACGTGCGCGTGGTCCAGTTCGCGGGTGCGCTCCCCGATCCACAGGAAGTGCGCCGAGGTGTCGTAGGGCAGCCCGGTGCGCGAATCGATGCGGGTCAGGGCGCGCTCGTAGTCCAGCAGGAGGGCCTCGTGGCTCGCGTAGAACTCCACGCGCTTGAGTGCCTCGAAGTCGGCGCCGCAGGAGGCCATGAACTTGATGGCACGGTCGATGTCCCGGGCCAGCGACTCGTAACGGGCGTGCGCCGGATTTTCGGTGAAGCCCTTGTTCCACTGGTGCACCAGGCGAAGGTCCGCGAAGCCGCCCTGCGTGAACGCACGGATCAGGTTCAGGGTGGAGGCGGAGGTGTGGTACGCCTTGAGCATCCGGCTGGCATCATGCGCGCGGGACTCAGGGGTGAAGTCGTAGCCGTTGACGATGTCTCCACGGTAGGCCGGCAGGGTGACGCCGTCGCGTGTTTCGTCGTTGGAGGAGCGGGGCTTGGCGAACTGGCCCGCCATGCGGCCCATCTTGATGACCGGCATGGCCGCACCGTACGTGAGGACAACGGCCATCTGCAGGATGGTCCGGACGCGGGCACTGATCTTGTCCGCCGTCGCAGCCTCGAAGGTCTCGGCGCAGTCGCCGCCCTGGAGCAGGAACGCCCTGCCCTGCGCGGCGGCGGCGAGGCGTTCGCGCAGGATGTCCACTTCGCCCGCGAACACGAGGGGCGGGAGGACGGAAAGTTCCTTGACGGACGCTTCGAAGACAGCCGGGTCCGACCACGTGGGCTGCTGCGAGGCCGGGAGTTCCCGCCAGTTGTCCAGTCCGGGATAGTTGGCGGCTCCGCTCTGGGCGGTGCTGGTCAGCGGGGAAACTGGTTTCTCAGATAGCTCGGTCACTATCTAAGGATAGTTGTCCCGTGGCTGTTCGGCGGTCCCGCCTGTCATTGACAGCCCGGTTTCCGTCATATGGCAACCGGACGGGACTCAGGAACCCCCGGGAACCTCCGGACCGTCCTCGCCTGCCACCGTCGGCTCGACGTCGTCCGGAGATGATTCCTGCACTGATTCTGAGGCTGCCGCATGGCCTGCAGCTGGCGCTTGGTCCGGGACCACGTCCTGCGCTTTGCCCGCCATACGGAGTTTCACGACGGCGGCGTACTCGTCCACATATTCCTGGCCGGACAGCCGCATGAGTTCATACATGATTTCGTCGGTCACCGAGCGCTGGATCAGCCGGTCATCCTCCATCCCGTAGTAGCGGCTGAAGTCGAGCGGTTCGCCGAAGATCATGCCGATACGGCGGATGTTGGGCACGCGCTTGCCGATCGGCTGGACTTTGTCTGTTCCGATCATCGCCACCGGAATTACCGGGACCCGGGCTTGCAGCGCGAGGCGGGCGACGCCCACTTTGCCGCGGTACAGCCGCGCGTCGGGGCTCCGCGTCCCCTCGGGATAGATGCCCAGGAGCGAGCCGTTCTTGAGCACGTCCATGCCGGCATCCAGGGACTGCGCGGATGCGACGCCCCCGGACCGGTCCATAGGGAGCTGGTTGGTGAGCCGGAAGAAGGCCGCGGTGAGCCTGCCCTTGATCCCGGTGCCGGTGAAGTATTCGGATTTCGCGAGGAACACTACCGGCCGCGGCACCATGACCGGCATGAAGATGGAGTCGGAGAACGAGAGGTGGTTCGAGGCCAGGATCGCGGCGCCCTCGGCCGGGACGTTGTCGAGGCCCTTGACCCAGGGCCGGAACAGCAGCTTCAACACCGGTCCCAGGACAAACGTCTTCATGAACCAATAAAACACTCGGTAACCTCTCCGGAAGGCGTCTGGCGGGCCTCCCGAATCCGGTTCGGCCAGGACTTCAATGGACACCTTACTCTAGTGAGTTTTGTCGCCAAGGGTGACACGATGGGCTCATGAGCGAAAGCAGCACGTCCACGGCGCCAGCCGCTTTCAGCTACCCCGGCCACGGCCCCAACGCCCGGATCGGCGTGGCCATCTGCCATGGATTCACCGGAAGCCCCCTCAGCGTCCTGCCGTGGGCCCGGCACCTCGCCGCCCAGGGGTTCGCGGTCTCGGTCCCGCTGCTGCCCGGCCACGGCACCCACTGGCGGGACCTCGCCCGGAAGGGCTGGCAGGACTGGTACACGAGCTTCGAAACCGCCTACCTTGACCTGGCCGCCCGAACCAGTGACTGCTACGTCGCCGGGCTGTCCATGGGCGGCACCATCGCCCTGCGCACGGCGGCCCGCCACAGCGTCGCCGGTGTGGCGGCGGTCAACCCCGGCCTGAGCTTCTACGACCGCAGGGTCAGGATTGTCGGACTGCTCAAGTACTTCCAGCGGACCACGACGCCGATCCAGGAGGAGAATCCCGCGGCATCCACCACCGACGACGGCGACTACTCCCTGACGCCGCTGGCGGCGGTCCACCAGCTCCGCCGGCTTTTCTCCGCGACGTTCCGGGACCTGCCGTCCGTCCAGGCACCGACCTTGGTCTTCAAGTCGGACACCGACGCCGTCGTCCCGCCGTCGTCCTTGGAACTGCTGCGCAGGCGCCTGGGGTCCCGGGACCTCAGGGTCGTCCGCCTCCCGCACAGCGGGCATGTTGCGACCCTGGACGCCGATGCGCCGCTAATCTTTGAAGAATCAGTCCGATTCTTTCTTCTGCACGCCCGTTCCACCACGCCGCCCACCGCCCCCTCGGAGACTCCATGAGCATCCTCCCGAACCACTCGCCGTTCAGCAGCCCGTTCACTGGAGCCGGCCCCCGGACCGGCGTCGTGGTGTCCCACGGCTTCACCGGCAGCCCGCACAGCGTGCGGGAGTGGGCGCTGTCCTTGGCAGATGCCGGATTCGCAGTCCGGATGCCGCTGCTGCCGGGGCACGGAACGAGCTGGCAGGAGCTGGCCCGGACCCGCTGGCAGGACTGGCACGCGGCCCTGGACGCCGCCTACCTTGAGCTGGCGGAGGAATGCGACGTCGTGGTCGTGGCGGGACTGTCCATGGGTGGCGCGCTGGCGCTGCGGATTGCCGCCACACGCCCCGTGGCAGGAGTTGTAGCAGTCAATCCCGGCCTGGTCATCGATGACCCGCGAGCCCCGCTGGCCGGCGTCTTGAAATACGTCCTCAAGAGCACCCCCGCAATCGCCAACGACATCCTCAAACCGGACACCGATGAAGGCGCGTACCCGCGGACGCCGGTGGCCGCCGCGCACGAGCTCAACAAGATGTTCAAGGACACCGTGCGACTCCTGCCGCGCATCACCGCTCCCGTCCGGGTCTACCGTTCCACGGTGGACCATGTGGTGTCCGAATCCAGCATGGCAGCCCTGCGCCATGGACTGACCAACGCCCAGCTTGAGGTTATCCGGCTGGAAAACAGCTACCACGTGGCCACCATGGACAACGATGCCCCCGAGATCTTCCGTGGCACGGCCGAGTTCGTCCGGTCCGTGACACCCCCGGCCGGTCCGGACGCCGCCCGCGCCAGCCGGAAGGACACGGCCAATGACTAAACCGGACCCCAGTATGCCGGACCCGGAGACCCCAGACCCCGAGACCCCTGCTCCGGACCCTGCAGACCCCGGTTCCCCCGGCGGTCGAGCTTCGAAGGAAAGCGGTGCATCGGGTTCAGGTGGTGCAGTGGGCGAACGTGACCCCGCGGGCGCCCATTCCGCCGGTCCCCTGCCGCCGCACGGGTCCGATGCCCATGTGACCCAGCCCCCAGAGTCGCCGGACTCCCCCGCCGCAGGCGCACTGTCCGCCGACGACGACGCCGTGTGGCTGGACCTCGTCGCCCGGCTTGAAGGGGTCGGGGAAGGCGCGCCCGAGAGCTTCGGAGGCGACACGCATGACGGCGGCGGACCGTCCTCCGGCGGAACGGACGGCACCGGCGGCAGCCCCGGCACCGGGGCCAGGACATTCCGTGATTTTGACCCGCTGGGCCTCGCCGGCACCGCGCCGATCGAGCTCTCCGCCGCGGAACGGCTCGCGCCTGCCCCCGGCCAGCCGACGGGCGGCATCGAGGTGCCGGAGGCCGCGTCCGGCCCCCGCGACTATGAGCCCGAGGACGACGACGGCGCGTTTGTCCCGGAGGAGCCGCCCAGCCTGGCCGGGTCTGATCCAATGACGGTCCTGGCGTGGCTTGGCGCCGTGGGCGGCCCGATTGCGCTCGTGCTCTCGGCGATGTTCTGGCGTTCGGCCCCGATGCTGGCGATCCTTGGCATGGTGGTCGCGTTCGCGGCCTCGGTGGTGTTCCTGATCATGAAGCTGCCGGGCGAAAAGGACGAACACGACGACGGGGCGCGCGTCTAGCCTGCGCGGTCAGTTATTGCCGGTGCCTTCACGCCGGTGCCTTCACTGCGTTAGGTGTGCATCCGGCTGCTGACCCT
Organism: Arthrobacter sp. H-02-3; assembly: GCF_003097355.1. Classification (GTDB taxonomy): domain Bacteria; phylum Actinomycetota; class Actinomycetes; order Actinomycetales; family Micrococcaceae; genus Arthrobacter; species Arthrobacter humicola. The sequence goes on from NZ_PYUI01000015.1 coordinate 63,493, forward strand.
GGAGAGGTCCGCGGCGCCGATGAGCCCGGCGTTGGGTCCGAGGGCCGCGAGGTCGATCTCCGCGGCGGGCCGGAAACCGCGGCCCGTGAGGTTCCGCGCGAAGGCCTTCCGGGCTGGGCCGACGAGGAGCTCACCGGCGTCGCACAGTCCGCCGCCGATCACGAATTTTCCGGGATCCAGGGCCGCGGCAAGGTTTGCCAGGCCCAGGCCCAGCCACTCCCCGACGTCCTCGATGAGTTCGCGCGACGTCGGATCGCCGGCCTTGGCCAGCTCCGTGACGATCGCGCCCGTGATGCGTGAGACGTCCCCGTCCACGGCCTTGAGCAGCTCCTGGGCAACCGGTGAATTCGCGGCGGCCAGCTCCCGCGCCTCGCGGCCCAGCGCATTGCCTGAGGCGTATTGCTCCCAGCAGCCCCGGTTGCCGCACTCGCAGCGGTGGCCGCCTGGCATGATGATCTGGTGGCCGAACTCCCCCGCCACACCGAACCGGCCGCGTTCGAGCCGCCCGTCCATCACCATGGCACCGCCGATCCCCGTGCCCAGGGTGATGCAGACCAGCCGGTTCTGCCCCTGACCGGCGCCGAAACGCCATTCCGCCCAGGCGGCGGCGTCGGCGTCGTTGGTCAGCAGGACGGGACGCCGCAGCAGCCGCTGCAGGTTGTCTCGCAGTGGTTCGTTGCGCCAGGCCAGATGCGGACTGAAGAGAACCGTCGCGCCGTCGAGGTCCATCCAGCCGGCGGCGCCGATTCCGACCGACCAGATCCGGTGCCCGGCGCCGAGTTCTTCGACAAGTTCGACAATGACCTGTTCCACCGCGCGCGGGTCGTTGCCCGGGGTGGAGCGTTTCGCCTGGCTGAGGATCCGGCCCTCGGCATCGACGACGCCGGCAGCAACCTTGGTGCCTCCGATGTCGACGCCGATTGCCAGGCCCTTGCGGCCCAGCCGCAGCTGCGAACGGAAGTCGTGGGTGGCCGCAGTGGCCGCCGCTCCGGCCAGGGCCTTGCTGCGCCAGGCGGCGGTCCGGCGGCGCAGGCCGGGCTGCCGGCCGGGTGTTGGTGTCTGCATGATTCCCCATTCTATTCGCCGGCGCCGGCGCAGCCGCGGAGGCCGGGCGCCCCACCCCGGCTCCGATCTCCCCGACGCTCCTGACTGGCGGAATGACGGACCCGACCGTAAAGTTACTCGCCAGTAGGTGTCGCAGAACACACCTTCGCGGGACCGCATACTAGGCTTAGGCCTACCCGTTGCGGGCCTATGGATACCAAAGGAGCTGTCGTGCGAGAAATCATTGTCCCGCCCCTGGTGAACGTCGATCCGGACACCAACGTCACCGAACTCGTGGTGCGCCAGGCGGCCAAGGCCTCGAACCCTGCGCTGTTCTCGCGGCTCGACGCAGCGGGCCAGTGGCAGGATGTCCGCGCCACGGATTTCCTGGCCGACGTCTCAGCCCTCGCCAAGGGCCTCATGGCCAGCGGCGTGGCTGCCGGCGACCGGGTGGGCATCATGTCCCGCACACGCTACGAATGGGCCCTGATCGACTTCGCCATCTGGTTCGCCGGCGCCGTCTCCGTCCCGATCTACGAGACCTCTTCCCCCTCACAGGTGGCCTGGAACCTCGGCGACTCCGGTGCCGTGGCCGCCTTCGGCGAATCCGCGCACCACGAGGACATCATCCGGCAGGCGGCCACCTCCGAAGGCCTTGCCGCCCTGCAGCACGTCTGGCAGCTCGAGGGCGACGGCCTGGACGAAGTCCGTGCCGCCGGTACCGGGATCAGCGACGCCGAGCTCGAGGAGCGGCGCCGCCAGGCGTCCCTGAACGACGTCGCCACGATCATCTACACCTCCGGCACCACGGGCCGGCCCAAAGGCTGCGAGCTGACCCACGGCAACTTCGTGGAACTGTCCGAGAACGCCCTGGCCACGTCGCTGGGCACGATCGTCCACGAGCAGGCCAGGACCATCATGTTCCTGCCACTGGCCCACGTCTTCGCCCGCTTCATCTCCGTGCTCGCCGTTGCCGCGGGCGTCACGGTGGCGCACACGCCGGACATCAAGAACCTGCTGCCGGACCTGCAGAGCTACAAGCCGACCTTCATCCTCGCCGTCCCGCGCGTCTTCGAAAAGGTCTACAACTCAGCCCTGACCAAGGCCGAGGACGGCGGCAAGGGCGCCATCTTCCACCGCGCCGCGGACACCGCGATCGAATACTCCCGGGCCCGGCAGGCCGGCAAGGTGGGCCTTGTCCTCAAGCTCAAGCACTCCGTGTTCGACAAGCTCGTGTATGCCAAGCTCCGGAACGCCATGGGCGGCCAGGTCTCGCATGCGGTGTCCGGCGGCGGCCCGCTCGGCGAACGCCTGGGCCACTTCTTCCAGGGCATCGGCCTGCAGATCCTGGAAGGCTACGGGCTGACCGAAACAACCGCGCCGGTCACCGTGAACACCCCGGACCTGATCAAGATCGGCACCGTGGGTGCTCCTATTCCGGGGAACGCCGTCAGGATCGCGGACGACGGCGAGATCCTCGCCAAGGGCGTGTGCGTCATGCGCGGCTACTACAAGCGCGATGACCTGTCCGCCGACGCTTTCCACGACGGCTGGTTCCGCACCGGGGACATCGGCCAGTTGGATGAACAGGGGTTCCTGACCATCACGGGGCGCAAGAAGGAAATCATCGTCACAGCCGGCGGCAAGAACGTGGTCCCGGCCCTGCTGGAGGACCAGATCCGGGCTGACGCCCTGGTCTCCCAGGTGCTGGTGGTGGGCGACAACCGCCCGTTCATCGGCGCCTTGGTCACGCTCGATGAGGAAGCCCTCCCCGGCTGGCTGGGGCGCCACGGGCTCCCGGCGTCGACCTCGCTCGCTGACGCGGCCGAGAACCCGGCCGTCAAGGCCGCGGTCCAGGAGCTCATCAACCACGCCAACCAGTCGGTGTCCCAGGCCGAGGCGATCAAGTCCTTCCGGATCGTGCCGGCCGACTTCACCGAAGCCTCCGGCCATCTGACCCCCTCCATGAAGGTCAAGCGGGCCCAGGTGCTCAAGGACTTCGAGACCGTGATCGAGGAAATGTATAACGCCAAGCGCCCCACCCTCGCCTAGGCAGCTCCCGCGCCACAAAAACGAAGGGTCCTTCCAGCTCCTGCCGGAAGGACCCTTCGTTGTTACCGCTATTCGACGACGAGCAGCAGGTCCCCGCCCTGGACCTGCTCCACCGCGCCGACGGCGAGGCGCGAGACGGTGCCGCCCACCGGCGTCGTGATGGAGGCTTCCATCTTCATGGCCTCGATCGTGGCAACGGTGTCGCCGGCTTTGACCGTGTCGCCGGCCTTGACGGTCAGCGTGACGGCGCCGGCGAACGGCGCAGCCACCTGGCCCGGCTGCGTGGTGTCGGCGCGTTCGGCGGCCTTGACGTTGCTCACCACGGAACGGTCGCGGACCACGACGGGCCGGGACTGGCCGTTGAGCGTGCACATGACGGTGCGCATGCCCTTTTCGTCGGGCTCGGAGACGGCCTCAAGGGAGGCGATCAGCCGGACGCCCTTCTCGAGCTCGATTTCGTGTTCCGCACCGCGTTGCAGCCCGAAGAGGTAGTCGCGGGTATCCAGCACCGAAAGGTTTCCGTAGGACTCAACACTCTTCAGGTAGTCCTTGGTGGGACCGGCGAAGAGCAGGCGGTTGAGCGTGCGCTGTCGGGTCTTGGAGTCGCCCTGCAGCGCGGCGCTATCCTCGGCGCTGAGCTCGACGTCGCGGACCTTCACGGTGCGGCCCTGCAGGGCCTTCGTGCGGAAGGGCTCCGGCCAGCCGCCCGGCGGGTCGCCGAGTTCGCCGGAGAGGAAGCCGATCACGGAATCCGGGACATCGTACTTCTGCGGGTTCTCGTTGAAGTCCGCGGGATCGGCGTTGAGGCCCACGAGGTGCAGGGCGAGGTCGCCCACCACCTTGGAGGACGGCGTCACCTTGACCAGGCGGCCCAGGATGCGGTCCGCCGCGGTGTACATGTCCTCGATCGCCTCGAAACGCTCGCCAAGGCCCAGTGCCATCGCCTGCTGGCGCAGGTTGGACAACTGCCCGCCGGGGATCTCGTGCTGGTAGACCCGGCCGGTGGGGCCCGGCAGTCCGGATTCGAACGGTGCGTAGACCCGGCGGACGGCTTCCCAGTACGGCTCCAGGGCGCACACGTTCGCCAGGCTCAGGCCGGTGTCGCGCGGCGTGTGGGCCAGTGCGGCGACGAGGGCGGAGGCCGAGGGCTGGCTGGTGGTGCCGGCAAGCGACGCCGATGCCACGTCCACGGCGTCCACTCCGGCGTCCACGGCCGCGAGCAGCGTGGCCAGCTGGCCGCCTGCGGTGTCGTGAGTGTGCAGGTGGACCGGGAGGTCGAACCGTTCCCGCAAGGCCGTCACAAGGCGCGCCGCGGCGGCAGGGCGCAGAAGTCCGGCCATGTCCTTGATCGCGAGGATGTGTGCCCCGGCGTCGACGATTTTCTGCGCCAGCTCCAGGTAGTAGTCCAGGGTGTAGAGGGTCTCCTCCGGGTCCAGCATGTCCGCGGTGTAGCAGAGGGCGACCTCGGCGACGGCGGTGCCGGTCTCGCGGACGGCGCGGATTGCCGGGGCCATCTGGTTGACGTCGTTGAGGGCGTCGAAGATCCGGAAGATGTCGATGCCCGTGGCGGCGGCCTCGTTGACGAACGCCACCGTGACCTCTTCCGGGTACGGCGTGTAGCCCACGGTGTTGCGGCCGCGGAGCAGCATCTGCAGGCAGAGGTTCGGCAGTGCCTTGCGCAGGGCCGCGAGCCGGTCCCACGGGTCTTCGCCGAGGAAGCGCAGGGCGACGTCGTAGGTCGCACCGCCCCAGGCCTCGACCGACAACAGCTCCGGGAGCAGCTTGGACACGGCCGGTCCGGCCGCGACGAGGTCGCGGGTGCGCACCCGGGTGGCGAGCAGGGACTGGTGCGCGTCGCGGAAGGTGGTGTCCGTGACGGCAACGGCGTCCTGGGCGCGCAGGGACCTGGCGAAGCCTTCCGGGCCCAGCTCCAGGAGCCGCTGGCGAGACCCCGGCCGGGCTGCGGCGTCACCGAGGGCCGGAAGCTTGTCCGCCGGATTCGTGTGGACCGTCAGTTCGCCGTTGGGCTTGTTGACCGTGACGTCCGCGAGCCAGGTCAGCAGCTTGGTGCCGCGGTCAGCGGAGACCCGCGCCTTCAGCAGCTGGGGCCTTTCGTCGATGAACGAGGTGGCCACATCCCCGGCGACGAAGTCGGGATCGTCCAGGACGGCCTGCAGGAAGGAGATGTTGGTGGACACGCCGCGGATGCGGAATTCGGCAAGGGCGCGGCGGGCGCGGGCGACGGCGGCAGGGTAGTCGCGGCCGCGGCAGGTCAGCTTGACCAGCATGGAGTCGAAGTGCGGGCTGATCTCGGCGCCCGAGTAGACGGTGCCGCCGTCGAGCCGGACACCGGCACCGCCGGCAGAACGGTAGCCGGTGATCTTGCCGACGTCGGGCCGGAAACCGTTGGCCGGGTCCTCGGTGGTGATGCGGCACTGCAGCGCCGCGCCCTTGAGCTGGACGGTGTCCTGTGAGAGGCCCAGGTCCGCGAGGGTCTCGCCGGCGGCGATGCGCAGCTGTGCCTGAACGAGGTCGACGTCGGTAACCTCCTCCGTGACCGTGTGCTCGACCTGGATGCGCGGGTTCATTTCGATGAACACGTGCTGGCCGGCGCGCTCCCCGACGGTGTCGACGAGGAATTCGACCGTGCCGGCGTTGACGTAGTTCAGTGCCTTCGCGAACTTCACGGCGTCGCGGTACAGCGCCTGCCGGATCCCTTCGTCGAGGTTCGGGGCCGGTGCGATCTCAACGACCTTCTGGTGGCGGCGCTGGATGGAACAGTCGCGCTCGAAGAGGTGCATGATGTTGCCCTCGGCATCGGCCAGGATCTGGACCTCGATGTGGCGGGGGCGCAGGACGGCCTGCTCGAGAAACATGGTGGGGTCGCCGAACGCGGCATCGGCTTCGCGCATGGCGGCCTGCAGGGCCTCCGGGAGAGCGTCGCGGGTGTCGACGCGGCGCATGCCGCGCCCGCCACCGCCGGCGACGGCCTTGGCGAAGATCGGGAAGCCGATTTCATCCGCGGCGGCGATCAGTTCGTCCAGGTCTTTCGAGGGCTGGCTCGACTTGAGCACGGGGACACCGGCCTTGCGGGCGGCCTCGAGGGCGGCCACCTTGTTGCCTGCAAGTTCCAGGACTTCCGCCGGCGGCCCGACGAACGTGATGCCGGCCTCCTTGGCGGCCCGGGCCAGGCGCGGGTTCTCGGAGAGGAAGCCGTAGCCGGGGTAAATGGCGTCCGCACCGGACTCCTTGGCTACGCGCACCACCTCGTCAACGTCAAGGTACGCCCGGACCGGGTGCCCCTCCTCGCCGATCAGATACGCCTCGTCGGCCTTCTGGCGGTGAATCGAGTTACGGTCCTCGTTGGGAAACACGGCGACAGTCTTGGCACCCAGCTCGTAGCCCGCGCGGAAAGCGCGAATCGCGATTTCCCCGCGGTTGGCCACCAGAATCTTAGAAAACATACTTCTCCTGCTTCATCGCGGGCGTATCGGTAAGTGCTCACAGTGTCTAAGACCCGTGCGGGCAAACACAAATCATTGTGGCCACCGTCACAGCATTATCCGTCACGGACGCGGCGTTGGGCAGGGCCTGCGGCTTTTCGCTTGTCTCCCGCCCCGGCCGGTTTGCGGGGTTCTGCGTCCTCGTCGCCGGATGAAACGGGTTTCGTCGGAGCATCAACATATGATGAGTGGGTGCGTGTCGCATGCACGCCCCGGCTCCGGAGAACGCGGGAGCCGGCACCACCCCGTCTCGGCAACCGGCGTTAGGTATTGGTTTTTCAAGTGCAAGTAGTGAGCATCAGCAGCCTCAAAGGCGGTGTCGGCAAGACATCCGTGACCACCGGACTGGCGTCGGCGGCATTGGCCGCAGGCATCCCGACCCTCGTCGTCGACCTTGACCCGCACGCTGACGCCAGCACGGCCTTGGGCGTCAGCCCGGACGATCAGCTCGATATCGGCAGGATGCTGCGCTCTCCGCGACGCGCGCGCCTGGCGGACAACGTGGTTCCCAGCGGCTGGGTGGAACATGCCAGAATCAACGGCAGTTCCGCCGGCGCTCTGCAGGCCGGCGCTGCACGGGCCGCCTCCTCACCCTCCGTTCTGGATGTCGCCGTGGGCTCGGCCTACACCGGTATATACGACCGGCCCGACCTCGGCCGCCGCGACCTCCGCAGGCTCTCCGCTGTCCTGGCCGGCGCCGAGAACTATGAGCTCATTCTGGTGGACTGCCCGCCGTCGCTGAACGGCCTCACCCGGATGGCGTGGTCAGCGAGCGACAAGGTCACCCTGGTGGCCGAACCCGGGCTCTTTTCTGTGGCCGGCACGGAGCGCACCATGCGCGCCATCCAACTGTTCCGGCAGGAATTCGCTCCCAAGCTGTCCCCCGCCGGCATCGTGGCCAACCGGGTGCGCAGCGGCTCGGCCGAGCACGCCTTCCGGCTATCGGAGATGGAGTCCATGTTCGGCGAGCTGCTGCTGACTCCGCACATCCCGGAGCAGGCCAACTGGCAGCAGATCCAGGGCGCCGCCCACTCGATCCACCACTGGCCCGGAGACTCGGCCAAGAACGCGGCGGGGCTCTTCGATACCCTGTTGCAGAACCTCCTGCACCCCAATGGCCTGGCCACCGCCGGCTCCGTCCGCGACCGCAGCCAGCGCTGAACACGGCGACGACGCTCCCGAACAAAGAACCACAGCAGACAGAACTGAGGCCGCCTTCCCAGAGGGAAGGCGGCCTCAGTTCTGTTCTGTAAGAGTTCGCTAGCCGATCTTTCGCGCCGCGCGGCGCTTGCTCAGTTCGTCGTCGGGAAAGGATTGGTCCGCGGCGTGTTCGCTGGGAAGGGCAGCGAGGCTGCCTTCAACCTCGCGCCAAACACGGCCGACGGCGATGCCGAACACCCCCTGGCCGCCCTGGACAAGATCAATCACTTCGTCGGCCGAGGTGCACTCGTAGACACTTGCGCCGTCGCTCATGAGCGTGATTTGTGCAAGGTCCTCGACACCGCGTTCACGGAGGTGCTCGACGGCGGTGCGGATCTGCTGCAGTGAGACGCCGGTGTCCAGAAGCCGCTTGACGACCTTGAGGACCAGAATGTCGCGGAAGCCGTAGAGTCGCTGCGAACCGGAGCCGGCCGCGCCGCGAACGGCGGGCTCAACAAGTCCCGTGCGTGCCCAGTAGTCGAGCTGGCGGTAGGTGATGCCGGCCGCCTTGCAGGCGGTGGGGCCGCGGTAGCCCGCGTCTTCGTCCAGAACGGGAAGATCCTCGGTGAACAGCAGGCCTTGGGCACCGCTGGCGGGCACAGCAACGCCAGCCGTCGCGGTCTGCTTGAGCTCGCCTGCTTCGCCTTTCGGACTCACGTGGACCCTCCTTGTCGTGAGTTCCCCTGAGTAAGTTGCATCGGCAGCAATGTATGTGAATAGCTGCATGACACAGGATGATGATTCCATCCGTGTAATTCAGCCGGGGCTGCACTTTCCAGTGTGACTTGCGCGGCTACCGTATGCAATGGGAACTTGTACCTCCGACGTTAGGCCTGCCGGGGCCCAAGGTCAAAGACGTTAGGGGTATTCCGCGGGCGTGTCGAAAGTTTCATTCTCGGCTTTAACCTTTACGGTCTTCCCATCGGCCCCAGACGTCTCAAAAACCCCATTCGTCACAGGCGTTTCAGCAGTCCCAGCCGCCTCACTGGCCCCTGCTGCGGCGGGCGTTCAGCCGCCGAAGTCTTCGGGTTCGACGTCGTCGAGGAATTCGCGGAAGCGCCGCAGTTCCCCTTCCTCATCCACGGCGGGACCGGGATGCGTGTCCTCGCCCTCGTCGTGTTCGGTGATCCGGACGCCGGCCTCGTCCATGACGGCGTCGGCGCACCAGATCCGGCACTTGGCGCGCAGGGCCAGGGCCAACGCATCCGAGGCGCGGGAGCTCACGGTGGTTCCGTTCTCGAACTGCAGCTGTCCGTAGAAGATGTTGTCCTCCACCGCCACGATGTTGACGCTGACAATGGTGTGTCCCAAGGCTTCGACGACGTCCACCAGGAGGTCGTGGGTCATCGGCCGGGGCGGGACAACCCCCTGCTGGGCCAGGGCGATGGCACTGGCTTCCGGGGTCCCGATCCAGATCGGCACGTGGCGCTCACCATGGATTTCCTTGAGCAGGACAAGCGGCTGGTTGGACGGCAGCTCAATCCGCACGCCCACAATCTCCACCTCAATCATCAGATGTCCATCCTTGAGATGCGGTCGTGGACCAGCGCCTGGTGCAGTGACAGGCAGAGGTCGCTGATTTCCCGGGCTGCCTCGGCGGCCCGGGCGTGGGAGGCTGCGTCTTTGCGCGAGGTCAGGGTGGCCACTGCGCGTTCCACCAGCCCGAATTCACGGTCGGCGGCCGCCTGGAAGGGGCGGAGGTGCCGGGGCTCCAGGCCGTGGCTCTCCAGCTGGACGCAGGCCCGCGCCACTTGCAGGGCGTGCTCGTCGAACTTGCCGTTGACGTGCCCGATCAGCCCGTAGCTCAGGAGCGATTCCAGGAGCGGGACGCTCGCCCCGGATTCGGCCCGGAGCTGTTCCTCGCTGAGCCGGCGGGCACGGCTCTGGAGCTCGCTGGCGAGTTCTTCGGAGACGATCCGCGGGGAGAGCGTGACGCCGGCCGGCAGGTTCTCCGGCCGTTCGCCGCGGTCGATCGCGTCCAGGTAGTCCTTGATGACCTTCAGCGGCAGGTACTGGTCGCGCTGAAGAGACAGGACGAAACGCAGCCGTTCGACGTCGTTCTCGGAATACTGCCGGTAGCCGGCAGGCGTCCGTTGCGGGTTGATGAGCCCCTTTTCCTCAAGGAACCGGATTTTTGACGCCGTCATGCTGGGGAAGTCATCGCTCAGCTGAGCCAGGACTTCCCCGATGTTCAGAACCTGGGGTCCGCGCCGATCCGCATGTGCCGTGGCCACAGGCAGCTACCCCGGAATCAGACGTTGCCTGCTGCGCGGGCAGGGCTCAGGTAGAAGGTGAGGCGGAACTTTCCGATCTGGACCTCGTTGCCGGACTTCAGTTCCACGGCGTCGACGCGGTCGTGGTTCACGTAGGTGCCGTTGAGGCTACCGGTGTCCACTACCTCAAAGCTGCGCGCGGTGCGGCGGAACTCAACGTGCCTGCGGGACACGGTGACGTCGTCGAGGAAGATGTCGGCGTCCGGGTGGCGGCCCGCCGTCGTGACGTCGGAGTCCAGCAGGAAGCGCGCTCCGGCGTTGGGGCCGCTGTGGGCCACGAGCAGGGCCGATCCGAAGGGCAGGGCTTCGACCGCGGCCCGCTCCTCTGCGGAGAGCTTCGGGGTGAAGGTGGGTTCGTCGCGCACTGGAGTGAGGTTGATCGACGTGGTCTCCGAAGCTTTCACTCCACCCGTGCCGTAACCGTCACCGGTGTCGTTCCGTTCGTGCCCAAACATTGAGTCCTCCTCATTCGTTGCAGGTGTCCCCCCTGCAAACAACGCATGCCGTCCGGGAAAGCCTCGCAGTCCCGGTAATCAGCCTTTCGGCGGGGCGGGGCTGTGTCTTGTCATGCCAACAACACTCCCCCGCGACCCGGCCCGAACGACCTATGTCTTTAGCCTACCTGCTGTTCATACTCGGATGCACTGAGCAGCGACTCAACCGCGTCGGCCTCCGCGAGCTTGATTTCGATCAGCCAGCCCTCTCCGTAGGGATCGGAGTTGATGAGGGCGGAATCGGTGTCCAGGGACTCGTTCCGGGCCACGACCTCACCCGTCACCGGGGCGTAGATGTCGCTGACGCTCTTGGTGGATTCGACCTCGCCGACGACGTCGTTGGCCTTGATGGTTGTCCCGACTTCGGGCATCTGGGCGTACACGACATCCCCGAGGGCGTCCTGGGCAAAATCGGTGATGCCCACGCGCACAACCCCGTCGGCGTTGGGGGCCGAAACCCATTCGTGTTCTGCGGTGTAGGACAGTTCTTCGGGAATGATGCTCATGACGGGCCTTTCGTCGGGTCAATCACCTGTGGCGGCGGCAGCAGTTTGTTCTATCCGCCGCTGAAAGTATAGGCCGATCCGGAAGTGTCCGGGCAACAGAAAACCCCGCCGTTACCGGTCATGTCCGGGAACGGCGGGGCAACTGTTTGTATGCGCTTCTAGGGGAGGAAGTACCCCGCGAGGTCGGCGATGAGCTGGGCGGATCCGGAGGACCGGTTGAACAGTGACACTTTGCCGTCCGGGCCGAGCGCCACCGAGACCAGGTTCGGCACGGTCTGTCCGGCGGAGAAGTTCAGGTTGGACGCATTCGGCAGCCCGGAACCGTTCGGGTAGGCGGTGATGAAGCCGAAGGACGTGGGCGAGGTGACGGTGAGGTTGAACACGGCTGCCAGGGCACCGGTGGTGACGCCGTTGGCGCCTGCGACCTGGACGGATACCGCTGTATTGGCTGCGACGGGTGCGGTGTTCCGGGTGTCCAGGATCCGGGTGGGGCCGGCCGCCTTGAAGGCGCCCGTCGCGGTCGGTGTGCCGGGCAGGTAGTAGCCGGCGACGTCGGCGATCAGCTGGGACGTGCCCGAGGAACTGTTGAACAGCGTCACCTTGCCGTCGGACCCGACCGGGACCGTGACCAGGTTCGGGACCGTCTGACCGGCGGAAAAGTTCAGGTTGGACGCATTGGGCCGGGCCGCACCGGACGCGTACGCGGTCACGAAGCCCAGGGACTTCGCCTGGGTCACCGTCAGGTTGAACACCACGGCCGCGACCGAGGCGGGGATTCCGTTGGCTCCCGCGACCTGGAAGGAGACTGCGGAATTCGCGCCGACTGCCGAGGAGTTCCGGGTGTCCAGGAGCCGGGCCGGCGAGAGGCTCTTGAAGGAACCGGCCGTCGCCGGCGTTCCGGTGACGTAATAGCCCGTCACGTCAGCGATCAGCTGGGAGGACCCGGAGGAACTGTTGAACAGGGCGACCTTGCCGTCGGCTCCCACCGGGACGGTGACCAGGTTCGGTACCGTCTGGCCGGCAGAGAAGTTCAGGTTGGACGCATTGGGCCGCGCGGCGCCGGAGGCGTAGGCCGTGATGAAGCCGACGGACCGGGGCTGGGTCACCGTCAGGTTGAACACCACCGCCGAAACCGATGCAGGGATCCCGTTGACCCCCGCGACCTGGAACGACACCGCGGAATTCGCACCCACCGGTGAGCTGTTCCGGGTGTCCAGGGCCCTGGTCGGGGGCACCGGGGTGTAAGTCCCGGGAAGCTGCGGGGTGGTCGCCCCCGCTGTGCCTGCCTTGATGACCACATCATCGATGTAACTGTCGCCGGACTGCTGCAGGTGCTCGGCGCCCAGCTGTATCCGGGTGACCGCACTAAAGCCCGTGGCGACAGTCTTGCTCGAGTAGAGCGGCAGGTCATCGAACCACACCTGCACGGTGGAGGACCCTCCGTTGGCCACCACGTGCATGACCAGGTGGTGCCATGTACCCAGTTGAACGTTGGGCGACAGCGTCTGGTACGAGAATACCCCGGCCTGGGTAGGGGACGTCACCCGCAGCACCAGGTCGCCGTTGTCGTTGCTACGGAACACATCCAGCATTCTGGTGCTGCCATTGAAGAACCTGAAATAGGGGACATCGTTGCCCGCCAGGCCGGCCCGGGTGATGTTGAACCAGCCGTCCGTGTAAACCTCGTCGCTGCCGGACGGCAGCGGGGCCGAGAAATTGGCCAGGGACGTCGCATCGGTGGTCACGTGCAGGTACGCCGAACAGAGTCCGGAGTGCTGCTGGGCGGAGGAGACGCCAGCCGTGCCGGTCCCGCCCGTGACGGGCGTTCCGAACCCTTCGGCGGTGATGCTGCCGGACTCGAAGTTGGCGGCCACCACGGTCTTTCCCGGGTACTGGTTGGTGGGCGCCGGCGTCCCGGGCTGGCAGGTAACCGCGGAAGCTGGACTCGCGCCAACGACCAGTCCCAGAACCAAGACATTCAGCGCGGCCATCACGCCGGCCCGCAACAGTGTGTTCATTCGTCTACCCGCCCAGCCGAGGTATTCATGTCGGGTGAAAGACCCGATCCTTCGTCTGCAGTTGCCGGCGGCCCGGGATGCGGCCTGACCGCCGCCCCGATGGCGCTGTTCCTGCGATGCTGAGTGCAGGTTACCGAGCCTCACCTTTGGGAAAACTTGCCTGAATACGGACTGGACACGGGCTGGACACGGAACTAGTCCGGGAAGCAGAAAACCCCGCCATTCCTTTGTCAGGAATGGCGGGGTTCTTTCTGTTGGTCGGGCTGACAGGATTTGAACCTGCGACCCCTTGACCCCCAGTCAAGTGCGCTACCAAGCTGCGCTACAGCCCGCTGGTTCCACCGTTCTCCGCCCGGAAGGCGTCCTGGTTTATCTCCAGGATTTCTTCCAAGCAGTCCGGCCGAACCACCTCCAAAAGCTTACACGATCCCGGAGGGTGCCTGTGACAATTTCGCGCTGTCACGGCAAGGTGTGTCGGAATTAACGTTTCTTGCCACGCTTTTCGCGTACACGCATGTTGACTTCGATCGGCGTGCCCTCGAAACCGAAGGTTTCGCGGAGCCGTCGGGTGATGAAGCGGCGGTATCCGGGATCCAGGAATCCGGTGGTGAAGAGCACGAACTTCGGCGGCCGGCTGGAAGCCTGCGTGCCGAACAGGATGCGGGGCTGCTTGCCGCCGCGGACCGGGTGCGGGTGTGCTGCCACGAGTTCGCCGAGGAACGCGTTGAGGCGACCGGTGGGGATGCGCTTGTCCCAGCTTTCCAGGGCGGTGTCCAGGGCCGGGACCAGCCGGTCCTTGTGCCAGCCGGTCTTGGCGGAGATGTTGACGCGCGGGGCCCAGGCCACGTGCGCGAGGTCCTGGTCGATTTCGCGTTCGAGGTACCGGCGGCGCTCATCGTCGAGGAGGTCCCACTTGTTGAAGGCGAGCACCAGGGCGCGGCCGGATTCGATGGCGAGCTGCAGGATGCGCACATCCTGCTCGCTGAGCACCTCATCCACGGCCAGGAGCACGACGGCGACCTCGGCCTTTTCAAGCGCGCTCTGCGTCCGCAGGGAGGCGTAGAAGTCGGCACCCTGGGCCATGTGCTGGCGCCGCCGGATGCCGGCGGTGTCCACGAACCTCCACGTGCGTCCGCCGAGTTCGATGAACTCATCGACCGGGTCGCGGGTGGTGCCGGCGGTGTTATCCACCACCACACGCTCGGAACCGGCGAGCTTGTTCAGCAGGGAAGACTTGCCGACGTTCGGGCGGCCGATGAGGGCGACGCGGCGGGGTCCGCCGGAGCGCTCAAGGCCTTCGATCGTGGAGAACTCCGGGAGCGTGTCCATGACGTGGTCCAGGAGGTCGGCCACGCCGCGGCCGTGCAGGGCCGAGACGGGGTACGGTTCGCCGAAGCCCAGGCCCCAGAGGGTTGCGGAGTCGGCTTCCTGCGCGAAGTCGTCGACCTTGTTGGCCACCATGATGACCGGCTTCTTCGACTTGCGCAGCATCTTCATGACGCCTTCGTCGGTGGCGGTTGCGCCCACGGCGGAGTCGACGACGAACAGGACGGCGTCCGCGAGTTCCACAGCCATCTCGGCCTGCTCTGCCACACGGGCGTGGATGCCGCGGGCGTCGTGTTCCCATCCGCCGGTGTCCACCACGGTGAAGTTGCGGCCGTTCCAGTGCGCCGAGTACATGACGCGGTCGCGGGTGACGCCGGGGGTGTCCTCGACGACCGCCTCGCGGCGGCCCAGGATCCTGTTGACCAGGGTGGACTTGCCGACGTTGGGCCGGCCGATGATGGCCAGGACAGGATCGAGCTTGACCGGACCGTCAAAGTCCTCGTCGTCGAAGTGGCCGCTCAGCAGGGCGGCATCGTCCTCGTCCAGCTCGTAGTCGTCCAAGCCGGCCCGCAGGGAGGCGGCGCGGAGCTCCGCCTCATCGTCGTCCAGGGCGGCGAGGTGCTCAGCCACCTGGTCGGTGCCGGTGGGCGTGTATTCGTCTTCGCCGGCGCCGAAATTGCCGGAGGTTTGAGTCGTATCGCTCATTGCACTTTCCTTAGGTGGTGATCTGCCGGCGTCCCGGCTACTGCTTCATGACGTTGGTGCGGGGATTCCGCGTGGGGCAAGGGCTGCCCGGTTCTTTGGATCGAGTCCTGGACATGGCGGGCCAGCGCGGCCCGGATTTCGGTTCCCGCCCTGTCCATTGAAACACGCCCGGTCTCACCGGGTCTGCGGCTGACGTTGATGGCCCCGCCGAAGCTGACATGCAGCCGGCGGCGGGGTGCGGGAACACTGTCCAGGTGTTCGCCGCCAATCCTTGTGCCCAGGATGGACACGGGCACAACGGTGGCGCCGGAGCTGAGCGCCAGCCAGGCGACGCCGTTGTTGATCGCGGCCGCCGCACCGCTCCCCCGCGTGCCTTCGGGCAGAATCCCTACGCACCGTCCGGCGTCGAGCAGGCTCCGGGCCGCGGTCAGCGCCGCACGGCCGCCTCGGCGGTCGACGGGCAGCTGGCCCGACGCCGTGAGCACCCGGCCGAGGAACCCGGTGAACATCTCCTGCTTGACGAGGATGTGCATGGCCCGGGGCGAGGCGCCGAACATGACGGGCCCGTCGAGGAAACTGATGTGGTTGCCGGCGAAAATCACAGGTCCGGTGGCCGGGACGTTGGACCGGCCCGTCACCGAGGTGCGGTAGACGATGTGGTCCAGGAGCCAGCCCACGGGCCGACTCCACGCCGTCGTCCAGCGGCCGGGCAGGGAGGCCTGCAGTGTCGCCGGCGTTCCGGTGCGCCCGTCAGTCAACGTGGGCGGCCCTGTGCTGGACGCTGTTTGGCTGGACGACGCTTGGCTTGACGGCCGGGTGGTTGATGACGGTGTCCACGATGTCGAGGGCGGCCTGAACCGTCTCGTCAAAGTCCAGGTCCGAGGAATCCAGGGTGACGACGCCGTCGGCGGCCGTGGTGAAGTTCACCACGGTGGAATCCTTGGCGTCGCGGCGGGTGACCTGGGCCGCCAGCTGCTCGGCATTCTGGCTCCCGCCCAGCTGGATGCCGCGGCGGCGCAGCCGCGCTTCTTCGCTGGCGGTGAGCAGCATCCGCACCTCGGCCCCGGGCGCGACGACGGTGGTGATGTCCCGGCCCTCCACCACCATGCGGCGGTGGTGCTTTTCGATCAGTTCGCGCTGCCGGCGGATCAGCTCCGTGCGCGCGCCCAGGGTGGTGGCGACGGCGCTGACAGCGGCGGAAATGGCGGGCTCGCGGATGGCGAGCGTGACGTCGTCACCGCCGACGCGGACATATTCTTCCTGCGGGCTCGTGCTGACCTCCAGCGGCAGGGCCTTGGACGCGGCCTCCACGGCGGCGCGGTCCTCCAGGTCCGTGCCGTTCTGCAGGCAGAACCATGTCAGGGCGCGGTACATCGCACCGGTGTCGAGGTAGGCCAGCTTGAGCCGTCGGGCCACCTCTTTGCTGACGCTGGACTTGCCGGAGCCGGAGGGGCCGTCGATGGCGACCACAAGGCTTTTTCCGGGGCGGACCACGGTCACTGTCTCGATGAGTTCCTGGGTCATTACTGGAGTACCCGCCATCCACGGTCGTTAAGGGCTTCTATCAGGAGGTCGTGCTTGTTCGGCAGGACGGAAATTTCCACCATGCCCACGTTTTGTCCCGAGGAGTGGTCGAGACGCAGGTCCTCGACGTTGACGCCGATCTCGCCGATCTCCGTCAGGAGCTTCGCGATCTGGCCCGGCGTGTCGTCCACCAGGACCGTCAGCCACGAGTAGGCCTGCGGGGGTCCGCCGTGCTTGCCCGGAATCCGGGACTGGCCGGCGTTGCCTTCGCTGATCAGCTGGGCAAGGTCCAGCCGGGCACCGGGGGCGGTCGGTGCCTCCAGCGTGGCGATCAGCCGGTTGAGGTCCTCGCGGACCCCGTGCAGGATCGCAACCACCTTGTCCGCGTTCGCACCCAGGATCTGGACCCAGAGCGTTGGATCGCTCGCGGCGATCCGGGAGACGTCCCGCAGGCCGTTTCCGGCCAGAGACAGCGCGTGCAGGGGGGTGCCCTGCAGTCGGCTGGCCACGAGCGAGGACATCACTTGCGGCAGGTGGGACACCAGCGCCACGGCTTCGTCGTGTTCGTCGGCGGCGAATTCGGACACGACGGCGCCAAGGTCGACGGCCAGCGCACGCGCCACCTGCAGGGACTCCGGCAGCGTTTCTTCCCCCGGGCACACAACCCACGGCATGGATGTGAACAGCTCGCCGCGGGCTGCGACGGGGCCGGATTTCTCGCGGCCGGCCATCGGGTGGGTACCCACGTAGCGGCCCAGGTCGGCTCCGCGACCGCGGAGGTCGGCCAGGATACTTGCCTTCACGCTCGCGATGTCCACCACGACGGCGTCCGGGTAGTCCTGCAGCGCTTTGGCCACGACGTCGGCCGTGACGTCCGGCGGCGCAGCTACCACGACGAGCTCCGGCTGTTCCCCGTCAAGGCGCGCCAACGGCAGGCCGGCGCCGATGTCGACGGCGACGGCCTGGTTGGTGGGCGAAGGGTCCGAGAGGAACACGGCAACGCCGCGCCCCCGCAGCCCCAGCCCGATGCTGGTGCCCAGGAGCCCGGCGCCCAGAACGACCACCGGACCGTTGAGGTGTCCGCGGCCGTGCATGCGAAAGGCGGACATGCCTACAGCCCCACAGATGCCAGTAGGTGGCCGACTTCCTGCTTGCCGAGGTTGCGAATGCTGCCCTGGCGCTGGTCGCCCAGCCCGATGGGACCAACCTTGACGCGGACCAGGCGCAGCACGGGGAAGCCGACAGCGTCGAACATGCGCCGGACGATCCGGTTCTTGCCCGAGTGCAGCACGACCTCAATCAGCACGTGGCCCGGAGTCGAGTCCACGAGCTTGAAGGAATCCACCGAGGCGATGCCGTCTTCGAGCTCGACGCCAGCTTTGAGTTCGGCGCCAATGCCCTGCGGGAACGGACCGCGGACCTGCACGAGGTAGGTCTTGGGCACTTCGTAGGAGGGGTGCGTCAGGCGGTTGGCGAGTTCGCCGTCGTTCGTCAAGAGCAGCAGCCCTTCGGTGGCGACGTCGAGACGGCCCACGTGGAAGAGGCGTTCGCCATGGTGGTTGCGCACGAAGTCGCTGACGCAGGGGCGGCCGTCCGGGTCCTCCATGGTGGAGACAACGCCCTTGGGCTTGTTGAAGACCATGTAGACCATGTTCTCGTCCAGCTGGATTCGCAGGCCGTCGACGTGGATCACGGCGGTCTTCGGGTCAACGCGCATGCCGAGCTCGGTGACGACGTGGCCGTCGACCTCGACGCGGCCTTCGGCGATCATTTCCTCGCAGACACGCCGCGAGGCGACGCCGGCGGAGGCCATGACCTTCTGCAGGCGGATGCCGTCGGCGTCGTGCAGCTCAGACTGAGGCACCTCGCGGCGCGGTCCGCGGTTGCGGGCGGGCTTACGCACCGGTCCGAGGTTCTGGCCGAAACGTTCGCTGCCGAAGGCGCGGGGGCCGGCAGCCCTGGCGGCGCCGGTGCGCGGCTTGGGCTTGAGCGCACCGGGAGTGCCGGGCTCCTTGCCGAAACCGGGCTTCCTGGCTCCGGGCTTGCGGGCCGCGCCCGTGCCGGTCGGACCTTTCGACTTCCAGTCACCGGAGGCCGGCCGGGACGCCGGGGCGCCGGGAGCCTGCAGGTCCGGATCGATGAAGGCCTCTTCGCGAGGCTTGGGGTGCTTGAAGGGGCGGTCGCCGCCACCCTTGGAGAAGTCACGGCCTCCCTTGCCGCCGGCTGCGCGCGGGGCGCCGCCCTGGACCGGGCCGCGGCCGGTGCCGCCCTGGCCGGTCTTGCCTTGACCGGCGCTGCTGCGTCCGGCACTGCTTTGTCCGGCGCTGTTGCGTCCCGAACTGTTACGTGGTGAACCCTGGCGTCCCGCCTGTGTCATGACCCGTCCTTACGTTGGTGGCCTGCGGCCGCTGTCTCCCGACAACACCCGCCGGCCGGGCAAATTGTTCTGCCCGGTGGATACTCGTGTGCAGGCGTTTGCCTGCACTGATACTGCTTACATTCTTCCTGCGTCGTAAAACTCCTCGATGCCTTCCAAGCCTGGAAGGTGGGGGGAAAGCTGCGGCAATTCAGCCGTCGAGCCGATTCCCATCCGCTCAAGGAAATACGATGTCGTCCGGTACAGGATTGCTCCGGACTCGGGATCGGTTCCCGAATCCTCGATCAGCCCACGCTGCGTCAGCGTCCGCACGACAGAGTCAACATTGACTCCTCGAATTGCAGACACCCGCGCCCTTGAAACGGGCTGGCGGTAAGCGATGACGGCGAGCGTTTCGAGCGCCGCCTGCGTCAGCCTGGCTGTTTGGCCCTCCAGCACGAACCCGCCCACGATCTCGGCGAACTCCGCACGGGAATAGATCCGCCAGCCTCCGGCGATATTCCGCAATTCAAAACCCCGGGGGGCGGCATTGTTGCCGTCAGTATTGCCAGTGTTGCTACTGGTCTGGCTGGCGACGACCGCATCCGGGGCATTAACAGTATAGCCGTTATACTCCCGCTGCAGTTCAGCCAGCAGGGAGTCGACGACGTCGACCGTCAGGTTCAGTCCGGCCGCCAGGGCCGTGGGGGTGGCCGGCTCGTCGATCACCATCAGGACAGCTTCGAGGGCCGCGCGGGCGCCGCCGGGCAGGCTGGCGAGGTCGGGTCCCGTGTCCGGCCCTGCTTCGGGCCCCGCGTCCGGTCCGGCGTCTTCGGCTTCGCCCCGCGGCGCCTCAGGGAGTCGTTCGTTCACGGCTGGTCCTCATATTCTTCACTCAGATTTTCGCTGCTCCACCCGTGGGAATCGGCCGTCCAGTGCACGGTCAGGTCCCCGAGCGGCAGCAGCTGGTCAAAGCCCACTGCGCGGTCGCGGAACAGCTCCAGCAGCGCCAGGAACCGCGCCACCACCACCAGGGTGGATTCGGCGTCGGCGATCAGCGCCCGGAACGTCAGCGGCGTGCCCAGCCGCAGCCTGTTTCCCAGCAGCTCGGCCTGTTCCTTGACGCTCACGGGCGTGCCGTGCAGGTGCGCCAGGCCCACTTCAGTGGGGGCCGCTTCCTTGGGCTTGAGGGCGGCTTCGGCCAAACCGGCGAACTGCTCCGGGGTGTGCCGCCAAAGCAATTCCGGCAACAGGGCCGCGAAGTGCCCCTCCAGGGCTACCTGCCGGGGGAAGCGCCGGGCTTCGAGCTCGAGGGTCGAGCCGATCATGCCGGCCACCTGCTTGAAGGCCTTGTACTGCAGCAGCCGCGCGAACAAGAGGTCGCGGGCCTCCAACAGGGCGATGTCCTCCTCGTCCTCGACCTCGCCCGCGGGCAGCAGCCGGGCCGCCTTGAGGTCCAGGAGGGTGGCCGCAATCACCAGGAATTCGCTGGCCTCATCGAGGGCCCACTCCTCCCCCAGCCGCTGCAGGCCCCTGATGTACTTGATGAATTCGTCAGTGACGGTGGACAGCGCCACCTCGGTGATGTCCAGCTGATGCTTGGAGATCAGGCCGAGCAGGAGGTCGAAGGGACCGGTAAAGTTAACGAGGCGCACTTCGAATCCGGGCTTCTTCCCGGCGGGGCCGTCCGGGCCTTCCGGCGTTGCCGGGACCTCAGCAACTTCCGGAACCGCAGCAACTGCCGGATCCGCGGGTTGCACGGGCATGTCGAGCTCCGCCGGCGGAGAGAAGGCGCCTGCCATGTTCCTGGCTAGGGCGCGCCGCCGCGCGAAATCAACTCTTTGGCCAGGCGGCGGTAGGCGTCTGCACCGACGTGGTTGCCCGCGTAGGTGGTGATGGGTTCGGCCGCCACCGTGGCGTCGGCAAACTTGATGGAGCGCTTGATGACGGTTTCGAAAACCTTGTCGCCGAAGGCCTCGACGAGGCGGGCGATCACCTCGCGTCCGTGCAGGGTCCGGGCGTCGTACATCGTGGCGAGGACGCCATCCACCTGCAGTCGCGGGTTGAGCCGGTCCTGGACTTTGTCGATGGTTTCCACGAGCAGCGCGACGGCGCGCAGGGCAAAAAATTCGCAGATCAGCGGAATGATGACGCCGTGGGCGGCGGTGAGCGCGTTGACGGTCAGGAGCCCGAGCGAGGGCTGGCAGTCGATCAGGACGACGTCGTAGTCGTCCTCCACCTTCTTCAGTGCACGGTCCAGGACCTGCTCGCGGGCGACCTCGTTGACCAGCTGCACTTCGGCGGCGGAGAGGTCGATGTTGGCCGGCAGCAGATCCACGTTCTCCACACCGGTCTTCTGGATGGCGTCGCGGATGTCCACCTTGCGGTCCATCAGCACGTTGTAGACGGTGAGGTCGAGCTCGTGCGGGTTGGTGCCCAGGCCTGCGGACAGGGCACCCTGCGGATCGAAGTCCACCAGGAGCACGCGGCGGCCGTATTCGGCCAGGGCGGCGGCGAGGTTGATGGTGGACGTGGTTTTACCCACTCCGCCCTTCTGGTTCACCATGGCGATAACCCGCGCAGGGCCGTGGGAGGACAGCGGCGCGGGCTCCGGAAAGTCGCGTTGGGGGCGCCCGGTGGGGCCCATGACGGCGTCTTCCAGATCGAGTTCGGTGCCTTCCAGAGTTGCTGAACCCTGTTCGCTGCTCACGTATCTATCCACACTTTCGATGACGGTGATTGTCGTGCTCGGTATTGCTCGCCAAGCTCCCGGACTAGGCTCCGGAGCCGAGCGTGTTTCCTCCCAAGGTTACAGCGCCCGACACGGTATTCGGCGGACCTTGACAACCGCCGTCATCTGAGCCTTGACCTTCCGGTAGAAGTCGAAGGTTACTGCCGGAAATGGAATGGCAGCGTCGAGCGGGACGCCGGGCCGCCGTGGCGGGACCCCCGGTCCGCAGCGGTAAAGAAACTGCCCGGACGCTGGTGGGCGTCCGGGCAGTATTCCGTGATTGGCGGGTCAGGCGTACCCGGCTACGCGTAGGCCGGGGCGGTCGGGACCGGCTCGGCCTGCGGCTCCGGGGCCGGGCCGTGGCCGGCGATCATGGTCTCTTCGTCGAACGGCTCGGCACCGGCAAGCACGCGGTCCACCCGGCCGCCGTCGATCTCCTTGACCCAGGTGCCGATCAGCACGGTGGCCACGGCGTTGCCGGTGAAGTTGGTCAGTGCCCGGGCCTCGGACATGAATCGGTCGATGCCCACGATCATGCCCACGCCGCCCAGCAGCTGCGGGGCATGTGCCTGCAGTCCGGCGGCCAGGGTGGCGAGACCGGCACCGGTGACACCGGCGGCGCCCTTCGAGGCGATGATCATGAAGATCAGCAGCGAAATCTGGGCGCCCAGGTCCAGGGGCGTGCCCATGGCGTTGGCGACGAAGAGCGATGCCATGGTCAGGTAGATGGCCGTGCCGTCCAGGTTGAAGGAGTAGCCGGTGGGAACCGTCACGCCCACGACCGGCTTGGACACACCGAGGTGTTCCATCTTCGCGATCAGGCGGGGCAGCGCAGCTTCCGAGGATGAGGTGGAGAAGATCAGCAGGTACTCACGGGCCAGGTACTTCATGAGCCGGAAGATGTTGACGCCTGCGACCACCTTGAGCAGGCCACCGAGGATCACCACGATGAACAGTGCGCAGGTGATGTAGAAGGCGGCCATGAGCGTGAACATGCTGAAGATGGCCTGCACGCCGGTGGCACCGACGACGGAGGCGATCGCACCGAAGGCGCCGACCGGGGCCAGCCACATGATCATGATGAGGATGCGGAACACCAGGGCCTGTCCGTAGCCGACGGCTTTGAGGATCGGGGCTCCCTGCGGGCCCATCTTCTGCAGGGCGAAGCCCACCAGGATCGCGGCGAGGAGGGTCGGCAGGACGGGGATGTCGCCCGGGATGATGCCTAGCAGGAAGTCGACGGTGCTGTCGACGGCCGCCTTCTTGTTCGGATCGTAGGGGGCGAGGTTGAGGCCCGCGCCCGGATGGATCAGGTTGCCGACGACCAGGCCGATGGCCAGGGCGAAGGTGGACATCACCATGAAGTAGATGAGGGCCAAGCCGCCGACCTTGCCGACGGTGGCGGCCTTGGCGATCGAGCCGATGCCCAGGACGATGGTGCAGAAGATCACCGGGCCGATCATCATCTTGATGAGTTTGATGAAACCGTCACCCAGCGGCTTGAGGGATTTGGCGGCCTCGGGGAACAGCAGCCCGACGAGGGCACCTGCGATCACGGCGACGATGACTGCAATGTACAGGTAGTGGGACTTATCGAGCCCCTTGCGCTTCTTGGCCGGCGTTGCCGCCGGTGCTACTGACTCTCCTCGTTGAGAGGCCATGGTGTTCTCCTTGGATAGGCTGGACTTTCGCGCGGTCCCGGCTGTGGTCCTCGCGGCCGTTCGTGTGTGTAACCCATCATTGATGACGGGGTGACGCACATCACCCTTGCGTTCATATTGGTCATGGAAGGTGTTGATGATCCACCGCTGGAGCATCGCGCGGAGGCTGTTTGTGGCCCAACTGCTGTTCATCGTGGCGCTGACGGCGATCGTGGGAACGGCCACCTTCGTCGACGCCCGCGATCATGCCTACGACGAGGCCGGACGCCGGATGGAAGGCATTGCCACCGCGGTGGCGGACGCTCCCTTCGTCGTGCAGGCGGCGAGCGCCGCCGACCCGTCCGCCCTACTCCAGCCGTATGCCTTGAAGGTCATGAACGATGCCGACGCGGATTTCATCACGATCATGGCGCCGGACCGGACCCGGTGGACGCATCCCCGGGACGAGGAACTGGGCAAGCCCTATATCGGGTCGATCGATGAGGCCCTCAGCGGACGGGTGTTCACGGAGGTCGTGGCCGGCACCCTCGGCCCGTCGGTGCGCACCATCGCCCCGGTCAAGGATGCCGACGGCAAGGTCCGGGCGCTCGTGGCCGCGGGCGTGACCGTCCGGACGGTGGATGTGGCGGTCTCCAGCAGGCTGCCGGCGCTGCTGGCCATTGCCCTGGCGCTGCTGGTGGTCGGTTCTGTGGCGTCGTGGCTCCTGGGGCGGTACCTGCGCCGGGTGACCCGCGGCTGGGGTCCCGAGGAATTGGGCCAGCTCTTCGCCTACTACGAATCGGTGCTGCATTCGGTGCGTGAGGGCGTGATCCTGATCGATCCCAAGGGCAAAGTGGTGATGTACAACGACCAGGCCGCCGAGCTGCTGGGGCTGCCTAAGCAGTCTTCCGACGGCCATCCCGCTGCCGGCACCGCAGGACGCGGGCGCCAGACGGCGCCGTCCCTCTCGGATATGCCGCTTGCACCCAGCCTCAAGGAACTCTTCGAATCAGGACGGACCGCCCTCGATGAGATCCACCTGACCGGATCCCGGGTCCTGGTGGTAAACCAGGGGCCGGCGGTTGGCCCTGCATCGGCCGCGGGCCGCCAGCGGAGAGCGGCTGCCGGCGCCCCCGTCCACGGCGCCCACGTCTACGGGACGGTGGCAACCATCCGGGACCGGACCGAAATTGAATCCCTCGGCAGCGAACTGGAAACGATGCGTACGCTCTCAGACGCCCTGCGCGCCCAGACCCACGAGCACGCCAACCGGCTCCACACGATCGTCTCCCTGATGGAACTGGGGCGGGCCCCCGAGGCACTCGACTTCGCCACGAAGGACCTGGAACTGAGCCAGCGCCTGACCGATGACCTGGTGGGTTCCATCGAGGAACCGGTACTCGGCGCCCTGATCATGGGCAAGGCGGCCGAAGCGCACGAACGCGGCGTCGAACTGACCCTCAACACCAGCGGATCCACGGCCGTGACAGGGCTCGCCGTGCAGGACCTCGTGGCTATCCTGGGGAACCTGCTGGACAACGCGATCGACGCCGCGGCCGAGGCACCGCCTCCCAGGCTCGTGGAGCTGTCCGTCGTGACCACCGGGGCCGCCCTCGAGATCACGGTGGAGGACAGCGGACCGGGAATTGACCCCGCGGCCGTGGACGACGTCTTCCGGCACGGCTTCAGCACAAAGACGCCGGGACCCTTCGGGCGGGGCCTGGGCCTGGCCCTGGTCCGCCAGGCCGTGCATCGACTGGGCGGTACCATGACAATCACCAGCCCCGCCGGAGCTCTATTCCGCGTCACGCTGCCGGTTACAACACCGCCGGTCACAACAGAGGAACAGCCATGAGCGACATCCGGGTGCTCGTCGTCGAAGACGAGCCCATCGCCGCCGCGGCGCACGCCGCCTACATCGAGCGGCTTGACGGTTTCACCTTGGCCGGCACCGCGCCCGACGGGCAGTCCGCCCTGCGCCTGCTCACGGACTTTGCGGCGGCGGGCAACCCGGTGGAGCTGGTGCTGCTGGACATGAACCTCCCGGACCTGCACGGGCTGGACATCGCACGCCGCATGCGGGCGGCCGGACTCTTCGCGGACATCATCGCCATCACCGCCGTGCGGGAATTGAACATCGTCCGCAGCGCGGTGGCCACGGGCGTGGTCCAGTACCTGATCAAGCCCTTCACCTACGCCACGTTCGCGGACAAACTCGCCAGCTACCGGCTGTTCCGGGAACAGCTCGCCGGCCCCCGGACGGGAAAGCCCGGGGCCGGCGCCTCCCAAAGTGATGTGGACCAGGCATTTGCGAGCCTGCGGGCCCCTTCCGAAGTGTCGCTGCCCAAGGGCTTGTCCGTCTCCACGCTGGAATCCGTCAAGGACTTCATCGAGCGGCAGTCCGGGGCGGTGTCAGCCAGCGAGGTCATGGCGGCACTCGGCATGTCCAGAGTCACCGCGCGGCGCTACCTCGAGTACCTTGCCGACGCCGGCACAGTTTCCCGCGCCGCACGCTACGGCACTCCCGGCCGCCCGGAGAACGAATACCGCTGGAACCGTCCGCCGGCAGCGGCGCGGCCATAACCAGCACTGCCCCGCGGCCGCTCCCCCACCGGGCATCACGCAGCGCAGAGTTTCGGGATGACTATTTCGGCACGACGGCGGATTCCCGCCGTCGTGCCTTACGAAGGGCCTGCGGAGGAGCCCAAAAGCCTGCCCTGCGTGATGCGGGCTCGCCCGTCAGTCGGCAGCGGCGGGGCGCAGAGTTCCCAGCAGCCGATCAATCACGCCGGCGTCCTCGATCGTGGACGGCACCACGTACTCGTCGCCGTCGGCGATCTGGCGCATGGTCTTGCGCAGGATCTTTCCCGAGCGGGTCTTGGGCAGGGCCTCCACCACGGTGACGTGCTTGAAGTCGGCCACGGCGCCGATGTCCCGCCGGACCAGGGCGATGAGGTCCTTGACCAGGATCTCTTCCGGGATGTCCACCCCGGATTTGAGCACCACGTAGCCGCTGGGCCGCTGGCCCTTGAGCGGGTCGGCGAGGCCGATCACGGCGCATTCCGCGACGGCGGGGTGCTGGCCGATCACCTGTTCCATGGCGCCGGTGGAGAGCCGGTGTCCGGCGACGTTGATGATGTCATCGGTGCGGCCCATGACAAAGAGATAGCCGTCTTCGTCCCGGTAGCCGGAGTCGCCCGTGGCGTAGTAGCCCTCGAATGCCTGGAGGTAGGAGGAAATGTAGCGTTCGTCGTTGCGCCAGAGCGTAGTCAGGGTGCCCGGCGGGAGCGGCAACTCCAGGACGATGTTTCCTTCCGTGCCGGCCTCGACGTCCTCGCCCCCGCCGTCGACGACGTTGAGCCTGAAGCCGGGCATCGGGACGCTGGGCGATCCTGCCTTGATCGGCAGCCCGCCCAGGCCGCGCGGGTTGGCACAGATGGCCCAGCCCGTCTCGGTCTGCCACCAATGGTCCACCACGGGGACGCCGAGGACCCGGGAGGCCCAGTGGAAGGTGTCGGTGTCCAGCCTCTCGCCGGCGGCGAAGAGCGTGCGCAGGCTGGAGATGTCGTAGTTCTTGAGCAGCTGCGCCTCGGGGTCGGCTTTCCGGATGGCCCGCAGAGCGGTGGGCGCGGTGAACAGCACGTTGACCTTGTGGTCCTGGATCACCCGCCAGAATGCGCCGGCGTCGGGGGTCCCCACCGGTTTTCCCTCGTACAGCACCGTGGTGGCGCCGGCCAGGAGCGGCCCGTACACGATGTAGGAGTGCCCCACCACCCAGCCGACGTCCGAGGCCGTCCACATGACGTCGCCGGGTGCGACGTCGTAGATGTTCGCCATGGTCCAGCTCAGGGCCACGGCATGGCCGCCGTTGTCCCGCACCACGCCCTTCGGCGCGCCCGTGGTGCCCGAGGTGTAGAGGATGTAGAGGGGATCAGACGCCTTCACATCGACAGGCGCGGCGGGCTCGGCGGAAGCCATCTCGGTGTCCCAGTCGAGCCACCCGGGGCGGTCGGTCACCGACGCTGCGAAGCCCTCCCTGGCCTTGACCAGCACCGGGGTGTCCGGGGCGCCGGCGATGCCGAGGGCCTCCGCGACGGCGGGCAGGTATTCAATCCGGCGCGTGGGTTCGATACCGCCCGACGCCGTCACCACGGCCGCGGGGGCGGCGTCCCGGATGCGGGCGGCGAGCTCTTTCGGGGCAAAGCCGCCGAATACCACGGAGTGCACGGCGCCGAGCCGGGCCGTGGCCAGCATCGCGATGGCGGCCTCGGGGATCATCGGCATGTAGATCACCACACGGTCGCCCTTGCCGACCCCGCTGCGGCGCAGGACACCGGCGAACCGGGCCACAAGCTCCGTCAGTTCGGCATAGCTGAAGCGTTTCTGCGTGCCGAGCATGGCGGAGTCGTAGATCAGGGCGTCCTGTGCGCCCCTGCCCTCCGCCACGTGCCGGTCGAGCGCGTTGTAGGACGTGTTCAGGACGCCATCCGGAAACCAGTCGTAGAGCGGCGCCCTGCTGGCATCGAGGGCCTGTTGGGGCCGGGTGGACCAGGAGATCCCCCGGGCAGCGTCCAGCCAGAACTCTGCGGGCTGTTCGAGGCTACGTTTGTAGGCGTCCCGGTAGCTCTTGGTGACCATGAGATACATCCTGTCCACGACGGTGTGATGCAGCCCATAGTAAACCGTGGCGGACGGCCACCACAAGGCTTATGTATACAAGAACGACTGATTTCTGCGCTTTATCCGCCGACTACTGGGCAAAGTGCCCTTGCGTGTATACACTGGTTTGTGGCCACCCCCAAAGGGCCCAGCAGCGAAGGAGGCAGGATGCGAGCCAGCGATAGGGCTTACGCGGCATTGCGCGACGACATCATCGAATGGCGCCTCCTGCCCGGCACAGTCCTCGCGGAGGTGGAACAGTCGGAGCGTCTGGGCATCTCGCGAACCCCGCTGCGCGAGGCCCTGAGCCGGCTCACGGCCGAAGGGCTGACGACGACGGCGGGCGGCCGCGGCGTCGTCGTGACCGATATTTCGCTGGACGACATCGACGAACTGTTCGAATTGCGCGAAACCCTCGAAGGGAAGGCTGCCGCCCTGGCCGCCGAGCGCGGCGACCGGGCCACCTTCGACCAGCTCCGGCGCGAGCTGATCGAAGCCCCGGAACTGATCGGCGGCGAGGACCCGGCCCTGCATGAGTACTACGAGCTCGTCGGGCGGCTGGACGCGGCCATCGACGCCGCGATCTCCAACGCCTACCTCGTCCAGGCCATGCGCAGCCTCCGCGTCCACCTCGTGCGCGTCCGGCGTCTGGCCGCCGACGACGCCGCCCGGCTCACCGCCGCCGCTGCCGAGCACGCCGCGATCGCCGAGGCAATCGCCGCCGGCAACCCGCGGCTGGCCGAGGCCGCCACCACGCTTCACCTGCACCGCAGCCTTTCCCACGTCAAAGCCACGCACACACCTCACTAGAAGGAGCACCATGGTCAAGGAACACCACGTCCGCGTTTACAAGAGCGAGGAAAACCTGCCCCGCGAGGACCAGCTTGCCTACAAGATCGCCAAGGTCGCCGCGGATCCCGTGGACGTCACCGCTGACGTCACCGACATGGTGATCAACCGCGTCATCGACAACGCCTCGGTGGCGATCGCCTCGCTGAACCGTGCCCCCATCGTCGCGGCCCGGGCCCAGGCCCTCACCCACGGCCCGACCACCGGCGGCAAGGGATCGAAGGTCTTCGGCATCGAAGAGCGCGTAGCCCCGGAGTGGGCCGCCTGGGCCAACGGCGTCGCGGTCCGTGAGCTCGACTACCACGACACCTTCCTGGCCGCGGATTACTCCCACCCGGGCGATAACATTCCGCCGATCCTCGCCGTCGCCCAGCACGTCGGCTCCAGTGGACATGATTTGATCCGCGGAATCGCCACCGGCTACGAAATCCAGGTCAACCTGGTCAAGGCCATCTGCCTGCACAAGCACAAGATCGACCACGTGGCCCACCTCGGCCCCTCCGCGGCGGCCGGCATCGGCACCCTGCTGGGTCTCGACGTCGAGACCATCTTCCAGTCCGTCGGCCAGGCCCTGCACACCACCACCGCCACCCGGCAGTCCCGCAAGGGCGAAATCTCCACCTGGAAGGCGCACGCCCCCGCGTTCGCCGGCAAGATGGCCGTCGAATCCGCGGACCGTGCCATGCGCGGCCAGACCTCCCCCGTGCCGATCTACGAGGGCGAAGACGGCGTGATCGCCTGGATGCTCGATGGCCCGGACGCCTCGTACATGGTGCCTCTGCCCGAGGCCGGCGAGGCCAAGCGCGCCATCCTGGACACCTACACCAAGGAGCACTCGGCCGAGTACCAGGCGCAGGCGTGGATCGACCTGGCGCGCAAGCTGCACGGCGAGCACCCCGAGGTCACGGACCCGGCCAACGTCGACTCCGTGCTGATCAAGACCAGCCACCACACGCACTATGTGATCGGCTCCGGCGCCAACGACCCGCAGAAGTACAGCCCCACGGCCAGCCGCGAAACCCTGGACCACTCCATCCCGTACATCTTCACCGTCGCCCTGCAGGACGGCGCGTGGCACCACGTCGATTCCTATGCCCCGGAACGCGCCGCCCGCCCGGACACTGTGGAACTCTGGCACAAGGTCACCACGGTCGAGGACCCGGAATGGACCCGCCGCTACCACTCCCTGGACATCGCCGAGAAGGCGTTCGGCGGCACCGTGGTCATCACGCTCAAGGACGGCACCGTCATCACGGAGTCGATCGCCGTCGCCGACGCCCACCCGCTGGGTGCCCGGCCCTTCGCGCGGGAGCAGTACGTCAACAAGTTCCGCACCCTCGCCGCCGGCCTCGTGGCCGACGAGGAGATCGAGCGCTTCCTCGCCGCCGCCGCGCGGCTTCCGGAGCTCGCCGCCGGTGAGCTTGACCAGCTGAACATCCAGGCGGCCGACGGCGTGATCGACCTCGCCGCCGCCCCGAAGGGACTCTTCTAATGCTGTACTCGAAGACCACGCCGGAGCAGAAGCGGATCCGGTTCCGGGAGCTCCTGGCCTCCGGCACCATCCAGCAGTTCCCGGGCGCGTTCAACCCGCTCTCGGCCCGGCTGATCGAGGAAAAGGGCTTCGCCGGCGTCTACATTTCCGGCGCCGTCCTGGCCAACGACCTCGGCCTGCCGGACATCGGACTGACCACGCTCACCGAGGTCGCCACCCGGGCCGGGCAGATCGCCCGGATGACCGACCTGCCGTCCATCGTGGACGCCGACACGGGCTTCGGCGAGCCGATGAACGTGGCACGGTCCGTCCAGGAACTCGAGAACGCCGGCCTGGCCGGCTGCCACATCGAGGACCAGTTCAATCCGAAGCGCTGCGGCCACCTCGACGGCAAGAACGTGGTGGACCTCGAGACCGCGACCAAGCGGATCCGCGCCGCGGCCGACGCCCGCCGCGACCCGAACTTCCTGATCATGGCCCGGACTGACATCCGGGCCACCGACGGTCTCCAGGCCGCCCAGGACCGGGCCAAGGCCCTCGTAGAGGCCGGGGCCGACGCGATCTTCCCGGAGGCCATGAAGGACCTGAGCGAATTCCAGGCGATCCGCGACGCCGTCGACGTCCCGATCCTGGCCAACATGACCGAATTCGGCCAGAGCGCCCTGTTCACGGTGGACGAGCTCGCTGGGGTCGGCGTCAACATGGTGATCTATCCGGTCACCCTTCTCCGTAGTGCCATGGGGGCTGCGGAGCGTACTCTGGAATCGATTAAGGCCGACGGAACCCAAGAGGCACAGGTTGGGAGCATGCTGACCCGTGCGCGTTTGTACGATCTCGTTGATTATGAGGCTTACAACCGATTCGATACCGGAGTCTTTAATTTCCATATCCCAGGTCAGTAAGCCCCGCATGGAACCGCCGGCACGTGCCGGTATACAGGCGTTAGGAACAAAGGAGTTTCAGCATGGCTGAACAGGACATTAAGAAGGGCCTCGCCGGCGTCGTGGTGGACTACACCGCGGTCTCCAAGGTCAACCCGGACACCAACTCGCTGCTCTACCGCGGCTACCCCGTCCAGGAACTGGCAGCCAAGTGCAGCTTCGAGGAAGTCGCCTACCTGCTCTGGAACGGCGAACTGCCCACCGCGGAGCAGCTGGCCGAGTTCACCGCACGGGAACGCGCCGGCCGTCCCATCGATCCGGTCGTGAAACAAGTGGTGGACGCGCTGCCCACCACGTCGCACCCGATGGACGTCTGCCGCACGGCAGCCTCCGTCATGGGCGCACGGCACCCGCTCGCCGAGGACTCCTCGCGCGAGGCCAACATGGCCAAGGCGATCGACCTCTTCGCGGCGATGCCGGCGATTGTGGCCTACGACCAGCGCCGCCGGCACGGTCAGGACGTCGTGGCGCCCCGCGACGACCTGGGCTACTCGGCAAACTTCCTCTGGATGGCCTTCGGCGAGGAACCGGTCCAGGAAGTCGTGGACGCCTTCAACGTCTCGATGATCCTCTACGCCGAGCACTCGTTCAACGCCTCGACCTTCACGGCCCGCGTGATCACCTCAACGCTCTCGGACCTGCACTCGGCCGTCACCGGGGCGATCGGAGCGCTCAAGGGCCCGCTGCACGGCGGCGCCAACGAGGCCGTCATGCACACCTTCGACGAGATCGGTATCCGGCAGGAGGAGTCGCTGGACGAGGCCCACGCACGGGCCAAAGCCTGGATGGAGGATGCCCTGGCTCACAAGCGGAAGGTCATGGGCTTCGGCCACCGTGTCTACAAGCACGGCGACTCGCGGGTGCCCACCATGAAGGCGGCCCTGGACAAGATGATCGCGCACTACGGCCGCCCGGAGCTGCTGGGCCTGTACAACGGGCTGGAAACGGCGATGGACGAGGCCAAGGCGATCAAGCCGAACCTGGACTACCCGGCCGGCCCGACCTACCACCTCATGGGCTTCGACACCCCCACCTTCACTCCCTTGTTCGTCGCCAGCCGCATCACGGGCTGGACGGCGCACATCATGGAGCAGCTGGAATCGAACTCCCTGATCCGCCCGCTGAGCGAGTACAACGGCGTCGAGGAACGGCACCTGCCGTAACTTTCGAACGACGCACGACGGCGGGCCGGTCACCTTTCAGGTGGCCGGCCCGCTTCGTTGTGCCTGCGGACTGGGCCTAGCCGACCTTAGTGACGGTCAGCGAGGTGATGACCGTCTTGAGGTCCTTGTAGGCCTGGGTGCGGGTGAAGGCTGCAGCCTCCTCCATGGTCTTGAATTTGTAGAGGCCCCACGCGGGGCCGCCAAGCGGACGGCGATCCGTAAAGCTGTACGTCTTCAGGGCCCCGGGTCCGCCCACCGCGAAATCAAGCACACAACCGATCCCGTCCTGTCCGGCAATGCGGTTCGTAACTCCTATTCCAGCCTGGACGGGGCCACCGTCATCGGCTGCCGATGTCATGGCGACGAAGACGAACCGCGGTGTGCCCTGTGCCGGGGCGGCCGGGTCGAACGGCAGCTCCGGCATACTCTGGCTGTCAAGAACCTTGTAGGGTGCATTGTTGCGGCAGGCACTAGTGCTCCAGTCAGTGGTGTCGCCGTCAGCCAGCCGAGCCACGACCCGGCCGGTGGAGTCTTTGAGGGCAGTTCCGGGGCCGTTTGACATGGATATGCTCTCGGATGGGTCGGCCAGGCTCCACGTCGCCGGATAGTCAAAGCTGACTCGGTAGCCCGTGGACAACTCTTCATACGTTTTGATCCCGCGGGCGGCAAGGCTTCCCGGCTCAGGTGCCCCGACCAGCGCCTTTCGGAGGTCGACGGGAATGCCCTTGTCCGCAAATTCCCTGTCCATGGACTGTTCGGCGGTCAATCCGTCGTTGTTCGCTGCCGCCTGCTCCCAGCCGGGCACGTTCGCCCATGGTTGGGCAGCGTCGAAGACGTATTTGCGGTCAGCTAGCCTGGCCATCCAGAACCAGCTGCCGGCGTCGGCCTGGCCGCCTGAGGCCTGGACGCTCAAGGCCATCCAGTCTCCCGCGCAGGCCGCAACCCTTGCGGTGGGCAACTGGTCAGCGAACCAGCTCTGAACGCCGGCCACGCTGTCCTTCGTACAGGCGACAGGTCCGGCAGCGGCCGGCAGGCTCGCCGCTGCCGTGGCCGTCGGGGTGGGCGTTGGCGTTGCGCTGGCAGAGGCCGACGCTGAGACCGTCGGCGACGCGGGCACCGTCGGTGTGACGGTACTTGCCGGTGCCGGGGCCGTGGTGAGTGCGCCCAGGTTCGTCGCCACGAGCACTCCCGCGGTGACGGCGGCCGCGGCGAGCGTCAGAACACCTGCGAGCCTGGCCCGACGGTGCTTCCGGTCCGCCAGGGAGACGACATTGCGCGGCAGGCTGTCGCTGAACTCCCTCGGCTCGGTGAGCATCCGACGCAAGGCTGCCTCGCCGTCGGGCACCGACGGATCGTTGCGCACGGGGTCCGTCGCGGAAATCATGTTCTTGATCGGATCCATCTCAGGCACCCATCTTCTGTGTCATCGTTGCGGCGCCGGACGGCATCTGCTTGCGAAAGGCCGCCCGGGCCCGGTGCAGCCGGACCTTGGCGGCGGACTCATTGCAGCCCAGCACGCCGGCGATTTCGGTGATGCTTAGCTCGTCCCAGTAGGCCAGTTGGAGGATGTCCCGGTCCTTCTCCCGCAGCGCCGCCATGGCGTCCTGCACTGCGACATTCTCCGAGTCATCGCCGAACCGCACCACGGCTGCGGAACGCAGCTTGTCCTGAAGCGCCTCCTGCCGGTCACGGCTCCGGTACGCATTCCCGGTCAGGTTGCGGGCCACCGTCAGGAGCCACGCGATATCTGTCCGCGGTGCGCCGTCCCACTTCTGCCACACCACCCGGAAGACGTCCGCGGCAAGTTCCTCCGCCAGCTCCGCTGATTCCACCCGCCGGCGTACAAACGTGTACACCCGCGGGTAGCTGTCTTTATGAATGGCGATGAACGCCAATTCGCGCTCCGAAAGCACGCATCCCCCAAATGAGAAGTTTCCTGAACTGCTGGATACCTGTCTTGTTTCCGGCCGCCGGGCAGGGGTTACACTCCCCGCAAAGAATATTCTGCGGACGCCACCGTCTCGTTGTCGTCGTTGAGGGTGATGATCGCCTCGACGATGTTCTCGGAAAGCGCCAACGGGAGCCAGTGTTCGGCGTCCTGCCACATGCGCTCCAGCGGCAGGGCGGCCACCCGGAACCATTCCGGGATGATCTCCTGGCTTTCTATCGGATCGCCGGACCAGCGGCGGGTGGTAAACAGGCTCGTGGACATATTCCATTCCGGCCGGGCGGGAAAGACGAATTCGATCAGCCCGGCGACCCGGAGATCGTGCTCTTCGACCACGATTCCGGATTCTTCGAAGACTTCGCGGCAGGCAGCCTCGGCGTGCGACTCCCCCGGTTCCACGTGCCCGCCCAGCCCTACGATTTTCCCGACGCCGAACCCGGTCTTCTTGGTACCGAGCAGGACGTGCGTCCCGGCGGCTTCGTCGCGTAGCAGGAAGCACAGAGTGACAGCTGTCGAATTCATGGATCAACATTAGCGCCCGGCCCCGGTGGCTGGGGCCGCCCCGCCGCGGTTGGCCCGGGTGGCCGTCCTAGCCCAGGGCGCGCGGGTGCGCGGCGGCGTAGATCTCCCGCAGCGTATCGGCCGTCACCTGGGTGTAGACCTGCGTGGTGGTCACCGACGCGTGCCCCAGCAGCTCCTGGACCACGCGGACGTCGGCACCGCCCTCCAGCAGGTGGGTGGCGAAGGAGTGCCGCAGGGTGTGCGGTGACACGTCCTTGGTGATGTTGGCCTTGTCCGCGGCCGACTTAAGGATGGTCCAGGCGCTTTGCCGGCTGATCCTGCCGCCGCGGGCGTTCAGGAATAGCGCCGGGGTGCCCTTGCCCTTGGCGGCCAGCAGGGGCCGGCCGCGGACGAGGTAGGCGTCGAGAGCTCGTGCCCCGAATGATCCCAGCGGGACGAGGCGTTCCTTGGACCCCTTGCCGAAGAGCCTCACGATCGCGGGACCCTCGCTGTCACCGGCCCTGCGCGAGGCGTGCAAGGAGATGTCGTCGACGTCAAGGCCCACGGCCTCGCTGATGCGGGCTCCGGTGGAGTAGAGGAACTCGAGCAGGGCACGGTCACGCAGTCCGGTGGCCGTATCCGTGCCGACGGCCTCGAGGATCCTCGTGACCTCCCCGACGCTGATCGCCTTGGGCAGGCGCTTGCCGGGCATCGGCGGGTGGACGTCGCTGGCCGGGTCGGTGGGCGTGATGCCTTCCAGCGCCCAGAATTTGTGCAGACCGCGCACTGCCACGACGGTGCGTGCCGCGGACCGGACGCCGAGGGAGGACCCTCCGTCGGACCCGTCGGACAAGGCCTGGACGAAGCCGGTGACATCATGCCGGGTGACGTCCGCCGGGCGCTGGCGGCCCGAACGGGCGAGGTAGCTCGCGTAGCGGACAAGGTCCCGCCGGTACGCGGCGAGGGTGTTCGCCGCCAGTCCGCGTTCGACCCCCATGTGCTGCAGGTAGTCAGTGATGGCGCGGTCAATCTCCGTCTGCGGCCGAACCGTCGGCGCCGGGGAGCGCGGTTCCAGCGTCTGCGGGCCGGCGATCAGCGCGTCGGTCATCGGCGCTGGCTGGGATGGGCCGGCCAAGGCGCGTGGGCCGGGCGGAGGCTTGCGAAGTTGTCGGCGCGGGCGGCGGCCGCCGCAAGGACGCCAACGACGGCGGACGGGTTGTGGAGGCGGCCGTCCAGCACTGCCTGCACGGCCTCGTCCAGCGGCGTCCAGTGCAGTTCGATTTCGGCTTCCTCCTCGGTACGGACGTGCCGCTCGTGTCCCGGCACCTCCCTCAGGCCGCGGGCCAGGTAGATGCGGATGGCCTCGCTGGAGGACCCCGGGGAGTTGAAGAAGTCTGCCAGCACGTTCCAGCGGTCCGCCACCAGGTCCGCCTCCTCGGCGAGCTCGCGGGCGGCGCCGACGACAAAGTCCTCGCCTTCGACGTCGAGCAGCCCTGCGGGAATCTCCCAGAGATCCATGCCGACGGGGTGCCGGTACTGCCGGAGCAGCAGGACGTCGCCGGCGTCGTTCATCGGGAGAACGGCTACCGCACCGGGATGGTCGATGTAGTCCCGGACGAGGGTGTCGCCGTCGTCGTTGAGCTGGAAGCTGTCACTGACGACGTCCCAGATCCTGCCTTCGTACACCTTCTGGGAAGACAAAAGACGGCGCGGGCTCGGTTCGTCCGAAACCTGCCGTGCAGCATTGGGGGTCTCAGACATACCGGGCATCGCGCCGTCCTTTGATTCAGTTGGAAATTACTTGGACACTGCTGCCGACGAGGGCTTGGCGGCAGCGGCCGGGGCGGTAGCCGGGGCTTCTGCCGTGGCGCTGGCGCCGGTACTTGCCGCCGGTGCAGCGTCGGCGGCGTGCTGGTGATCCAAGGCCGCCTTGACTAGGCCCGCGAAGAGCGGGTGCGGGCGCGTGGGCCGCGAGCTGAGCTCGGGGTGCGCCTGCGTGGCCACGTAGTACGGGTGGACGTCGCGGGGAAGTTCCACGAACTCGACCAGCTTGCCGTCGGGCGACGTACCTGAGAATGAAAGCCCCTTGGCGGCAATCTGATCCCGGTACTTGTTGTTGACCTCGTAGCGGTGCCGGTGCCGTTCGCTGACCTTGGTGGCGCCGTAGGTTTCGGCAACAACGGAGCCTTCATCGAGCTTGGCTTCGTAGAGGCCCAGGCGCATGGTGCCGCCGAGGTCGCCCTTGCCGTCAACGATGTCCAGCTGTTCTTCCATCGTGGCGATGACCGGGTACTTGGAGTCAGGCTCGAACTCGGAGGAGGATGCGCCTTCGAGTCCGACCACGTTGCGGGCGTACTCGATCACCATGCACTGCAGGCCCAGGCAGAGGCCCAGGACCGGGAGCTTGGTTTCGCGGGCGTACTTCAGGGCGCCCAGCTTGCCTTCGAGGCCGCGGATGCCGAAGCCGCCCGGCACGCAGATGGCGTCGACACCGGCGAGGGACTGCGCGGCGCCCTCGCGGGTTTCGCATTCGTCCGAGGGGACCCAGCGGATCTTGACCTTGGTGTCGTTGGCGAAGCCGCCGGCGCGCAGGGCCTCCGTGACGGACAGGTAGGCGTCCGGCAGGTCGATGTACTTGCCGACGAGCGCGATCTCAACCTCGTGCTTCGGGTTGTGGACGGCGTCGAGCAGCTTGTCCCAGCTGGTCCAGTCCACGTCCTTGAACGGCAGGTCCAGGGCACGGACGATGTAGGAGTCCAAGCCCTGGGAGTGCAGGGTCTTGGGGATGTCGTAGATGCTGGGCGCGTCCGGGCAGCCGATCACGGCGTCGATGTCGACGTCGCACATGCGGCCGATCTTCTCGCGCATCGGCTGCGGGACGTCGCGGTCCGAACGGATCACGATTGCCTCGGGCTGGATGCCGATGGAGCGCAGCGCGGCAACGGAGTGCTGCGTCGGCTTGGTCTTGAGCTCCTGGGACGGCCCGATGTACGGCACGAGCGATACGTGGAGGAAGAACACATTGTTGCGCCCGATGTCCTGGCGGACCTGGCGGGCGGA
Organism: Arthrobacter sp. H-02-3; assembly: GCF_003097355.1. Classification (GTDB taxonomy): domain Bacteria; phylum Actinomycetota; class Actinomycetes; order Actinomycetales; family Micrococcaceae; genus Arthrobacter; species Arthrobacter humicola. The sequence continues at coordinate 101,478 of NZ_PYUI01000015.1, forward strand.
TTCGAGGAACGGCTGGGACTCGATGTCGCCCACGGTTCCGCCGATTTCGGTGATGATGACGTCGGGGGCGTTCTTGCCCTCGGCGGGCAGCCGCATGCGCCGCTTGATCTCATCGGTGATGTGCGGGATGACCTGGACGGTGTCGCCGAGGTATTCGCCGCGGCGTTCCTTGGCGATGACAGTCGAGTAGACCTGGCCGGTTGTGACGTTGGCCGAGCCTTCGAGGTTTTCATCGAGGAAGCGCTCGTAGTGGCCGATGTCCAGGTCCGTTTCGGCGCCGTCGTCAGTGACGAAGACTTCGCCGTGCTGGAAGGGGTTCATCGTGCCCGGATCCACGTTCAGATAGGGATCGAGCTTTTGCATTGTTACAGACAGACCGCGAGCCCGCAGGAGGTGGCCGAGGCTCGAAGCCGTCAGTCCCTTACCGAGCGAGGACGCTACACCACCGGTGACGAAGATGTGTTTGGTCGTCTTGGACGAGCCCGGAAACCGGGAATTTACACGAGAGTTTGATCGCTGCACCACGGGGTTTGAGCTTATCATCAATTCGGCCTTCCACGGGTTCTTTGGCGGGATCCCGATGTGATTGTTGTCCTAGCGGCGGTCGTTGCTGCGGTACTGGCGGGCCCCTCAGATCTGCGGGAGGAGCTTGGCGTCGTCCAGCAGTTCCTGGGCGTGGGCCTGGGCCGATTCCGAGTCCTCCTGGCCGGCGAGCATGCGGGCCAGCTCGCGGACGCGCTCGGCCTCGTCCAGCAGTTGAACGTCGCTGGAGGTGAAGCCGGTGGCGGTGGCGCCGTCGGCGCCCCGGACGGAGGTCTTCGTGACCCGGATGTGCTGGTTCGCGAAGGCGGCCACCTGCGGCAGGTGGGTCACCACGAGGACCTGGACGTGCCGGGCCAGCATCGCCAGCCGGCGCCCAATCTCGACGGCGGCGCGGCCGCCCACGCCAGCGTCGACCTCGTCGAAGACGAACGTCGGGACGGGGTCGACGGCGGCCAGCACCACCTCGATGGCGAGCATGACGCGGGAGAGTTCACCACCCGAGGCCCCCTTGCCCAGCGGCCGGGCCGGGGCCCCGGAGTGCGGCTGGAGCAGGAAGGAGATCTCGTCTGCGCCGAACGGTCCCAGCTGCTCTGTTGGTTCCACATTGATGACCAGGGTGGCGTCGGCCATGGCCAGCGCCGTCAGCTCCGCGCTGACCCGGGCAGAGAGGTCCTTCGCGGCCTTGGTGCGCGCCTTGCTGATCGCGGCGGCCTGCTTCCGGAGCCCGGCTTCGGCGCGGGTGACCTCGGCATCCAGCGCCTCGATCCGGGTGGAGTCGTCCTGCAGTTCGTCGTACCGGGCGCGGGCTTGCTCGGCCCAGACCAGAACCTCGTCGATGCTCGGCGCGTACTTCCGGACCAGCTTGGCCAGCACCGCCCGGCGGTCCTCGATCTCGGCGAGCCGCTCCGGCCCCTCGGTGTCCAGGGCGGCCTGGTAGCTGGCGAGCTCGGTGGCGATGTCGTTGAGCAGGAAACCGACCTCGGCCAGGCGTGCCGCGGCCGAGCCCAGCTCCTCGTCGTGTTCGGCCACGTGCTCCAGGGTGCGCTTGGCGGCATCCACCAAGGTGGTGGCGTCGGCGTCTTCGCCGAAGTCCTCGGCGATGAGCGCCTGGTGGGCGGTGCTGGCCGCAATCCGCAGTTCCTCGACGTTGGCCAGCTTCACGGCCTCGGCCTTCAGGGCCTCGTCCTCCCCCGGCTGCGGGTCGACGCCGTCGATCTCGGCGAGGGCAGCCTGCAGCGACTCGGCCTCGCGGAGGCGCTCCCGGGCGGCACTGCGCAAGGCATCCAGCTCACCCTGGCTGGCGTGCCAGTGGGCGTAGAGCTCCTGATAGGTAGCCAGTGTCTTGGCGAGGCTGTCGCCGGCGAACTTGTCCAAAGCGCCGCGTTGCGCCACCGGGCTCTTGAGTCGGATCTGGTCCGATTGTCCGTGCACCACCACCAGCGTTTCGCCGATTTCGGCGAGCACGCCGACCGGCGCGGCGCGTCCGCCCACGTATGCGCGGCTGCGGCCGTCGGCGCCGACGCTGCGGGCCAGCAACAGCTCCGCGCCGCCGTCGAACTCCTCGATCTCCGCGCCCGCCTCGCGGGCCCGCGCGATGGCGGCGTGTCCGGCGTCGAGCTTCAGCACGGCCTCCGCGGAGGCGCTCTTCGCGCCGCTGCGGACGGCGCCGGCGTCTGACCTGGCGCCGAGGAGCAGGCCGACGGCGGTGACCACCATGGTTTTGCCGGCGCCGGTCTCACCGGTCACCACGCTGAGGCCCGGGCCCAGCGGCAAGATGGCGTCGGTGATGACGCCGAGGTCGCGGATTCTCAGTTCTTCAAGCATGGTTCACTTCTCGGTTGAGGGATCTGGCGATGGATCGGGTGCGTCGCCGTGCCCTGCGTGGCGCGGCGAGGGCAGCGGCGGCATGGGACGGGGTGTGCGGATAATCGGGACGGGTCCGGTGTGGATGGCCTCCGCCTGAGGCATGGGACCGCGCCAGCCCTGGATCGGCAGCTCGAATTTGCGGACCAGCCTGCCGGAGAAGGGGGTCTGGTGGGTCCTGGCCAGCCGCACCGGTGTGGCGGAGCGGGTTACTTCGACGCGCGCGCCGGGCGGCAGGTCCACGGAGCGGCGGCCGTCGCACCACAGCACGCCCTGGGCGTCGGTCCGGTTCAGGATCTCGACGGCGAGCCTGGACCGGGGCGAGACCACAAGCGGTTTGGCGAAGAGGGCGTGGGCGCTGATGGGCACGATCAGCAGGGCCTCGACCTCGGGCCATACCACGGGGCCGCCGGCGGAAAACGCGTACGCCGTGGAGCCGGTGGGAGTGGCCAGGACGACGCCGTCGCAGCCGAAAGAGGTCAGGGGGCGTTCGTCGACTTCCGTGACCACCTCGAGCATCCGTTCCCGGTTGCCCTTTTCGATCGCCGCCTCGTTGAGGGCCCAGGTGTGCCAGATCTTCTGGCCGCGGACCCAGACCTGCACGTCGATCGTCATCCGCTCCTCCACCGTGTATTCACGGCTCGCGATCCATTCGACGGTCTGGGCGAGGTCGGCCCGCTCGCTTTCGGCCAGGAAACCCACGTGGCCGAGGTTCACGCCGAGCAGCGGGACGTCGACTTCGCGGACGAGCTCGGCGGCCCGGAGGATGGTGCCGTCCCCGCCCAGCACCATGACGAGTTCGACGTCGGGCAGCTTCACGTGGTCGTGGAGGACCTCGACGGGGTGGTCGAGCCGGCCGAAGAAGCGGACCATGTCCCCGAGTTCGGTCTTCTGCATCACGGGGATCAGGCCGGAGCCATGCAGCTGGGCGCACGCCTCCCAGGCAGCCTTGAGGGACTCCTCGCGCCCTGTGTGGGCAAGGATGAGGACACGCCTGCTCATCGGGTTCCGCCTTCTGGTGGTACTAGTGGTTCGGCCAGATTGTTCCGAGCAACGCAGCAACGGCTGCGTCCCGCTCCTCGATCTTAGGCGGGACTTCGGACATCGCGCGTTTTATCCACAGGAAGTACTCGACATTGCCGTCCTGGCCCGGCAGCGGGCTTTGGGCGAGGCCTTTGAGGTCCAAGCCCGCGTCCACCGCTGCGGCGGCCACCTTGCCGACGGCGAGCCGGCGTTCCCGCTCCGAGGTGACCACGCCGGTCCGGCCCAGGCGATCCTTGCCGATCTCGAATTGCGGCTTGACCATGAGGACGAGGTCGCCGCCGGGTTCGGTGCAGGCTGCCAGAGGCGCCACTACGAGGGTCAGCGAGATGAAGGACAGGTCCGCCACGGTCAAGGCAGCCGGTCCGCCGATCTCCGCGGGCGTCATGTAGCGCACGTTGAGGCCTTCATGGACGGAGACCCGGGCGTCGTTCCGGATTTCCGGAACCAGTTGGCCGTGCCCGACGTCGACGGCGACCACGTGGGCGGCTCCGCGCCGGAGCAGCACATCCGTGAACCCGCCGGTGGAGGCGCCGGCGTCGAGGCACCGCTTGCCCGCGACGTCGACGGCGGGAAAGGCGTCCAGGGCGCCGGCCAGTTTGTGCCCTGCGCGGCTGACGTAGCCGTCCTCGGCGGAGGCAGCAACGTCCAGCGCGGCGTCCTCCGGAATCTGCAGGGAGGCCTTGGCGAGGACCTCGCCGCCGGAGCTCACCTTGCCCTCGGCAATCAGGCGGGCGGCGTGGGTGCGGGACCTCGCCAGCCCGCGGCTGACGAGGGCCTGGTCAAGCCGGCTCACGATCCCCCGTCCCCCGCGCCATGGATGCGGCGCGCTATGCCGGCGCCGGAAGCCACGTCTTCGTTCAGGGCCTCCAGCAGGGCATCGTGCATGCCGGCATAGGCCTCGCCGTGCTCGGAGACCGGCGTCAGCCGTACGGCGGCGAGCCGGTCCAGCACGGCGCTGACAGCCGGGTCCTGGATCTGCGCCTGCCGCCCTTGTGTTTGGTGGGGCGGCAGCGCGGGCCAGTCGACGTCGGCCGCGAGTGCCGGCGCTTCCCCAGCGGCGTCACTCGCCGTTCCGGGCCCGGAGTCGCGGTCCGGCGCGTCATGCGGCGCCTGGGCAGGCTCCACGTTTGGCGCCGGGTGTGGCTGCTGGTTCTGCTCGGTCATGGGTCCAGTCTAGTGATCGAGCCACTCGAGGACCGGAGCCAGCGCGCTGGTCGTCTCGGGGTTCGCGGCCCACCAGGCCGAACAGGCGGCACGCCATGAATCGAGGTCAGCGGGGTCGCCGGTGATGTGGACGGACTGGCCACGGACGATCGCCGAGGCGATGCCGCTGCGGAACCGCCCGGCGTCGTGCTCCACAGCAGGGTACGGAGCGTACAGGCCGGTCAGGTCATTGATGAGGAAATCGGGGCGCTCCCTGGACCGTGCGGCGAGGATCGATTCCTTGGTGTCCACGCCGGTCAGGACAGCCACGGTGGCGAATCCGGCGTTGTTGCCGCCCAGGATGTCGGTGTCCAGGCGGTCGCCGACGACTAGCGGCCGGTCCGCCGCCAGCCGCTTGGCGGCGGTATGGAACAACGGCGCCTCGGGCTTGCCGGCCACGATCGGGGCCTTGCCGGTCGCGGCGGCCACGGCCGCCACGAGGGTCCCGTTACCCGGGGCCATTCCGCGCGCCTGGGGAATGGACATGTCAGTGTTGGTCGCCACCCACAGTGCACCGCCAGCGACGACGTACGACGCCTCGGCAAGATCCTTCCATCCGAGGTCCGGGCTGAAGCCTTGGACGACGGCTACGGGGTTTTCCGCCGCGCTGCGGACGGGAACCAGGCCCACCAGCTCAATCTCCTGGGCCAGTGCGGCGCTGCCCGTGATGAGCACGTGCGCTCCGGCCGGCAGCAGCGATGCCAGCAGGGCTGCCGCCGCTTGTGAGGAGCTCACCACCTGGTGGTCCTCGGCGGGGGCGCCGAGCTCGCGCAGGTGTTGCGCCACCTGCGCGGGAGAGCGGGACGCGTTGTTGGTGACGTAGCCGAGTCCGACGCCGACACCGGCCAGCCGGCGCAGCGACTCCACCGCCCCCGGAATGGCGTGGGGTCCTGCATAGACCACACCGTCCAGGTCGGAAAGGAGCGCATCGAAGGTGGAGATCAGTGCGGGTCCGGTCATGCGACTAGTCCTCCACCCGCTCGCGCTGGGCCGTCTCGGAGTCTTCGACGACTTCCTGATCCGCGTTGGCGTCGGATTCGTCGTGGGTTTCTTCGTCGGTTTCGTCGTCGGATTCGTCGTCGGATTCATCGAGGACGTCGGCTTCGAGGGAATCCTGGTCCGACTCGGCGTCGTCGGACTCGAAGTGGCCGGCTTCGGCGTCGTCGAGGCCTTCGTCGATCGGGTTCAGGGCGGTCTCCGCCGCAGCGGCGCCCGTGACTTCCGCGGCTACAGCGGCGCCGGCGACCCGGGGTGCACGCTCGTCGGCCCCGGCGTGCGCGGCTGCGACCTCCTGGGCTTCCTGGGCGCGGAGCCGGCGCTGGCGCTCTTCCTCACGCGCTTCTTCTTCCTCGTCCCAGCCGAGGTCGATGATGTCAGGTTCCTCTTCCGCCCCGAGGCCCAGCGCGTTTTCGGCCACGACGGCCTGCCGCTGCCACTTGGCGGCCTCGGCCGCGCGGCCGGCGGCCGTCAGGGCTTCGGCGTAGGCACGGAACAGACGAGGGCTGTAGGAAAAGGCACGGTTGATGTCCAGCTGCGCGATCTCCAGCTCGGATACCGCGGCATCGAGCTGCCCGAGGTCGGTGCGGGCACCGGCGGCGACGATAGCCAGTTCCACCTTGCCCGGGGCGTCGAGGTCCTTGGCTTCTTCGGACCGGGCCATATCCAGGGCACGGTCCGGCCGTCCAAGGCCCCGCTCGCAGTCGGCCATGACCGGCAGGTGCATGTTGGAGCCGCTGATTCGCCGGTAGGTCCGGAATTCCCGCAGGGCTTCACCATAGTGTCCGGCGGCGTAGGCGGTCAGGCCGACAGCTTCGCGGACGGACGCAAGGCGGCCGCCACGGCGGCTGGCTGCGAGGGCATGCTGGAAGGCAAGTTCCGGCTCCTCGTCCAGGAGCCGTCCCGCCATGACCAGGTGGCGGGCCACCCATTCGGCGCTGGTACCTTCGAGGGTCTTGATCTGGTGCTGCGTGGCGCGGTCCAGTTCCTTGCCCGTGACGTCCTCGTCGATCTGCGGTGATCGCTCACGGTCGGGACGGTTGGCGCTGCGGAGATCGGCGGCGTTCGGGACGCGCACGGGACGGTCCTCGGGGCGGTCACGGCCGTACTGGCGCGGACCCGAGTCGCCGCGGTCGAAGCTGCGTGCCGGACGGTCTTCACGGGTGCCGAAGGGCTTGCGGTTGTCGCCTCCGGAATACGGCTTGCGGTCACGATCGCCGCCACCGAAGCTGCGGCCCGCTCCGCCTTCACGCGGGGCACGATCACCATATGGCTTACGGTCGCCGCCAGCGTACGGCTTGCGGTCGCCGCCGCCGTAGCTGCGCTGATCGCCACCCTCACGCGGGGTACGATCACCATACGGCTTACGGTCGCCGCCGGCATAAGGCTTGCGGTCGCCGCCGCTGAAGCTACGGCCCGCTCCGCCTTCACGCGGAGCACGATCACCATACGGCTTACGGTCGCCGCTACCGGCATAAGGCTTGCGGTCACCGCCGCCATAGCTGCGCTGCTCGCCACCCTCACGCGGGGCGCGATCGCCATACGGCTTACGGTCACCGCCGCCGGCATAAGGCTTGCGGTCACCGCCGCCGTAGCTGCGCTGCTCGCCGCCCTCACGCGGAGCACGATCACCATACGGCTTACGGTCACCGCCGCCGGCGTAAGGCTTGCGGTCACCGCCGCCGTAGCTGCGCTGCTCGCCGCCCTCACGCGGAGCACGATCACCATACGGCTTACGGTCACCGCCGCCGGCGTAAGGCTTGCGGTCACCGCCGGCATAGGGCTTGCGGTCACCGCCGCCGTAGCTACGGCCCGCTCCGCCTTCACGCGGAGCACGATCACCATACGGCTTACGGTCGCCGCCGCCGGCATAAGGCTTGCGGTCACCGCCGCCATAGCTGCGCTGCTCGCCACCTTCACGCGGAGCACGATCGCCATACGGCTTACGGTCATCCCTGGCGCGGAAGCCGCGAGGATCGCCGCCGGAGTTGCTCGTGCCGCGGTACGGGGCCCCGCCAGTGTTGTCGCGGGCTTTGCCGCCGCGGTTTCCGTCGTTGTGCTCAGCCATGCTGGAATCCTCCTGTTGCGAGCTGACCACTGGCGCAATCGCAGCCGCTCTGTTCCGTGTTTCGTTTCCTACGCAACCCGAAATCAAGCGCTTCGAAGTCCGTACATCTCCCCCAATTCTAGGCGAGCAACCCGTCACGGACTAACGGCATCGCACCAATAGGGCCCCGCGGTGGCAGGACTCACAGCAGCCTGCCGTGCAGTTCCGTCCCGGGTTGCCGGGTTCATCACCTCACGAGAAAAAACAGTGAATCCTTGGTTTTTTATGTCATACTTTCGCTAATGTTCTTGCCGAAAGAGCCCAGCGACCGTCGGCGCCGTCTGGCAACCGGCTGAACCCACACAGACAAAGGAGTCCCTGTGACCACCAGCATTGGCGCGGACGCGCCGGCAGCTACTGCCTCAACTCCCGTAGCCGGGCACCCCGCGCTCCCCCTGAAGCGGCCCGGGCTATTCGCCGTGACCCTGATCCTGACGGCTGCCGCCATCTACTTCGCGTTCCTCACGCCGTCGATCGTGAGCCTCTCCATTCGGATCTTCGGGGTCGATCCGACAGGCAAGGCGTTGGGCCTCTCCACTGTCATATTGATCGGCGCGCTGATTTCCGTCGTCATGTTGCCGCTGTTCGGCAGCCTGTCTGACCGCACCCGAGGGCGCTTCGGCCGACGCCGCCCGTGGCTCGTCGGCGGGTCGCTGACCGTGCTTGCCGGCGCCATCGTCGTCGGGACTGCATCCAATGTCGCCATAGTGGCCACAGGCTGGGCGCTTTCACAGCTTGGCTTCAGCGCGGTCATCGCCGCCTTCCTGGCCTTGGTGCCCGACTTCATACCCGAACACCTGCGCGCCCGGACGTCCGCCGGGATCGGAGTCGTGACGGGCCTCGTTGTCCTCGGCGGCATCGCCTTCGCCAGCGCAAACGTTGCAAATCCAGTCACCATGATGGTCGCCCCGGCCGCCGTTGCCGTGCTCTTCGTGCTGGGTCTGTCGATGGTGATTGCCAAAGCTGATGTCATTCCTGCTGACGCGGCGTCGCCTCCCCGCTATTCCGTCCGCGAGTTCGCGGGGAGCTTTTTCATCAACCCGTTGCATCACCCGAGCTTCGCCTGGAACTGGATCAGCCGGCTCCTGTTTGGAATCGCCATGGTCGGCCTCCAGACCTACTCCACCTATTTCCTGACTGACGTGACCGGGCTGTCGCTTCAGGACGCAACGGCCCGCTACACATTCGTCACCTTGATCACCACCCCCATCGGCTTCGTATTCACGGTTGCCGCCGGATTTCTGTCGGACAAGATGAACCGCCGCAAGATCTTCGTCGTCGGGGCAGCGGTGATCGCTGCCGCGGGCATCCTCATCGCCGCCCTGCTGCAGAGCGCGGACGGATTTCTGGTCGCGTACATCGTGTTCTCGATCGGCCTGGCTTTTTATCTGACGGTCGACGTGGCAATCGCGGCCTCGGTCGTCCCGGATTCTGCCCAAACAGCCAAGGCCATGGCGGTGTACCAGGTCTCGACGACGGCGCCCGCCATTGTGGTGCCGCTTCTTGGCGTGCTCGTGCTCACGTCAGCCGCCGCCTACGTCCCGTTCTTCTGCATCCTCGGCGCGATCGCACTGCTGTCTGCCGTCACCATCCTCTTTGTAAAGGTCCGCTGAACCATGCCGCACTCTTCTCCTGAACCCGCGTTCACAGAGCTCCTGGACGGCGCGGCATGGATCCGCCCCTGCGAACCTGTCGACCCGGGCCCCGGTTCCCGGCCGGCGTATGTTGTGCGCCTCGACGTCGAGTTGCCCGCCGACGTGGCAGCGGCAACTCTCGCTGCGACAGCCCATGGCATCATCGAGGTCTTCCTCAATGGCCGGAGGGTCGGGGACGAAGAACTCGTTCCCGGGTTCACCGCCTACCGCAAGCGGCTGCAGGTGTTCGAATGGGACGTTGCCGGCTACCTTCACGGTGGCACCAACCGCGTCGAGGTGCTTCTAAGTGACGGATGGTTCCGCGGACGGCACGGCTTCGAACGCCGTGCCGATGGATTCGGCATCGAAACCGCCCTGCTGCTCGGACTCAAAGGGTCCTCCGGTTCCGGCGAAGCGTTCCATGTCGTGTCGGACGGCACCTGGAGTTCGGCTCCGAGCCACATCATTCGGGCTGACCTGATGGACGGCCAGTCCGTCGACTTCCGCCGGCTCGACGGCGACGGCGGCGTCGACGGACCGTGGTCAGCGGTCAGCATTGGAACCGGCGCCCTCTACGACAACAGGTCACGGCTGATCCCTACAAGCGCGGAGCCTGTGCGCCGGATCGACACGCTCCCGCCCGTGGGCGTGTCGTCGCCCCGGCCGGGCACCGCCGTCGTCGATTTCGGGCAGAACCTCAACGGATGGGTGCGCCTGACCTCATTGGGCCCGCGCGACACCCACCTCGTGCTGACCCACGGGGAAGTGCTCGCCGGATCAGGCCTGGTTTCCACGGAGAACTTGCGGTCCTTCATCTTCGCTACCGGCGACCTCCTGCCGGCGGGACAGATTGACGAAGTCATCTCCTCCGGCCGCCCTGGTGAAACCTTCGAGCCCCGGCACACGACGCATGGATTCCGGTATGTCCAGATCGACGGCCTGCCGGGGGCCCTCGATCCCGAGGACATCCGCGCCGTCGTCGTGCACACGGATTTGTTGCCGACCGGCTCGTTCTCCTGCAGTGACGCCGCCCTCAACGCGCTTCACACGGCAGGGGTCTGGAGCTTCCGGGGAAACGCCTGCGAAATTCCTACCGACTGCCCTCAGCGGGAGCGCTCCGGGTTCACCGGCGACTGGCAGGTATTTGTCGGCACCGCAGCCCTCCTGTACGACGTCCAGGCGTTCTCGGACAAGTGGCTCGCCGATCTCGCCGCCGATCAATGGGCCGATGGCCGGGTTCCCACCATCACGCCCAACCCCGCCGGCGGCAAACCCTCGGGCGTTCTCTTCGAGGACCTCTCGGCGGGGTCGGCCGGATGGGGCGACGCCGCCGTCGTCGTCCCCTGGGAACTGTGGCGCGCCTACGGCGACGAGGGCATCCTGCGCCGCCAACTGCCCTCAATGCAGGCCTGGGTCGACTACGCCGCCCGTTCCGCGGCGGCCAACAGGCACCCCGCCCGGGCAGAGCGCCGGCCTGTCCCCGCCGCCTGGGAGACGTTCCTCTGGGACTCCGGATTCCACTTCGGAGAATGGCTCGAACCCGGCGTACCTCCCGCTCCGAATCCCGCCACCGACCACAGCATTGTGGCGACCGCGTTCCTGCACCGGTCAGCCGCACTCCTCGCCGCTTCAGCCAAGGTGCTGGGCGAAGATGAACTTGAGGCAAAATACAGCACTGTCGCAGTCGGAGCCCGCGAGGCATGGCAACGCGAGTTCCTCACCGGTCACGGGCGCCTCTCGATCGAGACGCAGGCCCACTATGCCCGCGGCCTAGCCTTCGAATTGTTCCCTGCCGGGGACCGCGAGGCCGCCGCGGGCCGACTTGCCGAGCTGATTGAGCAGAACAGCGGACGCCTGGGTACCGGGTTCCTCAGCACCGGGCAACTGTTGCCCGCCCTTGCCGATCACGGCAAAGCCGAGGAAGCCTACGCCGTCCTGCTTTCCAGGGGCACCCCTTCCTGGCTCGGCATGCTCGACAACGGCGCCACCACGGTCTGGGAGTGGTGGGACGGCGTCGACCGAGGCGAGGTCCGGGGTTCGCTCAACCATTACAGCAAAGCCGCCGTCCTGTCCTTCCTGTACACGCATGTGGCAGGCATTCGGCTCTCCGAACACCCCACTGCCGACGAGGCAGCCTACCGCCAGGTCACGATCGCACCGGTCCCCGGCGGCGGACTCGACTGGGCACAGGCATCACTGCAAACCTCTCAGGGCTTGCTGTCCTCAGCATGGCGCATCGTCGACGGCGACTTCGTCCTCGACGTCTCGCTCCCGCCAGGAACCCGTGCCCGCGTCGAATTGCCGAACGGGACAGTCCTGGCGGCAGAAGGCGGCCAGCGGACCTTCAGCGTTCCGCTTCACCAAAGTGTCCGTGCCTAACAAAGTCCGCGCCTAGCAAAGGACGAGCATGAACAGCTTCACAAATCCCGTCCTAGGCAACTCACAGCCTCAACAAATCACACAGCCCGGAGGCGTTCCTTGAGGCTTTCGGAGAATTCAGCGACGCCGGCGACGATGTCGACTTTGCCGTTGGACAGGACCCATTGAACCTGCAGTCCATCACTGACTGCTATGCACTCCCTGGCCACGAGCTCCAGATCCACGTCATGGCGAATCTCGCCCTTGTCGACGGCTTTCTGCCACCGGGCGACCAGTGATGCCACTACGCCGTCGTACTGCGCCGCAAGCCTGGCGTGGGCGGGGCTGCGCGTATCTGCGGCCTCTGAAATGGACAGCACGAAGAGTTCAATCAGGCCCGGCTGCTCGGTGAAGCGACGGGTGGCTTCCACCATTTCGTCGAGGGCGTCCAGCCCGTAATCCGAGCCGGGCAGGGATTCCCACCAGGACGCCGTCTCCATGAGGCGCCGCTCGGCCACTGCCTGAAGCAGCACGTTCTTACTCGGGAAGTGGTGGGCCAGGCCGCTCTCACTGATGCCCACGGCTTCCGCGATGGCCGACATGGGGGTCGCGTAGTAGCCGTCCGCACCGAACATCTGCGTCGCCACGTCGATGATCTTTTCGCGACGCCGGACCCCGGTCGGATAACTGCCGCCGCTCGCCTTCAGTCCCATGCGTTTCACCGTAACGCAAGGTGGCAAAAACAAGGAATCAACGGTCCGGCTCCGGGCCTGGGCAGTACTTTCTGGGGTCTTCAAGGTTCGTGGCCGTGGATGTCGACGATCGTGAACCTCGACATCGGGCGCCGTGTGAACACCCTTCAGCAGGTCCACCCGCCACGAACCGCGAAGAGCCGCTAATCTGGGGGCACCCAAAACAGAGGAGAGACCCATGGGCACGGTGGTCATGTACAGCTCGGTGTCGGTGGACGGCTTCATCGCGGACGAGAACGACCAGCCCGGACCCCTGTTCGACTGGTTGTCCAGCGGTGAGGTGCCGTTGGACGAGAGCGGCGAGTTGAAGGTGTCGCAGACGTCCTACGACTACACCCGGCCGTACTGGGACCAGATCGGGGCGACCGTCGTCGGCCGCCACGTCTTCGACATGACGGACGGCTGGGACGGGAAGCCTCCGGGCGGGGTCGACCATGTGGTCGTCGTGACGCACCGGCCGGAGCCTGAGGGCTGGGACTCCGAAGCGCCGTTTCACTTCGTCGACGGCGTCGAGGCAGCCGTGGCCAAGGCGCAGAAGCTTGCGGGTGACCGCATGGTCGAGGTCGCCGCCGGCGACGTCGGTGGCCAGGTGCTTGCCGCGGGCCTGGTCGACGAGGTGCGCATGGACGTCGTACCCGTCGTGTTCGGGTCCGGCAAGCGCTACTTCGGGTCGGTCCACGCGCAGCACCTGTTGGAGGATCCTGACGTGGTGATTCAGGGCAACCGGGTGCTTCACCTGCGCTATCGGGTGCGCCGTTGACCGATCTGAGCGGGTACGCGAAGAAGTCCACTGCGAACGGTGACACACGATCGGGCCTCCGCTCGCGGGCTGCGGTTAAATGCGGGAGGACCCCCAACCTGTGGTTGGGGGTCCTCGACCTGTAATGATGTTCCGGCGGTGACCTACTCTCCCACACCCTCCCGGGTGCAGTACCATCGGCGCTGTGGGTCTTAGCTTCCG
>NZ_PYUI01000016.1 GCF_003097355.1 Arthrobacter sp. H-02-3
CCGGCGGCGCGGGTTCCTTCTACCGGGTCCTGACCGATCCCCGGGACGGGGCGCCGCTGGAAATCGGGCGGAGCAGCTACCGCCTGACGGCGGCGCAGCGGCACTGGCTCCGGCTCCGCGACGGCAGATGCCCGTTCCCCGGCTGCAACAACCATTCCCTGGACAACGACGCGGACCACCTCCTGGCCTGGGCCGACGGAGGCACCACGGGCATCTCCAACCTGGGCCAGCCCTGCCCGAAACACCACTGCCTCAAACACGCCTCCGCCTGGACACCGAGCGGGGCCAGCACAACGAGCCCGCCGGGCTGGCTTTCGCCGGCAAAACGCTATTATCCGAGTGAGCATCAGGACTGGGAACCGCCCCGCTGGCCGGACCACCTCCCGATCACGGCTACAGACACAGACCCACGGGCGGAGCGAGGCGTGCCCGCGGATCCCGAACCGGAACTGCCCCCGGACCCCTTCCCCGACTGGCACCACTTCACGGCCGGGCACCCATTCCCCGCCGCAAACACCTACGACCCCGGCTGGCCGGCACCCCTCGACGACCCCCTCCCCGAATGCGCCCTGTACCAATCCGCCTGAACGACCAGTCGCGGGCCGGTTTAGCGCGGTAATCGAACCTCGTTGTTGCCACACTTCCTGCCCCTGACAATCGGCTCCGGTTTCACCGTCACGCTCGCCTGCGGACAAGCGCCACCGGGCGACTTTCACAACCGATGAACGGAAGCCCTATGGGGCTGACGCGTGGCCGGTGGGCACTCTTGATTGAGACGTGGATCACGTCGGCTCACCCGGGGAATTCACCTACGTGAGTCTCCCACGACAGTCACGCATGAAAGAAGGACAATGATGTCTGCCGCCACCACAGAACTAACGCCCGTGGACGAGTCACTCTCCGGGCCGGCCGCACTGCCGCCTTACTCCCATGAGCTCGCCTGGCCGGATGGCATGGCGCCGTTCAAGGTCGTCGACGACGGAACCCAGGGTGACCCGTACGCGCACTACGCATGGATGCGGGACAACGCTCCGGTTCTCCGCGCCGCCTCGCCGGTCTCGGACGTCTGGTTCATCTCCCGCTATGACGATGTCCGCAAGGCCATGCGCGCCCCCAAGGTCTTTTCCTCCCAGGTGGTGGACCCGGTGCCGCTGACCTTCCTGACCCTGTTCGATGCCCCGAACCACACACGGCTGCGCCAGGTCGTTGCGCAGGCCTTCACTCCAAAGGCGATTGCCCGCTTTGAAGACCGGGTCCGCGAAAACGCCCACAAATATCTGGACCCGATGATCGCAGCCGGCGGCGGCGACGCCGTCGATGACTACGCGATCCCGCTGAGCATGTCCACCATCAGCGCCCTGCTGGATGTCCCGGCGTCGGACTTCGAGAAAATGAAGTTCTGGTCGGATGAGACCTTCAGCTACTTCGGCAGGCTGGCCCGCAATGCGCAGGGCACGGGAACCGACGAACAGAGCACCTTCGAGTTCTTCGCGTACCTGAAGGACACCATGGAACGGCTCTACCGCGAGGAAAGCGAGTCCGTGGGCGGCCATATCGCCCGGATGTGGAAGGAAGGCCTCCTCAGCGAGAAGGAAGCCAAGGAACTCTGCGCTTTCGTCTTCGTTGCCGGCCATGACACCACCACCATCCTGCTGGCCAACGCCTTCCGGGTCTTCAGCGAGCAACCCGAGCTGCTGGACCGGATCCGGCAGAACCCCGCCGACGCGAACCTCTTCGTCGAGGAACTGGCCCGCTTCCGCGGAACGGTGCAGCGCGCCAGCCGGATCACCACCGAAGACGTCGAGGTTGCCGGCGTGCGCATCCCTGCCGGCGCCATCGTCCGGTTGCTGCCGGCAGCGGCGAACCGCGACAGCGCCAAGTACCCCGACGGCGAGACCTTCAATATCGACCGCAACACCGACGGCCACCTCGGCTTCGGCCACGGTGTGCACAGCTGTCTCGGCGCCCCGCTGGCCAGGCTGGAAACGGTCGTAACGGTGGAACTCCTCGCCGCGAAGCTCGGCTCCCTGACCCTCAACAACGACAAGCCGATCGAATACGTCCGGGGCAACAACCTGACCAACTCAGGTCCGGAACACCTTTACGTCGAGCTGGAGAAGTTCAATGCCTAGTCAGCAGCCCACTGAGTCCGTCCTGAATCCAATCGTCATCGTCGGCGCCGGCCACTCCGGAGTCGCGGTGGCCGCAGGATTGCGATCCCGCGGCTGGGAGGGGGACATCCTGCTGCTCGAAGCGGAAAAGGAGGCGCCCTACGAACGCCCTCCACTGTCCAAGGAACTCCTGAAGGCCGGCGCTCCGGATGAGTCCACCGTGCTGCGCAAAGAAAAGTTCTACCACGACAAGCGCATTGACCGGCGGGCAGGGCTCACCGTCGACGCCATCGACCCGGCAGGCAGGACCGTCGAGCTGTCCGACGGCAGCCGCCACGGCTACCACCGCCTCGTCATCGCCACCGGCTCCCGCGCCAGGTCCCTGACAGTCCCCGGGGCGGAACTCCCCGGGGTGCAGGCCCTGCGGACCCGGGACGACGCCCTTGAACTCAAACGCGCCCTCGTCCCCGGCGCCCGGGTCGCCATCATCGGCGCGGGATACATCGGCCTGGAAGTCGCGGCCGCCGCAGCCGCGAAAGGCTGCGACGTCACGGTGCTCGAATTCCAGGACCGCGTGATGAGCCGCGTGACCTCCGAGCCGGTATCCCGCTTCTTTGAGCGGCTCCATGAACAGAACGGTGTCCGGTTCGTCTTCGGCGCCGCGGTGACCGCCGTCGAGGGGTCTGACCGGGCCGAGCGCGTCGTCACCGCCGACGGCGCGGCCTACCCGGCCGACGTCGTCCTCGCCGGAATCGGCGTGGTGCCCAACCAGGAACTTGCCGCCGAGGCCGGCCTCCAGTGCCAGGACGGGATCCTCGTGGACGACGACGGGCGGACCTCGGTCCCCGGCATCTACGCCACGGGCGATGTCACGCGCTTCACCAGCACCATCGACGGCGCCAGCCAGCGCCTCGAATGCATCCAGAACGCCATGGCGCAGGCCGACAGGGTGGCAGCTGACATCACGGGCCAGGCCCCCGCGGATCCGGAGATCCCTTGGTTCTGGACCGTCCAGCACGGCGTCCGGCTCCAGACGGCCGGCGTCCGGCACCCCGACGACGACGTGATCGTGCGCGGCACCCCGGCGGAGGTCAAGTTCTCGGTGGTCTACCTCCGCGACGGGCGCCTCGCCGCCGTCGACACCATCGCAGGCCTTACCGACTTCCGTCCGGCCAAGAAACTGATCGCACAGAAAACACGGATCGATCCGCTACTCGCCGCCGATCCCGGCACCCCACTGACCGACGCCGCGTTCGCAGCGTCCTGAAACCGAAGGAACCACCATGAGCAACAACAAACTCACCGTGATCGACCGCGAGGGCTCCACCCACGACCTGCAGTGGGAGCCGGACCAGACCCTGATGGAGGCCCTCCGGGACAACGACCTCCCGGTCCTGGCATCCTGCGGCGGCACCGCCTCCTGCGCCACCTGCCACGTCTTCCTGGAAAAGGAGGTCTTCGACACCCTGGCCGAGCGCAGCGAGGACGAACTCGAGTTGCTGGTCGATGCCGAGGGCTACCAGGAATGCGGCTCCAGGCTCTCCTGCCAGCTTGCCTTCAGCCAGGACCTCAACGGAGTCACCGTCACTCTGGCGCCCGAAGAATAGCCGCGGCGTCCGGCCGCCGGATAGCGACGAGGCCGTCGTTCCATCTGCATATATTGGGGGATGAAACGGCCGCCGGTTCCTACGACGCAGGATCCGTCACCAGGATCCGCACCGAACACAGCTCCGCCGCAGCCTTCTTGAGGACCGCGGCACGCGGATCCGGAACGTCCAGGAACGCCAGCCGGGCCACGCCGGCGTAGCGCTTCAGCACAGGCTCGGCGAGGACCTGGTCGGCCAGCGTCCGGTCGCCGCCCGGCGCCAGGTACTCGATCCGGTGCTCCGTGAAGATCCTCGCGGCGTGCTCGGCCACGGCCTCCACGAGGGCATCAGCCTGGTTGGCGCGACGCCGGGCGAAGCGCTGCTGGGACCAGCCGCCGGCAGCGGTCCGCGACTGGACGTGGCGGGTGCCGGTCTTGGACGCGACCACGGCGCCGCCGCTGACGACCGCCACCGAATAGCCGCCGCGGCGGACCAGCACGGTGCCGAGGCTCCGGGGCTGCCCGGCCAGGGACGCCAGCCGCGACACCGCGTCGCCCCCGCGCCCGGGCCGGCCATCCACGGGCCACGGCGCCTGCAGCAGCGCCACGGCGCCGTCCGCGGCGCGCAGCTGCAGACCGGCGTCGAGCTCTTCCTCCACCAGGGCGCCATGGCTTGAGGCAAAGCGCTCCACCCAGCCGGGCAGCCGGGCAGCTGAAACGAAGGCCACACGGGACTCGGGGCTGGGCATTGGCGGGCTCTTCCGTTGCGGGGATAAGGGGGACGGCTTAGCGGTGGCAGGGCGGACCTGAACTAGAAGTAGCCTATCTATGTGGATGATCTCTTTGGCGCAGGGCGGGACGACGCCGACGGAAGCGACGACGACGGCGGCAACGGCGGCGCCGACGATACCGGCCGCGCCCGCTCCGGTGCCCGCACGGCCGGGGCCGGCTCGCCGCGGAGTCCGCTCGCCGTCCGGATGCGGCCCCGCACCCTGGATGACGTGGTGGGCCAGCAGCACCTGCTCGGCCAGGGCTCCCCGCTGCGCCAGCTCGCCGCCGGCTCCGACGCGACCGGCCCCGCCGGGCCAAGTTCGGTGATCCTCTGGGGTCCCCCCGGCACCGGCAAGACGACCCTTGCGCACGTGATCGCCAAGGGTCCCGGCCGGAAGTTCGTCGAACTCTCCGCCATCACCGCCGGCGTCAAGGACGTGCGCCGTGTGATGGACGAGGCCCTGACCGCGCGCGATCTGTTCAAGACCACCACCGTCCTGTTCCTCGACGAGATCCACCGCTTCAACAAGGCCCAGCAGGACGCGCTGCTACCGGGCGTCGAGAACCGCTGGGTGGTGCTGGTGGCCGCCACCACCGAAAACCCCTCATTCTCCGTGGTGTCCCCGCTGCTGTCCCGCTCGCTGCTGCTGACGCTCAAGCCGCTGACCGACGCCGACGTCGAGGGCCTCCTCCAACGGGCCGTCACGGATGTCCGCGGCCTGAATGGCAAAGCCGAGCTCAGCGCCGACGCGCTGGCACACCTTGTCCGGCTCTCCGGCGGGGACGCCCGCCGTGCACTGACGGCGCTCGAGGCCGCCGCCGGCGTCGCCTTCGGGGACGCGGACGACATTGACGCAACCGACATTGACGCAACCGATATTGACGCAACCGACATTGACGTAACCGACATTGACGTAACCGACATTGACGCCGCGGACGCCGCCGGCGCTGTTGCGCCGAAGCCCGTGACCATCCAGTTGCGGCACACGGAACGGGCGCTGGATGTTGCCTCGGTTCGCTACGACCGCGCCGGCGACCAGCACTACGACGTCGCCAGCGCGTTCATCAAGTCGATCCGGGGTTCGGACGTCGACGCGGCGCTGCACTACCTCGCCCGGATGCTCGAGGCGGGGGAGGACCCGCGCTTCGTGGCCCGGCGGATCGTGATCTCCGCCGCCGAGGACGTCGGGATGGCGGACCCGACGGCGCTCCAGACCGCCGTCGCGGCGGCCCAGGCCGTCCAGCTGATCGGTATGCCGGAAGGCCGCATCATCCTGGCCGAAGCCGTGGTGCACCTGGCCACCGCGCCGAAGTCCAACGCCGCGTACATGGGCATCAACCAGGCAATCGCCGACGTCCGCGCGGGGCTCGGGAACGGGATCCCCGCCCACCTGCGCGACGCCCACTACCCGGGCTCAAAACAGCTGGGCCACGGCAAGGGCTACAAATACTCCCACGACGCGCCGCATGGCGTGGCCACCCAGCAGTATCCGCCGGACGATCTCGTGGGCCGCAATTACTATGAACCCACCGCCAACGGGGCTGAACGGGACATCGGCACTCGGCTTGAGCGGCTCCGGAAGATCATCCGCGGCACGTGATCTGTCGCTGACCAGCGGCTGCTCTGGCGCCGCCCTTCAGCGCTGGAATCCGCCGTTGACATAGGGGCCAAGAGGTCTAACGTGGAAATACGCCAGCATTGACCTGCTGACCATCCGTGCGGCGCAGGGGACAGCGCGGCTCACACCGCCGGCAATCGATTACCCGGACCCCCGAACGACGGCCGGCTTCGCTCCATTCAAGGTCTTCCACTGCGAGCGTCCCCGCTCAGTCCCCAGGTAGTGTCCCATGAGCATTAATTTCGTTACAGCCATGGCAGTCAAATCCTTTGATGTGCCCGACCGGAAGCGGTGCCCGGACAAGGCCGAATTCGACCTCTGCACCGTGGACGACTACTCGGTGGCCAAGTTGATCCTCGACCCGGGCTGGCGGTGGTCGGAGAGCACCAAACCCTACGAGCAGACCGACGCCTGCCAGCACCACCATCTGGGCTTCTGCATTTCCGGTGTGCTGGAGGTCGAAACGGCCGAAGGGCTGCGCTCCACGATCCACGCCAACGACACCTACGCGATCCCGCCGGGTCATGACGAGTGGGTGGTGGGCCCGGAACCGTTCGTGGCCGTGGAATTCCTGGGTGCCGCGTCATTCGGGCGGCGGGGCAGCCGGGGCGTGCACGCCAGGGTCTGACTTCGGGCCATGGGCCCTTCATGGTAGGCTTGTTCGTTGTCTGGCAAGGCACGGACGCACAATCCATTGAAAACTTCGGTTTAGTGAGGGTTGCCCTGTGCCCAGTAGCAAAAGGCAGCGGTTGGCCGATGCTCTCCATCGTGGAGGCCAGTAACACTGACACACCGCAGATATTGGAAGGACACTAGTGGCTAACAACACTCGTGCTCGCCGTACCGCACGCCTTTCGCGCGCACTCGGCATCGCTCTGACCCCCAAGGCCGCCAAGTACATGGAGCGCCGCCCGTACGGCCCCGGTGAGCATGGCCGTGCCCGCAAGAAGCAGGACTCCGACTACGCCGTACGTCTGCGCGAAAAGCAGCGTCTGCGCGCCCAGTACGGCATCCGCGAAGCCCAGATGACTCGTGCCTTCGAAGAAGCACGCCGCACCAAGGGCCTGACCGGTGAAAACCTGATCGAACTGCTCGAAATGCGTCTCGACGCCCTCGTGCTGCGTGCCGGCTTCGCCCGCACCATCGCCCAGGCCCGCCAGCTGGTTGTGCACCGCCACATCCTGGTTGACGGCATCCGCGTTGACCGCCCGTCTTTCCGCGTCGGCGAGGGCCAGCTGGTCCACGTCCACAGCCGCAGCGAGACCATGCCTCCGTTCCAGGTTGCAGCAGCCGGCGCTCACCGCGACGTCCTGCCGATGGTTCCGGCCTACCTGGACGTCAAGCTTGACGCCCTGCAGGCCCGCCTGGTGCGCCGCCCCAAGCGTTCCGAGATCCCCGTGACCTGCGAAGAGCAGCTCGTCGTGGAATTCTACGCACGCTAAATAAACGCAACACCTCCAAAGAAGCCCGTGGCAAGCGCCGCGGGCTTCTTTGTATGTAAGGTACTTGGGGGAGTTCCCCGGGAGCCAGCCCTGCTTGCCGGTTCAAACCGCCGGCTGAAACCGTCGGGGCCCGACGCAACGAGCAGGTATCCACTGCAGTTCAAGGAGATGATTGTCTATGTCTGGTGGCGATATTGCCGGCCTGATCGCGGCTGGAGTGTTTTTACTGCTGGTCCTGCTGCTCGCCGTGCCGATCCTGAAACTCGGGGGAGTGTTTGACGAAGTCCGGACCTCCATCCGCTCGATCAGCGACGGCGCCACCCCGCTCATGGACGAAGTCACCGCCACGGTGTCCACCACCAACGAGCAGTTGAAGAAGGTGGACGGCATCGCCTCGAACGTCTCCGACGCTTCCGCCAACATTTCGGCGCTGTCCTCGCTCATGGCCGCCACCGTCGGCTCGCCGCTGATCAAGGTGGCGTCCTTCAGCTACGGCGTTCGCTCCGCGTTCACCGCCCGCAAAAAGCCCGCCACCGGCCGCCGTAGCCGCTAAGCCCACCTGGAGAACCTGACATGAACAGAATCATCTGGATGGGAATCGGCGTCGCGATCGGCGTCATCGCCTTCCGAAAGATCACCGAAGCCCGGTCCGCCGTCGGGCCCGAGGGACTCAACCGGGCCGTCGGGCGTCTGGCCGACGGCCTGTACGACTTCGCCGACGCCGTCCGCGAAGGCATGGGCGAGCGGGAAGCTGAACTCCGCGCCGCGCTCGGCGTGGACACGGCCCTGGCTACGGGCACCGATGGCATCGTTGCCCGCCGGGATGCAGTCCGGCGCTAGTCGGGAGAGAATTAGGAAGTACGGTGCCCGTCACGGGCACGCCAGCACCTCGGCACCTCCTCGAAAGGTCTTGGAAGATCAGGGCCCGGACCGGTGCCGGACCCCAACTTGTCCCGCGCAGCACAGCCGCGGGCCACACACCGCAGTGAATATTGAAGGGTAAGAAATCAGCTCATGAAGTCGCAGGAGATCACCAAGCGCTGGATCGACTTTTTTGTCAGCAAGGGACACACCGCCGTGCCCTCCGCCTCCCTGGTCTCCAGCGACCCCTCCCTGCTGTTCACGGTGGCGGGCATGGTGCCGTTCATCCCGTACCTGACCGCCCGTGAAGAGGCACCCTACCAGCGGGCCACCAGCGTGCAGAAGTGCATCCGTACCGGCGACATCGAGGAAGTCGGCAAGACCGCCCGCCACGGCACGTTCTTCCAGATGTGCGGCAACTTCTCCTTCGGCGACTACTTCAAGGAAGACGCCATCAAGTTCGCGTGGGAACTGCTCACCACCAGCGTGGCCGACGGCGGCTACGGCCTGCCGCCGGAGCGGCTCTGGGTCACCGTCTACGAGGAAGACGACGAGGCCAAGGAGCTGTGGCTGAAGAACACCGGCGTGCCCGCCGAACGCATCCAGCGGATGGGCAAGGCCGACAACTACTGGTCCACCGGCCAGCCCGGCCCGGCCGGTCCCTGCTCGGAGATCTACTACGACCGGGGCCCCGCGTACGGCGTCGACGGCGGCCCGATCGCTGACGAGACCCGGTACATCGAGATCTGGAACCTCGTCTTCATGCAGTACCAGATCGACAACGTCCGCTCGAAGGTGGACTTCGACATCACCGGCGAGCTGCCCAAGAAGAACATCGACACCGGCCTCGGCATGGAGCGCCTCGCGATGATCCTGCAGGGCGTCGAGAACATGTACGAGACCGACCAGGTCCGTCCCGTGATCGACAAGGCCGCAGCGCTCTCCGGCAAGGAATACACCTCGGCCGAGACGCCCGAGGACCCCCACCACACCGATGACGTGCGCATGCGAGTCGTCGCCGACCACATCCGCTCGGCCCTCATGCTGATCGCCGACGGCGTCACCCCCTCCAACGAGGGCCGCGGCTACGTCCTGCGCCGCCTGATCCGCCGCGCCGTGCGTTCCATGCGCCTGCTCGGCGTCGAAAAGGCATGCCTGCCGGAACTGCTCCCGGCCTCCCGGGATGCCATGAAGGGCGTCTACCCGATCGTGGAGACCGACTTCGATCGCATCAGCCGGATCGCCTACGCCGAAGAGAAGGCCTTCCTGCGCACCATCGCCTCCGGCACCGCCCGGCTCGAGGACGCCGTCAAGGAATCCAAGTCCGCCGGCCGGCCGCTCTCCGGCGCCGACGCCTTCGCCCTGCACGACACCTACGGGTTCCCGATCGATCTCACCCTCGAGATGGCCGAGGAAGCCGGGCTCAAGGTCGACGAGCCCGAGTTCCGCAAACTCATGCTCGAACAGCGCCAGCGCGCCCAGGCCGACGCGAAAGGCAAGAAGGGCGCCCACGCCGACCTCAGCGCGTTCCAGGAGCTCCTCGCCCAGGGCGAGACCGTCTTCACCGGCTACACCGAACTCCAGGGCGAATCCAAGGTCCGCGGCATCCTGGCCGGCGGGCAGAAGGTCTCGCAGGCCTCCACGGGCGACGAAATCGAACTGGTCCTGGCCGAGACGCCGTTCTACGCCGAGGCCGGCGGCCAGGCCGCCGACACCGGGCTCATCACCGGCGACGGCTTCGTCGTCGAGGTCCTGGACGTCCAGCGTCCCATCAAGGGCCTGAGCGTGCACAAGGCCATTGTCCGCGAAGGCGAAATCGGCTCGGACGCCCTCGTCCAGGCCGCCGTCGACCGGGAACGCCGCCACGCCGCCGAACAGGCCCACACGGGCACGCACATTGTCCACGCGGCCCTGCACCAGATCCTCGGCCCGGAGGCCCTGCAGCGCGGCTCCTTCAACAAGGCCGGCTACCTGCGCTTCGACTTCGCCTGGGGCGAGGGCCTCAGCGCCGCCACCCGGTCCGAGATTGAAGAAGTCTCCAACATCGCCATCCGCAACAACTTCCGGGTGGAAACCAAAGTCATGGGGCTCGCCGAGGCCAAGGCCCTCGGCGCCATGGCGCTGTTCGGCGAGAACTACGGCAACGAGGTCCGGGTCGTGGAGATCGACGGCGCCTGGTCCCGCGAGCTCTGCGGCGGAACCCACGTTGAGAACACCTCGCTGATCGGCAGCCTGTCCCTGCTCGGCGAACAGTCCGTCGGCTCGGGAAACCGCCGGGTGGAAGCCTTCGTGGGCATGGACGCCTTCCGGCACCTCGCCGCCGAGCGCGCCCTTGTCACCGAGCTCACGGAAATGCTGAAGGTCCCCTCCGGGCTCCTCGCGGACCGGATCGCCACCACCCTGACCAAGCTCAAGACCGCCGAAAAGGAACTCGAGCGGCTCCGCAAAGAGCAGCTCACGGCTGCCGCGGCCCAGCTGGTGGGCACTGCCAAAGACGCCGCCGGCATCAAGGTCATTGCGCACGACGCCGGCCAGGTCAGCGGCGCGGATGACCTGCGCGGCCTGGCCCTGGACCTGCGGACCCGCCTCGGCTCCGAGGCCGCGGCCGTCGCCGTCGCGGGCGTCACCAACGACCGCCCGGTGATCCTCATCGCCACCAACGAAGCGGCCCGGACCGCCGGGGTAAAGGCCGGTGCCCTCGTGCGCCTGGCCGCCGGAGTCCTAGGCGGCGGCGGTGGCGGCAAGGACGACGTCGCCCAGGGCGGCGGCACGGACGCCGCCAAGGTCGGTGCTGCCCTCAGCGCCGTCGTGGATGCCATTACCCGGCGATAAGCGGATCCCTACATGACTGAAGGTGCTGTAGCCGGCGTCTATCCCCGGGGCGTAAAGCTCGGGGTCGACGTCGGCACCGTCCGCGTGGGCGTCGCGGTCTGTGACCGCGACGGAATCCTGGCGACTCCGCTGCGCACCCTGCAGCGGAACGTGAAAAAGAACACTGACGTGCGCATCCTGGCCGGCCTGGCAGAGGAGCTGGACGCGGTGGAGATTTTCGTAGGACTCCCGCGGACCATGAAGGGCGAAGAGCACGCCTCTGCCCGCATGGCCACAGAGTATGCGCGGCTGCTGGCCGGTGCCCTGCAGGACGCCGGATCTGCTATTCCGGTGCGCCTGATCGACGAGCGGCTCAGCACCGTGTCCGCCCACCGCGCCCTGCACGAAGCTGGCATGAGCAGCCGCGATCACCGTACAGTAGTTGATCAGGTTGCGGCGGCAGGTATTCTGCAACATGCGATTGATATGCAAAAGGCCAGGGGAACGGAGGTCGGAAACCGCGTGTACGCGGAGTCTGCGCCGGGGCCGACCGGAGGCGGCGCACAGACCGGCCCGGCAGTACAGACGCACTCTTCAGAACATGGAAGGCTACAGTGAGCCCGGTCAACAGTGATGACTCCTCCGGTGACGCCCTGAGTGGTGCCGGCCGACCGCTGACGCGCAAAGAGATCAGGGCCCGGGAAAAGCTCCTGGCGACGCAGGGACACAGCGTGATCCCGCCTCAGGCTTTTGAGACGGGACAGGATGATCCGACGCCGGATCCCGCGCCGCCGGCCCGGATCCGGCCCCAAGACCCAGAAGCCCCGACGCCGGCGAGCGTCCCGCCGCAGGCCGGCCCCGAACTTCCCGAAACGGCCCCGGAACTCCCCGAATCCGCCCCGACAGTGCACGAGGAAACCGTGCCTGACATCGCTGCCGACGACGCGCCGGCCCGCGAGCACCTCAGCCGCGAAGAGCCCGCCCGCGAAGAGCCGGCCCGCGAAGACTTCACGCAGATCATCCCCATCCGCGATCTGCCCGCCCGCGAGGACGTGGGCCATGACGAGCCCGCCCACGATGACGCCATCTATGCGGCGGCAGGCCAGCACGGCTACGCAAGCCACCACGATGCGGCTGCCCAGTATGCCGGCCCTCATGACGGCTACGCGCTGCACCCCCACGATGAGGCCCACCATGTTTACGACGACGCCCACGCCCAGGCGCACCCGGAAGCCGAAGACCACAGCGACGCCGGCCACGACCTGATGGCCGGAGCCATCCGCTATGACAAGGTTCCGTCCAAAAAGATCCGCCGCCGGCGCCGCTTCCTGGCCCTGGTGCTGACGCTGACCGTGTTCGTTATTGCCATCGCCGTCGGCGCCCAGTTCCTCAAACCGCTGCTGGGCGCCGACACCGCGGCAGACTACCCCGGACCGGGAACCGGCGACGTCACCGTCACTGTCGAACCCGGCGCCGGGCCGAAGTCCGTGGCCACCGATCTGCAATCGAAGAAGGTCGTGGCCAACGCTGACACGTTCCTCAAGGAGTTCAACGCCGCCGGCGGGTCCCTGAGCCCGGGCACCTTCACGATGCGCCAGGAAATGAAGAACTCCGATGCCGTGGCCATCCTGCTCAACAAGGGCCAGGGCAAGGTGATGTACTTTGCACTCAATGCCGGCTTGCGGATCAGCGAATCCCTCCAGGCCATATCTGAGGGCACCGGGATTTCGGTCCCCGACCTGAAGGCGCTCAGCGACGCGCCCGCGCAGTTCGGCGTCCCGGCCAAGGCCAAAAACCTTGAGGGCTTCCTGGCCCCGGGGGAGTACCGCTTCCCCCTGGGGACCTCCGCCAAGGACATCCTGCAGAAGCTCGTCGGCACCACCCTGGATGAGCTCAAGGCCCAGGGCATCACCGATCCCGCCAAACAGTACGACGTCGTGACGGTCGCCAGCATCGTCCAGGCTGAAGGCGGCCAGGCCGAATACGGCGACGTCGCCGGTGCCATCTATAACCGCCTCAAGCCCAACAACACCGAGACCAACGGACTCATCCAGTCCGATGCCACGGTCACGTACGGTCTGGGCATCCGGAGCTTCCACATCGATGAAGCCCAGAAGGCGGACAAGTCGAACCCGTACAACACCTACGCCAACCCGGGCCTGCCCGCCGGGCCCATCGGCTCTCCCGGCAAGACGGCGATCGACGCCGCCGCCAAGCCCAAGACCAATGACTACCTCTACTGGGTCACCATCAACCTGGACACCAAGGAGACCAAGTTCTCCAAGACACTGGCCGAGCACCTCGGCTACGTGGAGCAGTACAACGCGTGGTGCTCGGCCAACCCGGGACGCTGCGTATGATGCTGCGGGCGGCCGTGCTCGGGCATCCCATCAGCCATTCGAAGTCGCCTGCGTTGCACCGGGCTGCCTACGCCCACCTGGGCGTGGACTTCGCGTACTCCGCCATCGACGTGACGGAGGCCGCGCTGCCGGAATTCATGCGGCAGGTCAGGGATGAAGCGCGAGCGGACGGCGGCTGGCGGGGGCTCTCGGTCACCATGCCGCTGAAAACTGCGATGGTGGCCGAAGTGGACGAGGTCCGGGGCGTGGCACGCGCTCTCGGCGTCGTCAACACCGTCGCCTTCGAATCCGGCGGCGGTAGTGCTGACCATACCCGGCTGGTCGCGTACAACACCGACGTTGCCGGCATCGTCAACGCGCTCCGGCACGCGGGTGCGGCCACGGCGCCCACCGCTGCCGTGCTCGGCGGCGGCGGCACCTCGGCGGCGGCCATTGCCGCGCTCAAAGAACTCGGGGCTGCATCGGCCGATGTCTTCGTGCGGGACGTCAGCCGCGCCGCCGAGGCCCGGGCCGCCTCCGCGGCAGTGAAACTCCCCGTCCGGGTGCTTCCGCTCGCCGGCGCGGCCGCCGCGGTGGCCGCGGCCGACGTCGTCATCTCCACGCTGCCGCCCCGCGCGGCGGACGCGCTGGCCGGCGAACTGGCGGCCGAGCCGCCCCGGCACGCCGAGGCGGGACGCCGCGGCGTGCTCCTGGACGTCGCCTACGATCCCTGGCCCAGCAGGATTGCCGCCGTCTGGCAGGACACGGGCGGGGCCGTGGTCCCCGGCCTTGAAATGCTCATCTACCAGGCAGTGGAGCAGGTGCGGCTCTTCACCGGGCTGGGCGAGGCCATGCCGGCCGGAGTCATAGATGTGATGTGTGACGCAGTCGGGGCGCCCCGACGGGTGTTCTAAGCTCCCGACATGGCAGGATGGAATTTATGTTGCGTTGGTTGACTGCCGGAGAATCCCATGGCCCGGCACTGGTCGGAATAATTGAAGGCGTGCCCGCCGGTGTGGAACTCACCAGCGCCCAGATCAGCGAGGCGCTGGCCCGCCGCCGGCTCGGCTACGGCCGCGGCGCCCGGATGAAATTCGAACAGGACGTCGTCACGATCCTCGGCGGCGTCCGGCACGGCCTGACCCAGGGCGGTCCCGTCGCCATCCAGGTCGGCAACACCGAGTGGCCCAAGTGGGAACAGATCATGTCCTCCGATCCCGTGGCCCCGGAAGTCCTGGCCGACCAGGCCCGGAACGCCCCGCTCACCCGGCCCCGGCCCGGCCACGCCGACTTCACCGGCATGCAGAAATACGGCTTCGACGAGGCCCGCCCGGTCCTGGAGCGTGCCAGCGCCCGCGAGACGGCCACGAGGGTCGCGCTCGGCACGGTCGCCTCCGCCTTCCTTAAGCAGCTCGGGATCGAACTCGTCTCCCACACTGTGTCGATCGCCAGCGTTGCGGTGCCGGAAGGCCGGCCCCTGCCGGTCCCCGCCAACGTGCTGGCCCTTGACGCCGATCCTCTGCGCTGCTTCGACCGCGAAACCTCCGACGCCATGGTGGCCGAAGTCGACGTCGCACACAAGGAAGGCGAAACCTTGGGCGGTGTCGTCGAGGTGCTCGCCTACGGCCTCCCGCCCGGACTCGGCAGCTACGTCCACTGGGACCGGCGCCTCGACTCGCGCCTGGCCGCGGCCCTCATGGGCATCCAGGCCATCAAGGGCGTCGAGGTCGGCGACGGCTTCCTCACGGCGGCCCGCCGCGGTTCGGCCGCCCACGACGAGATCGTCAAGGACGCGAACGGCAAGATCATCCGCACATCCAACCGCGCCGGCGGGATCGAGGGCGGCATGAGCATCGGCGACGTCCTGCGCGTCCGCGCGGCCATGAAGCCGATCGCCACCGTGCCCCGCGCGCTCAAGACCGTGGACGTCAGCACGGGAGAAGCCGCCAAGGCCCACCACCAGCGTTCCGACGTCTGTGCCGTTCCGGCCGCCGGCGTCGTAGCCGAGGCCATGGTGGCCCTCGTGCTCGCCGAAGCGGTCGCAGAAAAATTCGGCGGCGACTCCGTTCAGGAGACCGCCCGCAACATCAAGGGTTACCTGGACAACATTCCGGCGTCCCTGGACTCGATCGGCCACTAGTGCCGGCCTGGAACACCGACGGGCGCTCCGCCGCGGCGAAGCCCGCGGCAAAACACCTCGGCCCGGTTGTCCTGATCGGTCCGATGGCCGTGGGCAAATCGGCGATCGGACAGCAGCTCGCGCAGCACCTGGGATCCGCCTTCGTGGACACCGACGCCGTGGTGGTGGCCCAGCACGGGACGATCGCCGAGATCTTCGCCAGCCGGGGGGAGCATGCCTTCCGTGAGCTGGAGGCCCGGGCCGTGGCCCACGCTATCGAAGAGGCACAGGGCAGCAACGCCGTGATTTCGCTTGGCGGCGGTGCGGTCCTTGACTCCGGCACGCAGCAGCTCCTGGGCCGCTGTACCGTGGTGTACCTCGAATGCGACGCCGAGACCGTGGCGGAACGCATCGCCAGGAATTCGGGCAGGCCGCTGCTGGCAGGCGACGCCATGGGCCGGTGGCGGACCCTCTTCGCCACCCGGCAGCCGGTCTACGAACGGCTCGCCGACCTGGTCCTGGATGTCCGGAGCGGCAGCGTTCCGGAACTGGCTCACCGGCTGGAAGATGCGCTGGGGGAGTATGCCGCGGCGAAAACCGCTGCCGTGCCCGCCCCGGCGGCGACAAAGGAAGTTGAATAGTGAGTACCGAATCAACCGTCATCAAAGTCACCGGACAGACGCCCGGTGAGAACTACGACGTCGTGGTGGGCCGCGGCCTCCTGGCAAGCCTTCCGGGGCTCCTGGGCGAGCGCGTCAAGCGCGTCCTCGTCATCCACCCCCGCGCGCTCCGGCTCACCGGCGACACCGTCCGGGAAGAACTGGCCGCCGCCGGTTTCACCGCGCTGACCGCCGAGATCCCGGACGCCGAAGAAGGCAAGCACATCGAAGTGGCGTCCTTCTGCTGGCAGGTGCTGGGGCAGAACGACTTCACCCGGTCCGACGCCGTCGTCGCTGTCGGCGGCGGCGCCGTGACCGACCTCGCCGGCTTCGTCGCCGCAACCTGGCTCCGCGGCGTCAAGGTCATCCACATGCCCACGAGCCTGCTGGGCATGGTGGACGCCTCCGTCGGCGGCAAAACCGGCATCAACACCGCCGAGGGCAAGAACCTGGTGGGCGCATTCCACCCGCCCGCCGGTGTCCTCGCGGACCTCGACACGCTCGAGACCCTGCCGAAGAACGAGATCATCTCCGGCATGGCCGAGGTCATCAAGTGCGGATTCATCGCCGATCCCGCCATCCTTGAACTGATCGAAAAGGACCCGTCCGCGGTCTCCGATCCGCGCTCGGACATCCTGCGGGAACTGATCGAACGCGCCATCACCGTCAAGGCCCGGGTGGTCTCCGCCGATCTGAAGGAAACCGGCCAGCGCGAGATCCTGAACTACGGCCACACCCTGGGCCACGCGATCGAACTCGCCGAACGCTACTCCTGGCGCCACGGCGCCGCCGTCTCCGTGGGCATGATGTTCGCAGCCGAACTCGCCCGCAGCGTCGGCCGGCTCAGCGACGCCGACGCCGACAGGCACCGCAGCATCCTGGAAAGCCTCGGGCTTCCCATCACCTACCGCCGGGACCGCTGGCAGGCCCTCCTCGACGGCATGCGGCGGGACAAGAAATCCCGCGGCGACCTGCTGCGGTTCGTGGTCCTTGACGGCATCGGCCGGCCCGGCATCCTCGACGTCCCGGACACGTCGCTTCTGTTCGCCGCCTACCAGGAGATTGCCTCCTGATGATGATGGTCAAGGGCGGCACGAGCGAGTGGCCGGATGCCGGGTTTCCCGGCATCCGGATCAATCCGCAAAGCCTGATGCCCCAGATCGTCAACGAAGACGCCATGGCCGAGGCGTTGGCGGCCTCGACCGACCCCGGGGACCTGGTCTTCGTCCGGCTCGTTGAAGGGCATGCGGCCGAGGCCGCCGAACTCCTCGCCGAAGCCCGGTACAAAGACCCCGGCTCGCTCCGGCTGCGGATCTTCGAGGCGGATGTGCTCCGGGTTTCGAACCGGTTCGACCGGGCCGTGGAGGTGTTCCGCCAGCTCCTCGCCGAAACCCAGGGCACCCTGGAAGAGGCGGCCGTCCGCCAGCACCTGGGCCGGGCCTACTTCGCCGGCGGCAACGTCGGCGCCGCCGTCGAATCCTTCGCCAAGGCCCTCGATTTGCGGGTGGCCGGCTCGGCCGACGCGGCCCTCATCTACGCCTCCACGGTCGCGCTGCAGCGTGCCCGGGAAGTGCTGGAACAGCAGTCCTGAGCCTCCGTCGGGCAGCTGCCCACGGGAACCGGTAGAATAGAACTTGGATTTTTGACAAACACGCGCTGGCGGCCGCTCGGCATGCCGGCCCGGCATACGACGTCCGGCCGATCGCACCGGCCGACAAGAACCAGATAGAAACTAAGAGGATACAGTGGCAACCACTAACGACATCAAGAACGGAACCGTCCTTAAGCTTGAGGGCCAGCTTTGGAACATCATCGAGTTCCAGCACGTCAAGCCCGGCAAGGGTGGCGCGTTCGTACGCACCAAGATGCGCAACGTGATGTCCGGCAAGGTCGTCGACAAGACCTTCAACGCCGGGCTCAAGATCGAGACCGCCACGGTTGACCGCCGCGATTACCAGTACCTGTACCAGGATGGCGCGGACTTCGTCTTCATGGATACCTCTGACTTCGACCAGCTCACCGTCCCGGCCGCCACCGTCGGCGACGCCACCAACTTCATGCTCGAAAACCAGATGGTCAACATCGCCATCCACGAGGGCAACCCGCTCTACATCGAGCTGCCCCCGAGCGTCGTTCTCGAGATCACCTACACGGAGCCGGGCCTGCAGGGCGACCGCTCCTCGGCCGGCACCAAGCCCGCCACGCTCGAAACCGGCTACGAGATCCAGGTGCCGCTGTTCGTCGAGAACAACACCAAGGTCAAGGTCGATACCCGTGACGGCAGCTACCTCGGCCGGGTCAACGACTAGTGAGTGCCCGCGGTAAGGCCCGGAACCGGGCCCTCGATGTCCTCTTTGAGGCCGAGCAGCGCTCCGCCTCTGCGTTCGACGTACTGAAGTCGCGCCGCGAGCAGACAGACCAGATCGTCAACCCGTACACCCTCGAAATCGTCGAAGGCGTGGTCTCGCACCAGGCCGCCATCGACGAGTTCCTGGAAACCTACTCGCAGGGCTGGACCCTGGAGCGGATGCCCTCGGTGGACCGCATCATCCTGCGGATCGGCACCTGGGAACTGCTCTACAACGACGACGTCCCGGACGGCGTAGCCGTCAGCGAGGCCGTGGCCCTGGCCAAGACGCTCTCGACCGACGAATCGCCGTCGTTCATCAACGGCCTGCTCGGCCGGCTCCAGCAGCTGAAGCCTTCCCTGCTGGCCTAAGGCTCCCGTCGCAGCGAAGAACCCCGTCCAGGACCGCCTGGACGGGGTTCTTTCGTTCTCCGGAAAGACTTAGCCGACGACGGCGGCACGCAGGGCGGCGATTTCGGCGAGCTGGTGCTGCTCGTCGCGCTGGCGGGCCGGCACGTCCCGGCCGCTGAGGATCCGCTGTCGGGTGAAAGCCAGCCGGGTGGCGGCATCGAACAGAGCCTTCATCTGTGCGCCCCGGCCCACGGACTTGGCCCAGCGCAGTGCGGCACGGCGGCCGCTGCCGGTGGCCAGCATGTCCACCTCGGCCGCGGTGAACCAGCCCGCGGCCGCGTATTCCCTGAGCCGCTGCCGGGTGAGCCTGCGCTCCGCCACCCGCAGCAGCACGATGACCAGTGCCGCCAGGAGGAAGATCGCCACCTGCACGAACACGTACTGGGCCAGGAAATCCTGGCCCATGCTGTTCCAGCCGCTGTGCAGCAGCATCGCAGGGACAAGGCCGGCGATAAACGCCAGGGCGGCGAGCCCGTTGTTCCCGCGCCGCGCGGCGAATCCCATGATGATGCCGGTGGTACCCGTGAAGACGGCGTGGGCGAACGGCGACATCACCCCGCGGAGGAAGAAGACCACCGCCAGGTCCGTGCCGGGATCGCTGGAGTCGGCGATGGCGCGGCCGAAGTACAGGATGTTCTCCGTGAACGCGAAGCCTGCCGCGATCGTGAAGGCGAACACCACGCCGTCGACCGGCCCGTCGATGTCCTTCCGGGCGAACAGCAGGAGCAACAGCAGCCCGAGGGACTTCGCGAATTCCTCCACCACCGGGGCCTGGACGGTCACGGCGAACGTCGTATAGTCCAGCCCCGAGGCGGGCCCGGCCACCAACGAAAAATAGGGCTGGATCAGCATCGTCACCGCTATGGAGACAAGCGCTCCCCAGGCAAACGCGAAAAGCAGCAGCGGTTTCGGCTCCGGCTCCCAACGGTCGATGAAGCGCACCGTCAGCAGCACGGTCCCCAGCGGAACCAGCGAGGCCATGAAACCGACGACGAAGCCGGAGACTCCGGTGCTGGCCAGAAGGAAGGGCAGCACCAGGAAGAGGCTGGCGAAGGCGAGGAGTCCGCCGGCCAGCACGAGCCCCTGCGCGCCGGCGGTACTCCGGCGGTCCCGGACCGGCGCAGGGCCGGGCGGGAGCGCCGGCTGGAACCGGCCGCCGACGTTGGCCGGGGCCTGCCGGTAATCCTCCGGCCGGATCTGCCCCAACCACGTCGGGTTGGTCCGTTGGTCCGGCCCCGGCTGCGGCTCGTTCGTCGTCATGGCATCGAGCCTATGGCCGTGTGAGGTTAAACGCATTCCGGCGGCGGCAGGGGCAACTCCGGCTGTGGTAATTTGAAAGAGCAAATAATCCTTTTTTAATTCCGTCCCGTGAGGCGGGGAAAGGGGAGACGAGCTTTGACTTCCGTGCCATCAGCACCGGGTCCGGCGAACGTTGTGCTCACCCGGGTTGTCCTCAACCAGGCTGACATTGACCGCGCGCTTACTCGTATCGCCCATGAAATTCTTGAGGCCAACAAGGGCTCCCAGGACCTCGTCCTGCTGGGCATCCCGCGCCGGGGCTACCCCCTCGCCGTGCGCCTCGCCGCCAAGATCGCCGCCGCTGATCCCGCTGTGGACGCCGCCGCGATTGTCGGCCAGCTCGACGTCACGATGTTCCGCGACGACCTCTCGCACCAGCCGACGCGGCCCCCGTACCCCACCCAGCTCCCGCGCACCGGGATCGACAACAAAGTCGTTGTCCTCGTGGATGACGTCCTCTACTCCGGACGGACCATCCGCGCCGCCCTGGACGCCATGATCGACCTCGGCCGGCCCAGGATCGTCCGGCTCGCCGTCCTCATCGACCGCGGCCACCGGGAACTGCCGATCCGCGCCGACCACGTGGGCAAGAACCTCCCCACCTCATCCGCCGAGAAGGTCCGTGTCCGGCTCGAGGAAACCGATTCCGCCGCTGGCGGGGAAAATAGCGGCGCCCCCGTCAACGAAGTGGTCATCGAGGCCACCGCATGAGGCACCTGCTCTCCACTGAGGACCTCAGCCTGGCCAACGCCGTCCGCATCCTCGACACCGCCGAGGAAATGGCGGCCGTGGGGGAGCGCGAGGTCAAGAAACTGCCCGCGCTGCGCGGCCGCACCGTGGTCAACCTCTTCTTCGAAGACTCCACCCGGACCCGCATTTCCTTCGAGGCCGCCGCCAAGCGGCTCTCCGCGGACGTCATCAACTTCGCCGCGAAGGGTTCCTCCGTTTCCAAGGGCGAGTCGCTCAAGGACACGGCCCAGACGCTCGCCGCGATGGGTGCGGATGCCGTCGTCATCCGGCACTGGGCCTCCGGCGCCCCGCACCGGCTCGCCGCGACCGACTGGATCGACGCCGCCGTCATCAACGCCGGCGACGGCACCCACGAACACCCCACCCAGGCCCTGCTGGACGCCTTCACGATGCGCCGGCACTGGTCGCAACTGGCCGGGACAGCGTCCGCCGGGGCGGACCTCAAAGGCATGCGCGTCGCCATCGCCGGCGACGTCCTGCACTCACGTGTGGCCCGCTCCAACGTCTGGCTGCTGCGCACCTTGGGCGCCGAGGTCACGCTCGTCGCGCCGCCCACCTTGCTGCCCATCGGCGTCGAAAAATGGCCCTGCGCGGTCAGCTTCGACCTCGACGAGACCATGGCGCAGGGCGTGGACGCGATGATGATGCTCCGCGTCCAGGGCGAGCGGATGAACGCGTCCTTCTTCCCGACCACCCGCGAGTACTCGCGCCGGTGGGGGTTCGATGACAACCGGCTGCGCGCCCTCGACACCCTCGGACTCAAGGACACCATCATCATGCACCCCGGTCCCATGAACCGGGGCCTGGAAATTTCCTCGGCCGCGGCGGACTCGCCCCGCTCCACCGTGCTGGCGCAGGTCCGCAACGGCGTCTCCATCCGGATGGCGGCACTGTACCTGCTGCTTTCCGGGGAGACCCGCGAACAAGCAACCTCCACCGCCGCCTACTCCAAGGAGAGCCACTGATGGCCGAACAGCAACAGCATGCAAGCACCAGCGGCGCCTACCTCATCCGCGGCGCAGCGATCCTGGGCGGAGCCGCCGAGGACCTCCTGATCCGCGACGGCGTCATCGCCGCACGCGGCCAGAACCTCTCAGCCGACGGCGCCACCATCATCGAGGCCGCCGGCCTCGTCGCACTCCCGGGCATGGTCGACATCCACACCCACCTGCGGGAACCCGGCCGCGAAGACGCCGAAACCGTGGAAACCGGCACCCGCGCCGCCGCACTGGGCGGCTACACCGCCGTGCACGCGATGGCCAACAGCACCCCCGTGGCGGACACCGCCGGCGTCGTCGAACAGGTCCTGACCCTTGGCCGGACCGCCGGCTGGGTGGACGTCCGCCCCGTGGGCGCCGTCACCGTGGGCCTGGCCGGGGAGCAGCTGGCCGAACTCGGCGCCATGGCCGACTCCCGCGCCCGGGTGCGCGTCTTCTCCGACGACGGCATCTGCGTCCACGACCCCGTGCTGATGCGCCGCGCCCTGGAATACGTCAAGGCGTTCGACGGCGTCGTCGCCCAGCACGCGCAGGAACCCCGCCTCACCGCCGGCGCCCAGATGAACGAAGGCGAGGTCTCCGCCGTCCTGGGCCTGACCGGCTGGCCCGCGGTCGCCGAAGAGAGCATCATCGCCCGCGACGTGCTGCTCGCCCAGCACGTCGGGTCCCGCCTGCATGTCTGCCACGTCTCCACGGCCGGCTCGGTGGAGATCATCCGCTGGGCCAAATCCCGCGGCGTGAACGTCACCGCCGAGGTCACCCCGCACCACCTCTGGCTCACCGACGAGCTCGCCCGCAGCTATGACCCCGTCTACAAGGTCAACCCGCCGCTGCGCACCGACGCCGACGTCCAGGCCCTCCGCGCCGCGCTGGCCGACGGCACGATCGACGTCGTCGGCACCGACCACGCCCCGCACCCGAGCGAGCACAAGGAATGCGAGTGGGCCCAGGCGGCCATGGGCATGACCGGCCTCGAAACGGCGCTCTCGGTCGTGCAGCACACCATGATCGAAACCGGGCTCATGGGCTGGGAAGACTTCGCCCGCGTCACCTCCACGGCCCCGGCCGCCATCGGCCGGCTCCAGGACCAGGGCCGACCGCTCGAAGCCGGAGAACCCGCCAACGTCATACTCGTCGACCCGGCTGCGCGCTGGACCGTGGACCCTTCTAAGATGGCAACCATGGGCCGTAACTCTCCGTTCGCGGGCCGGGAACTTCCCGGCCGGGTGGTGGCGACGTTCTTCAAGGGCCACCCCACCGTCCTGGACGGCAAACTCAACACCCCGTACCGGTGGCCGGCGGATGCTGTCGACGCCGCACCGGCGGGCCGGCCCTGATGGACCGGCTGCTCGTCCTCGGCATTGCCACCGCGGTGCTCCTCGTTGCGGCGTTTGTGCTGCTGGCGCTCGGCTGGCGGAACCGCCTGCGCCGCCAGGCCGACGTCGAGCCCCTTCCCGAGGTTCCCGCCGACCTCGGCGCCCCGCTGGCCGCCGCCGACGGCCAGTACGTCGCCTCCACCACCGCCGGGGACTGGCTGGACCGGATCGCGGTCCACCACCTGGGCATCCGCACCAACGCCGACCTCAGCGTGCACCCCGAAGGCGCGCTGTTCGAGCGCGCCGGTGCCGGCCCGGTATTCATCCCGGCCGGACGACTCACCGGCGTGCGCCTGGAAAGCGGCATGGCCGGAAAGTTTGTGGAAAAGGACGGCCTGCTGGTGCTCAGCTGGATGCTGGGCTCCCGCGAACTGGACACCGGCTTCCGGACCCGGCATGCCGACGACAAAACGACCCTGCTCAACGCGCTGCAAAAATTGATCTCCGCAGCCCCCCAGGCCAACGCCGATAGTGGAAAGTAACGACGTGACGGACCCCAACGAAGTGATTGAGAAAACAGTGACAGAAGCTGCAGAGCCAGCAACCGCTGCCGCGGCAGCATCCACCCCCGCAGTCCTCGTGCTCGAAGACGGCCGGATATTCCGCGGCACCAGCTACGGCGCCACCGGAACCGCGCTTGGCGAGGCGGTCTTCGCAACCGGAATGACCGGCTACCAGGAGACCATCACGGACCCCTCCTACGCGCGCCAGCTCGTGGTCCAGACCGCGCCGCACATCGGCAACACCGGCGTCAACTCCGACGACGCCGAATCCCGCCGCATCTGGGTGGCCGGCTACATCGTCCGCGACGCCGCCCGCCGGCCCTCAAACTGGCGCTCCGAGCGGTCCCTGGACGACGAACTCGTCGAGCAGGGGATCGTCGGCATCCAGGGCGTGGACACCCGCGCCATCACCCGCCACCTGCGCGAACACAAGACCATGCGCGCCGGCATCTTCTCCGGAGACGCCGCCCGCGCCACGGACAAGGAACTCGTCGACGCCGTCCTGGCCAGCGCCCCGATGGAAGGCTCACGGCTCGCCGAGGAAGTCAGCGTTGACGCCGCGTACACGGTGGAACCCAAGGACTTCGGCTGGGACGGCGAACCCCGCTTCAGCATCGCCGCGATCGACCTCGGCATCAAGCGGATGACCCCTGTCCGGTTCGCCGAACGCGGCGTCCGGGTGCACGTGCTGCCCGCCACTGCAACCCTCGCCGACGTCCAGGCCGTCAACCCCGACGGCTTCTTCATGTCCAACGGCCCCGGCGACCCCGCCACCGCGGACAACCAGGTCAAACTGCTGCGCTCGGTGCTCGATGAGAAGATCCCGTACTTCGGCATCTGCTTCGGCAACCAGATCCTGGGCCGCGCTCTCGGCTTCGGCACCTACAAGCTGCGCTACGGCCACCGCGGCCTGAACCAGCCGGTCATGGACCGCCGCACCGGCAAGGTGGAAATCACCTCGCAGAACCACGGCTTCGCCGTCGACGCCCCGCTCGACGGCGCCACGCAGGCACCCGAGGAGCGCTACGGCCGCGTCGAGGTCAGCCACGTCAGCCTCAACGACGACGTCGTCGAGGGACTCTCCTGCCTCGACATCCCCGCGTTCTCGGTGCAGTACCACCCCGAAGCGGCCGCCGGCCCCCACGACGCCGCCTACCTCTTCGACCGCTTCATCGATCTGATGGCGGACGCTTCTGCAAAGACAGCAACAGACACAAAGACTGCCACCGAACACAAGACTGAGGACAAGAAGTAATGCCCAAGAGAACTGACCTCAAGAGCGTCATGGTCATCGGGTCCGGCCCGATCGTGATCGGCCAGGCGGCCGAATTCGACTACTCCGGCACCCAGGCACTGCGCGTCCTCAAGGAGGAAGGCCTGCGGGTCATCCTCGTCAACTCCAACCCGGCCACCATCATGACGGACCCCGAGTTCGCCGACGCCACCTACGTGGAGCCGATCACCCCCGAGGTGGTCGAGAAGATCATCGCCAAAGAGCGCCCCGACGCGCTCCTGCCCACCCTCGGCGGGCAGACGGCCCTCAACACGGCCATCGCGCTGGACAAGAACGGCGTCCTGGAGAAGTACAACGTCGAGCTGATCGGTGCCAACATCGCCGCGATCGAGCTGGGCGAGGACCGTGAGAAGTTCAAGGGCGTCGTGGAGCGCTGCGGCGCCGAGTCGGCGCGCAGCCACATCATCCACACCATGGACGAGGCACTCGCCGCCGCAGAGGACCTCGGCTACCCGATGGTCGTCCGGCCCTCCTTCACCATGGGCGGCCTCGGCTCCGGCCTGGCCTACGACGAGAACGACCTCCGCCGGATCGTCGGCCAGGGCCTGCAGTACAGCCCCACCAGCGAGGTGCTGCTCGAAGAGAGCATCCTCGGCTGGAAGGAATACGAGCTCGAGATGATGCGGGACAAGAACGACAACGTCGTGGTGGTCTGCTCCATCGAGAACTTCGACCCCGTCGGCGTCCACACCGGTGACTCCATCACGGTCGCTCCCGCCCTGACCCTCACCGACCGCGAATACCAGCGGCTGCGCGATATCTCCATCGCCGTCATCCGCGAAGTCGGCGTCGACACCGGCGGCTGCAACATCCAGTTCGCGGTCGAACCGCACACCGGGCGGGTCGTCGTCATTGAAATGAACCCGCGCGTCTCGCGCTCCTCGGCCCTTGCCTCGAAGGCCACCGGCTTCGCGATCGCCAAGATCGCCACCAAGCTCTCCCTCGGCTACACCCTGGACGAGATCCCCAACGACATCACCCAGAAGACCCCGGCGTCTTTCGAACCGACCCTGGACTACGTCGTCGTGAAGGTTCCGCGCTTCGCGTTCGAGAAGTTCCCGGCAGCCGACCCCACCCTGACCACCACCATGAAGTCGGTGGGCGAAGCCATGGCCATGGGCCGGAACTTCACCGAGGCCCTGCAGAAGGCCCTGCGCTCCCTGGAGCAGAAGGGCTCCCAGCTGGACTTCAGCCACGTCCCGGAATGGGAAGTCGCGGAGCTGATCGAGAAGTCCAAGCGGCCCACCACCGAACGCCTGCACCAGGTCCAGCGCGCCCTGCTCGGCGGCGCCACCGTGGAGCAGCTCTTCGAGGCCACCAAGATCGATCCCTGGTACCTGGACCAGCTCCAGCTGCTCAACGAGATCTCCCGGGAGATCCGCAAGTCCAGCGCCCTGACCCACGAGATGCTGCAGCGCGCCAAGCGCCACGGCTTCTCCGACGAACAGATCGGTGCCCTGACGCACAACTCCGAGGCCGTCGTCCGCGGCGTCCGGCAGGCCCTGGGCATCCGCCCGGTCTACAAGACCGTGGACACCTGCGCCGCCGAGTTCGCCGCCTACACCCCGTACCACTACTCGTCCTATGACGAGGAGGACGAGGTGGCGCTGCACGCCAAACCGTCGATCATCATCCTCGGCTCCGGGCCGAACCGGATCGGCCAGGGCATCGAGTTCGACTACTCCTGCGTCCACGCCTCCATGGCGCTGCGCAAGGCCGGCTACGAGACCGTCATGGTCAACTGCAACCCCGAAACCGTCTCCACCGACTACGACGTCTCCACCCGCCTGTACTTCGAACCGCTCACCCTCGAGGACGTCCTCGAGGTCATCGCGGCCGAGGAACGCACCGGCGGCGTCATGGGCGTCTTCGTCCAGCTCGGCGGCCAGACCCCGCTCAAGCTCGCCCAGCAGCTTGCCGATGCCGGCGTGCCCATCCTCGGCACGTCCCCGGAGGCGATCGACCTCGCCGAGCACCGCGGCGCCTTCTCCCAGGTCCTCGACAAGGCCGGGCTCATCTCGCCCAAGAACGGCACCGCCGTGTCCTTCGAGGACGCCAAGAAGATCGCCGACGAGATCGGCTACCCCGTGCTGGTGCGCCCGTCCTACGTCCTGGGCGGCCGCGGCATGGAGATCGTCTACGACGAGCCCAACCTCTCCCGCTACATCGCGAACGCCACCGAGATCACCCCGGAGCACCCGGTGCTGATCGACCGGTTCCTGGAAGACGCCGTCGAAATCGACGTCGACGCCCTGTACGACGGCACGGAGATGTACCTCGGCGGCATCATGGAACACATTGAGGAAGCCGGCATCCACTCCGGCGACTCCGCGTGTGTCCTGCCGCCGATCACGCTCGGGAACAACGTCCTGGAGCGGGTCCGCACCGCCACCCTCGCCATCGCCGAAGGCGTCGGCGTCCGCGGCCTGATCAACATCCAGTTCGCCCTGGCCTCCGACGTCCTGTACGTCCTGGAAGCCAACCCGCGCGCCTCGCGCACCGTGCCGTTCGTCTCCAAGGCCACCGGCGTCCAGATGGCGAAGGCCGCGGCCCTGATCGGCACCGGCGTCACCATCAACCAGCTCCGCAGCGCATACAAGATGCTGCCGGAGACCGGCGACGGCTCCACCCTGCCGCTGGAAGCGCCCGTCTCGGTCAAGGAAGCCGTGCTGCCCTTCAGCCGCTTCCGCACCCCCGAGGGCAAGGTGGTGGACTCCCTGCTCGGCCCCGAAATGCGGTCCACCGGCGAGGTCATGGGCATTGACAAGCACTTCGACACGGCCTTCGCCAAGAGCCAGGCCGCCGCGAACAACGCCCTGCCCACCGAGGGCAAGATCTTCGTCTCCGTGGCGAACCGGGACAAGCGCTCGGTGATCATGGGCGTCAAGCGGCTCTCCGACCTCGGCTTCGAGATCGTCTCCACCGGCGGCACGGCGGACGTTCTGCGCCGCAACGGCATCCAGGCCACCCCCGTCCGGAAGGTTGCCGAGGGCTCCAGCGCCGAGGGCGAAGGCACCATCGCGGACCTGATCGTCGCCGGCGAAATCGACATGGTCTTCAACACGCCCTCCGGCGGCGAAGCCCGCAGCGACGGCTACGAACTGCGTGCGGCGGCAACGTCGATCGGCATCCCGTGCATCACCACTGTGGCGGAATTCAACGCCGCGGTCCAGGCCATCGAGGCGCTGCGCACCTACGAATGGTCCGTCACGAGCCTGCAGGAGCACGCCGCCTACCTCAAGGCCCTCCAGGATGCCTGAGGCAGGCACCGCAGCACCGTCCGGCCGGGAGTCCTTCGGCTCCCGGCTGGGGCGGGCCATGGCGGCCCGCGGCCCGCTGTGCGTCGGCATTGATCCGCACCCGGCCCTCCTGCAGCAGTGGGGCCTGACGGACGACGCCGCCGGGCTGGAGCGCTTCTCGCTGACCGTTCTGGAGGCCGTGGGCTCCCTCGCTGCCGCGGTCAAGCCGCAAGTGGC
This sequence comes from Arthrobacter sp. H-02-3, assembly GCF_003097355.1. Lineage (GTDB taxonomy): Bacteria > Actinomycetota > Actinomycetes > Actinomycetales > Micrococcaceae > Arthrobacter > Arthrobacter humicola. Next base: position 28,772 of record NZ_PYUI01000016.1, read on the forward strand.
CTTGTACGAACGTCACGGCTCGGCCGGGATCGCCGTGCTCGAACGCACCCTGGCCGCGGCGGCGGAAGCCTCCGTGCTGACCATCGCGGACGCCAAACGCGGCGACATCGGCTCCACGATGGCCGCCTATGCCGACGCCTGGCTGAGGGACGGCTCTGCGCTGGCCGCGGATTCGGTCACGCTGAGCCCGTACCTGGGCTTCGAGTCGCTCCGGCCCGCCCTGGACCTGGCGGCCGGGGCCGGGCGGGGCGTGTTCGTGCTCGCGCTGACCTCCAACCCGGAAGGCGCGTCCGTGCAGCATGTCGGCGGGGCGGACTCCGTTGCGCGGCGGATCACGGAGGCTGCCGCGGCGGAAAACCGGCGCTACGAAGGATCCCTCGGTTCGGTGGGACTCGTGGTCGGAGCCACGGTGGGCACGGCCCTCACCGAGCTCGGTCTCGACCTCGCGGCGGTCCGCGGGCCCATCCTTGCCCCCGGACTGGGCGCGCAGGGGGCCACGGCCGCGGACCTGCGGCGCACCTTCGGTGCGGCGTATCCCCAGGTCCTGGGCACCTCCAGCCGGGACATCCTCGGCGCCGGGCCGTCGGTGTCGGCCCTTCAGGACGCCGCGCGGCGTACCCTCGAGGAGCTCCTCGCGGCCTGACACCGCCGCCGGGACCGTCCCGGGCCCGGCGCCGCCGGTCCCGGGACGCGGGCTTTCCCCTTCGGGAGCTGTCCCGTCCCGGTCGTCCAGAGTTTTCCATTGATTTCTGCGGTCACCAGACGGTAGGTTCAGGACAGGACTGCGGCATGGGCAACGGTGCCCGTCCGGCTAGGCAGTCCGGCCATGCAGGGAGGACTTCAATGAGTTTGAAACCCCTCACTCCGCAGGAGCGTTCCGACGCCCTTCGCAAGGCCGCTGCAGCCAGGGCCACCAGGGCCGCGGCCAAGGAGCGGCTCAAGACGGGGGAGCTGAGCATTGCCGACGTCATCAGTTCCGCCGAAACCGACGACGCCATTGCCCGCATGAGGATCGTCGAGCTGCTGGAGGCCCTCCCCGGGATCGGCCGGGTCCGGGCGGCGGCCATCATGGAGCAGCTCGGCATCGCCCAGTCCAGGCGGGTCCGCGGCCTGGGAATCCACCAGCGCCGGGCGCTGGTAGATTTTATTGACGACAAATAGTTCGCTCCGCCGAGCTGCCCCACCACCGCCCAAAGGAATATGTGAGCAAGAAACCGGGACTGACAGTCCTCGCCGGACCGACGGCTGTTGGCAAAGGCACCGTGTCCACCTACATCCGGGACAACTATCCCGGCGTCTGGCTCTCCGTATCGGCCACGACGCGCCCGCCGCGGCCGGGGGAGCAGGACGGCATCCACTACTTCTTCAAGTCGGCCGAGGAATTCGATTCCCTGATCGAAAACGGCGAGCTGCTCGAATGGGCCGTGGTCCACGGCCGCAATCGCTACGGTACGCTGCGCAGCACGGTGGAAGCCGCCATCGCGGAGGGCCGCTCCGTGCTGCTGGAGATCGACCTGCAAGGCGCGCGGCAGGTCAAGGAGGCCGTCCCGGACGCCCAGTTTGTCTTCCTGGCGCCTCCGAGCTGGGACGAAATGGTCCGCCGGCTGGTCGGCCGCGGCACCGAAAGCGCCGAAGAACAGCGGCAGAGGCTGGAAACCGCTAAACTAGAACTTGCCGCTGAACCGGAGTTCGACCACACCGTCATCAATGATGACGTTCGTCGGGCAGCGGACGAGCTTGTTTCACTCATGGGGCTGACCCCGAACCCGTAGCTCAGGCGCCGGGACGTACCGGCCCGTTAGAATTTGGAGAATTCGTGTCCACGAACCTTGAAGGCATCATCAACCCGCCGATCGACGAGCTGCTGAAGGCCGCCGACTCGAAGTACGGACTGGTGATTTTCGGTGCCAAGCGCGCGCGCCAGATCAACGCGTACTACGCCCAGCTGCACGAGGGCCTGTTTGAGTACGTCGGTCCGCTGGTCGACACCAAGCTCAACGAGAAGTCACTCTCGATCGCCCTGCGCGAAATCAACGAAGGCAAGCTCGTTTCCACGCCGATCCAGCCTGCAGAGTAGTTCCGCAGACGCAGACGGAGATCACGTGCGCATAGTCCTCGGAGTCGGGGGAGGGATTGCCGCCTATAAGGTGGCGTCGCTCCTCCGGCTTTTTACTGAAGCCGGCCATGACGTCACCGTCATCCCCACGGAGGCGGCCACCCGCTTCGTCGGCGTTGCCACCTGGGAGGCGCTTTCCGGGCACCCGGTGAGCAACAGCGTGTTCGACGCCGTCCACACCGTCAACCATGTCCGGCTCGGCCACGAGGCCGAGCTGATCGTGGTGGCTCCTGCCACGGCCGATCTCCTGGCCCGTGCGGCCACCGGCCAGGCCGATGACCTCCTCACCAACACCCTGCTCATGGCCGGCGACTGCCCCGTGGTCATGGCCCCGGCCATGCACACCGAAATGTGGCAGCACCCGGCCACCCAGGCCAATGTCGAAACCCTGCGCAGCCGCGGCGTCACCGTGCTGGAACCCGCGAGCGGCCGGCTGACCGGCGCCGACTCCGGCCCCGGCCGGCTGCCCGAGCCCGGGGCGATCTTCACCGCGGCCATGGCCCTCGCCGGTGCGGCCGCCGCTCCGGCAGCACCTCCGGCCGCCCCGGACATGGAGCCGCGCACTTCTTCGGACCCGGCCGTCGCCGTGCCGTCGGCGATCCGGCCCCTGGCCGGGCTCACCGTGACCATCAGTGCCGGGGGCACCCGGGAACCGCTGGACCCCGTGCGGTTCCTCGGCAACCGTTCCTCCGGCAAACAGGGCGTGGCCCTGGCCGCCGCCGCTCTCGATGCCGGCGCCCGGGTCCGCCTGCTGGCCGCCCACATGGAGGTCCCGGCGCCCGCCGGCGTCGAACTCGTCCAGGTGGAGACGGCCCTGGAACTGCGGAAGGCGGCGCTGCACGCGGCCGCGGACTCCGACGTCGTCATCATGGCCGCCGCCGTCGCGGACTTCCGCCCCGCGGACGTTTCCGGTACCAAGATCAAGAAGCGCGACGACGTCGCGGACCCCGTGATTAACCTGGTGCGCAACCCCGACATCCTGCGGGAGCTCGTCGAGGTCCGCGACGCCGCCTCCCGGAACCAGCTGATCGTCGGCTTCGCCGCCGAGACCGGCGACGCCGGCGGTGACGTGCTCGAGTACGCCCTGGCCAAGCTGCACCGGAAGGCCTGTGACCTGCTGGTGGTCAACCAGGTGGGACGGGACAAGGTCTTTGGCGAAGACACGAACTCCGTAGTCATCCTTTCCCGCGCCGGCTCCGAACCCCAAGAGGCGTCGGGTTCCAAATCCGACGTTGCGGCTGCCGTGATCGACCGGGTCAGCGCCGAGCTGAGCCGGGTTGTACCGCCGGCCTAGGCCCGGCGTAACCAAGGTCTCCTTAGCATGGAGACACACGCCGCCGGACGTCCGTTTTCCAACCAGTAAGGTAGTTGAGTGACTTTACCGCTGCACATCCCTGACTTCCACGGGTCTACGCCCGCCGCGCTCCGGCTCTTCACGTCCGAGTCCGTGACAGAAGGCCACCCCGACAAAATCTGTGACCAGATCAGCGATGCGATCCTCGACGCCCTCCTCGCCAAGGACCCGGAGTCCCGGGTGGCCGTGGAGACGCTGGCCACCACCGGGCTGGTCCACGTGGCCGGCGAGGTCACCACCGACGCCTACGTCGAGATCCCGCAGATCGTCCGGGAGACCATCCTGGGCATCGGGTACGACTCCTCGGCCAACGGCTTCGACGGCGCCCGGTGCGGCGTCTCGGTCTCCATCGGCCAGCAGTCCAACGACATCGCCGGCGGCGTGTTCAACTCGCTCGAAGCCCGCGAGGGACGCCAGGAGGACGACTACGACCTCCAGGGCGCCGGCGACCAGGGACTCATGTTCGGCTACGCCAGCGACGAGACCCCGTCCTACATGCCCGTGCCGATCTGGCTCGCGCACCGGCTCTCCGAGCGGCTGACCGAGGTCCGCAAGAACGGCGAGCTCGCGTACCTGCGCCCCGACGGCAAGACCCAGGTCACCGTGGGCTACGACGGCGACCGCCCGGTCTCGGTCGAGACCGTCGTCATCTCCAGCCAGCACGCCGAGGGCGCCAGCCTGGACCAGCTCCGTGCCGACCTCGCCGAGCACGTGGTGGATCCGGTCATGGCACTGTCCAACCTGGACACCTCGCGGACGCACAACATCCTGAACCCCGCCGGCGCCTTCGTCATTGGCGGCCCGGTGGGCGACGCCGGCCTGACCGGCCGCAAGATCATCGTCGACACCTACGGCGGCATGGCCCGTCACGGCGGCGGCGCGTTCTCCGGCAAGGATCCGTCGAAGGTGGACCGCTCGGCCGCGTACGCCATGCGCTGGGTCGCCAAGAACGTGGTAGCGGCCGGCCTCGCCAAGCGCGCCGAAATCCAGATCGCGTACGCGATCGGCCAGGCCCGCCCGGTGGGAACCTACGTTGAGACGTTCGGCACCGAAACCGTCGACCCGGCCCGGATCAGCGCCGCGATCGCGGAGATCTTCGACCTCCGCCCGCGCGCCATCATCGACGCCCTGGACCTCAAGCGTCCGATCTACGCCAAGACCGCCGCCCACGGGCACTTCGGCCGCGAAGACCCGGACTTCACGTGGGAGCGGCTGGACCGGGTGGACGAGCTGAAGGCCTTCTTCAACGCCTAAGGCCCGAGACCGCACTGGTGATGGAAACGTTATTGCTGCTCCCATAAATGTCAGTGCCTTAAATGTCAGTGCCTTGTGATCTGCTGTAGCCAGGCCGCCGTCAGGTGGCCTGGCTACATGCAATTTAGCCGTTGTCGAAACGATCCGGAGGGGAGGTGCGGGCGGTGAGTCCTCAGCCTGCCGGCAGCGCGCCCGGCGAACCCCAGCAACTGTCCCTGCTCCACGGCTTTCCCGCCTCGGCCGCGCAAGCATCCGGACCCGCGCTGGCCGCCGACCTGCCGGTGGCACGGGTACTGATCGAATCCTCCCTGCCGCACCTGGACCGGCCCTTTGATTACAGCGTGCCCGCCGCCCTCGACGCCGAAGCCCGCCCGGGCGTCCGGGTCAAGGTCAAGTTCAACGGCCAGGAACTGGCGGGATACTTGCTGGACCGCACGGCGACGTCCGACGCCGGGCACGCTCTCGTGCCGTTGTACAAGGTCGTCTCACCCGTCCCGGTCCTGACTCCCGCCGTCGCCGGGCTCGCGGGCCGGATCGCCGCGCGGTACGCCGGAACCGTCAGCGATGTCCTGCGCGTCGCCGTGCCCCCACGCATGGCCAAACTCGAAAAGGAATACGCCCCGGAGGGCCGGCTCGATCCTGAGCTATTCGGTCCTGACCCGTCAGGTCCTGAGCTGTCCGGGTCTGCGACCGGCGTGTCGCTGCCTTCACCCGGCGCGGCCAGCGTCTGGGCCTCCTACAGGAACGGTCCGGCGTTCCTTGCGCACCTCGGCGCAGGGGAGTCGCCCCGGGCCGTGCTGACCGCACTGCAGGGGTACGGACCCGGCGGCTGGCCTCGGCTGGTTGCCGAAGCCGTGGCCGCGGTCCGGCTCTCCGGCCGCGGCGCCGTCGTGGTGGTTCCCGACTACCGGGACCTGGACCGGGTCGAGTCCGCCCTCCTGGAACTCCTCCCGGCCGGCGACGTCGCCCGGCTCACCGCGGATGACGGCCAGACACCGCGCTACCGCAGTTTCCTGCGCGTGCTCAGCGGCGCCGCCGGGGTAGCCGTGGGAACCCGCTCCGCGGCCTACGCACCGGTGCACAACCTCGGGCTCGTGGTCTGCTGGGACGACGGCGACGACCTCCACATCGAGCAACGCTCCCCGTACGCGCACTCCCGCGAAGTCCTCCTGCTCCGCGCAGGCCAGGAACGCGCCGCGTGCCTGCTCGCGGCCCATTCACGCAGCACCGAAACGGAGCGGCTGGTCGAATCCGGCTGGGCGCGGCCCGTAGAAGCGGAGCGGACGGTCATCCGGCGGACGGTGCCGCGCGTGCTGAACACGGCCGACAGCTATGAACTCGAGCACGATCCGCTGGCCCGCATCGCCCGCCTGCCGGGCGCGGCCTGGCGCGCCGCCAAGGAGGGACTGGAACGCGGTCCGGTCCTGGTCCAGGTGGCCCGTGCCGGCTACGCGCCGTCGCTGGTGTGCGAAACCTGCCGCGAACCGGCGCGCTGCACCGCCTGCAGCGGGCCCCTGGCGATCGCCGGTCCGAGCGGAAGCACCGCCGTGCCGCAGTGCCGCTGGTGCTCGTCGCCGGCCCCGGCCTGGCGGTGCGGCACGTGCAACGGGGTCCGGCTCCGGCGCGGCGCCACGGGCGCCCTCCGCACGGCAGAGGAACTGGGCCGGGCGTTTCCGGGCAAACCGGTCATCACCTCGTCCGGGGACCAGGTCAAGGCCACGGTCCCGGACACGAAGGCCCTCGTGGTGGCCACCGTCGGTGCCGAGCCGGTGGCCCCGGGCGGCTACGCCGCGGCGCTGCTGCTGGACGGCGACTCGCTGCTGCGCCGGGAAAACCTGAGGGCGGGAGAGGACGCTGTCCGCCGCTGGTTCAACGCCGCGGCCCTGGTACGGCCCGCACCGGAGGGCGGCCTCGTAGTCATAACCGCCGACGACGCCGCCGGGGTCGGTGCCCTGCTGCGCTGGGATCCTGCCGGGTACGCCGGCCGGGAACTGGCGCTGCGGCAGGAACTGCAGCTGCCGCCCGCCGTGCGGGTCGCTTCGATCACCGGGGTCCGGACCGCCGTCGGACATTTCACTGAGGCCGTGCAGCAGCGCCTCGCGGCGCACGGAACCGTCCTCCGGACGGCCGGACCCGCGCCGCTCATGCTGCCGGCCGCCTCCCGCCCGACGCCGCGCGATTCCGGCGAAGAGGTCCGGACATTGCTGTTCATCCCCTACGCCCAGGCCGCCGACGTCACGGCCGTGCTGCGGGCCGTCAAGGCCGCCGCCGCGGCAAAGCGCAGCGATGATCCCGTGCAGCTGCGCCTCGACGGAGTCGACGTCCTCTAGTTGCAGTTCCCGGGCTAGCCCTTGTGCCCGTTCCGGAGTGCGACGGCCTCGGCCGCGACGGCCACAAGCCGCCGCGCGGACTCGTCCCAGCTGAAGTCCGCGGCACGCTCCACGGACCGGCGTGACCGGGCCTTCCAGAGGTCAGCGTCCTCGAGCTGGCGGACCGCCTCGGCAAACTCGGCCGGCGAGTCAGGATGCACGTAGCTGACGGCGTCATCGCCGACTTCCCGGAAGATCGGGATGTCGCTGGCGATCACCGGGGTGCCGTGCGACATCGCCTCGACCAGGGGCAGTCCGTAGCCTTCGGCCCGGGAGAGGCTGATCAAGGCCGTGGTGCGCGCCAGGAGGGCCTCATATTCGGCATCGGTCACGCCGTTGTGGAAGACGATGTTTGCACCCGCCGGGGCGAGCGCCTCAAGTTCGGCCCGCCGCTCCGGGGTGATGCGGCTGAGCAGGTGGAGGGTCATCTCCGGCAGTTCCGCCATGCCGCGGATCATGGTTTCGACGTTCTTGTAGGGCATGAACGAACCCATGTAGAGCAGCGTCTTGTCGGCCCCGGCCCCGGGATCCCGCGGCGTGTGGCCGTGCTGCGGGGCGTTGCCCACAATCCTGACCGGCCGCCGGGTGAGCCGGTACTTCGCCATCAGGGCCGCGGTGGTGGAGCTGATGGTGGCCACGATGTCCGCCCGGTTCAGCAGGAGCCGCTGGGGCCAGAACGCCTTGTGGTACAGCCGCCACAGGACCCGGACCGGGGCCGGCAGGAACCCCGGAGGCGTGGGGTGCTCGTAGTAGATGAGGTCGTGCAGGGTCAGCACCAGGGCATACTTGCGGCCCCAGCTGCCCATGGTCTGCATGGGGCACACCACCACGTCAGCGCCCAGCTTGTTGACCCGGGCCGCCACGAAGAGCTCGGCCGGGGACAGCGGGCTGTTGATGACGGTGTACGGAACGTCCGGCAGGAGCGCGAGCTGGCGGTGGTCGCTGATCAGCATCGAGACGTCTGCGATCTTGGCGGCCGCAGCGATCAGGCTGGCGCCGTAGCGGCTGATGCCGTCGTGGTGGTCCAGCCGGGTGAAGCGGGCATCGATGAGAATCTTCACGCGGCGTGGTCCTTCAGGAAGCGTCGGATGTAGCGGGCGGCGGGTTCGGGGGTCTCGTAGTGGATCAGGTGCCCGACGCCGGGAATGACTTCCAGCGTCACGTCCGGAAGCCGTGCGGCGAGTTTGTGCTGGTCCGGCAACATGGCGATCTCGTCCTTTTCTCCCGCGATCAGCAGCACGGGCAGCGTCAAGTGGCCGGCCACCTCCGAGACATTGCTGCCGACGGAGGCTTTGAAGGCCTGCAGCAGGCTGTCGCGGTCCGCGAAGGAGGAGAAGTAGGCGCTGTGCTGGGCGTGCACGAACCGGCGGACGTCCTTGTCCCCGGTCTTGGCCATGGCCACGCTCATCACCCGCACGATCGCCTGGCTGCGCAGGAGCGCCAGCCCCAGCCGCCGGGGAAGCCGTGCCGCGGCCTCGTAGTAGAACACCGCAAGCTTGGTCATGACGCCCTTGGGTCCTTCAAGGGCGGGCGCCGCGATGGGGTTGATCAGGATCAGCTCGGATACCGCACCGGGGTTGGCCGCCACGAAGTGGCTGGCGATGATCGACCCGAACGAATGGCCGAGCAGGACCGTGTCCGGGCGCAGGCCCAGCGCCGCCATGAACCCGCTGAGGAACCGGCCGTAGGCGTCAACGCTGTGCTCGGTGTCCTCGAAGGCCGCAGAACCGCCGAAGCCCGGCAGGTCCGGCATGATCAGGCGCATGTCCGTCAGCTGGTCGGCGACCCGGAGCAGGCCGTGGTGGTCGCCACGGAACCCGTGCACCACCAGGATCGTGCGGGTCCCGGGCGTGACCTGGGCGGGTTCGTAGACCCAATAGGCAATGGAGGCGCCGTCAACCTCGACGGTCGCGGCACGGGTGCGCGCGGCGAGTCCGTTGCTGAGAAGGGGCGTGCGTGAGGACCCGGTGTCCACTTGTTCCATGGGTTCGAATCCTAGGTGACGTTGTCGGGGTGGGAGCCGGTCCGGAAGCCGCGTTCGAGCGCGGCGATCTCCGTCATGTCCAGCGGGGAGAGCTCAAAGTCGAAGACCTCGTGGTTTTCACGGATCCGCCCCGACGAGCTGGCCTTGGGAATGGCAATGTTGCCCAGCTGCAGGTGCCAGCGGAGGATGACCTGCGCCGGCGTGCGGTCGTGTTCGGCGGCGAGGGCCAGGATCACCGGGTCCTTCAGGACCTGGCCGCGGCCCAGTGGGCTCCACGCCTCGGTGCGGATGCCCAGGAGCTCGTGCTTTTCGCGCAGTTCACTTTGCTGCAGCCAGGGATGCAGCTCAATCTGGTTGACGGCCGGGACCACCTCCGCGGTGTCCAGGAGCCGGTCCAGATGCTGCGGCTGGAAGTTGGAGACGCCGATTGCCCGGACTTTGCCCTCACGGTACAGCGTCTCCATGGCCCGGTAAGTTTCCGGGAAGAGGCCCCGCCGGGCGCACGGCCAATGGATCAGGTACAGGTCGATGTATTCCAGGCCGAGGTTGGAAATCGAGGTGTCGAACGCCCGCATCGTCGCGTCGTAGCCGTGGTCGTCATTCCAGACCTTGGTTGTGACGAACAGGTCCTCGCGGGACACGTACGGCGCGGTTTCCCCGGGACCGCCGCCGGTGCCCTCAAATCCGGACAGGGCACCGATGCCGCGGCCCACACCGGTTTCGTTGCCGTACATCGCGGCCGTGTCGAAGTGGCGGTAACCGGCCTCGATCGCCATGGTCACCAGATTGGCGGCGTCGGCCGGAGGGACCTTATAGAGCCCGAATCCCAGCCGGTCGATCATCACGCCGTTATTCAGGGTCAGCCGGGGGGAGATTCTCATGACACTGACTTTACCCACTGGCGCTCCCGAGTGGCGGACCGAAGGTGCCGGCCGCAGCTTCGGGTCGCCGTGCCCCGCACCCGTTCCGTGCCTGCCCCGAACCCGCTCAGGCGGGCCCGTCGAACCGGACCAGCCTGCGGGCGCTGGCCTCGTCCAGGATCAGGTCGGTGGCCAGTCCTGCTGCGAGGGCGCCCCGCAGCCCGTTGATCTTGGAGGCGCCGGACACCACGCAGATGCGCCGCCGCACCTGCCGCAGCTGGGCGAGGTCCGGGCCGGTGGAGCGCTCGTTGAGCGTGATGCCGTCCGAGGACCCGTCGGCGCGGAAGAACACCGTCGCGACGTCGCCCACCACATCGGAATTCGCGAGGACGTCCAGGTCGTCCTCATCGAGGTAGCCGCCGGCATAGACGTGGCTGGGGTAGTCGGCGTCGACCGATCCCACGCCAAAGATCGCGATGCTCATCCGGGACTGCAGCTCCAGGATGCGTTGAACACTGCGCTCATTCCACATGGCCGTTTTGGTCGCCGCGTGGTCGAAGAAGGCCGGGACCGGGAACTGTTCAACCCGTGCACCGTAGGCGCTGCCGAACCGGCGCATGATGTCCGAGGCATAGGTGATGCCGGTGGTCTGCATGTTTCCGGCGCCGTTGAGCTGGACGATCACGCTGTCGTGCGTGATCTTGCGGGTCAGGTGCCGGCTCACGGCGCTGAGCGTCGACCCCCAGGCGACGCCGATGATGGCGTTCGAGTCCACCAGGGGCCCGATCGTCCTGGCGGCCTGCATGGCCACACGGTCCAGTGTTTCCGCCTCATTGAGCGTGTCCACCACGGGAACAACGTGCACATCCACCTTGTATTCGGCGCGGATCATGCTTTCAAGCTCAGGTCCGGTGTCCAGCGGGCTGCGGATCTGGATCTGCACCAGTCCCGAATCGCGGGCCGCCGAGAGCAGCCGCGACACCGTGGACCGGGACGTCCGGAGCTCCCGGGCAATCGCGTCCATGGTCAGGTCCTGCAGGTAATACAGCTGGGCCGCGCGGAGGGCGTCGGACTGGCGTGGAGGTGTCATGAAATTTCCCGTCTGCACGTTTGTGCATAGTGCTTGACTCCATTTTCCATTACTCCAAAGAATAGTGTTGAACGGCGCCGCGCCATGGGGCGCGCCGCACAGAACCAAACCCAAGGGAGCAGTTTTGGGACAGAAGGACTCAGCCCGCACACCGGCCAACGATCGCGCCTCGGTGCAGAAGCTGCGGACGCGGCGGCACGCGCAGGTTCTGATCATCGGAGGCGGCATCAACGGGGTGGGCACGTTCCGGGACCTGGCCCTCCAGGGCGTCGACGTCGCGCTCGTGGAGCGCGGCGACTACTGCCAGGGCGCCAGCGGCGCTTCCTCCCACATGATCCACGGGGGCATCCGCTACCTCGAAAACGGCGAGTTCCGCCTCGTGCAGGAGTCCGTCGTCGAACGCAACAGGCTCCTGCGGATCGCACCGCACTACGTCAAGCCGCTGCAGACCACCATCCCCATCTTCAGCACCTTCTCCGGTGTCCTGGCCGCCCCGATGCGCTTCCTGACCCACAAGCAGGGCAAGCACACGGAACGCGGCGCATTCCTGATCAAGCTCGGCCTGAGCATGTATGACTTCTTCTCCCGCGACGGCGGCACGGTGCCGCGCCACCAGTTCCGCGGCCGCAAGCGCGCGCTGGCCGAACTGCCCCGGCTGCACCCGGGGATCAAATACGCGGCCACCTACTTCGACGCCTCGGTCCACAACCCCGAGCGCCTCACCCTCGACGTGCTCCAGGACGGCGAGAAAGCCGGCGGCGCGGCCGGCCACCTGGCCCGGGCCAGCAACTACGTTTCGCTCGTCTCCATGGGCGGCAGCACCGGAAGCGCTGCCGGAACCGGTACCGGAACCACCGTTCAGCTGCGCGACGAGCTCAGCGGCGAGGTGTTTGACTTCACCGCCGACGTCATCGTGAACACCACGGGCGCTTGGGTCGACCTGACCAACGAGGCCATGGGGGCGGCGTCGTCCTTCATGGGCGGAACGAAGGGTTCGCACATCGTGCTGGACCACCCGGAGCTGCTGGCGGCGTGCAACGGGCGCGAAATCTTCTTCGAACACACCGACGGCCGGATCGTGCTGATCTACCCGATGGGGGACCGCGTCCTGGTCGGCACCACGGACGTTGACGCCGACATGGCGGAGGACGCCGTCTGCACCGAGGCGGAAATCGACTACTTCTTTGACCTGATCGGCCACGTCTTCCCGGACATCACGGTGGACCGGGGACAAATCGTCTACACGTTCTCCGGAGTGCGGCCGCTTCCCAAGCACGACGCCACCCAGCCGGGCTTCGTCAGCCGGGACTACCGGATCGAACGCCGTGCGGGCGCCGGCGGGGCCGTGCTGAGCCTGGTGGGCGGCAAGTGGACCACGTTCCGTGCCCTCGCCGAGCACCTGAGCAACGACGTCCTGGCCGAACTCGGCATGGAACGCAAGCTCTCGACGGCGAAGCTCGCCATCGGCGGCGGCGCGGGCTTCCCCGACAGCGAGGACGGCGTCCAACGCTGGATCAAGGCCCACATGTCCGCCGGCCGCGACGCCGCCCGCGTCACCGGACTCCTGACCCGCTACGGGACCCGCGCCGAAGAGGTCATCCGGTTCCTGGATGATGCCAACGCCGGCGAGGCGGACAGGCTGCTGCACTCCACGCGCGAGCTCAGCACCCGCGAACTGGAGTTCATGGCGGCACACGAGCAGATCGGGCACCTCGTGGACGTCCTCATCCGCCGCACGTCCCTGGCCTTCCGGGGCCTCGTGACCGGCGAACTGCTGAACGAAATTGCCGACATCCTCTCCGGCCCGCTCGGCTGGGATGCGGCACTCCGCGCCACGGAAATCACCCACGCACAGGAGGTGCTTCAGCGGTTCCACGGCGTCCGGGTCCACAGCCTGGTCGCCTGATTCGACTTGCGTGCCCGGGCAGGGAAGCCCGGGTGCAAGCACTGCGCGGTCCGCCCCGGCGGCCGGCGCAGTGGCTGGCCGGCAGCACCAACATGCTGCCGGCCCCACGGCCTCCAAACTCGCGGAGGCCGACAACAGAAAATAGAGGAGTCAAAGATGTCTCTTGGAATAGTTTTCCTGTCCGAAGTATTCGGCACCGCAATGCTGACCCTGCTGGGTTGCGGCGTGGTGGCCAACGTTGCGCTCAAAGGCACCAAGGGCAACAACGGCGGGTTCCTGATGGTCACCTGGGGATGGGGCATTGCCGTCTTCTCCGGTGTCTACGTTGCCGCCCAGTCAGGGGCGCACCTGAACCCTGCGGTGACCTTCGGTCTGCTGCTCAACGGCAAGAAGTTGTACGCTCCCGGCGTTCCAGTCGACTTCGCCTCGACACTGACCTACTTCGGCGGTGAACTGCTCGGTGCCTTCCTGGGTGCCATCGTGATGTGGCTGGCCTACAAGCAGCACTTCGACGCCGAGCCCGAGCCGGCCAGCCAGCTGGCAGTCTTCTCCACCGGCCCGGCCATCCGCTCCAACCTGTGGAACGTGGTCACCGAAATCATCGGCACCTTTGTCCTCGTGTTCGTCATCCTGACTTTCGGCGGAACCCCCTCGGGGCTCGGCCCGTTGTCGGTGGCCCTGCTCGTTGTCGGCATCGGTGTCTCGCTCGGCGGGCCCACGGGCTACGCCATCAACCCCGCACGTGACCTCGGCCCCCGCATCGCCCACGCCCTGCTCCCGATTAAGGGCAAGGGTTCCAGCGACTGGAGCTACTCCTGGATCCCCGTCGTCGGACCCCTCATCGGCGGCGGACTGGCCGGCATCGTAGCCGCAGTCGTGCCGATCATCGCCCCGGTAATCCCTCACTAATCGCCAATTCACCTGCCACGCCAAACAGACAAGGACGTCAATATGAACCAGTACGTAGTCGCCATTGACCAGGGCACCACGAGCACCCGCGCCATCGTGTTCGACCACAGCGGCAGCATTGTCTCCTCGGGCCAGATGGAGCACGAGCAGATCTTCCCGCAGGCCGGCTGGGTGGAGCACAACCCCGCGGAAATCTGGAACAACACCCGCGAGGTGATCGCCTCGGCACTGTCCAAGGCGAACCTGACCCGCCACGACATCGCCGCCGTCGGCATCACCAACCAGCGCGAAACGGCCGTTGTGTGGGACAAGACCACCGGCGAGGCGGTCTACAACGCGATCGTCTGGCAGGACACCCGCACGCAGCCGATCGTCGACGAACTCGCCAAGGACGGCGGACCGGAACGCTTCAAGCAGAAGGTCGGCCTGCCGCTGGCGACCTACTTCTCCGGCACCAAGATCAAGTGGATCCTGGACAATGTCGAAGGCGCCCGGGCCAAGGCCGAGGCCGGCGACCTCGTCTTCGGCAACACGGACTGCTGGGTGCTGTGGAACCTCACCGGCGGGACCGACGGCGGCGTCCACGTCACCGACGTGACCAACGCCTCGCGGACCATGTTCATGGACCTGGAGACGCTGTCCTGGGACCAGGAGATCCTGGACGCGTTCGGCGTCCCGGCCTCCATGATGCCGACCATCAAGTCCTCTTCCGAGGTCTACGGCACGGTGCACACGTCCCAGCTGCTGCGTGAGGTTCCCGTCGCCGGGATCCTGGGCGACCAGCAGGCGGCCACGTTCGGCCAGGCCGCCTTCGATGCCGGTGAAGCCAAGAACACGTATGGCACGGGCTGCTTCCTGATCTTCAACACCGGCGAGGAAATCGTCCACTCGAAGAACGGGCTGCTGACCACGGTTGGTTACAAGCTGGGCGACGCTGCACCGCACTACGCGCTGGAGGGCTCCATTGCCGTCACCGGTTCGCTGATCCAGTGGCTGCGGGACAACCTCGGCATGATCAGCAGCGCCCCGGAGGTCGAGACCCTGGCCGCCTCGGTGGAGGACAACGGCGGCGTCTACATTGTGCCGGCGTTCTCGGGCCTCTTCGCGCCGTACTGGCGTTCGGACGCCCGCGGCGCCATTGTGGGCCTCACCCGCTATGTGAACAGGGCCCATATTGCCCGCGCGGCACTGGAGGCCACGGCTTTCCAGACCCGTGAGGTGCTGGACGCGGTCAACGCCGACTCCGGCGTTCCGCTGACGGAGCTGAAGGTCGACGGCGGCATGGTCGCCAACGATGCCCTCATGCAGTTCCAGGCGGACATCCTCGGGGTGCCGGTCATCCGGCCCAAGGTGGTCGAGACGACGGCGCTGGGCGCAGCCTACGCGGCCGGCCTGGCCGTCGGATTCTGGAAGGACCTGGGCGAGTGCTCGGCCAACTGGGCCGAGGACAAGCGCTGGGAGCCGCAAATGGACCAGTCCGAGCGCGAACGCCAGATGCGCCTCTGGAAGAAGGCCGTCACCAAGTCCATGGACTGGGTTGACGCGGACGTGAAGTAGCACCACGTCCCAACCCGCCAGCCGGTCGTTCCGGCGGACACGGAAGAGCTCCGGCCAGGATTCCCCGGCCGGAGCTCTTTTGTGTCCGGTGACAGGTCGTTAGGGCGTCGAGACGACTGCGCGCGGTGTCTTCGCGTAGACGTCCTTGCTGACCGTGTAGCCCCGGCGGTCGATCGCCAGCGCACGCGCGTTGACGCTTGCAAGTTCGGCGCTGGAGAGTTTCTTGATGTTGACCAGATCCAGGAACTCCTGGTCTTCCCCGCCGACAGCCGTCACCTTGATGAGCCCGGTCCCGGCCGAGTAGTACTTGCGCTGGTGGCCGGCGGTGGGCGGATCCAGTGGATTGAACTCATCGATCACCATCACGTCGTCGTAGCACCCCGCGGGTACACAGACGCACAGGTGCTTGTACTTGACGTCGCCGCAGTCCAGGAAGTCCACGGAGGGGGCGTAGGCCTGGACGTAGGCAGGCGTGTTCCGATGCGGCTCGGCCTGCATCGCGATGCCGGCCCGGGCTTTGTCGATGCCGCTGATGAAGGTGCTGGGCGCGCCGGCAAGCTTGCCGTTCTCGTACTCCTCCGGATATTCGCCGAAGAGCCACACCGCCCCCGTGGTCGTCTGGGCGAAGAAGGCGAGCTCGGACTCCACGAGTTCACCGTCGGAGTAGTCGCGGTCCCAAATCGCGATCGTCGTGACGCCGTCGATCACCTTGGTCAGTCCCGTGACGGTGCTGACAACCTTGCGCACGGTGGTCCCGTCCGCGGAGACGACTTTGCCGGTGGTGGTGTACTGCATGCCGGGCTTGAGCGTGAGCCACTGGTTGTTGATCAGGGGCTTTGCCGGGAAGGCGGAACGGTTGAATGACAGCGCCGAACCGGGGCCGCACAGTTCCTGGGAACCGGTGGCCGCCGGCGCGGCGGCAGCCGCAGTTGCCGCCGTCGCCGCCGTCGCCGCCGTCAGCGACGCCACCACCAACAGGAACGCCGTGCCGTAAGCGGTGAATCTCTTACCTCGTGGAGTCATCTGTCTGCCCTCTCAGTGTTGGTGGTTGCTGCTATGCGGCGGGTACGGGCTCCGGCTGGCGGGGCTCGCGGTCACGTGCCGGACCCTTCTTGGCGAACCGCAAGTAGAGCGATGGAACGATGAACAGATTGACCAGTGTCGAGGTCACCAGTCCGCCGAGGATCACTACGGCCATCGGGTGCTCGATCTCATGACCCGGCCTGGTACCCATCACCACCAGCGGCACTAGGGCCAGTGCGGTGGCCAGGGTGGTCATCAGGATCGGTGACAACCGCTCGGCGGCACCCCTCAGGACCAGGTCCCGGCCGAACGGCACGCCCTCGAACTGCTCCAGGTGCTGGCAATGGTTGATGAGCAGGATGCCGTTGCGCGCGGCGATGCCCATCACGGTCAGGAACCCGACCAGCGAGCCAAGGGACAGGATTCCGCCGCTCATGTGCGCGGCGATTACCCCGCCCACCAGTGCGACCGGCAGAGTCAGGATGGCGAGCGTGGCCAGGCGCCAGCTGCGGAATGCTGCCTGGAGCAGGAGGAACACCACAACGACGGCACCGATCGCGAAGAGGAGCAGCCGTTGGGAGGCGGCCTGCCGCTCTGCGTATTCGCCCAGGATGTCCGCGCTGTAGCCGGTGGGGAACTCCACCGATTTGAGTTCGGATTCCAGTTTCTCGACGACCCTCGCGAGGTCGCCTTCCTTGACGTTGGCGCTGACGTCCAGCCGCCGGGACCCTTCCGAACGCTCAATGACGTTGGGGGTGGGCTTCACCGAGATCCTGGCGACGTCGGCCACCCGGATCCGCTGTCCGCTCGGGGTGTCCAGGGGGAGGTTTTCGATGCTGGTGACGCTGGTCCGGATTTCGGGAGGACTCCAGACCTGGACGTCGTAGGCTTTGCCGTCGCGGTAGACGTCGCCGACCTCCTCTCCGGAAACCATGGTGGCAGCGGCACGGCGGACGTCACCGGGCTTGAGCCCGTAGCGGTTGGCGGCGTCCAGGTCCACCTCGACATTGACCTGCGGCACGTTGACCTGCAGGGCAACCTTGGCCCCGAGTGCCCCGTCGATGCCGGCGAGGACCGTCTTGACCTTGTCCGCCTGCTTCTTCAGCGTGTCCAGGTCATCGCCGTAGACGCGGACGACGATCGAGTAGCCCGTGCCGGTCAGCACCTCGCGGACACGTTCCTTGAGGTAGGTCTGGACGTCCCGGTGGATGCCGGGATAGCCGTCCACGATCTGCTGGATGGAGGCCAGGGTCTTGTCGTAGTCGACCGAGGGGTCGACGCTGATCCAGTTCTCACCGAAGTTGACGCCCACCACCTCGTCGGCGGCGAATGCCTGACCGATGTGGGACCCGCAGTTGTTGACGCCCGGAACGGTCATCAGCTCCTTGCAGGCCAGTTGACTCACGCGTACTTCTTCGGCGTTGGAGGTGCCGGGCTGCGTGACCCAGTGCATGAGGAAGTCGCGTTCCTTGAATGACGGCAGCAGCGACTGGCCCAGTAGCGGGGCCGCGATGATGCCCACGACGCCGAACGCTGCCACGGCGAGGTAGCCGGGGAGCGGCCGCCGCACAATGGGCCGGAGTGCGGCGCCGTACCAGCGTTTGAGGACCCGGACCACCGGCGGATCCCGGTCTTCCAGCGTGGCATTGCGCAGGAAGATGTACGCCATGGCGGGCGTGACCGTGAGGGCCACCAGCATGGACGCCATCACGGCGAGGGTGTAGGAGATGGCCAGGGGCCGGAAGAAGGCGCCTGTCAGTCCGTCCAGGAAGAAGATCGGCACAGTGGCTGCGACGATGATCAGCGTGGCGTAGACGATGGGGCCGCGAACCTCCAGGGAGGCATTGACCACCACGCGGGCGGTGCTTTCGGTTCCGCCGCTGGCACGGTGGTGCCGCAACCGCCGGACGATGTTTTCGACGTCGATGATGGCGTCGTCCACCACCACCCCGACGGCGATCACCAGCCCGGCCAGCACCATGGTGTTGATCGTTCCTCCGGTCCAGTAGAGCACCAGGGCGGCGGCTGTCAGGGACAACGGGATGGCCATGACGCTGATCAGCGCGGTCCGCCATTGGAACAGGAAGACGCTCAGCACCAGGACCACCAGGAAACAGCCCAGCAGGAGCGCGAGGCCCAGGTTGCCGAGAGACTCCTCGATGAACGAGGCGGGCCGGAACAACGTGGTGTCGACTGCGATCCCGGTCAGGCCGGGCTGCAGTTCCTGAAGGGCCGCCTCAACACCGCGCGTGACTTCGAGCGTGTTGCCCCACGGCAGCTTTTCGACAATCAGCATGAGGCCGGGGCCGCCGTTGATCACCGCGTCACCGATCAGCTGCTGGTGGTCTTCCACGACGTTTGCCACGTCGGCGAGCCGCAACGGGGGCAGCCCTTCACGCTCCTCCAGCGCCACCTGGGCAAGGTCCGCCGGGGACGTGATGGGCTGGACGTGCCTGATGCCCATGCTTTGGTTCGGCGTCTCGAGCGCCCCTCCGGTGCCGATCAGGGCGCCGGGGGAGTACTTGAGCAGGCCGGCGTCCAGGGCATCGGACGTGGAGTTCATGACGTTCTCCAGCGTGACGTCGTTGGCAGCCAGTTTGGCCGGATCAACCTGGACCTGCAGCATTTGAAGGCGTTCACCCCAGATCGCCACATTCGCGACGCCCGGCACCCGGAGCAGGTGCGCCCTGATGTTCCAGTAGGAAATCATGGACATCTCGATCAACGATCGGGTATCGGAGGAGAGCCCGATCTTCATGACGCGGCTGGTGGAGGACAGCGGCTGGAGCATCAGCGGCGGCGCCGCCCAGGTGGGCAGGGTCGGAATGACGGTTGCCATCCGCTCGGACACCAGTTGCCTGGCCGTGAGCAGGTCGGTTCCGGGCTTGAACTCCAGCACAATAGCGGACAGCTGCGACACCGACTTCGACCGCATCTGGTCCAAACCGTCAATGCCGTTGAAGGCCTCCTCCATCGGAACCGTTACCAGCTCCTCAACTTCGGAGGCGGTGAGCCCCAGACACGCCGTCTGGACCTCGACACGGGGCGGCGCGAACTCCGGGAAAACATCCACCGAAGCACTGCTGAGCTGCGCGCCGCCCACGATCATGAGGGCGGCGGCCATCGCAATGATGATCGACCGGAACCTCAGGCTCGCAGCGACAATCCGGCGCATGTCAATGGGCCGTATCGAACTCGGCGCCGAACAGTTCAGCCGCGCCGACGGTCACGACGGCGGTGCCCACCGCGGGCCCCGCCGAAGCGGTGACCACTCCGGACTCCACCTTGGCCACCGTGACCGGTTCCCGCTGGTAGACCCGCGGGGCCGGGTTGGTGTACACCCAGGTCTTGCCGCCGGCGTCGTAGAGCAGGGCCGCATAGGGCAGCAGGACGGCCGTCCCCGTGCCGGCCTTGACGGTATCGGTCTTCAGGTCCAGGCGCTCGATTCCCTTTTCGGTCAAGGTCAGTTTCGCGATGCCGGTCGCGGCATTCTTCTCCACCTTGGCGGGTTCGTTGGCCGAGACGGCGGCGGGCGTTGCCGCCGTCGTCTGGGCGCACGAGGGCAACGCGAACAGAAGGGCTGCGCAGACGGCGGCCGCCAGGGGCAGGCGCCGCAGGGGCTGTTGGCTGGTCATTTTGCTTCCACCTTTTCCTGCATAACGGGCTGGACTGGAACTTCGGCTTCGTAGACTTCCGCCCACTCTTCGGGGGCGGACCGGGGCCCGAACCAGAGCGCGAGCAGGGGGAGCACGAAGATCCCGATGAGGGTTGTAGTGACGAGTCCGCCAACAATGATCAGGGCCATCGGCCCCAGGAGGGCCCCGCCCACGGCGCCGCCGAAGAGTCCCGGCGGGATGAGGATCGCCACCGTGATCAGGGCGGATTTCAGGATGGGCGACACCCGCTCCCGCGCTGCAGTCAAGACGGCTTCTTCACGGGACTCCTGCGGGGCCGCCCGCCACAGCTCATCTGTACGGGCCGAGAGCAATGCCGCGTTGCGGCCGGCGACGGCCAGCAGCGCCGCAAACGCGGTGAGCGACAGCACGGTGATTGCATCCCCCGCGATCCACGCCGCTATGGCGGCCCCGGCCAGCGCGGCCGGCAGGGACAGGAAGACGGCGAGGGCCAGCTTCCAGCTCCGCACGGCTGCCTGGAGCAGGAGCAGGATGGCAATGAGGGCTGCCGCGCCGATCCACAACACCAGGGAGTCTCCGGCCAGTTGTTCACTGTATTTGGTGGGGATTTCGGCGTGGTATTCCAGCGGGAACTGGATCTGCGAGATCGCCGCGTTGATGTCGCGCTGGATATCCGCCAGCGGCCGCCCGCTGACGTCGGCCACGACGTCGATCCTCCGCGAGGTGTCATCGTGCATGATCACGACTTCGTTTGGTACGAGCCGGACGTCGGCGATCTGGCCCAGCTGGACCTGACCGCCGCTTGGCGTGTCGAGCAACAGTTCGCGGATGCTGGTCAGGTCGTCCCTGACGTCCACCGCGCCGCGCACCACCACTTCAAAGACCTTTTGCTGTTCGAAGAGGTTGCCGACCACAATGCCCTGCATCAGGGCCGCGGCGGCGCGCCGCGCATCGCCGGGTTTGATGCCGACTTTCTGCGCCTCGGCGAGGTTGACTTCGACTTCGACGATGGGCGTCATGGCGCCGGCGTTGATGGTCGGGTTCTGCACGCCGTCAACCGTCTCAAGGGCCTTGCGGACCTCTTCGGCTTTTTCGCGCAGGACCGGCATGTCGGTGCCGTAGACGCGGACGGCGAATCCCGGATCCATGCTGCTGCGCTGTTCACCGATCTTCTGCTGGGAGTAGTTCACGACGTTGTGGGCGATGCCCGGGTAGCCTTGGACGACGTCGCGGACAGCTTTCTCCGTCTCGGTGAAATTGGCGTCCGGTGTGATGGACACCCAGAGTTCCGCGGAGCTGTTACCCACCACCTGGTCGGAGGAAATGGCGCGGCCGATATGTCCGCCGACTCCCGAAACGCCCGGCAGTGCCCGCAGCTCTTCGGACGCCTTCGACGCCACCCTGCGGACTTCGTCGTTGGACGTGCCGGCCATGGAGTCCCATTGCACCAGGAGCGTCCGGTCCGGAATGGTCGGAACGACCGCACGGGTTCCGACCAGCTGGGATGCGGCGGCGAGTCCGAGCAGGCCAACGACGGCGACAGCAACGATGCCGACCGCGGTGCGGGACCGCGCGCCCTCGAGCGCCCGGTCATAGTAGGACTTGGCCCGGACAACAACGGGCGAGTCGGGCCGCGGGGCCCTCTCGCGGGGCAGCAGGAGATACGCCAGGACAGGCGTCACGGACAAGCCCACCAGCATTGAGACGGCAAGCGTCAGCGCCATCGACCAGTACAACGGCTGGAAGAACGCGCCGCCGACTCCCGTGACGAACAGCGTCGGCGCGAGCGCCATGGCCATGACGAGGGACCCGTGGAACAACGGGGTGCGGACGCTGCGGACCAGCTGCACCATGCGGAACCTGATGGTGGCTTCAGTCTCGGGTCCGGTGGCCCGCAGGGGCCGGCGCCGCTGCGCCTGAACATCCTCCACAATGTCTCCCACGATCACGGACACGCCCAGCAGGATGCCGGCGAGGATTGAGATGTTCAGTGTGGCGTCAAGCAGGTAGAGGACCGCCCCGGCCGCCATGACGGTAGTCGTGAGGGCCACAAGGGCGATCACCGCGACGCGCCAGGAACGGAAGAGCAGCCAGAAGAGCAGGATGGCGATCAGGAGGCTCACGAGCAGTGCCACGCCAAGACCGTCCACTGCATCCTGCAGGAACGAGGCGGGCCGGAAGACGGACGTATCCATCTGGATTCCGGACAGTCCCGGCTGCATGTCGTTCAAGGCAGCCTCGATATCCCTGGTGACCTGCAGCGCGCTGGTTCCGGGGAACTTCTCCACCACCAGCAGCAGGCCTGCATCCTGTCCGACGACGGCGTCGCCGATCAGCGGCTGGTGGTCCTCCTTCACCTGGGAAATCTCACCCAGGAGCATGGGAGAGCCGGAGTCTTCGACGCTCACCTTGGCGAGGTCGGCGGGCGTCCGGATGGGCAGGACGTGCTGAATGCCCAAGCGTTGGCTTGGCGACTCCACGAACCCGCCCGTGCCGGGCGTTGATGCCTCAAGGAAGCTCAGCGGAGACACCCAGACGGCGTTGCCCGTGGTTTTGATGACCTGCTCGAGCGTGATGCCCTTGTCGCGGAGTTGCGTGGGAGTGACTTCGACCTGGAGCTGCTGTTCGCGCTGACCCCAGATGGACACGTTGGCAACACCGGGAATGCCGATGAGCCGCGGCTTGATCTTCCACCGGGCCAGGACGGACATTTCGATGCCGGAGAGCTGCTGGGAGGTCATCCGGACCATGAGCACGCGGCTGGTTGACGACATCGGCTGCATAATCAGTGGTGGCGCCGAGACGTTGGGCAGCGCGTGGGCCTGGGTCATGCGCTCGGCCACGAGTTGGCGCGCGCGCAGAAGGTCGGTGCCCGGCTCGAACACGAGCTCGATCGAGGACAGGCCGGGGACTGACTTGGACCGGATTTCATCAAGCCAGGCCACCCCGTTGAGAAGGTCGGCTTCCATGGGAGAGGTGATGAGCTGCTCGACCTCGGCGGCGGACAGGCCCAGGGCCTCGGTCTGGATCTCGACGTGCGCGGGCGCGAACTCGGGCATGCTGTCGACGGCGATATGCGGGAGGTTCACCACCCCGAAGGCAATGAGTCCCGCGGCCAGGGCGAGGACCAGGATGCGGAACTGCATACTGAAACGGGTAATCCAGCCGAACATGGCTAGGCCTGTTCCAGGGGGCCGCCGCGGTACGGGCGGGCACTGAGGGTTTTTGCTGGTTGCATAGAAGTAGTGCGCAAGTGACTCATGACAGGCTCCTCAACCCGAGACCATGTGCGAATCCCCCCGGCGAGATCCCAATTGCTGACCTATCTCGAATGGTGTTCCCCTTTGAAGTGTTTGGCAAGCAGAAATTGTGAGGCTGCATCGGGTGGATTCATGGGTATTTCCCAGTTAAGCGGCATATAATGCGTTTTTTTATTCGCGACCACCCGGAGGGGCCCAAAAACCGCCGCTTCCCACCCGGGTGATGTTGGCATTTCTGCTTGTTTTCCTTTGGTCGCTCCCTGAATTTTCGTTTCCACTACTTGCCGGCGGCCATTTTGGGCTCACCGTAGGTACCGCGGGTCCGCAGGTGAGGCATTTATAACAATTTCGGGCACAATCGCCCGCACGGCGGGGGACCGGTCCGTGCGCCCGCGACTCCCGGGCCGCATCGGGCTGTCGTTTCAGCGCGAATCAGCCCGAGGGGCTAAAGTGGTCCTATGCGCGCTGTGCTCCTGCTTAGTTAGCCGCCCGGCATCCCGACGAGACCTCGATCCCGAAGAGACCTCGGATTGCCGAGCGGCGGCCCCTCCATGTCGAGGGGCTTTTGTGTGTCCGGGCTCTGTTCCGGAACGCAGGGCAGGCGGTAACGGCAGGAAGCGCCGCGCACGGACAGCAAGGAGCCAGGGCCGGGCAACCGGCTTTGGCGGTGCAGTCTTGAAGACAGTGCAGACTTGAAGGTAAACAGGCCTGGCGGCAGGCAGGCCTGACGGTAGACAGGCTTGAGTTAACAGGCCGTATAGAACAGAAGAGGCCAGCAGTGAGCGTTCAGCCGGAAACACAGACCGGATCACCAGCAGCCGCGGCGGAGGGGCCCGAGGAAGGTGCCTACAGCTTCGCGGCGATGGAAGCCAAATGGCCGCAGGTCTGGGAAGACCTGAAGGTCTTCACGCCGCTCGACGACGGTTCAAAGGAACGCCGCTACGTGCTGGACATGTTCCCGTACCCGTCCGGTGACCTTCACATGGGCCACGCGGAGGCATTCGCGATGGGCGACGTGGTGGCCCGTTACCTGCGCCAGCAGGGCTACGATGTGCTGCACCCGATCGGCTGGGACTCCTTCGGCCTGCCCGCGGAGAACGCCGCCATCAAGCGCAACGCGCACCCCAGCGAGTGGACCTACGCCAACATCGACACCCAGGCGGCGTCCTTCAAGCGTTATGCCATCTCCGCGGACTGGTCCCGCCGGCTGCACACCTCCGACCCCGAGTACTACCGCTGGACGCAGTGGCTGTTCAAACGTTTCTACGAGCGCGGCCTGGCGTACCGCAAGGATTCGCCCGTCAACTGGTGCCCCAAGGACCAGACCGTGCTGGCCAACGAGCAGGTAGTCAATGGCGCCTGTGAGCGGTGCGGCACGCCCGTTACCAAGAAGTCGTTGAACCAGTGGTACTTCAAGATCACCGACTACGCGGACCGGCTGCTCGATGACATGGACGAACTGCGCGGGCA
This sequence comes from Arthrobacter sp. H-02-3, assembly GCF_003097355.1. Taxonomy (GTDB): domain Bacteria; phylum Actinomycetota; class Actinomycetes; order Actinomycetales; family Micrococcaceae; genus Arthrobacter; species Arthrobacter humicola. The sequence goes on from NZ_PYUI01000016.1 coordinate 53,559, forward strand.
CTGGCCCGAGCGCGTCCTCGCCATGCAGAAGAACTGGATCGGCCGCTCCGAGGGCGCCCACGTCAACTTTGTGATCGAGGCCGACGGCGGCAAGGCCGCCAAGGACGTCACGGTCTTCACCACGCGCCCGGACACCCTTTACGGCGCCACGTTCTTCGTCGTCGCCGCCGACGCGCCGCTCGCCGTCGAGCTGGTCACCGACGAGCACGCCGCGGCCCTGGACGCCTACCGCGAACAGGTCAAGGCACTGTCCGAGATCGAGCGCCAGTCCACCGAACGCGAGAAGACCGGAGTGTTTACCGGCCGCTATGCGGTCAACCCGCTCAACGGCGAGAAGCTGCCCGTCTGGGCCGCGGACTACGTCCTGGCCGACTACGGCACGGGCGCCATCATGGCCGTCCCGGCCCATGACCAGCGCGACCTCGACTTCGCCAAAACCTTCGACCTGCCCGTCCGGGCGGTGCTGGACACCGGCGAGGAAGACCCCGCAGTCTCCGGCACGGCAACCGCCGGCGAAGGCACCCTCATCAATTCCGGCGCACTGGACGGGCTGGCGAAGGCCGAAGCCATCCCGGCCGCCATCGCGATCCTGGAGCAGCAGGGCACCGGCGAGAAGTTCGTGAACTTCCGCCTGCGTGACTGGCTGCTCAGCCGGCAGCGGTTCTGGGGCACCCCGATCCCCATCATCCACTGCCCGGCCTGCGGCGAGGTCCCCGTCCCGGATGACCAGCTGCCCGTGACCCTGCCGGCGGACCTGCGCGGCGAGGACCTGTCCCCGAAGGGCACGTCCCCGCTGGCCGCCGCCGAGGCCTGGGTCAACGTCGAGTGCCCCGAGTGCCACGGCCCGGCCAAGCGCGACACGGACACCATGGACACCTTCGTGGATTCGTCCTGGTACTTCCTGCGCTTCGTCTCCCCGGAGTTCACCGAGGGCCCGTTTGACCCCGCCAAGATCAACGACTGGATGCCGGTAGGCCAGTATGTCGGTGGCGTCGAACACGCCATCCTGCACCTGCTCTATGCACGGTTCTTCACCAAGGTCATCCACGACCTCGGCATGATCGACGCCGACGAGCCCTTCCGTGCGCTGCTGAACCAGGGGCAGGTGCTCAACGGCGGCAAGGCCATGAGCAAGTCCCTGGGCAACGGCGTCGACCTCGGCGAACAGCTGGACAAGTATGGCGTGGACGCCGTCCGCCTGACCATGATCTTCGCCTCCCCGCCGGAGGACGACGTCGACTGGGCAGATGTCTCGCCGTCTGGTTCCGCGAAATTCCTGGCCCGCGCCTGGCGGCTCGGCCAGGACGTGACGAGCGAAGCCGGCGTCGACTTCGCCACGGGTGATCGTGCCCTGCGCACCGTCACCCACCGCACCATCGCCGACGCACAGGCCCTGCTGGATCACAACAAGTTCAACGTGGTTGTCGCCAAACTCATGGAACTGGTCAACGCGACCCGCAAAACCATAGATTCAGCCACCGGTGCTGGCGGGGCGGACCCTGCGGTCCGCGAAGCGGTCGAAGCCGTCGCCGTCATCCTGAGCCTGTTTGCGCCGTACACCGCAGAGGACCTGTGGAACGTCCTGGGGCACCCGGCGTCGGTCGCCAACGCGGGATGGCCCATGCACGACGACGCCTTGCTCGTGGAGGACACGGTCATCGCCGTCGTCCAGGTGCAAGGCAAGGTGCGGGACCGCCTTGAGGTTTCCCCGGACATCTCGGAGGACGACCTGCGCGAACTGGCGCTGGCCTCCGAAAACGTTCAGCGGGCCCTCGACGGCCGGGCCCTCCGCACGGTGATCGTGCGGGCGCCTAAACTGGTCAACATCGTCCCGGCCTAGCCGGACGCAGCAGCCAGTCGCTCTAGCCTGACACTGGCCGCCGGCAGATGCCGGCGGCCAGTGTCGCCAAGGCCCGTGGTGCCGACGCGGCGGGCACGGACCCCGTGGCCGCAGGTCCAATCCAAACGATCCAGTCCAGGCGTCCCGACAGCAGGAGGTCCCCGGTGCCAGAGCGCGAATCAGGCTGGCCGTGGTTGCGCGAGCGGTTCGTTCGGCTCCGGCCGGGCCACCGGGCCGGCGTCGGCCCCGAAGCCGTACCGGGCGCCGTCGTGCAGGTTGCGGTGGTCACGGACTCTGCCGCTGCGCTGCCCGCCGACTGGGTCCGTGAGTTCAGCGCTGACGGCCGGCTCACGGTGGTGCCGATGCCCGTCATGGTGGGCGCCGAAATCTACGGCGAAGGCGAGGACGACATCGCCGAGACGATCGCCGTGGCCCTGGCCAGCGGAAAGCCCGTCAAGACCTCGCGTCCTTCACCGGGCCAGTTTGAACACGCCTACCGGGCGGCCGGCGGGCGTGGCTTCCAGTCCGTGGTTTCGATCCATATTTCCGGTGACCTGTCCGGGACCGCCGACGCAGCACGGCTGGCGGCCGAACGGGTCGGCATCCCGGTGGAGGTCATCGACTCGCGGACCGTCGGCATGGCGCAGGGGATGGGCGTGCAGGGCGCCGTTGTCGCGGCGGCCGAGGGCAGGAACGCGGCCGAGGTGAAGGCCTTCGCGCAGGACCGGCTGGACCGCACCAAAGTGTACTTCTACGTTCCGAGCCTGGAACAGCTGCGCCGCGGTGGCCGGATCGGGGCGGCCGCCTCGCTCTGGGGGACCATGCTCTCCATCAAACCCATCCTTGCCGTTGACGGCGGCCGCATCATTCCGCTGGAAAAAGTCCGGTCCGCGGCGAAGGCCATTGCGCGGCTGGAAGAAATCGTTGCCGCCGATGCCTCCGCCCGCCCGGCGGGGCAGGCGCGGCTGGCCGTGCATCACTTCGGCAATCAGGCCCAGGCCGAGGAGCTTGCCAGACGCCTCGCGGCAGCGTTGCCGGCCTGCCCGCCGGCCCAGATCAGCGCCCTCCCCGCTGTCCTGGCTGCCCACGCTGGGCTCGGCGTGCTGGCAGTGATCGTGGGGGAGGGCAGTACCTCCGACACCTGGGAAGCGGGCGCGGACGGCGGAAGCCAGTCCGCGGGCGCGACCACGGGAGGCGTCCGTCGGGACGCCGGGGAACCGGGAACCGGCAGGGCCGCCGCTGAAGCTGGCGACTAACGCCTGCCTCTGCTGCGGACAGAGGACTCTGGCCGGGAAAGTGCGCTGGCGGTAAAGTCACTGCACCGAACCCCAGCGCAACCGGAGGCCGTCATGGCAATGCAGGTGCACCACGTAGCCCAGTTCGATCGCGACGTCGCCGAAGAGGTGACGAAATGGCTGAAATACCTCAAGGGCCAAGTCACCAGTGTCCAGTTCCTCACCACCACCGTTCCGGACCCCAAGGCCGCCGACAAGTGGCGGGTGCAGTACGAGGCTTACATCACCTACCAGCAGTGATTTCCGGCTGGTAGCTGCCCCTCACGGGGTTGGCCGGGGCGTGTGCAGGGAGGTCGGCGGAGACGTCGGCCGCGTCGTCGCTCCTGAGGTTGGTTCCGGCGTCGGATCCGACGTCGGTTGTGACGTCGGTTGTGATGTCGGCGGTGTGCTCGGCTGGGACGTTGGTTCCGCAGTCGGTTCCGGTGTCGGTGGCGTGGTCGGCACGGCCGGAGGCTGTGTGCTTGGCTGGGACGTCGGCGGGAGTGCCGGTTCCGGGGCCAGCGGCTGTGCGGGCTGTGGAGGCTGTGCGGGTTTCAGCGACGCCGGCAGCGACGCCTGTTGCGAGGCAGAGTGTGCCGGTGGCTGAGATGCCGGTTGCGAGGCCGGCGGCGGGGTGGGCTGAGACGTCGGTTGAGACGTCGGTTGAGGGGCCGGCTGCGAGGTTGGCTGTAGGGTCGGCTGGGGGGCCGGCTGTGCGGTTGGCTGTGGGGTCGGCGTCGGCGTCGGTGGTGAGGCCCGCGGAGGCGTCGGCTGATTCGGCCCGATGGTGTAGTTGGGCTGTGGGGCCGAGCCGTTGACCCAAAGGGCCGCGGTCACCCTTCGGGCGTCGCCCGGCTCCAGCCACCAGAGCACCTGGACATTGCAATGATAGACAATCGTGACGTTCGCGATGGCGCCCTGCGGCGGGACCGAGTGGATGGACGTGGCCGCTGCTTGCGTAGTCCAGATGAAATTCTGGTCGGCAGACATTCCCGCGCTGCCGTCAACCGTCACGTGCGCTATGCCGTACAGGCCGTGCTGCGGGCAGTAACTGCCGTCAACCGCGAAGTTCACGACCTGGGTCGAGGTAGCTTGCGTTGTGTCTGCCGCCGCAGGAGGTGCCAGCACTGCTGCGACGCCAAGGGCCGCAACCGACGCAGGCCCAGACAACCACTTCATTGCACACCAGCTTTCGACGTCTGGCGGACACAGCCAGACGATCAAGATTGCCCCCAGCCGGCAAGGTTTCTCGATGAGGATCCAGACGTTACCACCGGGTCCTGGCGGGCACCAGCGTAGGGAATACTTGCCTGCTGGCGCTCCAATACGTGTTTTACGCAGGTATTTCCACATACGCCCGGTCCGGGATGTCGGTGGCGCTGCGGGTTTCCTAGAGTCGTTCCCATGTCACGCCGGGACCCGGGAGCCGAATCCGCCGCAGGCGCCAGCGTTGCCCGGGAACGCCTGGCAGCGACGCTAGGAAGTTCCGGGGACGCCGGGAACCGCCGTCATGCCCACGACGCCGAGTACCCGGGCTCAGCGTCGGATGCTGGCAGGGCGGCGGCGCCCTCCCCGGGCTTGCTGGACGTCCAGACGCCCCCGCATGGTCTCCCCGCAGGCCACTTGGATGGACTCGCCGGGCACCGGCGGGACGGACGGCCCCCGCTTTCCGCGCGGCTGCGGGCCAGGACAGGTGTGAGGGCTGCGGCTTTGCTGGGCGTCCTGGCCGCGGTGCTGGGCGGCTGTTTCTGGTGGCAGGCGGGCACCGGAGGCCCCCGGATGGCCCCGCTCAGCGAGTCCGCCTCCGCGACGGAGGCGCCCCCGGCCCAGTCGGCCGCGGTGGCCAGTGCGCCGCCGGGAGACGATGCCGGCGCTGGGGTAGGAACGATCACGGTCCATGTCGCCGGTGCCGTGGCCAGAGCCGGGGTGGTTCAGTTGCCGGCAGGGAGTCGGCTTTACGAAGCGATCGCGGCTGCGGGCGGGGCTACGGATACCGCGGAGCCGGACCGGCTTAATCTTGCAGCCGTGCTGGAGGACGGACAGAAGGTCCTCGTGCCGATACGCGGCGAACCCGATCAGGCCGGTGCGTCCGACGGCGGGGGCGCTTCGCCGCCGGGTTCCGGCGCGGCCGGCACGAGCCAAGGCGGCGGCGGAAAGATCAACCTCAACACTGCCGGGCTCGAGGAACTGGGAACCCTCCCGCGCGTCGGGCCGGTCCTGGCACAGCGGATCGTGGACTGGCGGACGCAGCACGGGCGGTTCAAGACCGTGCAGGAACTCGATGCGGTGGACGGCATAGGCCCGAAGTTGCTCGAGGCCCTGCTGCAGTTAGTGAGCGTCTGATATGGCCCGGAGCGACACTGACGTGCCCCGGAATGAAGCTGATGCGCAGCGGCGAGGCGTGGAGACGAACACGGGGCGGGGTCCTGTGCCCGGCGGACGCAACCTCTGGCAGCGGTATGCCGACGCGGCCGTCCGCTCGCCGGCACTCTGGGAAGCCGGCGGCCCGGAGGCCGGCGCCGGGGTTCGAGGGCCCCGGACATCGCTGTTACGGAATCACGGGCTGCAGCCGGATGCCGGGCGCGGGCGCCCGGCGGAACGGCGCCCAAGGGAACGGCAACGGCGGACGGATATGCGCCTCGTGCCGCCGGCCCTTCTGGTGTGGGGGACCGCCGTCGCCGGCAACTGGTTGAATCCGGCGGAGCTGGCACTTCTCTGCGGCGGCATGGCGGCGGCCGGGGCAATGCTGCTGGTCGTGGCGGGTTGCTCCCACGTTGGTCACTCCCACGTTGGGCGGCGCACTGTGGGGCGTGCCGGGCCCGGCCGTGGAATCTTGCGGTATGACCCGCGTCATGGGCCGGCGGCCCCGCGTAGCTTCCGCGCCACCCTGGCCGCGGCCTTGATGTTGTCCGTCGCGGCGGGCGCCCATGCCGCCGTCGAGTCATCCCGGCGGCATGACGGCGCGATTGCTGAGGCCGTGGCTGCCCGGGCAGCCGTGGTCGCGGAAGTGGAGGTTGCGGGCGCGCCGCGGCGGCTCAGGACTCCCGGAGCGAGCGGCCTGGCAGGCCGCTGGGCGGTCCCCGTGACGCTAAAGGTCGTGACCTTCGACGGCCGAAGGATCGCCGGTGACGCCCGGTTCGTCGTCATGGGAGGAACGGCGTGGGAACACGCAGTTCCGGGCCAGCAGCTGCGCACCACTGGAAGACTGCGCGCCGCTGCGCCGGGGGAGCCCGACGCGGGAATCCTTTCAGCCTCGTCCGCGCCCACGGTGCTGCGCGGCCCCGGGTTCTGGCAGCAAGCTCCCGGCGGGCTGCGCCGGAGTTTCACCGCCGCCGCTGCCCGGTTCGGGGGCGACGCCGGCGGGCTGCTGCCCGGGATGGTCACCGGCGACACCAGTGCCCTGAACGCGGAACTGGAAGACGCCATGAAGACAGTCGGGATGACGCACCTGACCGCCGTCAGCGGCGCGAACTGCAGCCTGATCCTGGGGACGCTGCTGCTCACGGCCCGCACGCTGCGTCTGCCACGCGTGGCCGCCGCAGCGGCCAGCCTCGCCGGGCTCGGGCTGTTCGTCCTCATGGTCGGGCCGGAGCCCAGCGTGCTGCGGGCCGCGCTCATGGGCGGCATCGGTGTCGCATCAATAGCGTCTGGCCGGGCAGGGCGTGGACTCAGCCTCCTGTGCGTTGCCGTCATAGGCCTGCTGCTGGTACAGCCGGTCCTGGCGACAAGCTTCGGCTTTGTGCTCTCGGTCCTGGCCACGCTGGGAATTGTGATTGCGGGACGCCGCATCATGGACTGGATTCCGGCGCCGGTGCCGCGCTGGGCCGCGGGCGGCGTGGCCGTACCGCTGTCCGCCCAACTCTTCTGCGGTCCCGTGATCGTCTTGCTGCAACCGCAGTTCGGCGCCTACGCGGTGCCCGCCAACGTGGCCGCCGCGGCGCTCGTGGCACCCGTAACGCTGCTAGGGACCGCAGCCGCGGCCCTTCTTCCCGTAGTCCCTGCCGCCGCCGAGCTCTTGATGGCCCCGGCTGCCGCCTTGGCCGGCGCAGTGGCGGGGATCGCGCGCTTCTTCGCGGCCCTCCCGGGCGCCGCCCTGCCGTGGCCGGAGGGAGGCTTTGGTGCGGCCACCATGGGCATCTTTTCCGCGACCGTGCTCGGCATGGTGTGGCTGGCCCTGCATCCCGCCGCGGTGGTTCGGTCGTCGCTGGCGGCACACGCGTGGACCGTCGCCGTCCTGGCGGGCTGGCCGCCGACGATGCGGGCCCCGGGGTCCGTCCGACGGTCCGGGCAGACCGCCCGGCAGGCTGCCCGGCAGAGCGCGGGGTACGGCTTGGAGCACCGGTCCGGGCGTGGGACGCTTAGAGTCTGCAAACCAACTTCCGGGAGGAATCACGAGTGGCTGCTGCCCAGACCCCACGACCCAGGACCTCGGCGACGAAGAGCGCCACCTGGCGCGATGTGACACCTGCGGCTGTCGTCCTGGTGGGCGGGCCGGAGGACTACTTGGGCGCGCGTGCCATGGACCGTATCCGCGGGCAGGTCCGCGAGGCGGCACCCGACGTCGAAGTCACCCGGCTTAACGCCGCGAGCTACTCGGCCGGGTCGCTGGCCATGAACGTCAGCCCGTCACTCTTCGGCGAGCAGAAGCTCATCGAGATCGACGGACTCGAGGCGATGAACGATGCGTTCCTCGCCGATGCCCTGAAGTATGTGGCACAGCCGGAGCCGGATGCCGTCCTGGTGCTCCGTCATGGCGGGGGAGTCCGCGGCAAGAAGCTACTGGATACGATCAAGGCTGGCGGCTGGCCGGTCGTTGACTGCCAGCCCCTCAAGAAAGACGCCGAGAAGATCGCGTTTGTCACGACCGAGTTCAAGGCGGCCTCCCGGCGCATCGAACCCGACGCCGTGCACGCACTCGTCAACGCGGTTGGCGCGCAGCTCGCGGAACTCGCGGCCGCCTGCAGCCAGCTGATCGCTGACGCCACCACGGCCGTGGATGCCGCCATGGTGGACAGGTACTACGGCGGCCGGGTCGAAGCAACGGCCTTCAAGGTCGCCGATGCCGCGATGGCCGGGAACGGCCCTCTCGCCCTCTCCACGCTCCGCCACGCCCTGGACACCGGCGCGGACCCGGTACCGATCGTGGCGGCCCTCGCATCCAAACTGCGCTCCCTGGCAAAGGTGGCCGGCGCGCAGGGCTCGTCCTCGCAGATTGCCAAACAGTTGGGGATGCAGCCTTGGCTCGTTGAACAGGCACAGCGGGAGGTCCGGCGCTGGACGCCCGAGGGGCTGGTCCGCTCCATCCAGGTCACCGCCGAGGCTGACGCGCAGGTCAAAGGCCTGTCCCGCGATCCCGTCTACGCCGTGGAACACGCCGTCACGGTGATTGCGACGTCGGTCCGGAGGTCCTGACGCCCGGGTGCGCGCCGCCGGCCCGCCAACCGGCGGACCCGGCGTGTCCGACCAGACGCGGGCCGGTTTAGCCACGGCACGACGGTGTGGGTCGAAGCGGTACTTGGCGCGCGCACCGCCAGCGGCTGCAACTGCAGTCACCGAGACAAGACGGGGGAAGCTATGAACAAACGTCCGGCGGGCCACAGTAGAAGGCCTTCGGCGGTGTCCGTCGCCAATCTTGTCATCAGCCTCTGCGCCTGCTCCTGCCATTCCAAATGGAACTCTCGCTCGCAATCAATGCGTCAGTTCCTGCAACGCTGATGGTCGCTGCGGCCTCTTCCTTTGGCGTGCTGGCCTCACGCCGGCCGGTCGAAGTCTCCCAGCCAGCACGTCCTCCAGCCATCGTCTGACCTGGAGTGCCCGCGGACCCGTAAGGCTCTGCATCGTGCCGACCCACAGGGGTCATGGCCGATGCGGTCGGGGCTCGCGATCCTCAGGGGCCCGTGCAAATGTGTCTTGCATCCGTCGCTGTTCGGGAGCCACCTGGCAACGCCGTCGCCAGCGAATCTGGGCACCCTGGTGTTGCCGCTAACGTGCTCACCCCGCGCCCGCGTTCTTCCTGCCCGGTCGTGGGGTGGATAGACTGCCGGTTTAGGGGGAAATATGGAGTGGATTGTTTTGGGCATCGGTGCACTGGTCATTGTTGTCATGTCCATCTGGCGCGATATATCCAGGCGGTCGGTTCGGCCGCCTGCAGGCACTGACCCGGCGTCGGAGCGGCAGCTTCGTGATTTTCACCGGGGGCAGACTCTGGGCCAGTCGCATGTCGTGGGCCTGGACAATACGGGCCACCGCCGGTAGACGTGTCCTCGCCGCGTTGCCGCCCGCCATCGAAGCCTGGAACAGCGGGGGAACCGGTCGGCGTGCCTTCAGTGCTGCGAGGATAATCTGATGACGCCAAGTAGGGATCTACTTTTGCAGGGACCTCGAGGGCGTCGTTTGTGTCTTGAGCTGGCAAAGCAGCTGGATCCGGAGGTGAAAGCTGCGGCCTTCTGGTTGGGTTACGAACTTGGGAGTGGCCCGGGAACCTCGCGGGTGCTGCTGACCGCTTCCTCTTCCGGTCACCTTGCGACTCCGCCCTCAGCTCCGTCACCAGAGGAGCTGGCGGCGAGACTCGCTTCCCTGGACTTTGACGGCCTCGACAGTGAACTGATGCAGGCGGCCCTGGAGCGGTCAGTCGACACGGCAAGGTACTGGCAGGAGCCCGATTCAGAAGATGTGCTCGCGGGACTCCCGGTCATTACTGCGGCTTTGACCTCCGTCGCGGAGCAGGTCATGGCCCTACCGGACATCCAGTGGTACTGGCAGCCCCGCCGGGATGAGCAGTGGGCCATCGACTGGCGGTCCTCACACGGCCCGGCGCCGCTGCCGAAAAATCCGCGGCAAACACTGACAGATTGGGGACGCAAGGAACGCGCCGAGGAAATACGGGCTGCGCACGAACGCCCGAGCGATCCTCGTGCCAACTGGTCAGGAACCTGGTGGTCGATCCCGCACGGGCTGGTCCACACCGTTGGGCAGGTCCCGGCCGCGCTGGGCCTCGTGGAAGATTCGCTGGGGTGGGAGCATGCGACCGCGGTTCCGGTTCGGGGAACGGGCCGGACTCTTGAGGTCGGTACCCCAGATGACTGGATATCGCTGTGCCGCAGGTTCCCGTTTGAAGTCACTGCGTCGCGGCGACACGACTGGTTCCGCGCGACCGGACGCCATGGCCGATGGGTCATCCCGGATTGGGAACAAGTGGCAGGCGAGTGGGACGCCGTGCACCTCTCAGTCCTGGGTTACCTTTCCGGCGCTTCGCGCGCGCTGAAGGTCGACGCCGAAACGGCCACGGTCATTGCCGGATGGGCCCCGGACAGCACGATCTGGCTCACAGATGTCGCGCGCGCATCGGATTTCCCGCGGCAGGCGTGGCACCGCGCCTCGCACGGCGACCGTTGGACTGAAGTGCGCCCGAAAGCTTAACTGGATGTGGCCGGCACCCACGGGGTGCCGGCCACAATCATCAGTTCAGGTGAACTGGAAAACCTTAGAGTGCGTTGACCTTCTTGGAGATCGCGGACTTGCGGTTTGCAGCGTTGTTCTTGTGAAGAACGCCCTTGCTGACAGCCTTGTCCAGCTTACGGCTGGCAGTTACCAGAGCAGCAGACGCGGCATCCTTGTCGGTGGACTCAACGGCGGTGTTGACGGCGCGGATGGCAGTCTTCAGCTCGGACTTGACTGCGTTGTTGCGCAGGCGAGCCTTTTCGTTGGTCAGGATGCGCTTCTTCTGGGACTTGATATTAGCCACGTGTGAACTCTCTTTTTCAATGCGGAAAATGGTCTAGAGGGCTTTCAGATTGGCCATTGACTGAGCGGCGTGGGGATACCTATGGCGACCAACCATCTGTGGCCGTCGACCTGCACGGACACACAGCTGTAAATAATAGCAGAGATGCCGCTGCAGGCACGAGTGCGGCGGCGATCCGGCGGTGCGTCCCGGCGCCAGGCGGGTCAGCTCCAGCCGTAGCGGTTCCGCAGGGCCGAGGCGATGAGGTTGAAGCGGCCCGCGTCCAGGACCGCTCCTTCGCGCCGGATATCCTTCGCGTTGATCTGCAGAACCCGGTCCAGCTTCGCTTCGCTCGGCCGCCATTGGCGGTCCCAGGGTCCCGTGCCGATGTCCACGTAGTCGTCCGCGCGGCGGGCGTCGCCGTCGTGGTCCTTGCTCGTCAGCATCAGGCCCAGCAGGTAGCGGCCGGTGGTGCCGACCAGCAGCACCGGACGGTCCTTGCCCTGGGAGTGGTCCTCTTCATAGGGCACCCAGGTCCACACGATTTCGCCGGGCTCGGGCAGGCCGTTCGGTGATGGGGCGTAGCGGACGGCCGCGCGTCCCCGGAAATCGCCGGGGTAGGTCCCGGTCAGTCCGGCGGCAGGGGCGCCGCCCGTCCGGGTCGAAGCTCCCGGCCGGGCCTGCGCCGGCCGCCGCTTCGCTGTCGGCTTCCCGGCCGGTGTGCGTGTCGGCTTTGCGGCGGGTCCGCGGGTGGTGCCCGGCGCGGAGCCGCCAAGTTTGTCTAAGAAGCGCAGTGCGTCGCGGACCGCGGTGCCGATCGAGCGTAAGTTCCAAGCCATGGGGAAACCATACCGGGAGGCTCGTGGCAGAGTCCGCAACGGAATGCAGGGATGCACTGCCACGGGCCCGGACGTGGGAGACTATAGGAACGACAAATGCGCCACGTCGCAGGATGGGGAACCAGCATCCGCGCCGACCCGTGGACAAGCCACCAGAAATGCCAACAGTAAGGACCCTGCGTGTCTCCCATGGCCCGCACCGCCCCGGTGCCCGCCGCAACAGATCCGGCCATCATCCGGAACTTCTGCATCATTGCGCACATTGACCACGGCAAGTCCACACTGGCCGACCGGATGCTCCAGTACACCGGCGTTGTCCAGTCCCGTGACATGAAGGCCCAGTACCTGGACCGCATGGACATTGAGCGCGAACGCGGCATCACCATCAAGTCCCAGGCAGTCCGCATGCCCTGGGAGCTCGACGGCGTCAGCTACGCGCTGAACATGATCGACACTCCCGGCCACGTTGACTTCACCTATGAGGTCTCGCGCTCACTCGCGGCCTGCGAAGGCGCGGTGCTGCTCGTGGACGCGGCCCAGGGCATCGAGGCGCAGACCCTCGCCAACCTCTACCTGGCGATGGAAAACAACCTCACGATCATTCCGGTCCTGAACAAGATCGATCTCCCGGCGGCCCAGCCGGAGAAGTACGCGGCCGAACTCGCCAACCTGATCGGCGGCGACCCCGACGACGTCCTGCGCGTCTCCGGCAAGACCGGCGCCGGCGTGGAAGTCCTGCTGGACAAAATCATCCGCGACCTTCCCGCCCCGGTCGGCGATCCGAACGCCCCGGCACGGGCCATGATCTTCGACTCGGTCTACGACACCTACCGCGGCGTCGTCACCTACGTCCGCGTGGTCGACGGCATGCTGCACCCGCGCGAACGCATCCAGATGATGTCCACCCGCGCCACCCACGAACTCCTGGAAATCGGCGTCAGCTCCCCGGAGCCCACACCGTCCAAGGGCCTTGGCGTCGGCGAAGTGGGTTACCTCATCACCGGCGTGAAGGACGTCCGCCAGTCCAAGGTGGGCGACACCGTCACCAACCTCGCCAAGCCGGCCAGCGAATCCCTGCCCGGCTACGCCGATGCCAAACCGATGGTCTTCTCCGGCCTGTATCCGCTGGACGGCACGGACTATCCGGTGCTCCGCGACGCGCTGGAGAAGCTGATGCTCAACGACGCCGCGCTCGTGTACGAGCCTGAGACGTCCGCCGCGCTGGGCTTCGGATTCCGCGTCGGCTTCCTGGGCCTGCTGCACCTGGAAATCACCCGCGAGCGGCTCGAGCGCGAGTACAACCTGGACCTGATCTCCACCGCCCCGAACGTGGAGTACGAGGTGACGCTGGAGGACAAAAAGGTCGTCCACGTCACCAATCCCAGCGAGTACCCCACCGGCAAGGTCGCTGAAGTCCGCGAACCGATGGTGGCTGCAACGATCCTGGCACCGAACGAGTTCGTCGGCGCGATCATGGAGCTGTGCCAGAGCAGGCGCGGCGTCATGGGCGGCATGGACTACCTTTCCGAGGACCGGGTGGAAATCCGTTACCGCCTGCCGCTGGCCGAAATCGTCTTCGATTTCTTCGACATCCTCAAGTCCAAGACCCGCGGCTACGGCTCGCTGGACTGGAAGGCCGACGGCGACCAGGTCGCAGACCTCGTCAAGGTGGACATCATGCTCCAGGGCGAGCAGGTGGACGCGTTCTCCGCGATCACGCACCGTGACAAGGCCTACGCGTACGGCGTGATGATGACCGGCAAGCTGCGCGAACTCATCCCGCGGCAGCAGTTCGAGGTGCCCATCCAGGCCGCCATCGGCTCGCGGATCATCGCCCGCGAAAGCATCCGCGCCATACGCAAGGATGTGCTCGCCAAGTGCTACGGCGGTGACATCACCCGAAAGCGCAAACTGCTGGAGAAGCAGAAGGAAGGCAAGAAGCGCATGAAGATGGTGGGCCGTGTCGAGGTCCCGCAGGAAGCCTTCATCGCCGCCCTCACCACGGACGAGTCCAAGGACAAGGCCAAGAAGTAGCGGTGCTTGCCATGACTGTTGCTGCCGTGCCGGCAGGCCGGGCCTGTGCCTAGCGTCCTTCCCCTCGGCGACCCGGCGCCGTCGGACGGGCTCCTGCCCGCCCAGGCGGCCGACGGCGCTGCTCACCGCGCCTTCGGGCTATACGTGCACATCCCGTTCTGCGCGGTGCGCTGCGGGTACTGCGACTTCAACACCTACACCGCGACCGAGCTCGGCGGCGGGGCCTCCCAAGACGCCTACGCCGCCACCGCGATCGCCGAGGTGGAGTTCGCCGCCCGCGTCCTGAACAATTCCGGCGTGCCCGAACGCCCGCTCAGCACCGTCTTCTTCGGCGGCGGCACGCCCACGCTCCTGCCGGCGGAGGACCTGGCGCGCATTCTCACGGCTGCGATCGGGGCCTGGGGCCTGCACCCCGGCGCTGAAGTGACCACGGAAGCCAATCCGGATTCCGTCACGCCGGAATCTCTGCAGCTGCTGGCCGATGCCGGGTTCACCCGCGTCTCCTTCGGCATGCAGTCGGCCGTGCCGCACGTCCTGAAGGTCCTGGACCGCACCCACACGCCCAGCCGGGTGCCCGAGGTGGTGCAGTGGGCACGGCAGGCGGGGCTCGCGGTCAGCCTTGACCTGATCTACGGAACGCCGGGGGAATCCTTGGCTGACTGGCGCTACTCGCTCGAGACCGCCCTGTCCTACGGTCCCGACCACATCAGCGCCTACGCACTGATTGTGGAAGACGGCACCAAGCTTGCGGCGCAGATCCGCCGCGGCGAGGTGCCGGAAATCGACGACGACGACCACGCCGCCAAATACGAACTCGCCGACGAACTGATTTCCGCGGCCGGGCTCGCCTGGTACGAGGTCAGCAACTGGTCCCGCACCCCCGAACAGGCCTGCCGGCACAACCTCGCCTACTGGCGGGGGGACGACTGGTGGGGCATCGGCCCCGGGGCGCACTCGCACGTCGGGGGCGTCCGCTGGTGGAACGTCAAACACCCCACCGCCTACGCCAACCGTCTCGGCACCGGCGCGTCGCCGGCCGCCGGGCGGGAAACGCTGGACACCGAGACCCGCAACGTGGAGCGGGTCATGCTCGAGGCCCGACTGAACTCCGGGCTGGACATCCCGAGCCTCGGCGGCCTGGGGGACACCGGCAGGCACGCGATCGCCGGGCTGATCGCCGACGGCCTGGTGGACCCCGCCGCCGCCTTCAAGGGGCGGCTGGTCCTCACGCTCAAGGGCCGGCTCATTCTGTTCCGGACCGGAGGTTTGGGGCCGGGCCGGCCTAGCGCCGGGTTGCTTGATCCCGGTCTATTTGATCCAGCGCAGGTTGAACTCGTAGCGGTGCGGCTGGCCGCGGTTGACATGGATACCCGCCGCCACCGAGAAACAGGTCACGGCGATCCAGATCACCGTGGCGAGCACGGCAAAGAGGTTGCCCACCACCGGAATGAAGACCAGCAGATTGGCGAGCACGGCCGCGATGGTCGGCGGCAGGGTGAAGTTGAGGGCTTCCTTGGACTCCTGGGCCGTGAACGGGCCACGGTCCTTGAAGATCAAGTAGATCAGCAGCGACGGCACGCAGCCCAGGATGCCGCCGAAGTGCGCCAGCGTGGCCCACTGCCGGTCCTCGCCGGCCGTCAGCGGCAGCGCATTTGCCGGAACGCCATGGTACGGGGGCTGGCCATGGCCGGCCTGGTTGCCCGTGTGTTCGCGTGCGTTATCTGCCACGGTGAAGCCCTTCGGATTGCGGTGATGCGTTGCTGCCTGGGTTGTGCCTGGAATAGCCGGGACCGCGCTGGGAGCGCGGCCGCCGTTTCAAGAATACTTGCTTGGTCGCGTAAATGGAGATCATGGAGCGGCCGCCGCGGCGCGCTACGGCACGGTCAGGAAGTCAATGACCTCTTCGACGCGGCCCAGCAGGGACGCCTCCAGGTCGGCGTAGCTGCGGACCGCGCCGAGGAGCTTCTGCCAGCCGAGGCCGATGTCCTCCTTGGTGGAGTGGGGCCACCCGAACGCCGTCAGGATGCCGGTTTTCCAGTCCACGCCCCGGGGGATCACCGGCCACCGCTCAATCCCCAGGACCGCGGGCCGGATGGCCTGCCACACGTCCACGTAGGGGTGGCCCACAATCAGGACGTTGCCGGCGGCACCCGGCGAAGCCATGACGGCGTCGGCGATCCGCGACTCCTTGGAATCGGGCACCAGGTGGTCAACCAGCACGCCCAGCCGGCGTCCCGGACCCGGGCGGAACTCCGCCACCGCGGCCGCGAGGTCGTCAATGCCGTGCAGCGGCTCGACGACGATTCCCTCCACCCGGAGGTCATCGCCCCAGACCTTCTCCACGAGCTCGGCGTCGTGCTTGCCTTCCACCCAGATCCGGCTGGCCTTGGCCACCTGTGCGCGCTGTCCCGCCACCCGGACCGAGCCCGACGCCGTGCGGCCGGGACCGGCGGCCGGCGCCGCCTTCGGCGCCGGAGGCATCAGCCGGATCGGCTGCCCCTCCAAAAGGAAGCCAAAGCCGAGGCGGAAGGACCGGGACTTGCCCCGCCGGTCCTCCAGCGCCACCACGTGCATGCCGCCGGACTTCTCCACCCGGGTCACGGCGCCCACCCAGCCGGACTGGACCTCCTCGAGGACCATCCCGCGTTCCACCGGGACTTCCGGCAACTGCGTCTTGGCGGGGGCGGACAGGTCCTGGGGCCCCCAGTTCTGGTACGACATCTCTACACGCTTACTTTGCACTCGGAATGTACGGCGGTCGGTGGAACTCTCCGGGGCCCGAGGGGGCCCGAACCGGACCACAGGGGCGCGGCGACGGTAGCGGTTGCCGCGGTTCCCGCGCCGTCGTGACGGATCCCCGTGATCCCGCAGGCAACGCCCGGAGCGAATCCAATGCTAACAACGCGGCGACTCATATTAGACTGGTTAGCACTTAGGCATGTCGAGTGCTAACCCCTGTCCGGTCACGGACCGCCCCCGCACCACGCGGGGACGCGAACCGAACGGTCCTGGGGCGGCACCGGCTGCGGGACCGTCGATTGGAGGTGGAGCGTGAGCGAACCACGCAAACTCGAAGTGCTGCGCGCCATCGTGGAGGACTACGTCCATTCCCGCGAGCCAGTCGGGTCCAAGGCGCTGGTTGAACGGCACCATCTTGGTGTCTCCAGTGCCACGATCCGCAATGACATGGCCGCACTGGAAGACGAAGGCCTCATCACGGCACCGCACACGAGTGCCGGCCGGATTCCGACGGACAAGGGCTACCGGCTCTTCGTCGACCAGATCTCGGCCGTCAAGCCGTTGTCTCCGGCCGAGCGCCGGGCCATCCAGGCGCTGCTGGAAGGATCAGAGGACCTCGACGACGTCCTCGACCGCACCGTGCGGCTCCTGTCCCAGCTGACTAACCAGGTCGCCGTCGTGCAGTACCCGCTGCTCAGCCGCGCCCGGGTGCGGCACATCGAATTCGTGCTGCTGGCGCCCCGGAAGGTCCTGGCGGTCCTGATCGCGGACACCGGGAAGGTGGAGCAGCGCGTGATCGACGTCGGCCAGGAGATTGCCGACGACGCACTGGCGGAGTTGCGCACCCGTTTCCTGGCCAGCCTCTCCGGAACTCCGCTGAGCCTGATGCCGCAACTGCTGCCCGCCGTCGTGGCGAGCGGCCCGCCGGCGCGCCGCGGCGCAGCCCAGGCCCTGGCCCGCGGCCTCGAGGCCCTGGCCACGAGCAGCCGCGAGGAGCGCATGGTCATGGCCGGCACCGCCAACCTGGCCCGCTCCAACGTGGACTTCCCGCTCAGCATCGGCCCCGTGCTGGAGGCCCTCGAGGAGCAGGTGGTCATGTTGCGCCTGCTCAGCGAAATGGCCGAAGACCCGCGCGGTGTCACGGTCAGCATCGGACGGGAGAACCCCTACGACGGCCTCGCCGAGGCCTCGGTGGTGGCCACCGCCTACGGGCCGGACGCCACGGCCAAGGTCGGAGTCCTCGGGCCCACCCGGATGGACTATCCCACCACCATGGCCGCCGTCCGCGCGGTGGCCCGCTACCTTTCGAGGATCCTCGGGCCCTGACCGGCCCGGGACCGAACGCTACTTTTTGCCCGACAGGCAGTGCCCCACAGGCAGAACAACAAGGAAGAGATACACACTTTGAGCAGCCACTATGACGTTCTTGGAGTCTCCCGCGACGCAACGGGGGAGGAAATCAAGAAGGCCTACCGGAAACTGGCCCGGACCCTGCACCCTGACGTGAACCCGGGGGAGGACGCCTCGGACCGGTTCAAGGCGGTCACCCACGCCTACGAGGTCCTTTCCGATCCGCAGAAGCGCCGGGTCTATGACACCACCGGCAATGAGAACGGCACCGACAACGGTTTCGGCGGCGGCAGCTACTCCGGCCAGGGCTTCGCCTTCCAGGACATCTTCGAGACCTTCTTCGGCGCCGGCGGCGGCCAGGGCGGCCCGGCGTCCCGGATCCGCCGCGGCCAGGACGCGCTGATCAGCGTACGGATCGACCTCCGCGACGCCGTGTTCGGCGTCAACAAGAAGCTCGAAGTGGACACGGCCGTCATCTGCCCCACCTGCGAGGGCTCCTGCTGCCGCGAGGGCAGCCACCCGGTCCGCTGCGACATCTGTGGCGGCAGCGGCCAGGTCCAGCGCGCCGTGCGGTCCATCCTCGGCCAGGTCATGACGTCGGCTCCCTGCGGCTCCTGCGAGGGCTTCGGCACCGTCATCAAGGACCCCTGCAACGAGTGCAGCGGCCAGGGCCGGATCCGCAGCCGCCGTTCCCTGACCGTCAAGGTCCCGGCCGGCGTTGCCACCGGCACCCGTATCCAGCTGTCCGGGCAGGGCGAGGCGGGCCCCGCCGGCGGCCCGGCCGGTGACCTGTACGTGGAGATCCGGGTCAACAATGACCCTACCTACGTCCGCGACGGCGACGACCTCCACGCCAGCCTCAACATCCCCATGACGGCTGCCGCGCTCGGCACCGAAATCACCCTGGAGACCTTCGACGGCGAGCAGGAGATCGACGTCAAGGCCGGCACCCAGTCGGGCGAGATCATCACCCTGCGCGGCCTCGGGGTCACGCACCTGCGCGGCCACGGCCGCGGCGACCTGAAGGTGCACCTGCAGGTCGAAACGCCGGTCAAGCTCGACCATGCCCAGGAAGAACTCCTCCGCCAACTGGCCAAGCACCGCGGCGAACACTTCACCGCGGGAAAGCTTGCCGCCAGCGGCGGCGTCTTCGCCAAACTGCGGGATCGGCTCGGTAACCTGTAGCGGTGAGTAACCCGGTCTTCTTCACCGCCCCAGGCACCCTGGACCAGCAGGTCCCCGGCTCGGCCTTCGTCCTCGAAGGCGCCGAAGCCCGCCACGCCATCACCGTCAAGCGGCTCGCCGTCGGGGAGGCCGTGGATATCGCCGACGGCGCCGGCAAGCGCCTGACGGGCACCGTCGCCGCCGTCGCTCCCGGCGAACTGACCGTCGAGTGCCTGGACCTCCTGGCGGAGCCGCAACCCGCGATCCGGCTGGTTCTGGTCCAGGCCCTCGCCAAGGGCGACCGCGACGAACTCGCGGCCGAAACCGCCACCGAACTGGGCATCGACGCCGTCATTCCCTGGCAGGCCGAGCGGTCCATCGTGCGGTGGAAGGCCGAACGTGCCGCGAAGGCGCATGCGAAGTGGCAGTCGGTGGTGACCGCGGCCGCCAAGCAGGCCCGCCGGGCCTGGATCCCGGAAGTCCGGGCCGCCGTCGACGGTGCCGGGCTGCAGGCGGCCGTGGCAGCCGCGGACCTCGCTGTCATCCTGCACGAAGACGCCGTCCGCCCCCTGCGGCAAGTGCTTGAGGCCTGGCTGGACAGTGCTGCTAAGGGCGAGGCGGCGCCCGGCGGCGACGGGCCCCGTGAAGTTCTGCTGATCGTGGGCCCGGAAGGCGGCATCAGCCCGCGGGAGGTCACCCGGCTGTGCGACGCAGGAGCGGTGACAGCCCTGCTGGGCCACTATGTGCTGCGCTCGTCCACGGCAGGACCCGCCGCCACCGTGCTGGCCAGCGACATCCTCGGACGCTGGCAGCCGGCAGCATGACTATTTGCCCGTGACTAGTTGACCGTGACTAGTTGACCGTGAAGCCGCGGGTGTCGGTGAACACTTCCCTGGAGCTGTCCGCCGGGTCCACCTGGGACACGCGGACTTCATAGCGTCCCGGGCCGAGGTTCACGGACAGGGTGAAGAGCCCGGACTGCGCGGAATCGGCCGAAGCCGTCGCGTTGCCGTTGAGATAGGCGGATTTGGCGTTATCGCCGTCCACCTTGAGGATCTCCCAGCGAAGCTTCCCGCCTTGAACGGTGCTCCGGCCGCTGATCTTGACGGACCCGTCGGCGACGGACATGCCTTCCTGCGGATCAATGATCCACACGGGGGCAACCATCCCGGCACTGCGCGACGTCGGAGCGCCGAGCCGGACGTGGTTGAAGGCGACATAGTCCGTATGCCCGTCGACGAGCACCACCACCTGGACCTGCTGTCCGGAATCGATCAGGCCCGCGCTGGCGGCAGCTGCCGTCGCGGTGTAGACGAGCTGCTGGATGGCGCGCTCGGCCATGGCCGCGTCCACGTTGCTGTTGAAAGCATCCGCCGAGACATCCACCGTGATCACGTTCTTGCCGGAAATCGACGTCGACAGCTTCTTCGGATTCTGCCACGGCGTGAAGAAGTCCGGGTCGAGCGGCTTCTGGGACATCATCACCCGCAGGGCGCGCGTGACCGGGTTGTCCTGATCCGGGACGTCACGGAACTCGCGGTACAGGAACGCGTTGTCGTTGCTCCGCCCGATCCAGTACACCGGGGCCTTGTTGGAGGTCTGCGCGGTCTCCAGCGGAGCGCTGGTGGTGGGGGCGCCCGACGCCGCGTCCGGAATTAGCTCCGACGGGCTGCTGGAATTGGTGATGCCGCCCTGAGGGGTCGCCACGCAGCCGGACAGAAGGAGGGCGGCGGGCAGCACGAGCACCAGCGCGACGCGACGGACACGTCCCGCGGCTGACTGTTGACCCTCACGCTGCCTGATGCTGCTGTCCCTTCGTGTACCACGCCGCGCCGGGCGGGAATGATCCGTTTTGTCGGCGGCATGGACCGCCGGTGGCTGCCTATCCTTGGCCTGCCGGGCGCCCGGCCCGGAGCCCTGGAGGACAGCCGAATTCCAGCATGGCACACGGGCCCGGGGCGAAAGCCCGGTTTGGGGGCGCCCGGCGGAACTGCAACGGGAACGATATGAGGCCGATGCAAAGTTGATACATAATGTCGGGAACCATGTCCCGCCGGGCAGCGGCTGCCACGAGAGGTCCGGCCCCGGTGGCGATGCACTTCAGCAGTGAAGGGACTGCCTCAGCCTATTCCGGTGCTCCGGAATTCGGGCAGCACGTCAGCGTTTCCCGGATAGACCCACAGGGACGATTCCCGGGCGCCCTTCACGAATATTGAGCATGTGAATACCGTATGCCGGCGCTGCGACAGATTCTTTACGTCATGCTTCCGTCCGTGACGCGTTGCGTCGCAGCGCGACTGTGCGTTTCAGCCGGGGTTGGGAAGCGGCGTCCAGGGTGGTTGATTGAGGGCACAGATTTCGAAAGGACCCGCCATGACGGAACATTCTGACCTCAGCCCGCGCCGGCTCCGGACCATCCTGGGCCACTTCGCTACCGGCCTGACCGTGATCACCGCGGCAACGAAGGACGGTCCCGCCGGCTTTACGTGCCAGTCCTTTTCCTCTCTGTCGCTGGAACCTGCCCTCGTGTCCTTCAGTCCTGCGCGGACCTCAAGCACCTGGCCTCTGCTGCGCGAGGCGGGCCGGTTCACCGTGAACATCCTCCCGGCCGAACATCAGCACCTGGCGGCGCAGTTCGCCCGGTCCGGGGCGGACAAATTCGCCGGCGTTGACCACTCGCCGTCGCCGCTGGGGAACCCTGTCCTCGACTATGCGCTGGCCTGGGTGGACTGCGAACTGCACCAGGAGTACGACGGCGGGGACCACACGATTGTTGTCGCCGCGGTCCGTGCACTGAGTGCCCGCGCCGACGCCGAGCCGCTGCTCTTCTACCGGGGCAGCTATGTTGGCGTCCAATCCCGGGCAGCGGTGCTGGAGAGCGTGGGATGACCATGCTGAGGTCGCCATCGCGCCGCGGGGGTCATCTCGGCTCACCACTCCTACGTGGGTCGCATCGATTCCAAGACGCCCGACTCAGCAGTCGTCCGGGCCGTCAGTGCAGGGTGCCATGGACGCCGGATGTACGGACATCGCGACGGCATCCGTCTGCTGCGCATCATCCCCGGGGGCACGGCATGAGCGCCGTGTGGATCGTGGTGGCGTGCGGTCTCGGGCTGGCGGCCGGCGGCGTCTGGGCGGCCTGGTCCCTGATGACGGAGGCGCCCGCCCGGCCGGTCCAGGAGGACGCTCCGGAGCCGGATAGCGCCGACACGTCCTTCCCGCGCACAGGGGCCCACTGGCTTGATGGTTACGTTATCTTCGGGAACACCTACAACTAACGGCGACGTCCTGGTGGGCCTCAGCGGCCCGGCACGCGGGCGGCGCCGGACCCTGACCGGCGTCGGGCGCGCCGTGCTGGCGTAAGATGGAAGGACCCGGTGACCCCGGCCGCGGGCGGTGCGAACCGCCGTCGGCAGGGATCACGGGGACCAACCATATTCATACTGGAGGGGACCAGAGGCCCGCGGGCCAACACCATGACTGAAGCAGCGAACGGCAAGGCCCGGTTCAGCGCCGGAGAGCGCACCGCAGGGGAATTCCCCCACTCCCTACCAGGGTTGCGGACGGAGGTGGTCTTGTTCGACGACTCAGAGCAGATGGTCCAGTCGCTGGGCAGCCATGACGAAGCCCTCCGGTTCATCGAAAACCAGTACCCTGCCGTTGACTTCCATGTCCGGGGGAACGAGCTCGCGATCAGCGGTCCGGCCGCCGACGTGCCGCGCATCATGCGCCTGCTCAACGAAGTGCGCGGGCTGGTGGCCCGGGGCACCGTCATCACCCCTGCCGTCCTGCAGCAGCTTGTGTCCATGCTCCGCAGCCAGTCACTGCAGAACCCCGTGGAAGTGCTGACCACCAACATCCTTTCCACCCGCGGCAAGACCATCCGGGCCAAGACGCTGAACCAGAAGAACTACGTGGACGCGATCGACGCCAACACGGTGATCTTCGGGATCGGGCCGGCCGGTACCGGCAAGACGTACCTGGCGATGGCCAAGGCGGTCCAGGCCCTGCAACAGAAGGAAGTCAGCCGGATCATCCTGACCCGTCCTGCCGTCGAGGCGGGGGAGCGCCTGGGCTTCCTGCCGGGCACCCTGAGTGACAAGATCGACCCCTACCTGCGGCCGCTGTACGACGCCCTGCACGACATGATGGACCCCGAGTCCATTCCGCGGCTCATGGCCGCCGGCACCATCGAGGTGGCCCCGCTGGCTTACATGCGCGGCCGCACGCTCAACGACGCCTTCATCATCCTCGACGAGGCCCAGAACACCACGCCGGAGCAGATGAAGATGTTCCTGACCCGCCTGGGCTTCGGCTCCAAGATGGTGGTCACCGGCGACATCACCCAGGTGGACCTTCCCTTCGGCACCCGTTCGGGGCTGCGGATCGTCGAGGAAATCCTGCAGGGGATCGAGGACGTCAACTTCTCCGTGCTGGATGCCTCCGACGTCGTCCGGCACCGCCTGGTGGGGGACATCGTCAACGCCTACAGCATCTGGGACGAAGTCCAGAGGAACCGGGTCAAGCATTCCGTTGCCCGGGAGACGCGGGGAGAACACGCATGAGCATTGAGGTCAACAACGAATCCGGTGTGGCGGTCGACGAGTCCGAGCTCGTGGCCCTGTCGCGTTTCATCTTCGAACGCCTCTACATCCACCCGCAGGCGGAACTGTCCATCCTGCTGGTGGACGAACCGGCCATGGAAAAGCTGCACATCGAACTGATGGACGAGCCCGGCTCCACCGATGTCCTCTCGGTGCCGATGGACGAACTGACCCCGGGCACGCCGGACAAGCCGACCCCGCAGGGCATGCTCGGCGATATCGCCATCTGCCCCCAGGTGGCCGAGGTCCAGGCCCGGAACGCCGGCCACTCCACCCAGGACGAGATGCTGCTTCTCACCACGCACGGCATCCTGCACCTGTTGGGTTATGACCACGCCGAGCCGGAGGAAAAGGAAGAGATGTTCGGGCTGCAGCGCGAACTCCTGACCGCGTTCACCGGCAAAGAGGCCCCGTCAGAGACGATTCAGTGACCCCACTGATTCTTGCCGGCATGGCGCTGGTGTTCCTTAGCTTTGCCGCGGTGCTGACCGCTGCCGAGTCCGCCTTCAACTTCCTGCCCCGGCACGACGCCGAACAGGCGGTCCTGAACAGCCGGGGCACGTCGCTGAAGCGGATCCTGGCGCAGCCCGTGGGACACATGCGCGCCCTCCGGTTCTGGCGGATCTGGTTCGAGATGGCCTCCGCCGTCGCCGTGACCGTCCTCCTGCACAGCCTGCTGGACAACGTGTGGCTCGCCGGCCTGGCCGCCACCGGCATCATGGCAGTGATCGGTTTCGTGATCGTCGGCGTCTCTCCCCGGCAGCTTGGCCGGGTGCACTCCGCCGCCCTGGTCCGCTTCAGCGCGCCGCTCGTTCGATTCCTTTATGCCGTGCTCGGCCCGATTCCGGGCTGGCTGGTCAGCCTGGGCAGCGCAGTCGCCCCCGGCGCGCCGGCGGATAACGAGGCCTTCTTCAGCGAAGAGGAATTCCGCGAACTCGTGGACCGCGCCACCGAGTCCGACGTGATCGAGGACAACGAGGCCGAGCTGATCCAGTCGGTCTTCGACTTCGGGGACACCCTGGTCCGTTCCGTCATGGTGCCGCGGACCGACATCCTCACCATCGACTCCGGATCCAGCCTGCACCGCGCAATGTCGCTCTTCCTGCGCTCCGGGTACTCGCGGATCCCGATCATCGGCGAAAACACCGACCAGATCCTGGGCATTGTGTACCTCAAGGACGTCGCCGCTGCGCTGCACAACCTGGGCCCGGCCGAGGAGCCGCCGGTGGTCGACGAACTCGCCCGGGAGGTCCGCTATGTGCCGGATTCGAAGCCGGTCAGCGACCTGCTGCGGGAACTCCAGAAGGAATCGACGCACGTGGCGATCGTCATCGACGAATACGGCGGAACAGCAGGGCTGGTCACGCTCGAGGACCTCATCGAGGAGATCGTCGGTGAGATCGTTGACGAATACGACACCGAAAGCGCCGAGGCCGTGGCACTCGGTGACGGGAGCTACCGGGTTAGCGCCCGCATGAGCATCGATGACCTCGGCGAGCTCTTCGACCTGGAGCTCGACGACGACGAAGTGGACACCGTGGGCGGCCTGCTCGCCAAGGCCCTCGGGCGGGTGCCGATCGTCGGCAGCACCGTCCAGGTCCACGGGCTGTCCCTCCGCGCCGACCGGCTCGAGGGCCGGCGGAACCGCGTCAGCCACATCATTGCGGCCACCGTAGCAAAAGAAGAAACTGACCTTGAAGACCTTCTCGACGAGGCCGCACCAATTCAACAGGGAGTCTCACGTGAGCAAGCAGAATAAGTCCGACGGCGAAGCAGCCCACGGCGGCTACCGCGCCGGTTTCTCGGTGCTGGTAGGGCGCCCCAACGCGGGCAAGTCCACCCTCACCAACGCCCTTGTCGGCCAGAAAGTGGCGATCACTTCGGCCAAGCCGCAGACGACGCGCCACACCATCCGGGGCATCGTTCACCGGGACGACGCCCAGCTGATCCTCGTTGACACCCCGGGCCTACACCGCCCGCGCACCCTGCTGGGAAAGCGGCTGAACGAACTCGTCGCGGACACCCTCGCCGAGGTCGACGCGATCGGATTCTGCCTTCCTGCCAACGAAAAGATCGGCCCGGGCGACAAGTTCATCGCCGCCCAGCTGGCCGCCGTCGGCAACAAGCCCATCATCGCAATCGTGACGAAGGCCGATACCGTGGACCGCCAGGCCCTCACTGAGCAGCTGCTCGCCGTCGCCGCCCTGGGCCGCGAGGTCCGCGGCGAGGACGGCTGGAACGACATCGTCCCGGTCTCCGCCACCGACGGCTTCCAGGTCGACACCGTGGCCGACGTCCTGATCAGCCACATGCCGGCCTCGCCGCCGCTGTACCCGGACGGGCACCTGACGGACGAGCCCGAAGCTGTCATGATCGCCGAACTCATCCGGGAAGCTGCCCTTGAAGGCGTTCGCGATGAACTGCCGCACTCCCTGGCCGTCGTGGTCGATGAAATCGTGCCGCGGGAAGGGCGTCCCGAAGACCGGCCGTTCCTCGACGTCCGCGTCAACCTGTACGTGGAACGCCCGTCCCAGAAAGCCATCATCATCGGCAAAGGCGGCGCCCGGCTCCGCGAGGTCGGCACCAACGCGCGCAAGGCGATTGAGGCGCTGCTCGGTGCCCGCATCTATCTCGACCTGCACGTCAAGGTGGCCAAGGACTGGCAGCGCGATCCGAAGCAGCTCGTCAAACTCGGCTTCTGAGCCGTACCTTTAGTAAGGCCTCTAACGGGGCCGGTAGTTGGGCTGTGACCGGGCGCGGGTTCGCCCCGCCGCTCCCAAGAGCGGGCCCATCGGCATTTTCTCAGTTTCGGACACTAAAATGGGCAAACTCCCCGTTCGTGAAGGAAGGCTCAACAAGTGGCTCGACCCCGTGATAACCGCGCCGACGGATCCGCCCCGCCGGTTCGGTCGTCCGCTGCTGCCCGCCACACCGGCGAAACCGCCGTCGGGCCGGCCCGCCACCTCGGCGCCGTCCGGCGGACTCCCACCTGGCTGAAAGTCACCACGGGCGTCCTCGCGGTCCTCCTGGTCGGCGTGATCGCGTTTGGCGCCTACTGGGTGATCCGGCTCCAGGGCAACATCACCAAGGCCCCGCTGAGCGCCGGCAGCGTCAAGTCCGAGAACTCCGTGAACGACTCGACGGACCGGATGCAGATCCTGATCCTCGGCTCGGACACGCGCGACGGGAAGAATGCCCAGTACGGCTCCAGCGCTGATTCCACCGGCTACGGGCACTCGGACGTCATGATGCTCATGGACATCTCCGCGGACAACAAGCGCGTCAACGTCGTCAGTTTCCCGCGCGACCTCCTGGTCGATATCCCCCAGTGCACGGATCCGAAGACCAACAAGGTCTACCCGGCCCAGAAGGGCGTCATGATCAACTCGGCAATGTCCGAGGCCGGGATCGGCTGCGCCGTGGACACCGTCAACAAGCTCACCGGACTCCAGATCGACCACTTCATGATGGCGGACTTCAACGCCGTCAAGGAACTCTCCAACGCCGTCGGCGGTGTGGAGGTGTGCGTCAGTGACGCCGTCTACGACCCCGACTCCAAGCTCCGGCTGCCCAAGGGCACGTCCACCGTGCAGGGGGAGCAGGCGCTGTCCTTCGTCCGCACGCGGCACGCCTTCGGTGACGGCGGTGACCTTGGCCGCATCAAGGCCCAGCAGGGCTTCCTGTCATCCCTCACCCGGAAGATCAAGAGCGACGGCACCCTCACCAACCCGGCACGGATGCTCGGTATCGCCGACGCGATCACCAAGAACCTCACCATCGACGACGGCCTGGCGTCGGTGCCGACGCTGCTGACCGTGGGCAACCGGCTCAAGAACATCGACGTCGGCAAGGTGGCCTTCGTGGCCACGCCCACCGTTCCGGCCGAATCGGACCCCAACCGGCTGCAGCTGGCCGAACCCGCGGCGTCGCAGCTTTTTGCCGCCATGCGCAACGACGTTGACCTGACGGATCCGACCGCGACGCCGAGCGCCGCCCCGGCTGCCAGTGCCACGCCGGCCCCTAGCGCCCCGGCACCGGCCTACGACAAGACGCTGCAGCCGGTCACCGTTGCCAACGGTTCAGGGGTGCCCACGCGGGCCCAGGAGATCATCCAGGCCATCAAGGGCGCGGGCTTCACCAAGGTGGGCCAGCTGACGGCCCGGCCCGTCGCGACCACTGCCGTCTACTACGGTGCGGACTACGCTGACGTGGCCGCCGATGTCGCGGCCCTCCTCGGCGTGGCGCCGGGCCAGGTGCTCCCGGCGGCCGGTGTCGTCGGAGTCCAGGTGTACCTGGGCGCCGATTTCGCCAACGGAACACCGACGGCCGCCGCGACGCCGCAACTGCCCGCGGACATCGTCAACCAGACGGCCGGCGACACCGTCTGCCAGCAGGCGAACCCGGCCCTGATCACCCGCTGATCGTCAGGGGCCGTCCGGTTTCGCTGCGTTGGAAAAGCGTTTCTTGGGACCAGCATGACTTAGAACAGTGCGACGCCGGTCAGTTCGGCGAGCCTGTCGGTGAGCTTGTCCTGGAAGCCGGGATCCGTGACCTCCGGTGCGGCTGTCCGCTGCCGGCGGTGGTGCCAGTACTTGCCGGAGACCAGGGCGCCGGGGTCGTTGCTGACGGCGAGCCAGCTTTGGGTGTCCTGGCCCAAGGCAAGGTCGTCCGGCGCGCCGGGGCCGCCCATCCTGGTGGGCACCCAGCCGGGGTCCACGGAGTTGCTGAGCACTGCGGGCCAGTGCCGCGCGACAGAAGCCGAGAGCGCGGAAACGCAGAGCTTGCTCTCCGAGTAGGCGGTGCTGGCACTCCAGCGCCGCTCGGTCCAGTCGATGTCCCGGAGATTGCCGTTCACCACGAGGTGCATGCCGCTGCTGATGTAGACCAGGCGGCCGGGCCGCTCGATCAGCGCGGTGAGCACGTAGGGCGCGAGCACATTGACCGCCAACGTGAGGGAGTGCCCCTCCGGGGTCGCGACGCGCGTGGGCGAAACGTAGACGCCGGCATTGTGGATGACGGCGTCCATCCGCCCGTGCCCGTTGACCTGCCCGGCGAGGTCCCGGATTTCGGCGGCGCTGCTGAGGTCCCCGATCACGATGCCGGCCGCCTGTGGAGCGAGCTGAGCGAGGGAAGCCGCGCGCTCCCTGGAGCGGGCGTGGAGCAGGACCTCATGGCCTTCGTCCAACAGCGTCCGGGCGCTGGCGAGTCCGAGCCCGTCGGTCGAACCGGTGATGAAAACGCGGGCCATGGGTGGTCCCTTCCGTCGTCTGGTGCTGGTGCTGGTGCCGGTGCTGGTGCCGGTGCCGGGCCGGCGACCGGCATCACCAGATGCTGACGCGCTCCTGCGGCGGCATCCACATGCCGTCCTGCTCGGTGACGCCGAACGCTTCGTGGAAGGCGTCCAGGTTCTTGGCGATCGCATTGGTGCGGAATTCGTTGGGGGAGTGCGGGTCTGTCGCCAGCCGGCGGACGGCTTCCTCCGTCCGGATGACCTGCCGCCACCCCGCGGCCCAAGACGCGAAGAACCGCTGGAACCCCGTCATCCCGTCGAGCACCGGCGGCTCCTGCCCGTCGAGGCTGATCAGGTAGGCCTTGTAGGCGATGGTGAGGCCCCCGAGGTCGCCGATGTTTTCGCCCAGGGTGAGCTTGCCGTTGACGTTATGGCCGGGCGCGGCCGTGGGGGAGAGGGCGTCGAATTGCGCCACCAGCTTGGAGGTCAGGGCCTCGAAGGCGGTGCGGTCGTCCTGGGTCCACCAGTTCCGGAGCAGGCCGCTGCCGTCATACTGCGAGCCCTGGTCATCGAAGCCGTGGCCGATTTCGTGCCCGATCACCGCGCCGATGCCGCCGTAGTTGACGGCGTCGTCGGCGTCGGCGGTGAAGAAGGGAGGCTGCAGTATGGCGGCGGGAAACACGATCTCGTTGAGCAGCGGGTGGTAGTAGGCGTTGACCGTCTGCGGGGTCATGAGCCACTTCTCCCGGTCCACAGGTTTGCCGACCTCGTCAAGGTGACGGTCGACGTCGGCGCTGTGCGCGCGCTCCACGTTCCCCAGCAGATCCGCGGGATCGACCTCGACGGCGGAGTAGTCGATCCACTTGTCCGGGTAGCCGATCTTGGCGCGGAAGGAGTCCAGCTTCTTGAGCGCCTCGAGCTTGGTTTCCGCGCCCATCCACTCCAGCCCCGTGATGGACTCCCGGTACGCCTCGATCAGGTTGGCCACGAGGCCCTGCATACGTGCCTTATTGCCTTCCGGGAAGTGCCGGGCAACGTAGATCTGGCCTACGGCCTCGCCGAGGGCCGCCTCGACTACCGCGACGCCGCGCTTCCAGCGGTCCTTGATCCGCGGCGTCCCGCTCAAGGTCGTGCCGTAGAAGGCGAAGTTCGCGTCCACGAACGCGGAGGACAGGTATGGGGCAGCGGCGCTGACGACGCGCATGGCGAGCCATTCCTGCCACGTGGCCAGCGGTTCGCTGTCCAGCAAGGAGGCGGCGCCCGAGAAGAAGTCGGGAGTGCTCATCACGAGTTCGGTGCGCTTTTCCGGGGCGATGCCGGCCGCGTCGAACCAGTCGGCCAGGAGCGGGAAGAGTTCCGCTGCCTCGGCGGCGGACTTCAGGTTGTACGTCTTCTGCGGATTCCGCAGCGTCACGTTGTCCCAGTGGTGCGAGGCCAGTGCGGTTTCCAGCGCGACGACCCGCCCGCCCGCGCCATCGGGATCGGCAACGCCGGCCAGGGCAAGCATGGCCTCGACGTGCTCCTGGTAGGCCTGGACCATGGCCGCGAACTTCTCTTCGCGGTAGTACGACTCGTCCGGAAGGCCGAGGCCGCCCTGGCCGGTGTAGAGCAGGATCCGGTCCGGGTTGCCGGCGTCCGGCGCGGGGTAGATGTAGAAAAGGCCGCCCACGTCGGCGCGGAACAGCCGTCCGGCCAGCGCCACGAGTTCGGGAACCGACGTCGTGGCGAACACCTCCGCCAGCCGGGCCCGGAGCGGATCCAGGCCCTTCGCCTCGGCCGCGGCCTCGTCCATGAAGCTGTTGTAGAGGTCCCCGATCTTCCGCTCGATGCCGGTGGCCTCTGCGCCGCGGGCGGCCGCCTGCTCGATGATCTCCTTCACGGCAAGCTCCGACGCGTCCCTCAGGGCCGTAAACGTGCCCTCCAGCGGCCGGTCGTCCGGAATGACCGTGCTCGTGAGCCAGCCGCCGTTCACGTACTGGTACAGGTCATCCTGCGGACGGACACCGGCATCGATGGTGGACAGGTCGATCCCCGAAAGTGGCACGGATGCTCCTTTGAGAGGCAGGCCGGCACCGGAGCTTGTGTCGGTGCACGGTCTGCATAGTGGACGTTGCGGTGGTCTGGCTCCTTCATCTTACGCACCCGTGTTACTGTGAAAAGGTGCGCGCAGAACTGCTTCTCCTTAGCTGCCGCGGCGAGGCCTCAGACGCGATCTAGCGCAAGGCCAACCCTCGCTGCGGAGTTTGTGTTGCCCGGCCACCCTTTCACCAAGAATCACAGAAAAGGCCCCGATAGTAATGCGAAACGCACAGAAGCCCTCAGGAATGCCGGTCCACCGTTACGTCCCATTCCAGGACCAGATCACCGTTGAACTGCCGGATCGCACCTGGCCGGACAAGCGCATCACGAAGGCCCCGCGCTGGTGCGCCGTGGACCTGCGCGACGGCAACCAGGCCCTCATCGATCCCATGAGCCCGGCCCGCAAGCTGAAGATGTTCGACCTGCTGGTCCGGATGGGCTACAAGGAGATCGAGGTCGGCTTCCCCTCGGCGTCGCAGACGGACTTCGACTTCGTCCGGCAGCTGATCGAGGGCAACCACATCCCCGACGACGTCACGATCCAGGTGCTGACCCAGGCCCGTGAACACCTGATCGAGCGGACCTACGAGTCCCTGGTCGGCGCGAAGCAGGCCATCGTCCACCTCTACAACTCCACGTCCGTCCTGCAGCGCCGCGTCGTGTTCAACCAGGACGAAGACGGCATCCTGGACATCGCCCTGCAGGGCGCCCGGCTGTGCAAGAAGTACGAGGAAACCCTCGTCGACACCCACATCACCTACGAATACTCGCCCGAATCCTTCACCGGAACCGAGCTGGACTACGCCGTGCGCGTCTGCAACGCGATCGCCGACGTCTTCGAGGCATCGGCGGACCGCCAGGTCATCATCAACCTGCCCGCCACGGTCGAGATGGCCACCCCGAATGTGTACGCCGACTCCATCGAATGGATGAGCCGGAACCTGCACCCGCGCGAAGGCATCATCCTGTCCCTGCACCCGCACAACGACCGCGGCACCGGCGTCGCCGCTGCCGAGCTCGGCTACCTGGCCGGCGCAGACCGGATCGAAGGCTGCCTCTTCGGCAACGGCGAGCGGACCGGCAACGTGGACCTGGTGACCCTGGGGCTGAACATGTTCGTACAGGGCATCGATCCCATGATCGACTTCTCCAACATCGACGAAATCCGCCGCACGGTGGAGTACTGCAACCAGCTGCCGGTCGCCGAGCGCGTGCCGTACGGCGGGGACCTCGTCTTCACCGCGTTCTCCGGCTCGCACCAGGACGCCATCAAGAAGGGTCTGGAAGCCCTCGAAAAGGACGCCGCCGCCGCCGGCAAGGACGTCGCCGACTACACCTGGCAGGTTCCGTACCTGCCGGTCGACCCGAAGGACCTCGGCCGCAGCTACGAGGCCGTCATCCGCGTCAACTCGCAGTCCGGCAAGGGTGGCGTCGCCTACCTGCTGAAAAACGAGCACAACCTGGACCTGCCTCGCCGCGCCCAGATCGAGTTCTCCGGCGTCATCCAGAAGCAGACCGACACCGTGGGCGGCGAGGTCAGCGGTGCCCAGCTCTGGCAGGTCTTCCAGGACGAATACCTGCCGTCCACGGCCGCCGACACCCAGTGGGGACGCTACGCGCTCGGGGCGATTGGCACCGAAACGGACGAGGCCGGGGCGATGACCCTGACCGCGTCGCTGAAGATCGACGGCGCCCAGGTCCGCCGCACCGGCACCGGCAACGGCCCCATCGCGGCCCTGCTGAGCATCCTGCGCGAGGACGGCGTTGACGTCCGCGTGCTGGACTACAGCGAGCACGCCCTGTCCGAGGGCGGCAGCGCCCTGGCCGCCGCGTATGTCGAATGCGCCGTGGGCGAGCGGGTGCTGTGGGGTGTCGGGATCGACGCGAACACCATTACGGCCTCGCTCAAGGCAGTCATCTCGGCCGTGAACCGGGCCATCCGGGACGCCCGCGCCTGATTCGGCCCTTGACGCAGCTGAGGCACAGCGCACTGCGCCGCCGGAACCTTCCGGCGGCGCAGTCTTCTTTGCGCCAACAGGGCGTTGCCCGTGCCGTGTTTCCGCACAGAGAGTGCGAAGATTAACTGTGGTCCAACAATCCTTTGCAGCGCGCGCCTACCGTGATGACGCCGTCGTGCTGCGCACCCACAAGCTGGGCGAGGCGGACCGGATCATCACGTTGCTGACAAAGCACCACGGCCAGGTCCGTGCGGTGGCGAAGGGTGTCCGCCGCACCAGCAGCCGTTTCGGCGCCCGGCTGGAGCCGTTCATGGTGGCCGATCTCCAACTGATTTCCGGCCGCACGCTGGACGTCGTGACGCAGGCCGTGGCCAAGGGCGCCTACGGCGGCAACATCGCCGCCGACTACGGCCGCTACACGGTGGCCGCGGCCATGACCGAGACGGCGGAGAGGCTCACCGACGTCGACGGCGAGGCCGGCACCGCGCAATACAACCTGCTGGTCGGAGCGCTGGCGTCGCTGAGCAGGGGCGACCACGCCCCCGAGCTCATCCTCGACTCGTACCTGCTGCGCGCCCTCGCGACCGGCGGCTGGGCGCCCAGCTTCACCGACTGCGCCAGGTGCGGTGCACCCGGCCCGCACACCGCCTTTTCCGCACCGCTGGGCGGCATGGTCTGCCCCGAGTGCCGGCCGCCGGGTTCCCCGGCGCCGGCCGCGGAGACGGTGCTCCTGCTGGGTGCCCTGCTCACCGGGAACTGGACGACGGCGGATGCCTCGGCGTCCGTTCACCGGCGGGAAGCGGCCGGCCTGGTGGCAAGTTACCTCCAGTGGCACCTGGAGAGAGTCCTGAAATCCCTCAAACATGTGGAGCGAACGTAGAAGTGGCATTGGGAAGAAGCTTGGGAAGGAACCTGGAGAAGAGCCAGGCAAAGCAGGGGGCGGTCCGGCGCCGGACAGCCCCGGTGGTGGCCCCCTACCCGCACCCGTCCGGGGCTGTTCCGCCCGCCATCCCCGCGGAGTTCATTCCGCGGCACGTCGCGATCGTCATGGACGGCAACGGCCGCTGGGCCAACCAGCGCGGCCTGCCAAGGATCGAGGGCCACAAGGCGGGGGAGCCTGCCCTCCTGGACGTCATGGCCGGCGCGATCGAACTGGGGATCGAGCACGTCAGCGTGTACGCCTTCTCCACCGAGAACTGGCGCCGGTCCCCGGAGGAGGTGCGCTTCCTCATGGGATTCAACAAGGACGTGCTGCGCCGGCAGCGGAACCAGCTCGATGAGTGGGGGGTCCGCATCCGCTGGTCCGGGCGGCGCCCGAAACTGTGGGGCTCGGTGATCCGCGAACTCGAAGAGGCCGAGGACTACACCCGCGGCAACAGCACCTGCACCCTGAACATGTGTATCAACTACGGCGGACGCGCCGAGATCGCCGATGCCGTCGCCGCGATCGCGGAGGAAGTGGCGCAGGGCCGGCTCAAGCCGGGGGCCATCACCGAACGGACCATCCAGAAGTTCCTGGACGAGCCCGACCTGCCGGATGTTGACCTGTTCCTGCGCAGCTCCGGCGAGCAACGGCTCTCCAACTTCATGCTGTGGCAGTCCGCCTACGCCGAATTCGTGTTCCTGGACACCCTGTGGCCGGACGTGGACCGGCGGACGCTCTGGGACGCCGTCGAGATCTATGCCCAGCGCGACCGGCGGTACGGCGGAGCCGTCGACGCCGCTCCCGCCACAGGCAGCCAAGGCGCCTGAGCCTCAATCAAACACGTAGGCCCTCATCCAGCGGGACAGCCGGGAATAAGCGTCCGCGCGGACCCGCGGCGCCGAGAGGAAGACGTCGTGCAGCGCGCCGTCGATCCGCTCCAGCGTGACGGTGCGGCCCAGGCTCAGGGCGCGCAGGGCGATTGTGTTGACGTCCAGGACCGCGTCGGTGCGGCGCATGGACTCCTTCCAGAACATCCCGTTGGCGCTGGCCGCTGAGATGAGCACGAGGATGGGTACGTCGATGGTCAGTCCGCGGGCCACTTTGGACTGTCCGGAGAGCACGGCGCTGAGCCAGCCGGCACGGACCGGAAAGGCATGGGGCGGACGGTAGGCGTCGTCCAATGCCCATTCGCCCTCCGCCGCGCTGCTGATGCTGCGCCAGTAGAAGGCCCGCTCCGGCAGCCGGATCACCGACTCGGGCCAGAACCGGGCGAAGGGCTCCACCATGGTCCGCGCGGCGCGGCGCAACGCCGGGCTGCCATGGACTTCCAGCCACGGACTGTCCAGGATCAGCTGCGACGCCACTCCCGGATGCCGGTCCGCCCACAGCGCCGCGATCAGCCCGCCGGTGGAGTGGCCCATGAGCGCCAGCTGTGGCGCCGCGCCGGCCGGCCGGAGCGAGGCGATGATGCCGATCGCCGCCGTGATCTCGGCATCGTAGTTGTCCAGGTCCGCGACGTAGCCGCCGTGGGTTCCTGGCCGGAGGCTGCGGCCGTGGTTGTGCATGTCCAGGGCGAAGAACTCAAAGCCCTTGCCGGTCCAGAACTCCGCAAGTTCCTCGTTGAAGAAGTAGTCACTCCACCCGTGCAGGAACAGGACCGCCCGCGCCGGCAGCGCTGTTCCCGTCCCGGCTGAGGCGGCGCCCTCGGGGCCGGCGGGGGTGTGACGGACCAGGGTGGCGGTGCGCAGTACGCCGTCGGGGCCGGCCGCCTCGAAGGCACACGCCTGGAAATCGTCCCCCAGGATGTCGGTCTGCCACTGCATCGACATTCCTCCCATGCTTCTGACTGTGCTGCTGACTAGACGGCCAGCGCCGCGGCGCGGCCCGCTGAGCGTCCGGAGAAGAGGCATCCGCCCAGGAAGGTCCCCTCGAGCGCGCGGTAGCCGTGGATTCCGCCGCCGCCGAACCCGGCGGCTTCACCGGCCGCGAACAGTCCCGGTACGGGCTGACCGGCGGCGTCCAGCACCCGCGACTGCAGATCCGTGTGGAGGCCGCCAAGGCTCTTGCGCGTCAGGACGGAGAGCCGGACGGCAAGCAGCGGCCCGTGCCGCGGATCCGTGAGCCGGTGCGGTGGCGCCACCCGCATGATCTTGTCCGTGGCGAAGCGGCGGGCGGCCCGGATGGCGGCCAGCTGCGGATCCTTGCCCAACCCGCTCGAAAACTGCCGGTCGCGGGCACGGACCAGCCGCTCCAGTTCCGTGGCATCAATGAGCCCGGCGCCGGTGAGGTCGTTCATCTTTCCGGCCAGCCCGGCGGGAGTCTTGGCCTGCAGGAAGTCGACCCCGCGGTCCAGGAAGCGCTGGAGCGGCGTGTCGCTGCCCGGCCGCAGCCGCGAGGCCAGCAGCCGGACGTCCTTGCCCGTGAGATCGGGGTTTTGCTCGGAGCCGGAAAGTGCGAACTCCTTCAGGGCAATCGTCCT
Organism: Arthrobacter sp. H-02-3; assembly: GCF_003097355.1. Classification (GTDB taxonomy): domain Bacteria; phylum Actinomycetota; class Actinomycetes; order Actinomycetales; family Micrococcaceae; genus Arthrobacter; species Arthrobacter humicola. The sequence continues at coordinate 89,797 of NZ_PYUI01000016.1, forward strand.
GTTAAGGACGAACCACGAATGGGCATGTCCGGTGGTCAGAATGTGGCGCAGCGCCCCGAGGGAGTCGAAGCCGGGAAACAGGGGAGGGGGGAGCATCCGCCCCGCCGCATCCAGCCACAGGGCCGAAGGCCCGGGCAGGATCCGGATGCCGTGCCGCGGCCAGACCGGGGAATGGTTATGGATGCCCTCCGGGTAGTGCCACATCCGGTCGCCGTTAATGAGGTTCCCGCCGGCCTGGCTCACGGCCGGCAGAAAGTCTCCGTCCACCGAGGCGGGCACACCGCTCAGCATCGTTTCCGGCGCTCCGCCTCCCGGCCACTGTCTGCGGACCGACTCGTGGTTCCCGCCGATCCCGCCGGTCGTGACCACGACAGCTGCTGCCGCTGCCTCGAAGTTGCCGGCCCGGTGCCTGGAGGATTTTTCGCCCCGCCCCGCAGCGCTGGACTCGAGCAGCTCGCCGCGGACGCCGCTGATCCGGCCCGCAGTCTTGATGAGCCCGGTGGCGCGGTGCCGGAAATGGAAGCTCACGCGTCCGGCGTCAACGCCTTCACGGAGTTTTGCCAGGAAGGGCGCCAGCAGGGCGGGTCCCGTGCCCCATACGACGTGGAAGCGCGGGACCGTGTTGCCGTGGCCGTCCGGGCCGTAGCCGCCGCGTTCGGCCCACTGCACCAGGGGAAACAGCCCGACGCCCAGCGCGGCGAGCCAGGCGCGCTTTTCCCCGGCCGCGAAGTTCACGTACGCCGCCGCCCACTCCTTCGCCAGCGCATCCTCGGGCCGGTCGAATCCTGCGGACGCGTGCCAGTCGGCGAGGGCCAGCTCTTCACTGTCCCGCACGCCGAGCCGGCGCTGTTCGGGGGAGTTGACCAGGAAGAGGCCGCCAAAGGACCAGTGTGCCTGGCCGCCGACGGATGCCTCCGGCTCCTGATCCAGCAGCGCCACCCGCCGGCCGGCAGCATACGCCTGCGCCGCGGCCACGAGCCCGGCCAGGCCCGCGCCGACGACCACGACATCGGCCTCGATCCCGCGCCCCGGCACCCCACGGCTGCCCGTCCCGACACCATCATTGCTGGTCATGGCTTCATGCTAACGCGCCCCGGGGTTCTTGGGCGCCGCATCCACGGCACGCAGCACCGCAGTTGCAACGGCCGTCATACCGGCAGTCATAACGGTTGCCCGTAGCGCGCTGGTTTGGTCTGGACGGCCCGAACCGGAAAACTAGAGGCATGCGCGTATATCCCACATTCTTCCGGCTGGCCTTCTCATGGATGGACGCCGAACGCGCCCATAAGATCGGGTTCAAGGCCATCCGGCTGGCCCACAGCTGCGGCGCCGGCCGGGTGCTGCAGAAGTTCACCGCCCCGGCGGCGTCCCTGCAGACCGAGGCGTTTGGCCTGACCTTCCCGTCGCCGTTCGGCCTCGCGGCCGGCTTCGACAAGGAGGGCCACGGCATCGAGGCGCTCACCGAGCTCGGCTTCGGCCACGTGGAAGTCGGCACCATCACCGGCCAGGCCCAGCCCGGCAACCCGGCACCCCGGCTCTTCCGCCTCGTGGAGGACCGGGCCGTCATCAACCGGATGGGGTTCAACAACGACGGCGCCGCGGCGGTGGCTCCGCGTCTGAAGTCCGCCCGGGCCGCCCTGCAGCGGCATTACCCCGGCGTGCGGCCCGTAATCGGGGTCAACATCGGCAAGAGCAAGGTGGTGGGACTCGAGGATGCAGTCTCCGACTATCTGATCAGCGCACGCAGCCTCGCCCCGGCCGCCGACTACCTGGTGGTCAATGTCAGCTCGCCCAACACGCCCGGCCTGCGGCTGCTGCAGGACGTCGAGACCCTGCGCCCGTTGTTGACCGCCGTCGGCGAGGAAGCGGACAAAGCGGCGGGCCGCCACGTTCCGCTCCTGGTCAAGATCGCACCCGACCTCAGCGACGAGGACATCGACGACGTCGCGCGCCTGGCGCTGGACCTGAAGCTGGACGGCATCATCGCGACCAACACCACCATCGCCCGCACCGGACTCTCGGCCAGCCCGGAGAAGGTCGAGGCCTGCGGGGCCGGGGGACTCTCCGGGGCGCCCCTGAAGAAGCGGGCGCTGGAGGTCCTGGCCCGGCTTAAGTCCGTTACGGGCGGCGCATTGACCCTCGTCTCCGTGGGCGGCGTCGAAACCGCCCAGGATGTGCAGGCGCGGCTGGACGCCGGCGCCACCCTCGTCCAGGGCTACACGGCGTTTCTGTACGAAGGCCCGTTCTGGGCCGCCCGCATCAACCGGCTGCTGGCCACGCACCCGAGCCGGCGCTAAGCCGCCGCTGGCCGGGCCACCTGCCCCGCGCGACGAAGCCCCCGGCAGTATTGAACTGCCGGGGGCTTCGTGGTTGGAAATCCTAGGGACAAATGATCAGGCGGGGAACTCTCCGCGGCTGACCTGGGGCTTGGGCAGGCGCAGCCGGCGGAACTGCAGGGAGCGCATCGAGCCGTACCAGACGGTGCCGCGTTCCACCTCGCCGAACTTCTCGCTGAGCCGCTTCTTGAGCTTGCGGGAGAGGATGAAGACATCCACGAAGACGGCCAGGAACATAACCCAGAAGGCGCCCAGGACGTAGATCATCTGCTGGCTGGAAGCCGGCACCAGCAGCGAGATGACGACGAACAGGAGTGCCCCGAACATGAGGTACTCGCCCAGGCTGAAGCGGGCATCGACGTAGTCACGGGTGAAACGCTTCTGCGGACCTTTGTCGCGCACCGGCAGGAACTTCTCGTCACCGCTGTCCATGGCCTGCCGCATCTTGAGCCGCTGTTCCGTGACGGCGGCGCGCTCGGCCGCCTTGGAAGCCTTGCGGTCTTCCGGCACGAGCGGCCGCTTGCGGGCGGCCTCCTGGGCGCTCCGCTTGGGCGTGGGCGCGCCCTTGCCGGTCACGGTGCCCCGGGCTGCCGCCTCGGCCGCCTGCTGGTCAACTACGTTCTGCGCCGCGGGCGCTTCCTTTTTTCGTCCAAACACCCCTAAAGAATACCCCGCAGATCCCGGCGCGAGACCCAGCACACACGCGGTCAGCCACGCCCTCACGCTGTTTGCCGTGATCCAGCACACGGTAGTGTTTTCGCCATGACTTCATCAACTGCGGGGAACCCGCAAACCACCATGGACCACGCCGGCACCATCGATGCCGAGGCCCTCCGCCAGGCCGTGACGGAATCGTTCGATGAAACGATCAGCCGGCTGAAGGACCTTGTCGCCATTCCGGGCATCGCCTGGCCCAGCTTTGACCCGGCTCCGCTGAACCGCAGCGCAGACGCCGTCGCCGGCCTCGTGCGCGCCAGCGGCTTCGAGGACGTCCGGATCCTCCGCTGCGACAAGGAAGACGGAACGCCAGGCGGCCCCGCCGTCGTCGCCCGCCGCCCGGCCGCCGCCGGCAAGCCCACCGTTCTGCTCTACGCCCACCACGACGTCCAGCCCACCGGCGACCTCGCGCTGTGGGAAACCGACCCCTTTACCGCCGTCGAACGCGACGGGCGGCTCTTCGGCCGCGGCGCCGCGGATGACAAAGCGGGCATCCTCGCCCATGTCGCCGCCTACTCCGCCGTGACGCGCGTGCTCGGTGACGAGCTTGGCCTCGGCGTGACATTCTTCTTCGAAGGGGAAGAAGAGGCCGGTTCACCGACGTTCCGGACATTCCTCGAGACCCACCGCGAACTGCTGCGCGCTGACGTGATCGTCGTGGCCGACTCCAGCAACTGGAAGGTCGGCATCCCGGCCCTGACCACGAGCCTGCGCGGCCTGGTGGACGGCACCATCGAAGTCAAGGTGCTCGACCACGCGGTGCATTCGGGCATGTTCGGCGGTCCGGTGCTTGACGCGCCGACCCTGCTGTCCCGTCTGATCGCGACCCTTCACGACGCCGATGGCAGCGTCGCGATCGAGGGCCTCGTGAGCCGTGACGACGTCACCGTGGACCTGACCGAAGAGGAATACCGGGCGGACGCTTCCGTGCTCGACGGCGTCAAGCTCGCCGGGACCGGGAGCATTGCCTCACGCATGTGGACCAAGCCGGCCCTGTCGATCATCGGTTTTGACGCTCCGGCCGTCGACGTCGCCTCCAACACCCTGCTGCCCCGCGCCCGGGCCAAGTTCAGCCTGCGGCTGGCTCCCGGGCAGGATCCGGCAGCCGCCATGGAAGCCGTCCGCAAGCACGTCGAAGCCAATGCGCCGTTCGGCGCGCAGGTGGTGTTCACGCCGGGGGAGAGCGGCAACTCCTTCTTGACGGACACGGCCTCCAAGGCCGCGGGCGTGGCCATGTGGGCCCTCGGCGAAGCCTGGGGCGTACCGGCGGTGGAGATGGGGATCGGCGGGTCCATCCCGTTCATCGCGGACTTGACCGAGCTGTACCCGGACGTGCAGATCCTGGTGACCGGCGTCGAGGATCCGGATTCCCGCGCGCACAGCGCCAATGAATCCCTCCACCTGGGCGACTTCCGGAACGCGATCATCGCCGAGGCGCTGCTGCTGGCGCGCCTCAACGAGGAAGGGGCGCTCTAACCTCCGTTCCCGGGGAACATCCAGCGTGCTGGGACGGTTACGTCAGGAGTTAGAGCTACAGGGCTGATCGACGTAGCATGTAGCTATAGCCCATACCGTTTAAGTAGGGGCGGGCACCGCGCAAGCGGGGCCGCCACCACCGTTGCAAGAAGGTAGGCCATGAGCACTACAACCAATGAAAACAGCGCCGACGCCACGGCCCCCGAGGCCGGCGAGCTGGCCACGCACGAAGTCATGCTGACTGACGTCGCGGCCGGCAAGGTCCGCAGCCTCCTCGAGCAGGAAGGCCGCACTGATCTGCGCCTGCGCGTTGCCGTGCAGCCCGGCGGTTGCTCCGGCCTGATCTACCAGCTCTACTTCGACGAGCGCCTGCTCGACGGAGACGCTGTGCGCGACTACGACGGCGTGGAAGTCGTCGTCGACAAGATGAGCGTTCCTTATCTCAGCGGTGCCAGCATCGACTTCGAGGACACCATCTCGAAGCAGGGCTTCACGATCGACAATCCGAATGCCGGCGGCTCCTGCGCCTGCGGGGATTCTTTCCACTAATTCCTTCCACTAAGGCCGGGCATATTGCCCGGCCTTAGTGCCGCCCCGGCCTCAACGAGCGGGACCCGGAAAAAGGTCCCGACGCACGGCGCGGACATGTGGGCGAAAACTCCCGGGGAGCGGTAAGCTCTACACCGAGTAGTAAAACTTTTCGTTTGCCCTGCCCGTAATTCGCGGGGCAACAGCAACAAGTAGGAAGGGCCGTCTGTGAGTTCGCAGAACCGAACCGGCAGCCGACGCAAACAGATCACTACGATCACTGGCTTGGCACTAGCCGGCGCGTTGGCTTTGACTGGATGTTCACCAGAGGTACAGAGGGGCTGGTTGCCCACCGAACGTGGCACCACCAGTAATACTGACCGCATCATGGACCTCTGGGTCAACTCATGGATTGCCGCGCTGGTCGTCGGCATCATCACTTGGGGCCTGATGATCTGGTGCATCGTTGCTTACCGCCGCCGCAAGGGCACGGTGGGCTTCCCCCGTCAGAACAGCTTCAACCTTCCCCTGGAAGTGTTCTACCTGACGATCCCGCTCTTCATGGTCCTGGTGTTCTTCTACTTCACCGACCGCGACCAGCAGCAGATCGATGACCGCTCCAAGCCGGCCGACGTCGTCGTCGACGTCCGCGGCAAGCAGTGGGCATGGGACTTCAACTACAAGAAGGGCGACGTCATCACCGACGACGTCCACGAAGCCGGCGTCCAGGCCCACCTGACCGGTAACGACGTGGACAAGGAAAAGCTGCCCACCCTTTACCTGCCGGTCAACAAGTCGGTTGACCTCGAACTGAATTCCCGCGACGTCATCCACTCCTTCTGGGTGCCTGCCTTCCTGCAGAAGCGCGACATGATCCCCGGCAAGACCAACTACATCCGGTTCACTCCCACCAAGGAGGGAACCTACGACGGCAAGTGTGCCGAACTTTGTGGCGAGTACCACTCCGAAATGCTGTTCCGCGTGAAGGTTGTCTCCGACTCGGAGTTCCAGGCGCACATGAACCAGTTGCGCCAGGACGGGAACACCGGCCTGCTCGGTGACGAGTACGACCGCAACCCGGTCCCGACCGAAACCAAGTAAGGGGAGCGACGTGGCAACTTACACTCAATCCGCCGGGATCCTCGAGGCTCCCGTAGTACCCAAATCCAAGGGGCGCATCGTCGTCAACTGGATCACCTCGACCGACCACAAGACGATCGGGTACATGTACCTGATCGCGTCGTTCATCTTCTTCTGCTTCGGCGGCATCATGGCGCTGCTGATCCGTGCCGAGCTCTTCGAGCCGGGCATGCAGATCCTGCAGACCAAAGAGCAGTACAACCAGCTCTTCACCATGCACGGCACAGTGATGCTCCTGATGTTCGCGACGCCGCTCTTCGCCGGCTTCACCAACGTCATCATGCCCCTGCAGATCGGTGCACCCGACGTCGCGTTCCCGCGACTGAACGCACTGGCCTTCTGGTTCTTCCTCTTCGGTTCCACCATTGCGGTGTCCGGCTTCATCACCCCGCAGGGCGCCGCGTCCTTCGGCTGGTTCGCCTACGCGCCGCTGTCTGACACGACGTTCAGCCCCGGCGTGGGCGGTGACCTCTGGGTCTTCGGCCTGGCGCTCTCCGGCTTCGGCACCATCCTCGGCGCCGTCAACTTCATCACCACGATCATCTGCATGCGTGCCCCCGGCATGACCATGTGGCGCATGCCGATCTTCACCTGGAACGCACTCGTGACGTCCATCCTGGTCCTGATGGCCTTCCCGCCGCTGGCCGCCGCACTGTTTGCGCTCGGTGCCGACCGCCGCTTTGGCGCTCACATCTTCGACCCCGCGAACGGCGGTGCCGTCCTCTGGCAGCACCTGTTCTGGTTCTTCGGCCACCCTGAGGTGTACATCATCGCCCTGCCGTTCTTCGGCATCGTCTCGGAGATCTTCCCGGTCTTCAGCCGCAAGCCGATCTTCGGCTACAAGGGCCTGGTCTACGCGACCATCTCCATCGCCGCACTGTCCGTGACCGTGTGGGCACACCACATGTACGTCACCGGCTCGGTCCTGCTGCCGTTCTTCTCCTTCATGACGATGCTGATCGCCGTTCCGACCGGTGTGAAGTTCTTCAACTGGATCGGCACCATGTGGCGGGGTTCCATCACCTTTGAAACCCCCATGCTGTGGAGCATCGGCTTCCTGGCGACCTTCCTCTTCGGTGGCCTGACCGGCATCATCCTGGCCTCGCCGCCGCTGGACTTCCACGTCTCGGACTCCTACTTCGTCGTGGCGCACTTCCACTACGTGGTCTTCGGTACGGTCGTGTTCGCCATGTTCGCGGGCTTCTACTTCTGGTGGCCCAAGTGGACCGGCAAGATGCTCAACGAGCGTCTCGGCAAGATCCACTTCTGGATGCTGTTCCTGGGCTTCCACGGCACCTTCCTGATCCAGCACTGGCTGGGTGTCGAGGGTATGCCGCGCCGCTACGCCGACTACCTGCCGCAGGACAACTTCACGTGGATGAACCAGTTCTCCACCATCTCCTCCTTCGTCCTGGGCGCCTCGCTGATCCCGTTCTTCTGGAACATCTACATCACCTGGCGCAGCAACGACCGCGTGGAAGTTGATGACCCGTGGGGCTTCGGTGCCTCGCTCGAGTGGGCCACGTCCTGCCCGCCGCCGCGCCACAACTTCACGTCCCTGCCCCGCATCCGCTCCGAACGTCCCGCGCTGGACCTGCACCACCCGGAGCTCTCCCAGAACTACACCGTCGATTCTCCTGCTCCGGCAGCAGCAGCGCTCGGTAACGCCGACCAGAAGGACTCCGGCAAGTGAAAATCGAATCAAGGATCTTTGGCCTCGGCGTCTTCTTCTTTGTCCCGGTGGCGTTCATTTACGGGTACCTGACGAACTGGACCGAATGGGTGGGAGCACTTGCCATCCTGTTGGTCGGTGGCCTTGCCGGCATGATCGGTGCCTACCTCGGCTTCACCGGCCGGCGCGTGGGTATGCGACCCGAGGACCGCAACGACGCCGAAATCCACGAAGGTGCCGGCGAACAGGGCCACTTCAGCCCCTGGAGCTGGTGGCCGCTGGTTCTCGGCATCGCCTGCGCTACCGGATTCCTCGGCATGGCCGTCGGATTCTGGATTGTCTTCATCGCGGGCGGCCTCGCGGTCGTCGCGCTGGTCGGCTGGGTCTACGAGTACAGCCGCGGTGACCACGCTCACTAGCGTCCACACAGACAAATCTCCATAACGCATACGACGGCGGGCCCCACCACAAAGGTGGGGCCCGCCGTCGTATGCGTGCTTAAGGCTGGGGAAGTCCAGAGAGCGGTCCGCAGGCGGGGCGGTAATCCGAGTCCGCACCGCGAACCGGGAGCGCCGCCCAGGGGCCTCAGGCGGCGGCCGCCGATTCGAGGAGGATCCTAAGCTCCTCGAGTGCGTTCTCTGCCTGCGCCAGGGTGAAACGGCCCGGGAGGGCGTCCGCCGCGACGGCAAGCTCCACTTCACAGCCACATGCGAAGTCCTCGGTCATGACCTCCAGCAGCGAGCGGGCGTCCACGCCCGGTCTGCCGTCCTTGCTGATGGTCACCGGAAGCCCGGTGGCGGTGACGGCGCGGACAAATACCGCCGCCGGGCGGGCGTGAAGGCCGATGGCGGCCGTGACGATTGCCTTGCGAACTGGCAACGGGACTCCTTTGTGCTGGTGCAGGTTCTGCTCATGATGGTCTGGCGGACGCGCGCATCCGGACGGGGAACCAGTCCGGAGCGACAGGATCAGGTCACCTGGTGCCGGTCCGCATCTTCAAGGGTAGTCGCGGGGGAGCGGACGGGACGAACTGCGACGGCCGGGTGGTCTAGACCTGCGGGGCTGCGGGTTTACCCTTGATACATGACTGTTTTTCCCACGCCGGGACCCGCTGCGAGGCTGCATCATGCCGTCTTCTAACGCGTCCGCGATGGTTGGCGACATTGATCGGCAGAGCGGCATCCCCATTTACGTCCAGCTGCGTGAAATCCTCCGTGCGCACATCGCTGCGGCCTGCCCGCCGGGTTCGGCGCTGCCGTCTGAGCGCGACCTCGCCGAGCGGTTCGGACTCGCCCGGATGACCGTCCGCCAGGCCATCGATGCGCTCGTGGGCGAGGAAGTGATTGAACGCGTCGTGGGGCTTGGCACGTTCGTGCGCAAGCCCAAACTCGACCTCCAGGTCAAACTGACCTCGTACAGTGAGGAGATGCAGCGCCGCGGCATGGTCCCGGCGGCCAAGGTCCTGAGCTTCGAACAGATCGGCGCCAGCGCCTTCCTGGCCCGCGAGCTGCAACTGGAGGAGGGCACGCCTCTGGTCCGGTTCCGGCGGCTGCTGCTGGCCGACAACGAGCCCATGAGCGTGGACGAGAACTTCATCCCGGCCCACCGGGTGCCGGGCCTGCTGGATGAGGCACCGCCCACGTCCCTCTACAACGTGCTGAGCGAACGCTACGGGCTGGTCATGGAATGGGGCGAGGACATGATCGAGGCGACGGCCGCCTCGCCGTCAACGGCCAGGCTCCTGAACGTGGAGGTCGGCACGCCGCTGCTGAAGATCCAGCGCCATGCTTTTGTGGCCCGCGCGATGGTGGACTACTCCGTGTCCTACTACCGGGCCGACCGGTACAAGCTTTGGGTGCCCCTGCAACGCCCCGGGGTCCGGCCCACCCGCAACTACGCCTCGGGCTACCGCCCGTAGCCACAGCAGCCAGCCAGATGCAGAAAGGCCCGGTCCCAAGGGGGACCGGGCCTTTCTGCTAGTGCTGCTCGGTGCTGCCTAGTGGCTCAGCGTCTTCTGCGAAGCTGCTGCCTCGACGGCCTCGTGGCTGCCGTGGTGGCCGTGTGCGGCTTCCAGCTCGGCGGGAGTGACCGGGGCAACCCGGTCCTCGAAGAACCAGCGGGAGAGCTTGGCGCGACGGTTTTCCTTGCGGTCCACGACGCCGTGTTCGTTCGGCACCGCGGGCAGCGGGGCCGGTGACTCGAAGCCGACCAGCTTGTAGCGCTTGTACTCGTCCAGCGGGGCGTGAACCTCGATGAACTCACCGTGCGGCAGGCGCACGATGCGTCCGGTTTCACGGCCGTGCAGGGCGATCTCACGGTCCTTGCGCTGGAGCGCCAGGGCGACGCGCTTAGTCACGACGAACGCGATCACCGGGCCGACGAAGAACAGTGCGCGCAGCCAGTAGGTCACATCGTTCAGGGCAACGTTGAAGTGCGTGGCGATGAGGTCCGAGCCTGCGGCGGCCCACATCACGCAGTACCAGACGAAGCCGGCCATGCCGATGGCCGTACGGGTAGGAGCATTGCGGGGACGGTCCAGGACGTGGTGCTCGCGGTTGTCCTTCGTGATCCAGCGTTCGATCCACGGGTAGGTGAACATCACGGTGAACAGGATGCCGGCCGGGACGAGCGCCGGCAGAAGGACGTTGAAGGTGAAGACGTGGCCAAACCACACCTGCTCGACCTTCCAGTCGCCGATCGTGCCCGGCATCAGGCGCAGGGCGCCGTCAACGAACCCGATGTACCAGTCAGGCTGCGTGCCTGCCGACACCGGTGAAGGGTCGTACGGGCCGTAGTTCCAGATCGGGTTGATGGTGAAGAACGCCGCCATGAGGGCGACCACACCGAACACGATGAAGAAGAAGCCGCCGGCCTTCGCCGCGTAAACCGGGCCCAGGGGGTAGCCGACGACGTTGCCGTCGTTACGGCCGGGGCCGGGGTACTGCGTGTGCTTGTGCACAACCACCATGAAGAGGTGCATCACGATCATCAGCAGGATGAGCGCGGGAACCAGGAGGATGTGCAGCATGTACAGGCGGCTAATGATCATGGTGCCGGGGAACTCGCCGCCGAAGAGGAAGAACGAGGTGTAGGTGCCGATGACCGGAATGGACTTGATGACGCCGTCGATGATGCGCAGGCCGTTGCCGGAGAGCAGGTCATCGGGGAGCGAGTAGCCGGTGAAGCCTGCAGCCATGGACAGGATGAGCAGGACGCCGCCCACCACCCAGTTCAGCTCGCGGGGCTTGCGGAAAGCGCCGGTGAAGAAGACGCGGAGCATGTGCACAGACACGGAGGCGACGAACAGCAGTGCGGACCAGTGGTGTACCTGGCGCATGAACAGACCGCCGCGGACATCGAAGGAGATGTTCAGGGAGGAGCTGTACGCCACGGACATTTCAACGTTCTTCAGCGGCGTGTACGAGCCCGCGTAGTGCGTCTCCGCCATGGACGGATCGAAGAAGAACGTCAGGAACGTGCCCGAGAGGAGCAGGATGACGAAGGAGTACAGTGCCACTTCGCCAAACATGAATGACCAGTGGTCAGGGAAGACCTTCCGGCCGAATTCGCGGAGGATTCCGGAGCCGCCAACACGCTGGTCGACGAAGTCGGTGATGCGGCCGCCTGTGGTCTTGGCGACGAAGACGGGGGCATCAGGAGTTAGGGATGAGGACATGCTGCTCACGCTCCCAGTAGCTCGGTCCAACGGGTTCATGGAAGTCGCTCGTGGCGACCAGGTAGCCCTCGGCGTCGACTGCGATAGGCAGTTGGGGGAGAGGACGGCTGGCCGGGCCGAAGATAACCTTGCACTGTTGGGTCAGGTCGAAGGTTGACTGGTGGCACGGGCACAGCAGGTGGTGGGTCTGCTGCTCGTACAAGGCAACAGGGCAACCAACGTGGGTGCAGATCTTGGAGTAAGCCACAATCCCGTTGTAGGCCCAGCTTTCACGGCCGGGGGAAGGGTGGAGCTCGTTCGGGTCCAGGCGCATGAGCAGAACGACGGCCTTGGCCTTTTCGTTCAGTCTGCCTTCGCTCAGTTCGTTCAGCCCTTCCGGGATGACGTGGAAGGCAGAGCCGATGGTGACGTCCGCGGCCTTGATGGGAGTGCCATCGGGGTCGCGAGCAAGGCGCTTCAGCTTGCCGTCCGGGGCCGGAGCCCACAGAGTGTGCGCCAGTGCGAAGTCCGGCCGGGGGCCGAGGTCACCGAAGATGGCCAATGCCGGCAGGGGTGCGAGTGCAACCGCGCCGAGCAGGGTATTGCGGATCAACGGCCGGCGCTTGATGCCGGTTTCTTCGACAATGTCATCAACGATGCGGACGGCAGCCTGGCGGTCTTCCTCGGTGCGGATCGCGTGGCGCTCTTCCGAGACCTCGTGGTCCGGCATCAAGGCCTTGGCCCAGTGGACGATGCCGGTGCCGATGCCCAGCATCGCGAACGCGGTGCCGATGCCCAGCAAGGCATTCTGGAGTCGGATCGTGGCGATCGAGGAATCGTTCCCCAGATCGATCGCGAAGTACGACACCAGGAATATCAGGGTGCCAACGACCGAGGTGCCGAACAGAAGGGCTACCTGCCGTTCTGCTTTCTTTGCGGCCCTCGGGTCCGTGTCAGCCAGGCGCAAACGGTGCGGGGGAATTCCAGGATCCTGGAACTTCTCCACCTCATTCTGACCAGCCGTAGCTACGGTGCCCGAGTGGTTCGGACTGCCGTCACTATGGTTGCCCATAATTCGCCTCATCCTTCTCTCGTCTCGGCCTATGCCGAGTTAGGTTTCAATTCAAACTGCTGACGGGTCAGCAGAAAATTCTTACAGGTGCAAGGTCCGCTTAGGAGGTGCGGGATGTGAGCCAGATCGTGAACGCGATGATGACGCCCAACCCGGCAATCCAGACAAAGAGACCTTCGGAAACCGGTCCCAAAGCTCCAAGATCTGCGCCGCCGGGTGAACCGTTGGATTCAATCTGCTTCAGGTAGGTGATGATGTCGCGTTTCCCCTCGGGGGAGATGTTCGCGTCATTGAAGACCGGCATGTTCTGGGGGCCGGTGACCATGGCTTCGTAGATGTGCTGTCCGGAGACACCCGAGAGCGCCGGGGCGAACTTGCCCCGGGTCAGGGCACCGCCGGCGGCGGCGGCGTTGTGGCACATGGCGCAGTTGGTGCGGAAGAGTTCCCCACCCTTGGCTGCGTCGCCCTTCTCATCAAGCACACCCGCTTCGGGGATGGCCGGGCCGGGGCCCAGCGAGGCAACGTAAGCAGCGAGCTGCTTGGTCTGTTCCTCGTTGAACTGGTTGGGCTTCTTCTGGGCCTGCGGGCCGTTCATCTGCATGGGCATGCGGCCGGTGCCGACCTGAAAGTCAACAGCGGCGGCGCCGACGCCCACAAGCGACGGTCCGGACTGAGAGCCGCTGGCACCCATGCCGTGGCAGGTGGCGCAGTTGGCGGCGAAGAGCTTGCCGCCTTCCTCTACGTCGCTTGCGCTGTAGGTATTGGTGTCGGCCTTGGCCTGGTTGACGGTGGTGGCAACGGCGTACAGCCCACCCGTGACCAAGAGGCCCATCAGCAGCAGGGCAATTGCTGCCAGTGGGTGACGTCGCTTCTGCGAGAGTGCCTTCACGTGGTGGTTCCTTTATTCGATCCTGCGGTGGCTCCTGGAGCCGCTTCTTGAAATTCTGCCTCTTGTAGAAAAAGAGTCAAGTCAGGGCTACTTGAGGACGTAGATGACCAGGAAGAGGCCAATCCAGACGACGTCCACGAAGTGCCAGTAGTACGAGGTGACAATCGCCGAGGTTGCTTCAAAGTGGCCGAACTTCTTCGCGGCGAAGGAGCGGCCCAAGATGAGCAGGAAGGCAATGAGGCCGCCGATGACGTGCAGGCCGTGGAAGCCCGTCGTTATGTAGAAGGCGGAACCGTAGGCGTTGGAGGACAGCGAGACGTGCTCGGAAACGAGCATGGAGTACTCGGTCGTCTGACCGGCAACGAAGAAGGCACCCATGAGGAACGTGAGGATGAACCATCCGTTCATCCCCCAGCGGGTGAAGCTGAAGACTCCGCCGGTCCGGCGCGGCTGGAGCCGCTCCGCAGCGAAGACGCCCATCTGGCAAGTAAAGGAACTTGCCACAAGGACGATCGTGTTAACGAGCGCAAAGGGGAAGTTGAGCTTGGCTGTCTCTTCAGCCCACATCAGTCCGGAGGTCGAACGGAGTGTGAAGTACATGGCGAAGAGACCGGCGAAGAACATCAACTCACTGGACAGCCATACAACGGTTCCAACAGAAACCATGTTCGGGCGGTTCAGCGTCGGGTGCGCCGGGGTACTGGGGGCATGGGTCGCAGATGTCACATAGACATTATGTCTATAAAAGTCCGTCCTGCCCAACGCAAACCGCCATTTCGGAGGACTTTTTCTACAAAGACGCGAATTCGCGCGGAAAAGTTCCCGGAGGGGTTCACATTGGTCTTTGCGGGGCCGACCTCGATAGCATCGGGAGGTGACTTCTCAGGCATCCGCACAGGCGGCAGGCAACACCTGGCCGCGGCTCATCAACGCACTCATCGGCGGCGCGGACCTCACCGCCGGGAGCACCGAATGGGCCATGAACTCGATCATGTCGGGCGAGGCCACGCCGGTCCAGGTGGCCGGTTTCCTCGTGGCCCTGCGGTCCAAGGGCGAGACCGTTGATGAGGTTGCCGGCCTCGTGGAAGCCATGGTGGCCAACGCCAACCCCATTGACATTGCCGGCGAGAAGCTGGACATCGTCGGCACCGGCGGCGATCAGCAGAACACCGTCAACATCTCGACGATGGCCGCGCTGATCTGTGCCGGCGCCGGCGCGAAGGTGGTCAAGCACGGCAACCGGGCGTCGTCGTCGTCGTCGGGATCCGCCGATGTCCTGGAGGCGCTCGGCGTCCGGCTGGATCTGCCGATTGCCCGCGTGGCGCTCAACGCCGAAGAAGCCGGGATCACCTTCTGCTTCGCCCAGGTGTTCCACCCCTCGATGCGGCATGCCGCCGTGGCCCGCCGGGAACTCGGTGTCCCGACCGCGTTCAACTTCCTGGGCCCGATGATCAACCCGGCACATGTCCAGGCTTCGGCCGTGGGGGTCGCCAATGAACGGATGGCCCCCCTCGTGGCCGGCGTGCTGGCCAAGCGGGGGAGCCGGGGCCTGGTGTTCCGCGGCAATGACGGCCTGGATGAACTGACCACCACCGGCCCGTCCCGGGTGTGGGAGATCCGCAACGGCGAGGTTAGGGAAGAGACGTTTGACCCGCGGGAACTGGGTATCCGGCAGGCGACGCTGGAGGAGCTGCGCGGCGGCGACGCTGCGGCCAATGCCGCCGTCGTCCGTGCTGTCCTCGCCGGCGCGCCCGGGCCGGCCCGCGATGCGGCGCTGCTCAACGCCGCCGCCGGCCTCGTGGCATTCGACCTCGACGCCGCCGGTCCTCTCGCGGAGCGCATGGCGGCTGCGCTGAAGCGGGCCGAGGAATCCATTGAGTCCGGGGCGGCCTCCGCGGTGCTGGACCGGTGGGTCGCGTTGTCGCAGGCTGCCTGAGCCGCAAACGTCCGGGGCGGGGGGGGGGCCGCAGTCGGGGCGCCCCGCCCCCGCCGGGGGGGCGGGCGGCGCGGGCGGCACACGCGTGGACCGTCGCCGTCCTGGCGGGCGGGCCGCCGACGATGCGGGCCCCGGGGTCCGTCCGACGGTCCGGGCAGACCGCCCGGCAGGCTGCCCGGCAGAGCGCGGGGTACGGCTTGGAGCACCGGTCCGGGCGTGGGACGCTTAGAGTC
>NZ_PYUI01000017.1 GCF_003097355.1 Arthrobacter sp. H-02-3
CACCCGTTCGCCACTAATCCCCGGTGCAAGCACCGGATCATCGTTCGACTTGCATGTGTTAAGCACGCCGCCAGCGTTCATCCTGAGCCAGGATCAAACTCTCCGTTGAAGAAAAACAGACACAACACGCGCCCCCGGGAAAACGGGGAACACACGCTGCACAAAATTTGAAACCAGCCAAAAACACCAGACCACACCACGGGGTGGCGGGCCCGGCACATTCAACCAATTCAATACAATAAATTGGTATCAACAAACTTGGCACACTATTGAGTTCTCAAACAACAGACACATTCGAATACTCGTCGAAACAATTCATTTCAATGAATTCTTTTATTTCGCTTTTCTTCGCTGCGATGTTTACAGCTTATTTCATTCATTTCCACTTTGCAAATTCGCGATTTTCATCCGAATTTCACTCAGTGGAGCGAATCCGCCCAGCAGAATTGAAGCAATTTTTCATTATCCGCGCCTAGCGCATGAAGAATTGCTTCTCATTTGTGGGGGTTTGTCTCCGCTCAGCGGCGGCGACTCAGAAAACAATACACGCTCCTCCCCGGCCGTGCAAATCAGCCAGGAAGGAGCGTGCAGCGTGCGTTCTCAGTACGGACCAGCAGCTGATCAGGACGCCGCGACCTCCACCGTTGCGAGGTTCTTCTTGCCCCGACGCAGGAGCAGGTAGCGCCCGTGGAGCAACTGGCTGGCCGCAATAACGGCGTCGGGGTCGGAAACCTTCGCGTTGTTCACGTAGGCCCCGCCCTCCCCCACGGTGCGGCGGGCGGCGGACTTGCTCTCGGACAGGCCGGAGGCCACGAGCAGTTCGATGATGCCCAGACCGCCGGCGTCCACGGTGGCGGACGGCAGCTCGGAGGTGGCAGCCTTCAGGGTCGCTTCATCCAGCACAGTCAGATCGCCGTTGCCGAACACCGCCGCCGACGCCGCAATGACCTTTTCCGTGGCGTCAACACCGTGGACAAGAGAGGTCACCTCGTATGCCAGTTTCCGCTGGCCCTCGCGGGCGAACGGCCGTTCGGCGACCGCCAGTTCCAGTGCCTCGATCTCCGCACGGGTCAGGAACGTGAAGACCTTGAGGCGAGCCGCGACGTCGGCATCTGCCGTGTTGAGCCAGAACTGGTAAAAGGCGTACGGGCTGCACATCGCCGGATCCAGCCAGATCGCGTTGCCCTCGCTCTTGCCGAACTTGGTGCCGTCAGAGTTGGTGATGAGCGGCGTTCCCAGGGCATGGACGTGCTTGCCCTCAACCTTCCGGATGAGTTCGGTGCCGCTGGTGAGGTTGCCCCACTGGTCCGAGCCGCCGGTCTGCAAGGCGCAGCCGTAGTCGCGGAACAACTGGAGGTAGTCCATGCCCTGCAGGATCTGGTAACTGAATTCGGTGTAGCTGATGCCTTCATCCGAGCCAAGGCGGGACGCGACGGCATCCTTGCGGAGCATGGTCCCGACCCGGAAGTGCTTGCCGATGTCGCGCAGGAAGTCGATGGCGCTCAGCGGCGCCGTCCAATCCAGGTTGTTGACCATCCGGGCGGCGTTGTCACCCTCGAAGCTCAGGAAGCGGCGGACCTGCGCCTGCAGGTAGCCCACCCACTCCGAGACGGTGTCCTTGGTGTTAAGGGTGCGTTCCGCCGTCGGACGCGGATCCCCGATCAGCCCCGTGGAGCCGCCGACCAGGCCGAGCGGCTTGTGGCCGGCCAGCTGGATCCGGCGCATGAGCAGCAGCTGGACGAGGTTGCCCAGGTGCAGGCTCGGCGCGGTCGGATCGAAGCCGCAGTAATACGTCACAGGCTCGCCGGCGAGGAGCTTCTCGAGCTCCGCCTCATCCGTGGAGACGTGGACAAGGCCGCGCCATTTCAGCTCCTGCCAGATATTGGCGAAGCTGGGGTCGTTCTGCTGGGCATCGAGATTATTTAGCTGGGACACGGAATCTAAGGTAGCAGGATCAGCACATCCGCATCGCAGGTGACGCCCTGCCGACCGCTGTCTCCCCGCCGCCGTTCGGCAACGGGGAGCCGCCGTCCGGCAGCCGTACAGCGCGGCGGCCGGAACGGGCCTACTCCTCGATGCCGGCGGGGACGCCGGAGGCGGCGATGAGCCTCAGGCGTTGCGTGGGCCTGGTCATGGCCACATAGAGGTCGCCCACCCGGCCGTGCTCATGGTTGAGCATGTCCGTCGGTTCCAGGACCACGACGCCGTCGAACTCCAGTCCCTTTGCCTCGCGGGGGCTGATAACCACGATGTCCTGCGCGTAGCTTCCCGCACCGGTCCCCACGCGGTGCCCGTACACGGCCCGGAGTGCAGCGCTGGCTTCCGGGAGAAGCTCGCCGTCGGCAATGACCGCCAGCAGGCCACCTTCGATCGCGTCCAGTTCCTCCGGCAGTACCTCGACGAGCTTCGTGACAATCTGGCTCTGGTCCACGCGGTCGATCACCGGCGCCCAGCGTCCTTCCCTGACTGCCTTCGGCGCGGAAACCACCAGGCCGGCCGCATTGGCCATCCGGGCGGCCGCCTCGGCGATCTGCGACGGCGTGCGGTAGTTGACGGTGAGTTCCTCGAGCTGCCAGCGGTCGCCAAACATGGGGGCCAGAGCGCTGTGCCAGGAGTTGGCGCCGGCGACTGAACTCGTCTGGGCGATATCGCCGACGATCGTGAACGACTTCAGCGGGCAACGGCGGACGAGTAGCCGCCACTGCATGGGCGACAACTCCTGCGCCTCGTCCACCACAATGTGCCCGAACGCCCAGCTGCGGTCCGTGGTGGCACGCTCGGCAGCGGTCAGCCGCGTCTCGCGCTCCTGGTTCTGGTCCACGAGGTCTTCGGCGGTGACGAGGACATCCACCCCGGCGGTTTCCATGTTGACCAGAGTCTGCTTGGCGTTGGCGAGATCGCGGGCGCGGTCCTGTTCCTGCTGAGCCAGTCCCCGGCCGGCGGCGGCATCAAGCTCGCCGAGCAATTCGGCGGCCTCGTCGAGCAACGGGACGTCGGACTCCGTCCACGGCGAGCCGGCCGGGCGGAGCAGCAGAGCGCGTTCCTCCGGGGTGAGGTTCGGGGTGCATGCCTCGAGAATGGCCGGCTTGCTCAGCAACTCGCCCACAAGCTTCTCCGGGGTCATGGGCATCCAGCACAGGTTCAGCGCGATCCGGACATCCCTGGCGGACCGGACATCCTCCGCCAGGTAGGAGCGGTCGGCGTTGTTGCCGATGTTGCCGGCTTCCACCAGCTCCGTCATCTGTTCGGTCAGTTCGCGGAGCAGAATCTTGACGAAGGAGACTCGGGCCTCGTTGTGCGGCTTGCCCGTGGCCCGTGCCCTCTCCTTGGCGCGGCGGACCTGCCGCGGCGTCAGGATCAGCTTGCGCCCGTCGACCTCCAGGACGCGGTTTCCGGCCGGGAGGCGCTGCCGGTTAGCGACGGCGTTGGCCACCACGTCGGCCATGTCCAGCCGGCCCTTGATGGCGGCCACGGCAGAGTCCGGCTCGGCCACGGCGGTGATGCCCGGCATAAGCCGGCCAAGGCTCGCCATCACGACGCCGGTCTCACCCAGCGAGGGCAGCACACGTTCGATGTACTTCATGAAGGACGACGTCGGCCCCACCAGCAGGACGCCGGCGCTCTTGAGCCGGTCCCGGTGCGTGTAGAG
Organism: Arthrobacter sp. H-02-3; assembly: GCF_003097355.1. Classification (GTDB taxonomy): domain Bacteria; phylum Actinomycetota; class Actinomycetes; order Actinomycetales; family Micrococcaceae; genus Arthrobacter; species Arthrobacter humicola. The sequence goes on from NZ_PYUI01000017.1 coordinate 3,650, forward strand.
CAGGTAGGCCGCGCGGTGCAGTGCGACGGCGGTCTTGCCAGTGCCCGGTCCGCCCTGGACCACGAGCGCGCCGGAGATGGAGGAACGGATGATCCGGTCCTGCTCGGACTGGATGGTGCCGACGATGTCCGACATCCGGCCGGTCCGCTTGGAATTCAGGGCAGCCAGCAGGGCGCCTTCGCCCTGGAGGGAGTCGTTGTCGGCGAGCATGTCGGCGTCGAGCACGTCATCCTCGATCGCCTTGACCTCGCGGCCCTGCAGGATCAGGTGACGGCGGCGACGAACGCCCTGCCGGTCAAAAGCCGTGGCCTGGTAGAAATGGCCGGCCTCGGGCGCCCGCCAGTCCACCATGAGCCGCTGCAGGTCCTCGGTGGTCAGCCCGATGCGGCCGATGTACTGGGCCTCCCCGGAGTCCAGGTCCAGGCGGCCGAAGACGAGGCGGTCATCGACGGCGTCGAGCTGGGCGAGGCGGTCCTCGTACAGGGCCGCGAAGGCATCGCGTTCGGAGACGTTTTGCATGGTGCCCACGGCACCGGCACGGCGCACCTGGGCCAGCTGGGTGCGCTTCTCTGCCCGCAACTCATCGAGCCGGGCGTAAAGTCCGGCCACATAGTCGCGTTCATGGGCCAAATCAGCGTCGTGCATCGAACGTTCCCCTATCGAAAAAGACAGACCCACCATTCTACAGCCATTTCGGCAGACTCAGCTTTCGCCGGTCTGTCGAACAATGCCAAGGCAGTCTTCGTCAGGGAATTCTACCGACACGTCCCGAATGGTCCAGCCCCGGACCTCCCGTTAGAGTCGTAACAAGGATCGGACGTTGTGGCCGGTCAGGGCCGCGCGGCCGCCAAGATCGTCCAGTTCCATGACCACGCCGACGCCGGCCACGTGGATGCCGCAGCGCTCAAACAGCCGTGCCGTGGCGCCGAGCGTACCGCCGGTGGCGAGGACGTCGTCGAGGATCAGCACGCGGCTCCCGGGCGCCAGATCGGTCGTATGCAGCTCGAGGGTGGCGGTGCCGTATTCCAGGGCGTAGTCCTCGGAGACGACCTCGCGCGGCAGCTTGCCCGCCTTCCGGACGGTGATGACGCCGGTGCCGGTGGCATACGCGGCGGCGGCGGCAAGAAGGAAGCCGCGGGCTTCCACCCCGGCGACGGCGTCGAACTGGCCCTTGAACGGCTCAACGAGGGCGTCGACCACCGCCTTCAGTGCCGCCCCGTCGGCGAACACCGGGGTCAGGTCCTTGAAGCTGATTCCGGGTTGGGGGTAGTCCGGGATGGTGGCGCAGAGGCTGTTGATCAGCTCGTCCACGGGCTTTGCTGGCTTGATCTGGTTCGGCTCGCTTGGATTCACCCATCCACCTTACTGGCTGGTAGCCACGCGCCGCCGGGCCTGCCCCGTGCCGGGCAACCTGGCGGTCACCGAATGTTCACCTCAGGGGTGCCGGATTCCACCGTTGCGTCCACTCCCGCGGTGATTGAATGCTCCAATGCGACACGAAATCGTCCTCTCCGGCCATGGCGTCCACGTGGTTCCGCTGGCCCCGGAGCATGCGGAAGGTCTCTTTGATTTTGTGGATTCCGGCATGTGGGCGGGCATGGCGGCGCCGATGCCCGGGACCAGCGGCGAGCTGGCGGCGCTGTTCCAGTCCCGGCTGGACGATCCTGCAACCATCCCGTTCGCTGTGACGGACGGGCGCACCGGCGCCCTCCTTGGCACGACGTCCCTGTGTGACTACGTTCCCGCCCAACAGCGCCTGGAAATCGGGGGAACGTTCTTCGGGCGGCAGTTCTGGGGCAGCCACATCAATCCCGCGAGCAAGCACATGCTCCTCGCCCACGCCTTTGAGGTACTGGAAGTCCACCGGGTGGCGTTCCGCTGCGATGCCCGCAACACCCGGAGCGCGACGGCGATCGAGCGGCTCGGCGCCCGCTTCGAGGGGATCCTGCGCGGCCACCGTGTAGCGCCCGGCGGGGGCCGTTCGGACACCGCCGTGTTCTCGATCCTCTCGCAGGAGTGGCCGCAGGTGCGCGAAGACCTCCGGCGCCGGCTTGCCCCGTTCGCTGTCGGAGCCGACTGCGCACTCCGCGCCTTCGCGGGCCTCTAGAACTCCCTAGGCCCCAGGCCCTGCATCTGCACAGGAGGCGCCCCCGGCGTCGCCGCCCGGGTCCGGTGAGCGCAGGAGGTCCTGGGCGAGCCCATAGGAGACGACGTCGAGCGCCTTTCTGAGCGCGTGCTCGGCATGGAACCGTCCGGCCGCCACAGTGCTCAGCCTGGCGTAGTCCTCCGCCCAGCCGGACCGGCGGAACCTGTCTGCGTCGCCATGCAGGAGCCGCCCGTAGAGCACGTCCTCGAAGAGGTCATGGGCATCATCCTGATCATCCGGAGCGAGTCCGGACATCAACTTCTGGCGGCCCCGGATCATCCCATCGGTGAACAAGGTGGCCGCCTGGTCTGCGCCCTCGGTTATCCGGACGTCCGCCGCGTAATTGCACAAACGCAAGGCCCGCACCACGAGTTTGAGCGACACGTGTTCATCCGGAACGATGAATTTGCGCAGCAAGACCGCACGGAAGAGCTCGATCCAGTGCGTGCGCTCCGCCGCTGCAGCGTCGACGGAATCGACGGGTTCCGCTGGCTCCGCCGGCTCCCTCGGGACCGGGCCGCCATCTGCGGAGAACAGCTCAACCATGCGGAAGTACTCGGTGGCCAGCTGCGCAAAGATCTGCAGGCGTTCGAGCTCGCTGCTTGGCTTTCCCCGTTTTCCCTCGCCCATAATGCTTCATCATGCCCCACCGCGGGTGCCCGGCATCAGGGGTCCCTCCGGCTACGCGTTCCTGGTGTTTGGCGCTTTGGCGGCCTTGTAGCGGGACACGGTGGGGTCGCCGCTGAGCCAGAACCGCCATGGGTAGTCGTGGCTGCCGCCGGCGCCGGAGACGCCGACGCGCGGACCCGAGCTGATGTCCGCGGCGGCCGCGCCCGGCGGCGTCGCGGGCAGCTCCAGCCGGAAGGGTGCCACGAGGGCGTCCCGCCCGCTGTCCGCCGTCGTCAGCCCCAGCGCGGTGGCAAGCCGGGCGGGCCCGCTTGCGAGGTCGTTGTCGGATTTCGACGTCGGGCGCCTGCGCCGGGCCAGCTCGTGTCCGGCGACAACTTCGCCGGCCCGCAGCAGCAAGGCCGACGCCGTGCCGGCGGGTCCGCAGACGATGTTGGCGCAATGGTGCATCCCGTACGTGAAATACACGTAGAGGTGGCCGGCCGGCCCGAACATCGGCGCGTTGCGCGCCGTTTCGCCGCGGAAGGTGTGGGAGCCCGGGTCAGGGTGCAGTGAATCATGCGGGCCAAGGTAGGCCTCCACTTCGGTGATCCGTACCGAGACGGAACCGTCGCGCCCGTCATGCGTCAACACGGCTCCCAGAATCAGCGGCGCCACGTGCCGGGCGTCCGCCGAGAGCAGCTCCCGGAGCAACCCGGCCGCAACGGGCGATGCGCCGGATACCGCACCCGGCACTGTTCCCGCCCCGGACACGGCACCGGACCTGGCGGGAAGCGGGCTGGACGTCATGCTCCGACTTTAACAAACGCCCGCCGGACACTGAACCGCCCGCCACGGCCGTGTCCGAATTCCGCTAGCAGGTGGTCGGCGAAGCTGGCAGGATGGGGTCATGGACTTCTGGCAGCGCTACCGGGCAATCGACGCCCGGGACACCCGATTCGACGGGCAGTTCTATACCGCTGTCCGGACCACAGGGATCTACTGCCGGCCCTCATGCCCGGCCCGGACCCCCAAAGCGGACAACGTCACGTTCTATGAAACCTCGGCCGCCGCGCACGAGGCCGGCTACCGGGCCTGTAAGCGCTGCCTGCCCGAGGCCGTGCCCGGCACGCCGGCCTGGAACGTGCGCTCGGACATCGCCGGCCGCGCCATGCGGCTCATCAACGACGGCGTGATCAACCGCGACGGCGTCGAGGGGCTGGCGGCCCGGCTGGGCTATTCCTCGCGCCAGCTCAACCGGATCCTGAGCCATGAACTCGGCGCCGGCCCGCTGTCCCTCGCGCGGGCCAGCCGCGCCCAGACCGCGCGCACCCTGCTGGTCTCCACCGGAATGAAGGTCTCGGACATCGCCTTCGCCGCCGGATTCAGCAGCGTGCGCCAGTTCAACGAGACCATCGGCGAAGTCTTTGCCATGACGCCCTCCGCCCTCCGTGCCACGGCCCGGCATCACCGTGCCCCCGCTGCCACCACGGCGCTCACGCTCAACCTTCCGTACCGGGAACCGTTCAATCCCGGCGTGTTCGACTTCCTCGCCGTCCGCGCCATCCCCGGGATCGAGGAAGGCAGCTCCGGCTCCTATGCCCGGACCCTGCGGCTGGCGCACGGCGATGCCCGGTTCCGGGTGGAGTACGACGCCGGCGCGCCCGGCCGTCCGCTGGTGCTGACCATCGGCGCCGTCGACCTCCGGGACCTGGCCTCTCTGCTGAGCCGGGTCCGGCGTCTGCTGGACCTCGACGCCGATCCCGTCGCCATCGATGCCGCCCTCGCGGCCGATCCCCGCCTTGCCGCCGCCGTGGCACGCACGCCGGGCATGCGGATGCCCGGTGCCGTAGACCCGCAGGAACTCCTGATCCGGGCCATGATCGGCCAGCAGATCACCGTGGCTGCCGCGCGGACCGCCCTGGTCCAGCTCTCCGCGGCCGGAAGCGAGAGCCTGGTGCCCGCCGATGGTCTCCACCGGCTCTTCCCCACGGCTGCCCAGATCGCGGAAACAGGCTTCGAACTGCTCCGCGGGCCGCAACGCCGCATCGACTCGGTCCGGGCAGCGGCCGCGGCAATGGCCTCCGGGGACCTGGACTTCGGCTACGGCGATGACGTGCGCGGACTTGAGGACAAGCTCTTGCCGCTTGCCGGCGTCGGGCCGTGGACGGTGGGATACGTCGCGATGCGGGTCATCGGGGCCCCGGACGTGTTCCTGGCCAACGACGCCGCGGTCCGCAATGGCATCCGGTCCCTCACTCCGGCCACAGACGGCACCACTCCTTCCCCCGATTTCCGTGAGGTGAGTCCGTGGCGCTCCTACGCCACGATGCACCTTTGGCGCGCGGCAGCTGCTGCCCAGGCCGCGGCGCGCACAGCATCTCGTACCCGGTCGCAGTGACCGCCGCAGACTCCGAAGAAAGCGAAACCATGAAAGCCCAGTTGTTGACCATGTCCACCCCGGACGGTCCTTTCACCATCATTGCCCGCGACGGCGCCGTGCTGTCATCCGGCTGGACCGCCGTTCCCGGGGAGCTGACCGGTCAGATCCACGCGGACCTGCTGCCGGCCGAATTCGAGACCGTTACCGGCCTCGGCGCCATCTCCGAGGCGGTGGAGGCGTTCTACTCCGGCGATCCGGAACCGGCCATGGGCGTGCCGGTGCTGCAGAAATCCGGTCCATTCCGCAGCCACGCCTGGGACGTGCTCCGCACCGTCGCACCGGGACGCCCTGTGACCTACACGGAGTATGCGGAGCTTTCCGGCAACGCCAAGGCCGTCCGCGCAGCGGCCAGTGCCTGCGCCTTCAATGCGGCGGCCCTGTTTGTTCCCTGCCACCGGGTCATCCGGACCGACGGGACCCTGGGTGGCTTCCGCTGGGGGCTGGCCGTCAAGGGCAGCCTGCTGGACCGGGAACGCGAACTGGCCCTGACGGCGTCGCGGCCGTAGGGCTGCAGGCCCCGGGAGCGCCGCCTGGCGAAAGGCAGGCCCCGCTCAGTTGTTGACGGGCACGCCCGCGGGCCAAGGCAGCAGCTCCGGAAGGTCCACGCCGTCGGCCGCTGCCGTGGCGCGCAGGCTCCCGAGGCTCGGGGTGCGGCCGGCCAGCCAGGCGGCGATATCGGTCAGCATGCCGCAGATGACGGTGGATTTCCCCCCGCTGCCAATGGCCCGGTCGGGCAGCCCGAGCGGCTGCAGCACGAAACGCTGGCCGTCCGGGACCCTGGCGGAGAGGAAGTCGAAGAGGTGTTCGCAGAAGGGCCGGCTCCAGGTTTCCGGTCCGCGCCCGGTGCCGAGGTCCGTGGCATGGATGACGAGTTCTCGCCACAGCGCCAGGCCGCCGTCAAGGACGACTCCCCCGCGGTAGGCAATGGGCGCACGCCAGCCGGCCGCGTCGAGGGAATCGAAGGCGCGCAGAGCCCGTTCCAGCGACGAGGCGAGGTCGGCACGGTGCTCCGCGAGGCTGTGGCCGGCCGCCATTTCGATGGCACGGGTGCGCCCCTCGAAACCGCCGTCATAGAGCTCGATTTTTTCGCCGCGGGCGGCATGTTCGAGCTGGCGGGCCATCGCGTTGGCGATGCCGCAGATGTGCGCCAGCACGTGCCCGCGGGTCCAGCCCGGCAGCTCGGATGGCGCTTTGATGTCCTGTTCCGAGAGCGAAGCGGCAATACCCGTCACGGTGTCGGCGGCCCGGTGCAGTTCTTCCCGAAGCTTTTCTGGTGTGATTGCGGTCATGGCGCCCATCCTAACGGAGCCACCGGATTAGCAGCGATTAACTGAGCCGGGTCCGGTCAGCGGGTCGGGTAGCGGTGCCGGATGTGCCGGCGGTCGTGCCGTGCCTGCCAGAATTCGATCTCCCGCGGACGCACCGCGTAGAGCTGCCAGTTGGGGTTCTCAGTGCCGTCCGCTCCGGGCCGGGCGTGCCAGTCCGCGGCCGAGGCCGCGGCGGACAGCGCCACGACGTCCCCTGCCACCCGCACCTGGCGGCCCTGCGGCTGCCAGAAGAAGTTCAGCGCCGCGTGCGGGTTGGACGTGAGTTCGTGTCCCTTCCGGGACTCCCGGGACGTGGCGAAGTGCCAGCCGTCGGCGTCGATGTCCTTCAGGATCAGCATGCGCGAGGACGGCCGGCCGTCGGCGTCGGCCGTGGCCAGGCTGCAGGCGTTGGGTTGCGGCACCCCGGCCTCGAGGGCTTCGGCGAGCCACTGCCGGAAGAGTTCGGCGGGATCTGCGGGGGCGGCGGCCGGATCAAACTCCGGGAGGACATCGGGGAAATCGGGCAGGGCACGCAGGTACCGGCGGAAGGATTCGCTCATGCACCCACCTTAAACGCCGCGAGTTGGCACTTCACGGCCGTGTTTTCGAAAAACATTGCCGCGAAATGCCAACTCGGTGGTAGACGCCCGGGTGGCGAGAGTTGCTACCCCGCGTACTCCCGCGCGCCGGCCAGCTCGCCTTCAAGGGCCAGCAGCTGGCGCTCGACGGCGGCCGGTGCGGTGCCGCCCTGGGAGTTGCGGCTGTTGAGCGAGCCTTCGGTGGACAGGACCGTGCGGACTTCCGGCGTCAGGTGCTCCGAGATGGCGGCGTATTCCGCGTCCGTCAGGTCCCAGAGCTCGACGCCGCGGCTTTCGGCCTGCTTCACCGCGGCACCGGAGAGCTCGTGCGCCTCGCGGAACGGAACACCCTGCCGGACCAGCCATTCGGCAATGTCCGTGGCCAGCGCGAAGCCCTGCGGCGCCAGCGCTTCCATCCGTTCGGTGTTGAACTTCAGGGTCGCGATCATGCCGGAGACGGCCGGAAGCAGCACTTCCAGGGTGTCGGCGGCGTCGAAGACCGGCTCCTTGTCTTCCTGCAGGTCGCGGTTGTACGCGAGCGGCAGGCCCTTGAGCGTCGCCAGCAGGCCCGTCAGGTTGCCGATCAGCCGGCCGGCCTTACCGCGCGCGAGCTCGGCGACGTCCGGGTTCTTCTTCTGCGGCATGATCGAGGAGCCGGTGGAGTAGGAATCATGCAGGGTGACGAAGGAGAACTCCTTCGTGGCCCACAGGATCACTTCCTCCGAGACCCGGGACAAGTCCACCCCGATCATGGCCGTGATCCAGGCGAACTCAGCGAAGACATCGCGGGAGGCGGTGCCGTCGATCGAGTTGTGCGTGGCGGAGAAGAAGCCCAGTTCCGCGGCAACGGCTTCGGGGTCCAGGCCCAGCGAGGAGCCGGCAAGGGCCCCCGAGCCATAGGGCGAAACCCCGGCGCGCTTGTCCCAGTCGGCCAGCCGCTGCACATCCCGAAGCAGTGCCCAGGCGTGGGCCAGCAGGTGGTGGCTGAGCAGCACCGGCTGGGCATGCTGGAGGTGGGTGCGGCCGGGCATGGCCACACCACGGTGGGCCTTGGCCTGGTCCACGAGAGCATCGATCGTGGCGAGCACGCCGCGCGCGATGATGCGGGCGTGGTCCCGCAGGAACATCCGGCCCAGGGTGGCCACCTGGTCGTTGCGGGACCGGCCGGCGCGGAGCTTGCCGCCGAGCTGGGTCCCGGCGCGCTCGATCAGGCCGCGCTCCAGGGAACCATGCACGTCCTCATCGGACTCGGCCGGCGTATAGGCCCCCGAGGCGACGTCCTCATCCAGCCGCGTCAGGGCGGCCAGCATGCCCTCGAGCTCGGCGTCGTCCAGCAGCCCGGCCTTGTGCAGCACGCGGGCGTGCGCCTTGGACCCGGCGATGTCGTAGCGGGCCAGCCGCCAGTCAAAGTGCGTGGACTTGCTCAGCGCCGCGAGGGCGTCCGCGGGGCCGCCGGCGAACCGACCGCCCCACAGCGCTCCCGTGTTCGTTGCCTCGGACTTGGTGCTTTCCTGCTCAGCCACAGGGGCTACTTTCCGGCGACGCGGATGTCGCGGCCGGAGGCAACCTTGGCGGACATGCCCCACAGCTCGATGAAGCCACGCGCCATCGACTGGTCGAAAGTGTCGCCGGTGTCGTAGGTGGCGAGGTCGAAGTCGTAAAGCGAGGTCTCGGAGCGGCGTCCGTTGACGATCGCCTGGCCGCCGTGCAGGACCATGCGGATGTCGCCGGAGACGTAGCGCTGGGTGTCTTCGATGAAGGCGTCGAGCGAGCGCTTGAGCGGGGAGAACCACTGGCCGTCGTAGACCAGCTCGGCCCAGCGCTGGCCGACGGTGGCCTTGAAGCGGGCCTGCTCGCGCTCGATCGTGATGTCCTCGAGGTGCTTGTGCGCGGTGATCAGCGCCATGGCACCGGGGGCCTCGTAGATTTCGCGGGACTTGATGCCCACCAGGCGGTCCTCGACGACGTCGATCCGGCCGACGCCCTGGGCACCGGCCCGGCGGTTGAGTTCCTTGATGGCCTGCAGCGGGGTGACCTTGACGCCGTCGATCGCGACCGGCACGCCGGCCTCGAAGGAGATGGTGACTTCATCCGGCGCCGGCGGGAATTCCGGGGTGGCGGTGTAGTCGTAGATGTCCTTGGTCGGGGCGTTCCAGATGTCCTCGAGGTAGCCGGTTTCGACGGCGCGGCCCCAGACGTTCTGGTCGATCGAGTACGGGTTCTTCTTGGTGGTCTCGATCGGCAGTCCCTTCTCCTCGGCGAAGGCGATGGCCTTGTCGCGGGTCAGGGCGAGGTCGCGGACCGGGGCGATGCACTTCAGGTCCGGGCCGAGGGTCTGGATGCCGACCTCGAAGCGGACCTGGTCGTTGCCCTTGCCGGTGCAGCCGTGGGCCACGGTGGTGGCACCGAATTCACGGGCGGCCTTGACCAGGTGCTTGACGATCACCGGGCGGGAGATGGCGGAGACCAGCGGGTAGTGGCCCTGGTAGAGGGCGTTGGCCTTCAGCGTGGGGACGCAGTACTCGTTGGCGAACTCGTCGCTGGCGTCGGCCACGTAGGCCTCGACGGCGCCGCAGCCCAACGCGCGCTGGCGGATGGTTTCCAGGGATTCGCCGCCCTGTCCGACGTCGACGGCCACGGCGATGACCTCGGCGCCGGTGGCTTCACCGATCCAGCCGATGGCTACGGAAGTATCCAGGCCGCCGGAGTAGGCCAGAACAATACGCTCAGTCACTTGAAATGCTCCTTAGTTGTTTGGTTGATGCAGTTGTCTGGGAAGAATGTGGAAGAACTGTCGGGAAAACTGCTGCGGAAATCGTGTCTACTGAAAGCCTGTCACAGGCCCACCGCAGGCCCAATCCTCCGTTTGCCGCGGCGCTATTGGCTGCCGGCTTCCTCGGCGAACTGCAGGAAGCGGGCTGCGACGTCGGCGCCGCCCAGGGGGTCCCGGGTGACGAGGAGGACGGTGTCGTCCCCCGCGATGGTGCCCAGGATCGAAGGCATCACGGAGTGGTCGATCGCGAGGGCCAGGAAGTTCGCGGCCCCCGGCGGGGTCCTGAGCACCACGAGGTTGGCCGAGGCCTCGGCGGTCACGAGCAGTTCCCCGCACAGCCGGCTCAGCCGGGCGTCGAGGATTTCCTGGGTGACACCGCTTTTGGCGGCCCGTTCGCCGCCCTCCCCCGGGACGGCGTAGACCAGCACGCCGTCCTTGCCGCGGACCCGGACCGCGCCGAGTTCCACGAGGTCGCGGGAGAGCGTGGCCTGGGTAACCTGGACGCCGTCGTCCGCGAGCAGCGCCGCGAGCTCGGCCTGCGACCGGACCGATTCGCCCGTGAGGATCGCCGTGATCCGAGCCTGCCGGGCCGTTTTGGTGGCCGGGCTGGCCCCCGGAGAGGCTGGCTGGACGGACATCAGGCCGGGCCCACCGGCGCCAGCCCATCGACCGGCGCGAGCCCGTCAACAACCGCCAGGCCTGAGCGGTGCATGAGCCATGCCAGGAGTGCCTTCTGGGCGTGGAGGCGGTTTTCGGCCTCGTCCCAGACCACCGACTGCGGGCCGTCAATGACGTCCGCGGCGATCTCGTAGCCGCGGTAGGCCGGCAGGCAGTGGAGCACGACGGCGTCCGGCGCCGCGAGCTTCATGGCGTCAGCGTCCACGGAATAGTTGCGGAACAGCTTCATCCGCGCTTCCTTTTCCGCTTCCTGGCCCATGGACACCCACGTGTCGGTGGCGACGACATCAGCGCCGAGGAGGGCCTCGGCGGGGTCGATCGTCACGAGCACCGAGCCGCCGGTCTCCGCGGCGCGATCCTCGGCGGCGGCGATGATCTCCGGGGACGGCAGGTACCCGTCCGGGCCCGCGATGCGGACGTTCATGCCCGCCGTGACACCGGCCAGCAGGTAGGAGTTGGCCATGTTGTTGGCGGAGTCGCCCAGGTACGCCATGGTCAGGCCGTTGAGTTCGCCCTTGTGTTCCTTGATGGTCAGGAGGTCGGCGAGCAGCTGGCACGGGTGGTAGTCATCGCAAAGGGCGTTGATGACCGGAACGCGCGAGTTTTCGGCCATGGCGACGAGGCCGGCGTGCGCGCCGGTGCGCCACACGATGGTGGAGACCATGCGTTCGAGCACCTTGGCGGTGTCCTCGACCGATTCCTTGTGGCCGATCTGTGCTTCGCCCGGGTTGATGATGAGCGGGTTGCCGCCCATGTCCGCGATGCCGGTGGCGAAAGAGACCCGGGTCCGGGTGGAGGTCTTGTCGAAGATGACAGCCACGGTCTTGCGGCCGCTGGCCGCCGCGGCGAAGGGCTGGACGCTGTACGGCGCGGCCTTCATCCGGGCGGCGAGCTCGAGGACCTCGGCTTGTTCGGCCGGGCTGAGGTCCGTGTCCTTGAGGAAGTGGCGGACGGGTCTTGTCGAAATTTCAGTTGCGGTCACTGGGCGTCCTTTGCGGTCTGGAGGAGGGCGGGCAGCGCCGCGAGGAAGCGGTCGGCCTGATCGGTGGTCAGGATCAGGGGCGGTGCCAGCCGGATGGTGCGCGGGCCCGGGCTGTTGACGATGAACCCGGCGTCGAGCCCGGCGGCAACGACGCCGGGGGCGACGTCGGCGTCGAGGTCGAAGCCGATCAGCAGCCCCTCGCCGCGGACCTCGGTCACGCCGTCGATCCCGGCCAGGCCCGCGCGCAGGTGCTCCCCCACGGCCCGGACGTGGGCCAGGACGTCCTGGCTTTCGAGGACGTGCAGGGTGGCGAGGGCGGCCGCGGTGGCCACCGGGTTGCCGCCGAACGTGGTCCCGTGCTGGCCGGCGGTCAGCAGCGCGGAGTTTTCCGGGCCGAAGGTCACGAGGGCGCCGATCGGGAAGCCGCCGCCCAGCCCCTTGGCGAGGGTCACGGCGTCGGGCACGATCCCGGCGTCCTCGCTGGCCAGCCACTTGCCGGTGCGGCCGATGCCGGTCTGGACCTCGTCGAGGATCAGCAGCGCGCCCGCGGCGGTTGTGGCCTCGCGGGCAGCCTTGAGGTAGCCGGCGGGCAGCGGCCGGACGCCGGCCTCGCCCTGTATCGGTTCCAGGAAGACCGCGGCGGTGGTGTTGTCCACCGCGGCGCGAAGGGCCTCGATGTCACCGAACGGAACGTGCACGACGCCGCCGGGCAGCGGCGCGAACGGCGCCCGGTATGCCTCCTTGGCGGTCAGCGCGAGGGCGCCCATTGTGCGGCCGTGAAAGGCGCCCTCGAGCGCGATGATCTTGGTGCGCGGCTTCGCTGCGCTCTCCGCGGCTGCGGCGTGGCTGGCGCCGGTGTTCCGGCGCGCCAGCTTGAACGCCGCTTCGACGGCCTCGGTGCCGGAGTTGGCGAAGAACACCTTGGAGCCGGCCGGCGCCTTGGACAGTTCCAGCAGCTTTTCGGCCAGGGCGATCTGGGTGGGGCTCGTGAAGAAGTTGGAGACGTGGCCCAGGGTGGCGAGCTGGCTGGAGATCACCGAGGTGACGAACGGGTGGGCGTGGCCCAGGGCGTTCACCGCGATTCCGCCGAGCAGGTCGAGGTACTCCTTGCCGTCGGCGTCCCACACGAGGCAGCCGGCGCCGCGGACCAGAACCCGTTGCGGGGTGCCGAAGACGCCCAGCAGGGAGGAGGAGTAGCGGGAGAGCCACTGCGCGCCGGTGGTTTGACCGACGAGCGCGGTTGCGGCGGCCTCCGCAGCGATGGGGGCCCCGCCCGTCCCCGGGCTCACCCCATCGCTGCTGCGGCCTTCAGCGGAATGGCTCAGTTCAGTGCTGCTCACTATGCGTTCACTTCCTCGTCCGGGACCACTTGGGTGCCGATGCCGGCGGTGGTAAAGGTTTCCAGCAGCATCGAGTGCGGCAGCCGGCCGTCCACGATGTGGGCGCGCTCGACGCCGTCGTCAATTGCTTTCAGGCAGGCCGCCATCTTCGGGATCATGCCGGACTCAAGGCGCGGCAGCAGCTCGCGGAGCTCCGAAGCCGTCAGCGACGAGATGAGCGAGGACCGGTCCGGCCAGTTGGCGTAAAGGCCTTCGACATCGGTCAGGATGACCAGCTTGGATGCACCCAGCGCCGACGCGACCGCGGCCGCCGCCGTGTCCGCGTTGACGTTTAGCACCTGCCCGGTGGTGGACCCGTCGTCGTGGATTTCCGGGGCGACGGTGGAGATCACGGGAATCCGCCCGGCGGCCACGATGTCCAGGATGCCTTCCGGGTTGACCCCGACGACCTCGCCCACCAGGCCCAGGTCCACCTCTTCGCCGTCCACCACGGTGCCGGTACGGACGGCGCGGAGCAGGCCACCGTCCTCACCCGACATGCCGACGGCGTACGGGCCGTGGGAGTTGATCAGGCCCACGAGTTCGCGTCCCACCTGGCCGGTGAGGACCATCCGGACCACGTCCATGGCCTCAGGGGTGGTGACGCGCAGGCCGCCCTTGAACTCGGATTCGATCCCGAGCCGGCTGAGCATGCTGTTGATCTGCGGGCCGCCGCCGTGCACCACCACGGGGTGGATGCCGACGTGGTGCAGGAAGACGACGTCTTCCGCGAAGGCGCGGCGGAGCTCGTCGTTGACCATGGCGTTGCCGCCGTACTTGATCACCATGGTGGTGCCGGCAAAGCGCTGGATCCAGGGCAGCGCCTCGATCAGCGTGGCTGCTTTGTCGCGGGCCTCGGACATGGAGGTGGTCTCGCGTGTCTGGGTGTTCATGCTGTTCGTCCCTTCCCGGAAGGGCCTAGCTTGAGTAGGCGCTGTTCTCGTGGACGTAGTCGTGGGTGAGGTCGTTGGTGAGGATCGTGGCCTCGGCCTCGCCGGCCTGCAGGTCGATCTCGACGAGGACCTCGCGCGGCTCCAGGTCCACGAGGTTCCGGTCGTCGCCGATGCTGCCGTTGCGGCAGATCTGGACGCCGTTCATGGTCACATTGAGCTGGTCCGGCTCGAACGCCGCGTCGGTGGTGCCGACGGCGGACAGCACGCGGCCCCAGTTGGGGTCCTTGCCGAAAATCGCGGTCTTGAACAGGTTGGAGCGGGCGACGGCACGGCTGACGGTCTCGGCGTCCCGCTCGCTCGCAGCGTTGAACGTCCGGATCGCAATATCGTGGCTGGCACCCTCGGCGTCGCCGATCAGTTTGCGTGCCAGCTCGGCGCAGACCTCGGTCAGTCCTGCGCCGAACGCGACGGCGGACGGCACGGCACCGGAGGCACCGGAGGCCAGGAGCACCACGGTGTCGTTGGTGGACATGCAGCCGTCGGAGTCCGCCCGGTCGAAGGTGACCCGGGTGGCGTCGCGGAGGACGACGTCGAGCATTTCCGGCTGGACGTCGGCGTCCGTGGTGAGGACCACCAGCATGGTGGCGAGGCCCGGGGCCAGCATGCCGGCGCCCTTGGCCATGCCGCCGATGGTGAACTCGTTGCCCTCGGCGTCCGTGCCGGTGAAGACGGCCTGCTTGGACACGGAGTCCGTGGTCATGATTGCGGTGGCCGCTGCTGCCCCGCCGTCGGCGGCCAGGCCGGCGGTGGCGGAACCGATCCCGGCCAGGATCTTGTCCATGGGCAGCTGCTCGCCGATCAGTCCGGTGGAGCAGACCACGACGTCGGTGGCCGAGACACCCAGCGACTCGGCGGTCTTCTCGGCCGTGGTGTGCGTGTTCTGGAAGCCCTGGGGCCCGGTGCAGGCGTTGGCTCCCCCGGAGTTGAGGATGACGGCGTCGACGCGGCCGTCCTTGACCACTTCGCGGGACCAGTGCACGGGTGCCGCGGCGACGCGGTTGGACGTGAAGACCGCCGCGGCGGCCTTGGACGGGCCGTCGTTGACCACGAGGGCCAGGTCCGGTTTGCCGGAGGTCTTGAGGCCGGCGGTGACGCCGGCGGCGCGGAATCCCTGCGGTGCGGTGATGCTCACGGTGCGACTCCCTGGAGGTTGAGGCCGGCGTCTTCCGCCAGGCCGAGGGCAATATTCATGGACTGCACGGCCCCGCCGGCGGTTCCCTTGGTCAGGTTGTCGATGGCGCAGCACACGATCACGCGGCCGGTGTGCTCATCGAACGCAAGTTGCATGGCCGTGTGGTTGGATCCCTGGACCGATTTGGTGGAGGGCCACTGGCTTTCGGGGAGCAGGTGCACGAACGGTTCGTCGTCGTAAGCCTCGCTCCAGGCGCGGCGTAACTCCTCGGCGGTGACGCCCGAACGCACCTTCGCAGTCGCCGTCGTGAGGATGCCGCGGCTCATCGGAGCGAGCGTGGGCGTGAAGGACACGGTGACCGGGGCGTTCAGGGCTTTGGACAGTCCCTGCTCGATCTCCGGGGTGTGCCGGTGTCCGCCGCCCACACCGTAGGGGCTCATGGAGCCCATGACCTCGGCGCCGATCAGGTTCACCTTGGCGGCCTTGCCGGCCCCGGACGTGCCGGAAGCGGAGACGATCACGACGTCGTCGCCTTCCAGGAGGTGGTTGCTGAAGCCGGGCGTGAGGGCCAGCAGGGCCGACGTCGGGTAGCAGCCCGGGACGGCGATCCGGGTGGCGCCGCGCAGGGCGTCGCGCTGGCCGGGCAGCTCGGGGAGTCCGTAGGGCCAGGTGCCGGCGTGCGCGGAGCCGTAGAACTTCTCCCAGGCGTGCGGGTCCTCGAGGCGGTGGTCCGCGCCGGCGTCGATCACCACGGTTCCGGCCGGAAGCCGGGCCGCGATCTCCGCGGACGCCCCGTGCGGGAGTGCCAGGAACACGACGTCGTGCCCGGCCAGGTTGTCCACCGTGGTGTCTTCAAGGATCCGGTCTGCCAGGCCATGGAGATGCGGCTGCAATTCCCCTAGTCTGGAACCGGCGTTGCTGTGGGCCGTGATGGCGCCGATGGTGACGTCGGGATGACCGGCAAGGATCCGCAGGACCTCGCCGCCGGCATAACCGCTCGCCCCGGAAACGGCAACAGAAATAGTCATAAGCACGACTATACAGCAAGAGTATGCATAGATGCCGATATTTATGCATCGATGCGTCCGTGTCCGGATGAACCCCGAAATGCGTACGGCTACGGCCCCCTAGCCAGTCCTCCGAGCACGGCTCCGGAAAAAGCGTGCCGGCGTCAGGAGAGTTCCGCCGGCAGAGGATGACGGTGTGGATCGGCGGTCCGTGTAGACACCGGGGCGTATGCTGGGTAAAGGGTAATACAGACCGTGCAGCTGCGAATGTCAGTTGGCGCGTTGCCCGTAACAGTTACGAGGCAAGCGCTCCATGACCCTCACCACCGCAACGACGGAGCGACCGAAATCGCGCGTCCGGCAGCCCAATGCCGTCGTCCTCAGCTACTCGGAACTCCTGAAAACCGTCAAGGCCGCAGGCCTGCTCGAACGCCGCGTCGGTTTCTACATCACGGTGTTTTCCGTCCTGGCCCTCCTGATGGCCGCCACCTGGTTCGGCTTCGCCTTGATCGGTGACAGCTGGTTCCAGCTCCTCATCGCCGCGGCCCTGGGCATCCTCTGCACCCAGCTGAGCTTCCTGGCCCACGAGGCCGGGCATCGGCAGATCTTCGCCTCCCGCCGCGCCAACGACTGGGCCGCACGGCTCCTTGCCACCTCGGTCGCCGGGATCAGCTACTCCTGGTGGGAGCAGAAGCACGGCGCGCACCACAACCACCCGAACGTCATTTCCAAGGACCCGGACATCGCGCCCGGCCCCATCGCCTTCCACGCCGAGGCCGTAGCCGACCGGCAGGGACGGTTCTCGTTCCTCACCCGCAAACAGGGCTGGTTCTTCTTCCCGCTCCTGTTCCTTGTGGGCCTGGGCCTGCAGATCGATTCGATCAAGTTCATCTTCCAGCGCGCCAAGGTCACGCACCGCTGGGTTGAAATCCCGATCCTCGTGGTCCGCCTCAGCCTGCTGCCGGTTCTCGCCTTCACTTTCCTGCCGTGGGGCATGGCACTCGCGTTCATCGCGGTCCAGCTCGCCGTCTTCGGTTTCTACATGGGTGCCTCCTTCGCCCCGAACCACAAGGGCATGCCGGTCCTGCCTGCCGACAGCCGCGTGGACTTCTTCAGCCGCCAGGTCCTGACCTCCCGGAACATCTCGGGCGGCCGCTTCATGGACATCCTGCTCGGCGGCCTCAACCGCCAGGCCGAGCACCACCTCTTCCCGGACATGGCCCGCCCCCAGCTGGACAAGGCCGCCGTGATCGTCCGCGAGTTCTGCGCGAAGCACCAGGTTCCTTACACGGAAACCACGCTCCTGCAGTCCTACGGCATCATCGTCCGTTACCTCAACGACGTCGGCCTCTCCGCCGGACGCCACTTCGAGTGCCCGATGGCGACCGTCACCCGCCGCTACTAGCCGGGCGCAACGCCTCTGCCGCCGCCCGGGTGCGGGCTCCGCCGGCGGACCGGGCAGGTGTGGGACCATCATGCGCTGGTCTGTTCATAGCCGCACCACGTGACGGCTAGTTACGGACGGCCCCTTCATGGTTGTCGCCGGTGTCCCTAGGATGGTCCATGGGACCGGGACAGAAAATTCCCGCCCGGAAAAGGAGCCATATGATGCACGCTATCGTCGCCCGCCGGTCAGGGGGCCCCGAGGTCCTGGAACTCGACGAAACAGCCCGTCCCGTTCCCGGACCGGGCCAGCTTCTGATCAAGGTCGCCGCCGCGGGCGTGAACTTCATCGACACCTACAAGCGCAGCGGCGTCTACAAGGTCGCCTACCCCTTCACACCCGGCTCCGAAGCCTCGGGGACCGTGGAGGAAGTCGGCGACGGCGTCACCGGATTCGCTCCCGGCGACCGGGTGGCGACGGCGGAAGGCATCAACTGCTACGCCGGCTATGCCCTCGTCGACGGGGACAAGGCCCTCCCGGTTCCGGACGGTCTGGACGATTTCACCGCCGCCGCCCTGCCGCTACAGGGCGTCACAGCCCATTACCTGATCAATTCCACCTTCAAGGTCGAGCCTGACCACACGGTGCTGGTCCACGCCGGCGCCGGTGGTGTCGGGCTCCTCATGATCCAACTGCTCAAGG
Organism: Arthrobacter sp. H-02-3; assembly: GCF_003097355.1. GTDB lineage: Bacteria > Actinomycetota > Actinomycetes > Actinomycetales > Micrococcaceae > Arthrobacter > Arthrobacter humicola. The sequence goes on from NZ_PYUI01000017.1 coordinate 21,720, forward strand.
CCAAGGGCGCGCACGTCATCACCACCGTCTCCACGGACGCGAAAGAACAGCTGGCCCGGAACGCCGGGGCAGACCACGTGCTGCGCTACGACGGATTCGCGGAGCACGTCCGCGACCTGACCAGCGGCACCGGCGCGGACGTGGTGTACGACGGCGTCGGAAAAGACACCTTCGACGGGTCCCTGGCGTCGCTGCGCATCCGGGGCATGCTGGTCCTCTTCGGCGGAGCCTCCGGCCCGGTCCCGCCGTTCGACCCGCAGCGGCTCAATGCCGGCGGCTCGCTGTACCTCACGCGGCCCACCATGGGCCACTACCTTCGCGACGCCCGGGAACGCCGCTGGCGCTCGGACGAAGTCTTTGCCGCCGCTGCCGCGGGCAGCCTCAAGGTCAGGATCGGCGCGCGCTACTCCCTCGCCGAAGCGGCACAGGCCCATGATGACCTCGAACAGCGCCGCACCACGGGCAAAGTCATCCTGGTCCCCTAAAGCCGCGCGGGCGCCTAGACCACGCGGCAACACCATCCGTTCATCTCTTGCAGGGACAATGCGCCAGTGACCGAGCAACAACTGACCCCGAGTAAAGCCCCCGACGCCGGTTCGGCACAGCGTGTGGCGGCGGACGACACCACCGTCCACGCGCCCCAACTGCCCGGCGCGCTCTCCGCCCCGCCGGAGCGGACGCTCATAGACATCCTCCGCACTACTGCCGACCGTTTCCCTGATGCATCCGCCCTCGACGACGGCCACCGCTCGCTCAGTTACGCCCAGCTCATGCACGAAGTCCGGGCAACCGCGCGGAAACTGCACATGGCCGGACTGGGTGCCGGCGACAAGATCGGCGTCCGGATCCCGTCCGGCACCAATGAGCTCTACATCTCGATCCTGGCGGTGCTGCTCGTCGGGGCGGCGTACGTCCCGGTCGACGCCGACGACCCCGACGAGCGGGCCAAACTGGTCTTCGGGGAAGCCAGGGTTTCCGGCATTCTTCGCGCCGGCGCGAAGATCGTCACGGACAGCAAACACCCCCGGCCGTTCCCCGCGGCCAGGCAGCCGGGCCCCGACGACGACGCGTGGGTTATCTTCACTTCCGGTTCCACCGGCACTCCCAAGGGCGTTGCCGTCCAGCACCGCTCGGCCGCCGCGTTCGTGGACGCCGAGGCCCGCCTCTTCCTGCAGGATGATCCGGTGGGCCCGCAGGACCGGGTGCTGGCAGGATTGTCCGTTGCTTTTGACGCCTCCTGCGAGGAAATGTGGCTCGCATGGCGCAACGGCGCCTGCCTCGTCCCGGCACCCCGGGCGCTGGTCCGCACCGGGATGGACCTTGGCCCCTGGCTCATCAGCCACGGCATCACAGTGGTATCCACCGTCCCCACGCTCGCCGCGCTCTGGCCCGTCGAGTCGCTGGAAAGCGTCCGCCTGCTGATCTTCGGCGGGGAAGCGTGTCCGCCGGACCTTGCCGAGCGGCTCGCCGTCGAAGGCCGGGAAGTATGGAACACCTACGGTCCCACCGAGGCCACCGTGGTCGCGTGTGCCGCGCCGCTCGGCACGCCCGGCCCCATCCGGATCGGCCTGCCGCTGGACGGCTGGGACCTCGCCGTCGTCGACGCCGATTCGCTCCCGGTCGCCGAAGGCGCGGTGGGCGAACTGATCATCGGCGGCGTCGGGCTGGCCCGGTACCTTGACCCGGTCAAGGATGCGGAAAAGTACGCCCCCATGCCGACGCTGGGCTGGGAGCGCGCCTACCGCTCGGGCGACCTCGTCAAGTACGAGGCCGAGGGACTCATCTTCCAGGGCCGCGCCGATGAACAGGTCAAGCTCGGCGGCCGCCGGATCGAACTGGGCGAAATCGACGCCGCCCTGCAGTCGCTGCCGGATGTCGCCGGTGCCGCCGCCGCGGTGCAGACCACGGCGGCGGGCAACCAGATCCTGGTCGGCTACCTTGCCGCCGTGGCTGGCCAGGACATTGACCTCGCCGTCGCGCGCGAACTGCTGGGCGAGAACCTCCCGGCACCGCTCATCCCGCTCCTGACCCTCGTCGATTCGCTGCCCACAAAGACCAGCGGCAAAGTGGACCGCCATGCCCTGCCCTGGCCGCTCAGCGGTACCGGAGCCGTCGAGGCCGAAGGCGCCCCGCTCAACCTGCCCGAGGACGCGCAATGGATCGTGCAGCAGTGGAGCGCCGTGCTGGGGAGCCCGGTCACGAGCCTGGACGCTGATTTCTTCGCCTACGGCGGCGGCTCGCTGGCAGCCGCGCAGCTCGTGTCCGCCCTGCGCGTGCGCTACCCGACCATCACGGTGGCCGATATCTACGCAACCCCCAGGGTAGGCGCGCTGGTGGACACGGCCCGCCAGTCGCTACCCGAGGGCGGGGCCGTTCCCGCACAGGAGCGGACCGTCCGGCCCACGGCACGGAGGTCCCAGGCCTTCCAGACGTTCATGGGCGTCCCCCTGCACATCCTCGTCGGCATGCGCTGGCTGACCTACCTGATGGCCGCCAACAACCTTCTGGCGGCCTTCGCCGGATTCAGCGCGGCGCCAACAATTTCGTGGTGGTGGGTCCTCGCCTCCTGGCTCGTCTTCGTCAGCCCCGCCGGGCGGATGATGATCTCCATTGCCGCGGCCCGGATCCTGCTCCGCAACGTCGGGCCCGGAACGTACCCGCGGTCCGGGAAGGTGCACATCCGGCTCTGGCTCGCCGAGCAGATCCAGGACCTTGCCGGCGCTATCAGCCTGGCCAGCGCGCCGTGGGTCCCTTACTACGCAAAAGCCCTGGGCGCCAAGATCGGCGAGAACGTCCAACTGCATTCCCTCCCGCCCGTCACCGGGCTGCTGACCCTCGGAGCCGGGTCCAACATCGAACCTGAAGTTGATCTATCCGGCTGGTGGATCGACGGCGACCTCGTCCACATCGGCGCCATCAGAATTGGCCCCGGCGCAAGCGTCGGGGCGCGCAGCACACTCATGCCGGGAGCCATCGTGGGCGCAGGAGCGCAGGTGGAGCCGGGCTCCGCAGTCATGGGGAAGGTCAAAGCCGGCCAGCTGGTGGCAGGGTCACCGGCCGAGCGACGCGGCAAGGCCCGGCACTCGTGGCCGGAATCCCCGGCCGAGCACCGGCTGATCGGCCGGCTGTGGTTTGCCGGGTTCGCCGCGGCATCAGCTGTGCTGGCTCTTATCCCCTACGCCTCCGCCGCCGTTGCGGCCTTTGTGATGTTCTCGTTCATCAAGGGGCACTCCTCGTTGTCCGCAGCCCTGCCCGGACTTGTGCTCTCCATCCCCCTGGCGGCACTCGTGTGGTTCCTGACCAACCTGTTGCTGATACTTGCCACCACACGGCTCCTCAGCATCGGCCTCGCCGAGGGCTACTACCGTGTCCGCAGCCGGATCGGATGGCAGGTGTGGGCGACCGAGCGGGTGCTGGACCTGGCCCGGGATCTGCTGTTCCCGATCTACGCCAGCCTCTTCACCCCTGTCTGGCTCCGGCTTCTCGGCGCGAAGATCGGCCGCAACGTGGAAGCCTCCACGGTGCTCCTGATCCCCCGCATGACCACTGTGGGAGAAGGCGCGTTCCTGGCCGACGACACCATGGTGGCGTCCTACGAACTCGACGGCGGCTGGATGCGGATTGCGCCGGCAAAGATCGGCAAGCGGTCCTTCCTGGGCAACTCGGGCATGACGGCAGCCGGCCGCAACGTGCCCAAGAACTCCCTCGTGGCGGTCCTCTCCGCGACCCCGGCCAAGGCGAAGTCCGGGACGTCGTGGCTCGGCAGCCCGCCCGTGCGGCTGCGGCGCACCGCCATCGCCTCCGACGACACCCGGACCTACCAGCCGCCCCGGCGGCTGAAGGTCGCGCGCACCCTGTGGGAGCTGTGCCGGTTCGTCCCGGTCATGCTCACGGTCGCGATCGCCGTCGCCGTGATGCTGGCATTTGACGCGATCGCAACCATCTTCAACTATGGCATCGCCGCCGTCCTGGGCGGGGTGGTGATCCTGCTGGCCGGTGCCACGGCCGCAGGTAGTGCGGTGGCGGCCAAATGGCTGCTCGTCGGCCGTATCCGCCCCGGTGAACACCCGCTCTGGAGCTCCTTCATTTGGCGGAACGAAGTGGTGGACACCTTCATTGAGATGGTCAGCGCCCCGTGGTTCGCGCGCGCGGCCACAGGCACACCGGCGCTGGTCTGGTGGCTGCGGGCACTCGGCGCGAAAATCGGCAGGGGAACCTGGTGCGAAAGCTACTGGCTGCCCGAGGCAGACCTCGTGACCCTCGGCAGGAACTCGACCGTCAACCGTGGGTGCGTCGTGCAGACCCATCTGTTCCATGACCGCGTCATGAGCATCGACACTGTTACGCTCGATGACGGAGCCACCATGGGACCGCATGGCGTCATCCTGCCGCAGGCCAGGATCGGGACCGGCGGCACGGTGGGGCCGGCGTCCCTCGTCATGCGGGGCGAAACCGTCCCTGCCGGCACGTACTGGATGGGCAACCCGGTCAGCCCCTGGGACGGCCCCGCACCGCCCGCCAAGTCCCGGTAGGCCCGGCCCGCGTATGTCCGACAGCACCACAATCCGAAGGTCCGTCCATTGAGTACCAGTGCACCAAGCAGCGGCGCCTCTGCCACCGGCGGGGATACTGCCGGAGAAATCGGCGGGGATATTGCCCGGCAGATCAGCAGGGATACAGCCAGGGCACCGGCCCGGGTTGTTGGCTCCCCGGACCCCTACATGCCTGGTCACGGGACCCATGCCTACCGGGTCACCCGGTATGAACTCGAGCTGGACTACAGGGTCAGCAGCAACCGCCTGAACGGGCGTGCTGTCCTGCACGCCATGACGCAACTTCCGACGTCGGCGATCGTCCTGGACTTGACCGGGCTGCGGGCCACCAAGATCCAGCTCGACGGCCGCAAAGTGCGCCGGTTCACCCAGCGGGCCGAGCAGCTCGTCGTATACCCGGAAGTGCCGCTGCTCGCCGATGAGGCCTTCAGCCTGGATATCCGCTACGAGGGATACCCTGCACCCCGCCGCGGCCTCTGGGGCGAAGTGGGCTGGGAAGAGCTCTCCGATGGCGTGCTGGTGGCTGGCCAGCCCAACGGCGCGGCTTCCTGGTTCCCGTGCAATGACCACCCGCGGGACAAGGCCAGCTATCGCATCACGGTGACCACCGAGGCGAACTACCGGGCGGTGTGCAACGGCGTGCTGCTGTCCCGCACCAGCAGGGCCAGCCGCGAGACCTGGGTGTACGAGCAGGCCGAACCCATGGCCACCTACCTCGCAACGGTCCAGATCGGGCGTTATGAGCTCCTGACGCTCAACGCCGAGCGGCCGTCGGGACACGTTCCCCAGTATGTGGCCGTTCCGGCGTCGCAGGCGGCGGACGCCCGGACCGCCCTGGCCCGGCAGCCCGACATGATGCGGACCTTCACCAACTGCTTTGGGCCGTATCCGTTCCCGGAGTACACCGTGGTGGTGACCGGGGACGTGCTGGAGATCCCGCTGGAGGCACAGACGCTGTCCATCCTGGGTCCCAACCATTTGCGGCAGGACTGGGAGTCGCAGCGGATGGTCGCCCACGAGCTCGCCCACCAGTGGTTCGGGAACTCGCTGACGACGGCCACGTGGAAGGACATCTGGCTGCACGAGGGCTTTGCCTGCTATGCCGAATGGCTCTGGTCCGAAGAGGCCGGCGTGATGTCGGTGGCCGGCCGCGCCCGGGCTGCCTGGCGCAAGCTTTCCGCCCTCCCACAGGACCTGATGGTCGGCGACCCCGGCCCGGAGCTGATGTTTGACGACCGCGTCTACAAGCGCGGAGCCTTGGCCCTGCACGCACTGCGGGTGCGCTCTGGCGACCTCGCGTTCTTCGCCCTCCTGCATGACTGGACGGACCGTTTCCGCTACAGCACCGTGACGACGGCCGACTTCATCCTCACGGCGGCCCGCGCGACGGGCCTCGATGCCGAGGCACTGCTGCACCCGTGGCTCTACGAGGACGCCCTCCCACCGCTGCCGCAGTCGGCGCCGCCAACGCCCTGACGGCCGCCGGCGCCGCAGAAAGGCCTGTCGGAGAAAGACCGGTCGCAGACACACCTGCCGCGTACAGACCGGAAGCGCCTAGGGATAGACCGCCACGGCGACGGCGGCCACGAGGTATCCGGGCAGCCCGGCCTCTGCCGGCGGCAGGTCCCGGAGCCCGGCACGGCCGTTGACGTCCCCCTCCAGCACGTCATCCGGGGCGTCATCGAACACATCCACGGTGTCAGGAGCCGTCTGCAGTCCCGTGCCGGTCATCTTGAGCCAGGCCTCCTTGCGCGCCCACAGCCGTGCCCGCGCGCGGAACAGCTCGGTGCCGGTCAGGCCCGCGAGGTGTGCGCGTTCCGCCGGGGTCAGCACTACGGCGTCGAAACCCTCGAAGCCCGTCCTGGCCGGATCCTCAACGTCTATCCCCAGGCGCAGGCCCGGTTCCGGGTCAACGATTCCGGCCAACAGCGTCCAGCCGGCCGCACGGGAAAGGCTGAGCAGCAACGGCGCCGCTGCTCCCCCGATCAGGTAGCCGGGACGGCCGTGGGAGATCTGCGTGCCGGCGCCGCAGCGCGGACAGCTGTACCAGGCTGTGAGGGCCGACGCCGGCACACCCAGCAGCCCGGCGGCAAACCTCCGCTGCGCCAGCCGTCCGGCGAGGAAGTCCTCTCGTGTCCGGGCGGTCATGGCCCATGCCCGGTCCAGCTCCGGTCCGTCCAGAAGGGAACGCGCGTCGCTCTCCAGGAGCGAGGCAGCTGCCGCCGTTGCCGCGGCTGATGCGGGGTCCAAGGGATCGCCGGAGCTCACGGGCACGCGAAAGGGCGGGCAGGCACGCACAACAAGGTGTGATGCCATGACCCGCCCTTTCAGCTCGCCAGCGCCGTCGTCAGCTCAGTGCTCAGCGCCGCAGTTAGCGCTGCACAGCCCCGAAGCGTTCGTGGGCAGCGGCGACGGCACCCTCACGGGCCGCCGATGCCTCGTCCGCCGTCAGGGTACGGTCGTCGGCGCGGAAGCGCAGGCTGAACGCGAGCGACTTCTTGCCGTCCTCGATGCCCTTGCCCGCGTAGACGTCGAACAGTGCGACGTCCTCGAGCAGTTCGCCGGCGCCTTCACGCAGGGCCGTAAGCACCTCTCCGGCCGGGACGTCCTGCGGGACCACGAGGGCCACATCCTGGGTCGCCACCGGGTACGTCGAGATGTGCCGGGCCACGATCACGTCGGCGGCGGCCTCGAACAGGGCGTCGGCGTTCAGTTCCAGCGCCACGGAGCGGGCCGGCATGTCGTAGGCTGCCAGCAGCTTCGGGTGCAGCTCCCCGGCATAGCCCACCACCTCGCCGGTGCGCAGGGCAATCTGCGCGGCCCGGCCCGGGTGGAAGGCCTGGTGCCGGCCCTGAGTGACCACGAGGTCGACGCCGAGCACGTCGCCGGCGACGCGGGCGATATCCAGGGCGTCGGCCCAGTCCCACGCCCGCGGGGCGTGGCCCGGGGCTGCGGGCGAGTCGTGCCCCGTGAGAACCGCGGCGAGGTGCAGCGGCTGGTCCGGGACGCCGTCGTACAGGGCATCCAGCACCTCGTCGCCGGGTTTGACGCCGAGCGGCGGAATCGAGGCGGTGCCCAACTGCTCGCCGGGCAGGAACACGAGCCCGGCCTCGAAGAGGGCGAGGTCGCGGAAACCACGGGAGTGGTTGCGCTTGGCCACCTCGATCAGGCCCGGCAGGATGGAGGTCCGCAGGAAGCCGTGCTCCTCGCTGATCGGGTTCGCCAGTTTGAGGGCCATGCGCGCCGCACCCTCGGCAGGAACGCCGAAGGTGTCGTTGGCGGCCTTGGACACGAACGGGTAGGCCAGCACTTCGGTAAGTCCGGCGTCGGCGAGGGCCTGGATCAGGCGTCGACGCTGCTGCTGGACACGGGTCAGGCCACGGCCCGGCGGCGCCACCGGCAGGGTTGCCGGGATCTTGTCGTAGCCGACCAGCCGGGCGATTTCCTCGGTGAGGTCGTCTTTGGTTTCGAGGTCGTTGCGCCAGCTCGGGGCGGTCACCGTATGGCCGGCGGCGCTCGTTTCGACGACGGCGCCGAGGTCCTCGAGCGAGGTCACGATGTGGTCCTCGGTGAAGTCGATCCCGATCCGGGCGGCAGCGTAGCCTGCCGGCAGTTCGATGGTGACGGCGTCCGGTGCAGTGCCGACGTCGGTCCCCGCCTCGTCGGCGGTGCCGCCGGCGAGTTCGACCAGCAGGTCCACCACGCGCTGGGCGGCGACGTCGGCAACCTGCCAGTCCACGCCGCGTTCGAAGCGCTTGGACGCCTCGGATGGGAGCTTGTGGCGGCGGCGCGAGCGCGCGATCGAGACTTCGTCGAAGTGCGCGGCCTCGACCAGGACGTTGGTGGTGGAGTCCGATACCTCGGTGTGGGCACCGCCCATGACGCCGGCGATCCCGATGGGCCCGGAGGCGTCCGTGATGAGCAGGTCCTCGGCGTCGAGCGTGCGCTCCTTGTCATCCAGGGTGGTGATCTTCTCCCCTGCCGCGGCCCTCCGGACCACGATGTCGCCGGACAGCTTGTCCAGGTCATAGCAGTGGTTCGGCTGCCCGAGCTCGAGCATGACGTAATTGGAGATATCCACCGGCAGGGAGATGGACCGGATGCCGGCGAGCCGGAGGCGGGACGTCATCCACGGCGGGGTGGGCCGGGTGGCGTCCACGCCGCGCACGGTGCGGGCCACGAAGCGGTCGCAGCCGGGCTTGCCGTAGATCGGGGCGTCGTCGTTGAGCTTGACGCCGTAGCCGCCGGACAGCACCTGCGGGGCGTGGACCTTGGATGCCGGGTCGGTGAACTCGGTGCCGGTGGCATGCGCGTATTCACGGGCCACTCCGCGGATGGAGAAGCAGTAGCTGCGGTCCGGGGTGACGTTGATTTCGGCGGCCTGGTCATAGAGGCCCAGGAGTTCCATGGCGTCGGTGCCCAGTTCGGGGTCGAGGCCGATCCGGGACAGGACCAGGATGCCGTCGTGGTCCTCGCCGATGCCGAGTTCACGCACGGACGCGATCATGCCGGCGGAGAGGTGTCCGTAAGTCTTGCGTGCGGAGATGTGGAAGTCGCCGGGCAGTACGGCACCGGGGAGGGTGACAACCACCTTGTCGCCTTCGACGAAGTTGTGGGCGCCGCAGATGATGCCCTGCACACCGGAGGGGTCGATGCCCTCACCGGTCAGGGTCTGCTGCTGGCCTTCGGGGACAACCCGGACCTGGCACCAGTTGATGGTCTTGCCGTTGGTCTGGGGTTCCTTGACGATGCTGAGCACCTGGCCCACCACGATCGGACCCTGGATGGTGTCCGTGGGACGGTGGACCGCTTCTTCTTCGAGTCCGACCTTGACGAGCTCGGCCATGACGTCTTCGGCCGTTGCTTCGGCCGGTACCTGCGCGAATTCGCGCAACCAGGAAAGTGGGATACGCACTGTTAGATCTCCATCCCGAAGTGCTCGCTGAAACGTACGTCGCCTTCAATCATGTCGCGCATGTCGCCAACCTCATTGCGGAACATGAGGGTGCGCTCGATGCCCATACCGAAGGCAAAACCTGAATATACGTCCGGATCGATGCCGGCGGCGCGCAGGACGTTCGGGTTGACCATGCCGCAGCCGCCCCACTCGATCCAGCTGGGGCCGCCCTTGGCGCCCGGGTGCCAGATGTCCAGCTCGGCGGAGGGCTCGGTGAACGGGAAGTAGTTCGGGCGCAGCCGAATCTGTGCTTCCCCGCCGAACATCTGCCGTGCGAAGTGCTCCAGGGTGCCGCGGAGGTCGGCCATGCTCAGCTTCTTGTCGATGGCCAGGCCTTCGAACTGGTGGAAGACAGGGGTGTGCGTCGCGTCGAGTTCATCCGTGCGGAACACTTTGCCCGGGCACAGCACGTAGATGGGCAGTTCGCGTTCCAGCATGGAGCGGACCTGCACCGGTGAGGTGTGAGTGCGCATGAGCAGGTGCGCCTCGGGCGGCTCGACGAAGAACGTGTCCTGCATGTCGCGGGCGGGGTGGTCCGGCTTGAAGTTCAGGGCATCGAAGTTGAACCATTCGGACTCGACCTCGGGCCCCTCGGCGATCTCCCAGCCCATGCCAACGAAGATGTCCGCGACGCGGTCCTGCAGCGTGGAAAGCGGGTGGCGTGCACCGGCCCGGCGCCGGCGGGGCGCCGCCGTGACGTCGACGGTCTCTTCGACGAGGATCCGCGCGTCATTCTCGGCTTCGAGCTCGGCCGTACGGTCCGCGAGCGCCTTGTTGACGCGTCCGCGGGAGGCTCCCATGAGTTTGCCGGCGGCGGCCTTCTGGTCCTTGGGCAACGCGCCGATCTCGCGGTTGGCGAGGCTCAGCGCGGACTTCTCACCCGTGTGCGCGAGGCGCACGGCCTTGAGTTCATCGAGGGTCGCGGCAGCGGCGATGGCGGCAACGGCTTGGTCTACGGCAGCGGTAATGGCGGCTTCATCCAGAGGATTCGGGACGGCGGCGCCCGGCAAAGTTTCAGTCATCTACTGTTCTTAGCTACGAGTCGGATCATGCCAACGGCGCACGGCCGGGCACAGGGCACGGACGCGGGTTGTCGGCAAGGCTTATTGTCACAGTTCATTGTCACAGTTCCCGGTCACGGTTCCCGATCACAATTCTTGATCACGGTTCCTGATCACGGTTCGCTGTCCCAGTTCGCTGCGCTGGATTCATTGTGCTGGATTCATTGTGCTGAATTCATAGTGCTGGCCAGCCGAGATCCCTCCGGCGGGCACTTCCTCCAGTCTAGTAGACGGCCGTCGGCCGCACGGCAACGGCCGCGTGACGTGACACATCACGGCGGCTCTCCTAAGGTCCCCGGCGCGCCCCCGGGGTCGGGCTTGCCTGACCACCGGACATGTCCCCCCGCTCCCCTGACCCGTGGACATGTCCCCGGCTACCATGGCCTCATGACGTCCGGTCAACGGCTGCGGCAGATCGCCAACATGCTCAATGGCACCACCCTCCTGGGGCTGGCGCTGGCGGTCTGTGCCGGGACGAACGTCGGCAGGGGTCCGCGTGGGCTGCTGATCGCGAGCCACTACCGCTGGCGGCTGCCCTTTGCCGGGGCCTTCACGGTGGGCAACGTGATCCTCTTCCGTGCCGGCCCGGAAGCCGCCCGCGCCAATCCGGCACTGCTCGGACACGAGGAGCGCCACAGCACCCAGTACGCCTGGTGCCTGGGGCTTCCCTTCCTTCCCCTGTACTTCATCGCCGCGGGCTGGTCGCTCTGGCGGACGGGCAACCCGGGCAGCGCGAACTTCTTCGAGCGCCACGCCGGGCTGGAAGCAGGCGGCTATCCCCGCGCGAGCGCCCCGGCGACCGATCCGCGAACAAACCGCACACGGGCGTGACTGCCCCCGAGCGATACGAGGCCTGACATGACACACAACCCCAGAAGCATTTCGGTCACCGGAACCGGCAGCGCGGAGGCGGTGCCTGACCTCCTGACGTTGTCAGTTGGCGTCGAATGCCGCCGGGCTACTGTGGCCGAGGCCTACGGCGACGCCGGAACACGCTCGGCCGCCATCACGTCGGCGCTCCGGCAGCACGGGGTGGACGGCCCCGACATGTCCACCTCCGGGCTGAACGTCCGCGCCGAAGTGAACTGGCAGGAGGGCCGCGGACAGACCGTCACCGGCTATCTGGCCTCAAGCACGCTCACCATCAGGATCCGAACGCTGTCCGCATCCTCGGAGGTCATCGCCGCGGCCGTTGCCGCCGGCGGAGACGACGTCCGGCTGAACGGCCTGACGCTCGGCTTCGCGGATTCCGCCGGCGTCGAGGTCCGGGCGCGGGAGGCTGCCTGGCAGGATGCCCGCACCACAGCCGCGCACTACGCCGACCTCTCCGGGACAGGCCTGGGCAGGGTTCTTTCCCTCACCCAGCACACCGGGTTCCAGCCGCCGGTCCCGGTCGCGAAGATGCAGCGCGCGGTGGCGGCGGAAGCTCTCACCGTTGAGGCCGGTGAGTCGAGCGTCACCGCCACGGTCGGCGTCGTCTGGGAACTGCTCGACTGAGTCATCCTGTCGACGCTTGAGCCGCTGGCGGCCTGCCTGGCGCTCGGCCCGCTAGTGCGTTGCGCCGGCAGCGATCTTGAGATCCGTCGTCGTCGCGAGCGCGGTGCGGACGACGACGGCGAGCGCCGCCGCCATCTGGTGCGCCGGCAGCGACGGCGTGCTGTTCCCGGCCGGAAGTTGGCTGTCCTCGTAGGGGACGTGGACGAAGCCTCCCCTGGTGCCCGGCCGCAGCCTCAGTGCGTGCATGAGCGCATAGAAGGTGTGGTTGCACACATAGGTCCCCGCGCTTTGCGACACTTCCGCCGGGATCTGTTCTGCGGCCAGGGCCGCGAGCGCCGCCTTGACCGGCAGGGACGTGAAGTAGGCTGCCGGTCCGCCGCTGACCACGGGTTCGTCCACGGGCCGGTTGCCGGCGTTGTCCGGGATCCGGGCGTCGTCACAGTTGATGGCCACGCGCTCCAGGGAGATACGTGCCCTGCCGCCGGCCTGGCCGGTGCACAGCACGAGTTCCGGCCGGAAGCGCTCCAGAGCCTCCTCCAGCACCGTCGCCGATGTCCCGAAGACGCAGGGAAGTTCCACGGCCCGGACGTCGAGTCCTTCCGACCGGAGCAACCGCGCCGCCGAACGGGCCGCGGCCCAGGACGGGTTGGTTGTTTCGCCACCGAAGGGCTCGAATCCGGTCAGGAGAATCATCGCCCCAGCCTAACAACGCGCCACCACGATGCGGCCCAACGATTCGCTCCGGCAGATCGCCCCCACACTGCGCTCGGCGGCGCTTGTCGCGGCGAAAGGCGGCATGGCCGGCGTCGTACCTTCCAGTGAGGCACCCCGGGATCCGGGGGAACACGACATGATCCAGCCGGCAGCCTAAGCAGTCCTTCGTCGCGTAATCCAGGCTCGGCCTGTTGGACAGTCTCCGTACAGCGGATCCTGCATCAGATGCAGCACACGGGGCAGGTCTGGCTCCGATCTCACGGGTGCGCCTGCGTCGGCAAGGTGAGTATTTCGGCTCCGTCGCTGGTGATGGCGATCGTATGCTCACTGTGTGCTGTCCGGCAGCCTGTCGCACTTCGGAGCGTCCACCCGTCGGCGTCGGTGGTGAGTTCAGCGGTGTCGGCCATGACCCACGGCTCGAGTGCGAGCAGCAAACCGGGGCGCAGTTTGTATCCGCGGCCCGGCCGTCCGGTGTTAGGAACGTGCGGGTCCTGGTGCATCGTCGATCCGATGCCATGACCGCCAAACTCGGTGTTGATCGGGTATCCCGCCTCGCTGAGGACCGAGCCGATGGCATGGGAGATGTCGCCGATGCGAGCCCCGGGTCGGGCAGCGGCTATCCCTGCGTTCAATGCGCGCTCGGTCGCGCTGATCATTGCGACGCTCTCCGGGGGCCTTGAGTCGCCCACGATGAAGCTGATGGCAGAGTCCGCAGCGACTCCTCGTTTGGAGACGGCGAGGTCGAGTGTCAGCAGGTCGCCGTCGGCGAGCGCGTAGTCGTACGGGAGCCCGTGGAGCACGGCGTCGTTGACGGCCGTGCAGATGTAGTGTCCGAACGGCCCGCGCCCGAAGGATGGCTCGTAGTCGACGTAACAGGACTGCGCTCCAGCGTCGACGATCATGCTCCGGGCCCACCGGTCGAGGTCCAGGAGGTTCGCGCCGACTGTGCTTCGGCTCTTCAGCGTCTGCAGGATGTCGGCGACAAGGGCGCCTGTTTCTTTTGCTCGGGCCAGTTCGGCGGGGTTCAGGATCTCGGTCATGCGGCGCCTTTCTCACGCATCCAATAACTATACCGGCCATATTATCCCGGTATAATCGGAGCCATGGTCAGGTTGCCGCTTACATTCGAAGAGGTCGAGCGCGGACAGCGCCTCGGCGCCCTGTTGCGTCGCGCCAGGGGAGGGCGCTCGATGCTCGACGTCGCGCTCGATGCACGCGTCTCACCGGAGACCCTCCGGAAGATCGAGACGGGCCGTGTCGCGACCCCCGCCTTCCCGACTATCGCTGCGATCGCCGAGGTCCTGGGACTTTCCCTCGATGCTGTGTGGGCCGAGGTTAACCAGCCCAAACGTGGCGCTGAGCCGATCAGCTCCGATCACAACGCACGCGAGCGGCTGGCCTCGTAAGTCTCAATCCCGCAGCTGCGTTGGAGGCTTCCAGGAGAAGCGCCTGGGGTCAGCCGCCAAGACGGAGGGTGATCAGCAGCCCGATCAGTACGACCACGCCGGCCAGAAACATCGCGGACTTGGGATTGCCGAAGTTGAGCGTCCATCCCAGACCGAACCGGCGCGGAACCATCAGCGCGTGGTCGTCGCGGTTGACATAGAACAGGCCACCGCGCCAGTACTTGTCGTCGTCGCGGTGGGTCAGCCCGGTGTCCTTCTCGCCCTCATCCCGCTCACGGTTGTTTCCCGCCAGGACCATGATGGCAACCACGACGGCGGCCAGGACCGGAAGCACGACCATCAGCGGCGCCCACCGCGTGACCGTCCCGGTCCACCTCAGCAGCGATGATCCCAGCATCCCCACGTCGATCATCGCGGCCAGCCCGAGCAGCGCCTTGGAGCCCAGGGACATGTACTGGCGATACCAGCGCGCGGAGCCTACCGGGTGCGCCGGGTCGAGGTCGGGCCGGCTGTGGAAGATGGCCGCCGCGATACCCGCCAGCAGCGCGGTCACGCCGATCTGCACGAACACCAGAGAGAAGGCGGTGCCGACCGATTTGGCGGCCACCCGGTTAGGCGCGCCGTTCGCGCCATAGTGGACCGCGAGCATCTCGGGCATCGACGGGTAACTGACCACACCGATCACCACCGTGGTGACCGTGACGATCACTGCAGGGGCCAGCCAGAGCCAGGGAAACCGCGGCGGATCTGTCCGCAGTCCGGTGTCCACCGCAATGCCTTGATGCAGGCCCTCATACCAGCCTCCGGCGGCCTTGGCGGCCCGGATCTCATGGTTGGCCAGGAAGAAGCAGCCGTAAAAAACGCCGAGGAGCACCACGACCGACAGCGGCAGCAATACCGTTTCACCGGTCACGCCGTAGATGGCGCCGCCGACCACGGCGGCAACGAGTCCACCGACGAGTACCCGCCATCGGTAGATACGGGTCTGCCTGACCACCGTCGGGTCTCCGGCACGCCGGGCTGGCACCCGGACTCCGAAGGGGACAGTCGGGCCGGTGATCGAGGGCAGCACGAGGGCAAGCGTGAGCACCAGTGCTGACAACATGGAACTCAGGGCGATGGCAACGGTCATGGCATGTCCTCGGGCTGTGTGGCGCCGAATGAATCGAGTACGGATCGACAGATCTCGAGAACCTCGTCGGGTGGCAGTCCTCTGGCCACGGCCTCCGCCAGGAGGGTCCGTGCCCTCACGGTCCACTCGGCGGAGAACGGCGGGGCCGCGGCCGTGGAAGTCACCACCGCCCCGGACTTGCGGTTGAGCCGAATCACGCCCTGCTGGCGCAGGAGGTCGTACGCCTTGTTCACGGTGTGAAAGTTGATCCCGAAGTCCGCAGCGAGCGTCCTGGTGGCCGCCAACGAGCTGCCCACGGTCAGCACACCCTCGGCGATCGCCTCCACGATCCGGTCCCGAAGCATTCGATGCACTGCCGAATCTCATCCGCATGGTTCGACGGCATCCTTGACATTAAGTCGAACATATATTCGAATGGTGGCATGAGATGGGATGCACAATCACTGAAGCGCGGCAGCTCCGGAAGCGACGCGTCTACGGGAGGCCCGTCCACCTCGTCGGAATCCGCCAATATCGGGTCCGCCACTCCCCCGTCCCCCGATGCCCTGCTGCCCCTGGCCGGACTGGTTCGGTCCGTCTCCACCCCGGAGTTTGCCGGGATCACTTTCCATGAGGTCACCGCCAAATCGGTGCTCAACAAGGTGGTCGCGGGTTCTCGGATGCCGTTCGACTGGACCATCAACCCGTACCGCGGCTGCAGCCATGCCTGCGTCTACTGCTTTGCCCGCAAGAGCCACACGTACCTGGACTTCGACGCCGGCCTGGACTTTGACAGCCAGGTGGTGGTCAAGATCAATGCTGCCGAGGTCCTGCGCAGGGAACTGGCCAGGCCCTCCTGGCGGCACGAGCACGTGGCCCTCGGCACCAACACGGACCCCTATCAGCGCGCCGAGGGCCGCTACCAGCTCATGCCCGGCATCATTGGCGCCCTCGCCGACTCCGGCACGCCCCTGTCCATCCTCACTAAAGGCACGCTCCTGGCCAGGGACATCCCGCTGCTGAAGCATGCCGCGGCCCAGGTGCCGGTCGGGGTGGGCATCTCGCTGGCCATGACCAACGAGCACCTGTCCGAGGCCGTGGAGCCCGGTACACCGGGTCCGCGGGCACGGCTGAAGCTCATTTCCCGGCTCAGGGAAGCAGGCCTGCCCTGCGGCGTCATGGCCATGCCGATCCTGCCGTGGCTTTCCGACGGTGACGACGCCCTCAACTCCCTCTTCGGGGCCCTGGCAGCGGCCGGCGCCACGGGGGTCACAGCCGGCGCGCTGTACCTGAAGCCGGGGACGCGTGAGTGGTTCATGCAGTGGATTGCCCGCGAACATCCGCACCTGGCGGGCAAGTACCGCCGGTTGTACGGCAGCGGGTCCTATGCCTCAAAGGAATACCGGGCGTGGCTGGCCGGTCGCATCCGCTATTTCAAGGACCTGCACGGCTTTTCCGGTTCGCAGGGCTTCAGCCACAGGGACCTCAGCGGCAACGCGGATCTCAGCGATGATGCCCGGGAAGAGGAAGCCCAGTACCCGGCTGGAAGCATCCCGGACACATCCCGGTACGCCACTAACCGGCACCCCGGCACGGTGCATGCCGGCCACCAGGCAGCGCAGCCGACGTTGTTCTGAAACGCGCCAGCTCCCTGACCTCAGAGCGCCTTGACCGCACCGAGCACCTTGGACAGCGAATCCTTGGCATCCCCGAACAGGAGCGTGGTTTTGGGGTCGTGCAGGAGATCGTTTTCGATGCCCGCGAAGCCCGGACGCATCGACCGCTTCAGGAAGACCACCTGCTGGGCCTGCACCACGTCCAGGATCGGCATCCCGTAGATCGGCGAACCAGGTGAAGACTTGGCCGCCGGGTTGACGACGTCGTTGGCGCCGACCACCAGCACGATGTCCGTGTTGGCGAACTCGGGATTTATTTCCGCCAGCTCCCGCAGGGACTCATACGGCACATCGGCCTCGGCCAGGAGCACGTTCATGTGGCCCGGCATGCGTCCCGCCACGGGATGTATGGCGAACACCACATCAATGCCGCGGTCGGCCAAAGCTGTGGCGAGCTCCGCCACGGTGTGCTGGCCTTGTGCCACGGCGAGCCCGTACCCGGGAACGATCACCACGCGCTGGGCATAGCCGAGCTGGACGGCGACGTCTTCCGGGGAGGACGAGCGTACGGGCCGGTCACTCACGGCGGTGGAACCCGCCGTCGAGCCGCCCTTGAAGGCGCCGAACATGATTCCGGTGACTCCGCGCCCCATGGCAGAGGCCATGACCTTGGTCAGGATGGTGCCGCTCGCGCCGACCAGAGTTCCGGCGACGAGCAGCAGGACGTTGCCCAGGACGACGCCCGACGCGGCCACCGCCAGGCCCGTGAAGGCATTCAGCAGCGAGATCACGATCGGCACATCCGCCCCGCCCACCGGCAACACGAGCAGCAGACCTGCCGCGAGCCCCAGGCCCAGCAGCGCCAGCGACCAGCCGACGGACCCGCTCAGGACGACCAGCGCCCCTGAGACGACCGCCCCGAGCATGACTGCCCCCATCACCCAGGGCATCCCGGGAAACAGCAGCGGACGGGTGCTGATGAGTTCCTGCAGCTTGCCCACGGTCACCGCGGAGCCCGCGAAGGACACCGCGCCCACGAGCATGGTGAAGACGACCGCCAGGCGCACCCACGGATCCTCGCTGTGGCTCAGTTCGAGTGCGGCGACCAGCGCTGCGGCGCCGCCGCCGACGCCGTTGAACAGTGCCACCAGTTGGGGCATCTGCGTCATCTGCACCCGCCGGGCCACGGGGACGGCTATCGCGGAGCCGACGGCGATGGCGGCCAGGATGAGCGGAATATTCTCCAGCCGGGCAGAGAAGAACACCGTGATGACCGCCACGAGCGCCCCGGCCGCCCCGATGGCGTTGCCGCGGCGGGCAGTTTTTGGCGAGCTCAGGCCCTTTAGCGCCAGGATGAAGCAGACGGCAGCCACCAGATACAGCAGGGCCGTCCATTCCGGGGTCAGGAGGCTCATCTCGCCTCCCCTGCGACGCCGCCGGAGGAGCCGTCACCGGTGTGTCCTTCGGCCGCCGTTCCGCCGGCTTTGGCGGTACCGGTTCCTGAGGGCTTCTGCGCCGATTTGTGCTGGGGCTTGTGCACGCTGAACATCTCCAGCATCCGGTCCGTGACCACAAAACCACCCACCAGGTTCACGGTCGCCAGGACCACTGCCAGGAGCGCGATGCCGAGCACCCAGGGGTCGCCGGCTTGTCCGGCAACGATGATGGCGCCGACGAGGATGATCCCGTGGATGGCATTGGCGCCGGACATGAGCGGTGTATGCAGCTTGCTGGTCACCTTGGAGACGACTTCGAAGCCGACGAATACGGCAAGCACCACGACTGTCAGCAGCGCAACGGGGCCCATCAGGCCTCCTCTCCCAGGGCTGCGGCGGTGGCGGAATGCCGTACGGCGCCGCCGTGGGTCAGGCATGTTCCGGCGACCACGTCGTCGTCGAAGTCCGGGGCAACGGTGCCGCCGTCGGTCATGAGGGCGAGGAAGTTGCTGACGTTCCGGGCGAAGAGCCGGGACGCGTCCGACGGCATGGCGGACGCGGCGTCCTGCAGGCCCACGAGTGTGACAGATCCGCCCTCAACCGGCACCTGGATGTCCTGGCCGGCGATCACGCCTTCCACATTGCCGCCGGACTCCGCGGCGAGGTCGACGACGACGGACCCTGCCCGCATGCCGGTCACCATGTCGGTGGTTACCAGCAAGGGAGCGGCCCGGCCCGGGATGGCCGCCGTCGTGATCAGGATGTCCGTGGCCGCGACGTGCGGGGCCAGCAGGCTGCGCTGGCGTTGCGCCCGGTCCTCGCCGAGGGCGCGGGCGTAGCCACCGGTTCCTTCCGCCGCCGCGTCGAGGTCCAGATTGATGAACGTGCCGCCCATCGAGGCGACCTCGTCGGCGGAGGCGGCGCGGATGTCGTTGGCCGAAACGCGGGCGCCCAGCCGCTTCGCGGTGCCGATGGCCTGCAGGCCGGCGACACCGGCTCCCAGGACCAGTACCCTCGCCGGGGGGATGGTACCGGCGGCCGTCATGTAGAGCGGGAAGAACCGCGGATACCGCACGGCGGCTTCCAGCACGGCGCGGTACCCGGTGACAAGGGACTGCGAAGTGAGTGCGTCCATCGACTGGGCCCGGGAGATCCTCGGAAGCAGCTCCAGGGCGAACGAGGTGATCCCGGCGGCGGCGAGCGCCCGGACGGTCGGCAACTCGGAGGCTGGCGACGCCAGGCCGACAGTGATGGCACCGGGCCGCAGCCGGGCGGCAGTTTCCGGCGCGAGCGGACGAACATGCAGCAGGACGTCCAGGGCCGCGAGCGGGAGCTCCGAGATCACCGTGGCGCCGGCCTCTTTGAACGCTGCGTCCGCGAACCCCGCCTCGGTTCCTGCGCCGCTCTCCACCACAAGTGTGAGCCCAAGGGCCGTCAGCTGCTGCACCGTTTCCGGCGTGGCCGCAACCCGGCGTTCTCCGGCGCGCTGTTCTCGTCCGACACCGACCTGCACGGGCTGCTCCTCTCGATTGCGTTCAGAGTAGGCACATGCCTGACCGTTTGGCGAGAGGCGGCCGGGCGTATGCCGGTCGGCGTGTCCGGGTCAGCGGATCAGTTCGGCTCCCCCGCCGCGCAGCCTGGCGGCATGGACGGCGGCCAGGAGCGCTTCGACGATCGGGAAGTCGGCCGGGATCCACGGCAGGCCCAGGACGTCCTCGGAATTGCGGAGGTCAAGCCAGCGCAGTTCGTCGTGGTCCTCCAGCGGCCGGGGCTCCCCGTCCTCAAGTTCGGCGAACCAGACCCGCATCGCCGCCTTCTCGTTGAGCGGCCAGCCCGCCGCCGTCACCGCGGGCAGCTCGGCTCCGAGCCGGACCTGCACACCGAGTTCCTCCCGGAGCTCGCGGTGCAGGGCGTCTTCGGCTGCTTCGCCCGGCTCCACTTTTCCGCCCGGGAACTCCCACATACCGGCAAACTGCGGTGGCGCCGTGCGCCGCGCCACAAGGAGTTTGCCCGGTTCCGCCAGGGAGTCCACTACTGCGCCGCCGACGACGTTGATGAGTCCAGTCACGCTCCCCAGTCTAAGGCGGGCGCCAGGGATCGACGTCGGCGGCCGGCGTCGCGGGGGGCGTCACAGCTGGGAACGGGTAAGGGACAATGGTGAAGGCGTTGCCGGGCAGCCTGCGGAATATTCGGCACGCTCTCTCAGTTCTATAAAGCATATTTATCTGGCCGACTCTTCCCGGCATCTCCCGGAAATCACCCGAAAAGACGAATGACAACCACCACACAAGCTCCGGCGTCGTCCAAGACCGGCACCCGTCACCTTGCCCTCGCCATCATTGCCCTGGCCATGGGCGGGTTCGGGATCGGCACCACAGAATTCACCATGATGGGCCTGCTCAAGGAGATTGAGCAGGGCCTGAACATCAGCACGCCCGAGGCCGGCCACCTCATCTCGGCCTACGCCCTCGGCGTCGTCGTCGGTGCGCCCGTGCTGGCCGCCGTCGGAGCCAAACTCCCGCGGAAGCATCTGGCCCTGGGGCTCATGCTCTTCTTCAGCATCGCCAACCTCAGTTCCTTCCTCGCCCCTGACTACGGCTCCATGCTGGTGTCACGGTTCGCGGCGGGGCTGCCGCACGGCGCCTTCTTCGGCGTCGCGGCCGTGATTGCCGCGTCCCTCGTGGCGCCGACCAAGCGGGGCTGGGCCATTTCGATGGTCATGGCCGGGCTGACGGTATCCAACGTCATCGGCGTTCCCTTCGCTACCTGGCTGGGCCAGAGCTACGGGTGGAGGCTGCTGTTCCTGCTGGTCGGCCTGATCGGCATCATCACGCTCGCCATGTTGTGGAAGTTCGTTCCGTTCCAGAAGCCGCACGCCGATGCCAGCTTCCGCCGCGAGCTCGGGGCACTCAAGCGGCTCCAGGTGTGGCTCGCCATCCTGGTCGGCATCGTCGGCTTCGGCGGCTTCTTCGCGACCTACACCTACATTTCGCACACCATGACATCCGTGGCCGGCGTCCCGGCGCCGTGGCTGCCGCTCGTCGTGGCGCTGTACGGAGTGGGCATGGTGGCAGGCAACATCGTTGGCGGCCGGATCGCCGATAAGTCCGTCATGGGGACGATCTACTGGGTGCTGCCGGCGACAGCCGTGGCCCTCGTGGTCTATGCCGTTGCGGCCCATTGGGCGTGGTCGGCGCTGATCATGGTGTTCGTGGTCGGTGCCGCCGGGTCCATGCTGGTTCCGGCCTTGCAGACCAGGCTTCTGGATGCATCGCCTGATGCCCCGTCACTGGCCTCCTCGCTCAACCATGCGGCGCTCAACGTCGCCAACGCCTTGGGCGCCTTTCTCGGCGGACTCGTGATCGCCTGGGGCTGGGGTTACGTCGCCCCCGCGCTCGTGGGTGCCGTCCTGGCCATCCTGGGCCTCGGGGTCGCCGCCATCAGCGGCGCCGTGGAACGCCGGCGGCCGCTGGCCTCGTAGCCGCGGCCCCGCCGCCCACAAAGAACGGCAGCCCGATCCATCGGTGTACTGGACCGGGCTGCCGTTCTTGTTTGCTGACGTCTAACTGCGCTGTCTTCTACGGCGCTGCCTTTACTGCCCTGCCTTCTACTGCGCTGCCGTCGACGGCGGCCACCGGTTAGGACGCACTGACCCGCTGCACATCCGGCTCCAGGTAGATGACCCGGGCGATCGGGACGGCCTCGCGGATCCGGGCCTCTGCGGCGTCAATCGCCTTCGCGATGTCCTGGCCGGAGTCCGTGCGGCCGATGCTGATCTTCGCCGCCACCAGCAGTTCCTCGGGGCCCAGGTGCATGGTCTTGAGGTGAATGATGCCGGTGCCGCCAGCTTCGATCGCGCTGCGGATCTTGGCAACGTCGTCCCGGGTGGCCGACTCGCCCAGGAGCAGGGACTTTGTTTCCATGGCCAGCACGACGGCGATCCCCACGAGCAGGAGGCCGATCATGGCGGTGCCCAGGGCGTCCCAGATGCCGTTCCCGGTGATGAGTGTCAGGCTTACGCCGAAGAGCGCGAAGACGAGGCCCACGAGGGCGCCGAAATCTTCGAGCAGGATCACGGGGAGTTCCGGCTGCTTGGCGTTGCGGATGAACTTGACCCAGCTCTGCTTCCCGCGGAGGGGGTTGGATTCGGCGATCGCCGTCCGGAACGAGAAGGATTCGGCAATGATCGCGCCCACCAGCACAGCCAGCGGCACCCACCAGAAGTCACCTTCGATGCCATGCGGGTGCTGGATCTTTCCCCACGCCTCGTAGAGCGCAAAGAGACCGCCGACGCTGAACAGCACAATCGAGACGATGAAGGCGTAGATGTAGCGCTCACGGCCGTAGCCAAAGGGGTGTTCCTGGCTGGCTTCCCGCTCCGCGCGCTTGCCGCCGACCAGCAGCAGCAACTGGTTGCCGGAGTCTGCGAGCGAGTGAATGGCTTCGGCCAGCATGGATGACGACAGCGTCAGAAAATAGGCGACGAACTTCAAAACGGCGATGGTCAGGTTGGCGGCCAGCGCCGCAATTATCGCCTTGGTACCGCCATTTGCAGCCACGTGAGCTTCTCCTTACGGGGTTCTTCCGGGGTGTAACCGGACGCCGGAAGAACCCGGCGTCCGCAAGGAATACGCTACCCGTTTCCGGACGGCCTCCGAACCGCGGGAGGGCCGATACCGCCACGTAACGATTGGGCACTCCCCTGCTGACAAGTAATCCGGCCTATGTTAGCTTGAAGCCATATTCGGGATTCACAATTTGGATACCGACGAATATGTAGGAGGAGACATGGGCTTTCTTGGCTGGATCATTCTCGGACTCATAGTAGGTGCAATCGTCAAGGCAGTCATGCCCGGCAGGGTCGGCGGCGGCTGGGTTACCAGCCTCGTGCTCGGCGTCGTCGGAGCCATTGTCGGTGGCTGGATCGGCGACCTTCTGTTTGGCGGCGGCAAGATGGAATTCTGGAATCTCGGTTCCTGGCTCCTGGCCATCGTCGGCGGCTTGGTGGTTGCCCTCGCCTACGGCGCCATCACAGGACGCAACAAGACCACATCATAATTCTGTACGGCTGACCTCACGCTTCGAGTGAGGCCCTAGTAACAGTAAGACAGAACAGTACGACGGCGGAGCCCACCTTTGGCGGGCCCCGCCTTTTTGTGCGCCTGCATGCGCCGGGATGCCTTTTCGGGCAGCCGGGTTTTTAGGGCACCTGCTGTGACCGGGCGCTGGCGTAGAGGCAAACGGTGGCCGCGGTGCCGAGGTTGAGGCTCTCCGCTTGCCCGTAGACCGGCACGGCCACCCGGTGGTCGGCCAGCGCAATTTCGTCCTCGGACAGGCCCTGGGCCTCGTTGCCAAAAAGCCAGGCGGTGGGCTGTTCCAGCGCGTAGACCGATCCCGCGGCGGACGCGCCCAGCCGGCGGGCCGCATTCTCGTCCTGGAGACGGTCCAGGTTCAGCTGGCCGTAGCCATCGGCGGCGAGGACGCCGATCCCCCGTTCCTTGCAGCGGGCCACGATGTCAGCCGCATCGGCGCCAAGGACGATCGGCAGGTGGAAGAGGGATCCCGCCGTCGAACGCACCGCTTTGGGGTTGTAGATGTCCACGCTGGATCCGGTCAGGACCACCGCGTCCGCTCCGGCAGCGTCGGCGGCGCGCAGGACGGTTCCGGCGTTGCCGGGATCGCGGACCTGGCAAAGGACGGCGATCAGCCGTGGCCCGGCGTCCAGCACCTCATCGAGGCCAACGTCCAGGAAACCGCAGACCGCGAGAACGCCCTGCGGGGTGACCGTGTCCGCCATCGCGGCGAGCACTTCGTCGGTGGCGAGGTAGGCGGTGGTGCCCTCCGCGAGTGTCTCCAGATCCGGGTGCCGGTCCAGGCAGGACTCGCTCGCGTAGACCTCATAGACAATGCCGGGTTGCCCCGCGGCGAGCCTCTTTTGGTGTAGGACGAGGGCCTCCCGGACCGCCTGCGGCCCCTCCGCCAGGAACTCGCGACGCTTTAAACGGGCCGGGCGCCCGGCAAGTTGTGCCACCTTCCTCACCCGATCAGCTCGGGGGTTGGAAAGTGGAAGATCTTGCGGGCGCCCGGTTTCGTTCATATAAGAACCTTAGTTGCTCTCGCAGCCGGTTCTTGAACGCTGCAGTTTTTCAACTGCTGCGGGAACTACTTTGCAGCCTCGTCGGCGGCCTTCTTGGCAGCAGGCTTCTTCGCGGGAGCCTTCTTGGCGGCCTTCGGAGCCGGAGCGGCCTCAGACTGGACAGCCGGAGCTGACGTGTCGGCGGGCAGCGCGTCCTTGGCGACCTTGACCAGCGCGGCGAAGGCGTTGGCGTCGGAAACGGCGAGCTCGGCCAGCATGCGGCGGTCAACCTCAACCTCAGCGGCCTTCAGGCCCTGGATCAGGCGGTTGTAGGTCAGGCCGTTGGCGCGGGATGCAGCGTTGATGCGCTGGATCCAAAGACGGCGGAAGTCGCCCTTCTTCTTCTTGCGGTCGCCGTAGCTGTACACAAACGAGTGCAGCAGCTGCTCTTTGGCCTTGCGGTACAGGCGTGAGCGCTGTCCGCGGTAGCCCTTTGCGCGTTCGAGGATAACCCGGCGCTTCTTGTGGGCATTTACAGCCCTCTTCACACGTGCCACGTGCGTACTCCTTCAGAATTCTGATCCCAAGCGTCTACTGCCGGAAAAGTCCGGCTGGCCTGAGAAGCCTTTTTGGTAGTTGATTGCCGCCAGGTGGCCGGCAATCAGAGAACTTGGAACTTAGATGCCGAGCATCTTCCGGATGACCTTGGCGTCGCCCTTGAAGACGATCTTGTCGCCGGCAAGGCGACGGGTCAGCCGTGAGGACTTGTGCTCGAGGTAGTGACGGCGGTTGGCCTGCTGACGGCGCAGCTTGCCGCTACCGGTCAGCTTGAAGCGCTTCTTAGCACCGCTGTGGGTCTTCATCTTCGGCATGGGAACCGATCTCCTTACGTATCCGCAGAAAAGTCTGCAGCTCTTTCGTGCAGCCGCCCCTGCGGGCGGCGTGCTGGTTGCTTGCTGCCGGACATTGCTGTCCGGCAGCCGTGAACTAGTTGGTCTTCTTGCTGCCGGGCTTGGCGGCAGCCCGGGGGGCGGCCGGCCGTGCGGCGGGCTTCGGAGCTGCAGGCCTCGGAACCGGCTTCGGAGCAGCGACCGGCTTCGGTGCTGCTGCCGGAGCGGCCGGAGCGGATTCCGCAGCCTTCTCCTCCGGAGCCTTAGCCACGGGGGCCTTAGCCACGGGAGCCGGGGCCGGAGCGGCCTTCGGAGCCTCGGGAGCCTTGGCTGCTGCCGGCTTCTCGGCCGCCTTCGGAGCCTCGGGAGCCTTGGCTGCTGCCGGCTTCTCGGCTGCCTTGGGAGCAGCTTCCTTCGGGGCTTCCTGGGCCGGAGCCTCCTCGGCCTTGGCTTCCTCGACCGGGGCGTGCGTGGCTGCCGCCGTTTCAGCCGTGGTCTCTTCGACCTTGGCTTCTTCGACCGCGGGAGCCTCCGTTGCAGGAGCCTCCGTCGCTACCACGTAGCCTTCCGGCAGGAGGTCGGACAGCGTCTGCGTGAGCGGGGCGTTGCCGCCGGAGACGTCGACGCGGCCTGATGCCTTGGCTTCGTTCTCAGCCTTGGCTTCCGCACGCTGCGTTGCGCGGCGGGCCTCTGCCTTGGCTTCAGCCTTGTTCTTCAGCGGGCCCACCACCATGACCATGTTGCGGCCATCGATCCGGGGGCTGGACTCCACAACGCCAACTTCGGCGACGTCGTCCGCGAAACGCTGGAGTAGGCGGATGCCCATCTCGGGACGCTGCTGCTCACGGCCGCGGAACTGAATCATGGCCTTGACCTTGTCACCAGCGCCGAGGAAGCGGAGCGCGTGGCCGCGCTTCGTCTCGTAGTCGTGGGTGTCAATCTTCAGGCGGAAGCGGATTTCCTTCAGGACCGTGTTGGTCTGATTCTTCCGGGCCTCGCGCGCCTTGACAGCGGCCTCGTACTTGTACTTGCCGAAGTCCATCAGCTTGCACACCGGAGGCTTGGCCTGCGGTGCAACTTCAACGAGATCAAGATCGGACTCGGCAGCCAAACGCAGGGCATCCTCAATACGGACAATTCCTACCTGTTCGCCTGCAGGGCCGACCAGCCGCACCTCGGGGACGCGGATACGCTCATTGATTCTTGGCTCGCTAATGTTAAAGCTCCTGTGTTCGTGAGGGGTATTCCACCGGCAAAAAGAGAAGGCCCCCAATTGCCGGAGCAATCGAAGGCCTCGAGATCGGAACTGCCGGCCTCAATGAGGCGGCATGCACTTTCGCCGGACCGGAGTCCGAGGTTGTGCCCGACCAGGTACCCGGCAACCTTGACTCCCGTGAGGGAGGGGCTTCCCGAAGGAAGTTTCGCGGCTGACGCGGGTGGGAGAGAACTCCGCTTGCAAACTAAAAGTCAATTCTACAGAAAGATACCCGCTCAACGCACGTGTGCGTCGCCGGGCACCGCCTACACCGGGAAGCACCAGTCAAGAACTAGCACCACAGGTAGGAAGCACTGCAGAATAACGACATTCAGTCGGTCTGTGACAAGCTTACCAGCATGAGCACTTCAGACAGTAATTCCCATGTCTTCGAGCCCGCAGCCGCACAGGCCGACGTCTCGCAGCAGATTCGCGACATCTCGGAAGTCCCCGCGATCGAGGTCATCACCACGGCCGCCGTGCACCTGATGAGTGCCGCCGCAGTGAAGCTGGGCCTCGCCGCCGAGGAAAATGCCCAGGAACTCAAGGACCTGGACGAGGCCCGCAAACTCATCACCGCCCTTGCCGGCCTGGTGACGTCCGCGGCACCGGAAATCGGCTCGCAGCACGCCGGGCCGTTGCGCGACGGACTGCGTTCGCTGCAGCTGGCCTTCCGCGAGGAATCGATCATCCCCGACGCTCCGGGCAAGGGCCCGGGCGAGAAGTACACCGGCCCCGTCAACTAGTCCCAGTCAACTAGTCACGGCCAACTAGCCACGGCCACCTCAGCACTTTCGTCAGCTATGACACGCCGGCGGGCGGACCATCCGGGTCCGCCCGCCGGCGTCGTTAACTCTGTTTCGATCCATCGGGACTCAGTGCGGCCCCCGGGGCCGGGCACGGCGCGGTCCCCCTGTCAGGGACGGCCCGGCGTCAAGCGTGGGCCAGGCGGCGGCGGCGCATCTGCTGCAGGACGAGTCCTACGAGGCAGAGGGCCACGCCAGCGAGCCCCACGGCGACGAAGCCGGCCGACGGGCCGATGACGTCGATGAACAGCCCGGCGAGCGGCGCGCCCAACGCCACGCCGCCGGTGAGCGAGGACCCGTACCAGCCCATAGCCTCGCCGCGGCGGCTCTCGTCAACGAGTTCGGCCACCTTTTCCGAGGCCGCGGACAGCACCGGTGCGCACAGCAGCCCCGGCAACAGCGAGAGCAGGCTGAGGGTCCAGGTATCGGTCGCGAACGCCATCGGGACCGTCAGCGCTGACATTCCCAACAGCAGGAGGATCGGCGAGACGGGCCGGTGCATGGCGCCGTAGATTATGCCGCCCACTACCGAGGCCGCGCACCAGAAGACGAAGACGATCCCGATTTCGCCCTCGTGCCCGCCGGTCTGGAGGGCTGCGACGATGCCGACGTCGGTGCCGCTGAGGACCATGCCGGCACCGGCCGCGACGGCGAAGACGGCTCCCACGGCGGCGGTGAACCAACTGAAATTGTGTATGACCCGGTGGCGAAGGCCAGAGCGCCGCTGCCGCCGTTCCTCGGCCGCGGCCGCCAGGGGCGCCAGTTCGGCCGCGGCCTCCTGGAGGTGGGCCGGCGCGGCGGCGACGACGGCGGCCTCCGCGCACTCGAGCTCCTCCGCCTCGAGCCCGGCGTCGGGGGCCGCGCTCCGGGTGGGCGGATTAAACCACATGAGGAAAAGTCCGGAGACGGACGTGGCCACGCCGACTATTGTCAGGCCCAGGACCGACTGCCCGCTGGTGGCGACGACGGCGCCGACTGCGGGGCCGATCATGAAGACCAGCTCGGTGGCGATGGCATCGAGGGCGAAGGCGGTGCGGCGCTGGTCCCCGGCGGCCAGTACGCCCAGGGACTGCCGCACCACGCTGAAGATGGGCAGCGTGAGCAGGCCGCCGACGAAGACCAACGGCAGCAGGACCTCGTAGGAGACGTGCGGCACGATGGACCAGATCACGGTCTCGGAGATGACGGACGGGATGAGCGCCTTGCGCAGTCCCACGGTGTCGACCCGGCGTCCGCGCCAGGGCGCCCCGACGGCGATTCCGATCGTCATGACGGCGGCCGCCGCGCCGGCGGCCGCGTAGCCCTGGCCGAGGGTCAGGACGATGTGCAGGGTCAGCAGGACGCCGGCCGCCGAGTGCGGTATGCGGGCAATCATCCCGACCAGCAGGAGCCGCCTGATGGGCCGGACGGCGAGCAGCTCCCGGTAAAGCGCGAAATTCACGACACTACATCCTTCTGGTACTGCCCACGGCAGCACCGGGAGGTCCCCCCGTTGGGCCGTCAGCTATGGTGCTGCGCGCTGCAGCTTGACCTCGATTGAGTCAACCCGCTCGGCAAAGAATTCATTCCGGGCCCAGTCGTTGTTGAGGCCGGCGACGATGGACTGCACGCCGGCGGCGTCGAGTCCGTCCTCAAGGTACAGGACCACGCGGAGTTCCGGGCCGGATCCCCCGCCGGGGAGCCGCCTGCCATCGGCTGTAGCCGAGGCAATTCCACCCCCCGGATGAATTTCAACACGGCGGACCGCCGGAAAGCCAACCGCGCTGTCCCCGAGGGCGCGCGCGAGTTCCGGATCGGCATACGACGGCGTCCAGGTTTGCTGCTGGGCCAGTGCCCAGACCGCCGGTCTGCGGACCACGAATGTCAGGTCCGCGCCGGGATCCAGCACGAGCAGCTCGGCACCTTCCGCAACGGCCGACAGGGCCGCCCGGGCCGCGTAGACCGCCACCGGCCTGGCCTCCGGATGCCAGGCCTCCAGTGACGCCGCCGAGGTGAAGACCGGCATGGCCGTCCGTCCGTCCGGCGCTTTGAGCGTGACGAGGGCCATATCGGCCTGCTTGTCGGCATGGAGGCCGCCGGCGCCTTCCCCCTCCTCGGCGAGCTGGGCCAGGATGGGCACGAAGACCCGGGCGGTGGCAAGCGCGGCCACCACGGCTGCCTCGTCGCCGGTGCCCGCGGCGAGGTTGGCCACGGCCGCTAGGTAGCCGGCGTCGGCAGCGCCGTCGTCGTCCTCGAAATTATGGATCTTCGCGGCTTCCCCGGACAGGCTGCGGCCCGCCCAGGGTTGGCCAGCGGAGTCCGTGGCGCCGCCGGCGCCGGCGAGGGCAGCCGCGATATGTCCGGGCAGATGCCGGACCGGAGCCGCGCCGGCGTCCGGCTGCCCTGAGTTGTGGGGGTCGTGGGTGTCGCCGGGCTCGCGGGTGTGCGTCATGACCGGTGACCGCTTAGCGGCGGCCGGCGACGTCGAGGGCCTGGGGCAGTGTGAAGTTGCCGTTGTAGAGGGCCTTGCCGATGATGGCGCCCTCGACGCCGAGCGGCACCAGGGACCGCAGGACCTGCAGGTCCTCAAGGCTGGAAATGCCGCCGGAGGCGACCACCGGCTTGCCCGTCTTCTCGACCATCTGGCGCAGGAGTTCGACGTTGGGGCCCTGGAGGGTGCCGTCCTTGGTCACGTCGGTGACGACGTACCGGGCGCAGCCGGCGTCTTCGAGGCGGCCGAGCACCTCCCAGAGGTCCCCGCCTTCCTTGGTCCAGCCGCGGCCGGCGAGCGTGGTACCGCGGACATCGAGGCCGACGGCGATCTTATCGCCAAAGCGCTCGATTACCCGGGAGGTCCATTCCGGGTTCTCCAGTGCCGCGGTGCCCAGGTTCACGCGGGCCACGCCGAGGTCGAGCGCCTTTTCGAGGGATTCGTCGTCGCGCAGGCCGCCGGAGAGTTCCACCTTGATGTCCAGCCGCCCCACGACCTCGCGCAGCAGTTCAGCGTTGGAGCCGCGCCCGAATGCGGCGTCCAGGTCCACCAGATGCACCCACTCGGCCCCCTGCTGCTGCCAGTTGAGGGCGGCCTCCAGCGGGGTGCCGTAGCTCGTCTCGCTGCCGGCTTCGCCCTGCACGAGCCGGACGGCCTGGCCGTTGACGACGTCGACGGCAGGCAGAAGCTCGAGTACGGACAGCGGGGTTTCGGTGGTCATCGTGGTGTCCTCAGCTCGGGATGGTGGGTCAGGAACGCGGCGCGGTCGTCAGGACGCCGGCAGGGTCAGAAGATAGGCGGCCAGCAGCGACATGCCGGCCAGGATGTAGAACACGACCTCCACCCAGCGCGGACTTTTCTGCTGGCGGAAGGAGATTGCGCCGCCGACCAGCAGGCCGGCGATGCCCATGAGGACCAGGGACCACATCTAGGCGGTCTGTTCCGGTGCCGCGGGGCGCAGGCTGTCGACCCAGTTGCGCAGGAGCCGGGCGCCGGCGTCGCCGGACTTCTCCGGGTGGAACTGCGTGGCGCACAGCGGGCCGTTCTCCACGGCCGCAATGAACGGGGCACCGTGTTCGGACCAGGTCACCAGGGGCGCCGCCATCCGGGGCTGGATGACGTCGAAGTCCCAGTGCTGGACCCCGTAGGAGTGCACGAAGTAGAAGCGCTCACCCTCGACGCCGGCGAACAACTTGGATCCCTCCGGGACGGAGACGGTGTTCCAGCCCATATGGGGCACGACGTCGGCGGGCAGCAACTCGACCTTGCCGGGCCACTCCCCCATGCCTTCGGCTTCCGTGCCGTGCTCGACGCCTGCCTCGAACAGCACCTGGAGTCCCACGCAGATGGCAAGCACGGGGCGGCCGCCGGCGACGCGGCGGCCGATCATGCGGATGGCATCCACGGACTTGAGCTCGCGCATGACGGTTTCGAAGGCGCCGACGCCGGGGACCACGAGGCCGTCGGCGTTGAGGACGTCCTCGGGCTTGGAACTGAGGATGACCTCGGCGCCGGCCCGCTCCAGAGCACGGACTGCAGAGCGGACGTTGCCGGAACCGTAGTCCAGCACAGTGACGGTCGGCTTTCCCTCCGGAGACACCGGCTTGGTTCCGGCGGCGGGGTCGATGATGGCCCCGTCGCGCAGGACCGGGCCGGTCACAGGGCGCCCTTGGTGGACGGGATGCCCTCGACCCGGGGGTCCGGTTCGACGGCTGCGCGCAGGGCCCGGGCGAACGCCTTGAACTGGGCCTCGACGATGTGGTGGGGGTCGCGTCCGGCCGTGACGTTCATGTGAAGGCAGATCCCGGCGTGGAGCGTGATCGCCTCGAACACGTGGCGGGTCAGCGAGCCGGTGAAGTGGCCGCCGATCAGGTGGTATTCCTGGCCTGCCGGCTCGCCGGCGTGCACAAGGTAGGGCCGGCCCGAGACGTCGACGACGGCCTGCGCGAGGGCCTCATCCAGGGGCACGGTCGCCTCGCCGAAGCGGCGGATTCCGGCCTTGTTGCCCAACGCGGTCCGCAGAACCTCGCCAAAGGTGATGGCCACGTCCTCGACGGTGTGGTGGACATCGATGTGGGTGTCGCCGGTGGCCTTGACGGTCATGTCAATCAGCGAGTGCTTGCTCAGGGCCGTCAGCATGTGGTCGTAGAACGGGACCGACGTGCTGATATCCGAGACCCCGGTGCCGTCCAGGTTGATCTCGACCAGGACCGAGGACTCACTGGTGGTCCGTTCCATGCGTGCGGTCCGGCCCTCGGCGGCGGTGGCTCCGGTGTTGCTCATGTAGATGTGTCCTTTGGAAGAAGGCAGGGTGCTGGGCAGTCTGGCGGGGCGCACTGGCTCCCCGTCAAGTCTAGGCCTGCGGCGTTGCGTGGCTGGTCAGGATGCGTTCAAGGGCTTCGAGGAAGGCTGTGGTTTCCGTCTCAGTGCCCGCGGTCACGCGAAGGTGCCCCGGGATGCCGACGTCGCGGATGAGGACGCCGGCGTCCAGTAGGCCCTGCCAGACGTCGTGCGGGCTCTCCAGGCCGCCGAAGAACACGTAGTTCGAATCGGAAGCCGCCGGCTTGAGGCCCAGGCGGGTCAGCTCGGACACGATCCGGTCGCGCTGGCGCTTGATGTCCTCGACGTCGGCCATGAGGGCCACGCGGTGGTGCAGTGCGGCCAGGGCCGTCGCCTGCGTGATAGCTGACAGGTGGTACGGCAGACGGACCAGCCGCAGGGCGTCGGTGACCTCCGGAGCCGCTGCCATGTACCCGAGCCGCGCCCCGGCGAGGGCGAAGGCCTTGCTCATGGTGCGCGAGACGATGAGCCGCTCCCGGCCGGGCAGCAGGGTCAGCGCGCTGGGTGTGCCGTCGTGGGCAAACTCGTGGTACGCCTCGTCGACGATCACGATGGTCTGGCTGGCCTGGCCGGCGTCATAGACGGCCTCGACGACATCAAGACCCAGTCCGGTACCGGTGGGGTTGTTCGGGGAGCATAGGAAGACAATGTTGGGCTGCAGTTCCCGGACCTGGCGGGCAGCCGATTCCGCGCTGAGCCCGTAGTCCGCCGCGCGGGCGCCGACGATGTACTCCGTGTCCGTGCCGGCGGCCAGCAGCGGGTACATCGAGTATGTGGGAGGGAAACCGAGGGCCGTCCGGCCGGGGCCGCCAAAGGCCTGGAGGATTTGCTGAAGGACTTCGTTGGAGCCGTTCGCGGCCCAGATGTTCTCCGCGCCCAGACCGTGGCCAAGGTACTCGGCCAGGGCTTCCCGCAATTCGGTGAACTCCCGGTCCGGATACCGGTTCAGCCCGGCTGCGGCGGCGCTGACAGCCTCGGTGATGGCGGCGCGGACGTCGGCCGGGACACCATGGGTGTTCTCGTTGACGTTGAGCAGAATGGGGACGTCCAGCTGGGGTGCGCCATACGGTCGCAGGCCGCGCAGATTGGTTCGGAGGGGCAGTCGGTTGAGGCGCTCAAGCTGGTCAGTCACGTGACCAGTTTAAGTGGAAGCGGGACGGGCGCTGAAACTGTGACGCCCGGGACGGGCGCCGGCGGTACCTACTTGGACGGAACGAACAGCTGCTGGCCCGGCATCACACGCGCAGCGTCAAGGTTGTTCAGCTGCACGATATCGGCCACGACGTCACGGGGATCGCGTTCCGGCGCGACGGTCCCCGCAATGGCCCAGAGGGACTCCCCCGGCTGGACTGTCACGGAAACAGTGGGCGTCACATTGAGCTGGTCCGCGGAATCCGCCGCCTTGGCCGGAGCGTTGAGGAATCCGCTGAACGACAAGATGAGCGCTGCCAGCAGGATCAGCGGGATCCCGAAGAAGACGAACCGTCCGCGCCGGGTGAGCCGCAGCGGCGCCTGCTTCGGCCGCCGGGTGACCCCACGGTCCGTGATGCTGTGATCAAAAGTGCTGTGAAACGCGCTTGATGCTGACATGAACTGAGCCCTCCTGGACCATACGGTGCCGCCGGCGTTCTCCACATACTCGCCGCCAACCGGCCGAACCTTCGAACATAGAACCGAACAATGCACTCGACTCGCAAATCCTTAAATCGAACACATATTCGAACTTTGCTAGTTCTGTTTTAGCACTTAGTAACGAACGATGTCGAGACTCGCTAGAACAAATGTTTGAAAAAGCTCTGCCGCTGGCCTACTTTTGAGGGAAAGAACAACAGCTTGTGAACTCGTTCATCGGTAGTTGATCAGGAGGGTCTGACATTTCAGGCCGGAAGTTCCCGGTGACAGCAGCCACGGCGGCCGGGTGGAACGGAAAGGCGTTGGCGAACATGGCAGCACAAGCCACCGGCGGCCGGGCCAGCTCACGGAGCGCCCAGCCTGCCCGGGCCCCCAAGAGCCTGACCGTCCGGCAGAAGAAAATCCTGGAAACGATCCAGCGCTCCGTCAGTGACAACGGCTACCCGCCGTCCATGCGCGAAATCGGCGACACCGTCGGACTCGCCAGCCTGTCGAGCGTGACCCATCAACTGTCCCAACTGGAAAAGCTCGGGTACCTGCGTCGCGACCCAAAGCGTCCAAGGGCCATGGAAGTGCTCATGCCGCTGACCCTGGACGAGGGTACGAGGGCCATTTCGGGCGTCGAGAAGTCCAGCGGCCTCCGCGCCGTCGGTGGCCTCTCCGTGACGGAACTCGCCAGCGCCACCGACACGGCAATGGTGCCGTTCGTCGGACGCATCGCGGCCGGCGGACCGATCCTCGCCGACCAGGTGGTGGAGGACGTCATGCCCCTGCCGCGCCAGCTGGTGGGCCACGGCGAACTCTTTATGCTCAAGGTGGCCGGCGACTCGATGATCGATGCCGCCATCTGCGACGGCGACTGGGTGGTTGTCCGCCGCCAGGGTGACGCCGTGAACGGCGACATCGTGGCCGCGCTGCTCGATGATGAAGCAACGGTCAAGACGTTCCGCCAGCGCGACGGCCACACCTGGCTGCTGCCGCAAAACACCCAGTACGAGCCCATCCTCGGCGACCACGCCGTGATCATGGGCAAGGTCGTCTCGGTGCTCCGCTCCCTGTAGCCACCCCGTGGCAAGCCTCCCGGGGTGGCCACCCCCGGGACGGCTTCCAGGGGCCGGAGCCGTGGCTCCGGCCCCTGCTCTTTAGTCCTTTCCGGAGTCCTTCGCCAGGCGCTTCAAGGCGGCCACGGCGATCGAAGGATCCGTGGTGGGCCAGAACGGCGGAAGCGCGGCGCGGAGGAACCCGCCGTAGCGCTCCGTGGACAGCCGCGAATCCAGCACCGCCACCACACCCTTGTCCGAGGTCGAGCGGATCAGCCGGCCGGCGCCCTGCGCCAGGCGGATTGCGGCGTGCGTGGCCGAGACGGACATGAAGCCGTTGCCGCCGGCCTGCGCCACCGCACGGGAACGTGCGGTCATGAGCGGGTCGTCCGGCCGCGGGAACGGAATCCTGTCAATGACCACCAGGCGGCAGGACACCCCGGGAACGTCGACACCCTGCCACAGGGACATCGTGCCGAACAAACATGTGTCCGGCTCGTCGGCAAACTGCCGCACGAGCGCCGTCATGCTCGACTCCCCCTGACACAGGATGCTGAGGCCCAGCCGTGGCCGCATCGCCTCGGCGGCCTCCTCCGCCGCCCGCCGGGAGGAAAACAAGCACAGGGCGCCCCCGCCGGAGGCACGGATCAGTTTCTCGAGTTCGTCCAGGGCCTCCGGGGACGTGCCGCGGCCGGGCTTGGGCAGGTGCTGGGCGACATAGAGGATGCCCTGCTTCGGATAGTCGAACGGGGACCCGACGTCGACGCCGGTCCAGCTCGGGGCGCCGCTGCCGACCAGGCCGAGGCCTCCGGCGGCCGGCTCGAACGCCGCTCCGATGGCGAGCGTGGCGGATGTCAGGATGACGGTGTGGTCCGCGAACAGTCCTTCACGCAACCGCCCCGCGACGCTCAACGGAGCCACATTGATCAAGGCCGGCGCGGTCTCGTCCGGCTGGAAGTAGCCCTGCGTCGGGTCGAAGCTGCTATTGCGGGAGAACCACACGACTTCGCGGTTTTCCCGCGCGGCCAGGAGTCGTTCGCAGAGTTCCAGGATGACCATGAGGCGGGACCGGGCGAGCTGGCGACCGCCGTCGGCCGTCGTGGAGCTGTCCCCCTTGGAATCGGAGAGCGCGGCGCGGCAGGCGTCGCGCAACTGGTCGATGCAGTCCAGCTGCTCGGTGTTCAGGCCGTTGGGCATCAACCCGCTGGGGACGCCGTCGATGGCGAGTTCCAGGTGGGAGGCGGCATTGTTCAGGGCGTCCACGGTGATGCCGGTGTGCTTCCGGGCCCCGGAGGCAGCGGCGTGGACCATCGCGACGGAGAGCTGGCCGGAGACCGCGCCTGTGACGCGGTCCTGCAGTTCGTGGGCCTCGTCCACCACCACGACGTCGTACTCGGGCAGGACCGCCAGGCCTTCGAAGGCGCTGACGGCGAGCATGGCGTGGTTGGTGACCACGACGTCGGCATCGGCGGCGTTCTGCCGGGCCAGTTCACTGAAGCATTCGGCCGCGAGCGGGCACTTTTGCGCGCCGAGACACTCCATGGACGTGACGGAGACCTGCCGCCAGGCCCGGTCCGTGACACCGGGCATGAGTTCGTCCCGGTCTCCCGTGGCCGTCTCCTCCGCCCATTCGCGCAGGCGCACGACTTCCTTGCCGAGCTGGGAGGACGGCCCGCCCAGCGCGGCGGCAAAGTGCGGCACGGACGTGTCCTCGCCGAGGGAGAACAGTTGTCCCTCGGACGGTTCCTCGGACGGGAAGCCGCCCTCGATCTTGTGCCGGCACACATAGTTGGACCGGCCCTTCACCAGGGCAACCTTGACGGGCCGATCCAGGGCCGGGGTGATCGTCTTGAGCAGCCGGGGCAGGTCGCGGCCGACAATCTGGGTCTGCAGTGCCAGGGTCGCGGTGGAGACCAGGGTGGGCTTGTTGCTGGTCAGCGAGTGGGCGATCAGCGGAATCAGGTACGCCAGAGACTTGCCGGTGCCCGTGCCGGCCTGGACCAGCAGGTGGTCGCCGCTGTCGATCGCGCGCGCCACCTGCCGGGCCATTTCGTGCTGGCCGTCGCGGCTCTGGCCACCCATGCCGGACACGGCACGGTCGAGCAGTTCAATCACGAACTCCTCGCCGGTCCCGCCGGCCGTGTTGCCGCCCGCGGCGTCCTCACCCGTCCCGCCATCGGCCGGTTCCGCGTCAGCGGCCCCGGCGTCCGGGGATCCGGCCTTGGCTTTGGTCACCGCAGCCTCAGTCATTGCTGATGAAGGGATCCAGTTCAGCGGCGAGTCCTTCGCGCACCATCACCACGGCCCGGGTGCCGGTTTCCTCGTGCTCGAGGCTGAGGATCTCAGCGTCGGTCTCGTGGAGCTTGTTGAGCAGATCTCCGCGGTTGTACGGGATCAACAGTTCAAGCTTCACACCGGGGCGCGGAATGCCGTCGCTGATGGCCTTGAGCAGTTCCGGGATGCCTTCACCTGTGCGTGCCGAGACCACCACGTGGCGCGGTTCGCGCTGCTTGAGCCGTTCGACCACAAACGGGTCGGCGGCGTCGGCCTTGTTCAGGACGATGATTTCCGGAACCTTGCGGGCGTCGACTTCGCTGAAGACTGCCCGGACTGCGGCGATCTGGCCCTCGGGGTCCGGGTGCGAGACGTCGACGACGTGCAGGATGAGGTCCGAGTCGGCCACCTCTTCCAGGGTGGAGCGGAATGCTTCCACGAGCTGGGTCGGCAGCGAGCGGACGAATCCCACGGTGTCGGCCAGCGTGTAGCCGAGGCCGTCGGCGGTTTCTGCCTTGCGCACGGTGGGGTCCAGCGTGGCGAACAGGGCGTTCTCCACCAGCACCCCGGCGTCGGTCAGGCGGTTCAGGAGCGAGGACTTCCCGGCGTTGGTGTAGCCGGCGATCGCTACTGACGGCACGGCATTACGACGGCGGTTGGCGCGCTTGGTTTCCCGGGCGGGCTTCATGGCGGCGATTTCGCGCCGCAGCTTGGCCATGCGGGTGCGGATCCGGCGGCGGTCCAGTTCAATCTTGGTTTCACCGGGACCACGGGAACCCATGCCGGCGCCGGCGCCGCCCACCTGGCCACCGGCCTGGCGGGACATCGACTCGCCCCAGCCGCGCAGGCGCGGGAGCAGGTATTCGAGCTGGGCCAGTTCCACCTGTGCCTTGCCTTCCCGGCTCTTGGCATGCTGCGCGAAGATGTCCAGGATGAGCGCGGTGCGGTCGATGACTTTGACCTTGACGATGTCCTCCAGGCCGCGCCGCTGGGACGGGGCGAGTTCGGCGTCGACAACTACGGTGTCGGCGCCCGTGGACATCACGATGGCTTTGAGTTCCTGCGCCTTGCCGGAGCCGAGGAAGGTTCCGGGGTCGGGCTTGGCCCGGCGCTGGACGAGCCCGTCCAGGACCTCAGAGCCGGCTGTCTCAGCGAGGGCCGCAAGTTCACGCAGGGAGTTCTCGGCGTCGGCGAGGGTACCTTCGCTCCAGAGTCCGGCCAGGACGACGCGTTCGAGGCGCAGCTGACGGTATTCGACCTCGGTGACGTCCTCGAGTTCGGTGGACAGGCCCGCCTTGCGGCGCAGGGCGTGGCGTTCCTCGAGGTCTTGCTGGTCGCCGTCGAAGTTGGTGTACACGTCGTCCAGGCGCGAGATGGCCTGTGCCGTGCCGAAGACCGCCTTCTGGCCGCCGGCACTCGTGCCGGCTGCGTCGTGGGCTCCGGTGCCGCGGCCCGCATTCGGGGCAGGGGCGTCCTTGGAGAGGATCCGGTCGATAACAGCCTGGATCTCCTCAGGGCTCATGTCCTGGGCGGCTGAATCGGGTCCGGTGTTGGGCTGGCTGGTCATGGTCTCCTTTAGGGGTTCGGCTATTTCAGAATAGTGCCGATTGGTGCTCTGTGGGGCGGTATTCGCGCTGGGCTGACGGCGAGGGGTCATGCAGGCCTCCTGGAATGCCCGCGGCAACGGTGCCGGGGGGGCTGGCTCCGGACGGAGCGCTGGCTAGGTAAAGAGAACAGCTAGGTGAAGAGAGCGGCTCGGTGGGAGAGGCGCCCGAGGCGCCTGGCTGCGGGGAACGCAGTGAGGTAATTGCCGTCCGCCGGGCCGGCCCGGAAGCGGGCCAGGCACGGTGTCAAGGAAAGAAGGGCCGCCGTCAAGGCGTTGCCGAGAAAAGCGGCTGGATTCCAAGTGTTTCGTGCACCTGCCGGCGAGATAACTCGACATGGCGATGGAGCACTGAGCGGAAGGCGTTTACCTGCGTCGCTGCGGGGACGGGATGAGACCCGTGCCGGCTACTTGGAGATCAAGATCATGCTTTTAAGCCTAGCAGACGCCGCAGCTCGCCCGGTTCACGCGGCCAGCTCCCCCGGGGTGCGCCGTTCGGGGAGGGCCGCCGGGACCGTTCACGCCCCGTTCCAAGGCTTGGCGGCCGCTCCTTCCCGGCACCGCGGCCGTTCCGTTGTGTACCCGGGCCCGGACGCCGTTCCGAGTCCCGTCCAGTTTCCCATTCGGGTGGACCGCCAACTAATCTGGCCCATTATGGAGTCTGCACACTATTTCAGCGCCCAGCCCGCCGGGCCCTTCACCCGCAAGCCGCTCACCGTGGACCTTGCCGGTGAGACGCGCCGGCTGCAGACGTCCTCGGGGATCTTCAGCCCGGACGGGATCGACAAGGGAACGGCCGTGCTGCTGGCCGATGTCCCGGCTCCGGCTCCGCAGGGAAACCTGCTTGATATCGGCTGCGGCTGGGGCCCGATTGCCCTGACCATGGCCCTGCGGGCACCGCACTCCCGCGTCTACGCGGTGGACGTGAACGAGCGCTGCGTGACCCTGACCAACGAAAACGCCGCACTGCTGGGACTCACCAACGTCACCGCCAGCACGCCGGAGGCGGTGGACCCCGAACTGCGTTTTGACACCATCTGGTCCAACCCGCCTATCCGGATCGGCAAGGACGAACTTCACGCGCTCCTGCGCCTGTGGATTCCGCGGCTGGCGCCGGGCGGATCGGCGTGGCTGGTGGTCCAGAAGAATCTCGGCTCGGATTCGCTGCAGCGTTGGCTCGCGGCGGAGCTCGATTCCAGCTTCACCGTGACCCGTGAGAGCACGTCGAAGTCGTTCCGGATCCTTCGGGTCAGGAAAGCGTCCCGGTAGCCACGATCACGGCCGGGCCGCTGAGCTCGACGTGTTCGTGTCCCTCCGGGCCGACGAAGAATTTCACACCGACCGCTCCGCCGGGAACGTGAACGTTCCACGCGTCCGGTGCGCCCTGCCCGGCCCAGTGGCGGATGGCGACGGCGGCGGCGCAGGCACCGGTGCCGCATGACTGGGTTTCCCCCACCCCCCGCTCGTGAACCCGCATGGTGATGGTGCCCGTGCCGTCGTGGACGAGTGGTTCGGAGGGCACCACGAATTCAACATTGGTGCCGTGCGGCGGCGTCGGATCCACCTTGGGCGCGGTGAACAGCTGCGTGGCCTCAAGTTCGGCCATTTCGGCCAGGGCCACCACTGTGTGCGGGTTGCCCATGCTGACCGACAGGGCAGGCCTGGCCACCTCCAGCCCCTCGGCGCTGACGAGCGAATCCATGGCCCGCGCGGTCGCCTCGCCCGGAAAAATGAACGCCCAGGGCCCCATATCGACGGCATAGCCGGCAGCGGTGCGGACGATCGTCTTCACGCCGCCCCGGGTGCCGATGACGAGGGATTCGCCGGCCGGCAGGTTCACGAGGCCTTCGGCGATGAGGAAGTGCACAAAGACGCGGACGCCGTTGCCGCACATCTCAGACAGTGAGCCGTCGCCATTTCGGTAGTCCATGAACCACTCGGCGTCGGGGTGGGCGGTCAGCAATTCCTGGCCCTCGGGCAGGAGCCGCGAGGGCACCGCACGGATCAGGCCGTCGCCGCCGATGCCGCGGTGCCGGTCGCAGAGCGCCGCGACCTGATCGGGGCTGAGCGACAGTGTGCCGTTGGGGTCGGCGATCAGGACAAAGTCGTTGCCTGTTCCGTGGCCTTTGGAAAACTTCAGACCGCTGAGGGATGCGGTCTCGCCGGCGGCAGGGGCGGCGGTTACGGCTTGGGATGCGTCCATGCTCCAAGGTTACCGTTCCGTATGGCGCGCTCCGGCACCGTGACGGGAACGCTACGCCGGCGGCGGAACGGGCGCCGTCCGGCACAGGGCCGCGGCCCTGGCCACCAGGGCGGGATCCTGCCAGTCCAGCCAGTTGACCCGGGGATCGGCACGGAACCAGGTCAGTTGCCGGCGCGCGAACTGCCGGGTGGCGATGATCGTTTCGTCCGCGGCCTGCTCGAGGTTGGAAGCGCCGTCGAGAACCCGGAGGAACTGGGCATAGCCGAGGGCCCGTGGCGCGGTCCTGCCGTTGCGGAGCCCCGCGGCGTCGAGCCGCCGGACTTCCTCCAGCAGCCCACTGTCCACCATGGCGTGGACCCGCAGGGCCAGGCGCTCCCGGAGCAGTTCCCTGTCGACTTCGAGCCCGATCTGAACGGCAGGCTGGAAGTACTCGCGGGCGGGCATGAAGGAGCTGAACGGGCGTCCAGTGAGTTCGAAGACTTCCAGGGCGCGGACGATGCGCCGGGCATCGCCGAGCCTACCGGCCGACACGGGGTCCACGGCTTCCAGCCGTTGCCGCAGCGGCGCGGGGCCCGCCGTTTCCAGTTCGACCTCCAGGCGCCGTCGGATATCCGGATCCGTGCCGGGAAACTCCAGGACATCGAGCGCGGCACGGACGTACAGTCCGGAGCCGCCGGCCAGGATGGCCCGCTTCCCGCGGGCGTGGATGTCTCCGATCAGGGCGCGGGCCTGCTGCTGGAAGTCCGAGACGCTCGCTTCCTCGGTCACGTCCAGGATGTCCAGGAGGTGGTGCGGGACTCCCCTGCGTTCGGCGTCGGTGATCTTGGCCGTGCCGATGTCCATGCCGCGGTAGAACTGCATGGAATCGGTGTTGATGACCTCGCCGTTGAGTTCCAGCGCCAGCGAAACGGCGAGGTCGGACTTGCCGGAACCGGTGGGCCCGACGACGGCGATCACCGGCGGCGCTGCCGCCGTCTG
This sequence comes from Arthrobacter sp. H-02-3, assembly GCF_003097355.1. GTDB lineage: Bacteria > Actinomycetota > Actinomycetes > Actinomycetales > Micrococcaceae > Arthrobacter > Arthrobacter humicola. The sequence continues at coordinate 63,638 of NZ_PYUI01000017.1, forward strand.
CGGCGCCGTCACCGGCTGGCCGTGCACCTGCGCGGCGGCGCTGCGTTGAGGTCCCGGCACGGCGCTAACGGCCGCGGACCGGAAGGCTGGGCATGCCCAACGACACGCCGGCCTTGCCCGACGCGCCGGTTTTGCCAGCCGGGCTCGTCGGGCCGGCACCGCAGGAATCGGCCTGGGAACGGTCCCAGGCGTCACCGGCACGCGACCGGCGCAGGCTGTAGTCCGCCGCCGAGGCGGGGTCGGCGACGAGGTGGAACGCGGCCGCTTCAGTGATGGTGACGGTCACGAGGTCGCCGGGCCGGGGCACGTCGGCGCCCTCGGGCACCGAGAAGTGCACCAGCCGCTGGTCCTGGGACCGGCCGGAGAGGCGGTGGGTTTCCTCCGCCTTGCGGCCGGGCTGGGCGGTCACCATGACCTCGACGCGGCGGCCGAGCTGGCGGGCGTTTTCCTCGGCAGCAATCCGGTCCTGCAGGGCCGTGAGGCGCTCGAAGCGCTCCTGGACCACGGCCTTCGGGAGCTGGTCCGGCAGGTCCGCGGCGGGGGTGCCGGGCCGCTTGGAGTATTGGAAGGTGAAGGCGGTGGCGAAGCGGGACTTCTCGACGACGTCGAGCGTGGCCTGGAAGTCTTCCTCGGTCTCGCCGGGGAAGCCGACGATGATGTCCGTGGAGATGGCCGCGTGCGGGATCTTCTCACGGACCTTGTCCAGGATGCCGAGGAACTTCGCAGAGCGGTAGGACCGCTTCATATCCTTGAGGACCTTATCCGAGCCGGACTGCAGGGGCATATGCAGCTGCGGCATGACGTTGGGCGTCTCGGCCATGGCGTCGATGACGTCGTCGGTGAAGGCTGCGGGGTGCGGACTCGTGAAGCGGACACGCTCCAGGCCCGGGATTTCCCCGCAGGCACGCAGGAGCTTCGAAAACGCCTGCCGGTCGCCGAACTCGACGCCATAGGAATTCACGTTCTGCCCCAGGAGAGTCACTTCGATGGCGCCGTCGTCCACGAGGGCCTGGATTTCGGCCAGGATCTCCCCCGGGCGGCGGTCCTTTTCCTTGCCGCGCAAGGCAGGCACGATGCAGAAGGTGCAGGTGTTGTTGCAGCCAACCGAGATGGACACCCAGCCCGAATAGACGGAGTCTCGCTTGGTCGGAAGGGTCGAGGGGAAGACGTCCAACGATTCGAGGATTTCCAGCTGGGCCTCGTTGTTGTGGCGGGCCCGGTCCAGCAGGGCAGGAAGGGCACCGACGTTGTGGGTGCCGAAGACCGCGTCGACCCACGGCGCCTTCTTGAGGATGGTCTCCCGGTCCTTCTGCGCGAGGCACCCGCCGACGGCGATCTGCATGCCGGGATTGGCTGCCTTGACCGGGGCCAGGATGCCCAGGTTCCCGTACAGCTTGTTGTCGGCGTTCTCCCGGACCGCGCAGGTGTTGAAGACCACGACGTCGGCAAGCTCGCCGGTGGACGGTACGTAGCCCGCGGCTTCAAGCATGCCGGCCATACGCTCGGAATCGTGCACGTTCATTTGGCACCCGAAAGTGCGTACCTGGTACGTGCGGGGCTGAGCCGAACCGGAGTTGAGCTCCGTGGCAGTTGCGTCTGCGCTGACTGCCGAAGACGCTGTGGGAGAAGTGGTGCCGGCCGCTGGGGAGGGAATGGTAAAACTCACCTGTTAAGGGTAACGGTTAGGGGTAACCGGTTGTGGCCGGGCCTGCGCGGGCGCGGGAAGGGACGGCGGCTGCGAGCCCTTAGTCGCCGGCTCCGGCGGCCGCGGCATCGAGCACCTCGGCGACGATCCGGAAGGCCAGTGCGGGCTGATAACCCTTGCGGGCAAGCATCGATGCCAGGCGGCGGGTGATCTTGTCCCGCTCCGCACGGTCCTCGTCGCCGGTGAATCCCCGCAGTTTGCGCTCCACGAGCTCACGGGCGGCCGCCTCTTCGTCGGCGTCGCTGAGCTGATCGAGCGCGCTGGCAGCGGTATCCGGGTCGATCCCCTTGTCCGCCAGTTCGCGGCGCAGGGCCCCTTTGGCGAGCTTGCGCGTTTGGGACCTGCTGCGGACCCACATGTCGGCGAACTCGGCGTCGTCAACCAGCCGCACTTCCTCGAAGCGGTCCAGTACGGCCTCGGCCACGTCCTCGGGGACGTTACGCTCGGCCAGCTTGCGGGACAGCTGCAGCCGGCTCTTGGGCGAATTCGTCAGTTGGCGCAGCACGATGGCACGTGCCACCGCCGCAGGATCCGCGTCCGGGTCCAGTTCCGGTGACGGCGCCGTGGTTCCCCGGGACCCGTTCGACCCGCGGGAACTGCGCGAGCCCTGCGTTCCTCGTGAACCGCGCCGGGTCGGCCCCATGCCGGGGTCGCCGGCGACCGGGTCAGGGTTCCGTTGCCGGAACCCTGACCCGCTGCCGGTGCCGGGGCTAGAAGCCGTCAACGGCCTTCAGCTTCGGTGATTCCTCGGTCTCGGCGGGGGCCTTCACGCCGACGCCGAGCTTTTCCTTGATCAGGCGCTCGAGTTCGGCCGCCAGTTCCGGGTTGTCGCGCAGGAACCGGCGGGAGTTCTCCATGCCCTGGCCCAGCTGGTCGCCATCGTAGGTGAACCAGGAGCCGGACTTCTTGATCAGGCCGTGCTCGACACCCATATCGATGATGCCGCCCTCGCGGGAAATACCCTGGCCGTAGATAATGTCGAACTCGGCGATCTTGAAGGGCGGTGCCATCTTGTTCTTGACGATCTTGGCCTTGGTGCGGTTGCCGACGGAGTCCGCGCCCTCCTTGAGGGTCTGGATCCGGCGGACGTCGATGCGGATTGAGGCATAGAACTTCAGGGCCTTACCACCGGTGGTGGTTTCCGGGGAGCCAAAGAAGACGCCGATCTTTTCGCGCAACTGGTTGATGAAGATGGCCGTGGTCTTGGTCTGGCTCAGTCGGCCGGTGATCTTGCGGAGGGCCTGGCTCATCAGGCGGGCCTGCAGGCCGACGTGGCTGTCGCCCATGTCGCCTTCGATTTCGGCACGGGGAACGAGCGCTGCAACCGAGTCAATGACAATGACGTCAAGGGATCCCGAACCAATGAGCATGTCCATGATTTCCAGGGCCTGCTCGCCGGTGTCCGGCTGGGAGACCAGGAGGGCGTCAGTGTCGACGCCCAGCTTGGCGGCGTATTCCGGGTCGAGGGCGTGTTCGGCGTCGATGAAGGCGGCGATGCCGCCCTGGCGCTGGGCGTTGGCAACGGCGTGCAGCGCCACGGTGGTCTTACCGGAGGATTCCGGACCGTAGATTTCCACGACACGGCCGCGGGGCAGGCCGCCAATTCCCAAAGCGACGTCCAGGGCAATGGAGCCGGTGGGGATAACCTCGATGGGCGCACGGACTTCGTCGCCGAGGCGCATAACCGAGCCTTTGCCGAACTGCTTGTCAATCTGGGCAAGCGCTGCGTCGAGCGCCTTCTGGCGATCCGGGGCTGCGGCCATGATTCACACCTCTAATACTTTCTCGCTGTGGAGTGGCCGTATAGGCCCTTCGTCTGTCATCACTGACGCTACTGGCACCCTCCGACAAAGTTGTCGCTGGGGACCCCTTATGTGGAAAACGCCGTATGTGGAAAACGCTCAAAAAAAGCATATCCCTATCCGAACAGATATTCGAACAATAATGCGGCGTGTCAGACGCCGGCCCCTGACGGCAGGGGGCTCGGCGGCGCATCCGGCGGCATACCGGGCGGAGTTTCAGGCGTCAGCTGGGCCCGGCGTTGTCGCGGGGTTTGATGTCCCTGCCGAGACGGCGTTCCGGCGGGACGTCCTGGACGTCGCACAGGGCAAGCCACACCTGGCGGGGAGGGATGCCGGCGCTGAGGGCCTGGTCCGCGGTGCGTCCGCCGACGCCGGCCAGAACCAGCGAGCTGCTCAGGACACGGGAGTACCCGGCACCGAACTCGTCGTCCATAAGCCGCCAAAAGTCACTGATTCGCACCAGTAAAGTCTCTCACGGCGCGGGACTCTAGAATGGTTGCCATGAGCAACCCACCCGAGGCCGCCGCAGATTCCTCCCCTGGAGACACCGGCGTTGACGCCGTCGTTGACGCCGATGCCGCCCTGAACGCCGTCGAAAACCAGCTGAGCCTGCTCTGGCGTCGCGGCCGGTCCATTTCCAATCAGCTCTCCCGCGAGGTCCACCCGGACGTGGAACCCGCTGCGTACGGACTGCTCACCGTGATCCGCAAGCAAGGACCTATCCGGCTGACCGACCTCGCCTCCAGCATCGGCGTCGGCAAACCCTCGGTGAGCCGGCAAATCGCGTTCCTCGAGGGCCTCGGCCTCGTGTCGAAGGAAGCGGACCCCCTCGATGGCCGGGCGCAGGCCATCCGCCTGACGCCCGAGGGCGAGGAAAGGATGCACCAGGTCCAGGACGCCCGGCGTGAGGTCTTCCGGAAGCGCCTGGCGCAGTGGCCGGCCGAAGACCTACAGGCTCTCGCCACCTACATGGCAAAGCTCAATGCCACCTACGAACGCGATGGCTTCCCCCGGGACGAACACGCCTGAGACTCGAAAAGGACCCCCGGCCGAGCCGGGGGTCCTTTTCTAACGTCTGTGAGTTGGCGTCTAGCGTGCTCCGGAAAGGAGGCCCTTCGCCAGCTCGTCGTTGAGGTCGGAGTTGAGTTCTCGGTCGAGGTCGCGGCCGTAGCGCTGCGCGAACTCCTGCGGGACGGTGTCCGGAACCGCGACACCCTCGGCGACCGCGACGCGGTCGCTGACTTCGCGGAGCATGCTCGAGAGCGGAACATCGAGGGCCGAGCAGATCGAGGACAGCAACTCCGAGGAGGCTTCCTTCTGGCCGCGCTCCACTTCACTCAGGTAGCCCAAGGACACACGGGCACTGTGCGAAACTTCGCGGAGGGTACGGCCTTGGCGCTGGCGGACATCGCGCAGGACATCACCGATTTCGTGACGAAGTACTACCATCTTGCGCTCCTTCTGTTCGCTCTTTGCCTGATCGGCGAGGCCCACATCCTTCCAGCGGACAACGCCGTTTACGGATACGGGCTGCTTTACCATCTGTATCGCCTTGCTCCTCGTACTGTCGAGTCCGCCGGTGGGGGCGGACTCTGCTGATGTTTTCATCCTAGGCGCCTCCCTTATTTGGAAGCGACACAATGTAACAACTATTCGGAATCAACTTTTGTTCCCGGCAACTTTACGCCGGGTAGCCTTCGGAAGATAGGGCCTCAAGCAGGCGTTCCAGGGCCGCGCCGCACGCGAGGGCGCGGATCTCGGCGCGGCTGCCGTCAAAGGAATAGGGGTACGACGTCGAGCCCTCCGCCGTCGCGATGCCGACAAAGACCGTGCCCACCGCCTTGCCGTCGTGCGGTTCGGGCCCGGCCACACCGGTGGTTGACACGCCAATATCGGCGCGACAGACGCGCCGGGCACCGTCGGCCATCGCCGCGGCGACCTGCCCGTCCACGGAACCGACGGCGTCGAGCAGACCGGCGGGGACGCCCAGGACGTCGGTCTTGACCGAGCTGGCGTAGGACACGACGCCGCCCTGCAGCATCGCGGAGGCGCCCGGCGTGTCGGCCAGGATCGCCGCGACCATTCCGGCCGTCAGGGATTCGGCGGTGGCAGCGGTCACCCCACGGCCAATGGCGCCGGTGACGGCCTGCTCCGCCAGCCGGTGAAGGTTGGGATGCAGCTTGGGATGAAGATTGGGGTCCGGCTTGGCGTCTGGAGTGGCGTTCAGATCAGTCATGGTTTGTTCTCCCCTACCCGTGCTTTCTCTGCCTTGATGCCGGCGGCCCGCAGTTTGAGGGCCTCGATAACGTACTCGCCGCCGGTCCACAACGTGATGGCCAGCGCAGCCATCATGACGACGAACGCCACAACTCCGAGCCACGGGGCGATGGATGCCAGCGGTAGGACGTAGAGGAAGATCGCCACCGTCTGCACAACCGTCTTGAGCTTCCCGCCCCGCGAGGCCGGAATGACGCCGTAGCGGATAACGAAGAACCGCAGGGCGGTGATGCCCCACTCCCGGAGCAGGATCAGGATCGTCACCCACCACGGCAGTTCCTGGAGCAGCGAAAGCATGACCAGGGCCGAGCCGATCAGGAGTTTGTCGGCGATCGGGTCCGCGATCTTCCCGAAGTCGGTGACGAGTCCGCGGGACCTGGCGATGTCGCCGTCGAGCTTGTCCGTGTAGATAGCGACCGCGAACACGACGGAGGCCGCCCAGCGCCAGACGCCGTTCTGGGCCTGGAGCCCGGGGGCGTCGAGGACGAGGAACCAGACGAAGAACGGCACCAGCACTATCCGCAGCATCGTCAGGATATTCGGCAGGTTCCAGATTCGCGAGGCGGATCCGGCGTTGGCTTCGGCGCTATTCACCTTCCTAGGCTACCCGTCTTCCCGCACTACCGTCCGGTGAGGGACCAGGCGTCCTCCGAGCCGTCCTCGTCATCGGAGCCGCCGTCGGCGCCGTCGTGGTAGTCGATCGCCTGGGTGCGGTTGGCCAGGTCAGCCGCCACGAGGTCCTCCGCGTAGCCGCCCTGGGCGATGTTCGCGTTTGCGTTCTCGCTCAGCGCCGCCGTCTGGGAATCCGCGACGGCGGGCGCGTCGAGCCCCTTCATCGCGGCCAGTACCGCGGCGAGGTCATCCGGCTTGACCAGCACGTCGCGGGCCTTGGACCCTTCCGAGGGTCCCACCACTCCCCTGGACTCGAGCAGGTCCATGAGGCGTCCGGCCTTCGCGAAGCCGACACGGAGCTTGCGCTGCAGCATCGAGGTGGAGCCGAACTGCGTGGTGACCACGAGTTCGGTCGCCTGGAGGAGGACTTCGAGGTCGTCCCCGATGTCGTCGTCGATCTGCTTCTTCTGCGCCTCGGGCGCGACGTCGTCCCGGTAGACGGCCTTGAGCTGGCCCTTGACGTGTTCGACCACCTTGTGAATCTCCGACTCCGTGACCCACGCGCCCTGGACGCGCATGGCCTTGGAGGCGCCCATGGGCAGGAAGAGGGCGTCGCCCTGGCCGATGAGTTTCTCGGCGCCCGGCTGGTCCAGGACCACCCGGGAGTCGGTGACGGAGGACGTGGCGAAGGCCATGCGGGAGGGCACGTTCGCCTTGATCAGGCCGGTCACGACGTCGACGGACGGACGCTGGGTGGCGAGAACGAGGTGGATGCCGGCCGCACGCGCCAGCTGGGTGATGCGGACGATCGAGTCTTCGACGTCGCGCGGGGCGACCATCATGAGGTCGGCGAGTTCGTCCACGATCACCAGCAGGTACGGGTAGGGCTTGATGACGCGCTTGGAGTCCACCGGCGGGTGGACCTTGCCGGCCCGGACGGCCTTGTTGAAGTCGTCGATGTGCTTGAAGCCGTAGTTGGCGAGGTCGTCGTAGCGGGCGTCCATTTCCCGGACCACCCACTGCAGCGCCTCGGCGGCCTTCTTCGGGTTGGTGATGATCGGGGTGATGAGGTGCGGGACGCCCTCATAGGCCGTGAGTTCCACGCGCTTGGGGTCCACCATGACCATGCGGACCTCGTCCGGGGTGGCCCGCATCAGGATCGAAGTGATCATGGAGTTCACGAACGAGGACTTGCCGGCGCCGGTGGCGCCGGCCACCAGGAGGTGTGGCATCTTGGCGAGGTTTGCCACGACGTATCCGCCCTCGACGTCCTTGCCGACGCCCATGACCATGGGGTGGTCGGTGCGGCGGGCGTTCTGGCTGCGGAGCACGTCGCCCAGGGACACGGTCTCGCGGTCCGTGTTGGGGATCTCGATGCCGATGGCGGACTTGCCCGGGATGGGGCTCAGGATGCGCACGTCCGAGCTCGCGACGGCGTAGGAGATGTTCTTGGACAAGGCGGTGACCCGCTCCACCTTGGTGCCCGGGGACAGTTCGATTTCGTAGCGGGTCACGGTGGGGCCGCGGCTGAAGCCGGTCACCTGGGCATCGACGTTGAACTGGTTCAGGGTCTCGGTGAGCGAGGCGACGATCGCGTCGTTGGCCTCGGTGCGTTCCTTCGGGATGGAGCCGGGCGTCAGCATGTCCGACGCCGGCAGCGTGTAGGTGACGTCGCCGGCCAGCGAGAGCTGTTCGGTGCGCTGCGGAATCGGGGTGGGCAGGGGTGCCGGCGCCACCGGGTTGGCGGGGACCTTCGGGGCTGCCGCGGCGGCGGGGTTGAGCGAGCCCGCGGCCACCATTCCGGGAGTCACCAGCGGGATGGCCTCGGTGGCGTAGTCTCCCGGCGATCCGGCGGCCGCGCCGAGGCCCTGGGCCGCCTTGATCTTCTCAACGGCGATCTCGGCCTGGGTGGGACGGCGGACACCAGGTGCGACGCCGGACTCGGCACCGGGTTCGACGTCGGGGCCGGCACCAGCCAGCGCCTTGGCGCCCCTGGCCCGTTTGGCGGGCGGCGCGTCGTCAGCTGCTTCCTCGTCGGCAATGAGCGCCCGCTCGAACGCTTCGTCGCCGACGTAGCCTTCCAGGCCGGCGTCGTCGTCATGGTCCCTGCCGAAGAGGCGCCTGCGCTTCTTCCTGGGCGCCGCCGCGGCGTCGTTCTCGTAGAGGTAGCTGCGGTCGTGACGGTCCCCGCCGTCGTCGTCCTGCAGGTCGATGCCCATCAAGTGCTCGTAGGCGTCCCGGAGGCGGCCGGGGATGGCGCCGAAGGGTGTCGCCGTGACGATCAGCAGTGAGGTGAAGGCCAGCAGGCTGTACACCGCCACGGGGACGGCGGGGTGGACTGCGGCCAGCGGGGCGGCGGCGAGGTAACCGAGCATGCCGCCGGCCTTGCGCAGGCCGTCGAAGCCGTCGGCCACCGTCGGCTGGCCGCCGATGATGTGGGCCAGGCCGGAACCGGCGAAGGTCATGATGAGGAAGCCGATGCCGATCCGGTTGTTGCCGCGGCCGTCGTCGGGCTGGCGGAACAGGCGGAAGGCGCACACGAACAGCATGAGCGGCAGCAGCAGGGACATCCAGCCGAACGTGCCGTTGATGACCGCGAACACGAGGTCCGGGAGCCAGCCTTGGAACCCCCACCACGCAAAGGTGGCGACGAAGACGCCCAGTGCCAGGTTGAACAGTGCGGCACCGTCGCGGCGGTCCTCGGGGGCGAGGTCGCTGACGTCGTGGCCGACACGCCGGATGCCGGCGCCGACCACGTGGCCAATGCCAAGCCATGCACCGGCGAGCACCCGGACAATCCAGGGCTGGGGCGGCTCAACGGCGGCCAGCTGACGGGTCCGGGCGGTGCCGGTGGTTCTACCTGCGGTCCCACCTGCGGCGCCCCGCGGCCGGGCAGATTTGGATGCGGCGGGACTGGACCCCCGGCCGGGAGAACTGCCTGATTTGCCGCTTGAGTTTCCTCTAGGCGCGGGAGAAGTACGAGTCGCCATACCCGCCACGGTACCGGATGCCAGCTCTAAAACCCCGAATTTCCGGGCCGCCCGGGATCATGTTGTTCCCGGTTCCAACGCCGAACGGCCTCCCCCGTCCGCTGTAGCCCTGAGGCTGCGAGCGGGCCGGGAAGGCCGTTCCCCGGGTATCCGCCCGGTGTCCGCGAAGGGGTTTACGCCCGGCGAACCAACTGAGGCTTACGCCCGGCGAACCAACTGAGGCTTACGCCCGGCGAACCAACTGAGGCTTACGCCCGGCGAACCAACTGAGGCTTACGCCTCAAGGACCACCGGAATGATCATGGGCTTGCGGCGCAGCTTGCGGTTCACCCAGGTGCCCACGACCCGGCGGACGACCTGCTGGAGCTGGTGCGTCGTGTGGTCGGTTCGGTTCTGCACTGCTTCTTCGAGGGCCTCGTTGATCTTGGGGATGATCTCGTCAAAGACGGAGTCGTCCTCGGCCACGCCGCGGGCGTGGATCTCCGGCCCGGACACCACCTTGCCGGTGGCCCGGTGGATGACGGTGATGATGGAGATGAAACCTTCGTCGCCGAGGACCTGACGGTCCTTGAGGTCGGCGTCGGTGATTTCACCCACGCTGGAGCCGTCAACGTAGACGAACCCGACCTCGACCTGGCCGACGATGTCGGCCTGGTGGTCGCGGAGATCGATCACGGTGCCGTTGTCTGCGAGCAGGATGCTTTCCTCCGGCACACCGGATTCCAGGGCAATCTTGCCGTTGGCGATGAGGTGACGGGTTTCGCCGTGCACCGGCATGGCGTTGAGCGGCTCAAGGATGTTGTAGCAGTACAGCAGCTCGCCGGCGGCAGCGTGGCCGGAGACGTGCACCTTGGCGTTGCCCTTGTGGATGACATCTGCGCCGAGCTTCAGCAGGCCGTTGATGATGCGGAAGACCGCGTTCTCGTTACCCGGGATGAGGCTCGAGGCGAGGATGACGGTGTCGCCCTCGCCGACGACGACGCGGTGGTCGCCGTTGGCCATGCGGGACAGGGCCGCCATGGGCTCGCCCTGGGAGCCGGTGGACATCAGTACAACCCGGTTGTCCGGCAGGTTGTCGATGTTCTTGATATCGACCAGGATCCCGGCCGGGACTTCCAGGTAGCCCAGTTTCGCGGCGATGGCCATGTTCCGGACCATGGAGCGCCCCACGAAGGCAACCTTGCGGTTGTGGTTGGCGGCGGCGTCGAGGACCTGCTGGACGCGGTGCACGTGGGAGGAGAAGGACGCGACGATGATCCGCTTGGAGGCCTGGCCGAACAGCCGGTCCAGGGTGGGCCCGATTTCCTTCTCCGCGGTGGTGAAACCGGGGACGTCGGCATTGGTCGAGTCCGACATGAACAGGTCCACGCCTTCTTCGCCCAGCTTGGCGAAGTGCCGGAGGTCGGTGATGCGGCCGTCGAGCGGCAGCTGGTCCATCTTGAAGTCACCGGTGTGCAGGACGGTGCCGCCCGCGGTGCGGAGGAACACGGCCAAGGCGTCCGGGATGGAGTGGTTGACGGCGATGAACTCGCATTCGAAGGGCCCGAACTTCTCGACCTGGCCCTCGACGACAATCTTGGTGTTGGGCTTGATCCGGTGTTCCTGCAGCTTGGCCTCGATGAGGGCAAGGGTGAGCTGCGAGCCCACGATGGGGATGTCGGCGCGCAGGCGCAGGAGGTAGGGAACGGCGCCGATGTGGTCCTCGTGACCGTGGGTCAGGACGACGGCGACGATGTCCTGGAGACGGTTCTCGATGTAGGAGAAATCCGGCAGGATGAGGTCGACGCCGGGCTGGGTCTCCTCGGGGAAGAGCACGCCGCAGTCAACGATGAGGAGCTTGCCCCCGATCTCGAAGACGGTCATGTTGCGGCCAATTTCCCCGAGCCCGCCGAGCGGCACGATCCGCAGGGTGTTGTTCGGGAGGCGGGGCGGCGTAACAAGGCCGGGAAGGGCGGTTTGGGTCATAGTGCACTACTTTCCAGGCGGAAACCGGGCTGGACTTTCACGATCAGGATTTGCTCCTGCTCAGGAAAAGACCATCCCCGCTTCCGCCAAATCCTCGCGGATGATTACGATCTCGGCCTCGTCCGGCTCCACGAGGGGCAAACGGACAACCGAGTTGGGCAGGACTCCCTGCCACTTAAGAACCTGCTTGGCAGCGACAGCACCCTGAATGTGGGTCATCACTGCGCGGACCACGGGGTCCAGTTCGAAATGTAGGGTGCGGGCGGTAGCAAAATCGCCTGCAAGTGCGGCATCGATCAGCGCGCGGAACTGCCGCGTAGCGACGTGCGCGGAGACGCTGACAAGGCCGACGGCACCTGCGGCCATCCACGGCAGCGTGAGGCCGTCGTCGCCGGAGTAGACATCGATGTCGGTGTTGGCCAGGACCTGGGTGAGCGCGGCGAAATCAGCCTTCGCATCCTTGAGGGCGACGATCCGGGGGTGGTCGGCGAGACGGATCATGGTCTCGGGCAGGATGGGCACCCCGGCGCGGCCCGGAATGTCGTACACCATGACGGGGAGGTCGGCGGCGTCGGCTACGGCTTCGATGTGGGCTTGGATGCCGGCCTGGCTGGGCTTGTTGTAATACGGGGTGACGATCAGCTGGCCGTGGGCTCCCGCCTTGGCGGCGCGCTTGGCCATCTCGATCGAGTGCGAGGTGTGGTTGGTCCCGGTTCCGGCGATGACCTTGGCACGGTCGCCGACGGCCTCGACGATGACGCGGAAGAGCTTCTCTTTTTCGTCGTCCTCGAGCGTGGAGGTCTCCCCGGTGGTGCCGGAGATGACGAGGGCATCATTGCCGTCGTCGACGAGCTTGCTCGCCAGTTCCGCCGACTGCTTGTAGTCGACCTCACCGTCCGTCGTGAAAGGCGTAACCATGGCAGTCACGAGGGTACCGAACGTGTAAGAGCGAATATCAGAGTCAGCCATATGAAAAACGTTACCTTGTCTGCGGCATGTTAGGACAATGGCGGCGGTGTGAGGAACGTCAAACTTGCCCGGCCGCGCGTCACGTTTCGGCCTTCCGGCCGGGCTCAGGGCCGCCGAAACCGGGCAAGGACACTGTGCTGAAGGCTCGCCGTCAGCACTTCCGTCCCGGTACCGGCCGCCTGCCGGAAAGGGAGTCCGTCAGGACCCCAGAATCCGCTCAGCCCGCACGAGGGACCCAGTGGCGTGGTGCCTGCCAGATTCGCCAGGACGGAGAACATCCGGTTGTCCATGGCGCGGGCGCCAAGATGCAGCCCCAGCCGATGGTCCTCCCCCGCCGTGTAGACGGCCGAGACGGCATAGACGTCCGCCCCTGCCCCAGCCGCCCACTCCGCGTGACCGGGGCGGGCGGCGTCGAAGCAGATCGCCAATGCGATCTTCCAGCCGTCGATCTCCAGGACCGCGGGGTGACTGCCGGCGACAAAGATCCCCTGCTCCGGACCGTGCAGCCAGGTCTTGAAGCTGGGCTCGATGGCGCCTGATGGGTGAATGGCCAGGGAGGCAAGCCGCGGCGTGCCGTCGTCCTGCGTGAAGGCGGCCCCGACCACGGCGGTAATTCCAGTCCGGCGGCAGATTTCCCGGATGCCGTCCAGCCGTCGGTCTGCCGTGCTCAGCCACTCTTCGGGCCCCTCCAGCAGGTCCAGCCGGTACCCCGTCAGCGAGAGTTCGGGAAAGATGACCAGCCGGGCTCCGTGGGACTCGGCGTCTTCGATCAGGCGGATGTGTTCGGGCACATTGGCGGCAACGCCGCCGTCAAGGGCCTCGTATTGGATCGCGGACAGCGTCAGAGCAGTTATGGAGCCAGTGGTCACTCTGCCATCCTAGGCATCTCCCTCCCTCCCGCGGGCGCCGAGCAGTAACGTCCGACAGCGGATTCGCGCAAAGACTCCGCCCAGGCCGCGAGCCGCTGGGCCGCCCGCACGTAGTGGAACAACTCGGTCGGAGTGAGGGCGTCGAGATCCGTCTCCGCCAGCCGCCGCGCCAGCTCCGCCCCCGGCGGCTGCACAGCCAACGCCGTGCCCTCCTGGCCCCACTGGACATCCTCTGCCGGCTCTCCGGCGACCAGCCGCCGGAAGAGGAAGTCCACGACGCCCGGGCTCATGGCTTTGAGAACGCCGGCCCCTGCCTCACAGCCGTCCCGACGGCCGCCGGGTGGAGTGTTGCCGGAATCCCGGCCCGAAGGTTTCCGGCCTGGTGAATCCGGAGTCAGGAAGGCGGGCTCTGAGGCGTTGTTCATGCGCCCATCTTATTCGAACATATATTCGAACACAAGGCTTTGTCGGGGCCTGCGTGACGCTGCGGGCAGGCCTAACATGAGACGATCGAACGATGACCCCGCGCGGAATGACCACTGCTTCCCGGACCGCCAAGACCACCTCCGCCGGCGTCCGCCTGGCCGGCATTGACGCCGCCCGCGGGCTCGCGTTACTGGCCATGATGGCCACGCACGTCCTGGCGACCTTCGAGTCGAACGCGCAGCTCACGCCCACATGGATCGGGCTCGCGTTTTCCGGGCGGGCTTCGGCACTGTTCGCCGTGCTGGCCGGCGTCGGCTTGGCGCTGTCCACCGGGAAACAGCAGCCCGTAGAGGGTTCCGCGCTCTGGGCCGCCCGCCGCGGCATCGCACTTAGGGCGCTGGTGGTAGGCGCCGTCGGACTCTCGCTGGGCGGCCTGGACGTCAGCATCGCCGTCATTCTGGTCCACTACGCGCTCCTGTTCCTGTGCGTGCTGCCGTTCGTCGGTCTCGGGGTCAACCGCCTGCTTGTCCTCGCGACCGCATGGATCCTGGCTTCTCCTGTGCTGGCCTACCTGCTGCGGCCCTGGATCCTGTCAGCAGATCCGCCCTTGCGGCTGGGACATAACCCCGGCTGGGAGGACCTGGCCACACCCGCAAGACTCCTCGGCGACCTCTTCCTCACGGGCTACTATCCCGTCCTGCAGTGGATCGCCTATCTCCTGGTGGGACTGGCGATCGGCCGGATGGCGCTGTCGAAGGCAGCCACGCCGTTCCTGCTGCTGGCTGCCGGGACAACGGTGGCGGTCTTTGCCAAGTGGCTCGGGGCAGTCCTGATGGAGGACTGGGGCGGCCGGCAGGCATTGGAGTCGCAGATCGGCGATCCCACCTACCCGCTGGGGAGTCTGCTGCAGGTCAACCTGGCGGGTGTCGACCAGTCAGGCTCAGTGTGGTGGCTGGCCACTAGCGCACCGCATGCGGGCACCACGCTGGACCTGCTTCACACCTCGGGAGTCGCCGCCGCCGGGATTGGCGTGTGCCTGCTGCTGGGCCGGCTGGGCGAATGGGTGGAGCTGGACCTGCTGCTACCGCTCCGCGGAATCGGGGCCATGACTTTGACCCTCTACACGGCGCATTTGTGCATCATGGCGGCCCTGCACGATCAGCCGCTGGCGCCCGGCTGGACCGTGGAGGGCGTGTACTGGGCGCAGGCCATCGGCATGTTGGTGGTCGGCGGGGTCTTCGCGTCCCTGATCTGGCGCGGGCCGCTGGAGTGGGTGTCCCATGCCGCCAACCAGGTGGGCCGCTACCAGCCCGCCCGCGGGCGTCAGTCGGCCCGTCTCCGCTAGGGAGTCTCACCCATGAGGGCGGTGGACCGCGCCGGATGATCGCCAAGCGGGTTCTCCGCGTCTGCATCGCCTGAACGCGCGTGTAGGGCTGAGGCCCTGCGTCAGCCCGGGGTGAGGACGCAGAACTCGTTGCCCTCTGAATCGGAGAGGCACACCCACGGCACATCGCCCTGGCCGACGTCGGCGTCAGTGGCGCCCAGAGCCCGCAACCGGGCCACTTCTGCCGCTTGATCATCACCGGGGTAAGGCATCAGGTCTAGATGGACGCGGCCACACACGGTCTTCACGTCGGGCGTGCGCAGGAACTCCAGATACGGCCCGACACCCGTGGCGGAACGCAGTCTCGCATGATCGTCGGTCACCTCGTGCAGAGTCCAGTCCATCGCCTCGCTCCAGAACCGGGCCATGGCCCGCGGATCCGCACAGCTGACCACCACGGCGGCGATCGGCCCGGTATCCCGGTAGATCGATCGAGGCTCCAGCACGCGGAACAGGTTGCCCTCGGGGTCGGCCAGAAGCGTCCACGGCACATCACCCTGGCCCACGTCGGCGGGCGTCGCGCCGAGCTCCAACAGGTCCGCGACCAGCTCCGCCTGATGGGCCACGGAGGTGGAGGTGAGTTCGAGGTGCGCGCGGTACTTTACCGTCTCGGGGTCCGGGACGGTGACGACATCGACGCAGATGGCGACGGGGTCCGGCCAGACGAAGCCCACGGGTTCAACATTGGTCACACCGGGGCCCTCGCTGGAAACACCCCAGCCGAGCGCCTCGGCCCAAAACCGACCGAGCGCGGAGTCGTCCCGAGCCTTGAAATTCACCTGAACAAGTCGCAGCGCCATAGCGCCCGATCCTATCCAGTTCCTCCCCGATATGGGAGGAACGCTCAGCGCCGGCTAGGGCTTTTGCGCCCCGGCACGAAACATCCGTACGGCGTCGCGCATCGAAGCGCGGGCACGCTTGCGGTCGCCGGCGGCATCGTAGGCACAGCTGATCCGGAACCAGGACCGCCAGTCGTCGGGCGCAGCTTCGGCCTCGGCGCGGTATTTCTCAAATTCGAGGTCGGCGGCTTCGCGGATGATCCGGCCTGCAGGCGTGCGCGGCAGCGTGTCCTCCGGCAGTCCGCCTTCGGCTTCGAGGATCTTCGCCAAACGCTCGGTGCGGGCACCGAACAGCAATTCCCGGACCAGGGCCCACGCTCCGATGACCGGCAGCACGAGGTAGGCGACACCGATCGCCTTCGCCACGAGGTTTTGGTCCGACATCAGGAGTAGGGAGCGCTCAAATGACACCACCAGGTAGAAGACAAGCAGAAGGGTGACGGCTCCCACCCAGATCTTGGTGCGGTTCGCTTTCAGGGCGCTCAGGGCTGCGGCCATCGGGCTCAGAGCCCCAGGTCCAGGTAGCCGTCGAGCCCCACGGTGAGGCCGGGGTGTGCGGCGACATTGCGGATCCCCAGCAGCACGCCGGGCATGAAGGAGGCGCGGTCGAAGGAGTCGTGGCGGATGGTCAGCTGCTCCCCCGGGCCGCCCAGCAGGACCTCTTGATGCGCGACGAGGCCGCTGAGCCGGACGCTGTGGACCCGGACGCCCTCCACGTCGCTGCCACGGGCGCCCTCGAGTTCCGTGGTGGTGGCGTCCGGGCTGGAAGGCACGCCGGCGGCGGTGCGCTCGGCCGAGATCAGCTGCGCCGTGCGCACAGCCGTGCCGGAGGGGGCATCTACCTTGTCAGGGTGGTGCAGTTCAATGATTTCAACGGACTCGAAGTACTTCGACGCCTTGGCGGCGAAGGCGGAGGCCAGGACCGAGCCGAGGGCGAAGTTCGGGGCGATGAGGACGCCGACTCCGGGCCGGTCGGCGAGGAGCTCCTCCAGACGGGCAAGCCGGCCGGCATCCCAGCCCGTAGTGCCGACGACGGCGTGCATGCCGTGTTCGACGGCGAAGCGGACGTTCGCTTCGGTGCTTTCGGGAACGGTCAGGTCCACCACGATCTGCGCGCCCGAGCTGACGAGCGATTCAAGGGAATCGTTGCGGCCAAGGGCCGCGACGAGCGTCAGGTCCGCGGCGGCGTCGATGGCCTTCACGGCCTCGGCGCCCATGCGCCCGTTGGCGCCCAGCACGGCGACGGAGAGTTGTTCGGTCATGCCATCAACCCTACCGCCGGGGCCGTTGCCCTCTGGAACCGGCGGCCTTGAGTTACACGGCCGTGCGCCTACTCGCCGGCCCCGACCCATTCGACGGTGCCGTCGGCGAAAAACTGCTCTTTCCAGATGGGCACCTGGGCCTTGATCCGGTCCACGAGTTCGGCGCACACCTCGAAGGCCTGGCCGCGATGCGCTGCGGAAACGGCGCAGACCAGGGCGGGGTCGCCGATCTCGAGCATGCCAATCCTGTGCGCGGCCCAGATCCGCACCGGCTGCTGACGCTGTTCAGCGCCGCCGTCATCCGAAGATCCGTCGGACGCCGGGCCGCCGGCCGGGACCGAGTGTTCCGCCACGAGCCGGGCGACGACGTCTGCCATCACCTGGTGCGCCGTCGGGTGGGCGCTGTAGCTGAGCCGCGAAACCTGCTTGCCGCCGTCGTGGTTCCGGACGACGCCGCTGAAGCTGACCACCGCGCCGGCGGTGTCCGATTCGACGGCCGCAATGGCCTGGTCCACCGAGATAGGTTCGGCGCTCAGGACGGCGTGCACGACTTCAAATCCTGTTTCAGTGCCCATGACTGCCTTCCAGCTGGTCGCAAAGATGTCCAAGGATGGGATCGAGCACGCTCAGGCCATCCATGACGCCCTTCGGTGATCCGGGCAGGTTCACGATGAAGGTCTGGCCAGCCGCGCCCGCGTGGCCACGGCTGAGCATGGCCATGGGCGTCTTGGCTGTCCCGGCGCTGCGGATGCCTTCCATGATGCCCGGGATTTCCCGGTCCAGCAGGGGCAGGGTCTCCTCGGGGGTCGCGTCGGTGGGGCTGAGGCCCGTGCCGCCGCTGGTAATGATGACGGCCGGCTGCTGGCTCAGCAGGGCACGCAGCGCGGCTCCCACCGGAGCCCCGTCCGGAACCACCAGGGCCGGGAACGGCTCAAAGCCGTGTTCGGTGAGCCAGTCGACGATGACGGGCCCCGTGAGGTCCTCGTAGACGCCGGCGGCCGCGCGGGTGGAGGCGATCACGACGCCTGCCTTCCGGCCGGTGGCTTCGCCGTGGCGGTGCGGTTCGGGCATGTTCATAAGGTCCAGTCCCCGCTCTTGCCGCCACTTTTGGCGAGCACTTTGATATCGGTCAGGACCGCGTGCTTGTCCACGGCCTTGATCATGTCGTAGACGCTCAGTGCCGCAACCGACGCCGCGGTCAGGGCCTCCATCTCGACCCCGGTGACGCCGCGGGTCTTGACGGTGGCAAACACCGTGACGGAGGCGGTGTCGAGCTCGAAGTCGATGGTGACCTTGGCGATCGGCAGCGGGTGGCAGAGCGGGATGAGATCCGGTGTCTTTTTCGCCGCCATGATCCCGGCGATGCGGGCAACGGCCAGGGCGTCCCCCTTCGGGAGCTCGCCGCCGCCGAGGAGCGCGAGGACCTCCGCCGTGCTGCGGACGGTCGCGGTGGCCGTGGCTTCCCGGGTGGACTCCGCCTTGTTGGACACATCAACCATCTGGGCCGTGCCATCGTGGCGGAGGTGGGTCAGGCGGGTGTTGTCCCCTGCGCTATTTTCCGCTGTGCTGTTTTCCGCTGGCGCGGGAGTTGCCTCAGCGTTCTCTGCTTCATTCACAGAATCCATACTTCCACTTCATCGCCCGCAGCGAGAGCCGCTGTGCCCTCGGGAACGTGGACCAGGGCGTTGGAACGGGCCAGTGCGTGCACCAGGTGTGAGCCGGCACCGCCCTCCAGCCGGACCGTGCCGTCCGGAGCCAGGGTGCCGCGCCGGACCTGGTGCTTGCCGGGCGGGGAGGTCAGCGCCTCGACCAGCCGGGCCCGGACGGCGGGCCGCGGCGCGGGAGCGCCGAAGAGTTCGGTGAGGACGGGGCGCAGGAACATTTCAAATGACACGAGGCAGCTCACCGGGTTACCGGGGAACCCCAGCACGGGGACGCCGTCGAAGCTGCCGATTCCCTGCGGTCCGCCGGGCTGCATGGCCACTGCAGTGAACTCGACGTCGTGTCCGGCCATGGCCTGGCGGACCACTTCGTAGGCGCCCTTGCTGACACCACCGGTGGTGACGATCAGGTCCACGTCCGGGGCGTGCCGGCGCAGCAGCAGGGCGAGCTCATCCGGCCGGTCCGTGGAAATGGCCGTCCGGGTGACCTCGAGGCCGGCCTGGCGCATGGAGGCTTCGAGCAGCGTGCCGTTGGAGTCGAAGATCTTGCCAGGTCCCAGCGGGCTGCCCGGTTCCACGACTTCGTCGCCGGTGGTGACCAGCAGGACACGCAGCGAAGGACGGACGGGCACGTCCGTGAAGCCCATGGCCGCCAGGAGTCCCAGCTGGCCGGGGCCAAGGAATGTCCCGGAGCCGAGGGCGGGCTCGCCGGAGCGGATGTCACTGCCGATGTCGCGCACAAACGTTCCGGCAGCCGTGGCCGGCAGGCGGACCGTGGCGGACTCGCCGGGCGCGGGGAACGAATCGGGCACTGCCTGTTCAATGGGCACGACGGCGTCGGCTCCGGCCGGCATCATGGCTCCGGTCATGATCGGCGCGGCGGTGCCGACGGCTAGTTCCGCCGGTGCGGCGCCGGCCGGAACAGGCGCGACGACGCGCAGTTCCGTGCCGCCGTCGGGCACGTCGCCGCTGCGGATCGCGAAACCGTCCATCTGCGAGTTGGCAAAGGGGGGAAGATCCAGCGGTGCCACGATGTCGACAGCGAGTCCCCGGCCCAAGGCTTCAAGCAGCGGGAGCCGTTCCACCCGGTCATCGGTGCGGAGCGGCGCGAGCAGGGCGCGGACCTTGTCCCGGTGCGCTTCCACGCTGACGTGCCTTGTCTCGGTGCGGTGCATGCGTGTCCTGACCTTTGCTCAGCTCACTAGGATTTCACGTCAACTCTAACCGTGTGAAAGCCGGTGGCCCCGCTCGGCGCGACGGGGGCGGACTCCTCCACTTGCGGGACGCCCTCGAGGTCCGTGGCCCGGACCTGGACCTCGTACCGGCCCGGAGTCAGCGGAAGCGCCAGCTTCCATTGGTACCATGTGTCCTTCGAAATGCCCGGGGCGAGCTCGGCCTGTTTCCAGTCGCCCCGGTTGACCCGCAGCTCCACCGTGCCGATGCCCGTGTGCTGGTCCCACGCGACCCCGCCGAACACCACGGTCCCTGCCGTCACGCTGCGCCCGTCCTGCGGCACGTCGATGCGGGACGAGGTCTTGATGGGCCCGCGCTCGCTCCAGCCGCGGGGCGTCCAGTAGGCGACATCGTCCGCGTAGCGGGTCACTTTCAGTTCGGTGACCCACTTGGTGGCCGAGACGTAGCCGTACAGCCCGGGCACGATCATCCGGACCGGGAAACCGTGCTCCAGCGGGAGCGGTTCGCCGTTCATTCCCACGACCAGCAGCGCGTCGCGGCTGTCTGTGAGTGCCTCCAGCGGCGTCCCGGCCGTCCAGCCGTCCGTGCTTCGGGAGAGCACCATGTCGGCTCCGGGCTTGGGTCCGGCCATGGCGAGCAGTTCGCGGACCGGCCAGCCGAGCCACTTGGCGTTGCCGATCAGGTCTCCGCCCACCTCGTTGGAGACGCAGGCGATGGTCACATGGCGTTCTGTCAGGGGTTTGGCCAGAAGGGTGGCGAAGTCGAGTTCAATCTCGCGTTCCACCAGGCCGGTGACCTTCAGCGTCCATTGCGCCGGGTCCACCAGAGGCACGCGCAGGGCGGTGTCGATCCGGTAGAAGTCCTTGTTGGGGGTCACGAGCGGTCCGAGGCCGTCCAGCCGGATCTCGGCGCCCGCGGGGATGGGCGGCGCCGGTGAGGCGGCCGTCGGGATGGCCAGCTTGCTGCGCACGTCACTGACGACGGCGGCGGCTCCCCTGAGGGTGGACGCGAGCACACCCGCGACGGCGGCAACCGCAGCGGTTCCGCCGAGGGCCAGCAGGAAGCGGCGCCGGGCAGGTCCGACCTCGCCGGCCGGAGGCTCGGCGGCCCGCGCGGCGGCAGCGGTTTCCGGCGGGGAAGTCTCCGCGGCCGGGGCCACCACCGGGACAGGCTGCGCCGCCGCCCGGGTTTCGGACGGGTCGGGCTCCGGCGGGACCGTCGCCGCGGCCGGCTCCCCGTCCGTGGCTCCGTCCGGGGCTCCGTTCGGGTCGGGCAGCCACGTCTCGAGTTTGCGGATGAGCCAGCGCAGCAGGGCGATCCCCACGAGTGCCACCAGCACCGGGACGGGGATCGCGTTCGCGGTCAGGTCGGCCCGGCTCAGGACGGCCACGAGGCCCACGGCGCCGAAGACCGCGATGACGGCCACCCCGGCGAATCGGCGCCGCACTTCCAGGACCCCGGACAAGGCGGCGAGCGCGGCGATGACCAGTGCCATGCCACCGAGGAGTGCCAGTTTGTCCGCGGTACCAAAGACGGAGATGACCCATTCTTTGACGCCCGGCGGGACGGCATCGATCACTGCCCCGCCCACGGCCGTCACGGGAGAAACTGTGGGGCTCACCAGGCTGGCCGTGAGTTCGCCGAGCACCACTGCGGTCCCGACGGCCACCAGTCCGGCCGCGGCGGCCCACAGGTCCCGCGTCCGCCGGTCCTTCGAACGGTCTTGCCCGGGCCGGCCTTGCTTGGACTGCGGTTGCTTGCGTGGCGGTTGCCCGGCCTGTCCCTGCTGCACCTGCGTTCCAGCGCGTTGCTCCTGACCGGTGATTTCCTTATCCATGGCCTTGCCCGTGTCCTCATCCGTTGCTTGGGCCGTGTCCTGGTCCAACCGCTTGTGCATGTCCTTGTCCATTTCGGCCCCCTGTTCGTCCAGGCCCGCGCCGCGGTTCACTGCGTGCGTCCGGTATGGAGCGTCTCGTCCGCCGGGTCCGGCGGACGCCTGTCCTGTTCCCCGCCCGCCGAGGACGCGCCGGGAGCGAGGCCGCCAGCGGACGGAACGTCCGCCGGGGATGGCCGAACCGCCGTCGCGTGGCCGGAGGCCTCCTTGGCAGGGACCTCCTGGCCGGGAAGCAGCAGCGAGAAGCGGCATCCGCCGTCGACGTTCTCCACGGTGACGGTCCCCTCATGGGCCTTGACGATTCCGGCGACGATGCTCAGGCCAAGCCCGGCCCCGCTGTAGCGCAAGGTGCCTGCCGGCTCGTCCGACCCTGGCACCCCCGCGTCGTCCGGAGCGGGCAGGCGGCTCGCCGGGCGCCGGGCGGGATTCTTTTGCCAGCCGGTCTCGAAGACATGCGGCAGGTCCTCTTCGGGGATCCCGCCGCAGCCGTCGGTGACAGCGACGACGGCCCGGTCCCCTTCCCGCCCCACTTCGACGGTGACGCGGGAGCCCGGCGGGCTGTGGACGATGGCGTTCAGCACGACGTTCCGGATGGCGCGTCCCATCGAGGGGCCGTCGGCGAGAGCCAGGCACTCGCGCCGGCCGCCGCCGTCGAGCGTGACGCCATGCTGCTGCGCTAGCGCGGCGAGGTCGGCGATGGCGTCGCTGGCGAGGTCGTACAGGTCCAGCGGCTCGGCTTTGAGCCGCATGGTCCCGGCATGGATCTTCGACAGTTCCAGGAGGTCGTTGACCATGCCCGCCATGAGGTCCGTCTGAGCGATGATCTTGCGGTAATAGCCGGGGACATCCGATGCCATGCCGTCTTCCAGCGCCTCGGTCATGGCCCGCATGCTCGCCAGCGGCGTCCGGAGGTCGTGGGAGATCCAGCTGACGAGTTCGCGGCGGGCGTTCTCGACGGCGGCCTCCCGCTGCCGGGACGCCTCCAGCTTCCGGCTGCTGGAGTCGAGCTCCGCGGCGAGGGCGGCCAGTTCGTGGCTCATCACCGGGGACTGGATCCCCGGGCTCTCGCCGCGGCCGATGCTCCGGGCGGCTTCGACCAGGTCCCTGGCGTTCCGCGACACCCGCGATCCGAGCACCAGGGCGATGGCAACGGCCACCGCAGAGGCCACCGCCAGGACGTACCACATGACCTCGAGGTCCCGGGCCGAGATGAACATGGCGTTGAAGGCGCTGACCATTCCGGCGACCAGGACCGCCACGGCGGCGAGGACCACCACACAGATCTGCACCGCGAAGGAGGCCTTGCGCAGCGGTTTCAGCACGAGCAGGGATGCGGCCCCGATCACGGCGCCCCATGCCACGGCCCAGCCGATGATGGTCAGGAGTTCAGAGGTCTGCACCGGCGGTTTCTTCCTCGTCGCTGGGGTCCAGCCGGTAGCCGACGCCCCAGACCGTTTTCAGGATGGCGGGGCGGGTGGGGTCGTCCTCGATCTTCTCGCGCAGCCTGCGCACGTGGACCGTCACCGTCGAGAGGTCACCGTAATCCCAGCCCCACACGGCCTTCATGAGCTCTTCGCGGCTGAAGACCTGGCGGGGACGGCGCAGCATGAAGGCCAGCAGGTCAAATTCCCGCGCGGTCAGCGCCAGGGGCCGGCCGTGGCGGGTGACCGTGCGCGCGGCCGGGCTGAGGTCGAAGCCGCCCACTTCAATGGAGGGCTCGGGACTGAATTCGGGAATGCTCCGGCGCAGGACCGAGCGGACGCGCAGGACCAGTTCGCGGGGCGAGAACGGTTTGGTGACGTAGTCGTCCGCGCCGGCTTCCAGGCCCAGGATCCGGTCGTCCTCGGTGCCCAGGGCCGTGAGCATGATGACCGGGACACTATGTGCTGCCCGCAGCCGGCGGCAGACTTCCACGCCGTCCAGGCCCGGCAGCATCCGGTCCAGCAGGACAAGGTCCGGGCGGCGTTCCGCGGCCAGGCGCAGGGCCGTGAACCCGTCGCCGGCGAGGACCACCTGGAATCCCGCCTGGACGAGATAGTCTCGGACCACCCCGGCGATGGTCGGCTCGTCTTCGACGAGGAGGATGCGCCGGTACTCCGTTGCATCCGAGGCCTGCTGGGTCGTGTTCACGCTTCCAGCATAGGTTCGCGGCCGCGCCGCGGGCAGGCATCCGAAGCCCTGCCGGACATCGTTCCCGAAGACGTAATATCCCTGCCGTCACGCGGCTGTGACGTCTGCCGCGGGGTGGCGTAGCCTGACTCTATGACAGTTCAACTGGGTATGCCCCAGCCCCGCGAGGCAGGCAGTCCCGGAACAGGCACGCCTGCCGCAGCCGCGCTGTCCGGGCGCCCGCACGGCCTGCCTGCCGGGCTCGTCGATCGTTACGGCCGCCGTGCCACGGACATGCGCTTATCGCTGACGGACAAGTGCAACCTGCGCTGCACGTACTGCATGCCGGCCGAGGGCCTGGAGTGGCTGTCCAAGCAGGCGGTGATGTCTGCCGAGGAGATCGTGCGGATTGTGCGGATCGGCGTCGACATGCTGGGCGTGCGCGAACTCCGGCTGACCGGAGGCGAGCCGCTGGTGCGCGCGGATCTGCTGGACATTATCTCCGCGCTCCGCCGGGCCCACCCTGAGCTGCCGATCTCCATGACCACCAACGCCGTCGGCCTGGACAAGAAGGCTGCCGGGCTCAAGGCTGCCGGACTCTCCCGGATCAATGTCTCCCTCGATTCCCTGCACGAGGAAACCTTCGCCAAGCTGACCCGCCGCCCCTTCCTGGACAAGGTCCTCGCCGGCGTGGACGCCGCCTGGGCTGCGGGCCTGGGTCCGGTCAAGCTCAACGCCGTGCTCATGCGCGGCATCAACGACGTCGAGTCGCCGGCCTTGCTGGCCTGGGCGCTGGACCGCGGCTATGAGTTGCGCTTCATCGAGCAGATGCCGCTGGATGCGGACCACGGCTGGACCCGCCGGAATATGATCACCGCTGCGGAGATCCGCGGGCTGCTCTCCACCGACTACGTGCTCAGTTCCGACCCGCGGGACCGCGACGGCGCCCCGGCGGAACGGTTCGAAGTGCGTGCACGCGTTCCCGGCACCGGCGAGGCCACCGGCCCAGTGCTCGGCACCGTGGGCATCATCGCCTCCGTTACGGAGCCATTCTGCTCAGACTGCCGCCGCACGCGCATCACTGCCGAAGGCAAGATCATGAGCTGCCTGTTCTCGCGCGAGGAAGTGGACCTGCTGGGGCTGCTGCGCGAGGGTGCAAGCGACGAACGACTGGCCGAACGCTGGCAGGATGCCATGTGGATCAAGCCCAAGGCCCACGGCATGGACCATGTGGGGCTCGACGCCCCCGACTTTGTCCAGCCGGACCGCAGCATGAGCGCCATCGGAGGCTGACTTTTTCGTGAACGTACGCTACTTCGCTGCCGCGCGCGCTGCCGCCGGCGTGGATGAAGAACGCTTCGACCTCGCCGACGGCGACACCCTCGCCGCGCTGCTTGAGGCGATCCTCGCCGTCGAACGCCCCGAGCCGCCGGCCGGTACACCGCCGCTGGCACGCATCCTGTCCCGTTCCAGCTTCCTGCTCAACGAGGTGGCCGTGCGTGACCATGCAAAGACGCTCCAGCAGGCCGACGTCGTGGACGTGCTGCCGCCGTTCGCCGGAGGCTAAGCCTCAACGGCCCGACGCATCGGCTAACCTCAGGCCGTGATGGAGGCGCCTTCGGGGACGCGACGGCAGACGGTGGTCATAAAGGTGGTGAACTCGCTCGCCTTGCCCAGGCGGAGCCCGGCAGCGTGCGTCAGGACGCCGCCGTCCACCCGGAAGGTGTGCCGCGCGGTGCCGCGGTCGCTGCGTCGTTCCACGGTCAGGGTGCCGGCTTCCCAGCTCGCGCGCGCGGGCGCCTCGGGCGGCAGCCCCATGCTGTTGACGTGGTACCAGAAGGTGTCGGGGCGATCCGGGTCCATTGTGAAGACACCATGACCTTCGGAGCGGGATCCGTCTTCATCCGTGTGGCGGTAGCTCTGTGTCACAGCCAGCCCGGCGGCCGCGGGAGAGAAGATGATCTCGGATTCCGCGCTGCGCGCCGGACCCCATGCGGAGGCCTCCCAGTGTGTGGTCCCCGTCCACCGGCCCAGGAAAGGCTCTAGCGCCGCGCATGCACTGCCTGGCAGCGGCCGGTCCACAGTTCCTCCCATGCGGAGTTCCTCCCGAGTGACCCCGCCACCATCATCACGCCGTGCCTGCGCCGGTGTAAAGACCGGCGATTTACAAAGCTAGAGCCCGAACGTCTCGGTTTCCTCAAACGGACCCACCACCGTGACGGTCCGCGGCGCGGCCGCGAGCTGACGGGCGAGCTCCTGGACTTCCGCTGCGGTGACGGTTTTGATCTGGCGCAGGGTCTCGTCGATGTCCTGGTACTCGCCGGACACCAGCTCCGCGCGGCCCAGCCGGGACATCCGGGAACCGGTGTCCTCCAGTGCCAGCACGATGCCGCCGCACAGCTGTCCCACTGCCTTGCGGAGTTCCTCGTCGGAGATTCCGTCCGAGGCCAGCTTGTCCAGTTCTGCGCCGAGCAGCTCGATAACCTGCCGGACCTTCGACGGCGTGCAGCCGGCGTACATGCCGAAATAGCCGGCGTCGGCGTACGAGGAGGCGAAAGAGTAGGTGGAGTAGACGAGTCCGCGCTTCTCGCGGACCTCCTGGAAGAGCCGGGACGACATGCCGCCGCCAAGGACGGCGTTGAGAACGCTCATGACGAAGCGGCGGTCGTCCGTGGCGACCAGCGACGGGCACCCCATGATGATATTGGCCTGTTCCACGGGACGCTTGACGACGTGCAAGCCGGCGGTGCCGGTGATGTCCGCGCGCTCGGTGGAGCGGCGCTGCACGGGAGCGGCAGCGGGCTCAAGGTTCCAGCCGGCGGAGTGCAGGGCATCCACCACAAGCCCGCAGACGACGTCGTGGTCCAGCCCGCCGGCGGCGGTGACCACGAGCTCGTCGGGACGGTAGTAACGGCGGTAGTGGTCCCACACCGAGTCGCGGGCCACGGCGCGGATGGCTGCCGGGGTGCCGCCGATCGGGCGGCCGAGGGGGTGGGATCCGAGGACGGCGGCGACAAAGTGCTCATGCGCGACGTCCGTGGGGTCGTCGCTGTCCATCGCGATTTCCTCGAGGATGACGTCGCGTTCCTGCTCCATCTCCTGCGGGTCCAGGACGGCCCCAGTGATCATGTCGGCGATGACGTCGATCGCCATGGGGAGGTCGGTGTCCAGGACGCGGGCGAAGTAGCAGGTGCTTTCCTTCGCGGTGGCGGCGTTTGATTCCCCGCCGACCTCGTCGAAGGCCGAGGCGATTTCCAGGGCGGTCCGGCGCTTGGTGCCTTTGAACAGCAGGTGTTCCAGGAAGTGGGTGGAGCCGTGCTGCCCGGGGGCCTCGTCGCGTGAGCCCACACCGACCCAAAAACCGATGGTTGCCGACCGCTGGCCGGGCATGGCTTCGGTCAGCACGCGGACGCCGCCGGGAAGGACCGAGCGGCGAACCTCGGAACCGCCGTCGGCTCCGTGGATCAGGGTGTCTGCGTGCTGATTCTGCTCAAGCGGCAGGGGGACGACTGTCATCAAGACCTTTCCATAAACCATCAAAATAATGCGTCAAATCTGCCTGCCATCGTACCAGCGGGCCACTCCCCCGGCGGCTGCTCCCTGGACATAAGCAGGAACATCTGCAGGGACACCTACGAGGGCTTTAACCATCGGCGGGGCCGGTGGATGATCCACCGGCCCCGCCGTTTGGTCAGGAGAGACTACTCTGCTGCGGCGTCCGCGGAGACCTCAGCGCTGTCTGCGTCCTCGGAGCCTGCCTCGTCGGCCACAACGGGCGACAGGGAGAGCTTGCCGCGGTCGTCGATCTTGGTGATTTCCACCTGGATCTTCTGGCCGACGGAGACGACGTCCTCGACGTTGTCCACGCGCTTGCCACCGGCGATCTTGCGCAGCTCGGAGATGTGCAGCAGACCGTCCTTGCCCGGGGTCAGGGAAACGAAGGCGCCGAAGGTGGTGGTCTTGACGACCGTGCCCAGGTAACGCTCACCGATTTCCGGGATCTGCGGGTTGGCGATGGCGTTGATCGCGGACCGTGCTGCGTCGGCAGACGGGCCGTTCGTGGCGCCGATGTAGACAGTTCCGTCGTCCTCGATCGAGATGTCGGCTCCGGTGTCTTCCTGGATCTGGTTGATCATCTTGCCCTTCGGGCCGATGACCTCGCCGATCTTGTCTACCGGGATCTTAACCGCGATGACGCGCGGCGCGAACTCGGAGAGCTCGTCCGGGGTGTCGATCGCGGAGTTCAGGACGTCCAGGATGTGCAGGCGGGCTTCGCGGGCCTGCTTCAGGGCGGCTGCCAGGACGGAGGCCGGGATGCCGTCGAGCTTCGTGTCCAGCTGGATGGCCGTGACGAACTCGGAGGTACCGGCAACCTTGAAGTCCATGTCGCCGAAAGCATCTTCGGCGCCGAGGATATCGGTCAGGGCGGCGTAGCGGGTCTGACCGTCAACCTGGTCGGAGACCAGGCCCATGGCGATGCCGGCAACAGCGGCCTTCAGCGGCACACCTGCGTTGAGCAGGGACAGCGTGGACGCGCAGACGGAACCCATCGACGTCGAACCGTTGGAGCTGAGGGCCTCAGACACCTGGCGGATGGCGTAGGGGAATTCCTCGCGGGAGGGCAGCACCGGCATGATGGCGCGCTCTGCGAGGGCTCCGTGACCGATTTCGCGGCGCTTCGGGGAACCGACGCGGCCGGTCTCGCCGGTGGAGTACGGCGGGAAGTTGTAGTTGTGCATGTAGCGCTTGCGCGTCACGGGAGACAGCGAGTCGATCTGCTGTTCCATCTTGAGCATGTTCAGCGTGGTGACACCCATGATCTGCGTCTCGCCGCGCTCGAAGATGGCCGAGCCGTGAACGCGGGGCAGGACCTCAACCTCGGCGGTGAGCTGGCGGATGTCCGTCAGGCCGCGGCCGTCGATGCGGATCTGGTCCTTGAGGATGCGCTGGCGCACAACCTGCTTCGTGACGGAGCGGAAGGCTGCGGACAGCTCCTTCTCACGGCCTTCGAACTGGCCGGCCAGGGAAGAGGTGACCTCGTCCTTGAGCTCGTCGGAGGCGGTGTCGCGTTCCTGCTTGTCGGCGATCTGGAAGACGGCTGCCAGCTTCTCGGCGGCAGCGGACTCGACGGCGGCGTAGACGTCGTCCTGGTAGTCCAGGAAAACCGGGAACTCGACGGTCGGCTTGGCGGCGCGGGCCGCCAGGTCGGACTGTGCTTCGCAGAGGGCCTTGATGAACGGCTTGGCGGCCTCAAGTCCTTCGGAGACAACTTCTTCGGTCGGGGCGGTGGCGCCCTGTTCCTTGATGAGGTTCCAGGAGTTGTCGGTGGCTTCGGCTTCAACCATCATGATGGCGACGTCATCGCCAGCAATGCGGCCGGCAACGACCATGTTGAAGACGGCGTTCTCAAGCTGGGAGTGCTTCGGGAAAGCAACCCACTGCGAGCCGTGCTCGTCGGCGACGAGGGCAACGCGGACGCCGCCGATCGGGCCGGAGAAGGGCAGGCCGGAAAGCTGGGTGGACATCGAGGAAGCGTTGATGGCTACGACGTCGTAGAGCTCGTCCGGGTTGATGGACAGCACGGTGACGACGATTTGGACCTCGTTGCGCAGGCCCTTGACGAATGCGGGGCGCAGGGGGCGGTCCATGAGACGGCAGGCCAGGATGGCTTCCGTGGAGGGGCGGCCTTCGCGGCGGAAGAACGAGCCCGGGATACGGCCGGCAGCGTACATGCGCTCTTCGACGTCGACCGTCAGCGGGAAGAAGTCGAAGCCTTCACGCGGGTGCTTGCCGGCGGTGGTGGCGGACAGCAGTGCGGTCTCTTCATCGATGTAGACCATCGCTGCGCCGGCGGCCTGCTTGGCAAGACGGCCGGTTTCGAAGCGGATTACACGCTTGCCGAAGCGGCCATTGTCAATGACTGCTTCTGAGAACTGGATTTCGGGACCCTCCAAGAGAGTCACCTCCGTTTCATGGTTCACGGAGCCCAGCCGCATCAACCCAGCCCAGCATCTGTCTACTGGCCTGCACTGCACCCGGTCATCGATCGAGACCCACGGGCCGGGCTTCAATCCTTGAAGCCGTTCCCGGGAATCACTACCGAGGACCGCGAATGCGTGATGCGGTTGATCCTCCTGTTTAGTTTTGTCCTGAAGAAGGCGGCCCTTTCCGGTCCGGAAGGGGCCGCCCCTTAAAGCTGACTAGCGACGCAGGCCGAGGCGCTCGATGAGCTGACGGTAGCGGGTGATGTCAGTGTTCTTGAGGTAGGTGAGCATGCGCTTGCGACGACCAACCATGGCCAGCAGACCGCGCTGGGTGTGGTAGTCGTGCTTGTGCACCTTCATGTGCTCAGTGAGATCCTTGATCCGCTGAGTCAGGACTGCAACCTGGACCTCCGGCGAACCGGTGTCGCCCTCGGACGTTGCGAATTCCTTGATGATGGACTGCTTTACAGCGGCTTCAAGTGCCACGTTAACTCCTAGAGATGTGCCGTGAGGCCCGAAAACAGTACTTCACTGCCGGGGGTGCCGTCCCGGAATACCCTGCCGAAGCCAGGTATCCCGTACACAACAGGAACCAGCCGCCACGGACTGCAGCCGGATCCAACGTTTAGTTTAGTGGCACGTCCGCGATCTTGTCGAAACCGCCTGCCGTGCCAGCCGGCGAAGGGGCTCAGTTCTCCGGGCCCGAAAGCAGCTCCCGGATGGCAGCGACGCCGCGGTACAGCTCCTCAAAGGAGGTGCTGAGCGGAGACAGCCCGATCCTGATGCCCTGCGGGGCACGGAAATCGGGAATCACGTCCTGATCCCACAAGGCGGCCGTCATTTCACGGAAAGCAGGGTGGTCGATCGTCACGTGGCTGCCGCGCAGTTCGGGGTCCCGCGGGGTGGACAGCTGCACGCCGGCCGGTGCCAGCCAGGCGTCGTAGAGTTCGAGGGCGAAGGCCGTCAGCACCCGCGACTTCGCGCGGAGCGCGGCCATGCCCACTTCCTCGATCAGGTCCAGTGTGCCGCGCATGGCGAGCATCCCGAAGATGGCCGGGGTGCCGCTGAGGAAGCCTCGGATGCCGGGAGCGGCCTCGTAGCCGGGACCCATTTCGAACGCGTCCTTGCGTCCCATCCAGCCCCAGATCGGCTGCTGCAACCCGGCCAGGTGCCGGTCGTTGACGTAGGCGAACGCGGGCGAGCCCGGTCCCCCGTTCAGGTACTTATAGGTGCAGCCTGCCGCAAAGTCGACGTCGGCGTCGTCCAATGCGATCTCCACCGATCCGGCGGAGTGGCAAAGGTCCCACACCACCAGGGCGCCGGCGTCGTGGATTGCGGCGGTGACGGCCGGCAGGTCGGCGAGGAAACCGGAACGGTAGGCGATCTGGCTCAGGACCACGACGGCGGTGGCCGGCCCCGTCGCGGCCCGCACCTGCTCGACGGTGACGCCGGAGGCGGGATCGGCGTCGATCCAGCGCAGGGTCAGGCCCCGTTCGCGGGCGATTCCCTCCACCAGATAGCGGTCGGTGGGGAAATTGTCCGTGTCCAGGACGATTTCGGTCCGGGCCGGATCTGTGACGGCGGCCAGGGCGGCGCGGATCAGCTTGTACAGCACCACGGTGGTGGAGTCGGCAATGATGGTCTGTCCGGGCGCCGCACCGAGCACCGCGCGGCCGAGCTGGTCGCCGATGGCCTGGGGCAGTTCGAGCCACTCCTCATCCCAGCCCCGGATCAGGCGGCCGCCCCAGCTGTCCTGGATGAAGGTGCTGATGTCGGTGATGGTCCGTTTGAGCGGCCGTCCGAGCGAGTTCCCGTCAAGGTAGGACAGGTCGGTGTCCGTGCCGACGAAGTGTTCCCGGTAGTTTGCGAGCGGATCCGCGGCATCGAGGTCGCGGGCGCGCTGCCACAGGGCGTCGGTAGTGTTGCCTGCGGTCTCCGCATTGATCGCGTTCACTGGCCGATCTCCGTCCGCACTGCGAAGAGCTCCGGGAAGAAGGTCAGTTCCAGGGCCTTCTGCAAGAACGCGGCCCCGCTGGACCCGCCGGTGCCGGCCTTCATTCCGATGGTGCGCTGGACGGTGCGCAGGTGGCGGAAGCGCCAGAGCTGGAAGTTGTCCTCGAGGTCCACGAGTTCCTCGCAGGCCTCATAGGCACCCCAGTTGTCGGCGGCGTTCTCGTAGATGTACTTGAACACCGGAACCAATTCCGGGCAGAACTCGTGGGCCTTGGTGACGTCGCGTTCCAGCACGGAGGCCGGGACGTCGAAGCCCTGGCGCTTGAGATACGCCAGGAAGTCGTCGTAGATGCTGGGGGCGTCGAGCAGTTCGCGCAGCATTTCGTGGGCCTCGGGGTCCGATTCGAAGACCGGAAGCATCTTGGCGTTCTTGTTGCCGAGCAGGAACTCGACCGCCCGGTACTGGCTGGACTGGAACCCGGACGAGTTGCCGAGGAAGCCGCGGAACTGCGAGTACTCGGTGGGCGTGAGGGTGGCCAGCACGGACCACTGCTCGGTAAGGGTCTTCTGGATGTGCTTGACGCGGGCGATCGCTTTGAGGGCGGAGCCGAGGTCGTCAGAACGCAGCCAGGCGGCGGCGCTGCGAAGCTCGTGCAGCACCAGCTTCAGCCACAGCTCCGTGGTCTGGTGCTGGATGATGAACAACATCTCGTCGTGGTGTTCCGGGGTGCTGACAGGCTGCTGGGCGCTGAGCAGGGTGGGCAACTGCAAATAGGATGCGTAGCTCATCCGCGTGCTGAAGTCGCGGACGATGTCCCTGTCCAGCTCCCTCGTGTTCTTCTCGATGGTCACGTCTCTTGCCTTCCTTGCCGCCTGGCTGTGATTCAGCGCGCGGCTCCAGTGAGTCAGAACGCCGTCGGCGCGGGGTTGGACGCCGGTCCGGCCCCGCTGTCAGCGGGCGAACAGGATGTCATGGGCCTGGACGACGTCCAGACGCATCTGCTCCACCAATGCCTCAGGCCCACGGTACGCCACCATGCCGCGCAGCCTGGAGACGAATTCCACCACAACTGTCTGGTCGTACAGATCGAAGTCCTCTACGGACTCCTCCGGGCGGTCGATCACGTGGGCTTCTACCTGACGGCTCACGCCGTCGAACGTGGGGTTGGAGCCCACGGAGATGGCCGCAGGCCAGCGGGTCCCGGCCTGGTCCACGAGCCAGCCGGCGTAGATGCCGTCCGCGGGAATGTACCCGCTCGCCGTCGACGCCAGGTTTGCCGTGGGGAAGCCAAGGTCGCGGCCGCGTGCGGCACCGTGCACCACCTCGCCGCGCATCCGGTGCGGTCTCCCCAGTACGGCAGCGGCGGTGGCAACGTCGCCGGCGCGGAGGGCCTCGCGCACCCACGTGGACGAACAGCGGCGGTCCGTGCCGGCGTCGTCGTGGATGGGGAAGCCTTCAGAGCCGAACTCACTGATGACCAGCACCTCGAAACCGAACTTCCTGCCCAGTTCCTGCATGGTGGAGAGGTCGCCGGAATTGCCGCGGCCGAACCGGGCATCGTGGCCGATCACCACGTGGCTCGCTTTCAGGGCGTCCACAAGGACCGTGGAGACAAATTCTTCAGGTGTGTGGCTGGCGAGCTCCAGCGAGTACTTCATCACCAGTACGGCATCGAGGCCGAGCTCACCCAGTGCCACGAGCTTGTCCTCCAGCCCCATGATCAGCTCGGGAGCCGATTCCGGACGGTGCACCTGCGCGGGGTGCGGATCGAAGGTGATCGCGACGGCGCGGGCGTGGTTCAAGCGGGCGGTGCGGATGAGCTGCGACAGCACCTGCTGGTGGCCGCGGTGCACGCCGTCGAAATTGCCGAACGTGACAACCGAAGGACCAAAGTCCGACGGGACTTCGGACAGATCGTTCCAGATGTGGACCATCAACCTCGCCTTTTGCTGCCTGCCATGAACTCTTCCGGAGGGACCGTGCCGGCTCCGGAACTCTCTAAGATTACCCGCAATCCGGGCAGCCTCCGGACGGCGCACGCGGCTTCCGGGGCAGCCTCGCGGGCACGGCCGGTGCGCCGTTCGGCGGGAAGCCGATTCAAAGGCATCGTGGCGACGGCGTCAGCGCGCGTGGGGCCTATCGACCCAGCAGGAGCCTGCGCTGGCTGTCCCGGACCGCGTGGATGCGCCAGTTCCGCCAGTGCAGCAGTGCGGCGGCGACGATGAGCGGGACGTGGATCCCGGGCAGGTTTCGCGCGAACCAATGCGGCAGGTAGATATCCGTGACCGTGCCTTTGCCGTCGCCGAGGTCCCGCTCGACGGCGGTCAGCGGACAGTGGAAGCCGTTCGCGGCGAAGATCAGCGTCTCTACCGCGACCACGACGGCGGCAGCGCCCGCTTTCCGGTCGGTGCGGCCCCTGATACCCGTATAGAGGACGTAGGCCATGCAGGCCTCGATTGTGAACCAGGCGAAGGTGTGGAACGACTTCACTGCCCGCAGCAGCAGACGGCGTTGGTCCATGCCTCCACCCTAGACACGTATCGGCCGTTGTGACTCAGAGGCTTTCGGCCCGGGCCGCGGTTTCTTCCGCCAGCCAGGTTTCCAATTCCCTGGGCCGCCTGAAGACGATAACGCGCGGGGAACTCCCTCGGGCCGACGTTTGGCCTCCAGACTCCTGTCCGGTCTCCCGCCCGGGCACCAGGTCCCGGCTGGCCCCCAGGTCCCGCCCGGATTCCACGTC
Organism: Arthrobacter sp. H-02-3; assembly: GCF_003097355.1. Taxonomy (GTDB): domain Bacteria; phylum Actinomycetota; class Actinomycetes; order Actinomycetales; family Micrococcaceae; genus Arthrobacter; species Arthrobacter humicola. Next base: position 98,274 of record NZ_PYUI01000017.1, read on the forward strand.
CCGGATGACGCGCCGCTTTGAATCGTCCCCGCCGAGTGACTCGCTCGGGTGACGCAATCACTGCCGGGGCATATCGGGGCGGAAGTATTTGTTGCGTCGGGGTGTTTGGCGGGGGTCGACGTGGGGTGGCGG